>NZ_JBWKOB010000012.1:0-590 GCF_059415865.1 Roseateles sp. GW821-FHT09H10 | reverse complement strand
GCGCGCGTGCTGGTGGACGGCGTCGTCATCGGTACCGTGGAGATCCGCTCCACCACCCCGGCCGACATCACCCTGCCCACGCTGCCCATGAAGCCCGGCCAGCGCGTGGAGGTCGTCTACACCAACGACGCCACCATCAACGGCGAGGACCGCGACCTGCAGCTGGCCTATGCCATCAACGGCAAGACCGTGCTGCTGGCCAGCAGCAACGCCATCAACGCCGCCTGGCCCGAGCCCAACCTCACCGACACCCTGCTGGTGCGCGCCCGCGGCACGCTGGCCAGCGGCACCGGCCCCGTCATGCAGGTGCTGGTCGACGGCATCCTGGTGGGCAGCGCCGCCGTCAACTCCACCGAGAACGCCGACTACCGCTTCTCCGTGCCGGCCATGACCGCCGGGCGCAAGATCGACATCGCCTACGAGCCCGCCGCCGGTGGCGACCGCGACCTGTTCGTCGCCTACGCCACCACCCGCAACACCGTGTGGCTGCCCACTGCCGCCGGCAACCGCTATGACCGTGGCAACGGTGCCGCCGCCTTCGACGGCGTCGACATCCTCGCCGCCAGCGGCGACATGTACTGGGCCGGCGC
>NZ_JBWKOB010000011.1:0-897 GCF_059415865.1 Roseateles sp. GW821-FHT09H10 | reverse complement strand
CCCCCGGGCCGGCCGCCCTGGCGCCGGCAGTTCCAGTGCCGGCCCGGGCGCGGCCCCGCTGGCGCGCGACAACCGCGTCGGGCGCGGCCAGCGCACCCGGCGCATCAGCGGCCCCCGCACCTTCCACATCGACGGCCCCGTCGCGCTGACGGTCACGCCCCGCTAACCCAGCACACCACTGCAAGGAGATCACCATGGACCGATTCGAAGCCGACGTGATGGACGACCTGATGTCCGACGCCGCGGAAGGCCCGGCACGCGCCAGCAATGCCTATGACGAGTTCGACGAATTCGACGAGGGCGATGAGTTCGACGAAAGCGATGAGGGCGATGAATTCATCGGCCGGCTGCTCGGCGGCATTGGCCGCGTGGCCGGCGGCCTGCTCGGGGGCGGCGCAGGCGGCGGTGGCGGCGAGGGCTTCGACGAATTCGATGAGTTCGACGAAGGCGATGAATACGACGAGTACGACGCCGCCGGGGAGGACTACGGCGACGAGGGCGACGACGCCTTCGAGGCTGCCGTCGCCGATGCGATGGATGCCGGCGATGGCGACGAATTCTTCCGCCGCCTGGGCCGCATCGCCCGCGGCGTCGGCCGTGGCGTCGGCCGCGTGGCCCGCGCCGTCGGCCCCATCGCCAGCATGATCCCCATCCCGCAGGCGCAGATGATCGGCCGCCTGGCCAATGTGGCCGGCCGCCTGCTGGCCGACGGTGCCGACGAGTTCGAGGCCTTCGACGAGTTCGTGGATGGCCTGGACGAGGACGGCATCGATGCCGCCGCCCCGGTGCTGGCCGGCATGGTCATCCGCCGCGCCCTGCCCGGCGTGGCGCGCGCCGCCGCCCCGGTGCGCCGGGCCGCCGTGCGTGCCGTCTCCCAGGCCGTGCGCGGTGCCGTGC
>NZ_JBWKOB010000010.1:2796-6123 GCF_059415865.1 Roseateles sp. GW821-FHT09H10 | reverse complement strand
AAAAACCTGTGCTACAGTCGTGGGCTTCGCTGATCACAACGCAGCGCTTGTCGGGAACGGCAGCTAGCGGTGGAGTGGTTGGAGGAGGCGGGTTCTGAGTTGGCGCAAGTTGATTTGGATCCTGGGCGGGCTGAGAGGGGCGCCGAGTGCTTCGGGAAATGTTCTAAAAAGAATTTTTCAAAAGTACTTGACGGCGCTGCGAAAGCAGATCAAAATCTCGCCTCTTTGCTGCTGACGAATGGTTTGAAAACGAATCAAACGACGGCGACAAAGAAAGCAAGTCGATGAGTATTGCGAAAAGAAATTTTCAAAAATACTTGACGACAAGCAAAAAAGCAGATTAGAATCTCGCTTCTTTGCTGCTGACAACTAAACGACGTCAGCGACGCAGCAAACTGAGCTAAACGGCGAAAGTTTGAATGCGATGTTCTTTAAGAATTAACAGCCGATAAGCGTGGGCGTTTGAGGCGAAGTGATGTTGCAGGGTGACTTGCAACGGTCCTTCGGACTTTAAACGCTCACGGAAATTAGATTTGAATCATGCAAATGGTTTAAGTCGATTCCGTTGAGTAAATTCAAGATCGAACTGTAGAGTTTGATCCTGGCTCAGATTGAACGCTGGCGGCATGCCTTACACATGCAAGTCGAACGGTAACAGGTTAAGCTGACGAGTGGCGAACGGGTGAGTAATATATCGGAACGTGCCCAGTCGTGGGGGATAACTGTTCGAAAGAACAGCTAATACCGCATACGACCTGAGGGTGAAAGCGGGGGATCGCAAGACCTCGCGCGATTGGAGCGGCCGATATCAGATTAGGTAGTTGGTGGGGTAAAAGCCCACCAAGCCAACGATCTGTAGCTGGTCTGAGAGGACGACCAGCCACACTGGGACTGAGACACGGCCCAGACTCCTACGGGAGGCAGCAGTGGGGAATTTTGGACAATGGGCGCAAGCCTGATCCAGCCATGCCGCGTGCGGGAAGAAGGCCTTCGGGTTGTAAACCGCTTTTGTCAGGGAAGAAAAGGTTCTGGTTAATACCTGGGACTCATGACGGTACCTGAAGAATAAGCACCGGCTAACTACGTGCCAGCAGCCGCGGTAATACGTAGGGTGCAAGCGTTAATCGGAATTACTGGGCGTAAAGCGTGCGCAGGCGGTTATGCAAGACAGAGGTGAAATCCCCGGGCTCAACCTGGGAACTGCCTTTGTGACTGCATAGCTAGAGTACGGTAGAGGGGGATGGAATTCCGCGTGTAGCAGTGAAATGCGTAGATATGCGGAGGAACACCGATGGCGAAGGCAATCCCCTGGACCTGTACTGACGCTCATGCACGAAAGCGTGGGGAGCAAACAGGATTAGATACCCTGGTAGTCCACGCCCTAAACGATGTCAACTGGTTGTTGGGAGGGTTTCTTCTCAGTAACGTAGCTAACGCGTGAAGTTGACCGCCTGGGGAGTACGGCCGCAAGGTTGAAACTCAAAGGAATTGACGGGGACCCGCACAAGCGGTGGATGATGTGGTTTAATTCGATGCAACGCGAAAAACCTTACCTACCCTTGACATGTCTGGAATCCTGAAGAGATTTGGGAGTGCTCGAAAGAGAGCCAGAACACAGGTGCTGCATGGCCGTCGTCAGCTCGTGTCGTGAGATGTTGGGTTAAGTCCCGCAACGAGCGCAACCCTTGTCATTAGTTGCTACGAAAGGGCACTCTAATGAGACTGCCGGTGACAAACCGGAGGAAGGTGGGGATGACGTCAGGTCATCATGGCCCTTATGGGTAGGGCTACACACGTCATACAATGGCCGGGACAGAGGGCTGCCAACCCGCGAGGGGGAGCTAATCCCAGAAACCCGGTCGTAGTCCGGATCGTAGTCTGCAACTCGACTGCGTGAAGTCGGAATCGCTAGTAATCGCGGATCAGCTTGCCGCGGTGAATACGTTCCCGGGTCTTGTACACACCGCCCGTCACACCATGGGAGCGGGTTCTGCCAGAAGTAGTTAGCCTAACCGCAAGGAGGGCGATTACCACGGCAGGGTTCGTGACTGGGGTGAAGTCGTAACAAGGTAGCCGTATCGGAAGGTGCGGCTGGATCACCTCCTTTCTAGATTGATCGCGCCTCGTGTGTTCTTCGGAGCATGCAGAGCAAGATCGCTAATAGAGCGAAAGCTCAAGCACTTAGTTTCAAGCGCCCACACTTATCGGCTGTCATACAACAGTGAGTGAAATCGCGTGCCTGTGGAGCTGGCCTCAACAAGCCTGGCGATGATGCAGAGCAACGCAAACAAGTTTCGCGTGGGTCTGTAGCTCAGTCGGTTAGAGCACCGTCTTGATAAGGCGGGGGTCGCTGGTTCGAATCCAGCCAGACCCACCACGAGATATCGGGGGATTAGCTCAGCTGGGAGAGCACCTGCTTTGCAAGCAGGGGGTCGTCGGTTCGATCCCGTCATCCTCCACCAGTTTCACTCATTCAGTTGGTAAACCTTAGCGAATAGCAATGTTCGTTGAGGTTTACCAGCTCTTGATCGCAAGATCGGCTGTTGTTCTTTAACAATTTGTAGAGTCGAATCAGCGTTGCTGACGGAAAGTATCTCCTGATACACCGTGCCGTCAGCAATGATTTTGATTGCGTCAAACATAGACTTCAACTAAGCAAGAAATTGATTAGGTATGAAGAACGGCGTAACGCGTGAATACTCAAAAAAGCGGTCGGACTGGAGCAATCTGGTTGGATCGCGTCCTTGATCGACAGTGCAGTCAGCGCTGTCAAAGTTATAGGGTCAAGTGACTAAGTGCATGTGGTGGATGCCTTGGCGATTACAGGCGACGAAGGACGTGATAGCCTGCGATAAGCTTCGGGGAGCTGGCAAATTAGCTTTGATCCGGAGATTTCCGAATGGGGAAACCCACTCCGCAAGGAGTAACTCTGACTGAATACATAGGTCATTGTGGCGAACCGGGTGAACTGAAACATCTCAGTAGCTCGAGGAAAAGACATCAACCGAGATTCCGAAAGTAGTGGCGAGCGAAATCGGAGTAGCCCTCGCGTTTTAGCAGTTTGTATATCAGAACGGAATGGAAAGTCCGGCCACAGCGGGTGATAGCCCCGTATGAGAAATGCAGATTGTGGAACTAGGCGCGAATAGAGTAGGGCGGGACACGTGAAATCCTGTCTGAATATGGGGGGACCATCCTCCAAGGCTAAATACTCGTAATCGACCGATAGTGAACAAGTACCGTGAGGGAAAGGCGAAAAGAACCCCGGGAGGGGAGTGAAATAGATCCTGAAACCGCATGCATACAAAAAGTAGGAGCCCGCAAGGG
>NZ_JBWKOB010000010.1:0-2698 GCF_059415865.1 Roseateles sp. GW821-FHT09H10 | reverse complement strand
GTGACTGCGTACCTTTTGTATAATGGGTCAGCGACTTACATTCAGTGGCGAGGTTAACCGAATAGGGAAGCCGTAGAGAAATCGAGTCCGAATAGGGCGAATAGTCGCTGGGTGTAGACCCGAAACCAAGTGATCTATCCATGGCCAGGATGAAGGTACCGTAACAGGTGCTGGAGGTCCGAACCGACTAGTGTTGCAAAACTAGCGGATGAGCTGTGGATAGGGGTGAAAGGCTAAACAAACTTGGAAATAGCTGGTTCTCTCCGAAAACTATTTAGGTAGTGCCTCAAGTATTACCTGCGGGGGTAGAGCACTGTTTAGGCTAGGGGGTCATGGCGACTTACCAAACCTATGCAAACTCCGAATACCGCAGAGTACAGCTTGGGAGACAGAGCACCGGGTGCTAACGTCCGGACTCAAGAGGGAAACAACCCAGACCGCCAGCTAAGGTCCCTAAAATTGGCTAAGTGGGAAACGAAGTGGGAAGGCTAAAACAGTCAGGATGTTGGCTTAGAAGCAGCCATCATTTAAAGAAAGCGTAATAGCTCACTGATCGAGTCGTCCTGCGCGGAAGATGTAACGGGGCTAAGCCAGTTACCGAAGCTGCGGATGTGCAATTTATTGCACGTGGTAGGAGAGCGTTCTGTAAGCCTGTGAAGGTGGGTTGTGAAGCCTGCTGGAGGTATCAGAAGTGCGAATGCTGACATGAGTAGCGTTAAAGGGGGTGAAAAGCCCCCTCGCCGAAAGCGCAAGGTTTCCTACGCAACGTTCATCGGCGTAGGGTGAGTCGGCCCCTAAGGCGAGGCAGAGATGCGTAGCTGATGGGAAACAGGTCAATATTCCTGTACCGATCAATAGTGCGATGTGGGGACGGAGAAGGTTAGCTCAGCCAACTGTTGGATATGTTGGTTCAAGCGTGTAGTCGTGCTCTTTAGGCAAATCCGGAGAGCTTAGATGAGGCGTGATAACGAGTCTGCTTGCAGACGAAGTGAGTGATACCCTGCTTCCAAGAAAAGCCACTAAGCTTCAGCTATTGACGACCGTACCGCAAACCGACACTGGTGCGCGAGATGAGTATTCTAAGGCGCTTGAGAGAACTCTGGAGAAGGAACTCGGCAAATTGACACCGTAACTTCGGAAGAAGGTGTGCCTTTAGTAGGTGAACCTGTACAAGGGGAGCCCAATGAGGCCGCAGAGAATCGGTGGCTGCAACTGTTTATTAAAAACACAGCACTCTGCAAAGACGAAAGTCGACGTATAGGGTGTGACTCCTGCCCGGTGCTGGAAGATTAAATGATGGGGTGCAAGCTCTTGACTGAAGTCCCAGTAAACGGCGGCCGTAACTATAACGGTCCTAAGGTAGCGAAATTCCTTGTCGGGTAAGTTCCGACCTGCACGAATGGAGTAATGATGGCCACACTGTCTCCTCCAGAGACTCAGCGAAGTTGAAATGTTTGTGATGATGCAATCTCCCCGCGGAAAGACGGAAAGACCCCATGAACCTTTACTGTAGCTTTACATTGGACTTTGAACAGATCTGTGTAGGATAGGTGGGAGGCTTTGAAGTAAGGTCGCTAGATCTTATGGAGCCAACGTTGAAATACCACCCTGGTGTGTTTGAGGTTCTAACCTTGTCCCGTTATCCGGGATGGGGACAGTGTATGGTGGGCAGTTTGACTGGGGCGGTCTCCTCCCAAAGTGTAACGGAGGAGTTCGAAGGTACGCTAGTTACGGTCGGAAATCGTGACGATAGTGCATTGGCATAAGCGTGCTTGACTGCGAGACTGACAAGTCGAGCAGGTACGAAAGTAGGACAAAGTGATCCGGTGGTTCTGTATGGAAGGGCCATCGCTCAACGGATAAAAGGTACTCTGGGGATAACAGGCTGATACCGCCCAAGAGTTCATATCGACGGCGGTGTTTGGCACCTCGATGTCGGCTCATCTCATCCTGGGGCTGTAGCCGGTCCCAAGGGTATGGCTGTTCGCCATTTAAAGAGGTACGTGAGCTGGGTTTAAAACGTCGTGAGACAGTTTGGTCCCTATCTTCCGTGGGCGCTGCAAGATTGAGAGAGCCTGCTCCTAGTACGAGAGGACCGGAGTGGACGCACCTCTGGTGTATCGGTTGTCACGCCAGTGGCATTGCCGAGTAGCTAAGTGCGGAAGAGATAACCGCTGAAAGCATCTAAGCGGGAAACTCGTCTCAAGATGAGTCTTGCCGGGGCCTTGAGCCCCCTGAAGGGTCGTTCGAGACCAGGACGTTGATAGGCTGGGTGTGGAAGCGCGGTAACGCGTTAAGCTAACCAGTACTAATTGCCCGTGAGGCTTGACCCTATAACTTTGACTGCCAACAGCAGATCAAGATGGGTATTCAAGTTATGTTGTTCTTCAGAAGTCTGAAGACGCAATCAAAATACTGATTCCGCTGCATGTTTGACAACATGCGGTGTGCAGATAAAGCTAGCAATAGTTCATCTGCTGACTCTACCAATTGGACTTATTGGCCACGCCAATAAGTCAACCAGTCAAGCCTGACGACCATAGCGACTTGGTCCCACTCCTTCCCATCCCGAACAGGACAGTGAAACGAGTCAGCGCCGATGATAGTGCGGATTCCCGTGTGAAAGTAGGTCATCGTCAGGCTATTTATTAAGCAACCGCCCCAGTATCGAAAGATACTGGGGCGTTTTGCTTTGGCG
>NZ_JBWKOB010000009.1:0-148164 GCF_059415865.1 Roseateles sp. GW821-FHT09H10 | reverse complement strand
GGCGGCGGCGGAGGCGGGGGCGGGGGCGGGGGCGGGGGCGGGGGCGGGGGCGGGGGCGGGTTGCCGCTGACGATGGTCCAGGGCTTGCCGCTGCCGGCCGGGCCGTTGTTGGTGCGCGGGTCTTCGCCGCGGGTCCACCAGTTGGCGCGGTAGGTCACGCCGGCGATGACGACGGTCTGGCCGCCGGAGTAGGCCGTGTTGGCGTCCCAGGTGCTGGCGGGCGGCATCGGGGGCGGAGGAGGAGGGGGCGGCGGAGGCGGCGGTGGGGGAGGAGGCGGGGGCGGCGGCGGCGGCGGGTTCGTGCCGTCTGCGGCGCCGATGTCCTGCCACAGGCTGGCGTTGGTCGGGTTCCAGCCGGTGCTGGCGTAGTCGGTCTGGTTGACCAGGGCCTTGTAGTTGCGGTTCTGGTAGGTGACCAGGGAGCCGGCCGCGTAATAGGTGTCGGGCTTCCAGGCCGGGTAGCTGACGGCGTGCACGCTGAGGGCGAACAGGCTGCCGGCAAGCAGGCCGACGGCGCTGCGCACGAACTTGTGCGGCAGCGGCGGTGGTTTCATGGGGGAGGACGTTCTTCGCATGATGGGTCTCGGCGGTAGGGGGACGGACCGCGCCGGGGCGCGGCCTTCGGGTCTGCGAGATCAACTGCGGCTCGCAGGGCGCCTGCGGACGGAGGCGGCCACGAGGGGCTCAACCGGCCAGCGGCGCGCAAGGTACCACTGAGATACCAGTCAATGAAAGAGGGGAATTTGCCGAGGTGGTGAACGCGTTTTCAGGGCCGCCGCGAGGCCACTGCGAGGCCCGGACAAGCGCTGTTTTTCATGGATGAGATACCAGAGGTGAGTGCGTCCCCGGCAGTTCATGCATTGGTGTGATACCAATCAAATGCCACGATGAGGTGGGCTCGCGATGGCGGCCCCGAAAGCAAAAGGGGTGACCTCCCGGTCACCCCCTAAAAGCGAAGCCTCGCCGTGGCGGATCCGCGTCAGCGGCGGAACTTGCCCGTCTGGTCGATGATGGCCAGGTCCACATAGTCCAGGCCGCTGTGGTCCTTGGCGCTGTAGCCCACCTCGATGCCGCCGACGTCGAAGCGGCCCATGTTCTCCATCGCGTCGCGCAGGCTCTGGCGCGTGGGGTTCTTGCCGGCGCGCTTCAGGCCTTCCACCAGCACCTTGGCCGACACATAGCCTTCCACGATGGTGGGTGTCAGGTCCACGCCGGCCTTCTGGGCGGCCTCGCCGGCCTCCTTGATGATGGACTTGGCGATGGAGCGCTCGTAAGGGAACACCTGGCTGACGATGACGCCGTAGCCGATGGGGCCCAGGTCCTTGATGAAGCCGGCCGAGGCGTTGTTGGACAGGGTCACCAGCTGGGCCGTCGAGCCCGCGTCCCGCACGGCCTTCATGCCTGCGATCACGGCCGTGCCCGAGCCGATGAACATCACGGCCTGCGGCTGCTTCTCCAGCAGCTTGGGCACGATGGGCGCGAAGTCTGGCTTGGCGCGGTCGTACTTCTCGTGGGCGACGGGCTTCTTGTTGGTCTTGGTCAGGCCGGCCATGGCGCCCTGCACGGCGTCGTCGCCGAAAGAGTCGTCCACCTGCACGATGGCGATGCGCTCCATGCCGATCAGGCTCAGGTGCTCGATGGCCCGCTCGGCCTCGCGCTGGTAGGTGGCGCGCACATTGAACAGCCAGGGGTGGACGGGCTTGTGCAGCACCATGGCGCCCGTCGACGGGCCCACCAGCGGCACCTTGTGCTCGTTGAGCAGCGGCATGATGGCCTGGGTGTGGGGTGTGCCGCGGTTCAGGAACAGTGAGATGACTCCCTGGTCGATCAACTGCTTGGCATTGGCCGCGGCGATCTTGGGGTCGAACTTGTCGTCCAGCGAGATCAGGTTGATCTTCTGGCCATTGACGCCGCCGGCGGCATTGACCATGTCGAAGTACATCCTGGCGCCCTTGGTCGCCTCACCCACGCTCGCCGCCACCTGGCCGGTGTGGCCGGCGGTCTGGCCGACGCTGATCTGGGCCTGCGCCGCGGTGGTGGTCACGGCGAAAGCGGTGGCCGTCAAGGCCAGGGCGAAGAGGCGTGCGGTGTGCTGCCGGAATGAGGTCGTTGTCATCGAGGGTTGTCTCCAGGCTGCCCCGTGATGCGGCAGGCTCTTGGTCACTTCGGCCTGCTCGCGGGAACGACATTCAAGCATGCGGGATGTGTCGGCAACAGGGTGGGAGCGTGTGGACTTCACGTACGGCAGAGGGCCTTGGGCGCGCAAAGGCAACGAGAAGTTTCCTGGTCGATGGCTGTGGATGTAGGGCTTGTCGAGGGAGTGGCTTGCCGCGTGAAGCCCAGCGGGGAGTTCGCCCCCGCGGGCGACCTACTTTCTTGGACGCCCAAGAAAGTAGGCAAAGAAGCCGCCCCGGTTCCGCCGCCCCTCGCGATGCGAGGGGTTCCCTGCGCTTCTCGAACCCCGAGGCCCGCGCAAAACTCCCGCCGCTACGCTCTGGTCAAACAGTTGCGCGGAGTCAGTCCACAAAGCGTGCTCCGCACGCGCCTCGGCGCCCTGCGATGCTCGGCGGCTGCAAAGGGGTGAAGCGAAACAGCCAGGAGCCGAATCAAAAAGCACGGACCGGTCTTTCGACGCAACTTTGGCGATGCCGAGGCTTGAAATTCAAGACGGTATCTGACCCCGATCCTCGGCCTCTATCCGGGAGGGCTAATAGTCTGCGAGGGCTATCTCGCCCTGGGATTGGCACCCTTTTGTCGCGTCTGTCACTTTAGGTTGTTTATACGGGGGGTAGCTGGCTGTGTGCGGCTAATCTGAAGAGTCAATCACCCATCAAGATCAGGTGCAAATTGGTGGTGCGGGCGGCGCCCATTAGTGGCCACAATGCAGTAAAGCTGAAATTCGACACGCGGGCGCCGTTTTCATTAAGCACTCTAGCATTATTTCTGCTGGCACTTGCGCCTGTCGGTGCAGTATTCGACTGGTTTGGTTCTGCGGGTGTGGTGAAAGGAGCGGTATCCGTATATTGGACGTTTGGGTTGCTCCAATGGTTTATCATGAAGTCCCGATTGCACGGGGGGAATGTAGAATACTGCGAAATCGCGAATGACATGATGGTGCGCCAGCAAGAATAACCTCGAATTCCTGCCGTTTTAAAATCGTAGTACCAGGATACATTGGTTCCGTGGGCATGCGGGATTGTCGTTGATGCATTTTGTATGTTGTGATCGGCTCCTATTATGTGGCCAATTTCATGTGAAACCGTATTGAGCGCAGCTTGGCAAATTGGATCGGCTACGGCAAATGCCAGCTCAGGATTCAATGGTCCGAGAAATGCGCGTCCGCAGATATCGTAGCTGCCCAACATTACAACTACGTCGGCGAAAAATGCGTCTCGTTTGTTGATGACGTATTGACTTAACGATGTTCGTAAAGTTCTTCCGGACAGCTCATCGAGTGCCATGTTTGAATCTCGATAGAGATTTTGATTGAAGTCTGATGGCGTCGGAATAGTGCCAACGGAACGGACTGTCATATTTACCTGGGAATTGGTAAATGACTGATTCATTGCAGCTATCGCGTTGGCGACAAAAGCGTTGACGTCTCCGGTCGACTGAGGTGAATAAACAAATAGAATATCTACAACCGGCGCGCTTGAAACTGACTGTTGAATCCCGTTCGTCTCTTTTTCGTTTGTTGCCGGGTGGGACGCTGGGTTTGACGCTTTTGCTGGCGGTGGCAAGACCACGGCATCATCAGGAGATGACCGAAGCTTGCTGACGTCAATTTGAACAAAAATATATCGACTTTTGCCAATGCTGCGAATCTCGTAAACATATCCATCGCCTAAAACAATTGAACCATACAATTGTCCGGAAGCGATTGCAAAATTTGCGTTGTCCTTCCCCCCGATCCCCGCATTGCCTCTCCATATTAGATTGCCGCCGCTGTCGAGTTCACTTTTGACCTTCTCGACGGTGATTTCGGCGCCTTCAGGAGTGGTAATGGAGAAGGATTTGGCAAGTAGAGCTTTTTCATTGATCGAAACTGCCTTTGCTATTCGCACCCTTTTGTCGGCGCGAACTAATGCAATAGCTTTGGCATGTTCTGCGCCAAGCGCACTTGACTCTTCCCGTTCGGCAACAAAATCTGCCATGCCAAACATTTTCTCGGCTTGTGCAAATGCCGATCCATGGCAGGCGATTGCCGCAACAATAATGATTCGGAGAAAAATTGATTTGAATAGCATAATATTCAATCGCTGCCTGGAGTTGTGAGAATCAGGAGTCGTATCCGATATACCAAGGTGCGACTGAATTGCCGTATGTTGGCAGTGTTGAGCATGCTGCCATTCCGGTGTAATAGAATTTTGCGTTTCCGTTCGCACGCTTGATCTGGTTCAACATAGCTGACCACATCGAACATGTGGCGGGGCTGACGCTTTGCCAAGATGAGTTTAGATTGCAGATCGTAGTGAAATCATTTCTGCCAGTATGATTGACGCTAACATTGCCGTCGGCGTAGACAATAATTGATGTGATCTTGACCACGCAGCTGTAATCTGCAAGGGCTGGCATGCTGAAACTGCAGATTGCCGCTGCAATGAGGGATGTAACTCCTGACTTACGCTTGGATGCGAACTTTTTCATTGAACTTCCTTTCCGCTTGATTGCGTCATTAGGTTTACGGGCTGACGGTATGTCATTGGCTCCGTGTGGTAAAGATATTAGGTCGAGAGCCTTTAGGGCTTTACTTTCTCGGTATTTCACTGTAGCTGTGGGGGTAATTGGTGAACGTTTGGGATGCCGCGCCGGATCGGGGTCAGGTCTCAAATCTATAGCCCGGCCTCGCTGCAACCACCCACGGCGAAGCGCTTGGCGGCTGTGCCGTACGACTACCAACCCCCCTGAAACGAGCCTCCGCTGAACCGGCGGTCCCTGCAGGATCGGAGTCAGGTCTTGAATCGATAGCCCACCTCGCCGACGCAAGGCGCGGTGGTGGGCTGTGCGACGACCAGCGCCGGCCGTCCCGGCCTCTACCTTCCCGACTCCCCGCACAATCCCCCCACGTCACCCAGCCGGACGATGAACACCCCTTCGCCCCCCACCCCACTTTCGGACGCCCTTCCGGCCTCCCCCGCCTTCCTCTCCGGCGGCGGCGAGATGGGGGCGTTGATGCGGGCGCACGACTGGGCGTCGTCACCGCTGGGCCCGCCGCCCTCCTGGCCGCAGCCCTTGCGGGCCATGGTGAGGTTGATCCTGAACACCGGCCACCCGATGTACATCTGGTGGGGCGACGAGAACGCCTGCCTCTACAACGATGCTTACCGCGAATGCATCGGCCCGGAGCGCCATCCGGGCTCGCTGGGCCGGCCAGCGCGGGAGGTGTGGGAGGAGATCTGGCCCATCATCGGCCCGCAGATCGAGCAGGTGCGCGACGGCCGCGGCGCGACGTGGAACGTGAACCACCTGGTGCCGATCACGCGGCATGGCCGGCGCGAGGACGTGTACTGGACCTACAGCTACAGCCCCATCGACGACGAGCACAGCCCGCATGGCATCGGCGGCGTGCTGGTGGTGTGCACCGAGACGACCGAGCAGGTGCTGGTCAACAAGCGCATGGCGGCGGAGCGCGACCAGCTGGGCCAGCTGTTCGAGCAGGCGCCGTCCTTCATGACGCTGCTCAGCGGCCCCAACCACCGCTACGAGATCGCCAACCCCAGCTATCTCAAGCTGGTGGGCAACCGCGACGTCGTGGGCAAGACGGTGGCTGAAGCGCTGCCGGAAGCGGTGGAGCAGGGCTACCAGACGCTGCTGGACAGCGTCTTTGCCAGCGGCGAGGCCTATATCGCCAAGGGCGCGAAGTTCAGCTACCAGGGCAGCGCTGACACGCCGGGCACGGAGCGCTTCGTGGATTTCGTCTACCAGCCGATCAAGGGTCGGGATGGCAGCGTGACGGGCATCTTCGTCGAAGGCGCTGACGTGACGGACCGCGAGATGGCCGACGCCGCATTGCGGGCCAGCGAGGCCAAGTATCGCGAGCTGGCTCGGGCGCTGGCCGAATCCAACCAGGCCAAGGACGAGTTCCTGGCCACGCTGGCGCACGAGCTGCGCAATCCGTTGGCGGCCATCCGCAATGCGCTGACGCTGCAGCGCCGCGCGCGCCACGACGAGCGCCTGCTCGAATCCAGCGGGGACATCATCGAGCGCCAGATGGCGCAGATGGTGCGCCTCATCGACGACCTGATGGACCTGTCGCGGCTGACGCGCGGCATCGTGGAGCTGAGGCGCGAGCCGCTGTCGCTGATCGGCGTAGTGCGCCAGGCCGTCGAGGCCAGCCATGCGGGCGTGGAGCAGGCCGGCCACAGCCTGGTGGCGCATCTGCCCGACCACGATTGCGTCGTGGAGGCTGACGAGGCCCGCCTCATCCAGGTGCTGTCCAACCTGATCAACAACGCCGCGAAGTTCACGCCTCACGGTGGGCACATCGAGGTCGGCCTGAAGCGCGAGGCCGGGGCGGCGGTGCTGTCCGTTCGTGACGACGGCATCGGCATCTCGCCCGACATGCTGGACCGCGTGTTCGACATGTTCGCCCAGGTGCAGCGCTCGCACGACCACGTGGGCGGCGGCCTGGGCATTGGCCTCACGCTGGTGCGGCAGCTGGTGGAGAGGCATGGTGGCAGCGTCGAGGCCCGCAGCGCCGGCGCGGGCCAGGGCAGCGAGTTCGTCGTGCAGCTGCCGCTGGCCGGGCAGGCCGTGCTGTTACCCGCGCCTGCCGCTGCGGCACAGGCCGGCTTCGAGGGCACGGGCCTGCGCGTACTGGTGGCAGACGACAACGCCGACGCGGCCGAGAGCATGTCGGAGCTGCTGGCCCTGTACGGCAACGAGGTGCGCACCGCCGTGGACGGCGCCGCAGCCTTCGAGATCGCCGCGACCTTCCGCCCCCAGGTCATGCTGGTGGACATCGCCATGCCCCTGCTGAACGGCCATGAGCTCTGCCGCAAGGTGCGCGCCGCGCCCTGGGGGCACGACGTGCTGATGATCGCGGCCAGCGGCTGGGGCCAGCAGGACGACCGCCAGCGCTCGATGGAGGCCGGCTTCGACCACCATCTCGTCAAGCCGGTGGACTACGCCGCGGTGGACGCGCTGCTGGCGGGCAGGGCCGGCCGCGCGCTGGGTTGAAGCGCTACCAGCGCGCCTGGAAGGAGTTGCCGCTGAAGCGGCTGTCGCGGGTGATGACCCCCATGTCGACGAAATCGAAGTCGGACGCCCTCAGCGTCTTGAGGTTGGAGATGGTCCCGTCCTGCCACTGCGCACTCGGCTCGCCCTGCACATAGAGGTCCGAGCCGATGTCGGCCACATAAAGCCCATAGCGCTGCATCGCCACCGCAACCGCCTTGGCCTGGGCGCTCCATGAAGCCGGCGGCGCGAAGCTGGCCTTCAGCCGCAGCACGGCACCAAAGGGCACGCCTCCCGGCGTGTCGCCACCCGCGCGATGGCGGGCGGGCCAGACATAGGCGCGGGCCATGACGCTGTCGCGCAGCGTGACGCGCAAGGCATGGCGGATGTCGCCGGCGCTGGCTTCGGAGGCCTTGGCGAGCAGCGGCAGGATGGGCAGGCCGGCGGCGTCGCCCGAGGTCCAGGTGTCGGGGCGCATGGCATTGGTCTTCATGTCCCAGGCGGCCGTGGAGTAGCTGTACCACTGGCCATTGAGCTGGTAGCTGGCATAGCTCTCCCACAGCCGGCAGCTGCCTTGCTCGACCACCAGCACATGGCGGTCGCCGCATTGGCGGGCGTCGTTGCAGGCGCCGCCCTCGGCCTTGAGCAGGTCGTCGCGCGGGAAGGGGAAGCGGCGGTTGGGCGCCGCCAGCGTGGTGCAGTCGCGCACGAGGTTGTAGCCGCCACCCACGGGCGCGGCGCAGTCGCTCTCGTCGGGCGCCCCTTCGCTGCCGGCGCGCGGGTCGCTGGGGTTGAAGGCCACCGTCGGCCAGCTGGTGGTGGCTGAGGAGGTGGTGCTGCCGTCGACCACGTTGTACGGGATGCCGTAGTAGTCGGCCGGCTGCTGCTGGTTCTCGCTGGTGCCCCAGTCGGGATGGAAGGCGCGCGTGGCGCCGATATTGGCGATCCAGGTCGCGCTGCTGGCATGCACGGGGAAGCGCTGCGCGTCGTCGATGCGCGTGTTGAACACGGCCGTGGCGGGAAAGACGTCGCAGCCGCCGATCTGCGGTGCGGCACCGGGACTCGGAGCAGGGCCAGGCGAGGGCGCTGGAGCCGGGGCGGGCGTGGGTGCCGGTGCTGGAGCGGGGGAAGGCGCGGGAGCTGGGGCTGGTGGCGGCGGAGGCGGTGTTGGGGACGGCGCCGGCACAGGTGCAGGAGCGGGCGCAGGTGACGGTGCCGGGGAATCGCCACCGCCCCCGCCGCAGGCCGTCAGGCCGAGGGAAGCGGCGAGCAGCAGCGGGCCCAGCGTGCGCTTGTTCTTGTCATGGATTTGCATCCGCCACTGATAGCGCCAAATGACCCGCCGATCTGCAATGGATGGTGACAAAGGCAGCTGGGCAGCCCGCGCCGCCGCGCCGACGCCCTACCGGCTCAGCCCATGCGCCTTCAGCCAGCGCACCAGCGTCGGGAAGTAGTCGGCGTGAAAGCCGGGTGACAGCGCCGCCTTGTGGCCGCTGTCCAGGTCGGTCGCCCACAGGCCGTGGGCGGCGTGGTCGAGGATGGTGATCTGGTGATCCCGGTTGCCAGCCTGGGCCAAGGCCTGGCGCAGCAGCGTCACGCTGCGCTCCACCGGCACGAAGGCGTCGCGGTCGCCGAAGATGGCCAGCATGGGCGCCTTGACCTGGGCATAGGACGGCAGCGGGTCGAAGTACCAGAAGGTCTGCACGCGCTTGCTGGGCAGTTCGGGCAGCTTCTCGTGGAACTCCACCAGATGGGCCCAGCGCGCGTTGGCCTTGCTGCGGGCCGCGGCCTCCAGCCAGTCGCGGCCTTCGCCGGTCTTGGCCCAGTGCATCAGGCGGCGCTCGTAGTCGACGGCCTCGGCCACCTCCTCGGCGCTCAGGCCCTCGTTGCGGGCGTTGTTCTCGACGCGGTAGATCTCCTGCTCGGCCGCGGTGACGGAGGGGCCGGACTGCGCGATGACGAAGGCGACGTCCTTGCTGCGGGCCGCGGCGATGGGCGCGACCCAGCCGCCTTGGGAATGGCCCCAGACGCCGATGCGCCTGGCATCGATGCCGGGCGTCTGCTGCAGCAGGTGTACCGCGGCGATGGCGTCATCGGCGAGATCGGCCATGCCGGTTTCGCGCGTGTCGCCCTTGGACTCGCCGATGCCGCGCTTGTCGTAGATGAGGGCGGCCAGGCCCTGGCTGACGAAGAACTCGGCCTGCTGGCGGTAGGCCTCGCGCGGCGCATCGCTCGACATGGGCGAGAGCACCACGGCCGCATGCGGGCCCTTCGTGGCCGGCAGCAACAGCGTGCCGGCCAGGCTCATGGCGCCATTGGTCCAGCGCAGTGGCCGCTCGGTGATGCTCACCCGCTCGGCCACCAGCGGCTTGGCGCCGCTTTCGGTCCAGAGCAGCCGGCCGCGCTGGCCCTGTTCGGGCAGGGGCTTGAGCGTCAGCCGCACCGGCCATGGCGATTGCAGCGAGGGCCCGGCCGTGGCCACGCCCTCGCCGCGTTCGAACAGGAAGGACCAGCGGCCCGAGCCGAATTCGATGACGGTCGGGTGCGGGAAGTCGGTGTGCGTGCCGACCGACGCCAGCCGGCCGTCGCTGAGCCGGTAGAGGCCGGGCTTGATGAGGGGCTGGGGCGCGGACACCACCTGCACCATCGACAGCCGGCAGCTCTCGGCCGCTGCGGACAGCAGGGCGGCGCCGTCACGCCTGGCGGCGCAGGCCCCGCCGCCCATGGCCGCGGGCAGCGTGAAGGCCATGCGGCTTGCATCGAGCGTGGCGCCGGGCAGGGCTTGCCATTCGCTGGCGGCATTCACGCCACCACCGGGCATCGAGAAGGCCAGGCGAGGCTGGCCGTCGACGAGTTCGCTGCGCAGCCGCCAGAAGCCGGAGCGGCCGCCGACCTCGATCAAGCCGGCCCATTCGGGGCTGGCGGGTTGATTGGGGGCCGCCCAGGCGCAGAGCGGGGCGGCCAGCAGGGACAGCAGGGCGGCGCGGAATCGGGAAGAGAACATGAAGGAGAGCCGTGGAATGTCGAGCGAAGCCGGCATGTTCCGCAGTTGGTCTCGCCCGCGCCGCCGCTTTGCGACGGATTGCGAGACCGCGACGATGGATTGCCGGGCCGCGCCCGGCTCAGCCCGCCGGGCGCGCGGCCAGGAAGCTTTCGCGCAGCACCGCGGCCGAATCCTTGCGCCAGGCGGCGAACACGGCCGAAGGCTCGATGCTTTCAGCCAGGGGCTTGAACACCGCTCCCTGCACGCCCGAGCGCTGGAAGGCCGCCGGCACGATGGACACGCCCAGGCCCTGGGACACCAGCGACACGACGGACAGCCAGTGCCGGCCCTCATGCTGCAGCCGTGGGTAGAAGCCGTGCTGGCGGCAGATCTCGACGATGCGGGCGTGATAGTCCGGCGAGCCCTTGCGGGAGAACAGGATGAAGGGCTGGTCGCTCAGCGTGGCCAGCGGGAGCTTCTTCAGCCTGGCGCCGGGGTGGCTGGCGGGCAGGCAGGCGAGGAAGGGTTCGCTGTAAAGGGGCTGCGAGGTGAGGGCGGGTGGCAGTCTGTCGGTGTGCACGAGGCCGAGATCGAGCTCCTCGCCGAGCAGGGCGTCGATCTGATCCTGAGAATTCAGTTCGACGACGACGACCTCGACCTTGGGGTGGGCGGCCTGGTAGGCCTGCAGCCAGGCGGCCAGCCCGTTGAACAGCGTGGAGCCGACAAAGCCCAGGCGCAGCCGCCCGACCTCGCCGGCCTGCACCTCGCGGGCCTGGGCGCAGGCGTCCTCGGCGCGGTCGAGCAGGGCTTGCGCGCTGGCGCGGAAGGCTTCGCCCGCCGGCGTCAGGCGCACGCCCTTGCTGTCGCGGTCGAACAGACGGGCGCCGACGCTGGCCTCCAGCTGCTGGATGGCCACCGACAGCGGCGGCTGTGAGATGGCCAGGCGCTGGGCGGCGCGGCCATAGTGCAGCTCCTCGGCCAGGGCTAGAAAGTAGCGCAGGTGGCGGAATTCCAGCGCGCGGGTTGCGGTGTCGATAGGCATTGCGAATCGTCGGAGTCGTTTCTTGAATTGGACACGAATCGGACTCGGAGGAATACTGGGCGCCATACGCGCGCGGCTTGTCGGCCGGCGAAACAACACCTCGAGGACACCACCATGGCCACCAAGGCAAGCTTCCACTGGGACGACCCGCTGCTGCTGAACGAGCAGCTGAGCGACGAAGAGCGCATGGTGCGCGACGCGGCCGCCGCCTATTGCACCGATCGCCTGCGCCCCCGTGTGCTGGAAGCCTTCCGCAACGAGCACACCGACCTGGCCATCTTCCGCGAGATGGGTGAGCTGGGCCTGCTGGGCCCCACCATCCCGACGGAATACGGCGGCGCCGGCCTGAACTATGTGTCCTACGGCCTGATCGCCCGCGAGGTGGAGCGCGTGGACTCGGGCTACCGCTCGATGATGAGCGTGCAGTCGTCCCTCGTCATGGTGCCCATCAACGAGTTCGGCAACGAAGCCACCAAGCAGAAATACCTGCCCAAGCTCGCCACCGGCGAATGGATCGGCTGCTTCGGCCTGACCGAGCCCAACCACGGCTCCGACCCCGGCTCCATGGTCACCCGCGCCCGCAAGGTCGACGGCGGCTATGAACTGACCGGCAGCAAGATGTGGATCACCAACAGCCCGGTGGCCGACGTTTTCGTCGTCTGGGCCAAGGACGACGGCGGCCAGATCCGCGGCTTCGTGCTGGAGAAGGGCTGGAAGGGCCTGAGCGCCCCGGCCATCCACGGCAAGGTGGGCCTGCGCGCCTCCATCACCGGCGAGATCGTCATGGACGGCGTGTTCTGCCCCGAGGAAAACGCCTTCCCGGATGTGCGTGGCCTGAAGGGCCCGTTCACCTGCCTGAACAGCGCCCGCTACGGCATTGCCTGGGGCGCCCTGGGTGCCGCCGAGGACTGCTGGCACACCGCCCGCCAGTACACGATGGACCGCAAGCAGTTCGGCAAGCCGCTGGCCGCCAACCAGCTGATCCAGAAGAAGCTGGCCGACATGCAGACCGAGATCACGCTGGGCCTGCAGGGCTGCCTGCGCCTGGGCCGCATGAAGGACGAGGGCACGGCGGCCGTGGAGATCACGTCCATCATGAAGCGCAACAGCTGCGGCAAGAGCCTGGACATCGCCCGCATGGCGCGCGACATGCTCGGCGGCAACGGCATCTCCGACGAATTCGGCATCGCCCGCCATCTGGTCAACCTCGAAGTGGTGAACACCTACGAGGGCACGCATGACATCCATGCGCTGATCCTGGGACGTGCGCAGACGGGTATTGCGGCATTCTGATGACTTTGTGGGATGGACCTGCCCGCAGGGCAGCTCCGTCCCCAACTGATTCAGCGTAACTAAAGACAGGGCTGCGGCCCCACGGCATGCTGCGTTCTCTTCAACGAGGAGACCGCCCATGACCACGCGCCGCAATGCCCTGCTCGCCGCCGCCACGCTGCCCGCCGCTGCCGGAACGGCTTCGGCGGCGTCCTGGCCAAGTGCCGATGAGATTGCCAAGCGTGTTGCTGAGGTGGCAGCCACCGAGACGGCCTTCGCCGCCGCCTTCGCGGCGCGCGACCTGGCCGCGTTTCGCAGCTTCCTGGCGGTGGACACGATCTGGATGGGCAAGGAAGCCCTGCATGGGCCGGACGCCGTCATGAAGGCCTGGAACGGCTATCTGACCGCCGCCAAGCCACCCTTCAATTGGGGGCCTGACCTGACCCTGGTGCTGCCCAGCGGTGACCTGGCCCGCACCAGCGGGCCCGTCAAGGACCCCGAGGGCAAGCAGGTCGGCCGCTTCCAGTCGACCTGGCGGCGCAAGGCTGCCGGCGGCTGGGAGATCGTGTTCGACTTCGGGACCTGATCAGCGCGCTTTGGTGAGCTGGATCTCGAACAGCTTCGGCCACAGCTTGCCCGTCACGAACAGCCGCTTGGTCTTGGCGTCGTAAGCGATGCCGTTGAGCACGGCATCGGGCCCGGCGCGCTGGCTGTCGGGCAGCAGGCCGCTCAGGTCGATCCAGCCCGTCACGCGGCCGGTCTTCGGGTCGATGCGGGCGATTCTGTCGGTCTGCCAGATATTGGCCAGCACCTCGCCCTCCACCCACTCCAGTTCGTTGATCTGGTCGACGGGCCGGCCGTCGGCCGTCACGCGCACGCGGCGGACTTCCTTGAAGGTCTGCGGGTCCAGGAAGCGCAGCTCGGGCGTGCCGTCGCTCATGACCAGTTCCTTGCCGCTGTGCGTCAGCCCCCAGCCCTCGCCGGGATAGCTGAACTTGCGCCAAAGCTTGAAGCTCTTGAGGTCCAGCACAAACGCGGTCTGCTCCGTCCAGGTGATGCCGATCAGGCGGTCGCCCCATTGCGAGATGCCTTCGCCGAAGACATCGGGCGGCAGTTCCACCTGCTGAACCACCTTGCCGGTTTCCAGCTCGACCTTGCGGATGCTGGAGCGGCCACGCAGGCCGGTGCCTTCGAACAGGAAGCCGTCATGGAAGAACAGGCCCTGGGTGAAGGCATTGCCGTCGTGCGGATAGCTCTTGACGACCTTGAAGCCCTGCACAGGCGTGGCGGCGAGGGCGGGTGCAGCGAGGGCGGTGGCGAGCAGCACCAGGGCCGCACGGCGCGGCAGCAGGGACGAGAAAGAAAAAGGACGCATGCCGTCAGCCTAGCCGAAGGAGCGGCGGCACAGCTGTCTGCAGCAGTTCGACGAGCTCGGCGTCCATGAAGCGATAGTCGTCCGGGATGTCCAGCACATGCAGTTCTTTACCCGCCAGTAACGCGGCGTGGTCCTGCATCAGCCGCGAGCGGTGCTTGCTCTCCATGACGAGGATGACGTCGGCCCAGGCGATGTCGGCCGGGCCGACCTGCCTGCGCGCGCTGGCGCTGGTGCCGGCCGAGCGCACGTTGAGCGCCGGATGGCGGCGAAACACCTGCTCGGCCGTCGGGCTGCGCCACTGGTTGCGGCTGCAGATGAAGAGGACGTGGAGCCTGTCCTTCATGCACCGCCGAGGGACTTGAACAGCGCTGCCTGCCTGACCCATTGCTGCAGGCGCAGCCCGATGCGGGTCTGCTCGGCGTCGAGCACCGTGCTGCGGATCTGCAGCCAGTCGGCGCGCGAGATGGCGCCGACGTCATAGCGCAGCTTGGCGAGCCGTTCGTTCTCGACGGCCTCCTTCAGCCGGCCGGCATTGGCCTGCAGCTGCTGGGCGGTGCGGTCGGCCTCGATGCGCTGGGTCTCGATGTCGGCCAGCGCCTTCTGCAGCGTGTCGCGCAAGCTGAGGGCGGCGCTGTCGAGTTCGCTGCGGGCGCCGGCGCGCTGCAGGTTCAGGCGCTGCCAGTCGATCAGCGGCACGGCGAGGTTGGCGGCGAAGGAGGCCAGGGGCTGCGACAGCCAGTCGCTCGAGCGCGTGCCGCCGGTGCTGAGGCCCGCGGAGAAGGACAGGCGCGGATAGCGTTCGGCTTCGCTGACGCGCAGCCGGGCCAGGGCCGCGTCCACGCCGAGACGGGCGCGCTGTACGTCGGGCCGCTGCGCCAGTACGTCAGCAGGCTCGGCCAGGCGCCAGCGTGGCGGGGCATCGGCGGGCAGGGCGGCCTCCGGCGAAGGGCCGGGCAGGGGCTCGTCGAGCAGCAGGGCCAGGCGCTGGCGCTGCAGCAGCCCGTCGGCGGCGAGGTCGGCCAGGCGGGTTTCGGCGGCCTGCACCGTGATGGCGATCTTGTCGAGCTCGATGGGCAGCAGCTTGCCCTCGCGCACGCGGGCGCGGGTCAGCTCCAGCGTCTCGCGGGTGATGGCGAGCTGGGCTTCGGCCAGCGGTCGCTGGGCACGCAGGGCGGCCAGGGTCCAGTAGGCCTCGGCGACCTGGCCGCGGAGAGCCAAGCGGGCGGCATCGATGTCGGTGCGCGCGGCCTCGGCCTGGGCGCGCTGGGCGGCGGTGGTCTGGGCCAGGCGATTCCAGAGGTCGAGCTCGTAGCCGACACCCAGCGACGCGCCATAGCTGCGGCTCCAGCCGGTGGCGGTCGTCACCGGGATGGAGACGCCGCCCACCTCGACATTGCGCGTGCTGCTCTGGGTTTCGACGGGCCGGCTGGCGTTGGCGGACACACCGGCACTCGGCACCCAGCGCAGCTCGCTCTGCTCGGCCAGCAGTTGCGCCTGCTTCCAGCGCTGCGCGGCCAGCGCGATGTCGCGGTTGGCCTCCAGCGCGCGAGCTTGCAGGGCGGCGAGCTGGGGGTCGAGCAGGCCGGCCCAGTCGGGCTTGACGTCGCCACCGCTCAGGCTCCAGGCCGTGGGGGCGGCGACTTGCGGTGCCTGGGCGGTGGGGCCGAGGGCGCAGCCGGTGAGCAGCAGGGCGGCGGTGAGGGCGGTCAGTTTGGATTTCATGTCTTGTTCACTCGCGCGCCAAGGCGTCCACCGGGCTCAAGGCCGCCGCACGTCGTGCCGGCAGGGTGCCGAACACCAGGCCGACGCCGCTCGACACCGCGAAGGCCACGCCCAGGGCCGCCCAGCTGATGACGACGTGCAGATGCTGCTGGGCCGCATTGACGGCCTGGGCCGCCAGCCAGCTCAGGAAGACGCCCACCAGGCCGCCCAGGCAGCACAGCACGATGGCCTCGATGAGGAACTGCAGCCTGACATCGCCCTGGCGCGCGCCGACGGCCATGCGGATGCCGATCTCGCGGGTGCGCTCGGACACCGACACCAGCATGATGTTCATGACGCCCACGCCGCCCACGAGCAGCGAGATGGCCGCGACGCCGGCGAACAAGGCCGCCATCGCGCTGGTCACGCTCTGGAACTTGCGGAACTCCTCCTCGCCGTTCCAGGTGCCGAAGTCCTCGCGGCCATGCAGGGCCTTGAGGCGGTGGATGATCTGCTCGCGCACCTGCTGGGGTGGCACGCTCAGGTCCAGCAGCACGTCGAAGTTGTCGACGTCGGGACGGGCATCGAGCTTGCGCGAGAAGGTGGTGTGGGGCAGGTAGAGCTGGCCCAGCCAGCTGCCGAAGCTGAAGGCGCCGCCCTCTGGCGCGACGACGCCGACGACGGTGAAGGGCAGGGCGGCCGTGGGCGGTGGCGCGGCCGGCGCCCCCGGCATCGGTGCGGCCTGGGCCTCGGGCGGCGGGCCGCCCATGGGGTTCACGAACACCAGCTTGCCGATGGGCGACTCACCCTTCTTGAACAGTGCGTCACGCGACTTCTCATCCAGCACGACGACCTGGCTGCGCGACTCGAAGTCCATCGCGTTCAGGTAGCGGCCCTGCACGAGCTTGAGCTTGCGTGCCTTCAGCGTGGCGGCGTCGCCGCCGATGGCTTCCAGCATGGCGTCGCGCGACTGGTGGCGGGCGGTCAGCTGCATCTGGCGGTTCAGCGTGACGCCCTTGACGCCGGGCAGGGCGCGCAGCGAATCGATCTCGTGCGGCCGGAAGGGCTGGGGCACGGCGCCCGGGGGCAGGCCGGGGTTGCCGCGCCAGACCGGGATGCGGCCGGAGATCAGGCTGGAGAGGTCGGTCTCGATGGAGTCGCGGGCGGCCGTGGTCAGCGCGACGATGCTGACGACGGAGGCGATGCCGATGCTGATGCCGAGCATGGACAGGGCCGTGCGCAGGCGGTTGCCCTTCAGCGCCAGCAGGGCGGTGGCGACGGCTTCGCGCCATTGCACCTGCAGGCGGCGCAGCCTGCCGCCTTCCTTCACCGGCGGTGCGTCGCTGGGCAGTTCGGCGGGCGGCCGGTGGCCGGCCGGCGTGCCGTTGTCGGCGACGATCTTGCCGTCCTTCAGCTCGATGACGCGGCGCGCATGGGCGGCGACGGCGGCATCGTGGGTGACCAGGATGATGGTGTGGCCGCGCTGGTTCAGCTCTTCCAGCAGGCGCAGCATCTCGGCGCCCGAGGCCGAGTCCAGCGCGCCGGTGGGCTCGTCGGCCAGGATGATCTGGCCGCCGTTCATCAGCGCGCGGGCAATCGACACGCGCTGCTGCTGGCCGCCCGACAGCTCGTTGGGCCGGTGGTGCAGGCGGTCGCCCAGGCCCAGGCGCTCCAGCAGCGCGCGGGCACGCTCGCCGCGCGGTCCGGTGCCCACGCCCGCATAGACGGCGGGCAGCGCGGCGTTGGCTCGCGCGTCCAGATGGGGCAGCAGGTGGTAGCGCTGGAAGATGAAGCCGAAGCGTTCGCGGCGCAGGGCGGCGAGTTCGTCGGCACCCAGGGTGCTGGCATCGTGGCCGTCGATGACGAAGCTGCCGCTGGTGGGGTTGTCCAGGCAGCCCAGCACATTCATCAGCGTGCTCTTGCCCGAACCCGACTGGCCCATGATGGCGACGAACTCGCCGGCCTCGATATTGAGGCTGACGCCGTCGAGGGCGGGGACGTCGATTTCGCCGAGCTGGTAGTGGCGGGCGACGTCTTTGAGTTCGATCAGAGGCATGGGGTGGCCTCCGGTGGGGGTGGGTTGTCGGCCAGGCCCAGCGGGGAGTTCGCCCCCGCGGGCGAGTCACTTTCTTGGGCGCCCAAGAAAGTAACCAAAGAAGCCACCCCCGATCCGCCCACCCCTCGCAAAGCGAGGGGTCCCCTGCGATGCTCGAGCCTTGAGCCCGCGCGACGAACTCGCGCCGCTACGCTCTGCTCAAACAGGCGTCGCGAGTCAGTTGTTGAGGCGAGCTGCGCTCGCGGGCTCAAGGCCCTGCGCTTCTCGGCGGGCTCAGAGGGGGGAAGAGAAATACATCCACCGAACGGCTGGTGGGTTTGGCTGTTGGCTGCTCGGCTGTTGGGGTGCTCCCCTTTTAAACCGCCGAGAAGCGCAGGAGACCGAGGCGCGCGCTTGCGCGCTTCAAGAACTGACTCCGCGCAACTGTTTGACCAGAGCGTAGCGGCGGGAGTTTTGCGCGGGCCTCGGTCTTCGAGCATCGCAGGGCACCCGGCTTGGCCGGGCGGTTTTTCAGGGGCGGTTTCTTTGCTTACTTTCTTGGGCGCCCAAGAAAGTGAGTCGGCCGCCGGGACGAAATCCCGGCTGGGCTTGGGCACAAAGCCGAAGCCAGGAGAAAGCCCCTTCATCAGCTGCTCGCTGCGCTGGCCGCGGACGCCGCCGCATCCGCCGCACTCGGCGGTGCCAGCAGCACCTTCTCGCCGGCCTTCAGGCCGTCCAGCACCTGCACCTTGGCACCATCCTGCAGGCCGACCTTGACCTGGCGCGGCGTCTGCTTGTTGGCGGCGTCCAGCGCCGTCACCGTGTAGCGGCCGTCCTTGCCGCGCTCGCCCAGGGCGACGACGGGCATGGCCAGCACCTGCTTGGCCGAGCCGGTCTCGATATCGACCTGCACCGTCATGTCGCTGAACAGCGTCCGCTCGCGGTTGTCGACCTCGAAGAGCACGTTGTAGAAGACGGCATTGCCGGCGCGTTCCGGCACGGGCTGGATGACGCGCACCTTGCCTTCGTAGCGCTTGCCTTCGCCCGACAGCGTGGAGAAGCGCGCCACCTGGCCGACCTTGATGGCCTGGATGTCGGCCTCGGGCACCTTGGTGCGCACGGTGATGGTGTCGAGATCGGCCAGGGTCAGGATGACGGGCGTGATCTGCACCGAGATCAGCGTCTGGCCCACCTGCACCGGCAGGTTGACGACGGTGCCGTTCATGGGCGCCGTGATGCGGGTGTAGGAGAGGTTGACCTTGCGCTTGTCCAGCTCGGCCTGCAGGCGCGTGAGATTCGCGGCCTGGCCGCGCAGGTCGGCTTCGATCTTGGCGAGTTCGATCTCGGCCTTCTCGGCCTCATTGCCCGAGGTGGCCTGGCCAGCCAGCAGGCGCTGCTGGCGCTTGAGTTCGCGGCGGGCGGCGTCGGCGTCGACCTTGCGGCTGTCGATGGAGGCGCTGGCCTGGGCCACGGCGGCTTCGGCTTGCGCCACGTCGCTGCGCGCCAGCTCGGGATCGAGGCTGACGAGCAGGTCGCCCTTCTTGACCTGCTGGCCCAGCTCGATGTGGAGGGTCTGCACCTGGCCGCTGACCTGGGCGCCGACGTCGACCTTGGTCTTGGCCTGCAGCACGCCGGCCGCCTGCACGGCCTGGGTGATGTCGGCGAGGGCGACAACGCCGCTGGGCGGCGCGGGGGGCGCGGGCGGCGTGCGGGTGAACCACCAGGTGGCGCCGCCGATGGCGAGCACGGCGACAACGGCCAGGCGCACGCGCCAGCGCTTCACAAACGAATCCTTCTTCATGCCCCTCCCAGGACCACAGGCCTTGCTGGCCCTCTGCCAAACGCGGCGCTAGCGTATCAGTCGAACGGCGCCAGCCCGGGCGCCTCAAGCATCGTGGTGAATGTTGCCCGCGCTGGCGGAAGTCACGGGGTCAGGGCTTGCGCTTCAGCGGCTGTGCGACGTCAGCCGCGCCAGCGGCGAGGCCATGCTGACGCCCGGTGCCGCCGTGGCGGCCCCGCGCACCGGCTTGGCGTCGTCGTCCTCGGCGCCGGCCGTCAGCGCGGCGATGCTGTCGGGGTTGCGGCGCATGGCCACGCCGACGGCCAGGATGTCGATGACCAGCAGGTGCAGGATGCGGCTGACCATGGGCAGGTGGGTGGCGATGTCCTCGATGTGGTCGACGATCAGCGTCACGTCGGCCTTCTTGGCCAGCGGGCTCTGGCTGGCCGTGATGGCCACGACCTTGGCGCCGCGCTCCTGGGCCTTCTCGACGACGGAGATCAGCTCGGGCAGGCGGCCGCCGCTGCTGATGACGACGGCCACGTCGCCCTCGCGCAGCACGTCGGCGGCGAGCAGCTGCAGTCGCGGGTCGGTGTAGGCGCCGCAGGGCATGCCGAAGCGCAGGAACTTGAACTGCGCGTCCTGCGCGACGACGCCGTAATGGCCCAGCGCGAAGAACTCGATGCGGCTGGCGGCCAGCAGCATGTCGATGGCGCGGTCGATGGTGTCGCGGTTCAGGTGGCTGCGCACCTGCAGGATGGCGCTGGCCGTGTTGCCCAGCACCTTGGCGCCCAGCTCCAGCATGGAGTCGTTCGTGTTGACCTGGGTGTGGGTGACCGGCACGGTGCCGGTCAGGCCCGAGGCCAGGCGCAGCTTGAAGTCGGACAGGCCCTCGCAGCCGAGCGACCGGCAGAAGCGGATGACGGTGGGCTGGCTGACGCCCGCGGCGCGGGCGATCTCGGCGATGGGGTCGTTCAGCACCGAGCGCGGCTGGGCCAGCACCAGGTCGGCCACGCGCAGCTCGGCCGGCGACAGCTCGCTGCGGGCGCGGCGGATCTGGCCGAGGATGGCCGAGCCGGGCGAGGCCTGCAGGTTGCGCAGCTGGTTCTCGAGAATGGCCGAGGCGCCCTTGAAGGTGGCGTGCTCGGCGGTGATGACGAAGGTCGGGATGGCTGCCACATAGTCGTGGAAGCGGCCCTTGTCCTCGAAGCGGGCGCGAAAAGGGCTGCGGTCGAAATACTCGCCCAGGCGCGGCACGATGCCGCCGCCGATATAGATGCCGCCCAGCGAACCGAGCGTCACGGCCAGGTTGGCGGCGGCCGTGCCGAGCAGGCCGCAGAAGACCTCCAGCGTCTCCAGGCAGAGCTTGTCGCCGTCCTCCAGAGCGCTCTGGGTGATGGCCGGTGCGAGCAGCGGCTCAACGTCGGCCACGCCGTTGCGGTCGGCCAGGGCCTTGTAGATCAGCTCCAGGCCGGGGCCGGAGATCAGGCGCTCGTAGGAGACATGGTCCAGCGTCTTCCAGGCGAACTTCAGGATGTCCATCTCGCGCTCGTCGCGCGGGCCGAAATTGACGTGGCCGCCCTCGGTGCCGAGAGCAATCCAGCCCTCGCCGGCCGGGATGAGGCCCGAGACACCCAGGCCGGTGCCGGCGCCGAGCAGGCCGATGACGCTCGGCCGGCGCGCCTGGCCGCCGCCGACCTGGTGCACGTCCACCTCGGCCAGGCGGGGCAGGGCCATGGCCAGGGCGGTGAAGTCGTTGACGACGACCAGGGTGTCCAGGCTCAGGCGCTGGCGCATCTCGTCGATGGAGAACTGCCAGTGGTAGTTGGTCATGCGCACCCGGTCGCCCTCCACCGGGTTGGCGATGGCGATGGCGGCATGGGCGATCTGCTGAGGGCCGCCCATGTCCTGCCAGCTCAGGCCCTGCAGATAGGCGCGCACGGCGGCGTGGAAATCGGCGTGGTCGGCGCAGCGCAGGGACGCCATCTGCGTGAATTCGCCCGGGCCGATTTCCAGCGCGAAGCGGGCATAGGTGCCGCCAATATCGGCAAGCAGGCGGGGGCTGTCGAAACGGGGCATGGGCGCTGAAGCGATCCTGAAGGAAAGACGGGCGATTATCAGCAGGCGCGCGGGCGGCCCGCCGGTGGCGCCTCGGGAGGGGATTCTGATACTCGGGCTGCCAGGGGTTGTAGCTTCACTACAGCCCCCGGGCAATCGAGTTTCCCCAGGGCGATGGCCCGGTTCTTCAGTTTTGAAAGCGTTTTCGCGCTGGAAAGCAGAAACCCAGGGTGGGCTTCTATTGTTGATTTGATGTAGTTTTGCTACCGTCCGCCGCGCCCGTCATTTCACCCTTTTGAACCCTGTGTCTGTCCACGCCCGACTCCTGAAACTCCGCAGCTTGTCCTTCCTCGTTTCGGGAGTTGCAGCATGACGGCGGCCTATCCCTGGCTGGTGGCCGATGTCGGTGGCACCAATGCGCGTTTCGGCACCGTGACCGGCCCCGGTGCGGCGGTCGAGGATGTGCGTGTGCTTTCGGTCGCCGGCAACGCCGGTCCCGCGGCCGCCGTGCGTGCCTATCTGGAGGGGCGGCCCGCCGGCGCGGCCAGGCCGCAGAGCGCGGCCTTCGCGCTGGCGACGGCCCTGGATGGCGACCATATCGAATTGACCAACGGCGCCTGGAGCTTTTCGCGCTCGGGCACGCAGGCCGAACTGGGCCTGAAGACGCTGCTCTGCCTGAACGACTTCGAGGCCCAGGCCTTGTCGCTGCCGCGGCTGCGGGCCGATCAGTTGCGGCCCTGGGGCGCGCCGCCGCCGGCGACGGGCGATGTGGCGGTGGGCACCGTCATGGCCGTCATCGGCCCCGGCACGGGCCTGGGTGTGGGCGGCGTCGTGCGTGCGCCGGGCCGCTGGCTGGCGCTGCCGGGCGAGGGCGGCCATGCCACGCTGGCCCCGGCCGACGATTTCGAGAGCGCCGTGCTGAGCCAGGCGCGCCGTGAGTTTCCGCATGTGTCGGCCGAACGCTTCCTGTCCGGCATCGGCCTGCCGGTGCTGTGCCGCTGTGTGGCGGCCGCCCTGGGTGAGGGCGAGGATGTCAGTGCCCTGCCGACCGAGCAGATCGTGGCTCGCGGCCTGTCGGGCGAGTCGCCGGCCTGTTCGCGCACGCTGGACGTCTTCTGCGCCATGCTGGGCGGCTTCGCCGGCAGCGTTGCGCTGACGCTGGGTTCGCGCGGTGGCGTCTTCATCGGCGGCGGCATCGTGCCGCGCCTGGGCGAACGCTTCTTCCAGTCGGAGTTCCGCGCCCGCTTCGAGGCCAAGGGTCGCTTCCAGTCCTTCCTGGCGGGCATCCCCACGGCCCTCATCACCGACACGCTCGCGGCGCTGTCGGGCGCCTCGCTGGCGCTGGAGCAGGCCGAGGCCTGACGCGCCGCGCGCGGTCTGCGCGCGAGCGGTTCCACCCCTGTCTTTCGTCATGCCGGCCGCTTCATGCGGCCGGCGTCGCTTCGCCTGGCCCGACCCGCGCATTGCATACCAGCGGGTCGCGCAGCGGCGTCGGCGGGCGCGTCTTGCGCATTTCCTCACGCCTGCCGACCCTGTTGTTAACCCCTAAGTTGATGCTGTAGTTGCGCTACAAGATTGGAGTTATGACTGGGTTGTCAAACGAGTCGATCGGCCGGAATTATCAATTCCATGCTGGTTTACCCGTGGTTTTTGGTCGAAATCAGGTCGCTTCTTCGCAACGTCTAGGGTTTACGCAGGTGCGGAAAAAAATCTAGTTTTGATACAAACCTGTTCGAGACACAAGGTTCTCGCCCCAAGACGCACGCCGGCGGCCCCGGTGGCGGACTTCCGGGCCCTGCCGTTTTCCAATGAACCAGAGGAGACATCCCATGACCATGAGCCAAGACAAGCGCGGGGGCGCCGTGTCCTTCCGCATCAGTCCAGTCGCCGTCGGCTGCACGCTGCTGATCGCCGCGACGGGCGCGCTGGCGCAACAAGCCGCCACACCCCAGACGCTGGACACCGTCGTCGTGACGGGTATCCGCAAGGGCATCGAAGACGCCATCGTCACGAAGAAGAATTCGAACTCGATCATCGAGTCGATCTCGGCGGAAGACATCGGCAAGCTGCCCGACACCAGCATCGCCGAATCCATCGCCCGCCTGCCCGGCATCGCCGCCCAGCGCACGCGCGGCCGCGCTTCGCAGATCAGCATCCGCGGTATGGCGCCCGACTACGCCGCCACGCTGCTGAACGGCCGTGAGCAGGTCACCACCGGCGACAGCCGCGGCGTCGAGTTCGACCAGTTTCCTGGCGAGCTGATCAGCAAGGTCGACATCTACAAGTCGCCCGACGCGGCCCTGGTGGGCCACGGCCTGTCCGGCACCTTCAACATGCAGACGGCCCGCCCGCTTGCGTTCAAGGAGCGCCAGGCTGCCGTCAACTACCGCCAGCAGCGCCTGGGCGTCGGCACGGTCAGCGAGGGCGACGGCTTCCGCGCCAGCGTTTCCTACATCGACAACTTCGCTGACCGCACCATCGGCATTGCACTGGGCTTTGCCCGCCTGGACGAGACCACCGGCCAGACCGAGCGCTTCGACTCCTGGGGCGGCGGCACGGCATCGTTCAACGGCCAGACCGTGAACGTGCCCTACAACGGCTTCGGCCTCTTTGCCGACCAGACCAAGCAGACGCGCGATGGCGCGATGGCCGTGCTGCAGTTCAAGCCCAACGCCAACTTCGAAAGCTCGGTCGACCTGTACTACTCCAAGTTCGACCAGGTCAAGAGCACCAAGGGCTTCCAGGCGCCGCTGAACGACTCCTGGCTGGACCCCGCCGGCAATGGCTATGACAAGCCCGGCACGCTGACCAGCGCGACGCTGAGCGGCAGCAACGTCACCCAGGGCACGTTCAACAACGTGCGCGCCGTCATCCGCAATGACGCCGAGGACCTGAAGGACCGCCTGTCGTCCTTCGGCTGGAACAACAAGCTGAAGTTTGGCGAAGACTGGATGCTGGAAGCCGATCTGAACCGCTCGACCGCCAAGCGTCGTGGCCAGATCCTCGAAACCACCGCCGGCACGGCGCAGTCTGCCCTCAACTCCGCGCAGTTCGACACGCTGCAGTTCACCGACGGCCGCGTCTTCACGCCGGGCCTGAACTACACCGACCGCAACATCGTCAAGCTGACCGACGTGCAGGGCTGGGGCGGTGGCATCAACTCGCCGCAGGCGGGCTACTCCAAGCTGCCCAACGTCAATGACGAGCTGAACTCCGGCAAGGTCGTGCTGCACAAGGCACTGAAGGACAACGCCTGGTTCTCGGGCTACCAGTTCGGCGCCAACTACACCGAGCGTGAAAAGACGCGTGCCTACATCGAAGGCCGCCTGGTCATCGCCGGCGGCGCCAACGGCCTGGCTTCGGCCGCCATGCCCGGCAGCGGCACGCTGACCCTGGGTGGCATCTCCTTCGCCACCTTCGACCCGACGAGCGCCATCGGCTCTGTCTACCAGGTGGCGCCCAAGCTGCACCCGGACATCTACAACAAGGACTGGAAGGTTCAGGAGAAGCTGACGACGGCCTTCGGCAAGGCCGACATCGAAACCGAGCTGTGGGGCATGCCCGTACGCGGCAACGTCGGCCTGCAGGTCGTCGGCACCAAGCAGAACTCCACCGGCTTCAACGTCGACCGCGGCAATTGCCCGAGCGACCAGAACTGCCCGGCCCTGGAGAGCAAGGGCGGTGCCAACTACACCGACATCCTGCCCAGCCTGAACCTGAACTTCGAACTCAGCTCCGACCAGATCGTGCGCCTGGGTGTCTCCCGTGTGATGGCCCGCGCCAACCTCAACGAGATGCGCGCCAGCCTCGGCCTGAGCGTCAGCACCTTCAACGAGAACGGCGTCCAGCGCGAGATCTACACGGGCGACGCCGGCAACCCCGCGCTGAAGCCCACGCGTGCCAACGCCTTCGACATCGCCTACGAAAAGTACTTCGGCAACAAGGCCTATGTGGGCGTCGCAGGCTTCTACAAGGACCTGCGCACCTATGTGCTGCGCCAGTCGGTGCCGTTCGACTTCACGTCCTACATCACGCCGTCGACCAAGAAGCTGCCGAGCAACATCGGCGCGCTGACCATGCCGCTGAACGGCAGCGGCGGCAAGCTGCAGGGTCTGGAACTGTCGGCTTCGCTGCCTTTCAACATGCTGTGGGCGCCGCTGGATGGCTTCGGTTTGCAGGCCAACCACAGCTACACCGACAGCTCGGTCAAGCTGCTGATCGGCGGCGTGACTGTTGACGGGATCACCTCGGTCAACATCCCGCTGCCCGGCCTGTCCAAGAACGTCAGCAACCTGACGCTCTACTACGACAAGTACGGCTTCTCGGCCCGCGTGGCGGCTCGCAAGCGCAGCGACTTCATCGGTGAAGTCAGCAGCTTCACGGGTGACAAGCAGTTCACCTTCGTCAAGGGCGATACCGTCACCGACGTGCAGCTGGGCTACGAGATGCAGCGCGGCATGTTCAAGGGCCTGTCGTTCATCTTCCAGATCAACAACGTGACGGACGAGCCCTTCATCCGCTACGCCAACGGCCCGAGCGACATCCGCGAAAACACCAAGTACGGCAAGACCTATCTGTTCGGTCTGAACTACAAGCTGTAATCCGCCTGTCCCGAGCGGCCCTCGCCAGCGTAAGGTGGCGGGGGCTTTTTTCATCCGCGAGTCGTTTTTCCCCATGCATCAGATCGATCGCATCGTCATCGTCGGCGGCGGCACCGCCGGCTGGATGACGGCCACCGCGCTGGCCACCGTGCTGCGCGGGCGCTACAGCATCCGCGTCGTCGAGTCCGACGAGATCGGCATCGTCGGCGTCGGCGAAGCGACCATCCCGATGATCCAGCGCTTCAACCGCCTGGTCGGCATCGATGAGAACGAATTCATGCGCGAGACCCAGGGCAGCTTCAAGCTGGGCATCGAGTTCGTGAATTGGGGCAAGCTGGGCGACCGCTACATGCACGGCTTCGGCCGGCTGGGACAGGACCTCTGGACCGTGCCCTTCGACCAGTACTGGCAGCGCATGCGCGCCCAGGGCAAGGCCCATGCGCTGGAAAACTACTCCATCACGCGCATGGCGGCCAAGGCCAACAAGTTCATGCCGGCGCGCACCGACCTCGGCAACTCGCCGCTGGCGGACATCACCTACGCCTACCACTTCGACGCCAGCCTGTATGCGCGCTATCTGCGCAAGCTCAGCGAGTCGCGGGGCGTGCAGCGCACGGAGGGCAAGATCACCCACGCCACGCGGCGCGGCGAGGGCGCTGATGCAGGTCCGGCCGGCCATGTCGACGCCATCGTGCTGGAGAGCGGCGAGCGCATCGAGGGCGATCTCTTCATCGACTGCTCGGGCTTTCGCGGCCTGTTGATCGAGCAGACGCTGCAGACCGGCTTCGAGGACTGGACGCACTGGCTGCCCTGCGACCGCGCGCTGGCCGTGCCCTGCGAGTCGGTTGCACCGCTGACGCCCTATACGCGCGCCACCGCCCACCGCGCCGGCTGGCAGTGGCGCATCCCGCTGCAGCACCGCATCGGCAATGGCCATGTCTACAGCAGCGCCCACATCAGCGACGACGAGGCGGCGGCGACGCTGCTCGCCAACCTGGACGGCAAGCCTCTGGCCGACCCGCGCCCCATCCGCTTCAAGACCGGCATGCGCAAGCGCGCCTGGAACGAGAACGTCATTGCCATCGGCCTGGCCAGCGGTTTCCTGGAGCCGCTGGAGTCGACGTCCATCCACCTGATCCAGTCGGCCATCCAGCAGCTCATCGACTTCTTCCCCGACCGCGGCTTCGATGCGACCGACATCGCCGAGTTCAACCGCCACAGCCGCTTCCACTTCGAGCGCATCCGCGACTTCGTCATCCTGCACTACCACCTGAACCAGCGCGAGGACTCGGCGTTCTGGCAGGACTGCGCCCGCATGGCCGTTCCCGACACGCTGCAGGAGAAGCTGGACCTGTTCCGCAGCCACGGCCGCGTCATCCGCCGCGACAACGAGCTGTTCAGCGAGGTGGGCTGGGTGCAGGTCATGGAGGGGCAGAACCTGGTGCCGCAGCGCCACCACCCGCTGGCCGGCCTGCAGAGCGAGCAGGACACCCGGGATTACCTGGAAAGCGTGCGTGACGTCATCGCCAAATGCGTGGACGTCATGCCCGACCATGCCGCCTACATCGCCCAGAACTGCGCGGCCAAGCCGATGTGAACCCACAGGGAAATCAACATGCCTGACCGCCGCACCGTGCTGACCGCTGCCGCCTCCCTCGCCCTGCCTGCCATGAGCGCCACCGCCGCCAACGACATGCCCCATCTGCCCTGGACCCGCCAGGCCGTCATCTATCAGGTCAATGTGCGCCAGTACTCGCAGGCCGGCACTTTCAAGGCCGTGCAGGCCGACCTGCCGCGGCTGAAGAAGCTGGGGGTCGACATCCTGTGGCTGATGCCGGTGCAGCCCATCGGCAAGCTCAACCGCAAGGGCACGCTGGGCAGCTATTACTCAATCAGCGACTACACCGCGGTCAACCCGGAGTTCGGCACGCTGGCCGATGCCAAGGCCTTCGTCGCCGCGGCGCACAAGCTGGGGTTCAAGGTCATCCTCGACTGGGTGGCCAATCACAGCGCCTGGGACCACGCCTGGGCCACGGCCCACAAGGATTGGTACAAGCTCAACGCCAAGGGCGAGATCTATCCGGTCACCTTCAACGAGGGCCAGCCCAGCGAGGAGCATTGGGACGATGTCGTCGCGCTGAACTACCAGAGCGAAGGCCTGCGCGACGCGATGATCGACGCGATGAAGTTCTGGGTGCGCGAGGTCGGCATGGACGGCTTCCGTTGCGACGTCGCCAGCCTGGTGCCCGTGGACTTCTGGGTGCGCACCCGCAAGGAACTGGACGCCATCAAGCCCATGTTCATGCTGGCTGAGTCCGACGCCATCGAGCTGCACACCAGCGGTGCCTTCGACATGACCTATTCCTGGGACCTGGCCGACCAGGTCTTCAAGAAGGTCGGCAAGGGCGAGGCCGGCGCGCCGCTGCTCAAAGCCTGGCTGGCCAAGGAGCCGGCGGGCTACCCGGCCCATGCCTACCGCATGCGCTTCACCAGCAATCACGACTTCAACTCCTGGCATGGCACCGACGCCGACCTCTACGGCGATGCCTACCAGGCGCTGGCGGTGCTGAGCTTCACGCTGCCCGGCATGCCGCTGATCTACAACGGCCAGGAGTCGCGCCTGACCAAGAAGCTGGCGTTCTTCGAGAAGGATCCCATCGCGTGGAAGGGTCATGAGCTGACCGGCTTCTACCAGCAGCTCATTGCCCTCAAGCACAGGCATCCGGCGCTGGCCGCCGGCCAGTACGGCGCGCCGGTCAAGCTGCTGGACAGCCCGCCCGATGTCGTCGCCTTCGAGCGGCGCCAGGGTGCGGATGTGGTCAAGGTGGCGGTCAACCTGTCCAAGTCGCCGCAGCAATTCGGCGGCAAGACCTTGCCGGCCTGGGGCTGGTCCATCGCATGAGCGAACGTTTCCGCCCGCGCCTCCATTTCGCGCCGCGGCGGAACTGGATCAACGACCCCAACGGCCTCGTCTTCGACGCGGCCACGGGGCTGTATCACCTGTTCTTCCAGCACAACCCGTTCGGCGATGTCTGGGGCCATATGAGCTGGGGCCATGCCACCAGCCCCGACCTGCTGCACTGGACCGAACTGCCGCTGGCCATTCCCGAGGACGAGCGCGCCTCCATCTTCTCGGGCAGCCTTGTCATCGACGAGCACGACACGGCCGGGTTTGGCGCCGGCGCCTGGGTGGCCTGCTACACCGGCTGCCTGCGCCGCCCCGAGGGTGGGCAGGCCCAGGAGATCGCCTACAGCCTGGACCGCGGCCTGACGTGGACGAAGTACGCGGGCAACCCGGTGCTGGACCTGGGCCTGCGCGAGTTTCGCGATCCCAAGGTGTTCTGGCATGAGGCGACCGGCCGCTGGGTCATGGCCGTCGTGCTGCCCGAGGAGAGGCGCGTGGCCTTCTATGCCAGCGCCAATCTGCGCCACTGGACCCTGCTGAGCCACTTCGGCCCGACCGGCTGCACCATCGCGATCTGGGAATGCCCCGATCTCATCTGCTTTGCCGCCCAGGGCCTGTGGCTGCTCAAGGTCGATACCTTCGAGGGTCATCCGGCGGGCAGCGGCGCGCAGTGCTGGGTGGGCCGCTTCGATGGCACGCGCTTCACGGCCGAAACCGATGCCTTCTGGGCCGACCATGGCAGCGACTTCTATGCGGCCCTGTCCTTTGCCGGGCTGCCGGCGGGCCGGGCGCCCATCTGGCTGGCCTGGATGAACCAGCATGCCTATGCCAAGGGCACGCCCACCTCGCCGTGGCGCGGCGCCATGAGCCTGCCCCGCGAGCTGGCCCTGGCGCCGGCGGCGGATGGCTGGGCCTTGCTGCAGTCACCCGTGTCCACCGCGGCCCTGCGCGGCCAACCCCGCCATCTCGCCGGTGCCGGCCTGATCGATGCGGCGGGCGAGGTGCTGGAGCTGCGCTGGGAGCTGGACCCGGGCGAGGCCGACGCCTCGACGCTGGACGTGCGTTGCGGGCCGGCCGGCGAGTCGACACGGATAGGCATCGACCACCGCCGCGGTCTGGTCTGGATCGACCGCAGCCACAGCGGCCACGTTCCCGGCGCCGAGCGCTGGCAGGGCCGGCGCGAGCAGGCCTGGGCCGGGGCGCGCGGGCCGCTGGAACTGCGGCTCATCGTCGACCGCTGTTCCGTCGAGGTCTTCTCGGCCGATGGCCGTGTCGCGCTGACCGAAGTGATCTATCCCGGACCCGACAGCCAGGGCGTCGCGATGCTGAAGCAGGGCAGCGGCGACTGGCTGCGCAGCGTCCTGACCGTCTGGCCCTTGAACGCATGAAGCTGCTCATCACCGGCCTGAATGGCACCCTGGCACCCCATCTGGCGCAGGCCGCGCGTGCAGCCGGCCATCAAGTCATCGGCTGGGACCGTTCCGCGGTCAACCCCGACGACGAGGCGTTGTCGGCCGCCTGGCTGGCCGCGCAGGCGGTGGACGCCGTCGCCCACCTCGGCATGGGTTCGGCGCGCTTTGCCGGCTTTCTCGCCGAGCGCTGCCACAACCTGCTGTTCACCAGCACGGCCATGGTCTTCGATCACCAGCCCGATGGCCCTCACGATGTGGCCGACGACCGCAGCAGCAAGGACGACTACGGCCGCTACAAGATCGATTGCGAGAACGCCATCCTGCTGGCCAGCGAGACGCCCGTCATCGCCCGCATCGGCTGGCAGATCGACCCGACCCAGCCGGGCAACAACATGCTGATGGCCCTGGACGAGTGGCAGCAGCGCGATGGCCGCGTGGCGGCAAGCCATGCCTGGACGCCGGCCTGCTCATTCATGGCCGACACGGCGGCGGCGCTGCTGGCGCTGATCGAGAAGCCGCTGCCGGGCGTGCACCACCTGGACAGCAACGCCGAAGAGGCCTGGCGCTTTGACGAGCTGGCCCGCGCGCTGGCGGGCGCCTTCGGGCGTGACTGGCGCGTCGAGGCGAACGAGGACTACCGCCACGACCAGCGCCTGGTTGGCGGGCCCAGCCGCCTGCCGCCGCTGTCGACGCGCCTGGCCGGGCTCAGCCGTGATTGAACGCTGGCCCATCAGCGGGAAGGGCCGCAGCCGCACGGTGGCCTACGGTGGGCTGGTCTGTACCGTGGCCAACGCCACCGACGCTGCGGCCGATTTCGACGCCCAGGTCAGCCAGAGCCTGCAGATGCTCGAGGCGCATCTGCGGGAAGCGGGTTCGGCACGCACCCATCTGCTGTCGCTGCAGGTCATCCTGACCGACATCGCCAACCGCGATGCCTTCGACCGGCAGTGGCAGGCGTGGATAGGGCGTAACCCCGAGCATTGGCCGCAGCGGGCCTGCTTCCAGTCGGGCCTGGCGCCGGGCTTGCAGGTCGAGCTGGTGGCGGTTGCGGCGCCCGTTTCGGCGGGGCATCGACAATCGGGCCATGAAAGCACCCGCCCGCCTGCAGGCATTGATTGAAGAAGGCCTGATCGACAGCGTCGTGCGGCAGCTGAAGAGCGGCAAGGAAGCCGATGTCTATGTCGTGCGCTGCGGCGACGACACCTGCGCCGCCAAGGTCTACAAGGAAGCCAACAAGCGCGGCTTCCGCCAGGCCGTCGACTACACCGAGAACCGCAAGGTCCGCAACAGCCGCCAGGCGCGGGCGATGAGCAAGCGCACGGCTTACGGCCGCCAGCAGCAGGAGGCGGCCTGGCAGAGCGCCGAGGTGGATGCCCTTTACCGCCTGGCTGCGGCCGGCGTGCGCGTGCCGCGGCCTGACAACTTCCACGACGGCGTGCTGTTGATGGAACTGGTGGCCGATGAGGACGGCGACGCGGCGCCGCGCCTGAACGACCTGACCTTCACCGACGCCGAGGCGCGCCAGCACCACGCGACCCTGATCGGCGAGGTGGTGCGCATGCTCTGCGCCGGCGTCATCCATGGCGACCTGTCCGAGTTCAACGTGCTGCTGGCCGCCGATGGGCCGGTCATCATCGACCTGCCGCAGGCCGTGGACGCCGCCGGCAACAACCATGCGCCGCGCATGCTGATGCGCGACGTGGACAACCTGCGCAACTTCTTCGGCCAGCACGCGCCGGCGCTGCTGGCCACGCAATATGGCCCGGAGATCTGGTCGCTGTACGCCGCCGGCCTGCTGGTGCCCGACACGCCGTTGACCGGGCGCTATGAGCGCAAGCAGGGCGAGGTGGACCTGTCGGGCGTGCTGCGCGAGATCGAGGATGCCCGGCGCGAGGAGGCGGAGCGCCTGTTGCGGATGAGCTAGCACTTCAGGCGGCTCGCGTTCACTCCTGTGCAAGCCGGCTGCGCAAGGCGTCCAACCGGCTGCGTCCTACGGGCAGCTCACGCCCGTCGGCGAGTTCAATCCAGCTGCGGCTGCCACGTGCGCTGTGCAAGGTTTTCACGAATGCCAGGTTCACGATCCAGGTGCGGTGGCAACGCATGAAGCCCGGTGGCAACAGCGGCAGCAAGCGCTCCAACGGCTTGGCGTGCAGCTCGGTGCGGCCGCCTTCAAGGTGCAGCTCGCTGCCGTCGGCAACGGCGCAGATGCAGACCACCTCGTCGACGTCCACCAATGCCACGCCCCGTGCCCGCCAGACGGCTATGCGCCGAAGCGCGCGGGCGCCTGGTACGGGTGCGCCTTGCAGCCGCTGCAAGGCCAGCTCGAGCCGCTCTCGGCCGAAGGGCTTGGGGACGAAGTCGAGTACACCGAGCTCGAACGCCTCCAGCGCCCGTTCACCGTGGCCGGACACGACGACAACATGCATCGCTGCCGCCGCGGCTTCGCGCAGCAAGCCAAAGCCATCGTGACCGGCGACGTTCAGGTCCAGCAGCAGGCCGTCGAAGCTGCGGTCCCGCAGTTGCTCGCGCGCCTCCGCCAGGGAGCCCACGGCTGTGGCCGCAAAGGCCGGGCCGACGATCTCGCGGCACAGGCGCAGCAGGCGCTGCTGCAGCAAGGGCTCGTCCTCGACGATCAACAGCTTCATCGTTGCGGGATGCTCAATCGATCGAGCCAGACTGTTTCGTCCAGCGGCCCGCTCTCAAAGGACCAGTCGGTGGCGAATGCGCCGCCCAAGCTCTCGCGCACGAAGCGTTGACCCTGGCCACCACCGCCTTCCCGCCCTGCACCCCGCGGCGAGCGCAACTCGATTTGCCAGCGTGGCCCGGGGCCTGCAGTGATGTTCGTGACGTGCAGCGCAAAGGCCGGATTGTCGGCCCGCACACCGCCGTGCGTGATGGCGTTCTCCACCAAGGTGTGCAGCACGCCGGGGGGCAGCCTCACTTCGTCGATCGGACCCTCGACGTTCAGCGGCAACGGCATCTGGCTCGCTATTTCGACGAGATCCAGCTGCGTGCGCGCGAGTTCGAGTTCTTCGCGCAGGGATACCAGGGCTTTCTGGGACAGTGCGCGCAGCAGATTGAACTGGTCGGCGAGACGTTCGACCAGACGGCTGGCATTGGCAGGGCGTTGCTCGATCAACTCCTGCAAGACGGCCAGCGTATTCATCAGGCCGTGGGGCTGCATGTTGGAGCGCAGCAACTGGGCTTCGAGTGCTTGCCGCTGCCCAGCTTCGGCGAGCGCTCGCGCCTGCTGCTCGCGTGCGTTGTCCAGCATCAGCAGCATCATCACCGTGGCAAGCGCCAAGGTGTACAGGCCGTCCAGAAAGGCGGCGGGGTCCAGCCAGAGCCAGGCGTAGGCCAGGGACAGCAGCGTCAAGAGCGCAGGCACCGGTGCACTCCGTTGGCGCCACATGCGTGCTGCCAGGCCCAGCGCCGCACTCAGCCCCGCGAGATGGAGAAGCCAGGACGTCACGTCGTAGCCTGCGACCGGCAGGGCGACAGCCACCACCAGCACCAGGCCGAGTCCCCAGGCACCCAGCCAAGGCGCCACAGGCTTGGGCCAGCCCCCTCTCAGGGCCAGGGCCAAGGGCAACAGCCAGGCGGCCAGCAGCGTGCTCGCCAGGATGATCTGCAAGCGCAGGGCATGCCAGTGATAGGGATAGCTCCAGAGATCACGCGCACTCTCTGCCAGCGGCAGCAACAGGCCCACGGCGCCCAATGCAATCAGGCTGCGGCGGTGCGCCTGTTGTCCTGGCCTGGCGCCCGTGGACGCGCGGCCCAGGCGCGTGAAGTAGAACCAGGCCAGCCCCAAACCTCCGCAGGCCAGCCCGACGACCAACCACCGCGCAAAGCGCTGGCGCGGGATGGCCTCCAACTGCAGGGGCTGCAGCGCGGCGTGCGAATTGGCGATCTGGCCGATGTGGATGTGATGGCTGGAGCCCAGCAGACGCAACTCGTGCGTGCCGGCGGCCAGCGGCGGCAACGTCAGCCAGCGATCGATAGGCCCCGGCACTTCCTCCGCGGCCGTGCGTCCGGGTCGACCACTGCGCAGCACCAACCGGCCGTCGCAGAACAGTTCGGCCGCACCCCGAAGCGCCAGACGCAAACCGAGGGCCTGTTCGTCTTGCATCAGATGCAGTTGCCAGCGCAGTTCGTACGGGCCAGGCCAGGTGGCAAGTTCAGCGCCGTCCAGCGCCGTCCATTCGCCGGAGGCTTGGCGCATTTGTCCGCCTGTGACGCTGACGCCGGGCACCACAGCGTCGCCAGGCGCATACAGCCATGCAAGGCTGGACAACAGAAACGCGAGGCCCCAGGAGAGGGCGCTTGACCAGCGTGGCATGAAGCACATGGTAATGAAGGTCGCGCTGGAAGCGGAGCCGTTGAGCGCACGCGGGGAGTCGTTGGGCCGTCGGCCGCCTGCGACCGAAGGAGCCCGGTGCCAAGGTGCGCTCTTCGACAAGTTGAGGTGAGGATCCCGTGGGTTCATTGAGAACGGTGGTGCGAGTGGGCCTGTCCACTTTTGGCCTGCTCATCGTGTGGGTGGCGGTGGTGTTCTTCGGCACTTCGGAGGGCTGGTGGAAGCGGCCCATCGCACCTCGCGGCGACAGCGATGCCTTCATGGCCGCCGCCTCATTGACCATCGACAGCAGCCACGCAGGCAACGCGGTGATGGCCGTGATCCGTGCCGGCACGGTTCAGGGCGTGCACGCGGCGAGCCTCGGCGCGGCAGTCGATGCCGACACCGTCTTCCAGACGGCCTCGCTCAGCAAGTGGGTCACGGCCTGGGGTGTGATGGCACTCGTCGAGCAAGGCAAGCTCGACCTCGATGCGCCGGTGAGTCGTTGCCTGAAGCGATGGACATTGCCTCCCAGCGCCTTTGACAACGACAAGGTCACCGTCCGGCGCTTGTTGAGCCACACGGCCGGGCTGACCGACGGGCTGGGCTATGGCGGGTTTGCACCCGGCACGCCGGTGCAGACGCTCGAAGCATCGCTCACGCGCGCCGCCGACGCGTCGCCGGGGGCCAAAGGCAAGGTCGAGGTCGGTATCGAACCAGGGACCGAATGGCGCTACTCGGGCGGCGGCTATGCGTTGCTCCAGCTGTTGATCGAGGACGTGGCTGGCGAGCCCTTCGAGGCCTATATGCAGCGCGCCGTGTTCCAGCCGCTGGGCATGGTGCACTCGACCTACCAATGGTCTTCGGCGCAGGGCAGCACGTTGGCGACGTTCTACGGCAAGGATTCGCAGCCCGCGACGCACTTCCGGTTCTCGGCAGGGGCAGCATCGTCGCTCTACACATCGGTGTCGGACCTCACACATTTCTTGCAGGCCCATCTGCCCGGCAAGAACGGCGAGCCCATCGGGCGTGGTGTGCTGTCGCCGGGCACCGTCGCGCTGATGTGGCAGCCGAATGCCTCGCTGTATGGGCAACCCATCTGGGGCCTGGGCGCGATGCTCTACGCCGACAACCGTGCTGGCGGATTCGTCGTCGGGCACGACGGCAACAACGAGCCGGCGATCAACACCGCAGCCCGCCTGAATCCGGCCACCGGCAACGGCATCGTGATCCTCGAGACCGGCAAGCCGATGTTGGCCACGCGCCTGGCGGGTGAATGGGTCTTTTGGGAAACGGGCCGCGTGGACTTTCTCGCCTTCAAACTGGCCCTGCCTGGCATGCTGCGCTGGCTGGGTTGGGGAAGTCTGGCGATCGCCGTGGCCGTGCCCTGCCTGGCATGGGCGCTCCGCCGCCGGCGCCAAGTGCGCTAGGAAGGCTCGCCCGGCTGCAGCCACAGTTCGCGCCGCTGCACCGGCGTCTCGGGTGGCAACAGCGGGTTGCTCAGCTTCAGCACGCGGTCCGGCGCTATGGGGTGGGCCTTGATCACGGCGCCGTACTGCTCGCGATGCAGGCGCTGGAAGCTGCCGTCGGCGACCGCGGCTTCCAGCCCCGCCTTCAGCTCGGCGGCCAGGTCGGGGCGGGTCGGGCTGACGAAGAGATAGGCCGCCGCGGGATAGTGCAGCATCAGATTGGGCGCGATGGCCAGCTCGGGATAGCGGCCGCCCGCCATCTCGGCGTCGATCTCGAGGATGGAGCGCGGGAAGTAGTCGATGCGCCCGGCCGCCAGCATGCGGAAGAGGGCGTCGTAGCCGCTGCTGGTGCCCACCTGCAGGCCGTTGGCGCGCAGGATGGCTGTGTCGGGCCAGTCGTGGCCCTGGCCGGCCATGCGCTGGCCGAGCTCCTTCAACGTGCGCACGCGCTGCCACTGCGCCAGCTCGCTGCGCCTGACCAGCAGCAGACGCCAGCCCAGCAGGCCGCGGTCGATGGGGATGCGCACCGGCAGCAGGCCGCTGGATTCGCGCTGGATGTCGGTCATCGTCCACATCAGGTCGATGGGGGCATGGCCGGCGGCCAGCTCGACCAGGGTGCGGCCCTGGGTCATGTCGAGGTCCACCGGTTGGACGGCCAGCCGGGTGCTGCCCCGGCTCAGCGCCAGCTCGACGATGCGGCGCACATAGGCCAACTGCGGGTCGGGCATGGCGACATGGCGCGGCAGGCGCACGGGCTCGCCGGGCTGGGCCGGCACGGGGCGGGCCGCAAGCAGCAGGGGCAGGGTCAGCAGGGCGCGGCGCTGTATCGACGGGGGGATCGAAGGCATCGGCCGCCATCATGAAGCAGCCGGCGCAACGTCGGGTTATCCCTGGGCTCAGAGCTGGTGGCGCTGCGCCTCGAGTTCGTGTTCGCGCAGGCGGGCCAGCAGGGCGATGTCGTCCAGGGCCGCGTCCTCGTGTGCGAGGGCTCCGCGGGCACGCAGGCTGGCGCCATGCTCACGGATCACGCGCTGCAGCCATTGGGCACGGCGCAACGTCCGCGGCGTGCAGGAGCGGCCGCGCAGGTCGTCGTCGAGATCGCTGCTGTGGGCTTGCCAGGCGCTGGCGAGGTAGAGCTGGGCGGGCGCTTGCGAGATGGCGCTCTGCCAGTGCCGCGCCAGACCGCGGTAGTGGCCGAGCACCGCGGCGCTGGCGCCACGCCTGGCCAGGCGGTTGGCGAGGTCTTCATAGGCCTGGGCGGCCAGGCGCTTGAAGGCGAGGAAATGCGGCAGGGCCTCGTCATCGCTGCCGGCGTCCAGCAGGGCGCCAAAGAGATGGCGGCCCTCGATGCGCTCGGCGGGGTGGTGCTGAGGGCAGTCCAGGCCGTGGCCGGCGCTGTTGAACTGGGTCAGCGGATCGAAGCGGTAGCAGTAGCCGAAGTCGTAGAGCCAGATCCGCTCGCCGTCGTCCAGCAGGTTGCCGGCGCTGTAGTCCCATTCGAAGCAGCCCTGCTCCAGCAGTGCGCAGGCGGCTTCGAGCAGGGTGCGGGCCTGGCGCCCGTCCAGCACGCCGGGGTGGCGGCCGGCGATCCAGGGCGACACGACGAGGCCATCGCGCAGCGAGCCGTAGACGGGCTTGACGATGCCAGGTACATGCAGCGGCGCCAGTTCGGCATGGCGCTGCAACTCGTTGAGGAAGGAGGTCTGGCCATCGGCGTTGCGCACCCGGCATTCGGCGCGGGCGCGCTTGACGGCCCAGCGGCGGCCGGCGTGGTTCAGGCACAGCACTTCGGCCGTCAGGCCGCCGTCCTGGATGGCCTCGACGCCTGGACTCTCTGCGCTGAGAGCCTGCAGCGCGGCGACCGACAGGGGCAGGGCGGCCGCCGCGCCAAAGGCGAACTCGGCGCCGCTCGCGATGAAGGCCAGGTTGGCCTGCTGGCGGGCCTGGTCCAGCGTCAGATCAGGCCCGGCCATGCGTCGCCGTGGCGATCGAAGGCGGCGCGGATGTTGACGACCAGCTCGGCCGGCAGCGGGCCGCGGGCTATGGCGTCCAGGTTGCGGCGCAGATTGGCCGGCTTGGCCGTGCCGACGATGGCGCTGGCCGCACCGGTGTGGAAGGCGGCGAAGCGCAGGGCCACGTCGGCCCAGTCCTCGGCGCAGGGGATGCCCATGGCCTTGAAGCGGTCCCAGTACTGGCCTTCGGCAAAGTCACCGGGCCGCTCGGCATGGCGCCAGACCGCACCGGCCAGCGGGCGCTTGGCGATGACGCCGATACCGGCATGGTCGGCCAGCGCGGCGCGGGTCTTCAGGTGGGCCTGGTCGCAGAGGCTGATGGAGGTCTGCAGGCTGCCGAAGGCACCGCTCTTGATGGCGAAGTCGATCTCGGCGTTGTCGCCCGAGTAGGCGGCCACGCGCAGCTTGCCGGCTTTGCGGCAGTCGTTCAGCGCGCGGGCGACGTCGCCTTGCTGCAGCAGGGGCAGCGGGCAGGAGTGCAGGTGGACGATGTCCAGCCAGTCGGTCTTCATCAGCTTGAGCGCGCGCTCCACGCCGGCCACGATGCAGTCATAGGTCCAGTCCGGCACGCCTTCGACGCCATAGCCGACCTTGGTGGACAGCACGAAGTCGGCGCGGCGATGGGCGATGTGGCGGCCGATGCGCTCTTCGCTGAGGCCGTAGCCGCGGGCGGTGTCGACGAGGTTGATGCCTTGGTCCAGCACATGGTTGAGCAGGGCGCCGGCCTCGGCTTCCGAGGTGCGCTCGTCGTTGATGTGCATGGCGCCGAAACCCAGCGCGGAAACTTTCAGGCCGGTGTGGCCCAGGGGATTCAGGATCATGGCGTGATGAGGACGCGGCCGAACAGGGGCGGCACGGTGAGTTGGATGGCGCTGTTCTTCACGGCCACGGGCTTGCCGCCCAAGGCATCGCGCAGCTGCTCGGCCGGGAAGGGCAGGTCCACGTTGACGGTGCGGGGCTTGTCGCTGTTGTTGGTGGCCGTGACGGCCCAGGTCTTGCCGTCCTGGCGGGCCAGCACGACGACGTGGTCGTCGACATGCAGCGGTTCACTCAGCGTGCCGCGGCGCAGCACCGGCAGGTCGTGGCGCAGTTGCGTCAGGCGCTTGAAGTCGGCCAGCAGGGACTCGTCGGGCTTGCCGCCCTCGTCGGCCCAGGGATAGGGCGCGCGGTTGTAGGGATCGTCGCCGCCGCCCAGGCCCACTTCGTCACCGTAATAGATGGTGGGCGAGCCGGGGTAGGTCATCTGGAAGAAGACGGCCAGGCGCAGGCGCTTCTTGGCCAGGGCCAGGTTGCTGGCTTCGCCGAAGTGGTGGAGCGCGCGCGGCTGGTCGTGGGTGGACAACAGGTTCATCAGCGCATACAGAGACTGCTGCGGGTAGGCCTCGCGCAGCAACTCCAGGTTGGCGGCCATCGACTTCGCGGGCTTGCCGGCGGCGTAGTCCAACACGGCATTGCGGAAGATGTAGTTCATCGTCGAGTCGAACATGTCGCCGAGGAAATACTTCGAGCTGTCGAACCAGGTCTCGGCCACCGTCAGCGCATCGGGCTTCTTGGCCTTCACGGCCTGGCGCCATTCGCGCCAGAAGTCGTCGGGCACCCAGGGTGCGACGTCCATGCGCCAGCCGGCCGCGCCACGGTCCAGCCAGTAGTTCGTGACCGAGTCCTTGTCGCGGTAGGCATAGGCGCGGAAGGAGGGTTCGTTCTTGTCGAGTTCCGGCAGGTCGGTCACGCCCACCCAGCCCTGGAACTGCTTGTTCGGGTCGGTCTCTTCCGGCTTGAACTTGAACCACTTGGCGTAAGGCGAGGCGGGGTTGATCTTGCCGCCGTCAAAGGCGCCGCCCGGCGGGAAGTTGTTGAAGCGGTTGAAGTAGGGCGAGTCCGCGCCGACGTGGTTGAGAGATGTGTCGGGGATGACACGGATGCCGCGCCTGGCGGCCTCGGCGCACAGGCGCACGAAATCGTCGTTCGTGCCGAAGGCCGGGTCGATCTGCTTGTAGTCGGCCGCGTCGTACTTGTGATTGCTGGGCGCGCGGAGAACCGGCGTCAGGTACAGGGCGTTGGCGCCCAGGCCCTTGATGTAGTCGAGCTTGTCGATGAGGCCGGCGAGGTCGCCGCCGAAGAAGTCGTTGTTGTAGAGAGTGTCGGAGCCATCCCCCGTGCCGGGCTTGAAGGGCTTCTCGTTCCAGCTCGAGTGGCGCTCCACGTCTCGGTCCTGATAGCGGTCCTGCGGCCGGCCGCCACCGGGGCGCGGGTCGTTGCTCTTGTCGCCGTTGCGGAAGCGCTCGGGGAAGACGTAGTAATAGACGATGTCCTGGGCCCAGGCCGGCACCTCGAAGCCCGGCGCGTGGATGGTCTGGCGGTAGCGGCGCACGCGGTTGAGGTTGCTGGGCAGACGCTCGACCGAGGCCATGCCCATGGAGCCCTTCTCGCGCGTCCAGTAGATGGCGTCCTTGTTGTTCTGCAGCGCGTACTTGCCGTGGTCGGTCTCGATCTCGAACCAGTAGCCGTAGATGCCGGTGGCCGTGAAGGCATGGCGAGCCGTGAAGCCGGTGCCGAAGCCGCGCGGCTGGGGCGTCATGGCGATGCGGGCGACCGGCTCGTAGGCGAGCTGCTCCTGGTTGCCCGTCATGTTGCGCCGCTCGATGACGAGGGTGGCTCGCTTCAGGCCGGGCACGTCGTTGCCGATGGAGAAGCTGATCTCGCTGCCCGCCGGCTGGGCGCCGAAGGGCGTCTTGAACTCGGTGTTGCGCGAATCGAAGCGGGTGGTCAGCGCGGCCTTGTCGGCGAGAGGCTTGGGCGGCGTGGGCTTGAAGGTCCTGGGGCCGACGTCCAGGCGCGCGCTGCCGTCGGCGGCAAAGCTCAGGCGCAGCGTGTGGTCGCCGCGGAACTCGCGCTTGAGGTTGCCGGAGCCTGCGCGGCTGGGTTGGCCGTTGGCGCCGCCGCCAAAGGTGAGGGCGGCCGTCCAGTCCTCATCGGCGAGCTTGAACTCCTGGGCACCCTTGGCCTTGAGGTTCAGGAAATAGGCGTCGCAGCGGTACTCGAAGGCGTGTTCGTCCTGCGCCGCCCAGTTGTTCAGGCCACCGCGCAGATAGAGGGTAGCGTCGCCGAGCGGGGCGGGCTTGCAGGGGGCTGCATAGGCCGCAGGGGCGAGCGAAAGCAGCGCTGCGAGCAGCGCGGTCATCTTGGTCATCTGATCAGCCCTTGACGCCGCCCGCAGTCAGGCCGGAGACGATCCAGCGCTGGGCGAGCAGGAAGACCAGCGTGATCGGCAGGCCCGACAGCACGGCCGCAGCCGCGAAGTCGCCCCACAGGAAACGCTGGTCGTGCAGGAAGTATTTGGACCCCACGGCCAGCGTCAGGTTGCCCTCTTCGCGCAGCAGGATGGAGGCCACCGGGTACTCGATGATGGTGCCGATGAAGGCCAGCACGAAGACCACCATCAGGATGGGCACGGCCATGGGCAGCAGCACGCGCGAGAAGGCCTGCCAATGCGTGGCGCCGTCGACCTTGGCGTTCTCCTCGATCTCGACCGGGATGGTCTCGAAGTAGCCCTTGATGGTCCACACATGGGTGGCGATGCCGCCCAGATAGGCCAGCACCAGGCCGGCGTGGGTCTCGACGCCGAGGGCCGGCACATAGGTGCCGATGGTCTCGAAGATGGCAAAGATGGCCACCAGGGCCAGCACCGGCGGGAACATCTGCAGCAGCAGCATGCCGTTGAGCACCGGCTTGCTGAAGCTGAACTTCAGACGCGCGAAGGCGTAGGCCGCCGTCGTCGAGATGGCGACGATGAGGAGGGCCGAGGCGGTGGCGATCTTGATGGAGTTCCACAGCCAGGTCAGCACCGGGAAGGGCGGCTGCACCAGGCTGCCGTCGGCGGCTTGGTAGGGGATGCCCAGAGCGAGCTTCCAGTGCTCCAGGCTGATCTCGGTCGGGATCAGGCTGCCGGTGGCGAAGTTGCCGGGGCGCAGCGAGATGGACACGACGGCGAGCAGCGGGAACAGCGTGATCGCGATGAAGACCCACATCACCGCATGCGCGCTGAAGGTGCGCCAGCGAGCTTGTTTGCCGAGGACGATGGCCATTACTTTTGCGCCTTTGCAGAGAGCCGCAGGTTGATCAACGACAGCGCCGCGACCAGGAAGAAGATCAGCGTCGAGATCGCCGCGGCCAGGCCGAAGTCGGAGCCCGAGTCGCGGAAGGCGATGCGGTAGGTGTAGCTGACGAGGATGTCGGTCTGGCCCGCGGGCAGCTTGGTGGACAGGAAGTCCGGCCGGCCGTCGGTCAGCAGCGCGATCAGCACGAAGTTGTTGAAGTTGAAGGCGAAGGCGCTGACCAGCAGCGGCGCCAGCGGCTTGATGATCAGCGGCGCCGTGATCTTGAAGAAGTTGGTCGCCGGAGAGGCGCCGGCCAGGGCCGAGGCTTCGTAGAGGTCCGCCGGAATCGCCTTCAGCAGGCCCGAGCACAGGATCATCACGTAGGGGTAGCCCAGCCAGACGTTGACGATGACCAGCATGGTCTTGGCCAGCAGCGGGTCGGCGAACCAGGCGGGCTTGACGCCGAAGAGCGCATCCAGGATGGCGTTGATCTCGCCGAAGTTCTGGTTGAACAGGCCCTTGAAGACGAGGATGGAGATGAAGCCCGGCACCGCATACGGCAGGAAGAGCAGGGTGCGGTAGGTGGTGCGGTACTTCATGCCCTCCCAGTTCAGCATCACCGCGAACAGCATGCCGATGGCCGTGGCGAAGAATACCGTCAGCGCCGAGAACACCACCGTCCACGTGAAGATGGACAGGAAGGGGCCGCGGAACTCGGCGTCGAACAGCATGCGCGCGTAGTTGGCCGCGCCAATGAAGGCCTTGAAACCGGGCTGCAGCACCTCGCCCGCGCTGGACTCGAAGAAACCGGTGTCGCGGTTGGGCTTGAAGACGGTGCTGTCTGCCGTGCGGGTGAGGCTGTCGTCGGCGTTCGCGGCCCATTGCGGCTTGACCGGGCCGAACTCGCGCAGGCCGAGGTAGTGCAGTTCGGACTTGTCGGGCATCACCAGCACGAGCTTGCCCAGCGCATCGCGGTGCTTGATGAGCTCGGGCAAGGGCAGAGCGGCGTCGGCCGGCGTCGCGGCATCCGCTGCCGCAAGGTCCACGTGCAGTTCCTTGCCTGCACGCAGCGCCAGCGGCGGCGACACCCAGCGCGGCGCAGCTTCACCGTCGGCGCGCAGCACGAGACGGTGCTCGGCCCCGCTGGCATGCAGGCTGTACGCCAGCACCTGGTCTTCAACGGCGTCATGCTGCTCCAGCAAATACTCGCGCACCCGGCTCTCGCTGAGCAGATGGGTGCTGGAGTAGTTGGTGAAGCCGATCTGCGCGGTGTAGACCAGCGGGAAGGCGATGAAGACCAGCATGCCGGCGATGCCGGGGAAGAGATAGCGCCAGGCAAAGCCGCCGCGGCTCAGGTAGACATAGAAGCCCGCCGTGAACAGCACCAGAAGGCCGACGGCCCAGGCGGACTGGCCGGTCGTGTAGACGATGAAAACGAAGTAGAGGGCAGCGACGATGAGGGCGGCGGCAAGAGGCCAGTACAGCAACTTGCCGAGCTTCTCGGTGAGCGATGGCGGCAGCGTCGAGTAGCTGCCTTGTCCAAGAGTGGAAGTTGCAGCGTTCATTTGTTCAGCAGCATCCGTGCGGCGGCGCCGTCGAGCGCGTCCTTGGGGCTTTGCAGGCCGTTGGTGATGGCTTCCAGCGCCGCGTCCATCGCGGTCCAGAAGCGCCCCACCTCGGGGATGTTGGGAATGGGCGCGCCGTTGCGGGCGTTGGTCATGCTCGCCGCGATCAGCGGGTTGACCGACAGTTCGGCATAGAAGGCCTTGTTGGCCGGCACGCCGATGGGCACGTCGGCATCCAGCACCTTCAGCGCCGCGGGTCGCATCAGGTGGTTCTCGATGAACTCCTTGGCGATGTCCTTGTTCTTGCTCGGCGCCGAGATCATGCAGCCCAGCACGCCGACAAAGCTCTTGCTCGGCTTGCCGGCGATGACGGCGGGAATGGGCGCGACGCCGAAATCGATCTTGGCCTTCCTGGCGTTGTCCCAGGCCCAGGGGCCGGAGATCATCATGGCCACCTCGCCACGGGCGAAACCCGTCTCCATCTCGGAGTAGCGCGCGCCTTTGGGCATATGGCCGTCCTTGATGAGGCGCTCGACCATCTGAGCGCCGGCCAGGGCGCCTGCGTTGTTGACGTCGACCTTCCTGGCGTCGAAGTCACCCTGGGCATCCTTGCCGAAGATGACGCCGCCGGCGCCGGCGATCATGGGCCAGCTGAAGAAGCTCTTGTTGTAGTCCCACAGTACGGCGCTCTTGCCGTTGGCCTTGAGCTTCTTGTCGATGGCGATCAGCTCGTCCCAGGTCGCGGGCGGCGTGGGCACCAGGGCCTTGTTGTAGATCAGGCCGGTCGTCTCGATGGCGATGGGGTAGCCCCAGATGCGGCCGCGATAGCTCAGCGCTTGCCAGGCAGTCTCCTCGGACTCGGCCTTGAGCTTTGCCGAGGGGCGCAAAGGCGTCAGCAGGCCGGCCTTGGCCCATTCGCCGACGCGGTCATGCGGCCAGCAGAAGATGTCCGGGCCCTTGCCGGCGCCGGCGGCCTGCTGGAACTTGTCGGTCGGGTCGACCGGGTGCTCCACGACGACCTTGACGCCCGAGGCCTTCTCGAAGGCATTGCCGACCTTCTGCAGGCCGTTGTAGGCCTTGTCGCCATTGATCCAGACGAGCAGCTTCGGGCTCTCGGCCAGGGCCGGCGCTGCGAGGCACAGGGATACCAAAAGCGTCAACGCGGCCTTGCTCGGGCCGAGCGCCGGGCCGCTCCCAAGCCGGCCCGTCTGGCGATGTGCGTGGCGGTTGACCCGGCACGCATCGCCGTCCCCTCGGGGGACCGACCGGGCACGCCCGCGTTCAGCGCGGCGAGACTGGGCGAGGGGCTCGCGGCTCATGCGTGCAGCTCCGGCGCGGCCAGGCGGCGCAGAGCCAAGCCATCGGCGTTGAACACATACAGGGCCTCGGCCGGCAGGTGCAGGTCCAGGGCCTGGCCGCTGCGCAGGCGGTCGCAGCCGTTGCGGCCTTCGAACTGGCAGGTCAGCGGCTCTTCCAGGCCGGGGTAGGGGCAGTAGGCGAAGGTGATGCCGCCCAGCGACTCGACAAAGGCCACCGTGCTCTGCAGTAGATTGCCGGCGCCGCCCTGGCGGATGTGCTCGGGTCGCACGCCCAGGGTGACCTTGTCGCCCACCTTGGCGGCGCTGCCGTCGACCTTGGCCTGAAGCACCACGCCGCTGCCGTCCAGCTTCACATCCACATGGCCCGCCTCGACGGCGACCAGTTCGCCCGCGATGAAGTTCATCTTGGGGCTGCCGATGAAGCCCGCCACAAAGAGGTTGCGCGGGTGCTCGTAGAGCTCCAGCGGCGAGCCGACCTGTTCGACCTTGCCGGCCGACAGCACGACGATGCGGTCGGCCAGCGTCATGGCCTCCACCTGGTCGTGGGTCACGTAGATCATCGTGGTCTTGAGATCCTCGTGCAGCTTGGCGAACTCGTAGCGCATGCGCACGCGCAGCGCGGCATCGAGGTTGGACAGTGGCTCGTCGAACAGGAAGACATCGGGCTTGCGCACGATGGCGCGGCCGATGGCGACACGCTGGCGCTGGCCGCCGGACAGGTCCTTGGGCTTGCGGTCCAGCAGGTGTTCTATATGCAGGATCTTGGCGGCGCTGCGCACGGCCGTCTCGATCTCGGCCTTGGGCACCTTGGCCAGCTTCAGGCCGAAGGCCATGTTGTCGTACAGATTCATATGCGGGTAGAGCGCATACGACTGGAAGACCATGGCGATGCCGCGCTCGCTGGGCGGCACGTCGTTGACGACACGGCCGCCGATGGTCAGCTCGCCGCCGGTGATCTCTTCCAGGCCGGCGATGGAGCGCAGCAGCGTGGACTTGCCGCAGCCCGAGGGGCCGACGAAGACCATGAACTCGCCGTCGCGGATCTCCAGGTCGATGCCATGAAGGATGCGGATGTCGCCATAGGCCTTCTCCACGCCGGTCAGTCGAACGTCTGCCACTTCTAACCTTTCAGTCGCCGGGCGTCCTGTTGCTGAACTACGCCGGCTTGTCTCGTCGGGAGACGGCTAAATTTCTCTTGTTTGGCCGTCTTTGTAGACAATATACATTTGTGGAGCGCCGACAACAACAGCGACTACCCGCCTGAATCTTCACGAAACCCTTATGGATCAACGGTTTGCAAAACGTCTCGGGTTTTCCCGATGTAGTCAAACTACACAACGACTCGTGAGTGGTCGATACTTCAGCCATCGCTGCCTGTCCGGTAGCATTCTTGCCCTCGTTGCCGGGGGCTGGCACTGATGAACACCCCAACCCGTCTGCCCGTTCAACGCAAGCCTGCCGCAAAGGCCTCCACCGCGATGAAGAAGCCGTCTGCCCTCACTGCCGAAGACAAGGCCCTGCGCGCCGCCTTCGAGACCGCCTACGAGCGCGAGCTGTCCCAATCCAGCCATGGCGCCACGCCCCAGGCGGCCCTGCATGCCGCGGCCATCGCCTGCCGCGAGACCCTGGCCCGCCGCTGGGCCAGGACGCAGGCTGCCGACGCCCAGCGCGGCGACAAGGCGCCTGTGCGCCGCGTGCACTATCTGTCGATGGAATTCCTGATGGGCCGTGCGCTGTCCAATGCGCTTGCTGCCCTCAAGCTGGTCGATCCGCTGGAAGCCAAGCTGGCCGAGCACGGCACCACCTTGGGCGATGTGCTGGAGCGCGAGCCCGATGCAGCCCTCGGCAATGGTGGCCTGGGCCGTCTGGCCGCCTGCTTCCTGGACAGCTTTGCCGAGTTGGAGCTGCCGTCCTTCGGCTACGGCCTGCGCTACCGCTATGGCACCTTCGCCCAGGTCATCAGCCAGGGCCGCCAGCTGGAGCAGCCCGACGACTGGACGCGCGACTCGCCCGCATGGGAGCTGCCGCGCAATGATGTGCGCTTCCATGTCGGCTTCGGCGGCCGCGTCGAGGCCGATGCCTCCGGCGTGCGCCGCTGGATGCCGGCCGACAGCATCGAGGCCCAGGCCTTCGACTTCGTCGTGCCCGCCCACCACAGCGACCGCGTCTCCACGCTGCGCCAATGGCAGGCCACGGCCGCGCCCATCGCCTTCAAGCCCTTCTGCGAGGGCGACTACGCCCGCGCCGCCCGCCACCAGGTGCTGGCCGATGCGCTGAACTGGGTGCTCTATCCGGACGACAGCACCGAGGCCGGCCGCGAGCTGCGCCTGAAGCAGGAGGCCTTCCTCGTCAGCGCCTCGCTGCAGGACCTGATCGCCCGCCATCTGCGCGAGTTCGGCTCCCTGCACAACCTGGGCAAGACCAACGCCATCCACCTCAACGATACGCACCCGGCCCTGGCGCCCGCCGAGCTGATGCGCCTGCTGCTGGACGAGCATGGCCTGGGCTGGGACGAGGCCTGGAAGATCACCCGCCAGGCGGTGGCCTACACCAACCACACGCTGATGCCCGAGGCGTTGGAGACCTGGCCGGTGCGCATGTTCGAGAACCTGCTGCCGCGTCATCTCGAGATCATTTACGAGATCAACCACCGCTTCCTCGAAGAGGTGCAGGCGCGCTTCCCCGGCGACCACGCCTTCGCCGCGCGCGTGTCCCTCATCGACGAGGGCAGCCACGGCCATGGCGAGCGTCGCGTGCGAATGGCCGCCCTCGCGCTGGTGGCCTCGCATCGCGTCAACGGCGTGGCCGCGCTGCATTCCGAACTGATGGTGCAGACCATCTTTGCCGACTACGCCCGCATCTGGCCGGACCGCTTCCACAACGTCACCAACGGCGTCACACCGCGGCGCTGGCTGCAGCAGGCCAACCCGGCCCTGTCCGGGCTGCTGGACAGCCGCATCGGCGAGGGCTGGCGCAAGGACCTGGCCGAGCTGAGCGAACTCGCCCCCCTGGCCGCCGACCGCGAGCTGGGCGAGGAGTTCCTGACGGTCAAGCGTGCCAACAAGGAACGCCTGGCCGCCGTCATCCGCCGCGAGCTGGGCATCTCGGTCAATGTCGACAGCCTGTTCGACATCCAGATCAAGCGCATCCACGAATACAAGCGCCAGCTGCTCAATCTGCTGCACGTCGTCGCCCGCTACCAGGCCATCCGCGACAACCCCGATGCCAACTGGGTGCCACGCACCGTCATCATTGCCGGCAAGGCCGCTTCGGCCTACCAGATGGCCAAGAGCATCGTGCGCCTGGCGCATGACGTGGCCCGCGTCATCAACAGCGACCCGCGCGTGGGCGACAAGCTCAAGCTCGTCTTCCTGCCCAACTACAGCGTCACGCTGGCTGAAAGCATCATTCCGGCGGCCGACCTGTCCGAGCAGATCTCGACGGCCGGCACCGAGGCCTCGGGCACCGGCAACATGAAGTTCGGCATGAACGGCGCGGTCACGATCGGCACCTGGGACGGCGCCAACATCGAGATGGCCGAGGCCATGGGCGTGGAGAACATGTTCGTGTTCGGCCTGCGCGCCGATGCCGTCGCCAAGATCAAGCAGCTGGGCTACGACCCGCGCCTGTATGTCGAAGAGAATCGCCAGCTCAAGCGCGTCATCGATGCCATCGCGGCGGGCGTCTTCAGTAACGGCGATACCGAGCGCTATCGGGCGCTGGTCGACAGCCTGCTGCAACGCGACGTCTACCTGCTGATGGCCGATTTCGCCGATTACGTCGCCACCCAGGCCAAGGTCGATGCGCTGTTTGCCGACCGCGCTGCCTGGGCCGAGCGAGCCCTGCGCAATATCGCCGGCATGGGCCCGTTCTCGTCCGATCGCACGATCGCCGAGTACGTGGACCGGGTCTGGTCCGTGAAGAGTTTGAATAGCTGACGATGCTGAACGACGCCGACGTTGATTCCCTGCTGGCGGGCCGCCATGCCGATCCTTTCGGCCGGCTGGGCCTGCACGCGGATGACAACGGTCGGCTCTGGGTGCGCGTGCTGCTGCCGGGTGCCGCGGAAGTGGCCCTGCTGGATGCCGGCAGCCAGAAACGCATCGTCGAGCTGGAGCAGCGCCGCGCGGGCTTCTTCGAGGCCATGGTGCCGCGCCGCAAGCACCGCTTCGACTACCGCCTGGCCGTCAAATGGCTGGGGGGCGGGGAGGGCGCTGAGGGGGTGTACGCCGACCCCTATGCCTTCTACCCCCAACTGGCCGACGAGGAGCTGAAGGCCTTTGCCGAGGGCCGCAACTTCCGCCCCTGGCTGAGCCTGGGCGCCCACCTGGTCCGGCATGGCGACGTCAGCGGTGTGCGCTTCGCCACCTGGGCGCCGAATGCCAGGCGCGTCAGCGTCGTCGGCAGCTTCAACAACTGGGACGGCCGCCGCCACCCGATGCGCCTGCGCCACCAGGCCGGCGTGTGGGAGATCTTCGTGCCGCATGCGGGCGAGGGCGACCTCTACAAGTTCGAGATCGTCAACGGCAACGGCCAGCTGCTGCCGCTGAAGGCCGACCCCTATGCCCGCCGTGCCCAGCTGCGGCCCGAGACGGCCAGCATCGTCGCGGCCCTGCCCGAGCCCACACCGCTGCCGCGCCAGCGCGAGCGCGCCAACCGCCGCGAGTCGGCCATCAGCGTCTACGAGGTGCATGCGTCTTCATGGCGCCGCGGCGTCTCGGGTGAGTTCCCGACCTGGGACGAGCTCGCCGACCAGCTGCCCGCCTATGCGGCCGACATGGGCTTCACGCATCTGCAGCTGATGCCCATCAGCGAGCATCCCTTCGACGGCTCCTGGGGCTACCAGACGCTGGGCATGTACGCGCCAAGCGCCCGCTTCGGCCCGCCTGAGGGCTTCGCCCGCTTCGTCAAGGCCTGCCACGACCAGGGCCTGGGCCTGCTGCTGGACTGGGTGCCGGCGCACTTCCCGGCCGACCCCCACGGCCTGGCCGAGTTCGACGGCACGCGCATCTACGAATATGCCGATCCCAAGGAAGGCTTCCACCGCGACTGGAACACGCTGATCTACAACTTCGGCCGCACCGAGGTGCGCCAGTTCCTGATCGGCAGCGCCCTCTACTGGATCGAGCGCTGGGGTGTGGACGGCCTGCGCGTGGACGCCGTCGCCAGCATGCTCTACCGCGACTACTCGCGGCCGGCCGGTGAATGGATTCCCAACATCCGCGGCGGCCGCGAGAACCTCGAAGCCATCTCCATGCTGCGCGAGATGAACGAGCATGTCGGCGAGATCGAGGGGGCCCTCAGCGTGGCTGAGGAAAGCACCAGCTTCCCCGGTGTCTCGGCGCCCACCTATGCCGGCGGCCTGGGCTTCCACTACAAGTGGAACATGGGCTGGATGAACGACACCTTGCGCTACATGGCCGAGGACCCGATCAACCGCCGCTGGCATCACGACAAGATGACCTTCGGCCTGATCTACGCGTTCAGCGAGAACTTCATGCTGCCCATCTCGCACGACGAGGTCGTGCACGGCAAGGGCAGCATGCTGGCCAAGATGCCGGGCGACGACTGGCAGAAGTTCGCCAATCTGCGCGCCTACTACGGCTTCATGTGGGGCCACCCGGGCAAGAAGCTGCTCTTCATGGGCCAGGAGTTCGCCCAGCGCCAGGAGTGGAATCACGAGGAAAGCCTGCCCTGGGGCCTGCTGGAGGACGACCGCCACGCCGGCGTGCAGCGCCTGGTGCGCGACCTCAACAAGCTGTACCGCGATCACTCGGCCCTGCACCGGCTCGATTGCGACCAGGGCGGCTTCGAGTGGATCAGCGCGCATGACGCCGAGCACTCCATCTACGCCTGGGTGCGCCGCGACGGCACGGGCCGCATGGTGCTGGTCGTCGTCAACATGACGCCGGTGCCACGCGAGGGCTACTCGCTGGGCGTGCCCGACGGCGTGACGGCCTGGAAGGAAGCGCTGAACACCGATTCCGCCTATTACGGCGGCAGCAATATGGGCAACGGCGTTGCCGCCGCCGGCCTGCCGGTGCAGGCGCATCCTGCGCATGGCAAGCGCCTGTCCATCACGATCAATCTGCCGCCGCTGGCCACGCTTTTCTTTGTTCCGATCTGAGTCTGTAGTCCATGGCTCATCTGCCTGATCTGCAACCCGGCTGGCACGAGCCGCTGGGAGCGCTCGCCCGCGACGGCGGCGTCAACTTCGCCGTCGCCAGCGAGAACGCGACGCGCATCGAGCTCTGCGTTTTCGACGGCGAAGGCCAGCGCGAGCTGCGCCGCTACGAGTTGGTAGGCCCGCATGACGGCGTCTTCCACGGCTTCCTGCCCGGCGTTGGCCCCGGCCTCGTCTATGGCCTGCGCGCCCATGGCCCCTATGCGCCCGAGCAGGGCCATCGCTTCAATCCGCACAAGCTGCTGCTGGACCCGTATGCGCGCGAGATCGTCGGCCACTTCGGCTGGCGGGCCGAGCACCATGGCTATGAGCTGGGCCACCCGGATGGTCCGAGGTCTCTGGACCATCGCGACAACGCGACCCAGGCGCTGAAGGCCCGCGTGGCGCCGCCGCCGGTGGCTCATGCGCGCGCCCACCAGCCGCGCCGCGCACCTGCCGAGGTCGTGCTCTACGAGGTCCACGTCAAGGGCTTCTCCAAGCTGCTGCCGGGCGTGCCGGACGACCTGCGCGGTACCTATGCCGGCCTGGCCCATCCGGCCGCCATCGCTCATTTCAAGCGGCTGGGAATCACGACGCTGTCGCTGCTGCCGGTGCACTACTGCATCGACGAGCCTCACCTCGCCGAGCGCGGCCTGCACAACTACTGGGGCTACAACACCCTGGGCTTCTTCTGCCCCGACCCGCGCTGGGCGAATGCGGCCCATCGCCACGACCCCACCGCGGTGACGAGCGAGTTCCGCCGCATGGTCGATGCGCTGCACGCCGCCGGCCTGGAGGTCGTGCTCGACGTGGTCTACAACCACACGCCCGAGGGCAACGAGTTCGGCCCGACGCTGAGCTTCCGTGGCCTGGACAACACCACCTGGTACCGGCTGGTGGCCGACGACAAGAGCCGCAACGAGAACCTGACCGGCTGCGGCAACACCGTCAACTGCGCCCATCCGCGCGTGACCCAGTTCGTGCTGGACTCGCTGCGCTACTGGGTGGCCGAGATGGGCGTCGACGGCTTCCGCTTCGACCTGGCGCCGGTGCTGGGCCGCACCAACCATGGCTACGAGCCCAACGCCGCCTTCTTCACGGCGCTGAGGCAGGACCCGGTGCTCGCCGGCGTGCACCTGATCGCCGAACCCTGGGACGCCGCCTACGACGGCTACCAGGTCGGCCGCTTCCCCGGCCGCTTCCTGGAATGGAATGACAAGTTCCGCGACGCGGTGCGCGGCTACTGGCTGGGCGCCGGCCCGGGCGTGGGGCGGGGTGAGCTGGCGCGGCGCTTCATGGCCTCCAGCGACGTCTTCCATCACGGCCAGCGCCTGCCGACGGCCTCGGTCAACTTCGTTGCCGTGCACGACGGGTTCACGCTGGCCGACCTGACCAGCTTCAGCACCAAGCACAACCACGCCAACGGCGAAGAGAACCGCGATGGCCGCGACGGCGAGCTGGCCGCCAACTTCGGCGCCGAGGGCCCGACCGAGGACGCCGCCATCAACGCCACCCGCGAGCGCGTGCGCCGCGCGCTGCTGGCCACGCTGCTGCTGGCCCAGGGCACGCCCATGCTGTGCGCCGGTGACGAGATCGGCAATGGCCAGGGTGGCAACAACAACGCCTATTGCCAGGACAACGCCATCACCTGGCTGAACTGGGATCAGGCCGAAGGCCGCACGACCGAGCTGGTCGCGCAACTGCTGGCCCTGCGCGCGAGCGAGCCGCTGCTGCGCCATCCGCGCTGGTTTGCCGCCGGCCCGGGCGAGGCCAGCATCGCCTGGTATGCGCCCAGCGGCCACGAGATGACGCCGCATGACTGGCACGACGCCGGCCAGCGTGCCTTCGGCGCCCAGCTGCGCGAGGCCGGCGCCAGCGCGCCGCGGCTGATGATCGTCTTCAACCCCGACCCGGCGCCGCTGCCCTTCCTGCTCTGCAACGGGCCCTGGCAGCTGGTGCTGGACAGCAGCGGCGAATCCGCCGCGCCCCTCGTACTTCCCGGCCAGCCGCTGAACGTGCCGGCCCGTTCCCTCCTCGTCCTGAGGCATCAATGAACCTGAACCAACGCTCCTCGGGTGTGCTGCTGCACATCACCTCGCTGCCCGGCCCCCACGGCATGGGCGACTTCGGCCCCGACGCCTACCGCTTTGTCGACTGGCTGCAGTCGGCCGGCCAGAGCGTCTGGCAATTGCTGCCGACAACGCCCATCGGCCCCGGCGACTCGCCCTACCAGGGCGTGTCGGCCTTTGCCGGCAGCCAGTGGATGGTGGCCCTGGAGCCGCTGATCGCCAAGGGCTGGCTGGCCAAGCCCAGCGTTCCCGCCTTCAACGGCGGCCTCATCAACTACGGCGAAGTCACGCCCTGGCGCGAGCAGCAGCTGCGCGCCGCGGCGAAAGGCTTCTTCGCCAACGCGGCGGATGCCGACCGCATCGCTTTCGCCAAGTGGTGCCTGGAGGCGCAGAGCTGGCTGGACGACTATGTGCTCTTCATGGCCATCCGCTCGCCGCTGAACGGCCAGCCCTGGTGGGAATGGAGCGAAGGCCTGAAGAAGCGCGAGCCCTCGGCACTGGCCCAGGCGCGCAAGGACTACGCCGACGAGATCGCCTTCTGGCAGTTCGTGCAGTGGCAGTTCGACGTGCAGATCGGCGCTTTGAAGGCCTATGCCAACGAGCGCGGCGTCCACATCATGGGCGACCTGCCCATCTTCGTCGCCCACGACAGCGCCGACTGCTGGTCGCGCCCCGATCTGTACTACCTCGACAAGGACTTCCAGACCACCGTCGTCGCCGGCGTGCCGCCCGATGACCTCGGCCCGCTGGGCCAGCGTTGGGGCAACCCGCTGTACCGCTGGGACAAGATGGCCGCCGAGGACTACGCCTGGTGGACGGCGCGCGTTCAACGGGCGTTGACCCAGGCCGACGTCTTCCGCATCGACCATTTCCGCGGCTTTGCCGGCTATTACGAGATCCCTGGCGACAGCCCCGACGCCAAGCGCGGCGAATGGAAGACCGGCCCCGGCATGGCGCTGTTCGACGCCATCAAGAAGGCGCTGGGCCCGTTGCCCATCGTGGCCGAAGACCTGGGCTTCATCACCGACGACGTGCACGAGCTGCGCGACGGCTGTGGCTTCCCCGGCATGAAGATCCTGCAGTTCGCCTTCGGAGCCGAGGGCGACCACGAGTTTTTGCCGCATATGTGGACGCCCGCCTCGGTGGCCTACACCGGCACCCACGACAACGACACCGTGCGCGGCTGGTGGAACCAGGCCAAGCCTCGGGAGCGCGCCTTTGCCGGCTCCTATCTCGCCTGCGGCGAGCACGATGTGCACTGGGCCATGATCCGTGCCTGCGCCAACTCGGTGTCCAACATGGCCGTCTACCCGCTGCAGGACGTGCTCGGCCTGGACAGCCACCACCGCATGAATGTCCCCGGCGTGCTGGGCGGCAACTGGGGCTGGCGCTTCCACTGGGGCATGCTGGGCAGCGAGCCCGCGCGCGTGCTCGGCCTCATCACCGCGGCTTCCGGCCGCGGGCCGTTCGAGCTGCTGCGACTGCCTTGAGCACCGCTTCGCCGCATGAACAGAGGGCTCCGTGAGGAGCCCTTTTTCATTGGCGCCGAGGTCAGCGCGAGATCTCGAGGATCAGCGGGCTGCGGGCTGGGACGGTCAGCGTGTTGCCCAGCTTGAACTCCCGGCCGCCCATCACGTCGCGGGCGGAGTCGCCGGCGGCGATGCGCTCGGCGAAGCGGCCCAGGGCCAGTTCCACCGGCTTGGTCCCCTTGTTGAGCACCACCATCACGGTGCGCCCGCCGCCGTAGCGGAAGAAGACATAGCAGCCCTCCAGCGGCGCGTACTGCATCAGCGCGCCGTCATGGATGGCGGCTGCACCCTTGCGCCAGTTGAAGAGGCGGCGCGTCCAGTCCTGCATTTCGCGCTGTTCGGCGCCCAGCCCTGCACCGGTGAAGGCGTTGATCTTGTCGCCTGCCCACCCGCCGGGCATGTCGGCGCGCACGCGGCCGTCGTCGCGCTCGACGGGGCTCTGCATCAGGATCTCGCTGCCGTAGAAGAGCTGCGGGATGCGCCGCGTCGTGGCGAGGTAGGCCAGCGCGATCCTGCTCAGGCCGGCGTCGTTCTTCAGCAGCGAGAACAGGCGCGGCGTGTCGTGATTGCCGTCGAAGAGGACGAGATTGGACGGGTCGGGGTAGACGAAGTCATGGGCCAGGCCCTCGTAGAGCTTGGTCAGGCCGGTGTGGGCGCCGTCGTTCTCGGTGAGCGCGGCCAGCAGGTTGGACTGCAGCGGGAAGTCCATCAGGCTGGGCGCATACGAGACATAGCCGTCATGGTTCTTCTTGCCGCGCTGCCAATAGGCCACGACGGCCGGATGTGGGCTCCATTCCTCGCCGACGATGTTCAGCCGCGGGTACTCCTGCATGACGCGGGCCGACCAGCGCGACAGGAACTCGCGGTCCGAGTAGGAATAGGTGTCGGTGCGAATGCCCGACAGGCCGAAGCGCTCGACCCACCACAGCGTCATCTGGGTCAGATAGGTGGCCAGCTCGGGCCGGCGCTGGTTCAGATCGGGCATGCCGGGCACGAACCAGCCGTCGGTGAAGCGCTTGCGGTCGCTGGCCGAGGCATAGGGATCCTGCAGCGTCATGCGCGCGTGATGGGTCTCGGTGTACTGGGGCCAGGCGTTGACCCAGTCGGGCGCCGGCAGGTCCTTCATCCACCAGTGGCCGCTGCCGATGTGGTTGAGCACGACGTCCTGGATGACGCCGACGCCCTGGGCGCGGGCCTCGGTCACGAAGGCGCCGAAGTCGTCGTTGGTGCCGAAGCGCGGGTCGATGCGATAGAAGTCGGTCGCCGCATAGCCGTGGTAGCTGTATTTCTCGCTGTTGTTCTCGACCAGGGGCGTCGGCCAGACCTGGGTGAAGCCCAGGCCGGCGATATAGCCGAGGTGCTTGCGCATGCCGGCCAGGTCGCCGCCGTGGCGGCCGCCGTGGTCGGCGCGGTTGCTGCCCTCCTTCATGTCGGCCTGCTGGCCGCTGCCTGCCTTGGCGAAACGGTCGGGCACGACGAGGTAGATGGCGTCCTGGGGCCCGAAGCCCCGGCGCTGGGCGGAGCCGGGCGCGCGGGCCAGCAGGGCATAGCGCAGCGTGTGGCCGCCCACCGTCAGGGTCAGCTCGCCAGGCTGGGCTTGCGGGCCGATGTCGAGGTCGACGAAGAGGTAGTTGGCGCTGGTCGCGCGGTGGCTGCCCTTCAGCGTCACGCCAGGGTAGGGCGCCAGCACCGGCTGGGCGTCGGCGATGCCGGCGCCATGCAGCATCAATTGCAGGGAGGTGTCGCGCATGCCGGTCCACCAGTTCGGCGGTTCGACATGCTGCAGGCCGGCGGCCATCGTGTTCAGGCTCATCAACAGGGCTGTTGTTGCGGTCATCAGGGTGATCAGGATCTTGTTCATCGCGCGTCCAGTCGGTAGAGGCGCAGGGACAGGGGCGGCAGCGTCGCGCTGGCGGCGGCGGCCTTGGGATGCAGGGGGCGGGCGCCCTTGGGCAGCTCGAGCCTGGCCGGCGTGTCGCCGTAGTTGATGGCGACCAGCACGCGCTCCTTGCCGTGCACGCGTTCGAAGCGCCACACCAGGCCATCGACGCGGTCGGCCTCGTAGCGGCCCAGGGTCAGCGCGGGCGATGCGCGGCGCAGCGCGATCAGCTCGCGATAGAAGTTGAACAGCGAGCCAGCCTCGCGCGCCTGGGTCTCGGCGTTGTTGCGGCTGCGATTCAGGGCCAGCGGGCGGAAGGGCTTGTCGCTGCTGCTGAAGCCGCCGGCCGCGGTCCAGCTCATCGGCGAGCGCAAGGGGGCGTCGTCGTTGGCGTCCTGGGTGTCGATGCCGGCCTGGCCGATCTCCTCGCCGTAGTAGACGAAGGGCGTGCCCGGCAGCAGCAGGTAGCTGGCGGCCGCGAGCCGGTAGCGGGCCTCGTCGCCATGCAGCTGGTCCCACAGGCGTCGGCCGGTGAAGATGTCGTGGTTGTGCAGGAAGGTCGCCATCTCAGGCGCCATGGTCCGGTAGTAGTCGGCCATCTTCCGCACCGCGGCGGCCTCGCCCTTGGCCGCCTTGACGATCTCGTAGTTCTGGTTGAACGCGAAGGCGCCGCCGCACAGCTCGGGCTTGCCGTAGGCTATGGGCTCGGCCGTGGCTTCGCAGACGACATAGCGGCTTGGATAGCTCTTGATGAGGTCCTGGAAGCGCTTGGTCAGCTGGCGGCTTTCGGGCTGGTCGTTCCAGTCCTTGGCGTTGTTCTCGATGAAATGGGGCACGGCATCCAGCCGGTAGCCGTCCAGGCCGCGGTTGAGCCAGAAGCGCAGCGAGTCCTCGTGGTACTTCACGACCTCGGGGTTGCGCATGTTGAAGTCGGGCATGTGGGGCCCGAAGGTGCCGAAGAAGATGTCGGGCGAGCCGGGCTTGAAGGGCGGCAGGTCTTTCAGCTCGCCCGTCCAGGTCCAGGGCTGGGTGGCGGCGTCGTACCAGGGCACCTTGCCCCAGATGTCCCAGCCGGGGCCGGGGTTGGGGTTCCAGACGAACCAGCTGCGCCAGGGGCTGTTGCGGTCGGCCACCGCCTGCTGGAAGGGCGGGAACTGCCAGGACGCGTGGTTGATGACGTAGTCCATGACGATGGCTATGCCGCGCTTGTGGGCCTCGCGGATCAGCTCGTCGAAATCGGCCAGGGTGCCGTACTGCGGCTCGATGCTGCGGTAGTCGGTCGTGGCATAGCCGTGGTCGTGATCCGAGCTGGCCGTGATGGGCATCAGCCACAGGCCGCTGATGCCGAGCTTCTTCAGGTAGTCCAGCCTGCGTGTGAGGCCGCGCAGGTCGCCGATGCCGTCGCCATTGCTGTCCTGGTAGCCGCGCACGAAGACTTCCATGAAGACGCCGTGCTGCCAGTTCGCGGGCAGGGTGCTGGCGCGTGGCTCGGCGGGCACCGGGCGGGTGTCGATCTGGGCTTGCGCCACGGCGGCGGTGGCCAGGGCAAGGGAGAGCAGCAATCGCTTGGGCATGGCGTTCAGCGGGTGGTGGTGTAGACGCGCAGTGACTGCGCGGGCACGGTGATGCGGGCTTGGCCGCTGGCGTCGCTGGATGCGTTGGGGGCGCCGGCGGGATGGGCGGCTTGCAGCGTCGCGTTGACGGGCAGGCTCGTCAAGCCGGCCTCCACGGCGGTGTTGCCGAAATTGATGAGCACGACGGCCGCCTGCGTCGCGGTGCGGCGTTGAAAGGCCAGCAGCGCGCCGCTGGCGCTGGCGTTCGCATAGTCGCCGTCGCGCAGAGCGGGCAGGCCCTTGCGCAAGGCCAGCAGGGCGCGGTAGTGCAGCAGCAGGGAGTCCGGATCGGCCAGCTGGGCCGCCACATGATGGGTGGCGGCATTGGCGGCCAGCGCCCGGTAGGGCGTGCCGGTCGTGAAGCCCGCGCTGGCGCCGCTGCCCCAGGCCATGGGCGTGCGGATGGCCGCGTCGCCGCTCAGCGAAGTGGCGCCGCGCAGGCCGATCTCCTCGCCGTAGTAGATGAAAGGCGTGCCCGGCAGCAGCAGATAGGCGCTGGCGGCGAGCTTGAGCTGGGCGAGGTTGGCGCCGAGCTGGTCGGCCGGGCGCAGGCCGGCGAAGCTGTCATGGTTGGACAGCATGGGCGCCATGCCCGGCGTCGCCGTCTTGAAGTAGCTGGCCAGACTGGCGACCGAGGCGGCCTGGCCGCGCGCCGAGCCCATCAGCGCGTTCTGCAGGTCGAAGGCGAAGGCGCTGCCACAGGCCGCCGGCGCAGCGAAGCCCTGCGGGTCGGCCGGGGCCTCGCAGACCATGTAGCGCCGCGCATAGCCGTTCAGCAGCACGCGCATCTCGTTCATCAGCGTGTAGTTGCGCGGCTGGTTCTCCCAGGCGCCGGGGCCGTTCTCGACGAGGTTGCCGACGGCGTCGAACCGGAAGCCGTCGACGCCGCGGTTCAGCCAGAAGCGCAGCGCGTTCTTGTGGAAGTCGACAACCTCGGTCTTCAGCAGGTTGAAGTCGGGCATCTGCTCCCAGAAGGGCGCGAAATATGCCCCATTGGAGGCACCGTTGGCCGTGGTGCGCCAGGGATTGGCGCCGTAGATGCTCCAGCCGGTGGGGGCCGGGTTTTGCCAGACATACCAGTCGCGCCAGGGGTTGGTGGCCGAGTCCTTGGCGTTGACGAACAGCGGGTGCTGGCCGGCGCTGTGGTTGATGACGTGGTCGATGATGACGCCGATGCCGCGGGCATGGGCCTGCTGGATCAGCTCGTCCATGTCGGCCAGCTTGCCGTAGGCGGGTTCGATGTCGCGGTAGTCGGCCACCGCGTAGCCGTGATCGCCGTCCTGGCTCTTGGTGACGGGCATCAGCCACAGGCCGCTGACGCCGAGGTCCTTCAGATAGTCCAGCCGGCTGATCAATCCGCGCAGGTCGCCGATGCCGTCGCCGTCGCTGTCCTGGTAGCTGCGCACGAAGATCTGCATGAAGGCGCCGCGCTGCCAGGCTTCGGGCAGGGGGCTGCCGGGATCAGCGACGGCGACGTTGCTGACGTCGGGCGCAGGCAGCGGCGCCGGTGCGGGCGCAGGGGCCGGGGCCGGGGCCGGCGCGGGAGCAGGCGAGGGCGCCGGGCTGCCCGATCCCCCGCCACCCCCACAGGCCACAAGGGCCGACAGCGCAAGCGCGGCCAATGAAGTTCTGCTGGATAGTCGATTCATGTAATCAAACTACTTCAATGTTGAGGCCGAGCATAGCGAGCTGCCACAGTGGAGCGCTAGAGGGATTTCAATGAATGTAGTTTTGCTACCATCCTGAAAACATGAAGGAGACCTTGATGCCGACCCCTTCCACGCTGTCCATGCTGGTGGGCCTGAGCCTGATGGCCGGCGCCGCGCGCGCGGCCGATCTCGATGACTGCAATGCCGAGGTGCCGGTGCCTGCAGCTGCGGCGCGGGTTGCGTCCGAGGCCTATTGGCTGGATGCGCGCGGCCTGCAATGGCCGGGGCTGAAGCTGCAGCCCGGCGAGCGCGTGCGCCTGCATCACGCCCGCGCGGCAACGCTGCGCGCCAGCGTCGGCGAGGCGGTGACGGGCGCCGATGGTGCGGTCGAACTGCAGTCCAGCACGGCGCCGCTGCCGGCGAGATTCCGCTTCATCGGCGACGGCCCACGCTTCGCGGTCGCGGGAGTGGATGTGGCCCAGTTGCTGCGCAGCCAGGCCCTGCTCGTCCACGAGGCGGCGGATGGCAAGGTCATTGCAGCCACCGGCCTGCAGATTCCCGGCGCCCTGGACGATCTCTATGCCGCCGCCGAGCAGGCCAACGACCTCGGCAGCCACCCCGCCAAGGCTGGCACCCGCTTCGCCGTCTGGGCGCCGACGGCCCAGCGCGTCGTGCTGTGCCGCCATGCCGGCCCCGAATCGCCCGCGACGGCAGTCGACGCGATGCGCTTCGATGCCGCGACCGGCGTCTGGCGCGCGGACCTGGCCGGGAACCTGAGCGGGCAGGCCTACCGCTACCTCGTCGACGTCGTCACGCCCACGCATGGCCGCGTGCGCAACGTCGTCACCGATCCCTATTCGGTCGCGCTGACAGCCGACTCGCGGCTCAGCGTCGTCGCCGACCTCGCCTCGCCGGCCCTCAAGCCCAAGGGCTGGGATGCGGCGCCGCGACCGGCGCGCGTGAAGGCCGCCACCGACCAGCTCATCTACGAGCTGCATGTGCGCGACTTCTCCATCACCGACGCCACGGTCCGCCCGGCCTGGCGCGGCAGCTACCTGGGCTTCACCGAGCCGGCCTCCAACGGCATGAAGCATCTGAAGGCCCTGGCCAAGGCTGGCATGACCGACGTGCACCTGCTGCCCGTCTTTGACCTCGCCAGCGTGCCCGAACGCGGCTGCAAGACACCGGCCGTGCCCAGCGCAGCAGCCGACAGCGAGGCCCAGCAGGCTGCGGTCATGGCCGTGGCCGCTGAGGACTGTTTCAACTGGGGCTACGACCCCTGGCACTTCAACGCCCCCGAGGGCGGTTTCGCGACCGACCCGCTCCAGCGTGTGGTGGAGTTCCGCCAGATGGTGATGGCCCTGCACCAGGCCGGCCTGCGCGTCGGCATGGACATGGTCTACAACCACATGGCCGCGGCCGGCCAGGCCCCCAAGTCGGTGCTGGACAGGCTGGTGCCCGGCTACTACCACCGCCTCAGCGCCAAGGGCGAGATCGAGCGCTCCACCTGCTGCGACAACACGGCCACCGAGCACCGCATGATGGCCAAGCTGATGATCGACTCGGCGGCCCTGTGGGTGCGCGAGTACAGGATCGATTCCATGCGCTTCGACCTGATGGGCCACCAGCCGCGCGAGGCCATGGAGCGCCTGCAGAAGCGCGTCGACGCCGAGGCCGGCCGGCCCGTGCAATTGCTGGGCGAGGGCTGGAATTTCGGCGAGGTGGCCCATGGCGCGCGCTTCGTGCAGGCCTCACAGCTGAGCCTGAACGGCAGTGGCATCGGCTCCTTCAGCGACCGCGCCCGCGACGCGGCGCGCGGCGGTGGTGCCGGCGAGGGCGGTGACGACAGCGTGCGCCGTCAGGGCTGGCTCAACGGCCTGGTCTATGCGCCGAATGCGCTCGCGACCTCAACCCCGGCCCGGCCCGAGCAGTTGCTGAGTGCTGCAGACATGATCCGCGTCGGCCTGGCCGGCTCCCTGCGCGGCTATGAGCTGACGACGTGGCGGGGCGAGAAGAAGCGCCTGGACGCCATTCCCTATGGCGACCAGCCGGCGGGCTTTGCCTCCGAGCCCGGCGAGGTCGTCAACTACGTGGAGAACCACGACAACCAGACCCTGTTCGACGTCAACGCGCTGAAGCTGCCGCTGGCCACCTCGCGCGAGGACCGCGCCCGCGTGCAGATGCTCGGTGCGGCCCTCGTCGCCTTCAGCCAGGGCGTGGCCTATTTCCATGCCGGCCAGGACATCCTGCGCAGCAAGAGCATGGACCGCAACAGCTATGACAGCGGCGACTGGTTCAACCGGCTGGACTGGACCTACCAGAGCAACCATTTCGGCACCGGCCTGCCGCCCAGGCAGGACAACTACGGCAAGGACGGCCGCGACTGGGAGCTGGCGAAGGAGCGGCTGGCGGATGCCTCCATCGCGCCGGGTCCGGCCGAGATCGCCTGGGCCCGCGATGTCTTCCGCGACCTGCTGAAGGTCCGTGCCAGCACGACGCTGCTGCGGCTGCCGAACGCGGCGGAGATCCAGAAGCGCGTCAGCTTTCCCGGCAGCGGCGCGGGCCAGAACCCCGTGCTGATCGCGACCCGCATCGATGGGCGCGGCTTGAAGGGCGCGGGCTTCAAGGCGGTGATGACGCTGGTCAATGTGGCGCCGACGGCGCAGACCTTGAAGCTGCCCGAGGAGGCGGGCGCGGTGTGGCGTCTGCACCCGGTGCAGCGCGGCGCCAGGGCGGCGGATCAGCGCGTGGCACTTGAGGCCAAGTCAGCGTCAGGTGTGTTCCAGGTGCCGGCGCGCAGTGCGGTGGTATTCGTGAAGGAGTGAGCCAGAACCCTGTCGCCAGGGGCGTGCAACTGCGGGCTCGCAACATCTCCGCCGCACAATCCAAGCATGCAAGCTGCTCGTCGCGTCCTTCTCCTCGGCCTGGTGGCCGCTCTGTCCGGCTGCGCCGCACCCGGGCCGAAGTTCGCCGGACTGGCCCCGCTCAGTGCCAGTGAAAGTGATGTCTATGTGTACCGGGGCAGCGCCCTCTATTCGTTCGGCGTAGCGTTTGACGTTGCTCTCGACGGAAAAAAGGTCGGCGCCCTGAGCAACGGGTCCTACCTTCACCTTCGCCTGCCGCCGGGCACCTACAAGCTGAAGGTTTCTCCCGGGGGCGTTGGGAAGTCGTCGGAGCTGCAAATCCAGGCCGAGGCAGGACGGGCGACCTTCTTTCAATACGAGTTCGTCACGGGACCGCTGGCGAATGCCTTCTTCATCGGCTCCTCCATCGCGCCGCGCGAGCAAGCCCGTGCGGAGGCGGACATGAAGGAACTCAGCGCTGCAAAGTGACACCTCAGATCTGGCGCCAGCGCAGGCCGAGTGGTCAGACGGCGTTCCATCCAAGAAACCCATGATCACCTACGTCTGCCCCAATTGCAGCAAAGCCCTCAGCGAGGGCGCCGCGTCCAGGTCCTGCCCGGCCTGCGGCGCAAACTTTGGCGCGGGGTCGGCCTGGACGCCGGTGGATGTCGCCAAGCTGGCGGCAGAGGAACTGCCGACATCGTTCAAGGTGTTGAAGGCGTGCGCGGCTGCGGCATTCGCGCTGCTGGGCGCCTCCTATCTCTATCGCGGCTACCTCAAGGCCGTGATGTTCGGACTGGGCCCGACTTTCGCCTTCGGCGTCCTCTTCGTCTTTCTGGCCGCCGTGATCTTTGCCGCGCGCACGCCGCGCGGGATCTGGCTGTCGCTGGGGACGGCGTTTCTCGCGCTGACCCTTGCGCTGAAGGTGTGGCCGGGCTGAGCCGGCTTGGCCTGAATGTCAAAAGGGCTTGGCAAACGCCAAGCCCTTTTCTCTGTGCTGTGCAGGATCAGCCGTGTCGCGCGCGACGCGCCGAGACGCTGAGCAGCCCCAGTCCCAGCAAGGCCAAGGTCACGCTCGCCGGCTCCGGCACCGCCCCCACGCTGACCCCGAAGGTCAGGTTCCCGCTGACCCATTCACCCTCGGACACGCCGCTGGCGAAGTCCTTGAATGCCTCGCTGAATTCCAGCCGCAGCAGGCCGTCGGCGCCGACGCTGATGCCGAAGCTGCTCAGGTCGATGGAGCCGCTGTAGCTGCCGTTGCCGCTGAAGAAGTCGGCACTGCCCGGTGTGAAGGTGAGCAGGCTCAAGCCGCTGGAGTCGCCAAAGCTGACCTGCATCTCGGCCAGCACGCTGGGCGAGAAGGCGTTGAGCTCCAGCGCCCAGTCCAGCGAGGTCAGCACGGCATTGGCGCCGACGTCGATGAGCCAGACCGTGTTGCCGGCCTCGCCCTGCAGGTTGACGCTCTGCGCGCCGCTGACGTCGACGGCAACGGCTGCAGCGTGTGCGGCCGAGCCGGCAAACAAGCCCGCGACCGCGAGGGTGGCGGCGGCGGCCAGGTGGTGGAACTTCGTTTTCATGGCTTGGGCTTTCATTGGGCGGCGGGGCGGACGACAAAGACGACAGCGGTACGGGCCGGCACGCTGAAGCTGCCGGTCGCGCGGTCGAACGTGGCCTGCTTGGCGCGCCAGTCGACGGCGGTGGCGGCGGTGTGCACGGGATGCAGTTCCAGCGCGTGGCCGGCCAGCGTCGGCAGGGTCAGCTGCTTGGCGGTCTTGTCGACGTTGATCAGGTAGACGAGTTCATCGAAGTTGGCGCCGGCATAGCCCGTGCCGTCCAGGCGGCCAACCAGCACCGTGGCCTCCTGGCTGGAGCCGGTGTTCAGGAAAGAGAGGCGCGCCTTGATGTCCTCGGCCGTGCGCAGGCGCAGCAGCGTCGTGCTCTTGCGGATGCGCAGCAGGTCGCGGAAGGCATCGCGCGTCCAGGCGATGTCGTTGGCGTGCGGCTTGATCTGCGCATTGGCCAGCAGCGGACGGGCCAGGGCCCAGTTGTCGGCGTTGTCGCGCGAGGGCGGCAGGCCGACGCCGAAGTTGTTGTCCTGGTAGGTCCAATCCAGGCGGTTGAACCAGTCGCCGCTGTCGTAGCTGTTGCGATCCAGGCTCTTGCTGCGCAGCACGTCGGTGCCGGCGTGGAAGTAGGCCACGCCCTGGCTGAAGGCATTGATGGCATTGGCCAGGATCTGCACGCGGGCGCGGTCCTCCTTGCTGGTGCCGGTGGGCAGGCGGAAGGCGTTGTTGTCGAACAGGGTCAGGTTGTCGTGGTTCTCCACATAGTTGACGACCTCGCCCGGCTCCAGCACCCAGCCGGCCGGGATGCCGCCGACGTCGATCTGGTCCAGGCGCAGCGTGGCGTCCCAGTGGGTCTGCATCTGGAAGCTGCGGATGGAGCCCGCCAGCGAGGCCTTGATGCGGTCGGCCTGCCACATCAGCTCGTTGCGGCTCTGGCTGCCGTTGCTGCCGTTGGGGTCGTAGAAGAAGCCGTTCACATAGCCCTGGTTGGCGACGATGGCCGCGCCGGAATCGCAGCAGCCGCCACCGCGCACCGCGTCGCGGATCAGCGGGTTGAAGCTGCCGATGCCGGAGCCGTTCAGCGACAGCATCTCGGCCTGCACGAAGCGCGCGCCATTGGCCACTTCGCCGAAGTTCCAGCCTTCGCCGACGATCTGCACCTTGCGGCCGGCGGCGGCCTCGACGCGGGCCTTCAGCGTCTCCAGCACCGAGCGCGGGTGGTGGCCCATGATGTCGAAGCGCAGCGAGCTCATGCGGTAGTCGCGCACCCAGGTGACGGCGGAGTCCACCATCAGCTTGGCCATCATCAGGTTCTCGGCTGCGGTGTTCTCGCAGCAGGTCGAGCGCTCGATGCCGCCTGCCGAGTTGTAGCGGAAGTAGTAGTTGGGCACGACCTTGTCGAGCACCGAGGTGGCGTTCTGGCCGGACGAAGTCGTGTGGTTGTAGACCACGTCCATGCCGACGCGCAGGCCGGCCGCGTTCAGGGCCTGCACCATGCGGCGGAACTCGACGACGCGGGCCAGCGGGTCGTTGGCATTGCTGGCATAGGCGCCGTCGGGCGTCGTGAAGTGGTGGGGGTCATAGCCCCAGTTGAAGCAGTCGGTGCCGGCGGTGGCGGCGACCGTGGCCTGCTGGGCTTCGCTGTCCGGCGCGCCGCTGGGCGAGGGCGTCGTGCAGCTCTTCTCGTTGATGCTGGCCAGGTCGAAGACGGGCAGCAGATGCACGTCCGTCAGGCCGGCGGCGGCCAGCGCGGCGAGGTGCTTCATGCCGTTGGACTGGGTCTCCGCGAAGGCCAGGTATTTGCCGCGCTTGGCGGCGGGCACTGACGAATCGTTGATGGAGAAGTCGCGGACATGCAGCTCGTAGATGCTGAGGTCCGACGGCGCGGCCACGCTGGCGGGCGGGGCGCTCTGGTCCCAGCCATTGGGCTTGGTGGCCTGGGCCTGCAGGTCCATGACGACGCTCTGCTGGCCGCCCAGGGTCAGGCCCAGGGAATAGGGGTCGGTGACGAGGTTCTTCACTAGGCCCGTGCCCTTGACGAAGACCTGCACCTGGTAGCGGTAGGTGGCGCCTTGCAGATGGCCTTGCTTGGAGAGGCTCCACACGCCGGTGGCGGCGTCGCGCGCCATGGCCTCGGTCGTCGTGCGGGTCAGGCCGGAGTTGCCCAGGGCTTGCGTGAGCACCAGGGACACGTTCTGCGCGGTCGGCGCCCAGAGCTTGAAGTTGGTGCTGCCGTTCTTCGCGAGGGCGCCCAGGTCGGGCACGTCGTTGGCGGCGGCGTAGAGGTCGTCCAGCGCGCCGGCGATCTGCGCGGTGGTGGCGTTCTGCACCTTGCCGTTGGCATCCTCCTGCACGAGCACGAGCTGCTGCTGGTGCAGCGAGGGCAGGCGGGCGATGTCGGCGGCGCGCACCTGGAAGACGGTGCCGCTGGCCACGTACTTGAAGCGCAGCGCATCGGCGGCCGGCACGCTGCCCGTGAAGGCGTCCAGCGTGATGTAGCCGTCGGCGCCCTGCACGGCGGCGTCCAGGGCGACGCTGATCTGGCCGGTGGCGGAGTGGTAGAGGCGCACGGGGCTGCTGGTCGCGATGCGCGGCCACTTGACCAGGCCCTTGTTCAGCCACACGGCGCGGGCGTCGGTGCTGGAGACCTGGCGCAGGTCGGGCGGCGCCGTGTAGACGGTGGCGTCGCGTTCCACCAGCCAGATCTGGCCGACCTGGTTCTGGATGTTCAGCGCGGCGTACTCGACGCGGATGTTGTCATTGCGGCCGTCCTTGTCGTTCTCGTTGGGCGGCATGCCGTGGATGATGAATTCCAGGCCCTTGCGGTTCACGTCACCTTGCGGGTTCAGCACCGGGATGTCGAACACCACTTCGCCGTCGGCCACCGCGTAGCCGGCCATGCTGCTCAGGGGCACGGGCTGGCCCCAGTTCTCGATCTGCACGCCGGCCGGCAGGGCGGGGGCGTTCAGGCCGCTGCCGTTCCACAGGTGCAGGCCCCAGGCGCTGTAGCCGGCGTCAAAGCGCTTGTAGTGCACGCGCAGCGTCTTGATGTCGGGCACCGGCAGCAGCAGCGGGTTGCTGGTGTAGTTGGTGCTGTCGCCCTGCAGGCGCCAGATCTCGTTGGCGCCGGACTGCAGCACATGGCTCTGGTCGGCGCCGCCGTTGTCCTTGTTGTCGCCGAGGTGCAAGAGGAAGCCGACGCTGCCGCTGCCGGCGGCCAGGGGCACGTCGTAGTACACGCCGAAGTCGTCGCTGCCGGCGGCGTTCCAGCCGCCGTTCCAGTTGGGGCTCTGGGCGGCATTCCAGGTGTGGATCTGCCAGCCCGAATAGTCGCCGCCGGAGCGGCGGTAGTGCACGCGCAGCGAGGTGGCCGGCGCGCCCGGCGTGGCCACGGCGGCGATGCGGGCGCGTGGCGCCTGCGCAGCCGGCACGCCGGCCAGCAGTTCGACGCCACTGTCTGCGGCCGCCGCGCTGCTGGTGCTGCTCATGCTTTGCTGCGGTGCGACATCGCCGCCTCCGCAGCCGCCGAGCAGCGCCAGAGCGCCGATTGCCAAGCCCGCGATCGCCTGGCGCGCCTGCTGCGCCCAGCTTGCCCATGCCTTCATGTTCGTGCACTCCTTTGAAGTGCGCGGATGCTATTGAAGCAAAACTACATTCGATAGCTGGTGGAATCCCGAGGAGAAGTTCACGAATCCTGTGGAGTCATTGGTGGCTTCCTTGGTGTTTTGGCCAATACACGCTTAGATGTTGTAGTTTTATTTCAATGCTTCATTCGCGAATGGCGAGGCTGGTGGCAGATGTGACGGCGTTGGAATTCGTGAGGATGACTCACGACAGCCGCGCGGGGCGGGGCTAAGCTTCAAACCGGAGACCGCAACAGAGCAGGGGAACTGCCATGAACAAGATTCGTGTCCTGTATGCCGCGCTGGCCTTGGCCGCCACCGCGGTCGGCCTGGGCGGCTGTGCCGTTGAAACCAAGCCGCCGCCGACCACCGAGGTCTTTGCCGACTCGGCCTTCAAGCCGCCCAGCGTGAACATCGATGTGAAGGACGCGCTCGCCCTGAGCCCGGCCATGCAGCGCTTCGCCGAGACGGTGATGGCCAGCGAGATCCGCAACAAGGGGCTGCGCGACGGCCTCATCGACGCCCTCTACACCAAGGGCCGGCTGCAGCTGGACTATGACGCCGAGGCCACGCGCACGGCCGCCGAAGCCTTCGAGGCCAAGCGCGGCAACTGCATGTCGCTGGTGCTGATGACGGCCGCCTTTGCCCGCCATTTCCACATGCCGGTGCGCTTCAACAGCGTCTACCTGGAGGAGAGCTGGACCCGCTCCAACGGCATCTTCTTCGTCGCCGGCCACGTCAACATCAGCCTGGCCCGACCCTTGGCCACGGGCCGCTCCAATGTCTTCGGCGACCCCGAGCTGCTGACCATCGATTTCCTGCCGCCCGACCAGGTGCGGGGCCACCGTGGCCGCGTCGTCGACGAGTCCACCATCCTCGCGATGTTCCTGAACAACCGCGCCGCCGAGGCGCTGACAGTGGGCAAGGTCGACGACGCCTACTGGTGGGCGCGCGAAGCCATCCGCACCGATTCGCGCTGGCTGTCGGCCTACAACACCCTGGCCGTGCTCTACCGCCGCAAGGGCCTGATGGACCGTGCCGAGGCCACGCTGCGCCTGGTGCTGGAGCGCGAGCCGCTCAACACGCAGGCGATGTCCAACCTCATCCTGGTGCTGGCCGATACCGGTCGCCGCGACGAGGCCAATGCCTACGGCGCCCAGCTCGCGCAGATCCAGCCCGTGCCGCCCTACAAGTTCTTCGACGAGGGCCTGATGGCCATGAAGGCCGGCGAGTTCGCGGCCGCCCGCCAGTTGTTCCGCAAGGAAGTGGCGCGCGCGGCCTATGTGCCTGAGTTCCATTTCTGGCTGGGCCTGGCCAATTACGGCATGGGCGACGTCGGCGCGGCGCGCGGCGAGATCGCCAAGGCGCTGGAGAACAGCGCCACCGTCAAGGACCGCGAGATGTACGGCGCCAAGCTGGCCTGGCTGAACGAGATGCGCGAGCAGCATCGCCAGCAGCGCGTCCCGATCCGCGGCGCTGCAGGCTCCTAGAGCGGAGCGAGCCCGTGGCGGGCGCGGGCGCGGGCGCAGGCCTCGTCGCCTATGCCCATGGGCGCGCGCTCGCCGAATTCCCGGCAGGGCGAGGGCCGCCATTCGTGGATGCCGCAGCTGGCCTTGACACCCACCTTGCCCGTGAAGGCGGCGCAGCGAGGTTGGACGTGGTCGGTGCCGCGCATGCGCACCAGGCGGCCGGTCAGCTCCACCGCCAGCCCGTCGGGCACGCGGCCGCCCTCGCTTTCCAGTTCGCTGCGGTCGAAATCGACCCGGAAACTCGCACAGCAGGCGCCGCAGCTCAAACAGGGGTTGTCACTCATCCAGCCAGTGTAGGCAGCGGTGAGACACTGGATCGATCCCGGCTCATCTCTGCCCACCATGCGCGCACTTCTTGGCACCCTCCTGCTGCTGGCCGCCGCGGCATCCCATGCCGCCGACCTGACCGTCACCGTGCTGGACCGCAATGGCAAGCCGCTGGCCGATGCCGTCGTGCTGGTGGACAGCGCCGTGCAGGGCGCCCGGCCCGCCATGGTGATGGAGGCCAACATCGCGCAGGAGAAGCTGCGCTTCACGCCGACCGTCAGCGTCGTCGGCCTCGGGGCCAAGGTCAGCTTCAGCAATCTCGACACCTGGGACCACCACGTCATCCTCGGCCTGATGGGCGCAGGCGGCGTCTATGTCGATCCGGGCCAGAACACCCAGTTCCGCCTCGCCGGCCGCGTCGGCAACAAGCCACCGGCCAGCGACAGCAAGGTGCTGAACCAGCCGGGCGCCTATCTGCTGGGCTGCCACATCCATGGCTCCATGCGCGGCCACATCTATGTGGCCGACACGCCCTGGGCCAAGCTCGGCGGCGAGGACGGCAAGGCCGTGCTGCAGGGCCTGCCGGAAGGCCCGGCCAAGGTGCGCATCTGGCACCCTGACCAGCTCGTCGACGGCGCGCCGACGGAGGTGAAGATCGCGGCCACCGGCAGCGCGGTGGCCATCACGACGCAGATCGCCCCGGCGCGCAGGAAAATCAAACCCGCGGGCGATCCTTACTTCGGTGGCTAGTGGGCAAACGGGTTCGCCGTCGCGAACCACAGGCCGATACCCGTGGCGATGATGAAGGCGCCGTCGGTCACGCCCACCGCAAGGAAATACTTGGTCTGAAGCTCGGGCGCCAGTTCGGGCTGGCGCGCCATGCCTTCCAGCAGCTTCATGCTGGCCAGGCCTATTCCCAGGCAGGAACCGAAGGCGGGGATGCCGATCAGCAGGGCGACGGCGAGGGGCAGGACATCGAAGGCAGGCATCAGATTTACTCCTTGGTGTGTGTGCGAGAAGGAGTCTGGCCGCGTCATGGCGGCGCGTCGATGACCTCGGAAGTCATGGAGTTCAGGCGCCGATTCGGGTCAACTGGAGTCTTCCTTCCTCACTTTTCCTGGGCACCGGCCGGCTCGCGCACGACGGTGACGGTGCAGTCCGATTCGGCCACGACCTGGCCCGACACGCTGCCCAGGTAGCGCCGCAAGGCCGACGCGCCGCGCGCGCCCATGACGATGTGGTCGACGCCGTTGCGGTGGGCGAAGTCGATGATGGCGCCGGCCGCATCCGGCGCCTCCAGCACATGGAAGGTCAGACGCCCGTCGTCCAGGGCCAGGGCCTTGCTGATGGGGCGGGCCCAGTGCTTCAGCGCGATGAGCTGCTTCACATGCAGGCTCTGGCCGTGCTGGTCGGTCAGCTCGTCGAGGCCGATGCGGTTCACGCGCATGACGGACACGCAGGCCAGGCGCGCGCCGGCCTCGGTCTGCACGATGCGGCGCACGGTTTCGCAGAGCTGGGTCAGCAGCTCGGGCGTGGCGTGGTCGACGTCCACCGCCGCCATGACGATGGGGCTGCGCGCCAGCTGCTGGCCGGCCGGCGCCGCCGGTGCCGGCTCGGCACCCAGCGCGAAGAACCAGCGCTTGAAGCGGGTCATGGCGCCGCCCACCAGCAGCTTCTCGGCACGGGCGGTGAGCGCCACGCCGGCGGGCTCGCGCAGGTCCAGCGCCAGCTGGGCGGCGCTCTGGTAGCGGCGCTCGGGCTTGACCTCCAGGCAGTGCAGGATGATCTCCTGCAGCCAGGGCGGCAGCTCGGGCCGGATCGCGCGCGGCGGCGGCGGCTCGACGAAGAGGCGGCGGCGCAGCCCGCGCACCGAGTCCGGCTGCCCGAACGGGCGCTCGCCGGTGGCCAGGTGGTAGAGCATGACGCCCAGCGCGAACAGGTCGCTGCGCGGGTCGTTGCGCACGAACTGCACCTGCTCCGGGCTCATATAGGGCCCGGTGCCCATGGGCAGCGTGAACTCTTCTTCCAGCAGGTCGGGCAGCTGCTCATGGCGGCTGAGGCCGAAGTCGACGAGGACGGCCGTGCCGTCGGGCCGGAACATGATGTTGCTGGGCTTGATGTCCAGGTGCACCACATGCTGGCGGTGCAGGGCCGCCAGCGCGGTGGCCACGCGGGCGCCGATGTCGGCCACCTGCTCCGGCGGCAGCGGCGCGTCGTCGAGCAGCGGGCGCAGCGTGTCGCCGGGGATGTGCTCCATGACGATGAAGGCCTGGCGCGTCCAGTCGCCGCGGGCGACGAAGCGCGGCACATGCGGTCCGCTCAGTTGCGGCATCAGCATCTGCTCGACCTCGAAGCCGACGATGGTGGCCGGGTCCTCGCCGCCCTTGATGCGCGGCACCTTCATCAGCAGCTCGATGCCGTCATCCACGCCGCCATCCGCGCGGCTGACCCGCCACAGATTGGCCATGCCGCCCTGGTGCAGCCGCGCTTCCAGCCGGAAGCCGTCCAGCACCTGGCCGGCCTCCAGAGGCGCGGGTGGAGCGGGGGGCAGGGTGGTCGTCATCACTCGCCGCGGGTGAGGCGCTTGGCCAGGCGCTCCGCGATCAGCGGCGGCAGCTCGGTCGAGCGCAGGGCCGCGACGGCCGCATCGACGTCATAGGCGACGCGCTGGAAGGTGATGCGGGCATCGTCCAGTTCCGACTTGGCGGGGTCCAGCAGGGCATAGCAGGCGGCCGGGTTGCCGTCGCGCGGCTGGCCGCAGGAGCCGGGAATGACGAGCCATTGCCGATGCGCCGGCAGCGGCATGGGCACGCCGGCCACGGGGCGGAAGTCGCCCGCCTTGCCCGTGCCCGACAGATGGAAGAGCATGGGCTCGTGCATATGGCCGCAGACCTGGATGCGGGCCGGGCTGGCGTGCAGGCTCTTCACGGCCTCGGCGCGCCCTTGCACATAGGCCCAGCCATTGGGCTCGAAGGCATTGGCATGCACGAACAGGCAGTGGCCCGGCTCGCCATGGGCCTGCAGCGGCAGGCGCGTCAGGAAGCGCAGCTGGTCTTCGTTCAGCTGGGCCCGCGTCCAGTCGATGACGGCACGGGCATCGGGGTGCATGCCCGGCGTGCTGCCATGGGCCACGGCCTCGTCATGGTTGCCCTGCACGGCGATGGCGCCGTCGGCGGCCAGGGCCATGACCTGGTCGACCACCCAGGCCGGGTCGGCGCCGTAGCCGACGAAGTCGCCCAGCAGCGCATAGCGCGTGGCCCCCTGGGCCTTGGCGTCCGCCAGCACGGCTTCGAGGGCCTGTCTGTTGGCATGAATGTCTGTAATGAAAGCCCAACGCATGGGCGACAGCTTGCCACGATGGGCTGACGTCCCGCCAACACGCGTTCAGAGGGTGGTCAGATCCGCTGAAGCCGCTCCGGGTTCCGTGCCCCCGGGGCGGCTCGCTGGCGAGGTGTCAGCCCTTGCGCCGGCGGCGGGCCACCGCAGCCACGACGGCCATGCCGGCCAGCATCAGCCCATAGGACTCGGGCTCGGGCACCGAGACGGTCAGCGAGAAGCTGTCGCCCACCTGGGCGCCGGCCAGGTTGATCGTCCAGTCGGTACCCGTGCCCAGCGGCGCACCGAGGTAGAACTCCGTCGTCAGGGCCGGCGAGAACCTGGCCCAGCCGCCCTGCGCGGAGCTGCCGGATGCGGCGATCTGCTGGAAACCGTCCGTGGCGATGCTGCCCGGCGCGCTGAAGCTGGCGCCGCTGATGGACAGCGTGGCGCCCTGGATGCCCAGGCCGCTGAGGTTGCGCACCAGGCTGTTGAAGCTCAGCGAGCTGCCGACGTCGGCGGCCTCGACGCCGAAGCTCAGCGTCACCGAGCCGAGGCTGGAGAAGTCCAGGTCGAAGGACAGCTGGGAGCCATTGCTGAACGAGGTCACGGCGGCGGCGCCGCTGCTCGCGTTCAAGGTGACGGCCTGGGCCGAGCCGGCGGCCAGCAGGGCGGCCAGCATGGAGGCGAGGAGTTGATGCTTCATGGAATGTCCTTGGGAATGCGGGGCGGGATCAGATCGAGCCGTTGGCCCAGGGGCCGGTGATCGCGAAGGTGATGCCGGGGGTCTGGATGTTCACGAACAGCCAGCGGCCGCTCGGGTCGAAGCAGGCGCCCGCGAATTCGTTGGTGTTGTGCGCGCCGGCCAGGCTGGTGCTCTTGCCCGCGGCCGTCAGCTGCCCGGCCGTCAGGTTGATGTTGTTCTTGGCGAAGATGAAGGTCTCGCCGGCGGCGCTCAGGCCCATCAGGCGCTGGCCGATGCCGAATTCGTCATTGGCGGCGTTGGAGGCGTCCTCGCAGATGACGATGCCGCCGCGCGGGCTGACGGTGATGTTGTCGCCCATGTTGCCGACGCTGGCGCCGGACGTGGAGTAGATGCAGGTCATGACCTGGGTGGCCAGGTCCAGCTCCCAGATGGCGCCCAGGTTCACGGTGCCGCCGGCCGTGTCCATGATGTAGATCTTGCCGGCGTCGTGCCACATGCCTTCGCCGCGGTTCATGCGCAGGGCGCCCTGCTGCCAACCCTGCACGAAGGGGCCGGCGGCGGAGGTGATGGTCTGTCCGTTCAGGCCGGTGGCGTTGCCGCGGTTCTGGTCGGGGTTGTTGATCGTCACCCATTCCAGCGCATGGGTCTGGCCGAGCTGGGCCGGTGCGACGTTGACGTTGTTCTGGCCGACGACCTTGGCCATCTGCAGCGTGCCACCCTGGGCCAGCGAGCCCAGCGAGCCCTGGGTCACGTTGGGGATGTAGCGGTAGAAGCCGGATTTGCCCGACGAGTCTTCGCTCTGGTAGACGATGCCGCTGGCCGGGTCGACGGCGACCGCCTCGTGGGCGAAGCGGCCCATGCCGATGATGGGCTGGGCGCTGGTCTGCACCGGATCGGCGGCGACCTCGAAGACATAGCCATGCTTCTTGCCCTGGTTGCTGGCGCTGTCCGAGCCCACCTCCTCGCAGGTCAGCCAGCTGCCCCAGGGCGTGGGGCCGCCTGCGCAGTTGGTGCGGGTGCCGCCCAGGCTGGGCGACACGCTGACCCAGTTGCCATCGCGGAAGATGACGTTGGTGTTGCCGCCGGCCGAGTACTGGCCGGAGGTGGTGCCGAGGTCGTAGACGGCCGGTGCGCCGAAGAAGGCCGAGCTGGAGGTGCCGCCGAGTTCGTGATTGCGGATCAGCACCATCTCCGTGGAGCGGCCGACGCGGCGGGTCGTCACGACGGCCATGCCGTCGTGCGCGCCGGGGCAGGGCAGGCCGTTGGTCATCTTGTCGCCCGTCCAGCCAAAACTCTTGTAGCTGAAGCCGGCGGGCAGCTTGAGCAGGGGCAGGCCCGTCGTCAGGTCGTTGACCGGTGCGATCGGGCCGTAGGGGCTGGCGATGCGCGTGGTGGTGCCCGCGGCCATGGCTTCACGCGCGTGCAGCGCGGCGAGGCAGGAGAGGAGGGGGAGGGAGGCGGCGCCCTTCAGCAGGACGCGGCGGCTGGCCTGGACGGTGGGGTCGGTCATGGTGGCGATCTCGGTGGGGTGAAGACACAAAGGCGCTGGCTGCAGCGCGGCGGTCGCGACTGTGACCACGGCTGATGAAACGCGCGTGACTTGTTCACGCCCGGCTTTCATCGCCGGGCAACAAAAAAGCCGGCTGGAAGCCGGCTTTGCAAGAAGTGGGGCCGCGTCAGCCGATGCGGCCGAGCAGCAGGTACTCCATCAGCGCCTTCTGCACATGCATGCGGTTCTCGGCCTCGTCCCAGACCACCGACTGCGGTCCGTCGATGACCTCGGCGGCCACTTCCTCGCCACGATGCGCCGGCAGGCAATGCATGAAGAGGGCATCCGGCTTGGCGCGGGCCATCATGTCGGCGTCCACGCACCAGTCGGCGAAGGCGGCCTTGCGGGCCTCGTTCTCGGCTTCATAGCCCATGCTGGTCCAGACATCGGTCGTGACCAGGTCGGCGCCGATGCAGGCCTCGCGCGGGTCCTTGAAGACCTTGTAGCAGCCGGCGTCCTTGATGCCGGCCACGGCGGGGTCCACGCCATAGCCGCTGGGCGTGCTGACATGCACCTTGAAGCCCAGGATCTCGGCGGCCTGCAGCCAGGTGTTGGCCATGTTGTTGCCGTCACCCACCCAGGCCACGACGCGGCCCTTGAGGCAGTCCATGTCGATGGCGCCGCGGCGGTCCATGCCGCGGTTCTCGATGAAGGTGAACAGGTCGGCCAGGATCTGGCAGGGGTGGTACTCGTTGGTCAGGCCGTTGATGACCGGCACCCGCGAGTGCGCCGCGAACGCGTCGAGCTTGCTCTGCTCGAAGGTGCGGATCATGACGATGTCGACCATGCGGCTGATGACGCGGGCCGAGTCTTCCACCGGCTCGGCGCGGCCCAGCTGGCTGTCGCCCGTTGTCAGGTGCACGACGGAGCCGCCCATCTGGTACATGCCGGCCTCGAAGCTGACGCGGGTGCGCGTTGAAGCCTTCTCGAAGATCATGGCCAGCGTGCGGTCCTGCAGGGGCTGGTATTTCTCGTAGTTCTTGAAGCGGCGCTTGATGATGGCGGCGCGGTCGAACAGATGGGCGTATTCCTCGGCGCGCAGGTCCTTGAACTGCAGATAGTGGCGCATCAATGCGTCCCCCGGCTTCATGGCTTGGGCTGCGCGAGCAGCGCCTTGATCAGCGGCACGAGCAGGGCTGCGATCTGGCGAGCCTCGTCGTGCGTCAGGATCAGCGGCGGCAGCAGGCGCACGACGCGGTCGGCCGTCACGCTGATCAGGAGGCCGGCATCCAGCGCCTGGCCGAGCAGGGGGCCGGCGGAGCGGTCGAGCTCGATGCCAAGCATCAGGCCCTGGCCGCGGATCTCGACGACGCCGGACTCGCCGCTCAAGCCTTCGGCCAGCGCGGTGCGCAGCGTGGTGCCGGTGGCTTCGGCATGGGCCAGCAGGCCGTCCTCTTCCATGATCTTCAGCGTCTCGACGCCGGCGCGCATGGCCAGCGGGTTGCCGCCAAAGGTCGTGCCGTGGTTGCCGGCCTTCAGCACGTCGGCGGCGCGCGGGCCGCAGACGACGGCGCCGACCGGCACGCCCGAGCCCAGGCCCTTGGCCAGGGGCATCACGTCAGGCTTGATGTCCGCCCACTGGTGGGCGAACCACTTGCCGGTGCGGCCGATGCCGCATTGCACCTCGTCCAGCATCAGCAGCAGGTCGCGGGCATCGCAGACGCGGCGCAGGCCCTGGAGGAACTCGATGCGCGCCGGGTTGATGCCGCCTTCGCCCTGGATGGTCTCCAGGAAGATGGCGGTGATGTTGGGGTGGGCGTCCAGCGCGGCCTCGACGGCGGCGATGTCGTTGAGCTTGACGCGCACGAAACCGGGCACCAGCGGCCCGAAGCCGGCATGGATCTTGGGGTTGGCCGTCGCCGACAGCGTTGCGAGGGAGCGGCCGTGAAAGGCGCCCTCGAAGACCAGCACTTCCGGCGAGGTGTTGCCGCGGTCATGGCCGAACTTGCGGGCGATCTTCAGCGCCGCCTCGTTGGCTTCGAGTCCGCTATTGCAGAAGAAGACATTGGCCAGACCCGAAACCTCGCAGAGCTTGGCGGCGAGCTGCTCTTGCAAGGGCACGCGGTAGTAGTTGCTCGTGTGGATGAGCTTGGTGACCTGATCCTGCAGTGCGGCCACCAGGCGAGGATGGTTGTGGCCCAGCGTGTTGACCGCAATGCCGCCGAGACCGTCCAGCAATCGTCGGCCTTCCGTGTCCCAGACCCAGCAGCCCTGGCCGTGCGACAGCGCAACAGGCAGGCGGCCGTAGGTCGGCATGACATGGGGCTCGGACGAGGGCGGGACAGCGTTCATCGGGTCTCCGATTGGGTCGAGAAAAAGTGGACTTTTGATTCTAGAGTCGAGATGGGGCGATATTGCTGCGGCGCAGCAGATCGATCGGTGTCGAGGCACAATAGCGGTCTTTGACAGCGGTGCTCCGCTGTAGACGCGAAGCCCCCCTGTTCATGACCGTTGCCCCCCCGCCGCGCGAAGTCTTCATCCAAGGTCTCACTCTGGATGGACGCACCTTCCGCCCGAGCGATTGGGCGGAGCGGCTGGCCGGCGCGATGTCCTGCTTCCGCCCGGGTGGCGCACGCGGCGGCATCGGCGCCCATATCGGTTACTCGCCGTACTGCGTGCCGACCGTCATCAACGGCGTGAAGTGCGTCATCGTCAATGAAGAGCTCAAGCGCATCGAGCCGATGGCCTGGGATTTCGTCATGAACTTCGCCCGCGACAACAAGCTGCAGGTCGCGGATGCCTGCCTGCTGCCCGACGGGCCAGGCGGCAAGCCAACCGCTTGAACGCGTGGCCTCCTAGCGAGACTCCGGGGGCGCGCCCGGTCGCGGCGCCGTTATCCTCGCCGGCAATGTTTGGAAACATCCCGATCAACGCCGGCGCCACGGGCGCCACCTCCCAGCCCATGGCCACCGAGCCAGCCGCGGCTGCGGCGCCGGTCTGGGTGCTCTTGCGTGGCCTGTCGCGCGAAAGCGGGCATTGGGGCGTTTTTCCCGAGCATCTGTTGCGTGAACTGCGTGCGTTGCAGCCGGCCGCAAGGCTGGTCATGCTGGATCTCCCCGGCACCGGCGCCCTGCGCCGCCAGGCCAGCCCGACCCAGGTCTGGGCCATCGTCGAGGCCTGCCGGGAGCAACTGCAGCGCCATGGTGTGACCGGGCCGGTATCGGTGGTGGGCATGTCGCTCGGGGCGGCCGTGCTGAGCGAATGGGCGAGCCGCCATCCCAAGGAAGTCGAGGCTGGCGTGCTCATCAATCCCAGCCTGCGGCCCTTCAGCGAGTTGTTCCGCAAGCCGCGGCCGCTGAAGTATCTGGGCCTGGCCCTGCTGTCGTTGAGCCGCTTCAGCGCGCGCATGCGCGAGGAGCGCGTGCTCAGCCTGACGACGCGACTGACACCGCCGCAGGCCGTCATCGAACGCTGGGTGGAACTGCAGCGCCAGCATCCCCTGGGCGTGCGCAATACGGCGCGCCAGCTGCTGGCCAGCATGCGCTACCGCGCCAGCCGCACCCGCCCGGGCGCGCCGATGCTGCTGCTGTGCAGCAAGGCCGACAACCTGGTCGACTGGCGCTGCTCCCAGGCCATCAGTCGTGCCTGGGGCGCGCCGCTGCGCCTGCACACCAAGGCCGGCCACGACCTGCCGCTGGACGACCCGCAATGGGTTGCCCGCGCCGTCGCCGAGTGGCTGCGCGACCGCAGCATCCAGGGCGTGACCGCCGGCGAATGGCATTAGCACGAGCCCCTCGGCCAGTTCGCCGCCGCTGAACGCGGGGCGATCTGGCCGGTCCCCCGAGGGGACGGCGATGCAATCGGCTTCGAGCCGCTTGCACATCGCCCAAGGCGGGCCGGCTAGGGAGCGGCCCGGCGCCCGGCCCGCAATTGCGGCGCGGAAATGCAAAAGGCCCGCCGAAGCGGGCCTTTTGCTTGCACCAGAGCTGGATTGGTTATCAGGCGGCGAGCGCCTTGATCTTGGCGGACAGGCGGCTCTTGTGGCGAGCTGCCTTGTTCTTGTGGAAGATGCCCTTGTCAGCGACAGAGTCGATGACCGATTGGGCGGCCTTGAACAGATCGGCGGCCTTGGACTTGTCGCCGGCCGTCACGGCCTTTTGCACGTTCTTGACGACCGTGCGGAAATGGGAGCGCAGCGCAGTGTTGGCGGCGTTGAGCTTGACGTCCTGGCGGGCGCGTTTGCGGCCCGATGCCAGGCGAACCGTCTTCTTCTTGGCTTTGGAGCTGGTTGCCATGCTGTATCTATACCCAGTTGGTGCAAAGACGACGAGTATAGCCTGAAATCAGGGTTAAAGCCAAGTGTCGGCGCCGAGTATCGGAAGTGGAGTCTTTCACGACACAGATAATCCGCCGCCATGAATCTGCTGCGCGCTGCGTCGACCATCTCCCTGCTGACCCTGACCTCGCGCATCACCGGCCTTGTCCGTGAAACCATGGTGGCGGGCCTTTTCGGTGCCACGGCCATGACGGATGCCTTCCTCGTGGCGTTCCGGATTCCCAATCTGCTGCGGCGGCTGTTCGCCGAGGGCGCATTTTCCCAGGCCTTCGTGCCCTTGCTCGCGGCCACGCGGGCGACCGAGGGCGAGGAGGCGACGAAGCGCCTCATCGATGCCGTCGCCACCGTGCTGCTGTGGGCCCTGGTGGCGACATCCGTGGTGGGCGTCGTCGGCGCGCCGCTGCTGGTCTGGCTGCTCGGCTCGGGCCTGCCCAAGCCGGCCTTCGAGGCCTCCGTCGTCATGACGCGCTTCATGTTCCCCTACATCGCCTGCATGTCGATGGTGGCCCTGTCGGCCGGCATCCTGAACACCTGGCGGCGTTTTGTCGTGCCGGCGGCGACACCGGTGCTGCTCAACCTCAGCGTCGTCGCCGTCGGCTGGGCGTTGGCCGGGCCGCTGGAGCGAGCCGGCTATCCGGGCATCTATGCGATGGCCTTCGGCGTCATGCTCGGGGGCGTGCTGCAGTTGCTGGTGCAATGGCCGGCGCTGCGGGCCATCGGCGCGATGCCGCGCATGCGGCTGAGCTGGCGGGGCTTGCAGGAAGCGCGGGCCAACCCGGGCGTCGGCCGCGTCCTGCTGGGCATGGGGCCGGCGCTGCTGGGCGTGGGCGTGTCCCAGCTGTCGCTGATGATCAACACCCAGATCTCCAGCCATCTCGCCGAGGGCGCCACCTCCTGGCTGAACTACGCCGATCGCCTGATGGAATTCCCCATCGGCCTGCTGGGAGTGGCCCTCGCCGCGGTGCTGACGCCGCAGCTCTCCGCCGCCCAGGCCTCGGGCGAGACCGAGCGCTACAGCCGGCTGCTCGACTGGGGGCTGCGCATGGTCATGCTGTTCGCCTTGCCCTGCGCCGTGGCGCTGCTGGTCTTTGCTGAACCGCTGACGGCCGTGCTCTACCACCGCGGTGCCTTCACGGCGACCGACGTGACCCACACGGCGCAATCCGTGATGGGCTGGGGCGTCGGTCTGATGGGGCTGATCGCCGTCAAGGTGCTGGCGCCGGGCTTCTTCGCGCGCCAGGACACCGGCACGCCGGCCAAGATTGCCGTGGCGGTGCTGGTGCTGACGCAGGGCTTCAACCTCGTCTTCGTGCCCTGGATCGGCGTCGCCGGCCTGGCGCTGTCCATTGGCCTGGGAGCCCTGGTCAATGCCAGCTGGCTGTTCTGGGGCCTGAAGAAGCTGGGCAGCTACCGGCCCGAGCCGGGCTGGACGGCCTTTGCCGTGCGCGTGGTGCTGGGCTGCACGGCCATGGGCCTGCTGCAATGGCAGCTCGCCACGCGGCTGGATTGGCTGGCGCTGGGCGCGCACGAGTTCCAGCGTGGCCTGTTCATGGCGGCCAGCCTGGGTGCCAGCGCCGTGGTCTATTTCGCCGTGCTGCTGCTGGTCGGCATGCGGCCGCGCGCCCTGGGGCGTCCGGGTTGACGATGAAATATGCGGCGCCGACCCCGCTGGACTATTTCGCCACGCTGGTGGCGGATGACGACGGCCTGAATCTGCTGGAAGCCGCCATCAGCCTGGCCCACGACGACCATCCCCGGCTCGATGTGCAGGCCGTGCTGGCCCATGTGGACGGCCTCGCGCGCCGGCTGCGCGAGCGCATCGCGCGGGATGCCGCCCCCGTCGAGCGCCTGCGCCAGCTGACGCGCTTCTTCCATGGCGAGCTGGGCTTTGCCGGCAATCTGAACAACTACTACGCCGCCGACAACAGCTATATCCATCGCGTGCTGGAAACCCGGCGTGGCCTGCCTATCGCCCTGGCGGTACTGCTGCTGGAGCTTGCCGAGCATGCCGGGTTGCGCGCGGCTGGCGTGGCGTTCCCGGGGCACTTCCTGGTCAAGTGCAAGGTCGGCCTGGGCGAGGTGGTGCTCGATCCCTTCACCGGCGAGTCCCTGTCGCCCTCGCGGCTGGATGAACGCCTGGCCCTGTACCGCCAGGGCAGCGGCCTGCCGGACGACATGGAGCTGCCGCTGGAGTTCTTCCTGCGCGCCGCCACCAAGCGCCAGATCCTCGCCCGCATGCTGCGCAACCTGAAGGAGGTGCACCGCGCCGCCGAGGACTGGCCACGATTGCTGGCCGTGCAGCAGCGGCTGGTCGTCCTGCTGCCGGCCGACCCGGCCGAGTGCCGCGACCGTGGCCTGGTGCTGGCTTCGCTGGGCGCCTTTGCCGCCGCGGCCGAGGACCTGGGTTTCTATCTCGCCGAGCGCCCCGACGCGCCCGACGCCCCCGATCTGCGTGCCCGTCTGGCCCTGTTGCATGACCAGGCCCGCCCGCCGCTTCAGTGACAATCCGCGCCCGCCTGCCGACCACCATGATGAAGCTCAGCAAGACCCAACGCAACGCCCTGGCCTGGGGCGGTGTCGCCCTCGCCCTCGTTCTGCTGCTGTGGCTGTTGTCGCCCGTGCTGGCGCCCTTCATCACCGCTCTGGTGCTGGCCTATGCGCTGGCGCCGGCCGTGCAGGCTTTGGTCAACCGACGCGTGCCGCGCGTGCTCGCCGTGCTGATCGTCGAGCTGCTGTTCGCGATGGTCCTGCTGGCCCTGGTGCTGCTGGTGCTGCCCATCCTCAGCAAGGAGCTGCCGGCCCTGCGCGAGCAGATCCCGGCACTGGCCAAGCTGGCCAACGACAAGCTCTCGCCCTGGCTGGCCCAGCATGGCATCTACATGCAGCTCGACCCGGCCAGCATCAAGGCCTTCGTGCTGAAGTATCTGGATGCGAATCTGGAGGAATGGCTGGCGACGGCGCTGAGCTCGGCCCGCATCGGCGGCAGCTTCCTGCTCGCCTTCATCGGCAACGCGGTGCTGCTGCCGGTCGTGCTGTTCTACCTGCTGGACGATTGGCCCAGCCTCGTCGAGCGCATGCGCGCCCTGGTGCCGCCAGCTGCGCGTGAATCGGTGGGCAGCTTCCTCGACGAATGCCACGAGACGCTGGGCCAGTACCTGCGCGGCCAGTTGCTGGTGATGGGCGCGCTGGCTGTTTTCTACAGTGTCGGCCTGGCGCTGGCGCGCTTCGACCTGGCCCTGCCCATCGGCGTCTTCACGGGCCTGGCCGTTTTCATTCCCTACCTGGGCTTCGGCCTGGGCCTGGTGCTGGCCCTGCTGGCCGGGCTGCTGCAGTTCGCCAGCTTCTATGGCGTCATTGCCGTGGTCATCGTCTTCGGTGTCGGCCAGTTGCTGGAGAGCTTCGTGCTGACGCCGCGCTTCGTCGGCGAGCGCATCGGCATGAGCCCGCTGATGGTCATCTTCGCGCTGCTGGCCTTCGGCCACCTGCTGGGCTTCGTCGGCGTGCTGATCGCGCTGCCGCTGTCGGCCGTGGCGGCCGTGGCCGTCAAGCGTCTGCACAAGGCCTACCTCGCCAGCTCGCTGTTCCGCTGATCCGTCCATGAGGCAGATTCCCCTCGCGCTGCTGGCGCCGCCCGCGCACAGCTTCGACAACTTCCTGCCCGGCGCCAATGCCGAGGCCCTGGCCTATCTGGCGGGCCTGATGCCTGGCGACCCGCCCGTGCTGCTCTGGGGAGCGACTGGCGCGGGCAAGACCCATCTGCTGCAGGCCCTGGCCGAGCGCTGGCAGGCGGCAGGGCAGCGCGTCGCCTGGTACGACGCCGACACCGCCTTGCCCTGGGAGCTGCCGGCCCATGAGAGCCTGCTGCTGCTGGACGACTGCCAGCGCTTCGACGCTGGCCAGCAGCATGCGGCCTTCGCGCTGTTTGTCGCGTCGGCAGGGCAGGGCTATACCGTTGTTGCGACCGCGGACGCGCCGGCCGTCGACCTGGCCGTGCGCGAGGATCTGCGCACCCGCCTGGGCTGGGGGCCGAGCTTCGCGCTCGAACCCCTGCGCGAGGCCGAGATGCGCGCCGTGCTGCGCCGCGAGGCTGACCGCCGTGGCCTGCTGCTGGGCGACGAAGTGCTGTCCTATCTGCTGACGCGCTTCGAGCGCAATCTCAAGGGCCTGATGGCTTTGCTGGAGCGCCTGGACGAGTTCGCCATGGCCAGCAAACGGGCGCTGACCTTGCCCTTGTTGAAGGCCATGCTGGCCGACGAAAAAATAGACTCTGACCCCAATTTATGAATCTCACGCTGTTTGATCTGGACGGGACGCTGATCCCCATCGATTCCGACCATTCCTTCGGCGCCTTCATGGTCGAGGTGGGCTGGGTCGACGGCGAGGTCTGGGGAGCGCGCAACGATGAGTTCTTCGCCCAGTACAACGCCGGCACGCTGGACCTGCCGGCCTATGTCGATTTCGCGACCTCGGCCTTCCGGAGCAGGCCGCTCGAAGAGGCCCTGGCCATGCGTGAACGCTTCATGGCCGAGGTCATGCAGCCGGCACTGCGACCCGAGGCCATGGCCCTGGTCGAGAAGCACCGCGCGGCGGGCGATCTCATCGCGCTGGTCACGGCGACCAACGAGTTCGTCACCACGCCATTTGCCGAGGCCTTCGGCATCGAGCATCTCATCGCCGTCCAACTGGAGCGTGACGCCGAGCGCTACACCGGCGCCATCCGCGGCGTGCCGAGCTTCCGAGAGGGCAAGATCGCGCGTGTTGAGAGCTGGTTGCAGGGCTTGGGGGCACAATGGCGCGATTTCGAGCGCGTGAGCTTCTACAGCGACTCGACCAACGACCTGCCCCTGCTCGAACGCGTCAGCCACCCGGTGGCGACCAATCCCAGCCCGACGCTCGCCGCCATTGCCGCCGAACGGGGCTGGCCCCAGTTGCACCTCTTCGCATGATCAAAAAGTTCATCGACAAGCTGCTCGGCAAGCCCGCCGCAGCGCCCAAGAAGACCAGCCCTCTGGGCAAGCGGGTCGAGATCACCGCCGATGTCCACGGCATCAATCCCGATCTGCTCGATGAACGCGCTGTCAAGGTCGTCAAGACGCTGACGGACGCCGGCTTCGAGGCCTATATCGTCGGTGGCGCCGTGCGCGACCTGCTGCTGAGCATGCGGCCCAAGGACTTCGACGTCGCCACCAACGCGACGCCCGAGCAGGTCAAGGGCCTGTTCCGCCGCGCCTTCATCATCGGCCGGCGTTTCCGCATCGTCCACGTCGTCTATGGCCGCGGCCGCGAGCACGAGGTCATCGAGGTCTCGACCTTCCGTGCCCTGCCGACCGAATCCGAGGCTGTCGCCGGCAACGAGAAGACGGCCAAGGCAGAACTCGACGGCAAGCATCACGCCGTCGATGCCAGCGGCCGCGTGCTGCGCGACAACGTCTGGGGCCCGCAGATCGAGGATGCCGCCCGCCGCGACTACACGGTCAACGCGATGTACTACGACCCGCAGCGCCAGTTGGTCGTGGACTATCACGGCGGCCTGGCCGATGCCAAGGCCAAGCTGCTGCGCATGATCGGCGACCCCGAGACGCGCTACCGCGAAGACCCGGTCCGCATCATCCGCGCCGTGCGCTTTGCGGCCAAGCTGGGCTTCACGCTGGAGCCCAAGACGCTGGCACCGGTGAAAACCTCGTCGGCCCTGCTGGCCAATGTGCCGGCCTCGCGCCTCTTCGACGAGATGATCAAGCTGCTGCAGACCGGTCATTCCCTGGCCAGCATCGCGCAGCTGAAGAAACTTGGCCTGGGCCGCGGCGTGTTCGCGGTGCTGGACGCCATGCTGACCGAGACCGGTGACCTGCATGAAGGCGTGCGCGGCAACTTCGTGCGCCAGGCCTTCGAGGACACCGATCGCCGCGTCAACGAAGGCCGCGGCGTCAGCCCCAGCTTCATGCTGGCCTGCATGCTCTGGTACGAGGTGCTGGACCGCTGGACCAAGATCCGCAACGGCGGCGAGCCGGCCGTGCCGGCCCTGGCCCAGGCCATCGATGCCGTCTTTGACGCCCGCATCGGCGACATCTCCGGCCGCGGCAAGCTGGCCGCCGACATGCGCGAGATCTGGATGATGCAGACCCGCTTCGAGCGCCGCAGCGGCTCGGGCGTCTTCAGCCTCATCGAGCAGCCGCGCTACCGCGCCGGCTTCGACTTCCTGCGTCTGCGCGCCGATGTCGGCGAGATCGACCCCAGCCTGGCCGACTGGTGGGAGGACTTTGCACTGGGCAGCGATGACGACCGCCAGGCCCTGCTGGCCGATGCCCGCGCCAGCCAGCAGAAGCAGCCCCGCGTCGTGCGCGCGCCGCGTCCGGAGGCGCCCGAAGGCGAAGAGGCCGAGCCGGCCGCCGCCGATGCCCCGGCCAAGAAGCGCCGCCGGCGTCGCCGCAAGCCCGGCGGAGGTGGGGAGGGCGCCGCCGCCCCGGCGCCCGCCGCCGAGTGACTTCCCGGGCCTACATCGGCCTGGGTGCCAATCTCGGCGCCGATCTCTGCGCGACCCTGACCCAGGCCGCCCTGCACCTCGCGGCCTTGCCCGACACGCGGGTCACGGCCCTGTCCAGCGCCTGGCGCAGCGCGCCGGTGGATGCCGGCGGGCCGGACTTCCTCAATGCCGTCGCGGCCCTGGACACCGTCCTGCCGCCCCTCGAGCTGCTGGATGCCCTGCAGGCCATCGAGCTGGCCCACGGCCGCGAGCGCCCCTACCGCAACGCGCCGCGCACCCTCGATCTCGACCTGCTGCTCTACGGCGACCTGCGCCTCGACACGCCCCGCCTGACGCTGCCTCACCCGCGCCTGGGCGAGCGCGCCTTCGTGTTGCGCCCGCTGCTGGAGATCGCGCCCGAACTGGCGCCTCTCGCCGCGGGCGATGCCTGGCGCACCCAGCGCATCGAGCGCCTCGGCCCTCTCTCCCTCTGACCGGAAATTGCCATGTTCTCGACCCTCGCCGGCTGGCAGACCGTGGGACTGCTGCTGCTGTCCAACGTCTTCATGACCTTTGCCTGGTATGGCCACCTGAAGGGGCTGTCGACCAAGGCCTGGTGGATCGCCGCACTGATCAGCTGGGGCATCGCGCTGTTCGAATACCTGCTGCAGGTGCCGGCCAACCGCATCGGCCATGGGGCCGGTTTCAGCCTCGCCCAGCTCAAGATCACCCAGGAAGTCATCACGCTGGCGGTCTTTGTGCCCTTCGCCGTCTGGTACATGGGCGAGCCCATCAAGCTCGATTTCCTGTGGGCCGGGCTGTGCCTGATGGGGGCCGTCTACTTCATCTTCAGGTCAGCTTGATGACGATTGGGTGACGGCGCCCGGTAAACTCCGCCCCTTCGAGAAATCCAAGGATGGCCATGTTGTTTGGCAAGCTGCTGCCCCGTGAGGGCAATTTTTTTGAGCTGTTCAATGAGCACGGCGGATTCATTCTGGAGGGCGCGCGCGCCTTCCAGAAGATGATCGAGAACTATGCCGACCCGGCGCTGCGCCAGCAGTACGCCGACGAAGTCGACAAGGCCGAGCATGCTGCCGACAGGGTCACCGCCGAGGTGAACCGGCTGCTGCACCGCACCTTCATCACGCCCATCGACCGCGAGCAGATCCATGGCCTGATCAATGCGATGGACGACATCCTGGATCTGCTGCAGGACTCGTCCGAGACGCTTTCGCTGTACGACGTGCGCACCGTGCCCGAGCAGGTGTTGCAGCTGTGCACGCTGTCCGTGCGCTGCTGCGAGCGCGTGCAGCATGCCGTGACCCTGCTGCCCAACCTCAGCAAGCCCGCCACGACCGAGGCCGCGCTGAAGACCTGCGAGGAGATCGACCGCCTCGAGTCCGATGCCGACCGCGTCATGCGCTCGGCCATGTCCCGCCTGTTCCGCGAACAGGAGGACGTGCGCGAGCTGATCAAGCTCAAGGCGATCTACGAACAGCTCGAGTCGATCTCCGACCGCTGCGAGGACGTGGCCAACCTGATCGAGGGCATCGTCCTCGAGAACTCCTGATCAGGCGCTTCCATGGCATCCGCTGAGATCGCCTTCTGGGTGGTGGCCCTGCTCGTCGTGCTGGCCCTGCTGTTCGACTTCATGAACGGCTTCCACGACGCGGCCAATTCCATCGCCACCGTTGTTTCCACCGGCGTGCTGAAGCCTCAGCAGGCCGTGCTGTTCGCGGCCTTCTTCAACGTCGTTGCCATCCTGTTCTTCCAGCTCAAGGTGGCCGCCACCATTGGCAAGGGCATCGTCGAACCGGGCATCGTCGACCATCACGTCGTTTTCGGTGCGCTGATAGGCGCCATTGTCTGGAACGTCGTCACCTGGTGGTGGGGCATCCCGTCCAGCTCCTCGCATGCGCTGATCGGCGGCATCGTTGGTGCCGTTGTCGCCAAGGCAGGCCCGCAGGCCCTGGTCGCCGGTGGCATCTGGAAGACGGTGGCCTTCATCATCGTCTCGCCGCTGCTGGGCTTCCTGCTCGGCTCGCTGATGATGGTGCTGGTCGCCTGGATATGCAGGCACAAGTCACCGATACGAATAGACCGCTGGTTCCGGCGGCTGCAGCTCGTGTCGGCCGGCCTGTACAGCCTGGGGCACGGCGGCAACGACGCGCAGAAGACCATCGGCCTGATCTGGATGCTGCTGATCGCCGCCGGCATGGTCAGCGTGGGCGACAGCGCGCCGCCGAGCTGGGTCATCGTGTCCTGCTACGTCGCCATCGGCCTGGGCACGATGTTCGGCGGCTGGCGCATCGTGCAGACCATGGGTCAGCGCATCACCAAGCTCAAGCCGGTGGGCGGCTTCTGCGCCGAAACGGGCGGAGCCATCACGCTCTTCCTGGCGACGGCGCTGGGCATCCCGGTGTCCACCACCCACACCATCACCGGTGCCATCGTCGGCGTCGGCTCGGTGCAGCGCGCGTCTGCCGTGCGCTGGGGCGTGGCCGGCAACATCGTCTGGGCCTGGATCTTCACCATCCCGGCCGCGGCTCTGATGGCCGGCGTCTGCTACTGGGTCAGCTTCATTCTTTATTGACCGGCCTGGGACTCGAAGTAGCGCTGGGCGCTGAAGGCGATGGTCGCCATCAGCGCCGTGCCGCCGAACAGCAGGCACAGCACGACGCCGATGACGGCCGGCCAGCCGCCCGTGCTGGCCGGCCGGCCGGCGTTGAAGCGCTCATTCCAGCGTTCATCCGGCATCAGCCCGTAGATGATGCCGCCCAGCAGGGCGGCGACGAGGCTCAGGCCCAGCAGCGGAATGAGCGCCCAGGCCAGGCGGTCGTCCTGGCCCAGCTGGTCCATGCGCTGCACGCCGACGAGGCCGAGCAGGGTGGGCAGCGGCAAGAGCCAGGCCCAGCGGTCCTTGAGGCCGTGCAGATAGAAGCGGTGCGCACCGAAAACGCCGACCAGCAGGGCCAGCCAGGTCGCAACGGCCTTGTGCTTGGTGCCGGTGCTCATTCGGCTGCGGCGCTGTCGCCCAGGCCGAGGGTGCGCTGCATCAGCACGACATCCAGCCAGCGGCCGAACTTCCAGCCGGCGCTCTTCAGCACCCCGGTGTGCTGGAAGCCCAGAGCGGTGTGCACGCCGACCGAGCCGGCATTCGCTGCATCGCCGATGACGGCGAGCATCTGGCGGGCCCCGGCGGCCTCGCAGCGTGCCATCAGTTCGGCCAGCAGCAGGCGGCCCGCGCCCTGGCCCTGGGCGGCGGGCGACAGGTAGATGGAGTCCTCGACGCAGAAACGGTAGGCGAGGCGAGGGCGGAAGTAGTTGGCATAGGCATAGCCCAGCACCTCGCCACCGCGCTCGGCCACCAGCCAGGGCAGGTTGCGGCCCAGCACCTCGGCGCGGCGGCGGGCCATCTCGTCGACCGTCGGCACCTCGGTTTCAAAGGTGCCGGTGCCCTCCAGCACGGCCTGGGCGTAGATGGCCTGGATGGCCGGCAGATCGGCGTCGGTGCTGGGGCGGATGGTCAAGGGCAAGGCGGGGGCGGCGGACTGTGACATTTGTCGGTTTTGAGAACTGCTCAAGAGGTACTTGATCGAGTTTATAATGCTCGGTTTTCGGCACTGGTCGCAGATGGCTGCGGCGTATCTACAGTGGCTCCCCCGGCAGGGGTTCCTGCCATTCGACTTGCTCGCCCTGAGTGTCTCCTCGTGCAGTGGTCGCCCAATTTTTAGGAAACATCATGGTTGTGATTCGTCTGGCTCGCGGCGGCTCCAAGAAGCGCCCCTTCTACAACATCGTCGTCGCCAACAGCCGCCAGCGTCGTGACGGCCGCTTCATCGAGCGCGTCGGCTTCTACAACCCCGTCGCTTCCGGCGCTGCCGAGAAGCTGCGCGTCGAGCAGGACCGCGTGAGCTACTGGATCGGTGTCGGCGCCCAGCTGTCGCCCACCGTGGCCCGCCTGGTTGGCGACGCCAAGACGGCCGCTGTCGCCGCCGCCTAAGCAGGCGTGGCAGGCAACAAGCCTCAGCAAGACGGCGCCTCGGCGCCGTCTTTTGCATCCACGGGCGCCTCGGCGTCGTCTGGCGCTTCCTGGCCCGACGATCTCGTGCCGGTCGGCCGCATCTTGGATGCCTGGGGCATCAAGGGCGGCCTCAAGGTGCAGGCCTATTCGGCCGACGCCGACGCGCTGTTCAGCGCCAAGCGCTGGTATTTGAAGGCCACCGGCCCCAAGCCCGGCCAACTGCTGCTGGCGGTGCGCTCCGTGCGTGAGCAGGGGGAAGGCATCGTCGCCACGGCCGAAGGCGTGGACGACCGCAATGCCGCCGAAGCCCTGCGTGGCCACGAGATCTACATTCCCCGCAGCGACTTCCCGCGCACGCCCGATGGCGAGTATTACTGGATCGACCTGATCGGCCTGGACGTCGTCAACCGTGAAGCGCAGGCCCTGGGCCGCGTCATCGGCCTCATCGACACCGGCCCGCATGCCGTGCTGCGCATCCTGCCGCCCGGCGTGGAAGGGCCGGCCAAGCCCGACCAGGAGAGGCTGATCCCCTTCGTCGGCAACTTCATTGACGACGTGAGCCTCGAAGCGAAACGGATCACGGTCGACTGGGGCCTCGACTTCTGAGCTGAAGCCATGCGCTTCGACGTCCTGACGATCTTCCCGGAGCTGTTCGCGCCGCATCTGACGCACGGCGTCACGCGGCGCGCCTTCGAGAGCCGGCAAGTCGACGTGCGCCTGTGGCCGCTGCGCGATTTCGCCGACGACAACTACCGCCGTGTCGACGACCGCACCTATGGCGGCGGCCCCGGCATGGTCATGCTGGCCGAGCCGCTGGAAAAGGCGCTGGCGGCCGTCAAGGCCGACCGCGGCGAGGCGACCCCGGCCGTCATCCACTTCACGCCCACCGGTGCCCGCATCGATCAGGCCGGCGTGCAGGAGCTGGCTGGCAGCTCCGGTGCCATCCTGCTCTGCGGCCGCTACGAGGGTATCGACCAGCGCGTGCTGGACCGCCATGTGACGCTGGAACTCAGCCTGGGTGACTTCGTGCTTTCGGGCGGCGAACTGCCGGCCATCACCTTGCTGGACGCCGTGGCGCGCCTGCAGGACGGCGTGCTGGGCGATTCGAAGTCGCACGAGCAGGACAGCTTCTCCGATGGCCTGCTGGACTGCCCTCACTACAGCCGCCCCGAGGTGCTGGCCGATGGCCGCGAGGTGCCGCCCGTGCTGCTGTCCGGCCACCACGCCGACATCAAGCGCTGGCGCCGCGAGCAGTCCCTGGCCCTGACGGCCGCGCGCCGTCCTGACCTGATCGCCGCCGCTCGCGCAGCCGGCCGCCTCAGCAAGGCCGACGAGGCCTTCCTGTCCAAGCTCTAGGCAAAACCCGCATCACCGGGCTATACTTGCGGGCTGTCCGATCCTCTGGCGGGTCGAGTGGTCTGGAAATCCAGGCTGCAAACATCCCGATAAATAGCGTTCCGCCAAGATCCCTAGGAGTACAGATGGACCTGATCCAAACCCTTGAGCAAGAAGAAATTGCTCGCCTGAACAAGACCATCCCGGTCTTCGCCCCCGGCGACACCGTGATCGTCAGCGTCAACGTCGTTGAAGGCAGCCGCAAGCGCGTGCAGGCCTACGAAGGCGTCGTGATCGCCAAGCGCAACCGCGGCCTGAACAGCAGCTTCATCGTCCGCAAGATCTCCAGCGGCGAAGGCGTCGAGCGTACCTTCCAGCTGTACAGCCCCCTGATCGCCTCGATCGAAGTCAAGCGCCGCGGCGACGTCCGTCGCGCCAAGCTGTACTACCTCCGCCAGCGTTCGGGCAAGTCGGCGCGTATCAAGGAGAAGCTGGCCTAATCAGCCGGTATCTCACCGCCAAAGCCGCCGCGAGCTACGCTCCAGGCGGCTTTTGTTTTTTTCGCGCATGAAACGTCCCGCCATCACCCAGCCCCAGCTCGTGCCGGTCACGAGCGTCGACGACCATCTTCCGGCGGTCCCCGATCTCGCGCTGACGGCTTCGGCCGTGCGTGCCCGCCTGGCCGCCGTGGCGGCCTGGACGCCCGAGTTCGCCGGTGACGGTGGCCTGTTCGCCGATCGCGAGCCCGCTGGCGCCGCGGTGCTGGTGCCGCTGGTGCAGCGCGAGACCGGGCTGAACCTGCTGCTGACGCGACGCACCGACCATCTGCGCGACCACGCCGGCCAGATCAGCTTTCCCGGTGGCCGCGTGGAGCCGGAGGATGACGGCCCCATTGCGACCGCGCTGCGCGAAACCGAAGAAGAGATCGGCCTGTCGCGCCAGCACATCGAAATCATCGGCCAGTTGCCGGTCTACTCGACGGTGACGGCTTTCCAGGTGACGCCGGTCATCGCCCTCGTCGAGCCCGGCTTCACGCTCAAGCTGGACGACTTCGAAGTCGCCGAAGCCTTCGAGGTGCCGCTGGCCTTCCTGATGAATCCGGCCCACCACCGCCACCACCGTTTCGAGTTCGCCGGCGCTGAACGCCGCTTCCTGTCCATGCCCTGGCAGGGCGCCGAGCGCGAGTACTTCATCTGGGGCGCGACGGCAGCGATGTTGCGCAACTTCTATCGCCTCCTCAGCGGAGGCTGAGCGCGCCACTATCATCCCGGCCCATGAATTTCTTCGCGGTGCTGCTGGCCCTGCTCTGTGAGCAACTCAAGCCCCTGAGGCATGGCAACCGCGTGCATCAGTCCGTCATCGGCTGGGTGCGCTGGACGGGCCGCAACTTTGACGCCGGCGATGAGCACCACGCTGCCATCGTCTGGGCCATCACCGTCCTTGTGCCGGGGCTGGCGGTTGCGCTCATCTACTGGGCGCTGCGCCATTTCAGCGTGCTGCTGGCGCTGGGGCTGAACGTCCTCATCCTCTACCTGACGCTGGGCTTCCGCCAGTTCAGCCATTACTACACCGACATCCGCGACGCCCTCGAGCGTGGCGACGATGCGACCGCGCGCCAGCTGCTGGCCGAATGGCGCCATCTGGATGCCAGCGAACTGCCCCGCACCGAGCTGATCCGCCATGTCATCGAGCATTCCCTGCTCGCCGCGCATCGCCATGTCTTCGGCGTGTTCTTCTGGTTCATCGTCTGTTCCACCGTCGGCTTGGGCCCGGCCGGCGCCGTGCTCTACCGCATGGCCGAGTTCGCCGGCCGCTACTGGGCCTTCAAGAGCCGCACGCTGGATGCGCCCACCAACCCCCGCCTGCTCGCACTGTCGCGCCAGGTGTTCGGCCTCATCGACCATGTGCCGGCCCGGCTGACTGCAACCGGCTTTGCCATCGTCGGCAACTTCGAAGAGGCCGTGAACGGCTGGCGCCGTGACGCCAGCCTCTGGCTGCATTCCAACGAAGGCATCATCCTCGCGTCGGCGGCCGGGGCCGTCGGCCTGCAGCTCGGCGGTGCCGCGGCGCCGGGCGTGACGCCGGACCGCAGCAAGACCTTCGATGCGGGCTTCGAGCCCGAATCCACCGGCGCCGCCGGCTCGACGGCCGGTGCGCCGCCGCAGCTTGGCCATCTGCAAAGCGTTGTCGGCCTGGTCTGGCGTTCCGTCGTGTTGTGGATGCTGCTCCTCGCGCTACTGACTCTCGCCAACCTCGTCGGCTGATCCCATGACCTTTCCTGAATTGCCGGCCCTGGCCGAGCCCAGCCTTGCCGCGCGCGTTCAACACGCCATCGACCACAAGACCAAGCCGCTGGGCGCCTTGGGCCGCATCGAGGCCCTGGCCCTGCAGCTCGCGCTGATCCAGGGCCTGGAGAAGCCCGCATTGCGCGAGCCGCAACTGGTTGTCTACGCCGCCGACCATGGCCTGTCCAGGCGGGGCGTGTCGGCCTATCCGCGCGAAGTCACACCGCAGATGGTCGTCAACATGCTGGCGGGCGGTGCAGCCGTCTCGGTGCTCGCGCGCCAGCAGGGCCTGGCGCTGACGATTGCCGATTGCGGCGTTGATGCACCACTGGCCGAAGGGGCCGCCGACCTGCGCATCGCGGCTGGAACCGCCGACGCCAGCATCGGACCCGCGATGACGGCGGAACAAGCCGAACGCGCACTGCGCAACGGCATGGTCCTCGTCGAGCGCTTGCCCGGCAATGCGCTGCTGCTGGGTGAGATGGGCATTGGCAACACGTCCTCGGCCAGCCTGCTGATGCAGCGCCTGACCGGCCTGCCATTGGTCGACTGCGTCGGCCGCGGCACCGGACTGGATGACGCCGGCGTGGCGCGCAAGCTCCGGGTACTGGAGCAAGCCCTGGCGGCCAATGCAAGCGCTGCGACGCCTCTCGAGATTGCGGCCGCCGTCGGGGGGTTCGAGATCGTCACGATGGCCGGCAGCGTCATCGCGGCTGCAGCGCAGCGCCGCGTCGTCGTCGTCGATGGCTTCATCACGACGGCCGCCGTCGCGCTGGCCGAGGCGCTGCGCCCGGGCGTGCTGGCCGCTTGCGTGTTCGCCCACCGCTCGGCCGAGGGCCCTCACGCGCGCTGGTTGCAGCACATCGGCGCGCGTCCGCTGCTGGACCTGCACCTGCGCCTGGGCGAGGGCAGTGGCGCGGCCCTGGCATGGCCGCTGCTGACGGCGGCCTGCGCGCTGCTGGCCGACATGGCCAGCTTCGACAGCGCCGGGGTCAGCAACAAGGACTGAACCCGATGCGGCTCTTTCTTGTCGCGCTGCAGTTCCTGACGCGGCTGCCGGTGCGGCTGGAGCGCTTCGAGCCGGCCTGGCTGAACGATTGCGTGCGCCACTTTCCGCTGGTCGGCCTGCTGGTGGGCGGTGTCGGCGCGACGGTGCTGCTGGGCGCGGCTCAGTTGTGGCCGGCCTGGGTGGCCGCGGTGCTGGCCTTGTCGGCCACGGTCGCGCTGACCGGCGGCTTCCACGAGGACGGCCTGGCCGATACCTTCGACGCCCTGGGTGGCGTCGTCGCCCGCGACAAGGCGCTGCTCATCATGAAGGACTCGCGCATCGGCAGCTACGGTGCGCTGGCCCTGGGCCTGAGCCTGCTGCTGCGGGCGGCGCTGCTGGCGGTACTGGCGACGCGGCCGCTGCTGGGCGCCGTGGCGGCCCTGCTGGCCAGCCATGCGCTGGCGCGCGGGGCGGCGGTGGGCGTCATGGTCAGCCTGCCCTATGGCGGCGATGCCGACCATGCCAAGGCCAAGCCACTCGCGCTGGCCGTGGCGCCGCGCAACTTCTCGATCGCGCTGGGCTGGTGCGGCCTGCTGCTGCTTGTGCTCGCCATGATCGGCGTCGATCTGCCGCGCCTGCTGCTCGCGGCAGCAGTGGCCGCCGCGGTGGCGCTGCTGATGCGCCAGTGGCTGAAGCGCCGCCTGGGCGGCTATACCGGCGACGGCCTGGGGGCCACCGAGCAGTTGGCCGAGATGGCCGTGCTGCTGGCCTTCACGGCCTCGTTCTGACGGCCGTGTTCACCATCTGGCGCCACCCCAAGCCGATGGGCGCCGAGGGGCGCTGCATCGGTGCCCGCACCGATCTGCCGGTCGATGCGCGCAAGGCCAAGCGTCTGGCTCATCGCGTGCGCGCCCATGCGCGCCGCCATGGGCTGCCGCGCGAGGTCGTCACCTCGCCGCTGTTGAGATCGGCGGCGGTCGGGCGGTGGCTGAAGCGCTGGGGCTTTGGCTGGCATGTGGACCCGGCACTGGCGGAGATGGATTTCGGCAGCTGGGACGGCAGGCGCTGGAGCGAGATCCAGGCTGCGGAGTTCGATCGCTGGATGCGCGATTTCTGCTGCTTCGACTTCGACGGCGGCGAGTCGCTGGATAGCTTGCTGGCGCGCGTGGCGCACTGGCAGGCGCCTTGTGCTCTGGTGGTGGGGCACGGCGGCTGGATCACGGCCCGTCACTGGAGCGGCGAAAAAAAAGGCCAGGCGCCCACTTCGGAGGCCTGGCCCGCGGCGCTGCCTTACGGCCGCGCTACTTCAGTACCGTCTGCTGCATGAACAGCACCGTGGCATAGAACTGGAAGTCCTGGTTGTCCTTCTTCTGGAAGCCATGGCCCTCGTTCTCGGCGCGCAGATACCAGACCGGCGTGCCGCCCTTGCGCACGGTCTCGACGATCTGCTCGGCCTCGGTATAGGGCACGCGCGGATCGTTCTTGCCCTGGATGACGAACAGCGGCTTCTTGATCCGGGCCGCATTGGTCAGCGGCGAGATCTTCTCGAGGTGGGCCTTCATGGCCGGGTCGCGCTCGTCGCCGTACTCGACGCGGCGCAGGTCGCGGCGGTAGCTCTCGGTGTTGTTCAGGAAGGTCACGAAATGGGAGATGCCGACCACGTCGATGGAGCCGGCAATCCGTTCGGCGTAGTTGGTCGCCACGGCCAGGGTCATGTAGCCGCCATAGCTGCCGCCGGTGACGAGCACGCGCGAGGCATCCAGGTCGGGCTGGGTGGCGATCCAGTCCAGCAGGGCGCCGATGTCCTTGACGGAGTCCTCGCGCTTGAAGCCGTTGTCCATGGCCAGGAAGCTCTTGCCATAGCCGCTGGAGCCGCGCACGTTGGGCTGGATCAGGGCCATGCCCAGTTCCTGCACGTAGTAGGCGTTGCGGCCCAGGAAGCCGAAGCTGGCCTGGGACTCGGGGCCGCCATGGATGGAGATCAGCACCGGGCGCTTGCCGGTGAACTTTTTCGGCGGGGGCGTCAGCAGGCCCGAGATTGTCGTGCCGTCGAAGCTCTTCCAGCGCACGATCTTCTGTTCGCTGAAGCCCGAGGTGTCGACGGCGCCCGTGGCGCGCGTCCATTGCTGCACCTTGCCGTCCTTGCCCAGCGAATAGATCTGGCTGGGGCCCTGGGCGTTGCTGATGGAGAAGGCCAGCTCGCCGAGGCCATGGTGGTAGGACGCCGCGCCCACATTGCCGTTGGGCAGGGCTGCCGGGGCCGCCACTTCCTTGGCGGTGGCGGCATCGAAGAAATGCAGCTCGTCGCGGCCGTCCACATTGAACTGCGCCGCCAGCTTGCTGCGGTCCTCGGTCAGCGTGACGCCGCTGACGTCCCAGGGGATGTGGCCGCTGACGCGGTCGATGCGGCCTGGATTCGGGCCGGCCAGGTCCAGCTTCATCAGCTCGCGGAACTCGCCGGCGCGGTCGCTGGCGATCCACAGGGAGCGGCCATCCGGTGCCCAGCCCGTCGGGGTGTAGCTGGCCTTGGCCTCCTGGCTGCCCGCGGCCGGGGCGACCTGCCGGGTCGCGCCGCTTTCCACGTCCAGGGTCCAGATCTGCGATTCATTGGCCGACAGATAGCGGGTCAGCGACAGCGTGCGTTCATCGGGCGAAGGCCGGCTCGCCGCCCAGCCGCCGCCGTCCAGTTCGGCCAGCTTGCGGCGTGCCTCGGGCTTCTCGGGGTCCATCAGCCACAGCGTCGTCGTGATCTTGCTGCGCTTGCCGCCTTCGGCCGTGCGGTCGATGGGCACCGAGGAGTAGACGAGGCGGCCGCTCTTGCGCAGCCAGGTGTTGATGGCATGGCGCTCGTCGGGGCTGGTCAGCAGCACCGGCTGCGCGCCGGCCGGGTTCAGCGGCAGGCGGTAGATCTGGCCGACTTCATTGCCGCCCGTCGAACGCTCGAAGACCATGTACTGGCCGTGGCGGGGCTCGTAGGTGGCGCGGGTGACGGGGTCGGCGCCGTCGGTCAGCTGCTGGCCTTCGCCCAGGGGCGAAGTCACGCGGAAGATCTGCGCGGTGTTGGCGCCGGCCTTGCGGTGGCTGACCAGCATCTCGCGCTGGGTCGGATGCCAGTCGGAGAAGGCGTGGCCGCGGAAGTCGTTGTAGCGGCCGATGGCATCCGCCAGGCTCTGGGGCACAGCCGGGATGCCCTGCACGACCAGGTTGCTGTTGGGCGCGACGACGGGTGCCGGCGCGGGCGTGGAGGCGCAGGCGGCCAGCAGGGCCGAGCCGAGGGCGCAGAGGGAAAGACGCAGACGAATCATGTGGGGCCTCAAAGGAAAATGGGCGCTCGAAGCGCCCATTCTCGGTCCGGTCAGACTCGGGTCTAACCCGCTGTGACGTTGGTCATGCCGTCGGCTGGATGCCCGCGATCAGCCAGCCGTCGCCGGCCTGGACCAGGTGCCAGATCTCGTCGAAGTTCTCGGCTGCCTGCTCGCTCTTCTCGCGCACCAGGCCCGAGAAGCGCACCGAGACGATCTGCTGGCCGTCCTCAGTCGCCACATCGACGACACGGGCGTCGAGCTGCAGCACTTCGGTGCGCTGTGTCTGGCTGCCGCGCTCCAGCAGCTCGCTCTGGATGCTCGCGTACATCTGCGGCGTCGTGAAGCGGCGCAGGTCGGCCTGGTCGCCCGCGTCGTTGGCGGCCTGCAGGCGGATGAAGACCTGCTTGGCGAGCTTCTCGAAGCCGGCGCTGTCGAAGTCCGACGACGCCGCTGCCACTGGCGCTGCTGCCGTGGCGGGCGCGGCATTCCAGGCCGGCTGGGCCGCCTGGAACTGATGGCCGCCACCGGCCATGGCCAGTTGCGGCTTGGGCGCGGCGAAGCGGCGCATGACGAAGCGGATCACCATGAAGGCCACGAGGGCCAGCAGGGCCAGCATCATGAAGTTGGCCATGCCCTCGCCGAAGCCGAGGTGGCTGGCCAGCGCGGCCAGCCCCAGGCCAGCAGCCAGGCCGGCGATGGGGCCGAGCCAGGAGCGCTTGGGCGCTGCTGCCGCTGCGGCAGCGGGCGCTGCGGCCTGCTTGCCGGGGGCGGCCTGCTGCGGTGCCGGCTGCTGTGCCGGCGGCGTCTGCGGCGAGGTCTGGGTGGGCACGCTGCGCTTGATGCCGCCGCCACCGAGGCGCTTGGCCTCGGCGTCATGGACGGGCAGCGCGACGGCAATCAGGGCGGCCAGGGTCACGGCGAGGATGCGATTCACGAAAGTCTCCAGTCAATGGAATACGAACCCGGAGTTGCGGGCTCAGTTCAGGATTTTCAAGCGTCTCGGATGTCAGCGACAACGGTTTTTCCGAAGTCTGGCCGCATGAGAAAGCGAACAATCGCGTCTGCCGTGCTGTCGGCCGTCTGCAGCTGGCCGCCGTCCTTCAGCCCCTGGAAGCGCGTCTGCTCGGGGAAGCGGGCGGGATCGGCGCCGCGCAGCTGGACCTGCATGTCGGTGTCGATGACGCCGGGCGCCAGGGAGACGACGCCGACCTCGGGCTCTTCGAGCGCCAGCGCGCGGCTGAGGTGATCCAGCCCCGCCTTGATGGCGCAATAGGCCGAGCTGCCGGCCATGGCGCGCCGGCCCAGGCCGGAGGAGATGTTGAGGATGCGGCGCTGCGGCACCGCGCCGGTCTCGGCCAGGAAGACGCGGCTCAGCAGCGTGGGCGCCTCCAGGCCGACGCGCAGCGCCGCGGACAGTTCACCAAGATCGGAAGCCGCCAGCGGGCCGGGTTCGCTGAGCAGGGCGGCGTTGTTGATCAGCGTGGCGCTGGCCCAGCCCACGTGGGCGCGCAGCCAGGCCTGCAGGCGCTCGGCGGCGGCGGCCGGGTCCGCGAGGTCCAGCGTCCATTGCTCGGCCTGCAGCTCGGGGTTGGCCTTGCGTGCGATGCCGATGACGGTGTTGCCGGGCCGGGCCAGTTGCCGGACCAAGCCGGCGCCCAGGCCGCGGGAGCTGCCGGTGATGATGTAGAGATGCATTTCAGAACTCCGGTGGGCAGATGAAATGATGGCCGCCGACCTGCAGCTCGCTGGCGTGCAGCAGCAGGCGCGGGCTGGCGGCGGCGATGGCGGGCGCCGCGTACAGCGAGTCCCCCAGGATGGCATGTCCCAGATGGGCGAGATGCACGCGCAGCTGGTGGCTGCGGCCCGTCAGCGGTTCCAGTGAGACACGCGTATGTTGGCCCTCCTGCGCCAGCACCTGCCAGCGCGTCTGCGAGGGCTTGCCGTGTTCCAGGTCGACCTGCTGGCGCGGCCGGTTGGGCCAGTCGGCGCCGACGGGCAGGTCGATCAGCCCCTGGCCTTGCAGATGCCCCGCCACGACGGCGACGTAGCGCTTGCCGACGCGGCGCTCGGCGAAGTCGGCGCTGAGTTCGCGCTGGGCTTGGATGCCGCGCGCAAACAGCAGCAGGCCCGATGTCGCCTGGTCGAGGCGATGCACGATCAGCGCGTCCGGGTAGAGGGCCTGCACGCGGGCGCTGGCGCAGTCCGGCTCGGTTCGGCCCGGCACGCTGAGCAGGCCGGCCGGTTTGGCTATGACGACCAGGCGATCGTCGGCGTGCAGCACGCGCATCAGCGTGAAGAGACGAGGATGCCCGCGGCGATCAGCACGAAGGCCAGGCCGTGGTACCAAGCCGGCGCCACGCCCAGCAGGGCCGCCGAAATGATGGCGGCGAAGACCGGCGTCAGGTTGACGAAGAAGCCCGCCAGCGCCGGCCCCGCCTCGGCCACGCCCATGCCCCAGCAGCGGTAGGCGATCAGCGAGGGGCAGATGGCCACATAGGCCAACACGGCGACCAGGGTCGGGCTCCAGTGGATGGGCGCCAGCGCGACGACCTGCTCGACGCCCGCCGCCACGCCCGAGAAGACGACGCCGAACATCAGCTGGGCCATCAGCGCCTCGGCCCAGTTCCAGTCCGGCTTCTCGCCGGGGCGCAGGCCGGGCGCGGGCCGGGCCAGCATCCAGGAGTAGATGGCCCAGGTGAACAGGGCCACCAGCATCAGCAGGTCGCCCGGCACGAAATGAACGGCCAGCAGGGCGGCGGGATCGCCGCGCGCAATGACGACGGCCACGCCGAGCAGCGACAGGGCCGCGCCCGCGAGTTGGCGCGGCTTGGGCTTCACGCCGTAGAAGACGGCACCCACGCCCAGCATCCAGACCGGCATGCTGGCGGTGATCAGCGTGACGTTCAGCGGCGACGAGGTGTGCAGGGCCAGGTACTGCAGCGCGTTGTAGCAGCCCATGCCCAGGAAGCCCAGCCAGGCCAGGCCGCGCCAGCGCTTCAGCGCTTCGCGCGGGTCGGCGAGCAGGCGGCGCGCCAGCGGGGCCAGCAGCAGAAAGGCGATCAGCCAGCGCAGCGCGTTCAGCGCCATCGGCGGGATGTCGTTGCGCACCATGCGGCCGATGACGGCGTTGCCAGCCCAGAGCAGGGGCGGCACCGTCAGCAGCACAGCAAGGCGTGGGGTCAGCTTCATCGGCAACGACAAAGGGCGGAAAGGGCTGGCACGATAGCCGACCTCGCAACAGGAGACTTCGCATGAGTGAAAAGGCCATCGTCATCGAGGCCCCGGGTGGCCCGGAACAACTGAAGCTGGTGGACGTGGACGTTGGCGCGCCAGGCCCCGGCGAGATCCGCATCCGCCATGAGGCCTGCGGCCTGAACTACATCGATGTCTACCACCGCAACGGCAGCTATCCCTTGCCGCTGCCGGCCCGACTGGGCATGGAAGGCGCCGGTGTTGTCGAAGCGGTGGGCGAGGGCGTCACGCATCTGCGCGCCGGCGACCGGGCCGCCTATGCCAGCCAGCCGCCGGGCGCCTATGCGACGGCGCGCGTGATGCCGGCCAAGTGCGTGCTCAAGCTGCCCGATGCGATCCCGACGGACACGGCCGCAGCCATGATGCTCAAGGGCCTGACGGTGCAGTACCTGCTGCGCAAGACCCTGCCCCAGGGCGGTCTGCTAGCCGGCGACTTCGTGCTCTTCCACGCGGCGGCTGGCGGCGTCGGATTGATCGCCTGCCAATGGGCCAAGGCCCTGGGCCTGCAGCTCATCGGCACCGCGGGCAGCGACGAGAAATGCCAGCTGGCGCTGGACCATGGCGCCACGCACGCCATCAACTACAGGCGTGACGTGGACTTCGCCGCCAAGGTGCGCGAGATCACCGGCGGGCGTGGCGTGAAGGTCGTCTACGACTCGGTCGGTGCCGACACCTGGGAGGGCTCGCTGAACAGCCTGGCGCCCTTTGGCCTGCTGGCCAGCTTTGGTGGCGCCTCCGGGCCGGTGCCGGCCTTCAACGTGAGCACATTGGCGGCCAAGGGCTCGGTCTATGTGACGCGGCCGACGCTGTTCACTCACCTGGCCACGCGCGAGGCCACCCAGGCCATGGGCGACGACTTGTTCGCCATGGTGGCCAGCGGCCAGGTCAAGATCCGCATCGACAAGCGCTATGCGCTGGCCGACGCAGCCCAGTCGCACCGGGACCTCGAGGCTCGCCAGTTGCTCGGCAGTGCCGTGCTGCTGCCCTGAACAGGGCTTACATGATGCGGCCCAGTTGCAGCTCGAAGCTGAAACTGGAGCCCACACCCGGCTCGCTCTCGACGGCGATCTGACCGTCCATCAGGCCGACCAGGCGCTGCACGATGGTCAGGCCCAGGCCGGTGCCACCGTAGCGGCGGGTGATGCTGCCGTCGGCCTGGGTGAAGGGGTCGAAGATCTGGCCGATCTGGTCGCGCGTCATGCCGATGCCGGTGTCGGTGACGGCCACGCGCAGGCGCAGGCGGCTGGGGCCGTCGTTTTCGTGCGGGTCGGCCATGGCGATCTCGATGCGGACCTCGCCATGCTCGGTGAACTTCAGCGCGTTGCCGATCAGGTTGATCAGTACCTGGCGCAGCCGCAGCGCGTCGCCGATCATCCAGGACGGCACGCCGGGCTGCACGAGGGCATGCAGCTGGATGCCCTTGTCGTGGGCCTGCAGCAGCAGGGGTTGAAGTGACTCGCCCAGGCAGTCGTGCAGGCTGAAGGGCTGCTCTTCGATGACGATCTTGCCGGCCTCGATCTTGGCCACGTCCAGCAGGTCGTTGATGATGGTCATCAGGCCCTTGGCGGACTGGTGGGCCATGCCGATGAAGCGGCGCTGGCGCTCGTTGAGATCGCTGGTCTGCAGCACGAGCTCGGTCAGGCCCAGCACGCCATTCATCGGCGTGCGGATCTCGTGGCTCATGTTCGCCAGGAAGCTGCTCTTGGCCTGGCTGGCCATCTCGGCCGCCTCGCGCGCGGCGACCAGCGCGGCCTGGCTGGCCTTGAGGTCGGCGATGTCGCGTGCGTTGAGCAGCATGACGGTGTCGCCCGTGACCGGGTCGCGCATGGGGCGTGCATCCAGCGCATGCCAGCGCGGGCCGGCCAGGGTCAGCAGCTCGACGTCCTGCCGGCAGGTCTCGCCGCGCTGCACGCGGCCGAGGATGCTGGCGGCGTCGCCGGTATGGGCGAAGAGGCGGGTGAACTCGCTCTGGCCGGGGCCGGGCGGCGTGTCGCCGAAGGTCAGGGCCGCGGCGGGGTTGCGCATCAGCAACTCGCCCTGGCCCAGGCCGAAGACGGCGATGCGCACCGAGGTGTGCTGCAGGGCCTCGACGCCTCGCAGCATGGCGAGATCGGCGCCGCCGCCCAGGGAATCGGCCGCGAACAGCATGACCTGGCGGCGGTCCGGCGTGCGCATCCCGCGCGAGACCAGCATCACCGTCGTCGGCTCGCCCTTGGGATACAGCGTCCATTGCTCGCGGACGATCTTGCCCTGGGCATGGTCGGCCGCCGTGACGGCCAGACGCTCGCGCACGGCGTCGCCGTGCTCGGAAAAGTCGCGCGACAGGAACTCCTCGGCGCTGTCGGCATGCCAGAAGCGCAGGGCCGCAGCGTTGGCCCAGAGGTTGCGCTGCTGTTCGGGGTCGAAGACCCACAAGGGAACGTCGAGCCAGTCGTAATGGCTCAGGCTGGCGAAGTCGAGGAGCATCGAGGGGACGGTGAGAGGCGCGCGATTGTCACCGCTTGTCACATCTCCGCCCCGTGAACTAGTGCGCGCGCCGCCGCCTGCGCTCAACCGCGGCGTACGCGGCGCAGTTCGTCGACGATGAGCAGCACGGCTCCGATGCTGATGGCGGCGTCGGCCACGTTGAAGGCCGGGAAGTACCAGCCGCCGGCGTGGACCTGGATGAAGTCGACGACATAGCCATGGATGGCGCGGTCGATGACATTGCCCAGGGCTCCGCCGAGGATCAGCGTCAGGGCCCAGGAGAACAGCTTCTGCTGGCCGTGCTTGCGCAGCATCCAGATGATGAAACCGGCCGCGACCAGGCCCAGGCCGAGGAAGAACCAGCGCTGCCAGCCCGAGGCGCCATGCAGGAAGCTGAAGGCGGCGCCGAAATTGTGGGCGCGCACCAGGTTGAAGAAGCCGGTCACGGGGCGCACATCGCCGAGCTGGAAGGCGCCGATGACGAGGATCTTGGTGAACTGGTCGGCCAGGATGATCAGGGCGGCGATCAGCAGCCAGGCGGTCAGGCCGGAAGACGAGGACGACGAACGAGAGGGCATGGAATTCCGGTCGCGGTGCGAGGGGCGTCAATGTAACTTGCCGCCGGCCTCGGGCTTGTAGGCGCAGGAGAAGGGGCGTAGAAGAGGAGTTCTTCCGTTTCCGTTGGAGGACGAGCCATGCGAAAGCGCATCTACTGGCTGCTGCCCCATCTGAGCAGCGCGCGGCGCACGATGGACGAGCTGTTGCTCGCCCGCATCACCGAGCATCACATCCATTTCGTCGCTGCCGAGGGCGCTTCCATGGATGGCCTGCATGCTGCCAATGTGCTGCAGACCTCGGACCTGGTCGAGGCCGCGCAGAGCGGCGCATTGATTGGTTCGGGGCTGGGCGCGGCGGGCGGCGTGGCGGCCGCCATGGCGATCAGCGCGGCTTCGCCGGCGGCGGTCGTCATCGGCCTGGCGGCGGTAGGCGCCATGCTGGGCACCTGGTCGTCCAGCATGATCGGCAGCTCGACGCCGAGCCGGCGTCTGAAACGCTTCGAAAAGGCCATCGAGGAGGGGCAGTACCTGCTCATCGTCGACGTGCCGCGCACGCGCATCACGGAGATCGAGCAGCTGCTGGAGCGCACCCACCCCGAAGCGCACTTCGAGGGGGTCGAGCCCAACGTCCCGGCGTTTCCGTAAGCGAGTTCAGGCGACGGTGCGGGTCTCGCCCGCGCCGTGCAGGTTGCTGTCGCAACGCCCGCAAAGCGTCGGGTGGGCGGCAATGCTGCCGACGTCGGCGCGGTAGTGCCAGCAGCGCTCGCATTTGGCGTGGGCGCTGGGCGTGACGACGACGCCCAGTTCCCCCGCCGAGGCGAGTCGCACCGCCGACGTGATGAAGACGAAGCGCAGGTCGTCGCCCAGGCTGGCGAGCAGCATCTGGTCCTGCTCGTTGACCTTGAGCACCAGTTCGGCCTGCAGCGAGGCGCCGACGGCGCCCGTCGTGCGCACGGCCTCGATGGCCTTGTTGACCTCGTCGCGGATCTCGTGGATGCGATTCCACTTGGCCAGCAGGCTGGCGTCCGTTTTGCCGAAGTCCCAGTACGTCTCGGTGAAGATGCTCTCGCCCTTGGCAAACACCTGCCACGCCTCCTCGGCCGTGAAGCTGAGGAAGGGCGCCATCCAGCGCAGCATGGCGTGGGTGATCTGCCACAGCGCCGTCTGGGCCGAGCGGCGCGCCAGGCTCTTGGGCGCCGTGGTGTAGAGGCGGTCCTTCAGCACGTCGAGGTAGAAGGCGCCGAGATCTTCGGAGCAGTAGACCTGCAGCTTGGCGACGACGGGGTGGAACTCGTAGCGCTCGAAGTGGGCCAGGATGTCCGTCTGCAGCTCGGCCGCGCGGGCCAGGGCATAGCGGTCGACTTCCAGCAGGTCTTCGGCCGCCACCGCGTCCGTCGCAGGATCGAAGTCGCTGACGTTGGCCAGCAGGAAGCGCAGCGTGTTGCGGATGCGTCGATAGCTGTCGACGACGCGGGCGAGGATCTTCTCGTCCAGGCCCAGGTCGCCGGAATAGTCGGTCGCGGCCGTCCACAGGCGCAGGATCTCGGCACCGAACTTGTCCGACACGGCCTGCGGCGCGACCACATTGCCCATGGACTTGCTCATCTTGCGGCCCTGGCCGTCGACGACGAAGCCATGGGTCAGCAGGCCCTTGTAGGGCGCACGGCCGTAGAGGGCGCAGGCGATCAGCAGCGACGAGTGGAACCAGCCGCGGTGCTGGTCGTGGCCTTCCAGGTAGAGGTCGGCCTCGGGGCCGGTCTCGTGGCCCGCGCCCTTGTGGCTGCCCTTGAGCACATGCTCGAAGGTCGAGCCGGAGTCGAACCAGACGTCCAGGATGTCGTTGCCCTTGGTGTACTGGGCGGCTTCTTCGCCCAGCCACTCGGCGGCGTCCAGCTTGGACCAGGCTTCGATGCCGTTCTGCTCGACCAACTGGGCAGCGCGCTCGATGAACTCCAGCGTCTTCGGATGCGCCTCCCCCGTGTCCTTGTGCAGGAAGATGGGCAGGGGCACGCCCCAGCTGCGCTGGCGCGAGATGCACCAGTCGGGCCGGCCGGCGATCATGTCGTGCAGGCGGGCGCGCCCGTTCTCGGGGTAGAAGCTGGTCGCCTCGATGGCGGCCAGTGCCGTCTCGCGCAGGCTCTTGGGGGCCTTGTCGGCCGTGAACAGGCCGTCACCTTCGTCCATGCGTACAAACCACTGGGCCGCGGCACGGTAGATGACGGGCGTCTTGTGGCGCCAGCAATGCGGGTAGCTGTGGGTCAGCTTGCTTTGGGCCATCAGGCGGCCGTTGTCCAGCAGCGTCTGGGCGATGACGGGGTTGGCCTTCCAGATGTGTTGGCCGCCGAACAGCGGCAGCTCGGCCGCATAGGCGCCATTGCCCTGCACGGGGTTCAGGATGTCGTCGAAGGCCATGCCGTGGGCGACGCAGGACTGGAAGTCGTCCAGGCCATAGGCGGGCGCGGAGTGGACGACGCCGGTGCCGTCCTCGGCCGTCGCGTAGTCGGCCAGGTAGACCGGGCTTTCGCGGTCATAGCCGGGGTGCACGTGCGCCAGCGGGTGCTTGAACTTGAGCAGCTCGAGCTTGCGGCCCGGCACCGTGGCCACAGCCTGGCCTTCCAGCTGCCAGCGCGCCAGGCACTTCTCCACCAGCGCCTCGGCAATGACGAAATAGCCCTTGGGCGTGTCGACCAGCGCATAAGGCAGCTCGGGGTTGAGGTTGAGCGCCTGGTTGGCCGGGATGGTCCACGGCGTCGTCGTCCAGATGACGGTGAATGCGTCCTTGTTGAGCGGTGCAACGCCGAAGGCGGCGGCCAGCTTCTCGGGCTCGGCGCTCAGGAAGGCCACGTCGACCGCAGGCGACTGCTTGTCGGCGTACTCGATCTCGAACTCGGCCAGCGACGAGCCGCAGTCGAAGCACCAGTAGACGGGCTTGAGGCCGCGGTAGACGAAACCGCGCTCGAACAGGCGCTTCAAGACGCGGATCTCACCGGCCTCGTTGGCGAAGTTCATCGTCTTGTAGGGGTTGTCCCATTCGCCGAGCACGCCCAGGCGCTTGAAGTCCGTGCGCTGGCCGTCGATCTGCTCGGTGGCGTAGGCGCGGCTCTTGGCCTGCACCTCGTCGCGCGGCAGGCCGCGGCCGAAGGTCTTCTCGATCTGGTTTTCGATGGGCAGGCCGTGGCAGTCCCAGCCGGGGATGTAGGCCGCGTCGAAGCCCGCCAGCTGGCGCGCCTTGACGATCATGTCCTTCAGGATCTTGTTGGCGGCGTGGCCGATGTGGATCTGGCCGTTGGCGTAAGGCGGGCCGTCGTGCAGTACGAACTTCGGAGCGCCGCAGCGCGCGTCACGCAGGCGCTTGTACAGGCCTTGCTCGTCCCAAGCCTTGACCCAGCCCGGTTCGCGCTTGGGCAGGTCGCCGCGCATCGGGAAGGGCGTGTCGGGCAGGTTGAGTGTGGAACGGTAGTCCGGGGTGGTCATGGCATGCGGCCAGGCGATGGGCCTGGCGATCAAGAAGCGGGGAGGGCGGAACGAAGAGCGGCGGGGAGCCGCTTCAAATTCGGTCGCGCGTGGTCTGGCGGCGTTGGGCAGCGTGGGTGGCCAGGAAGGCGCGTGCCGCAGCCGTATCGGCCGCGATGGCAGCCGTGAGCGCTTCCAGCCCGTCGTACCTGGCTTCGTCGCGAAGTTTGTGCAGCAGTTCCACGCGGGCCAGTTTACCGTAGCCCCCTTCGGGACCCAGCGGCCAGTCCAGGCAATGGACCTCCAGCAGCACCCGGCCGGCGTCCTCCACCGTGGGGCGGTTGCCCAGGCTGGCGACGCCGGGCAGGGGCTCGGGCGTCAGGCCATGCACAAGGACGGCAAAGATGCCGTGGGCGGCCGGCTTGTCGTGGGGGAAGCGCAGGTTCAGCGTGCGAAAGCCGTCGGCCGCGCCGGGCTTGGTCTCACCGAGCTGGCGGCCGAGCTTGCGGCCATGCGTGACATGACCCGAGATGGCATAGGGCCGGCCCAGCAGCGACGCTGCCGCGGCCATGTCGCCGGCGGCCAGGGCCTCGCGCACGGCCGAGCTGCTGACACGCAGCCCATGCACCTCGTAGCTCATCATGCGGGCCACGTCGAAGCCCTGGGCCTGGCCGGCGGCGTCCAGCGTGGCGTAATCGCCCTGACGCTTGGCGCCAAAGCGGAAGTCGTCACCGACCAGCACATAGCGTGCCCCCAGGCCTTCCCGCAGCACCTGGCGGATGAAGTCCTGGGCCGGCAGCGAAGCCAGCGCCTCGTCGAAGCGCAGGATGACGACCTGGTCGACGCCGCAGCGCTCCAGCTCGCCCAGCTTGTCGCGCAGCGGCGCGATGCGGGCGGGGGCGAGTTCGGGCTTGCCGGCCTTGGCGGCGAAGAAGTCGCGCGGATGCGGCTCAAAGCTCATCACGCAGGTCGGCAGGCCGCGGTGGCGGGCCTCGGACTGCAGCAGGGCCAGCATGGCCTGGTGGCCACGGTGCACGCCGTCGAAGTTGCCGATGGTCAGCGCGCAGGCGGGGGCGATGCCGGGATGGTGGAAGCCTCTGAAAACTCGCATCGGCCTTATTGTCCCCAGACCTCGGCCGGGCTGCCGACCCAGCGCCATTCACCCGGCTTGAGCTCGGGCGACAGCGTCAGTGCGCCGAACTGTGGCCGGTGCAGGGACTCCACGCGATTGCCGACGGCGGCGACCATGCGCTTGACCTGGTGGTATTTGCCTTCGACGAGCGTCAGCCGCAGCAGGGTCTCGTCGACGATCTCGGCCCCTTCGGCCTTGCTCATCTCAGGAGGGCGCTGGAACTTGCCCGGCACCTTGCTTTCAGGCTCCTTCAGCTCGACGCCGGCCAGCAGCTGCTCGACCATGGCCGGCGTCAGCGGATGCTTGCAGCGCGCTTCGTAGACCTTGGGCACATGGTGCTTGGGCGAGGTCAGCTTGTGGATCAGCGTGCCGTCGTCGGTCAGCAGCAGCAGGCCCGTCGTGTCTTCATCCAGCCGGCCGATGGGCTGCAGGCCGCGCTCGCGCAGCGGCGCGGGCAGCAGGCTCAGCACGCTGGGATGGTGCTTGGGCTTTTGCGAGCACTCGTAGCCGGCCGGCTTGTTCAGCAGCACCAGGGCCTTGTCGAAGAAAGGCCATTCCTGGCCGTTGACGGTGAAGCGCAGCCCCTCGGTCTCGAACTCGGTGTCGGGTTCCTCGACAACCTCGCCGTTGACGGAGACCTCGCCGTGCCACACCAGCCCCGCGCACAGGCGGCGCGTCCCGAATCCCTGGCTGAACAGGATCTGCGAAAGCTTCTGCTTCACTTGGCCGCGGCGGATTTCTTGGGTTGCACGCTGCCACAGTCGCTGCTCAGCCAGCGTGCTTCGCTGCTGAGCTTGGTGGTCTCGGTCTTGCCGTTGCGTTGATGGCGAACGGTGACGTCGTTGGTGAAGGCTTCGCTGCCACGCAGCGTCGTCGTCACATCGCCTTCCGAGGCCGGGTCGGTGCAGACGAAATGGGTCTGGATGGTGTTGCCGCTGCGCTTGGAATCGTGGCTGCAGCGGCCGTTCTGATCGACGGGCGCCTGGTTGCGCTCAGCCTGTTCCTTGGTGATGCAGACCTTGAGGGCCATGCCGCCGCCCGAAAAGCTCATGCCTGCGCCTTGCTTGCCCATCATGTCTTCCATCATCTTGCGACGCTCGGGAGGCATGTTCTCCAGGGCCTTTTGCATCTGCGCCATCTGCGCTTGATGCTCGGGGGCGATCTGGCTGGCGTGCTTGAACTCCCACAGCCCAGGCTTCATGGTCTGGGCGTGGGCCGCGCCGGCAAGGCCGGCGATCAGCAGCAGGGCAGGAAACTTCATCGGACGACCTCCACGAGGGAAGAGAGGGCGGCGCCGACAAGCGCCGCCTATGCGAACACCCCCGCAGTGTCCTGCATCCGGGCGCTGACTTCACCGAGGTGATGCAGGGTGTCCCCCCACTGCATCTCCATGACGGTCAGGCGCTTGAAGTAGTGGCTGCCGACATATTCATCGGTGACGCCGATGCCACCGTGCATCTGCGTGCATTGCTGGCCCACGTAGCGCATCGAGTTGCCGAGTTGCACCTTGGCCTGCGAAACGGCACGGCGGCGCACGGCGGGCACGTCGCCCAGGCGCAGCGTCGCGTAGTAGCTCATGGAGCGGGCCAGCTCGAGCTGCATCTTCACGTCGGCCGTGCGATGGCGCAGGGCCTGGAAGCTGCTGATGACGACGCCAAACTGCTTGCGCGTGTTCAGGTATTCGACCGTCAGGGCGAGGTATTTCTCCATGACGCCGACGGCCTCGGCGGCCTGGGCGGCAATGCCGATGTCGGCGGCCAGCTCCAGCAGCGCCAGACCCGCTTCAGGGCCGGCGATCAGCTGGGCGGGCGTGTTCTCAAAGTGGACCTCGGCGGCGCGTGAGCCGTCGTAGATCGAATAGGGACGGGTGTGCACGCCAACTGCAGAGCGCTCGACGAGATAGAGGGCGATGCCTTCCGAAGCGTCATCGGCGCCGGACACGCGGGCCGGCACGATGAAGGCATCCGCCACGTCGCCCGCCGGCACCAGGCTCTTCACGCCGGTCAACTTGCCGTCCACGGCGCGCGTGGTGACGCGGTTCAGGCGGTAGCGCGACTTGGCTTCCTGGTGGGCCAGCACGACGAGGGCTTCGCCACCGGCGATGCGTGGCAGCCATTCGGCCTGCAGCGCATCGGGCGCCTTGCTCAGCAGCGCCGGCGCGATCAGCGCACCCTGGGCCACGGGCTCCATGACCAGGCCGCGGCCCAGCTCTTCCATGACCACCATGGCCTCCACGGCGCCAAAGCCCAGGCCGCCATGGGCCTCGGGCACGGCCAGCGCGGTCAGGCCCAGGCCGGCCAGGCCTTCCCAGGCGGCGCGGTCGAAACCGCCGGCGCGCTCGATCTGCACGCGACGTTCAAACGTGTAGTCCTTGTCGACGAAACGGCGCACGGCATCGCGCAGGGCTTGCTGGTCTTCAGAGAAATCGAAATCCATTTGTTTGTCTCCCTTCAGCCGAGCACGGTCTGCGCGACGATGTTGCGTTGCACTTCGTTCGAGCCGCCGTAGATCGTCGTCTTGCGCACGTTCAGGTAGTTGCCCGTCAGCGGGATGGCATGGTCGGCACCGCCGATCCAGGCGCCGCCCAGCCACTGGTCGCCCTGCCAGCCGGCCTCCATGGCCTCGTGCACATAGGGCAGGGCCAGCGGCCCGCCGGCCAGCATCATCAGCTCGGTATAGCGCTGCTGCAGCTCGCTGCCGCGGATCTTGAGGAGGCCGGCGACGTCCAGCGGCTGCTTGCCGGTGCGTTCGCCCGACAGCACGCGCAGCACCATCATCTCCAGCGCGACGACGTCGACCTCGCACAGCGCGATCTGGTCGCGGAAGCGCGCATCGTCCATCAGCCCTTCGGCCTTGGCGATGCGCTTGAGGCGCTCCAGCTCACGCTTGGCGCGGTTCACGTCGGCGATATTGGTGCGCTCGTGGGACAGCAGGTGCTTGGCATAGGTCCAGCCCTTGTTCTCCTCGCCGATGAGGTTCTCGGCCGGCACCTCGACGTTGTCGAACCAGACCTCGTTCACCTCGTGCTCGCCGTCCAGCATGATGATGGGCTTGACGCTGACGCCGGGCGTCTTCATGTCGATCAGCAGGAAGCTGATGCCGGTCTGCGGCTTGCCCTCAGAAGACGTGCGCACCAGGCAGAAGATCCAGTCGCCGTATTGGCCGAGCGTTGTCCAGGTCTTCTGGCCGTTGACGATGTATTTGTCGCCCTGGCGCTCGGCGCGGCACTTCAGCGAAGCCAGGTCGGAGCCCGAGCCCGGCTCGCTGTAGCCCTGGCTCCACCAGACCTCGCCGCTCATGATGCCGGGGAGGAAGCGCTGCTGCTGCTCGGGCGAGCCGAAGGCCATGATGACGGGCGCGACCATGACAGGGCCGAAAGGCACGATGCGCGGCGCGCAGGCGAGGGCGCATTCCTCTTCGAACAGATGGCGCTGCACGGCGTTCCAGCCCGGGCCGCCGAACTGCTTGGGCCAGGCCCAGCCATGCCAGCCCTTGGCGCCGAGGATCTTGGCCCAGCGCTGCAGGTCGTCCTTGTTCAGGCGCAGCGCGTTGCGCACCTTGTGGGCGATGTCGGCCGGCAGGTTGGCGCGAACCCATTCGCGCACCTCGGCGCGGAAGGCCAGTTCCGCATCGGTGAAGTTGAGGTCCATTGGTCTGTCGCGTCGCTGCGTTGTCGTGATGGGAATGCCGGGCTTTTTAGCACGGTCGTTCGCATCCTGGCTGTCCGGCCAGGGACAGAACAGCGAGTTGGCGCCCAAAAGCAAAAAGGCACTCCGAAGAGTGCCTTTTGCAGCGAGATGACCCGGAAGGATCAGGCGGCGAGCTTGGCCTTGCGGCGGCGCAGGCCGGCCACGCCCACCAGCGCCACGCCGGTCAGGGCCAGGGTTGCCGGCTCGGGCAGCTTGACGGTGGTGCCACCGCAGACACCGTTGGCATCGACGGTGCTCGTGCACTTGGTGCCGGCCGCGGCGAACAGCTTGAAGAAGTCGTCGCCGTTGGTCAGCGAGCCACGGTTCACCGTGCTGGCGCTCTGCGTGAAGCCACTGTTGTAGGCGGAGATCAGCCACCAGCTCGAAGTCTTGCCAGCGGCATTGACCGAGTTGTAGGGGTTGCTGGTGTCCTTGATGAAGTCACCGTAGTTGCCCACCAGTTCCCAGCCGCCCATCGTGCCGGCACCGGTGCTGGTGAGGGAGGTCGGGGCGCTGGTGCCCGTCCAGCGGAACAGCGACACGTCGACCGTCTTGCCCTGCGAGGTCGTGCCCGCGGCGCAAGTCGATGCGTAGGTCATCGCATTGGTGGTGTTGTTCTTGCAGCCCAGTTCGGGGGAGGCGGCGGTGCTGTCGGCGAAGCCCAGGCCGATGCTGCTCAGCACGGTGGAGGCGCTGAAGCTCAGCAGCACGGCTTCGGTGTTCTGGTTGTTGTCCAGCGCGTGGTAGGGCGAACCGTTGTCGCTGCCGGTGTACATGCCCTGGCCATTGCCCGAGAACTGGGTCAGCGCGCCCGACGACCAGTTGTTGGCCAGCTTGTTGGAACCGTTCAGCGTGTTGGCAACGTAGAAGCCGGACATGTTCACCGTGTAGGCGGCATTGCCGCTGTCACCGATGGTGGCGGTCGGCGTCGTGTCCAGATTCCAGTACGCCTGAGCCGCGCCGCTCCAGGCTGCCAGGCCTGCGATGAGCGCGGTGAGTGCGGTCATGCGGATGGAGAGGACTTTCATCGGGTTTTTCCTTTGTTAATCGCCGGCTGGCGTCTCAATCTGATTCGGTAGAAGCAAACTCAGTGCCAGGGGTGGAATCTCTTTGCCGTTCAAGGACTTGTTGTTGTCTCTTGGACGGCTTGATAAAAATTGTAAGAACAACCGACAGCGATGCGGAGGGTTTTGACCCCTCAGTTAAGGGTGGCCAGCAACTTCTTGGCATCTTCCGCTGCGGCGAAATTCGCATTTCCCTTCAAGGCCGCGTTGATTTCCTCGCGGGCCTCCGCTTTTCGGCCGGCCTTGGCCAGCACGGCGGCGAGGTGGTAGCGGATGTCGGGAACGTCGGGAGCGCGCAGGCGCGCCTCGCGCAGCAGTTGCAGGGCACGTTCGGGTTTTCCCGCCAGGTGGTTGGCCCAGCCCGCGGTGTCCATCAGCTTGGGGTTGCGGTTGTCGACCTTGTAGGCCCGCTCGGCCGCCTCCAGCGCGCCGGGGTCGCCGGATTCCATCATCAGGTTGGCGAGGTTGTTCAGCGTCTCGGCGTGGTTGGGGCGCTGCTTGAGGATGGCTTCGAATTGCTTGCGCGCGGCCCCGAAGTCGCGCAGGCGCAGGTGCTGTTCGGCGACGGCGTTGCGCACGGCCAGGTCCCCGGGATTGCGCTTGAGCCAGTTTTCGCCGAGATCGATGGCGGCCTTGGGGCCGCTCTGGCCGCCCACCGCACGCATCAGCCGGGCCAGGCTGGCCTGGGATTTCTCGATGTCATGCGCCTTGCGCAGCGCGTCGATGGTGGCCGAGGCCTGGCCGCGGTAGGTGGCGACCTCGGCCAGCAGGTTGTAGCCGATGGCTGACTTCGGCGCGGCCTGGATGACCTGGCGGGCGCGCTGTTCAGACTTGGCCGCATCGCCCTGGGCCAGCTCCACGCTGGCCAGCATGGCCTGGGCGGGCACGAAGTCGGGGCTGCCGCTCAGCGCCTTGTCCAGGCTGTAGGCGGCACCGCTGTAGTCCTTGATGCTGACCTGCTGGCGAGCCACCTCCAGCAGGCGCGGTGCGTCGAAAGCCGCGCGGCGGGCCGCATTGGTCAGCGTCGACTTGGCGCCGGCCGTGTCGCCATTGGCGGCCTGGGCGCTGGCATAGGCCTGCAGGGCTTCGACATCCTCGGGCAGCTTGGCCAGCAGGGCCTTGGACGCTTCGACGGCCCGGGCCGGCTGGCCCTTGCGCAGATGCCAGGCGACGAGAGCGAAATTGGCACGCGTCTCGCGGGCGCTGCTGGCCTCGGCCGCGCTTTCCAGCCACTTCAGCGACTCCTCGTCCTTGCCCCAGAGTTCGTGCAGCAGCGCCAGCTCGAACAGCACCTGGGTGTTGCGCTCGTCGCCCTTGAGGACCTCGCGCAGCCGCTTGTTGGCGGCGTCGAAGTTGCCGGTCATCGTGTCGATGCGCACGAGTCCCAGCCTGGCCTCCAGCAGCTTGGGATCCAGCTTGAGCGCCTTCTCGTAGCCGGCCCGGCCACCGGGATAGTCGCCCGACTGGGTCTTGGCATAGGCCTGGACCATGAGGACGGTGGCGTTGTTCGGATTGGCCCGGGCGATGTTCTCCGCCACGGTCAGGGCCTTGGCCGGCTGGCCTTCGCGCAGATGCAGGGTGATCAGGGCCAGGCCGGCATAGGTCTGTTTGGGGTCGGCCTTGTAGGCCTTGATGAGCTCATCGGCGGCGAGCTCGGCCTTGCCGCTCTGCAGCAGCGACAAGCCCAGGGCGGTGCGGTACTCCGGCGAGTCCTTGGCCTTGAGCGCATCCTGCATCAGCGTGACGGCCCGTGAATGCCGGCCCTGGCTCGCCTGCGCTGAGGCCAGCATCAGCAGGGCCTGGCCGTCGCCGGGCCGCGCCTTGACATAACCCTCGAGCAACTCGACGGCGCGGTTGACGTTGGGCTCCCTCAGCGCCACCTGGGCCAGCAGCTTGATCAGCGGGCTGCCGGGCTGCTGGCGCGAGGCCAGTTCCAGGAAGGGCTTGGCCTTCTCCAGCTCGCCCAGGCTGTAGTGGGCCAGGCCGTTGAGCATCAGCAATTGGGTGCGGTAGCGGATGTACTCGATGGGGACGGGGTCCAGCAGGTCCGTGACCCGCTTCAGCGCGGCCCGCGATCCGGGCATGTCGCTGGCGCGCTCGGCCAGCACGGCGCGCAGGTAGGAGCCGCGCGGGTCATTGGGCTTGAGGACGTGCAGCTCGTTGACTTCCGCCAGCGCATCGGCGTCGCGGTTCAGGTCGACCAGCAAGCCGGCGCGCGCCAGGTGCGACTCCGAATGCTTGGGGTCGACCTTGATGGCTTTCTCATAGCCGGCCAGGGCCTGGGGAATCTGGCCGTTGGCGTGGTGGATGGAGGCCTTCTGGTAGAGGGCTTCCGCGTTGTCGGGGGCGATCTTGAGGGCCTGGTCGGCGGCGGCATGCGCCTCGGCGAACTGGCGGTTGCGCACGCGCAGCGGCACTTCGGCCAGCCAGCCGTTGACTTCCTGGGTGTTGAGGGCGCGGGCGTCCAGCACGGCGGCCAGGGCGGCCTTGGTGTCGCCCAGGTCGGAGTAGGCCAGCGCGCGTTCCAGCAGGAGTTGCTGCTGGATGCCGGGCGGCAGGCCGCCGGCCTGCACGCGCGGGTCTTCGAGCACCTGGGGCTGCTTGCCCTGGGCGCTCAGGGCCATGGCCAGCGGCACGGCCACCTCGGCGCGGTTCACGCCCATGCGGATCGCCTCGCCGAATTCGAACTCGGCGGCCGCCGGCTGGCTGTCGGCCAGCAGGGCCTTGCCGAGCAGCACATGGACGGACAGCTGGCTCTTGTCGGCCTGCAGCGCGTTCTTCAGCTGGACGATGGCGCCCGGGATGTCGCGCTTCTCATAGCGCTGCAGCGCGTCTTCGTAAAAGCGTGAGGCCTTGGCGGCGTCCTGGGCCAGGGCAGCGGGCGCCCCGGCGATCAGCAGGGCGGCCAGCAGGCTGGGCAGCGAAGCGGGCAACAGGGCGCGGGAAGAGGTCATCGAGGCGGGCCGGCTAGGGGAGGCGCCGGATTCTTGCAGATGCCGCCTGCCGCGATCAGTACCTCAGCTCCAAAGTCATGACGTCGTTCTCACGACGCATCTGGAAGCGGTTCAGGAAGCTGTTGCCGAGCAGCACATGGCTGGTCAGGCCGGGAATGACGATGGCGTCGACATCGCGGACTTCGACACTGCCGACGCGCACGCTGGCCAGCTGGATCTGGTAGGCCGGCACGACGCCATTGGCCGTCTGCGTGACGATGCGCTTGCCGTACATGTAACGCAGGCCCAGCTTCTCGGCCTCGATCTGGCCGATGGCCACGCTGGTCGAGCCGGTGTCGACCAGGAAGGTGGTGATCTGGCCGTTGATCGTGCCCAGGGTCGTGAAATGCCCGCCGGGTCCGACGGGCAGCACGATCTGGCGCGGCGGCGCGGCATTCTGGGCGAGCACGCGGCCGGGGGCCGCACCCAGGCCGAGGGTCTGGCGCCGCCCGCCGTACTCGACGACGGCGCGGCCGTCTTCCAGCGCGATCAGGCGCACGCCCTTGACCATGGCGCCGACCTCGACGGTGCGGGCTTCGCCGTCAATGACCAGCAGGGCCGCGCGCGCGCCCAGCATGCCGTTCAGGTGCACCTGGGCGGGCGTCTGGGCCGACGCCGGGCTCAAGGCCGGCAGCAGGGACAGGGGCAACAGCAGCCCCACGAGGCGGGCCATGCTCAGTCGCGGAAGTTGTTGTAGGTGAGGGGCGTGTCGGCGAAGCTCTTCTTCAGGTGGGCGATGGCCGTCTGCAGGTCGTCACGGTTCTTGCCGGTCACGCGCACGGCATCGCCCTGGATGCTGGCCTGGACCTTGAGCTTGCTTTCCTTCAGCGAGTTCACGATCTTCTTGGCCAGCGTGGCCTCGATGCCTTCCTTGATCTTGTAGACCTGGCGCACCTTGTCGCCGCCCAGCTTCTCGACCTTTTCCTGCTTGTCGAGGAAGCTGATGACGACGTCCTGCTTGGTCAGCTTGCCGTAGAGCACGGCCTCGATCTGCTCCAGCTGGAAGTCGCTGTCGCCGGTGGCTTGGATTTCCTTGTCCTTGAGCTCGACCTTGGCGCCCGTGCCCTTGAAGTCGAAACGGGTGCCGATTTCCTTGATGGCGTTGTCCACGCCATTGCGGATCTTGACGTGGTCGGGCTCGAGAACGGTGTCGAAGCTGGGCATTTGCGGGAGGGATGAGTGGAATCGGCGAAAATTTTGCTTCCTGCACGTCGTGCAGGGAATCCAAAAATTGTCCCATGTCCACCCAGCCACAGACCCCCTCGAACGGAGTGCCCAACGGGGTGCCGATTCCCCTTCAGCCCCTGCAAATCGAGGTGGACGTCAATCTCAAGCCCTACAACACCTTCGGTCTGCCGGCCGTGGCGCGCCGGCTGGTGCGCATCCGGGAAGCCGCCGACGTGCGTCGCGTCGTCGACCACCCGGAACTGGGTCTGGCGCCGAAGTTCGTGCTGGGCGGCGGCAGCAACCTGGTGCTGACCCGGGACGTCGAGGCCGTCGTGCTGAAGGTGGAGATCCCCGGCATCCGGCTGCTGGAGACGCGTGACGATGCCTGGATTGTCGAGGCCGGTGCCGGCGTGGTCTGGCATGAGCTGGTGACCTGGACGCTGGACCATGGCTATCCCGGCCTGGAGAACATGGCGCTGATCCCAGGCACGGTGGGTGCCGCGCCGGTGCAGAACATCGGTGCCTATGGCATCGAGCTCAAGGACAGGCTGGAGGCCGTCGAGGTCATGGACCTCATCACCGGCCGCCCGGCCCTGCTGCCGGCCGGGGTCTGCCGCTTCGGCTACCGCGACAGCGTCTTCAAGCAGAGCGATTTCGGCGGCCTGGCCGGCAAGAGCGTCATCACGCGGGTGCGCTTTCGCCTGCCGCGGCCCTGGCAACCGGTGCTGGGCTATCTCGAGATCGAGCGCAAGATGGCCGAGACCGGCATCGCGGCGCCCGAGGCGCGCCAGATCTATGACTGGATCTGCGCGGTGCGCCGCGCCAAGCTGCCCGATCCGGCCGTCATCGGCAATGCCGGCAGCTTCTTCAAGAACCCCGTGGTCACGGCCGAGCAATGCCGCGACATCATCGGCCGCGACCCCGGCATCGTTCACTACCCCATGCCGGATGGCAGCGTGAAGCTGGCCGCCGGCTGGATGATCGACGCCTGCGGCTGGAAGGGAAAGACCGTGGGCGGCGCAGCCGTCTACGAGAAGCAGGCCCTGGTGCTGGTCAACAAGGCCGACGCGCGTGGCGCCGAGGTCGTGACGCTGGCGCGCGCCATCCAGGAGAGCGTCTACGGGCGCTTCGGCATCCGGCTGGAGCCGGAGCCGGTGGTGGTCTGAGGCTCAGAGCCAGCTCAGGAGGCGCTGCAGCCACAGGGGCAGGGGGCGGCCGGGGACGTAGTTCTGGCGGTACTGGCTGTACATGGCGGGCTCCTTGGTTGAATACTGTGAATTTATACAGTATTCAACCAGCCCCGCCAGCCGCGGTCAACCCTTACTCGATCTGGGGCAGTCCGCCGCCGGCCAGCAGGCCGGCGCCGGTGTAGATGCCCAGCTTGCCGCGGGTGTCGCTGATGTCCAGGTTGCGCATGGTCAGCTGGCCGATGCGGTCGGCCGGGCTGAAGGGCGCGTCCTCGACCTTCTCCATGCTCAGGCGCTCCGGCGCATAGGTCAGGTTGGGGCTGCGGGTGTCCAGCAGCGAGTAGTCGTTGCCGCGGCGCAGTTCGACGGCCACCTCGCCGGTCACGGCGCGCGCCACCCAGCGCTGGGCGGCCTCGCGCAGCATGATGGCCTGGGGGTCGAACCAGCGGCCCTGGTAGAGCAGGCGACCGAGCTTCATGCCGTTGATGCGGTACTGCTCGATGGTGTCCTCGTTGTGGATGCCGGTCACCAGGCGCTCGTAGGCGATGTGCAGCAGGGCCAGGCCCGGGGCCTCGTAGATGCCGCGGCTCTTGGCCTCGATGATGCGGTTCTCGATCTGGTCGCTCATGCCCAGGCCATGGCGGCCGCCGATCTTGTTGGCCTCGGCCAGCAGGGCCACCGGGTCGCGGAACTCGATGCCGTTCAGCGCGACGGGCACGCCTTCCTCGAAGCGCACGGTGACCTCTTCGGCCTTGATGGCGACATCCTCACGCCAGAAGGCCACGCCCATGATGGGGTTGACGATCCTGATGCCGCTGTTGAGGTGCTCAAGGTCCTTGGCCTCGTGCGTCGCGCCCAGCATATTGGAGTCGGTCGAGTAGGCCTTCTCGGCGCTCATCTTGTAGGCGAAGCCCTTCTCCGTCATGAAGGCCGACATCTCGGCGCGGCCGCCCAGCTCGTCGATGAAGGTCTGGTCCAGCCAGGGCTTGTAGATCTTCAGCGCCGGGTTGGTCAGCAGGCCGTAGCGGTAGAAGCGCTCGATGTCATTGCCCTTGAAGGTGCTGCCGTCGCCCCAGATGTTGACGCCGTCGGCCTGCATGGCGGCCACCAGCATGGTGCCGGTCACGGCGCGGCCGATGGGCGTGGTGTTGAAGTAGGTGACGCCGGCGGTGCTGATGTGGAAGGCGCCGGCCTGCAGGGCGGCCATGCCTTCGGCCACCAGCTGGGCGCGGCAGTCCACCAGCACGGCCTTCTCGGCGCCGTACAGCATGGCCTTGCGCGGGATCTCGTCGTAGTCCGGCTCGTCGGGCTGGCCCAGGTTGGCCGTGTAGGCGTAGGGCAGGGCGCCCTTGAGCTTCATCCAGTGCAGGGCCGCGGAGGTGTCGAGGCCGCCGGAGAAGGCGATGCCGACCTTCTGGCCGACGGGGACGGATTGCAGGATCGTGGACATGGGATTCTCTTAAGCGACGAGGTGTTGCCACTCGGGGTGGCGCTGGAGGTAAAGCTGTGTGTAGCTGCAGGCCGGCACGACCTTGAGCCCTTGGTCCTGGGCCCATTGCAGGCCGGCTTCGACGAGCTGCCCGGCCAGCCCCTGGCCACGGTAGGCCGGCGGCACGACGGTGTGCGTGAAGATGACGCGGCCCGGGCCCAGTTCGTAGTCGAGCACGCCGATGGGCGTGGTCGGCAGCGTGAAACGCAGCTGCTCGGGTTCGTGCCGCGGGGTCATTCGGCGGCGGCCTTCAGCGCCACGGGATGGATCTCGACCGACGCGTTCGCGGTCGACACGTAGATGCTGCCGTCCTGGATGCTGATCTGCAGCTGCATGCTGCGCTCGGCCAGCGCGGCCAGCGCCTGCGACTGGTCGGCCGGGATCTGCCAGACGGCCACGCGCGGCGCGCGGGTGAGCTTGTTCTCGAGGTTCGCCCACCACACCGGCGTGCTGGACGCGAAGCTGTAGACGCTGACGCGCCGCGCACGGCCATGGGCTTTCATCAGGCGGCGGTCGTCGGGCTGGCCGAGGTCGATCCAGTGCTGCACCTCGCCGGTGAGGTCGAGCTGCCAGAGGTCGGGCTCATCGACGTCGGACAGGCCCTTGGTGAACTCGAGCCGGCCGTTGAGGTCGTCGGCCGGCACGTTCAGCGCAAAGGCCAGCACGCGGATCATCAGCCGCTCCTCGGTTTCGCTCGGATGGCAGGCGAGCGTGAGGGCATGGTCCCCGTAGACATGGCGGTCCATGTCGGCGATCTGGAGTTGGGCTTTGTAGATGGTGGCCTTGAGCGCCATGGGATGGTGGTAACCGGAAGCAGCCGATCATTATCGCGGCGAAGCCTCGTGGCATGATTCCGGTTCCCGTTTGGAACCTTCGCAACCCGGTTGCGCCCTCTTCATGAAACGCATTCTTCTTCCGCTGGCCCTGGTCCTCGCCGTCTCTGCCCAGGCACAGATCACCACCAACACCAAGGCCAAGGTCGACCCGAAGAACAACAAGGTCAGCAACCCGGTTGTCGAGAAGCCCAAGGCCAAGCTGATGTCGCGCGAGGAACTGCGCGCCTGCATGGACACGCAGGAAGCCAACAGCAAGGAATCGGAAGCCATCAAGGTCGAACAGGCCTCCTACAAGGCCAACGCCGACAAGCTCAGGGCCGAGAAGGCCAGCATCGAGGCCGGCGACGCCGCGCTGACCAAGCAGGTCACCGACGTGAAGGCCGAACGCGAAGCCATCACCAAGCAGCACGAGGCCATCGTGGCCGAGCAGTCCAAGCTCAGCAAGGAAGAGCTCAAGGCCCGCAACGACGCCTACCAGGCCCGTGCCAATGCCTTCGGTCCCATGGTCGACGCCGTCAAGGCGGCCGACGCCGAGATGAGCACCAAGCGCAAGGCCTTCTCCGACAAGGTCGACGCGCTGGAGGCCCAGTTCAAGGGCATCGAGGACCGCACCGAGAAGCACTTCGACGCCAACGACAAGTGGAAGGCCGAGTGCCAGAACAAGGCCTACGACGAGAACGACGAGAAGGCCATCCGCAAGGAGAAGGCAGCCGCCGCGGGCAAGTGATCCGCCCCGGCCACTGACGACAGCCCCAGGGGCCGCCTCCGGCAGGACGCGGCCCTTTTCGTTTCCAAGGACGTTGCATGAGCACCAACCCGCTGCTGCAGGACTGGACCGGCCCCCATGGCCTGCCTGCCTTCGCCGACATCGCCCCGGCGCATTTCCAACCGGCCTTCGACGCCGCGCTGGCGGCGCATCGCGCCGAGATCGACGCCATCGCGAACCAGGCCGAGGCGCCATCCTTCGTCAATACCGTGGCCGCTTTCGACGCCAGCGGCCGCCAGCTGACGAAACTGGAGCACCTCTTCTACACGCTGGCCGCTTCCGCCACTTCGCCCGAACTGCAGGCCGTGCAGCGGGCCCTGGCCGCGCCGCTGGCCGAACATGGCAGCGCCGTCTACATGCACCAGGGCCTGTTCACGCGCATCGATGCGCTGTTCGAGCAGCGCGAGCGCCTGGGCCTGACGCCCGAGCAGCGCCGGCTGCTGGAGCGCGTGCACCTGGACTTCCTGCGTGCCGGCGCCCGCCTGGCGCCCGAGGCGCGCACCCGCTACGCCGCCGTCATGGCGCGCCTGGCCGAGCTGAACACCCGATTTGCGCAGAATGTGCTGGGCGCCGAGAACGGCTATCGGCTGCGCCTGACCAGCGAGGCCGAGCTGGCCGGCCTGCCCGGCTTCGTGCGCGCGGCCGCCCGCCAGGCGGCCATCGACCGCGGGCTGGAGGAGGGCGTCCACGTCATCACGCTGTCGCGCTCGCTGATCGTGCCCTTCCTGTCCTTCAGTGCGCGGCGCGACCTGCGCGAGCAGGCCTGGCGCGCGTGGGTGGGCCGCGGCGACGACACCGGCACGACGGACAACCGCGAGATCTGCCGCGAGATCCTGGCGCTGCGCGCCGAGCAGGCTCGGCTGCACGGCCACGCCTGCTACGCCGACTATGCGCTGGAAGACACCATGGCGCGCAACCAGGGCGCCGTCATGGGCCTGCTGGAGCGCGTCTGGCACCCGGCCCTGGCCGCCCAGGCCCGCGAGCGCGAGGCCGTGCAGGGCGCGATGGCCGCCGCCGGCGCCTCGCATGCCCTGGAAGCCTGGGACTGGCGCTTCTATGCCGAGCAGGCCAAGCGCGCCCGCTTCGAGCTGGACGAGGCAGAGGTCAAGCCCTATTTCTCGCTGGACCGCATGGTGGCCGCGATGTTCGACTGCGCCACGCGCCTGTTCGGCCTGCAGTTCAAGGCCCGGCCCGACATCGCCGGCTACCACGCCGACGTGCGCGCCTACGAGGTGCTGAACGCCGACGGCTCGCTGCGCGGCCTCTTCCTGCAGGACAACTTCGCCCGCCCCACCAAGCGCAGCGGCGCCTGGATGAATGCGATGCGCAACCAGAGCCGCGTGCTCGGCGCCACGCCCGTCATCCTGAACAACAACAACTTCGCCCGTGGTGCCGCCGGAGAGCCGACGCTGCTCAGCTTCGACGACGTGCGCACCCTCTTCCACGAGTTCGGCCACGGCCTGCACGGCCTGTTGTCCAGCGTCGAGCACGAGCGCCTGGCCGGCACCCAGGTGCTGCGCGACTTCGTCGAGCTGCCGTCGCAGCTCTACGAGCACTGGATGGCCGAGCCGCAGGTGCTGAAGCAGTTCGCCCGCCACTGGCAGACCGACGAGCCCCTGCCCGATGCGCTGCTGGCCAAGCTGCAGGCCGCGCGCCAGTTCGGCCAGGGCTACGAGACGCTGCGCTACACGGCCAGCGCCATCGTCGACATGGCGGCCCATTCGGCCGCCCAGCCGCCCACCGACGTCGTCGCCTTCGAGCGCGACACGCTGCAGAAGTGGCAACTGCCGGCCGAGGTCGGCGTGAACCACCGGCTGACCCATTTCCAGCATCTGTTCAGCAGCGCCGGCTATGCGGCCGGCTACTACGTCTACCTGTGGGCCGAGGTGCTGGACTGCGACGCCTTCGACGCCTTCGTCGAGGCCGGCAACGTCTTCGACCCGGCGGTGGCGGCGCGCCTGCGCGAATGCATCTACTCGGCCGGCAACAGCCGCGAGCCGGGCGAGGCCTTCCGCGCCTTCCGCGGGCGAGATCCGGTGGTGGAGCCCATGTTGAAGGATAGAGGCCTGCTGCCCGCCTGAGGTAAAACCCGGGACGCTGCGATCGTCTTGCGTGCGGTCGTGGCGTTATCCAGGGAGACCTCAAGAATGATCCAGCAACGCATCCTCCTGTCGGCCACCGTGCTGGCCGGCTCGCTCGGCCTGAGCGCCTGCGGGGGTGGCGGCAGCGACGCCGGCACGCCCCATCTGCCCACACCGCCGGACTCCCAGCTGCTGGGCGTCAACGGCAGCAACTATGTGGCCGTCGGCCAGGCGACGATGTCCAGCGCCTTCTATCTGAACGACGCCGGCGGCATGCTGGCCGGCAGCGGCGCAGGCGCCCGGGTGCTGCAGCAGGCCGCTGGCGCGACGCGTCGCGCGCTGGCTGCAACCAGCGCTGCGCCGGCCGCCGTCGAGCTGCGCCAGACCCTGAACTGCGGCGAGGGCGGCACGCTGACGCTGACCATCAACGACGCCAACAACAACGCCCAGGTCGACGTCGGCGATGGCATCACCCTCGATGCCCAGGCCTGCAAGGAGGACGGCTCCGTCATGCAGGGGCGCATCAGCCTGGGCCTGCAGGCGCTGACCGGCAGCTTCGGCGGCAACAGCTACAGCGCCACGCTGGCCATGACGCTGACCGGCTTCAGCAGCAGCCACGGCAGCGACACCGTACAGGGCGACGGCACGCTCAACCTCACGCTGAGCCAGAGCCTGCAGGGCGTGACCGAGCTGACCGTCTCCACGCCCCGCCTGGTGCTGGGTGGCCGCTATGCAGGCCAGGCCTTCTCGACGACGCTGACGGACAGCAAGTTGACCGTGCGCGTCGAGCCGCTGGGTGCTGGCCACAGAAGCAGCCTCAGCTACAGCGGCGGCCTCGCCAGCAATCTGTTTGCCGACAAGCAGGTGCAGATCAGCACGCCCCAGCCGATGGTGGCCACGGGCAGCGAGGCCTTCCCGAGCAGCGGCCAGATGCTGGTCAAGGGCAATGGCAACTCGGCCCTGCGCATCACGCCCGTCAGCGCCACGCATGCGCGGCTGGAACTGGATGCCCAGGGCGATGGCGTCTTCGAGATACAGATCCTGAAGACCTGGGCCGAGCTGCAATGAATTGCTAGCGCTCGGGCCGGCGCCAGAGCCAGATCGCCACGGCCAGCATCACGGCGGGCACGGCGATCTTGACTGCCAGTGGTGCGGGCGTCAGCGCCAGCATCAGGGCGCTGGCGCTCATCATCACCGTGGCCAGCCATTTGGCCCGGCGCGGCACGGCGCCGCGCTCGCGCCAGCTGCGGATGCTGGGGCCGAAATGGGCATGGTTGAGCAGCCAGGTCTCCAACGCCGGCCAGCCCTTGCCGGCGGCCCAGGCGGCCAGCAGCAGGAAGGGCACGGTGGGCAGCAGGGGCAGCGCGATGCCGAGGATGGCCAGCACCAGGCTGAGTACCGCCAGCGTCCGCCACAGCAGCCTGACGACGGCGCGGTGCATCGCCGGGCCGGCCTACTTGAGCCCGCCGCTGAGGAACTGCTGCAGGCGCTCGCATTGAGGCTTCAGCAGCATCTCCTTGGGGTTGCCTTCCTCTTCGACCTTGCCCTGGTGCAGGAAGAGGCAGTGGTTGGAGACCTCGCGTGCGAAACCCATCTCATGGGTCACGACGACCATGGTGCGGCCCTCGGCGGCAAGGTCGCGCATGACCTTGAGGACCTCGCCGACCAGTTCGGGGTCCAGGGCCGAGGTGGGTTCGTCGAAGAGCATGACCTCGGGGTCGACGGCCAGGGCGCGGGCGATGGCCACGCGCTGCTGCTCGCCGCCCGACAGCTGGGCCGGGTAGACATGGGCGCGGTGCGACACGCCGACGCGCGCCAGCAGGCCTTCAGCGCGCTCGATCGCCTCGGCCTTGGACTTGCCCAGCACATGCACGGGCGCCTCGATGACGTTCTCCAGCACCGTCATGTGGGCCCAGAGGTTGAAGTTCTGGAACACCATGGCCAGCTTGGCCCGCCAAAGCTGCAGTTGCTTGGCATCGGCGGCCTTCAGGCTGCCGTCGCGGTCGCGGGTCAGCTTCAGGTTTTCGCCGCACAGGCTCAGTTCGCCCTCGTTCGGTTGTTCCAGCAGATTCAGGCAGCGCAGGAAGGTGCTCTTGCCCGAGCCGGAGGAGCCGATCAGCGTGACGACGTCGCCGCGGCGGGCGCTGAAGGAGATGCCCTTGAGCACCTCGCGCTCGCCGAAGCGCTTGTGGATGTTGGTGGCCTGGAGTTGGATCGTCATTTCAGTTGTTTGTTGCGGGCCGAGCGCCGGGCCGCTCCCTAGCCGGCCCGACTTGGCGATGTGCTTGCGGTTCGACGCCGCAAGCATTGCCGCCCCCCAGGGGGACCGACCGGACCTGCCCGCGTTCAGCGCGGCTGGGCTGGGCGAGGGGCTTCATGTCATGCACCGAGCAGCTTGCCCGTGCGGATCGCCTCGCGGCCTGCCACCTTGGCGACGCGCATGCCGGCATTGGCAAAGCGCAGGAAGTCGCGGGCGAAGAACAGGCCGTCGACCGGGCTCTTCAATTCGGTGACCTGGGCCGTGATGGGGTCGATGACATGGGCCAGCACCTCGCCTAGCTTCACTTCGGCGCCGACCTCCTTGACGAAGGTCAGCACGCCGGCCACCGGCGACTTGATGGGCATGCTGCCGGCCAGCGGGCGGGCGTCGCCTTGCGCCTCGGGCACGGCCGGCTTGTCGCCAGCGATCAGGCCGCGCCAGCGCAGGAAGTCGACGATGTTCTTCGCGTCGGCCGAAGCCAGTTCATGCGTCACATCGGCGGCGCCGCGCAGTTCGACCGTGACCGACAGGCAGGCCTGCGGAATCGGGAAGCGGCCGGCGAAATGCCTGGCCCACTTCCACCAGACCTGGGAGCAGGCCTCGTCGAAGGGGTTGTCGCCCGAGTCCTGGGCCAGCAGCGTCACGCGCGAGCCGAGGAAGCGTGCCAGCGGATCGCAGTCGGGCCAGCAGGGCGTCTCGGTGTAGAGATGCATCAGGGCCTGGGCGTCGCAGTGCAGGTCCAGCACGATGTCGGCGTCGCAGGACAGGGCCATCAGCGTGCGGCGCTGCGACTGCAGCTCGGTGTCGACCGGCGCGGCCTCGACGGCCGCCTTCAGCGCGCGGCGCAGGATGGCGACATTGGCGGCGGCGTCGCTGCCGAGCTGCGGCTCCACGGCGGCGGCGACGGCTTCGATCTGGTCGGGATAGTGGCGGTTGAAGTTCTCGCCCGTCGTCAGCTCGAAGCGGCCCAGGTGGGCATGCAGCAGGAACTGGCTGATGCCTATTGGGTTGGCCATGGGCACGAGCACGACCTCGCCCGTGATCTGGCCGGCGGCTTCGAGCGCATCCAGCTGCAGGCGCAGGTGGTGGGCGACCAGCATGCCGGGCAGCTCGTCGCCGTGCAGCGAGGCCTGGACATAGGCCTTCTGGCCGCCGGGCTTGCCGTAATGCAGGGACACCAGCTCGCGCTGGGTGCCGGGGGCGGGGGAGATCAGGGGATGGCGGATGAGATTCATGATCAGCGGCTCATCATGGGTTTCAGCCAGCGGTTCTCGGCCCAGCGGAACAGTCCGACCAGGCTGAGCGTCAGCACGAAATAGAAGGCGCCGGCGGTGATGAAGGCTTCGAAAGGCAGGTAGTACTTGGCATAGACCTGCTGGGCTGCGCCGGTCACGTCCAGCAGCGTGACCGTGCTGGCCAGCGAGGTGCCGTGCAGCATGAAGATGGCCTCGTTGCCGTAGGCGGGCAGGGCGCGGCGCAGGGCCGCCGGCAGCACGATGCGGCGGATCATCAGGCCGCGGCCCATGCCCATGGCCTTGGCGGCCTCGATCTCGCCGGCGGGCAGGGCGCGGATGCTGCCCGCGATGATCTCGGTCGTGTAGGCGGCCGTGTTCAGCGTGAAGGTCAGCCAGGCGCAGAAGGTGGCCGAGGACAGCCAGGGCCAGGCCCAGCTCTCGCGCACGATCTCGAACTGCGCGGCGCCGTAGTAGACGAGGAAGAGCTGCACCAGCATCGGCGTGCCGCGGAACACATAGGTGTAGAGCCAGACCAGGCGCGACGGCCAGCCCAGGAAGGCCGTGCGCACGACGGCCAGCGGCACGGCCAGCGCGAGGCCGCCGAGCAGGGACAGCACCAGCAGCTGCAGCGACGTGACCAGGCCGTTCAGGTACAGCGGGTAGTTCTCGAAGACGGCTTCGAAGTTCATTTGTGCACCCTTCGCGCTTCGCGCTTGCCTGGCCGAGACGGCCAGGCGTTTGCCAGGCTAGCGATGCCCCCCGGGCATCCCAAGTCCGGGCGCACTCCCGCCAAGCGGGAGCGAGCCCCTTCGGGCGGCCGTGCGAGGCTCATAGCTGGCCCCGCTTGGTGCCGATGGCCAGGCGCTTCTGCGCCCAGGCGAAGAAGAGCTCGGAGACGCTGGTGAAGACGAGGTAGATGACGGCCACGGCCAGGAAGAAGGTGAAGGGCTCGCGCGTCGTGCCGGCGGCCTGCTTGCCGCGTGTCATCAGGTCGGACAGGCCGATGACGGACACGATGGCCGTGCTCTTGATCAGCACCAGCCAGTTGTTGGAGATGCCCGGCAGCGCATGGCGCAGCATCTGTGGCAGCGTGATGCGCCACAGCACCTGGCGCGGGCTCATGCCATAGGCCAGGCCGGCTTCGCGCTGGCCCGGCGGCACGGCCAGGAAAGCGCCGCGGAAGGCCTCGGTCAGGTAGGCGCCGAAGATGAAGCCGATGGTCAGCACGCCGGCGAAGAAGGGGTCGATGTCGATGTAGTCCTCATGGCCCAGCATGGGCGCGGCCGCATTGATGGCGAGCTGGCCGCCGTAGAAGACGAGCAGCATCAGCACCAGGTCGGGCACGCCGCGGATCAGCGTCGTGTAGGTGGCGGCGATGCCTTGCGCGACGCGCGAGCGCGACAGCTTGGCCAGGGCGCCGACGAGGCCGAGCAGGGCGGCTATGGCCAGCGACGACAGGGCCACCGCCAAAGTGACGGCGGAGCCTTCGAGCAGGCTGGGAAGAAATCCGTGCAACATGAGAGAGAGGCCGCGCTCAGCGTGGCGGGTTCACGAGGTCGAAGCTGAAATAGCGGTCGTTGAGGGTCTTGAGCGTGCCGTTGCTGCGCAGCGCGGCCAGCGCCTCGTCGACGCGCTGGCCCAGCGTGGCCACCTCGGCCTTGCGCAGGCCCAGGCCTATGCCCTTGCCGTAGTAGCGCTGGTCCCGCGCGAAGTCGGGCCCGACGAAGCCGAAGCCGCGGCCGTCGGCATGGTTGAGGAAGCCGAACTGCGCGATGACGGCGTCCACCAGGGTGGCATCCAGGCGGCCGGACCTGAGGTCCAGGAAGGCCTGGTCCTGGGTGGCATAACGCACCAGTTGGATGCCCTTGAACTGCTCGGCCAGGAAGCGTTCGTGGATGGTGCCCCTCTCCACGCCGACGCGCTTGCCCTTCATGCCGGCCGGGCTGACGTCCGTGCCCGCGTCGCCGCGCATGACCATGCGGGCCGGCGAGAAGTAGTAGGGCGAGGAGAAGGCGATGACCTGCTGGCGCTCGGGCGTGATGGACATCGAGGCCATGATGGCGTCGATCTTGCGCGACTGCAGCGCCGGGATCAGGCCGTCGAACTCCAGGATGACGGGCGTGTATTGCACGCCCAGCTTGGCGCACAGGGCCTGGGCGACGTCGATCTCGAAGCCCTTGAGCTGGCCGTCGGTGCCGATCTCGCTGAAAGGGGCATAGCCGACGGCGAAGCCGATGCGCAGGCGCTGCTGCGCCTGCGCCACCACCGGTCCGGCGATGGCCAGCGAGAAGGCCGAGGCCAGGGCTTCGCGGCGTCGCATCACTGCTTGGTGCGCGGTGCGATGTCGTAGTCGAAGTATTTGTCGGCCAGCTTCTTGAAGGTGCCGTTGGCCTGCACGGCCTCGATGGCGGCGTTGAACTTCTTGCCCAGCGTCGCCTCGTCGGCCTTGCGCATGCCGACACCGGTGCCGACGCCGAAGACCTTGTCGTCCATGATGGCCGGGCCGGAGAAGGCGAAACCCTTGCCCTCGGGCTTCTTCAGGAAGCCGAAATCGCCGGCGGGCGAATCCATCAGCGTGGCGTCGATGCGGCCGCTCTTCAGGTCCAGGAAGACCTGGTCCTGGCTGCCGTAGCGCACGATCTCGCTCTGCTTGAAGGTGGCGGCGGCATAGGTCTCATGCGTCGTGCCGCGCTGCACGCCGATCTTCTTGCCCTTCAGGCCGGTAGCCGTCGGGTCCAGTTTCACGCCGGCCTTGGCGATGAGGCGGGCCGGGGTGTTGTAGTAGGGCTTGGAGAAGGCGATGACCTTCTGGCGCTCCTCGGTGATGGAGACGCTGGCGAAGATGGCGTCGACCTTGCGCGACTGCAGGGCCGGGATCAGGCCGTCGAAGTCCTGCTGCACCAGGGTGCACTGGGCCTTCATCTCGGCGCAATAGGCCTGCACCAGCTCGATCTCGAAGCCCTTGAGCTTGCCGTCGGGGCCGATCTCGGAGAAGGGCGGGTAGGCACCTTCGACGCCGATGCGCAGCTTCTTCCATTCGGGGGCCTGAGCATTGGCCAGGCTGCTGGCGGCCAGCAGGGCCAGGGCAAGGAGGCGGGTCTTCATGAGGGGTCCTTCGTGGGGATCAAGGTTGGACTTGAGGTAGCCAGTCGCGCAAGGCCGCAAGGGTAGCAGCCGGGTCCTCCTCCTGCGGCACATGGCCTAGGGTCGGGAAAACCACCAATCGGCTGCCCGGGATGGCCTTCTCGAACTCGCGGCCCCAGCGCAGGGGGATGAGCCGATCGCGTTCGCCCCAGAGGATGAGGGTGGGCACCTTGATCTCGGGCAGGCGCTGGTAGGGGCCGGGCGCGAGCTGGTCCATGCGCCTCATCAAGGCGACACGGTTGCCTTCGCGCAACGCCAGTTCGTAGTAGCGGTCCACCAGGGCGGCGGTGACGCGGCTCTTGTCACCGTAGACGTTGAGCACGCTGTCCTCGATGGCGCGGCGGGGCAGCACCCAGCGCATGGGCTCGCGCAGCACCGGGATGCGGGCGATGGCAAAGCCCAGCGGCAGGGACTCGGGCACGAAGTCGAAGCCGGCGGCGTCGACCAGCACGAGGCCGGCCACGCGCGCCGGTTCGGCCAGGGCCACCTGCCAGGCGATCTCGCCGCCCAGGGAATTGCCGCCGATGATGGCGCGGCCGACGCCCAGCCGGGTGAGGAACTGGCGCACGAAGGCGACGTAGCGGGCGTCGCTGTAGTCGTGGTCGGCATTCGGCCCGGTCAGGCCGAAGCCGGGCAGGTCGAAGCTGATGACGCGCCGGGTGGCGCTCAGTTCGGTCACCCAGCCCTCCCAGGTGTGCAGGCTGGCGCTTGTCCCGTGGATCAGCACGATGGGCACCGGGTCGCTGCTGGGGCCCTGGTCGCGGTAGTGCACCAGCAGGCCGTCGATGTCGACGAAGTCCGACGGCGGCGGCGCCCAGCGTGGCACCAGGCTTTCCAGCGAGCGGTCGGGGGCCTTGCTGATGGCAAAGCCGAGGGCGGCCAGCATCAGCAGGATGCCGAGGGCCTTCAGCGCGAAATCACCGAATCGGCTGCTCATTTGGGGCTTAAATCGGCGTTGACGCCTCGGCGATCGTCGAAGACGAAGCAGTTGCCGTGGTAGTGCTTGCCGCCGGTGTCCTCGAAGTACTTGAGGATGCCGCCGTCCAGCTGCCAGGCCGTCAGGCCCTGCTCCTCCAGCACCATGGCGGCCTTCTCGCAGCGGATGCCGCCGGTGCAATAGCTCACCACCGCCTTGCCGACGAGTTCGTCGCGATGGGCGGCCAGGGCGCCGGGGAAGTCGCTGAACTTGTGCAGCCGCCAGTCGATGGCCCCGTCAAACGCGCCCTCGTCCACCTCGAAGCCGTTGCGCGTGTCCAGCATGACGACCTCGCGGCCCTCGTCGTCATGGCCCTGGTCCAGCCAGCGCAGCAGCGTCGCCGGGGCCAGCGCGGGGGCGCGCGGGGCCTGGTCGGGGCGCACGGCAGGCCGGTTCATGCGGATGATCTCGGGCTTGACCTTGACCTTGAGCCGCTGGAAAGGCTGCACCTCGCTCCAGCTTTCCTTGGGTACCAGCGCGGCGAAGCGCGGGTCGCTGCGCAGCTCCGTCACCCAGGAGTTGACGGCGTCGGCCGGGCCGGCCAGGAAGAGGTTGATGCCCTCCTCGGCGATCAGCACGGTGCCCTTGAGGTCCAGGGCTTGCGCCCGGGCTTCGAGGCGGTCGCGCAGCGCTGCCGTGTCGGTCAGCGAGACGAAGAGGTAGCAGGAGATATTGAGGGTGGGGCCGGACTGCATGGGTCCGCGATTATCAATCCGCCCATCGAGAGGCAATGCCGCGCACTTCGTCCAGGCAGGCGTTCAACGCGTCGACGATGCGGGGGTCGAAATGGCTGCCGCTGCCGCCGCGGATGAAGGCCAGGGCCTCGTCGTGGCTCATGGCCTGCTTGTAGGGGCGCACGCTGATCAGCGCGTCATAGACATCGGCCACCGCCATCAGCCGGGCCGACAGCGGGATGGCCTCGCCGGCCAGGCCGTCGGGGTAGCCGCTGCCGTCCCATTTCTCGTGGTGATGGCGGGCGATCTGCTTGCCGAAGGTCAGCATGGGCCCGGCGTCCTCGCCGAGCTTGTCGATGGCGCGCTGCAGCAGGTCGGCGCCATGCTCGGCGTGGGTCTTCATGACCTGCCATTCGTCGGCCGACAGCTTGCCCGGCTTGAGCAGGATGCCGTCGGGGATGGCCACCTTGCCGATGTCGTGCAGGGGGGCGGCCTTGGCGAGCTCGTCGATGGCCTCGGCCGTCAGGTCGGCGGGGCCATCGGGCTGGGCGGCGATCCACTGCGCCAGCGTGCGCACGTATTCCTGGGTGCGCTGGATGTGGTTGCCGGTGTCGGCATCGCGGAACTCGGCCAGGCCGACCATGACGAACAGGGTGGTGTCGCGCAGCCGCTCGACCTCGACCCGGCGCGCCTCCAGCTCGCCGCTCAGCTGGGCGTTGTGGCGCAGCAGATGGTCCTCGGCCAGCTTGAGCTGCAGGTGGGTGCGCACCCGGGCCAGCACGGTGGCCGGGTTGAAGGGCTTGTGGATGAAGTCGGCGCCGCCGGCCTGGAAGCCGGCGCTCTCGTCCTCGGGCCGGGTCAGGGCGGTCAGGAAGATGACGGGCACGCGGCGCGTCGCCGGGTCGCTTTTCAGCTGACGGCAGACCTCGTAGCCATCCATCTCCGGCATCATCACGTCGAGCACGATGAGGTCGGGCGGCTGGCGGCGGCAGATCTCCAGCGCCTTGGCGCCGCTGACGGCCAGCTGCACGCGGTAGTCGGGCTTGAGCACCTGGGCCAGCAGGGTCAGATTGGCCGGGGTGTCGTCGACGACCAGCACCGTGGCCTGGGTCATGGCGGCAGGCGCGGCGGCGATTTCGGGCGGCATCAGGGTCATGGCTTGCTCGCCTCCTTGCTTTTGCCGCGCAGCGCGGCCTGGGCCTCGTCGAAGTCGAAGCGTTGCATGGCGCCGGCCAGCGCCTTGGCCTGCGGCGCCGGCAGCATCTCGATGAAGGCCGATTCATGCTGTTCGTACAGCGTCAGCGCATTGCTGTCGGCCTCGCCCAGCAGGGTGTCCAGCTCGCTCATCAGCGTCGTGGGGTCGGCGCCAGTGTTGGTCGGGTCCACGACCTCGGACAGCGGCAGGTCGACGGGGAGCGGGCGCTCCAGGTCCATCAGGCGGCGCAGCATATGGGGCAGCAGGGGCTTGGCGCACAGGGCCTCGGCCCCCAGGCGCAGCGCGCGATCGCGCAGCACCGGCGTGTCGAAGGCGCTCAGCAGCACGGTGCGGCGGGCCCGTGGCGGGCCGCTTTCCTTCAGGCTGGCCAGCAGCTCGCTGCCCTCCATGTCGGGCAGCACCCAGTCGATCAGCAGCAGGTCATAGGGCTGGCTGGCCGGCACGGCGACGAGGCGGGCCAGGGCCTGGCGGCCCTGGGCCAGCAGGTCGATGCGGCTGCTCGGGGCCAGGGCCTTCAGCAGCGCGATCAGCGTCTCGTGGCCGCCGCTGTGGGCGGCCTGCACCACCAGCACGCGGCGCGGTGGCGGCACCGGCGGCGGGGCCAGTTCGGGGCAGGGCGATGGCGGCAGGCTCAGTTCGAACTCGCTGCCGCGGCCGGGGGCGCTGCGGGCCGTCAGCGTGCCGCCCATGCGTTCGGCCAGGGCGCGGCAGATGGCCAGGCCCAGGCCGGTGCCGCCGAAGCGCCGGGTGGCGCTGGCCTCGGCCTGGGCGAAGGGCGTGAACAACCGTGCCAGCTGCTCGGGCGCCATGCCCAGCCCGCTGTCGCGCACGCGCAGCAGCCAGCCGCCGGCGGCATCCACCGACGCGCTGAGCTTGACCTGGCCGGCCGGCGTGAACTTGACGGCATTGACGAGCAGCTCGGTGAGGAGCTGGGTCAGGCGTACCGCGTCGCCGCGGCGGGCGCCGGCCGCGCCCAGCAGTTCGGGCGAGGCAATGTCGCAGATCAGTTCCAGCTGCTTGGCCTGGGCGGCCGGCCGCACGGCGTCGAAGGCGCTGGCCAGCAGCGGCTCCAGCTGCAGCGGCTCGGTGGCCAGCTGCATGCGGCCGGCGTCGAGGTCGGCATAGTCCAGCAGGCCGTCGATGAGCTTGACCAGGGACTCGCCGGCCTTGGCCACCTCCTGCAGGCGGCCGCGCTGCTCGGCGTGCAGCCGGCCCTCCAGCAGCAGCCGGGTCAGGCCGAGCACGGTGTTCATCGGCGTGCGGATCTCGTGGCCGATATTGGCCAGGAAGTCGGACTTGGCGCGCGAAGCCGCCTCGGCGGCGGCGTTCGAGCGCTCCAGCTCGGCCAGGCGGGCCTTGATGAGGTCCTCGGCCGTGGCCAGGCCGCCCGAGACCGGGGCCAGCTGGGTCAGGCGTCCGATCTGGCGCGACAGGCCCCACAGCGCGATGCAGAACATGGTCTGGCACAGGCCGAGGTTGGCGATCAGCGGCCAGCCGTCCATCAGCCATTGCGGCGGCGTGCCGAAGAAGCGCAGCAGCAGCGGCGGTGCCAGCATGACGGCCAGCAGGCTCAGGGAGATCAGCAGGGCCTCGCGCGCCCGCCAGGTCGTGAACAGCAGCAGGCTGCCGCCCATGGCCCAGGGGGTGAAGCTGCCCAGCGTGTAGAGGCTGGGCCCCGGGTCCGGCCGGAGCGTGAAGACCAGCATGGTCAGCGAGAAATACAGGGCCAGCAGCGTGACGCCGGTGCGCTGCCAGACGCGCAGCCGCTGCGGCAGGCGCCAGACCAGCAGGGCCAGCGCGGAGAAGGCCGTCGCGATCAGGGGATAGGCGATGCGGTCGCTGGGCTCGATGACACCGAGCCAGGCCTCGCTGGCCCAGGCGAACAGCGCCGAGGCGACGATGACCTTGAAGAGCCAGCGCGTGCCGACGGGGCCGAGGACGACGATGACCGGGGACTTCAAGCCTTGCCCTTCAGCGCGACAGCCGCGGCGTCGAAGTCGAGGGCGGCGAGGGCCCGGTCCAGGCGCTGGTGCAGCTCGGGCGCCAGGCCGCTGTGGGCGCCATGGGCCTGCCACCAGTCCAGCGCGCGGCTGTCGCTGTGGGCCAGCAGCTGGTGCAGTTCGGCGACGTCGCCCGGCCCGCTGGCGCGCGGTGCCGGGGCGACATCCCAGCTGCGGGCCAGGGCGGCGTGGATCTCGGCCTGCAGCAGCTCCAGGGCCGGGGCGACGCGGTCGAGATGCCCTTGCGCGCCCTCGGCGTCGGCGATGGCGGCGCTGCGCTCCAGGGCCAGGGCGGCGTGGTGCAGGGGCTGGGCCCCCAGCGTCGCGGCCAGGCCCTGCAGGGTGTGGGCGGCGCGGCGCAGTTCGGTCCAGGCGCCGCTGGCCAGCCAGTCGGACCAGCCGGCCAGGCCGGGGGCGTACTGGTCGGCAAAGCCCTGCAGCGTGCGGCGGTACAGGGCTGATTGGCCGTCGAACTGGCGCAGGCCGGTCTGCAGGTCCAGCGTGGGGCGCGGCGGCTGCGCTGCCGGGGGCGGGCGGTAGCGCTGCAGCTCGCGCACCAGCCGGGCGACGTCCAGCGGCTTGGCGATATGGCCCTGCATGCCGGCGGCCGTGCACTGGGCGCGCTCCTCGGCCAGGGCATGGGCCGTCATGGCCAGCACGGGCAGGGCGTCGAACTCGGGCAGTTCGCGCAGCCGGCGCGTGGCGCTCAGCCCGTCGAGCACCGGCATCTGCAGGTCCATCAGCACGAGGTCATAGGCGGTCGGGCCGCGGGCCAGCAGGCGCTCCAGGCCTTCCTGGCCGTTGCCGGCGACGTCGACCTGGGCGCCACGGCTGCTCAGCAGGCGCAGCGCGATCTCCTGGTTGACGGGATGGTCCTCGACCAGGAGCACGCGCAGGCCGGCCAGAGACTGGGTGTCGACCCCGATGCCGCGCTCGGACGGCGCATCGTCCAGCAGGCGGCGCAGGTCGCCGGGCAGCAGGGGCTTGGGACAGAGGGCCCGGGCCCCGAAGCTGCGCGCCTGCGCCGGGCCGTCGTCGGCACCCGGCGGGCTCAGCACGGCGATGCGCAGGGCCGGGTGGTCGCGGCGCAGCTGCGCCAGCAGTTCGGCACCGGTGGCGCCGGGGCCGGGCAGTTGCCAATCGAGCAGCAGCCACTCGAAGGGCTTGCCGGCTTCGCGGGCACCGACCAGGGCGGCCAGGGTGCTGGCGGCATCCGTGCTGGCGGCGACGCCGGCGCCAAGGCCGAGATGGCGCAGCAGGGCGAGGGTCGCCTCGCGGCCCTCGGGCCGGCCCTTGGCCAGCAGCAGGCGCTGGGCCTTCAGCGGCGCGGGTGCGCTGGCCGTGGCATCCAGCGGCAGGGGCAGGCGGATGTCGAAGCTGCTGCCGCGGCCGGGAGCGCTCTGCACATCCAGCGAGCCGCCCATCAGCTCGACGAGGCGGCGGGCGATGGCCAGACCCAGGCCGGTGCCGCCATACAGGCGCGACACGGAGACGTCGCCTTGCCGGAACTCGCGGAACAGGCCCTCGAGCTGCTCGGCGCTCATGCCGATGCCGCTGTCCTGCACCGTCAGCATCAGCGGCACGCGGCCCTGCTCGTCGGTGGGGGCCGCGGCCAGGCGCAGCAAGACCTGGCCCGAGGGCGTGAACTTGATGGCGTTGGACAGCAGGTTGACCAGCACCTGCTGCAGGCGCAGCGCATCGCCGCGCAGCTGGCCGCGCGGGCCCAGCAGGCTGGCGTCGGCCCAGTCGCAGATCAGTGCGACGGCGGGGTTGGCATGCACCGGCCGCACCAGCTCCATGGCCTGGCCGACGACGTCCTCCAGGCGCAGCGGCTGGGACTCGATCTCCATGTGGCCGGCCTCGATCTTGGAGACGTCCAGCACGTCGTTGACGAGGCTGAGCAGGGTGCGCGAGGCCGCGTCGGCCTTGGTCAGCAGGTCGCGCTGCTCGGGCGTGAGCTGGGTCTGCAGGGCCAGTTGGGTCATGCCCATGACCGTGTTCATCGGCGTGCGGATCTCGTGGCTGATCTGGGCCAGGAAGCGGGTCTTGGCTTCGGTGGCGGCCTTGTGGGCCTTCACTGCATCGACGTTGCGGCGCAACGCGAACACGCACAGGGGCGGCAGGGGCAGCAAAAGGGCATTAATCACCAAGGCGGCGTCGATGGCCGCGCCGCCCGCGCCGCGCAGCTTCCAGAGCAGAGCGAGGAGGGCCAGCAGTGCCGCCATGGCAAGCCAGAGAAGACCGAGCGTGAGCTTGCGCGGGGGCATGGAACGATCGCGTGGGTACGGGCCGATTATGAAAGGGCGCCATGCGCGAAATGTGCGACGGAATCCACGCCGCCGCCCTGGGGAAAGCCCAGGGCATGGCACTGGTCTCCAGCAGGGTGCAGCGGTTATTCTGATCCGCCATGCCGCTCATCCTCGTAGTCGACGACCAGCCGAGCAACATCCATGCGCTCTACCAGTTGCTGGTGGACGAATGCGAGGTGTCCATGGCCACCAGCGGCGCCGAGGCCCTGGCCTTCTGCGCCCAGCAGCTGCCCGACCTCATCCTGCTCGATGTGCTGATGCCCGAGATGAGCGGCTACGAGGTCTGCGACCGCCTCAAGGCCGACCCGCGCACGCGCAGCGTGCCCGTCATCTTCGTGACCGTGCAGGGCAGCGCCGACGACGAGGCCCAGGGCTTTGCCCACGGCGCCGTCGACTACATCCCCAAGCCCTTCGTCGATGTCGTCGTCAAGGCGCGGGTGCGCACCCAGCTCGCCCTCAAGCTGGCGTCCGAGAGCTTTGCGCGCTCGCAGATCGAGCTCTTCCAGCGCGACAAGCTGGCCTCGGTCGGCCGCACCATCTCCGGCATCGCCCAGGAGCTCAGTTCGCCGCTGGGCAATGCGCTGATCTCGGCCTGCACGCTGCAGGACGACCTGACCCATCTGCGCGGCCTGACCCACCAGGGCAACATCAAGCGCAGCGACCTCGACAAGCATCTGCGCGTCAGCGAGGAGAGCGTCGGCCTGGTGCTGTCCAATCTGCAGCGCACCCTGTCCATCGTCGACTCCTTCCTGCAGTCCACGGCCGACAACTTCGGCGACCAGCGGCGCAGCTTCTCGCTGCTGGAGCTGGTTCACGAGGTGGTCGCGGGCCTGGCGCCGGCGCTGGAGGCCCACCAGGTGCGCTGCGAGCTCGATGCCGGCGACGACCTGCACCTGCTGAGCTTTCGCGGCGCGCTGGCCAAGGTGCTGTCCACGCTGATCCAGAACGCCGTCAAGCATGCCTATCGCGAGGCCGGCGGCGAGGTGCATCTGCGCGTGCGCCCGCTGGGCAACGACCAGCTCACCGTCACCGTGCAGGACCATGGCGTCGGCATCCCGCCCGGCATGCTGGGCCGCGTCTTCGATCCCTTCTTCTCGACCCGCTTCGGGCCCAACCGCAGCGAGCCGGGCCTGTACATCGTGCGCAATCTGGTCACCTTCGCGCTCGGCGGGCAGATCCAGGTCGAATCCACGCCCGGCGTGGGCACGACGGCCAGGCTGACCCTGCCGCTGATTTCGCCCGAGGCGCGGCGCGCGGCGGGCTGATACATGCTGGAGCCTCTGCGGGCCCGATTGGCGCTGCTGGGGGGGCTGCTGCTGGTGCTGGCGCTGGCTCTGGGCCTGTATCTGCTGCAACGCCCCTCGCCCGAAGCCGCGCGCGGCCCCATCGTCATCGGCCTGCTGCAGGCCCTCAGCGGCCCGATGGCGACCAGCGAGGCGCCCCTGGTGGCCACCGTCAAGCTGGCCGTGGAGGAGATCAATGCCGCCGGCGGCCTGCAGGGGCGCCGCATCGAGCTGAAGATCGAGGATTCGCGCTCCGATCCCCGCATCGCGGCGGCGGCGGCCGAACGCCTCATCAGCACCGAGCGCGCGGTGGCCCTGTTCGGCTGCTGGTCGTCGGTCTGCCGCCAGGCCGTCAAGCCCGTCGTCGAGACCCACCGCCACCTGCTGTTCTATCCCATGGCCTATGAGGGCATGGAGCAGTCGGGCCACATCATCTACACCGGCCCGACCCCCAACCAGCAGCTGCTGCCCGCCACCGACTGGGCCATGCATGGCTTCGGCCGGCGCATCTACATGGTCGGCACCGACGGCCCCTACCAGCGCCGGGTGCATGCCGTGCTGCGCGACTTCATCCTGCTGGGCGGCGGCGAGGTGCTGGGCGAGCGCTATGTGCCGCTGGGCGGCCGCGATGTCGCGGCGGTGCTGGACGATCTGCAGAAGCTGCAGCCCGACGTCGTCCTCAGCACCATCAGCGGCGACAGCAACCGGGCCTTGTTCGACGCCCTGGTGGCGGCCGGCCTGACCGATCTGCCGCTGCTGTCCTTCAGTGCCGCCGAGCCCGAGATGCTGGCCTATGAAGGCGGCCGGCTGGATCGCCATTTCACGGCCTGGAGCTATCTGCAGTCCCAGCCCGGGCCGGTCAACGAGAATTTTCTCGCCCGGCTGAGGCGCAGCCAGGGGGAGGCGGTCCAGGCCAGCGACCCGGCGGTGTCGGCCTATGTCGCCGTGCAGCTCTGGGCCGCCGCGGTACGCGAGGTCGGCAGCCCGCAGACCGACGCGGTGAACGCCAATGTGCTGCAGCAGACGGTGCCGGCGCCGCAGGGCTTCGCGGCGGTGGACAGCCAGAGCCGGCATCTGTGGCGCCAGCTGCGCATCGCCCAGGTCAAGCCCGGCGGCCAGCTCAGCGAGGTCTACCGGCTGCCGCGCTACATCAAGCCCGAGCCCTGGCCGACCTTCCGCTCGGCCGAGCACTGGATGGCCGTGATGCCGCGCACCGAGGTGAAGCCTTGAGCGCCGTCGTCGAGGCCGAGGTCTCGCCGCGGCGCGCCTGGCCGGTCGGCCCGGCCCTGCTGATGGGCATGGTGCTGCTGTCCCTGCTGCCGTTGGGCGTGCTGGGGACCTGGCAGCTCGCCAGCTTCGAGTCCAGCCTGCGCGAGACGGTGACCGAGGGCCTGGTGGCCATCTCGCGCAAGAAGGTCAACGAGATCAACGAGTACCTCAACGAGGTCGAGGTCGACGGCCGCCTCGTGGCCCAGTCCGGCGACACGCGCGAGCTGCTCGTGCAGCGCGGCGATGCCGTCGCGACGCGCGTGTCGGCAGGCAGCCGCGGCTTCTACGAACGCCTGTATGACAGCGGCAAGTACCAGAACCTGCTGCTGGCCCAGCCCGACGGCCGCATCAGCTTCGCGATGAAGGCGCCGGCCGGCTCCAGCCTGGAACTGGCGCGCCTGGACGGCGGTGCCTTCGAGGGCAGCGAGCTGCTGCAGGCCCATCGCCGTGCCATCGGCCAGCTCGACCCGCAGCTGACGACCGTCCAGCGCCTGAGCGGGGACGGGGGCGCGACGCTCTTTCTCGTCCACCCCGTGGTCGACGGCGACCGCGTGCTGGGCAGCGTCGTGCTGCAGCTCGACCTGCAGCGGCTGCAGCGCGTGGCGACCGAGCGCTCTGGCCTCGCGCTGAGCGGCGAGACCGTGCTGGTGCAGCGCGAGGGCGAGCGTGCCGTCTTCATCAACGACCTCAAGCGCCCGCCCTCCCAGACTTTGAGCGGCGCCATCGACCTGAGCGCGCCTGACCTGCCGCCGGCCGTGCGCGGCCTGCGCGGCGACAGCGGCAGCGGCGAGACGCGGGACTATTCCGGCGTGCCCGTCGTCGCCTCCTGGCGCCATCTGCCGGCGCTGGACTGGGGCATCTCCGTCAACATCGACTCGGCCGAGGCCTTTGCGCCGGTTCGCGAGCTGCGCGACCGCCTCTTCATCGCCCTGGGCCTGGGCCTGCTGCTGGCCCTGGGGCTGGGCCTGCTGCTGGGACGGCGCCTTGTCGAACCCGTCGAGTTGCTGAACCGGGCCGTCGGCCGCATCGCCGGCGGCAAGCTCGACGAGCGCGCGCCGGTCTGCGGCTTCCGCGAGTTCCGCGAGCTGGCCCAGGGCTTCAACCACATGACCGAGCAGCTTGTCGTCGAGCGCCAGCTGCTGGAGGCCCGCGTCGAGCAGCGCACGCGCGCCCTGAACGACAGCGAGCAGCGTTTTCGCGGCGTCTTCGAGCGTGCCCAGGTCGGCATCGCGCTGTGTGATGCCCAGGGCGTCATCCTCGACGTCAACACCGCGCTGACGGCCATGCTCTGCCGCGAGGCAGGCGAACTGCGCGGCGCCAAGCTGGCCGACCTGCCGGACTTCCGCGCCGGGCGCGTGCTGGGCAGCGAGCTGGCGCGCCTGGCCACGGCACGGCTGGACCATGTGCGCTTCGAGCGCGGCTTTGCGCTGCCGGGCGGCGGCGAGCTCTTTGTCGACGCCAGCGCCAGTGCCATCCGCGACCGGCGCGGCCGCCTCGTCAACGTCGTGCAGATGCTCATCGACGTGACCGAGCGCCATCGCGCCGAGGTCGACCTGGTGCGCGCCCGCGTCGCGGCCGAAGCGGCCAGCCAGGCCAAGAGCGACTTCCTCGCCAACATGAGCCACGAGATCCGCACGCCGATGAGCGGGGCCCTGGGCATGCTCAATCTGCTGCTGCGCACCGAGCTCGCGCCGCGCCAGCTCGACTATGCGAGCAAGGCCCGCACGGCGGCCCAGGCCCTGCTGGCCGTCATCAACGACGTGCTGGACTTCTCCAAGGTCGAGGCCGGCAAGATGGAGCTGGACCCGCACCGCTTCGAGCTCAGCGACTTCATGCGCGAGCTGGCCGTCATCCTGTCGGCCAATGTCGGCGCCAAGGACATCGAGGTGCTGTTCCGCCTCGACCCGCGCCTGCCGGCCGCCCTGATCGGCGACGCGACGCGCCTGCGCCAGGTGCTGCTCAACCTGGCCGGCAACGCGCTGAAGTTCACCGAGCGCGGCGAGGTCGTGCTGGGCCTGACCCTGCTGCGGGAGGAGGGTGGCAAGTCCTGGCTGCGCTTCGAGGTGCGCGACACCGGCATCGGCATCCCGGCGGACAAGCTCGAGCACATCTTCGTCGGCTTCAGCCAGGCCGAGCAATCGACCTCGCGCCGCTACGGCGGCACCGGCCTGGGCCTGGCCATCAGCCGGCGCCTGGTCGCGCTGATGGGCGGCGAGCTGCGCGTGGACAGCCGCGTCGGCGAGGGCAGCCGCTTCCATTTCGATCTGCTGATGGAGGCCGCGCCGGCCGACAGCGGCGAGGCCGACACGGCCCAGCGCGGCCTCAAGGTCCTCATCGTCGACGACAACCCCATGGCCCGCGAGGTGCTGCAGGGCATAGGCGCCAGCCTGGGCTGGGACTGCGACATGGCGGCCAGCGGCGAACAGGCCCTGGCCCTGGTGCACGAGGCGGCCGAGGGCGGCGAACCGCACTATCAACTCATCCTGATGGACTGGCGCATGCCCGGGCTGGACGGCTGGGAGACCTCGCGCCGCATCCGCGACAGCCACGAATCCGACGCGCCCGTCATCATCATGGTCACGGCCCATGGCCGCGAGCTGCTGGCCGAGCGCAGCGAGCAGGACATCCAGAGCCTGGGCGGCTATCTCGTCAAGCCGGTGACGGCCTCGATGCTGCACGACGCCGTCGCCGAGGCCACGCGCGGCCAGCCGGCGCCCCTGCCGCATGCGAGCGCCGCGCGCCGGCTGCAAGGCATGCGGCTGCTGCTGGTCGAGGACAACAGCTTCAACCAGCAGGTCGGCCAGGAACTGCTGGACGGCGAGGGCGCACTCGTGACGGTGGCCGGTGGCGGCGTCGAGGGTGCGCATCTGGCCCAGGTCGCCGAGCCGCCCTTCGATGCCGTGCTGATGGACCTGCAGATGCCCGACATCGACGGCTTCGAGGCCACGCAGCGCATCCTCGCGCGCCGGCCGGGAACGCTCATCATCGCGATGACCGCCAATGCCATGGAGTCGGACCGTCAGGCCTGCCTGGCCGCCGGCATGCGCGACCACGTCGCCAAGCCCGTCGACCTGGAGCAACTCGTCGCCTGCCTGCTCCGCCATGTTGGGCCGCTGCCGCTGCGGCCGGCGCCATCGCCGCCGGCCGTGCCCCTGCTGGAGCGCGAGGCGGCCCTGCAGCGCCTGGGCGGCCGCACGGCCCTGTACGAACGCCTGGCCCGGTCTTTTGCGCAGGACGGCCCCGCCGAGCTGGAGGCCCTGAAGCGCCATCTGCAGCAGCCGGCTCCGGCCGACGCGACACGCGCCTTGCACACCTTGCGCGGCCTCGCCGGGGCCATCGGCGCCACGGCCCTGGCCGCGCTGGCCGGGCGGCAGGAGCTGGCCTTGCGCGAGGGCGGCGATGCGGCCGCCGTCGACGTGGCCGGCCTGCAGGGCCTGCTCGACGCCAGCCTGGCCGCGCTGTCGGCCCTGGCGGCGCCCAGCCCGCCGCCACCGCCCGTCGCCGCGACAGCCGACGAGCCTCTTGAAGCGCTGCGCCGCCTGCGCCAGCTGCTGGTGGAGCGCAATATGCGCTCGGTCTCGGTCTGCGAGGAACTGGCCGCCCAGCAGGCCGGCGGCCTGGGTGCCGAACTGGCCCAGCTGTCAGCGGCCGTGGCCCGGCTGGACTTCGCCAAGGCCCTGAAGGCCTGCGACCAGCTGCTGGACCAGCTCAACCCGAGGTGACGCAAAGCCCGCTTCCCGGCGGGAGAGCGATGGGCCTGCGTACAATGAGAATCATTCTCATCCAATCGACTCGCCCGTCGAGCCCGCTCCCATGTCCGAGCCGCTGCCCTCCAGCCTCGCCGCCGCCCCTGCCGGGCAGGCGCTGACCGTCCAGCAGGTCAGTGCGCCCGCGCATTCGCCGGAATGGGCAGGCTGGCTGGCCGACCTGGGCTTCCTGCCAGGCGAAGCGGTGCGCGTGCTGCGCCGCGGCGCCCAGGGCACGGGCAATCTGGTCGTGCGCGTCGGGCAGTCGACGTTCGCGCTGCGCCATGCCGAGGCCGAATGCATCGCGGTGAAGCCGCGATGAGCGAGTCCGTCATCCATGTACACAAGGGCGGCCGGCTGGTCGCCCTGGTCGGCAATCCCAATTGCGGCAAGACGGCCCTGTTCAACGGCCTGACCGGCAGCCATCAGAAGGTCGCCAACTACGCCGGCGTCACCGTCGAGCGCAAGGAAGGGCGCCTCATCTTGGGCGCCGGCAAGGCGCTGCGCCTGCTGGACCTGCCCGGCACCTACAGCCTGCATCCGCGTTCGCCCGATGAGCGCGTCACCTGCGACGTGCTGGCCGGCCGCGCCAAGGGCGAGAAGCGGCCCGACCTCGTCGTCATGGTGCTGGACGCCACCAATCTGCGCCGCAACCTGCGCCTGCTGCTGGCCGTACGCCGCCTGGGCCTGCCCGTCGTCGCCGCGCTGAACATGGCCGACCTGGCCGCGCGCCGCGGCCTCAAGGTCGATGCCGCCGCGCTGTCGGCCCAGCTCGGCGTGCCGGTGGTGCGCACCGTCGCCATCCACAAGGAAGGGCTGGACGAGCTGCGCGCCGTGCTCGACAAGCCCGAGGTCTGGGAGGGCGCCGCCGTCGCCGTGGCCGGCGAGCAGCAGGTCGACGATCACGTCACCGTCAAGACCTGGCTGCGCGCCCTGCACCTGGACGACGAACTGCCCACCCTGCCCAGCGACCGCGTCGACCGCGTGCTGCTGCATCCGGTGGCCGGCTCCATCATCCTGGCGGTGCTGCTCTTCCTGCTGTTCCAGGGCGTGTTCTCCTGGGCCGAGCCGCCCAAGGCCCTCATCGAGGACGGCATGGCCTGGCTGGGCACCCAGGTCGGCAACTTCATCCCGGCGGGCTGGTTCCACAGCCTCATCGTCGACGGCGTCATCGCCGGCGCCGGCGGTGTGCTGGTCTTCCTGCCGCAGATCCTGATCCTGTTCTTCTTCATCCTCGTGCTGGAGGAGTCGGGCTATCTGCCGCGCGCGGCCCTGCTGCTGGACCGGCTGATGGGCAGCGTCGGCCTGTCGGGGCGCAGCTTCATCCCGCTGCTGTCCAGCTTCGCCTGCGCCATCCCCGGCATCATGGCCACGCGCTCCATCGCCAATCCGCGCGACCGTCTCGTCACCATCATGATCGCGCCGCTGATGACCTGCTCGGCGCGGCTGCCGGTGTATGCGCTGCTGATCGGCGCCTTCATCCCCAACCGCGAGGTAGGCGGCTTCGAGCTGCAGGGCCTGGTGCTGTTCGGGCTCTACGTGGCCGGCATCATCGGCGCCATGGCCGTGGCCTGGGTGCTGAAGCGCTTCACCAGCACGGGCCGCCTGGTGCGCCCGCTGATGATGGAGCTGCCGAGCTACCACTGGCCGCATCCGCGCTCCATCGCCATCGGCCTGTGGCAGCGCGCCGTCGTCTTCGTCAAGCGCGTGGGCGGCATCATCCTGCTGCTGACGCTGGCGCTGTGGCTGCTCTCCAGCTTCCCGTCGCCGCCGGAAGGCGCGACCGGCGCCCCCATCCAGTACAGCATCGCCGGCTACCTCGGCGCGGGCCTGGCCACCATCTTCGAGCCCATCGGCTTCAACTGGCAGATCAGCCTGGCGCTGGTGCCGGGCCTGGCGGCCCGCGAAGTGGCCGTCGGCGCCCTGGGCACGGTGTATGCGCTGTCCGCCACCGGCGACGACGCCGCCCAGGCCCTGACGCCGCTGATCGCCCAGAGCTGGAGCCTGGCGACGGCCCTGTCCCTGCTGGCCTGGTATGTGTTCGCGCCGCAGTGCATCGCGACGCTGGCGGCCGTGAAGCGCGAGACCGGCGGCTACAGGCTGCCGCTGATCATCACGGGCTATCTGTTCGGCCTGGCCTACCTGGCCTCCTTCATCACCTACCGCGTGGCGCTCTACTTGGGCGCCTGAGGCGTCGGCCTCGTGGGTACCGAGGCGCTGCAGACGTCGATGTAGCCGGGGCTGTGCACGAACCAGCCGCCACGGTAGCGGCGGGCGTCCAGCAGCTGGGTCCAGGTGCTGGACTCGGTCTTCAGCACCTGCAGGGCCGGGCGTTCCTCGGCTGGCACTTCGGCCAGCAGGCGGATGCGCTGGATGCCGGTGCGCTGCTCGGGCTTGTCGTAGAAGCCCATGGCCGCCGTGCCGCGCGGCAGGGCGGACAACAGCTCCATGCCCTTGAGCACGCGGCCGACCGTCGTGATGTTCAGGTCCAGGCCGCGCGGCGCCTGGCCGATGACGACATAGAGCTCGGTGCCGTTGCTGGAGTCGACCGCATCGCTGCGGCCGGCGCCGACGACGCCATAGCAATGGGCCAGCCAAGCCTTGCCGGTCTTGGGGTCGGCAGCGACCGGCATGCCGCCCGCGAAACCGGTGCGGGGCGCCCAGCCTTCCACGTCCGGCAGCTTGGCAAAGCCGGCTTCCTTGCCGATCTTGTCCAGCGACACCGAGAACTCGGCGGGCAGCTTGGGCGAAGCGCCGGCCGGCAGCGGTTTGGCCTTGGCGGCATCCTCGCCATCGGGGTCGCCCCATTGGGTGACGAAGTTGTCCTGCACGCGCAGGATGGCCAGGCCGTCCCAGTAGCCGCCACGGGCCAGGGCGCGGATATTGGCCGCATGGGCGGGCGCGAAGCGGGGCGCCAGCTCGATGATGACCTGGCCCGAGGCCAGGTCCATCAGCAGCGTGTTCTCGGGATCGAGGCCGCGCCAGTCGCCGGCGGGCGAGGCGGCCAGGATCTGCTGGGCCGTCATCTTGAGGGCCCCGGATTTGGGCGCCGCCTTGGGAGCCGCTTTGGGCGCCGCCTTGGGGGCGGCCAGGGCCGAGGACAGCAGGCCGGCGGTGGCCAGCGCGAGGGCGAGATGTTTCATGGGCGCGCAGCTTAACGGCGGCGAGCCTCAGGAGGGCGGCAGGAAACGCCCCAGTTCGCCGGCGCGCAGTGCGCCGGCCAGGCGTACTGCCAGCGCCTGTGCCTGCGACGTCTCCCGCTCGACACGCGAGGCCGCACAGCCGTCGCCGCGCAGGCAGCTCAGCCAGACTTCGGGGTCGCGCTCATCGCAGGCGAGGCCGAAGTGGCAGGGCAGCAGGCGCAGCGCGGCCTGGGCGGTGGCGCGCTCGGTGTCGGTGTCGAAACGCTGGCCGTCGAAGAACAGCCGCGGCTCGCCTTCGATGCGGCGCAGCAGCAGGCGCTCGCCGAGTTCGTCGAGCAGCAGCGCATCGGGACGGGCCAGCACCGCGCTCAGCAGGGCCCTGTCATCGAGGTCGGACTGCTGCAGGGCCAGCAGCGGGTCGCCGGCGGGGTGCTCGTCGGCTGCGACATTGACCAGGGCCAGCCACTCGCCGTTGGCGAACTGGCTGCAGCCGGCGGCCAGGGCCGCCTGGCGGGCGACGGCGCGCTGGTGGCGGGCATCGTTGACGTCGGGCGTGGCGGGCGGCTGCAGGCCGGCCAGGTCGGCGCAGCGGCGGGCCAGCGCGCGGGCATAGAGGCGCCCGCCCTCGGCCGGCCGGGCCAGGGCGGCCTGCACGCTGCTGCGCAGG
>NZ_JBWKOB010000008.1:0-172593 GCF_059415865.1 Roseateles sp. GW821-FHT09H10 | reverse complement strand
CACCGCAGCCGGCGAGCAGGCAGATCAGCAGGGCGGGCAGCAGGGCGCGGTGAAGGCGGGCGGGCATGACGGTCTCCGTTGTTGGCATGCCGCCAGCTTCCCGGGCGAGCGTGGGCCCAGCATGGAGAAACTGTGGAGGCCGCCTCCACAGTTGCCCGGCAAGATGCGCGCATGCGCCTCGTCCATCAGCTGTCGCTGCTTCTCATCACCATCGCGCTGGCCGCCGTCGCGGCCGTGGCCGGCCTGGTCGTCTGGAATCTGCGCACCGGCTTCTCCGACTATCTGCAGGCCCAGGACGGTGAGCACCTGACGCGGCTGATGGAAGCCGCCGAGCGCGACCTGGCCCGCCGTGGCGGGCTGCCGCCGGACCTGAGGCCGGTGCTGCGCGAATGGCTGGACGCGGTGCGTGTGTCGGCGGGGCGGGGCGGCCCAACCGAGGGGCCGCCCCCCGGTGGCCGGCCCGATGACCCGCCTCCGCTTGAGCGCGGCGGGCCCGAAGGCCGGCCGCCGCCGCACGAACTGCGCCGCGAGCCGCCGCCACCGCGCCGCGATCCATCCAATTTCGGTCCGCGCATCGTCGTGCTGGCTGCCGACGGCCTGACGCCACTGGCCGGGCGCCGCGAGACCCTGGACCGGCCGGGCCAGACGCGCGCCGTCAAGCTCAATGGCCAGACCCTGGTCGTGCTGCGCCTGGCCGAGCGCGCGGGTCCGGCCGAGGGCGTGGACGCCAGCTTCCTGCGCCGTCAGTACATCGGCCTGGCCGTCGTGGCTGCGGGCGTGCTGCTGATCGCCCTGGTGCTGGCGCGGCTGCTGGCCGTGCGCTGGGCGCGGCCGCTGGCCGAGGCCCAGGCGGCCGCGCGGCGCATCGCGGCGGGCGAGTTCGACGTGCGCCTGCCCGCACCGCGCGACGGCGGCGGCGCCAGCGAGATCACCGGCTTGCATGCCGACATCAACGGCATGGCCGAAGCCCTGCAGAGGCTGGAAAGCAGCCGCCAGCGCTGGATCGCCGAGCTCTCCCACGAACTGCGCACGCCGCTGGCCGTGCTGCGCGGCGAGGTCGAGGCCCTGGTGGACGGCATCCGTCCCATGGACCGTGCGGCCCTGGGTTCCTTGCAGGAGGAGATCAAGCGGCTGTCGCGCCTCGTCGAGGACTTCCACCTGCTGGCCACTTCGGAGCTGCGCTCCCTGCCTTGCGAATTCGAGCCGGTGGCCCCGGCCGCGCTGCTGCAGGCGGCCATCGAGCGCATCACACCGCGTGCCAAGGCGCGCGGCCTGGTCATCGAGGCGCCGCTGCCCCAGGTGCTGCCGGCCGCACGCTGGGACGCCGTGCGCATCTCCCAGTTGCTGGCCAATCTGCTGGAGAACAGCCTGCGCTACACCAAAGCGCCCGGGCTGTTGCAGCTGTCGGCGCGCTCGCTGGGCGCGGCGGTCGAGATCCGCATCGAGGACACGCCACCCGGCGTGTCCGAGGACGAGCTGGACCGCCTCTTCGACCCGCTCTACCGGGCCGACCCCTCGCGCAGCCGCGCCTTCGGCGGCTCGGGCCTGGGCCTGGCCATCGCCCGCGCCATCGCGCTCGCCCATGGCGGGCGGCTGCGCGCCGAGGCCTCGTCACTGGGTGGGCTGGCCATGGTGCTGACGCTGCCGCTGCATCCGCCGGGAGCAGCGAATGGGTGACCTGATCCTCATCGTCGAAGACGAGCCCAAGCTCGCCGCCCTGGTGCGCGACTATCTGCAGGCGGCCGGCTTTCGCAGCGAATGGCTGGCCGATGGCCGCCTGGCGCTGGAAAGGCTGAAGACCGGACCCATGCCGGCCGCCGTGCTGCTGGACGTGATGCTGCCGGGTCTGGATGGCTTGGAGGTCTGCCGCGCCGTGCGGGCCTTCAGCGATGTGCCCATCCTCATCAACAGTGCCCGCGTCGAGGAACTGGACCGGCTGCTGGGCCTGGAGCTCGGTGCGGACGACTATGTCTGCAAGCCCTTCAGTCCGCGTGAGCTGGTCGCCCGCGTGAAGGCCCTGCTGCGCCGCGCCCAGGGCCGGCTGGCACCAGTGACGCTGGTGCCGGCGGGCGGCGGCTTCTCGGTGGACGAGGCCGGCCAGCGCATCGTCTGGCAGGAGCAGGCCTTGGCGCTGACGCCCGTCGAGTTCCGCCTGCTGAGGCAGTTGCTGCAGCACCCGGGGCGGGTCTTCGAGCGGGCCCAGTTGCTGGACCTCATCCACGAGGATTTCCGTGACGTGTCCGACCGCGTCGTCGACAGCCACATCAAAAACATCCGCCGCAAGCTGGCGGCCCTGGAGCCAGCCCAGGAGTGCATCGCTTCGGTCTATGGCGTGGGCTACCGGCTGGATCTGCCGTGAAGGGGCTGGGGTGACGGGGCTGCCGTGGCATCCGAACCACGCGATCGGCCGGCACTGAAGCGGTGCTTCCCGCGGCTGTCGGCGCACCGCGGTGTGGCCGCGAGGCCCCATTCCGGGTAAACCAGACTGTGTCCGCAATTGAATCCGCTTCCAGATTCGGATATCGTAGACAGCGTTGTCAATTTGAACGGAATCGCGGATCGGCGTGATCTCTGGCACTGTTGCTGAGATCGCTACCAGGACTCGTCCCGATTGGTTGTGCATGCGCACGAAGATCGGCCCGGCGACCCCGGGATGAGTCGTTTTTTCAGGTGTTGCTGATTGCGTACATGGCGCGATCAACTCGCGTAAACCCCAGCAGTCTCGGGGAGGCCAAAACGTACAGTACGCAGGCGCCTGGAGGGGGCATCTCTTTTTTTTGAGGGATGCTGGTAACGCTACCAGTCGACGATAACCGCGGGCCACAAGAGTCGTCATCAATCGGCGCTAGAGCCGGCCAAGCAAGTAAGGAGACAAATGAAACACCCTCAGATTTCCAAGACCCGGCGAGAGCCCCAGTTCTCACGGCAGTTGAAGCCGGTGGCCTGGGCGTCGATGGTCGCGCTGTTGACCGGCGCCGCTGCGGTGCAGGCGCAGCAGGCTCCCGCCGCCGGCGCGACGTCGTCGCTGGAGACCGTCGTCATCACGGGCATCCGCAAGTCCCTTGACAGCGCTGTCACGCTGAAGCGCGAGTCTCGCGGCCTCGTCGACGGCATCGTGGCCGAAGACATCGGCAAGTTCCCCGACACCAACCTCGCCGAATCGATGCAGCGCATCGCCGGCGTGTCCATCGACCGCTCGTCCAGTGGCGAAGGCTCCAAGGTCACGGTGCGCGGTGTCGGCCCCGACTTCAACCTGGTGCTGCTGAACGGCCGCCAGATGCCGACGTCCATCATCAACCAGCTGAACGCTGGCGCCAGCGGCTCGCGGGCTTTCGACTTCGCCAATCTGTCGTCCGACTCGATCTCGGCCCTGGAGGTCTACAAGACCGCCCGCGCCGAATCGCCGACCGGCGGCATCGGCGCCACCATCAATGTGAAGACGGCCCGGCCGCTGGACGTGCGCGAGCGCATCGCCAGCATCGGCGTCAAGGCCAACTTCGACGGCTCCAACAGCCGTCTGCCCGAGTCCTTCAAGGGCGACAAGGTGACGCCGGAAATCTCCGGCATCTACAGCGACACCTTCGCCGACCGCACCATCGGCATCGCCATCAGCGGCAGCTATTCCAAGCGTGACTCGGGCTCCAACATGGCCTACACGCAGGGCGGCTGGCGTACCTTCACGCCGGCATCCGGCGACTGGGGCACGGTGCCTGCGGCGCAGCGTCCTTCGACGCTGTACTCGACGTCCGTCGACATGCGCTACTCGCTGACCTCGCTGGAGCGCGAGCGCCTCAATGGCCAGGTCACGCTGCAGTTCGCGCCGAGCAAGGACGTCAAGTTCACACTCGACCACACGGTCGCGACCAACACCATCAACGCGAAGAACGCCGAGCTGTCGAGCTGGTTCAACTTCTCCTTCGGCCAGACCAAGTTCACCGGCAGCCCGGTGGCCACGCCGGTGGTGCAGGAAGCCCTGTATCCGACCCAGGACCATGACCTGGCCATCAACACCGGCAAGTACGGCCAGAAGTCCAAACTGAACTCCACCGGCTTCAACACCGAGTGGAAGATCAGCGATGCGCTGCGCATCGACCTCGACGCCCACCACTCCACGTCCAAGACCAATCCGAACAGCCCCTACGGCACGTACTCGACGATGGACCTGGGCCTGTTCAACCAGGGCAATGCGGTCGCCTACTACGACCAGAAGTTCCCCATCCTGAGCTTGCCGGGCGCCAACAACGCGGCCCTGGATCCGACCAAGCTGCAACTGACCGGCTCGCAGTTCGTCAACAACATGAGCGATCAGACGATCGATCAGTTCCAGACGCGCGGCAGCTACAAGCTCGGCACCGACGACAAGCTGATTGCCGGCCTGGGCTTCACCAAGGTCAAGAACCGCGCCGCCAACTTCAACAACCAGCATGACGACTGGGGTGGCGTGGGCGTGCGTGGCGCGCAGGGCGACTACAACAACGTCAAGGTCTTCACCGAGAACCTGTCGAGCTTCTTCGGCCGCATCCCGGGCAGCGACGATCCGCGCCAGTTCCAGAAGTTCTATGTGGCCGATTTCGACAGCCTGCGCACGGCCTCGATCGCAGCCATCATGAAGGCGCGCGGCATGACCCAGGCGCAAGCCGAGGCCTACTTCGCCACGGCCGCCGACTACAGTCGCGGCAACGACTGGCGCACGACGGAAAAGTCCGCCAGTGCCTTCGGCCAGTGGGACCATGCCTTCGACACCAGCATCCCGATGAATGTGTCGGTGGGCCTGCGCTACGAGAGCACCAAGGTCGATTCCTCGTCGCAGGTCGTCACGCGCTCGGGTTCGAGCTGGGGCACGCAGAACGAGGTCAACCTCGGAACGGCGGGCACCACCTTCGGCAGCAAGTCCGGCAAGTACAACTACTGGCTGCCCAGCATCGACTGGGACGCCGATCTGGCCGACAACCTCAAGGTACGCGCCAGCTACGGCGAGAACATCGGTCGCCCGGGCTGGAACGAGCTGCTGGGTGGCGTGAACTTCAACTCCAACGCCAACGCGGGCGGTGGCACCGGTTCCACCGGCGACCCGACGCTCAAGCCCCTGAAGTCCAGGAACCTGGACCTCTCGGCGGAGTGGTACTACGCCAAGTCCAGCTATGCGGCCCTGGGTGCGTTCTACAAGAAGGTCAGCAACTTCATCGGCACGTCGACGTTCACGACGACGGTGCCGGGCCTGACCACGCCCATCGGCGGCGCCTACTACCGCGCCGGTGCCGCGGCCTGCGGTGCCAATCCGACGCCCCTGTGCATCCGCAACTACATCTTCAAGACCTACAACGGCCAGCCCGGCGTGACCGCCACCAGCCCGCTGACGGACGCCGAAATCCTCGGCACCATCACCGGCCAGGCGAGCGATCCGCTGCTGAACTTCACCGTGACCCGTCCGTCCAATGAAAAGGGCGACAACATCAAGGGCCTGGAGCTGAACTTCCAGCACATGTTCGGCAACAGCGGCTTCGGTGTGTCGGGCAACTACACCTGGGTGAAGACCGGTCTCAAGTACGACGACGCCAACATCACGACGCCGCAGTCGGCGCTGCTGGGTGTCAGCGACTCGGCCAACCTGGTGGGCTTCTATGAAGACAACACCTGGTCGGTCCGTGCCGCCTACAACTGGCGCGGCGAGTTCCTGGCGCAGAAGTTCGACGGTGCCGGCAACAACCCGGTCTACACCGAGGCCTATGGCCAGGTCGACATGTCCATCGGCTACAAGCTCGGCAAGAACCTGACCATCCAGGCCGACCTGCTGAACCTGACCGACGGCTATATCCGCCAGCACGGCCGCTCCAAGGACCAGCTGGTCTCGGCCATCCAGACCGGCCGCCGCTACCTGATCGGTGCCCGCTATCGCTTCTGAGCGATGGGCTGACCGCCCGGCAGTCCGCGCCTTCGGGCGTGGTCCTGCCGAGGCCTCTCACTGGCCGAGGCGGGCGCGCAGACGCCTACCTCGGCCAATCTTCTTTGCAGGGCTCATACTCTTTTGCACGTGACCCTCAACGCCGATTCCATGCTGCAACTGCTCAACAACATCACGCACAAGGACCTGCGCGTCATCACCCAGCGCGGCGCGAAGTGGGGCGATGACGTGATGTCCGCGCCCGCCACGCCGGACGAGTTCCGCAGCCTGCAGGCGCACTACCCCATCCTCTTCAAGCCCGACGGCCAGGGCAGCTTCCTGCCCGTCGTGCTGTTCGGCCTGCGCGAAGGCCAGAACCTCTTCCTGACCGGTGACGGCTGGGACGCCGACTACCTGCCGCTGTCCATGCAGCGCATGCCCTTCTCCATCGGCGTGGCCGACGAGGAGCTGCGCATGATGGTCGACATGTCCAGCCCGCGCATCAGCCAAGGTGCCGAGGGCGAGGCCGTCTTCCTGCCGCAGGGCGGCGTCAGCGATTTCGCCGAGCACGCCAACTCCGTGCTGCACACCCTGCACCAGGGCCTGGAGGCCATGCCCGAGTTCATCCATGCCTTGACGGCTCATGAACTGCTCGAGTCCTTCGTGCTCAACGTCGACCGGCCCGACGGCACGCGCGGCCAGCTGGGCGGCTTCTACCTGATCAACGAGGAACGCCTGGCCGCGCTGGACACGGCCACCGTGGGCCTGCTGCACCAGGCGGACTATCTGCAGCCCATCTACATGGCCATCGCCTCGCTGTCCAACCTGCCCAAGCTGATCCGCCTGCATCTCGCCCGCGAGGCCTGAGCGTGATCGAGCGCAGCGACCTGGGCACTTCGGCGATACCCGCCGAGGTGCTGCAGTCCAGCCAGCCGGTGCTGATGCGCGGCCTGGTGAAGGACTGGCCGCTGGTGCAGTCGGCCCGGCGCTCGGATGCGGCCTTCTGCGACTACCTGCGCCGCTTCGGTGGCCAAACCCGCGTCGGCCTGTGGCGCGGCGCGCCCGGCATCGAGGGCCGCTTCTTCTACAACGACGATTTCAGCGGCTTCAACTTCGAGCGCGTGGTCGGCCCTTTCGGCACTTTGCTGGATGAACTGCTCGCCGGCTCGCCCGAAGCCCTCTACCTCGGCTCGACCGAGCTGGACGGCTCCTTCCCCGGCCTGCGCCAGGACAACGCCTTCCCCGGCCTCGCGGCTTTCGATCCCCTGGTCAATCTGTGGCTGGGCAACCGCACCCGCGTGGCGGCCCACTTCGATCTGGCGGACAACATCGCCTGCGTCGTCGCGGGCCGGCGCCGCTTCACGCTCTTCCCGCCCGAGCAGGTCGCCAACCTCTATGTCGGTCCGCTGGACCTGACGCCAGCGGGGCAGCCCATCAGCCTGGTCGACCTGAAGGCGCCCGACCTCGGGCGCTTTCCGCGCTTTGCCGAGGCGCTCAAGCACGCCCAGGTGGCCGAACTGGAGCCGGGCGACGCGCTCTTCATCCCGAGCCAGTGGTGGCATGGCGTCGAGGGCCTGTCGCCCGTCAATGCCCTGGTCAACCTGTGGTGGCGGCAGTCGCCCGGCTATATGGACTCGCCGCTGAACACGCTGATGCTGGCCCTGTTGACGCTGCGCGACCTGCCGCCGGCCCAGCGCGAGGCCTGGCGCGCGCTGTTCGATCACTACGTCTTCGACGCCGACGCCCAGACGCCGGCCCACATCCCCGCCGCGGCCCGCGGCGTGCTGGCGCCCATCAACGAGGCCAGCGCCCGCCAGCTGCGCTCGCTGCTGCTGAATCGCCTGAACCGATAAGCCCCATGACTCCTGACCGCAAACCCGTTCGACGCGTCGTCATCGCTGGCGGTGGCACCGCCGGCTGGATGGTTGCCGCCGGCCTGTCCAAATGCCTGGGCCGGCAGATCGACATCCGCCTCGTCGAGTCCGAGGAGATCGGCACCGTCGGCGTCGGCGAGGCCACCATCCCGACGCTGCACTTCCTGCACGAGGTGCTGGACCTGGACGAGAAGGACTTCATCCAGGCCACCCAGGCCACCTTCAAGCTCGGCATCCAGTTCGAGAACTGGCGCAACGTCGGCGAGCACTATTTCCACTCCTTCGGCAAGACCGGCAACAGCCACTGGACGGCCGGCTTCCAGCACTTCTGGCTGGAAGGCCGCAGGCGCAACCTGGCCAGCGACTACGGCGACTACTGCCTGGAGCTGCGCGCGGCCATGGAGAACCGCTTCGCGCTGCTGCCCGACAAGGGCATCAACTACGCCTATCACTTCGACGCGACGCTGTACGGCCAATACCTGCGCCGCTTCTCGGAAGGCCTGGGCGTGCAGCGCATCGAGGGCAAGATCGTCAAGGTCCACACGGACGCGGCCAGCGGCGACATCACCGGCCTGCAGCTCGACGGCGGCGCGCTGATCGACGGCGACCTCTTCGTCGACTGCTCCGGCATGCGCTCCCTGCTGCTCGGCGACACCTTGGGCGTGCCCTACGAGAGCTGGGCGCATTGGCTGCCTTGCGACAGCGCGCTGGCCGTGCAGACGGCCTCCGTCGGCGAACCCGTGCCCTATACCCGCTCCATCGCCCACCCCTGGGGCTGGCAGTGGCGCATCCCGCTGCAGCACCGCGTCGGCAACGGCGTGGTCTTCAGCAGCCAGCACATCAGCGACGACGACGCCAAGGCGGCCCTGCTCGCCAATGTGCAGGGCGAGGTGCTGCGCCCGCCGCGCGTCATCCGCTTCACGCCGGGCCAGCGCGAGGTGGTCTGGAAGAAGAACTGCGTCGCCATCGGCCTGTCCAGCGGCTTCCTGGAACCGCTGGAGTCGACCAGCATCCACCTCATCCAGAAGGGCCTGCTGCGCCTCGTCGAGCTTTTCCCGACGGATGGCGTGCGCCAGAGCGACATCGACGAGTACAACCGCCAGGCGCGCGAGCAAATCGAGGTCATCCGCGACTTCATCATCCTGCACTACCACGTCACGAATCGCAGGGACTCCGCGTTCTGGAACCACTGCCGCGAGATGGAGGTGCCGCCGCTGCTCCAGCACCGCATCCAGCATTTCCGCGACACCGCGCGCATCATGCTCAACCTCGGCGAGCTGTTCCAGGAGAATTCCTGGGTGCAGGTCATGATGGGGCAGGGCATCACGCCGGCCGCGCATCACCCCATCACGCGCAACATGGACGACCGCAGCCTGGCCGACTTTCTCGGCGGCGTGCGCAAGGACGTGGCGCGCAAGCTGATGAAGCTGCCCACGCACCAGCAGTTCATCCACCAGTTCTGCCCCGCGCCCCGGCCCGAGCTAGCCATGGCCAAGCCGGTCATGGCTGGGCCCTCGCTGCGCATCAAGCCGTCGGCGCGCATCGACACTGTGGCGCTGGACGGCGGCGCCCAGGTCTTCATCATCGACGACTTCGTGCAGGACCCCGAGGCCTTGGTGGGCCTGGCGCGCGGCATGGCCGGCCAGTTCCAGGCCATCCCTGGCCACCCCTATCCGGGGCCGCAGCTCGACCTGCCCGACGGCGCCAGCGCCGAGCTGACCGAGTTCTTCGAGCAGCAACTGCGCGCCCGCCTGGGCAGCGGCGCGCCGCTGGGCATGTATGCCCGCTTCGGCCGCGTCCTGCAGGAGGCCGCCACGCTGGACGGGCGCCAGCGCATCTGCCATCGCGACGACTCGGGCCTGCAGGCCGGCGAGATGATCGCCGCCTCGGTCCACTACCTGTTCCGCGACGAGGCCCTGGGCGGCACCCTGTTCTTCCGCTCGCTGATGTCAGAGGCCGACACCCAGCAGTTCCGCCTGGACGCGAACACGCTTGACGCCAGTGCCTTTGGCGACAAGTACGGCATCCCGCCGGGCTATATGACGGAGAGCAACCGCTACTTCGAGCTCATCGGCCGCGTGCCGGCGAAATGGAACCGCGCCATCTTCTACGACGGCGGCATCTTCCATTCCGGCGACATCGGCCGCGCGCCGCCTGCGGCCTATCGCGAGGGGGCAGGCCGGCTGACGATCAACGCCTTCTTCAAGAGCCGCAGGCCGGTTGGTTGAAGACCGGCCTCGATAATCGGGGCCATGACCACTTCCATCACCATCGCCACGCGCGAAAGCCGCCTGGCGCTGTGGCAGGCCGAGCATGTGCAGTCCCGCCTCGCCGACGAACTCGGCATCACCGCCACGCTGCTGGGCATGACGACGCGCGGCGACCAGATCCTCGACCGCACCCTGTCCAAGATCGGCGGCAAGGGCCTGTTCGTGAAGGAGCTGGAGACGGCCCTGGCCGAAGGCCGGGCCCAGCTCGCCGTGCATTCGCTGAAGGACGTGCCCATGGAATTGCCCGAGGGCTTCCTGCTGGCCGCCGTGCTGGAGCGCGAGGATCCGCGCGACGCCTTCATCGCCAACGACTACGCTTCGCTGGCCGATCTGCCCCAGGGCGCCGTCGTCGGCAGTTCCAGCCTGCGCCGCGTGACTCAGTTGCTCAGCCTGCGGCCCGACCTGCGCGTCGAGCCCCTGCGCGGCAACCTCGACACCCGGCTGCGCAAGCTCGACGAGGGCGGCTATCACGCCATCGTGCTGGCCGCGGCCGGCGTCAAGCGCCTGGGCCTGGCCCATCGCGTGCGCGGCTATTTCGAGATCGACCAGATGCTGCCTTGCGCAGGGCAGGGCGCTCTCGGGCTGGAGATCCGCGCCGACGATGGGGCGCTGGCGGAGGCCCTGGCAAAGCTGATCCACACCCCGACGCAACTGGCCTGTGAGGCCGAGCGCGCCGTGTCGCGCGCCCTGGGTGGCAGCTGCAGCCTGCCGTTGGCGGCCCATGCCCATTGGCAGGGCGGGACGCTGCGCCTGGACGCCGCCCTGGGCCATGCCGAGGCCCACGCCTCGCCCTTGCTGCGCACGGCTGTCAATGCCGACGTGGCCGACGTATCCGCCGCCCGAGCCCTGGGCCAGCAGGCGGCGGCCCGACTGCGCGAGCTCGGCGCCGGCTCCTATCTGCCTGGATGACGACACTCATCGTCACGCGCCCGCGGCCCCAATGTGCGGCCTGGCTGGCACGACTGGCCGAACTGGGCGTCCAGGCGGTGGCCTTGCCGCTGATCGAGATCCTGCCCGCTCGCGACCCGGCGCCGGTCGCCGCCGTCTGGGCCGGCCTGGCCGAAGTGGACCTGGCGGTCTTCGTCAGCCCCAACGCCGTCGAGCAGTTTTTCCAGCACGCCGACCGCCCCTGGCCGGCGCACACGCTGGCGGCCTGCGTCGGGCCGGGCAGCGCCCAGGCGCTGATCGAGCATGGCGTGCCAGCCAGCCTCATCGTCCAACCCGCCGCGGACGCCGCCAGCCTGGACTCCGAACACCTCTGGCAACAACTGTCATCCCGCCGCGATTGGGCTGGCGCCCGGGTTCTGCTGCTGCGTGGCGACGGCGGCCGTGAATGGCTGGCCGAGAGGCTGGCGGCGGCCGGCGCGCAGGTCCAGGCCGTGACGACCTATCACCGCGCAGGCCCGCGCTTCGACGCGGCCGAGCAGCGGCTGCTCGACGCCATCCGCGCAGAGCCCACAGCCTTTGTGTGGCTGTTCAGCAGCGCGGAAGCCGTCGGGCATCTGCAAGGCCTGGGCCTCGACGGCCAGCGCGCCATTGCCACCCATGAGCGCATCGCCGAAGCCGCCCGTGCGGCGGGCTTCGAGCCTGTGGTTTTGGCGCGACCGGCCCCTGAAGCGGTGACTCAGGCCCTGAAAGGCCTCTGACAGAATCCATCGCACTGTGAGTGAGCCGATTTCCGTAGCCGCCGCGGCCGAGCCTGCCGCCCCGCCACCCCCTCCCGCCCCCGCATTGCCGGCCTGGCTGCCTTGGCTGCTGGCCCTGATGGGCGTCGGCGTGCTGCTGTGCGTCGTGCTGGCCTGGCAGAGCCTGTCCCGCCAGCAGTCGCTGGAGCAGGAGCTGGTGCGCCGCCAGGAGGCCAGCCAGGCCCAGGCCACCGAGGCGCGCCTGGCGGCCAAGCAATCGGCCGAGCTGGTGCGCGACACGGCCGCCAAGGTCTCCTTGCTGGACGCCCGCCTGGCCGAAGTGGCCCTGCAGCGCGGCCAGCTGGAGGAGCTGATCCAGTCCATGTCCCGCTCGCGCGACGAGAACGTCGTCGGCGACATCGAGGCCGCCATCCGCGTGGCCCTGCAGCAGACCCAGATCACCGGCAGCGCCGAGCCCCTCGTCGCCACCCTGAAGCAGGCCGACGAGCGCCTGCTGCGCTACAAGCAGCCGCGCATGGAAGGCGTGCGCCGCGCCGTCGCGCGTGACCTGGACCGCGTCAAGGCGGTCGCCGTCGTCGACGTGTCCACGCTGACCATCAAGCTCGACGAGGTCGTGCGCATGGCTGACGAACTGCCCCTGGTGTCGGGCAACGAGTCCGCCCCGCGCCCGCGCGACGAGCGCAACGGCGATGCCGCCAAGGAGCGCGAGCGCGCGCTCAAGCTGCAGCGCGAGCAGGCCGCCGCCGCGGCCGACGGCAAGGTCTCGCTGTGGTGGTGGCAGGCCACGCAGCAGCTGTCCAGCTGGACCGGCCTGGTCTGGGGCGAGGCCAAGACCCTGCTGCGGGTGACCCGCATCGAGCATCCCGAGGCCGCCCTGATCTCGCCCGACCAGAGCTTCTTCCTGCGCGAGAACCTCAAGCTGCGCCTGCTGAATGCGCGCCTGGCCCTGCTGAGCCGCCAGTTCGACACGGCACAAAGCGACTTGCGCGACAGCCAGGAGATGCTGAGCCGCTATTTCGACACCCGCTCGCGCAAGGTGGCCGGCGTGGCCGAGCTGCTGCGCCAGGTGTCGGGCCAGGCCCGCCAGGTCAGCGTGCCGCGCCCGGATGACACGCTGGCTGCACTGACCGCCGCCGCCGCGGGGCGTTGAGCATGCGCCTCGTCATCTGGCTGGTCCTGCTCTTCGTCGTCGCCGTCGTCGCGGCCCTGACCCTGGGCAGCAACGACGGTCTCGCCAGCTTTTACTGGGCCGGCTGGCGCCTGGACATCTCGCTCAACCTCTTCCTGCTGCTGCTGGTGGCCAGCTGCTTCGCCCTTGTCACGGCCATCCAGGCCATCGAGGCGCTGACCACCCTGCCCAAGCGCGCCCGCGAATGGCGTCTGGCCCAGCGCGAGCGCAGCGCCCAGCTGGCCCTGCGCGAGGCCCTGGTCGAGCTCTTCGGCGCCCGCTTCAGCCGCGCCCAGAAGGCGGCGCAGAAGGCGCTCAACATCCAGTCGGCCACGCCCGAGCTGGCCGCCGACCAATCCTTCATGGCCCTGGCCCACCTGCTGGCCGCGGCCAGCGCCCATCGCCTGCAGGACCGCCGCCATCGCGACGAACAGCTCGCCCGCGCCCTGGACCTCGCCCACCGGACCACCGGCGCGCGCGCCCAGGAAGACGGCGCCCGGCTGCTGGCCGCCGAGTGGGCCCTCGATGATCGCGACGCCACGCGCGCCCTCAGCGTGCTTGGCGAACTGGCCCCCGGCGTGGCCCGCCGCACCCAGGCTCTGCGCTTGCGCCTGCAGGCCTCGCGCCTGGCCCGCCAGCCGCTGGACGCCCTGCGCACCGCCCGCCTGCTGGCCAAGCACCAGGCCTTCTCGAAGGTGGCGGCCCAGGGCCTGCTGCGCTCGCTGGCCTTCGAGGCCTTGGACGGCGCCCGCGATGTCGACCAACTGCGATCGGTGTGGCAGCAGCTCGATCCCGCCGATCGCCGAGACCCGCTGGTTGCCGCGCGTGCCGCTCAATGTGCTGGCCAGCTCGGCGCGCCGGATGATGGCCGCGGCTGGCTGCGCCCCTTCTTCGACGACCTGGGCGAGCTGCAGTCCGACGACCGCGGCGCTCTCGCCAATGCCCTCGTGCCGGTGCTGGCCGGTTGCGGCCCGGACTGGCTGCAGCGCCTCGAGTCCGCGCAGTCGCGCTTCCCGCGCGAGCGTGCCCTGGCCTATGCGCTGGGCCATGCGCTGGCAGAGCGCCAACTCTGGGGCAAGGCCCGCCTGATGCTCGAAGCCGCCGCGGACGACGTGACCATGCCCAGTTCAGCCCGCCGCCGCAGCTGGCTGGCCCTCGCGGCGCTGGCCGAACAGGAGGGCGATGATGGCCGTCGCGCGCGCTGCTTTGAAGCAGCCGCGCGCCTGCCTTGAACCCGGCCACTCAAACTATTTTGAAAAAAAAGCCAAAGTCTTGCCGGGCCTCGAAAAATCTGGCTATACTGTGAGGCTTCAGCGGCTGTAGCTCAGTTGGATAGAGTACTTGGCTACGAACCAAGGGGTCGTGGGTTCGAATCCTGCCAGCCGCACCAAAAACAAGAAGAAATGGAAACGCCTCGGAGCTTGCTCCGGGGCGTTTTTCTTTGTGCGCTCAGCGCGTCGAGAAGCGCGGCGCTGCGGCCGGCTGCCAGTGGCCGTCTGCATCCCGCACAAAGCTCGCCCGCGCCTGGGCATGGGGGTGCAGCGGGGCCTCGGCCAGGCTCAGCACCGGCGCGAAGCAGACATTCGTGCCTTCTAGCAGCGCAGTCCAGCCCTCCAGGGTCTTTTCGCGGATGCGCGCAGCGACGCGCTCGCGCAGCGCGGGCCATTGACGCTGGTCCTGCTGGGCCCTGGGATCGACATCGACCAGGTCCAGGCGCTGCAGCAATTCCGCATAGAACTGCGGCTCCAGCGCGCCCAGCGACACGAAGCGGCCGTCCGCACACTCGAAGCAGTCGTAGAAGGGGGAGCTGTGCAGGAAGAAGTTCTGCGCCGGCTCTTCGCTCCAGCGGCCGGCCGCGCGCAGCGAATGCAGCAGGCTGGAGAGCAGGCCCACGCCGTCCACCATGGCCGCATCGACGATCTGGCCGCGGCCGCTTCGTTGGGCTTGCCACAGCGCGGCCATCAGGCCGAAGGCGAGGAACATCGCGCCGCCGCCCATGTCGCCGATCAGCGTGGCCGGGATGCTGGGCGCCACGCCGGCGCGCGTCGCGGCCGACAGCACGCCTGTCAGCGCGACGTAGTTGATGTCGTGGCCGGCGGCCTGAGCCAGCGGGCCGGTCTGGCCCCAGCCCGTCACGCGGCCGTAGACCAGGCGCGGGTGTTGCGGGAAATCCTGCGGTCCGAGGCCGAGGCGCTCCATGACGCCGGGGCGAAAGCCCTCGATCAGCGCGTCCGCCGCTTCGATCAATGCGCGTGCTTCGGCCAGCCCCTCGGGCGTCTTCAGGTTCAGGCAGACACGTCGTTTGCCGCGGTCCAGGGCGGTGCCGGTGTCCAGCACCTGGCCACCGGGCCGCTCGATGACGAGGACATCGGCGCCATGATCGGCCAGCAGCATGCCGGTCAGCGGGCAGGGGCCGATGCCAGCCATTTCGATGACGCGAAGGCCCTTCAGAGGGCCGGTGGAGGAGGGCGCTTGCATCGGACAATGTTGTCATGAACAAGGCCTTCACCAAGGAATCCGACGGCGCCGAAGATGACGACGATGGCCCGTCGCTGCCCAGCCTGCCGGCCGGCACGCGCAACTACATGACACCGGGCGGTTATGCCCGGTTGCGCGCGGAGTTCATGCAGCTCATCGACGTCGAGCGGCCCAAGATGGTGGAAACGGTGTCCTGGGCGGCCAAAAACGGCGACCGCTCGGAGAACGGCGACTACCTCTATGGCAAGAAGCGGCTGCGCGAGATCGACCGCCGGCTGCGCTTCCTGACCAAGCGCCTGGACATCGCCGAGGTCGTCGACCCCAGCGCCCATCATGGCAGCGAGCAGATCTTCTTCGGCGCGACGGTGACCTATGCCAACGCCAAGGGTGAAGAGAAGACCATCATGATCAAGGGCATCGACGAGTCCGACAGCCTGGCCGGCGAGGTCAGCTGGATCTCGCCGATCGCGCGCACGCTGTTGAAGGCGCGCGTCGGCGACGAACTCAATCTGGTCACGCCGGTGGGCGTCGAGAAGATCGAGGTGGTCGAGGTCAGCTACCCCGCGCCGGAGGCTTGAGCAAGGCGTCGGCACGAGCCCTGTCCTCGGGGCTGAGGCGCGCGGCGATGCTGGGCAGTGCTGCGGCAGCCTGCTCGTGTCCCAGGTTGCTGGCCAGCGCGCACCAGGCATAGGCGGCAGCCATGTCCTTGTCGCCACCCTGGCCCTGGGCCAGCATGACGGCGAGGTTGAACATGGCCTCGGGCTGGCGGCGCTGGGCCGCGGCCTGGAAGAGCTGGCGTGCGGTCGCGAGGTTCTGCGGCACCAGCTCGCCCCGGTAGAAGAAGGTGGCCAGCGCGTTCTGCGCATCGGCGTGGCCCTTCAGGGCGGCCTCCTTGTAGAGCACGAGCGCGCGCTCGGGCGCTGCGGGCACGCCTTCGCCCAGGTCCAGCATGCGGGCGGCGGCGTAGGTGGCCTCCACATGCCAGGCCTTGGCCGCTGCGCCGTAATAGGCGCCGGCGCGCTGCAGGTCCAGCGGCACGCCCTCGGGCTGACGCGGCAACTGGTGGTGATAAAGCTGGCCAAGCAGGAAGAGGGCCGGCACATGGCCAGCCGCACCCGCGGTCTGTAGATGTGCCAGTGCGCGCCTGGCATCGCGCGGCGTGCCGACGCCGTTCAGCTCGGCCTGGCCCAGCAGGGTGCCGGCGGGTTCGAAACCGAAGTCCAGCGCCTGGGTCCACCAGCGGTAGGCCTCGGCCGGGTCGCGCTTCGTGCCCTGGCCGGTCAGCTGAATGCGGGCCAGCAACAGGGCGGCCTCGACGCGGGTCGTGATCTGGTCGGGCTGCCGCGGGTCGAAACGCAGGCGATCGGCGACCGGGTCGTAGCGTGCATCGGTCACCTTGCGCAGCCACTGCACCGCCTGGGGCGTGCTGGCGGGCGTGCCCAGACCGAGCAGGTGGATGCGGCCCAGCATGAGTGCGGCCTCCTCGTAGCCCAGCTTGCTCCAGCCTTCCTCGAACTTCATGCGCGCCTGTGCATGGTCGCCCGCCTCGTAGGCCTCAAAAGCCTGGGCGAGCGACTTGTCCTTGCGCGCGATCCAGTTGCGGCCGGCGGCAAAGCGACGGTCGCTGCCGGCGCAGGCCGCCGAGGGCGTCATCGGCGTGCCGGCTTCGGCGGCGCTGTCGGGCATGCCGCTCGCCACGTCCGTCGTCTTGGCATTGCCCTCGGGGCTGCGGTCGTTGAAGCGTTCGGCCTCGTTGGACGGGCTGTCCTGCAGGCCGAAGTCGCGCATATACGCCAGGGTGACTTCGTCTTCAGCGGCCGAGTAGCCGCTCATGAAGACGCAGGACGAGGCGTACTGGCGAGAGAGCAACTTGCTCTTGGCGGCGGTGACGATGCCGGGATCGACGCCGCCGTTGCGCTGGCCCTTCAGCTGCACGGCGGGCAGCTGGTTGTCCTGCTGGGCAACAGCGGCCGTCGCGATCAACAGGCCGGCGACGAGGGCGCGCCTCATCGCGGGCTGCGCAACGTCATGCCCACCATGTAGCGCCGGCCGCTGTAGGCATCGAGATAGAGGCTGGGGATGCCGTCGCTGTAGCCCTGGTAGCCGCCGGTGTCGCTCTGGGTGCGCTCGCCGGTCAGGTTGCGTACGTCGGCGAACAGCTCCAGCCCGTTCTTGAAGCGATAGGACAGCTTGGCATCGACGAAGCGTGTGCGGCTGCCGAAGATGGGCGCGCCCGGGTTGTAGGGCAGGCGCCAGCCGGTGGTGCCGACCGACGGGTAGTTGTTGATGCCGATATTGGTCGTCGTGTTGGGCGAGAAGGCGTAGTAGCGGGGGGACACGACCTGCATCGCGACGCGGGCCGAGAAGCCGCCGTCGTCGTACCAGAGCGAGGCGTTGTAGGAATACTTGGGCTCGTTGATGACGGGCAGCACGTCGCCGCTGAGGAGGTCCAGCGTCGGCATGCCCTGGGTGGAGCGCACGCGGGTGTAGTTGGCGTCGAAGCCGGTGTAGCGCAGCAGCCAGGGCAGGAAGGTGAAGGCCGTCTTCAGGCCCAGCTCGACGCCGCGGCGCGTCGAGGCCTGCTGGTTGTCCCACTGGTTGAAGGCGAACTCCATGTCGGCCAGCGGTTTGCCGGTCACCGGGTCGATGGCGTTGCTGCCCTGGAAGACCTTGGTGTTGGTGCGCGGCGCCACCAGCGTCGGCGCGCCGACCAGGCCGCGCTGGCGGAACACGGCGGCGCTGAGCAGGGTGTCGCGGTTGGCGAACCACTCGACCGACAGGTTCTGGTTGACGTTGGTCTGCGGCTTCAGGTTGGGGTTGCCCATGGTGCCGGTGCAGCGCTGGTCGGCATCGCTGCCGTCGCTGTCGTCGGCGCCCTGGTCGACGATCTCGCTGTAGATGCAGGTGCCCGAGGGCAGCAGCTTGCTGACCGGCGGGCGGGCGATGGTCTTGCCGATGTTGTAGCGCGTGACGACCTTGTCCGGCACCACCCACAGCGCCAGGTTCAGGGACGGCATCACGTCGGTGTTGCTGCCCTTGATGGCGGTGTTCTGGCGGAAGAAGGTGGAGGTCATGCCGGCCGCGGCGCCGGGGTTGGTGGGGTCGAAGGCGGCCGTCTTGCGGATGGTCTGGAAGGTCAGCTGGCCGGTGCCAGCGGCCTCGGTTTGCACGATGCGCACGCCGACATTGCCGGCCAGCTCCATGCCGAAGGGCAGCTGCCAGTTCGTGAACGGCACGCGGTCGGTCTCGAAGTCCGTCATCAGATAGGTGGCATAGGCCCGTTCCTGGAAGCGCGTGACCGGCTGGTCGTAGACCTGGCCGTCGTTGGCCTTGCAGCTGACGACGCAGTCCAGGTTCAGCGGGATGCCGGCCATGCTGAACAGCTTGTCGATGTCGAGCTGCTGCCAGCCGTCGATGAGTCCGGAAGCACGGTTCTTGGCGCCGGCATAGAACTGGCCGGCCGGCGCGACGGACAACACCTGCTTGACCATGTCCAGGTACTGGGCCTTGGTCAGCACGGTCTGGCCGTTCTGCGGCGTGGCGGGGTTGGTGCTGGGGTTGTAGCCGTAGACGCAGGGCTGGCCGCCGGGGCCGAGCGACCCGGCCGTGTTCTCGCAGCCGACGACCGAGGAGCGCGTGTTCACCGTGGGCAGGTAGATGCCCGGTACATAGCCGGCGGTGCCGAAAGTGCCTTGCGGGTCACGCACGGTGGCGCCACCCAGTCCCCAGTAGCTGCCGCGGGTGTCGCGGAAGTTCAGGCCGGCCTGCAGGTTCTGGAAGAAGTTGGACTGGTCGCGCAGGTCCAGCGTGAAGTCCAGCTTGCCGGTCTTCTCGCTGTTGTCGCTCTTGTAGAGGCGAATGACCTGCAGATTGGTCGTCGGCGTCAGCAGGGCCTTCTGGGCCGCGGCATAGGCCGGCACGGCCACGGTGTTGGTGGCCGAGATGGGCACGGCGGCCGTGGCGAGCTGCGGCGACAGCTGGGCGTATTTGTCGTAGTTGAGCTGGTCGTTGGCGCTGCCGGGCGGCAGGGCGAAGGTCCAGGAGCCGTCGTTCTGCAGCTTGAAGCTGCCCTCGCCGTACTGGTAGCCGAAGGCGGCGCGGCGGTCGTGGCGGAAGGCGGCGGAGTCGTTCGTGCCGACCATGGCCTTCAGGTTGACGCGGCCGTCCTTGTACTCGCCGCCGGCCTGCAGATAGTGCGAATTGGTGTTCACACGGCTGAAGATCATGTCCGTGTTGTAGAAGCCGTCGGTCGTCGTGTAGCTGGTGACGTGGTGGGAGTCGTCCACCGTGTAGCCGGGCTTGATGTTGGAGACGGCGCCGGTCGCCAGCGTCGTGCCGGCGCGGTAGCTGTAGGTGTTGGGGTTGACGTAGTAGGGCCAGGCCAGGCCTGAGGCCACCGAGCGCACGCCGCTGGCCGAGTCGACGAAGAGGCCGGCGCCATTGATGTTGGGCGCACCGCCCACCGAGAAGTTGCCGACCACGTCGGCGACGTCGCGGCGGTTGCTGCTGTACTTGCCGTAGACGGAGAGCTGGTCGTTGACCTTGAAGTCGACGCGGATGTCGCCGCCGGTGCGCTTGTCGTCCTGGCTGCGCACATAGGAGCGGATCAACGCCGGGATGTAGTCATTCCACTGGTTCAGGCAGGTCAGCTGCTCGTTGTTGCGCTGGTTGATGGCGGCGGTGCGGGCCGTCGCACCGTTGATGGCATTGGTCTGCGCCGTCGTCAGGTTGGGGAATGCGGTGAAGCAGTCGGCCTTGCTGGTGGCCGCGGCCGACCTGGTCAGCAGCTCCATCGGCGTGGCCGCATTGAACGTGCCGCCGGCCGTCAGCGGCGAGGCCAGGAAGGTGGTGTTGACGCTGGGGTCGGTCGTCGACAGCGTGCCGGGCTGGAAGGAGAAAGTCTTCTGCGGCGAGTTGTCGAAGTCCAGCTGGCGCAGCAGGCCCTGCTGGTTGTTGCTGCCGCCGTTGGTGAGCTGATGGACCTCGCTGCGGTAGCGCGAGTCGTTCAGGTTGATCAGCACGCCCAGGCGCTTGTCGAGGAACTTGTCGGCCAGCACCAGGTTGTAGTTGGGCGTGGTCTTCTTGTTCAGGTCGCTCTGGGTGGCGGCGACGCGCAGCGAGTAGTAGGGCTTGTCGAAGTCCAGGCCGGTGCGGGTCTCGATGATGATGCCGCCGCCGAGCGAGCCTTCCACCATCTTGGCCGTCGAGCCCTTGACGATGTCGACGCTCTTGATGAGGTCGGACGACAGCTCGCGGAATTCGGCGCCGCGGCCGTCGCCGCCGCCGAGCAGGTCGGTGCCGGCGCCGGAGCGTACGGTCTGGCCGTCGAGTTCGACGCGGGTCAGCTCGGGGCCGTTGCCGCGGATGGAGACGTTGACGCCCTCGCCGTAGTCGCCGCGGTCCAGGGCCACGCCGGCGACGCGCGACAGGGCCTCGCCGATATTGCGGTCGGGGAAGGCGCCGACGTCCTCGGCGACGATGGAGTCCTGGGCCGTGGCGGCGTTCTTCTTGCGGCCGATGGCCGACTGCTGGGATTGGCGCGTGCCGACCACCAGCACCGTCTCCAGTTCCTGGACCGCTGCCTTGGGCTTGGCCTCGGTGGGTTTGGCAGCCTCGGGAGCGGCCGCCTGCTGGGCCAGAGCCGCCTGCTGGGCCCACAGAGCCAGGGCCATGGAAACCGCGGTGCTCACCGCAGGCCTGCTGAACTTGTTCATTCGTCTCTCCGCGCTCCGGTCCAGCCGGGCTTGTTGTGGGTCGTTCGGAGGCTAAAAGTCAGACTTTTCGTCTTTCCCAAGCCGCGGCGCGACCTTAAGCAGGCGTTGAAACGGGGAGAAATTCGTTTTGGCCGGTTTGCTATCCGCGCCAGGAATACCGGGCCCAGAAACACTGGTTAACCCGGGGAATCGAACAGAAACAGTCACGGCCGTGATTGGCCGCGGCTCGCTGTCAGCGTTGTCAGCGGACGGCGGCGTCAGGCGCTCGCCGCGGTTGTGCGCGTTGCGTCAGGGCTTGACGCGCCAGACGCGCTGGACCGAGGCCGTGCGGCGCAGCACGCGCAGCACATCGGCCAGATGCAGGCGGTCGCGAACCGCGATGAGCAGGGTCATCTCCGCCGTCTCGCGCATCTGCGACTCTTCGGTCATCGAGATGTGGGTGATGTCGGCCTCGGCCTGGGCGACGGCCTGGGCCACCTGGGCCAGCACGCCCTTGCCATTGCTCATCAGCAGCGCGATGCCGGCCTCGAAGCTGCGGCTGAGCTCCTCGGCCCATTCGACCTGGATCCAGTGCTCGCTGTCGCGCTGGAACAGGCGACGGCCGACGGCGCATTCGCAGGTGTGCACGACCAGGCCTTCGCCACGGCCCAGATAGCCGCGCACCTCGTCGCCGGGGATGGGGCGGCAGCAACTGGCGAGCTGCACCGAGGCGCCTTCGCTGCCGTCGATGGTGACGCTGCCCTGGCTGGCCGGCTGTTCCGTGAAGCGGCCCAGCGTCAGGGCCAGCGCATCGGGCTTCTGGCCCTGCTCGGCCATCAGCCGCGCCAGCTTCTTGGCGATGATGGTGGCGATCTTGCGGCCGGCGCCGATGTCGACGAGGAGCTGTTCGGTGCTGCTGCTGCCGGCCCAGGCGGCCAACTCATGCCAGATCGGTGCGGCCGGGTCGTCCGCTTCCAGGCTGGGCAGGCCCAGGCCTTCGACGCGCATGGCCTGGGCCAGCATCTTCTCGCCCAGCTCGCGCGACTCCTCCTGCTCCAGGTCCTTCAGGTAGTGGCGGATCTTGGAGCGGGCGCGGCCGGTGCGCACAAAGCTCAGCCAGGCCGGGTTGGGGCTGGCGCCGGGGGCGGTGATGATCTCGACGATGTCGCCGCTGCGCAGCTCGGCCCGCAGCGGCACGGCCTCGCCATTGACCTGGGCCGCGACGCAGTGGTCACCGACGTCGGAGTGGATGGCGTAGGCGAAGTCCACCGGCGTGGCGCCCTTGGGCAGGGCCATGATCTTGGACTTGGGCGTGAAGACGTAGATCGCATCCGGGAAGAGGTCGATCTTGACGTGCTCGAGGAACTCGTTGGCGTCGCGCGTCTCGTCCTGGATGTCGATGAGGCTCTGCAGCCAGCGCGCATTGGCCTGCTGGGCGATCAGGGCCGAGGCCTGCTTGCCGCGGCTCTTGTAGATCCAGTGCGCCGCCACGCCCTGTTCGGCGATCTGGTGCATGCCCTCGGTGCGCAGCTGGAACTCCAGCGGCGTGGCCAGCGGGCCCATCAGCGTCGTGTGCAGGGACTGGTAGCCGTTGTCCTTGGGCGTGGCGATGTAGTCCTTGAAGCGCCCCGCCTGCGGCTTGTAGAGCTGGTGCAGCACGCCCAGGGCCGTGTAGCACTGCAGCGGCTCCTCGGTCAGGATGCGAAAGCCGAAGATGTCGCTGACCTGGGCGAAGCTCAGGCCGCCCTTCTCGCGCATCTTCTTGTAGATGGAATAGACCGTCTTCTCGCGGCCCTGCACCTCCACCCGCAGGCTGGCCTTGGCGAAGGCGGCGCGGATCTCGGCCTCGATGCGCGACACCAGGTCGCGCCGGTTGCCGCGTGCCTTGCCGACGGCCTTGGAGAGGGCCGCGTATCGCCAGGGATGGAAATACTGGAAGGACAGGTCCTGCAGCTCGCGGAAGGTCTGGTTCAGCCCCAGCCGGTGGGCGATGGGCGCGTAGATGTCGAAGGTCTCGCGCGCGATGCGGCGGGCCTTGTGCGGCGCCATCGCACCCATGGTGCGCATGTTGTGCAGGCGGTCGGCCAGCTTGATGAGGATGACGCGCAGGTCGCGCGCCATCGCCAGCAGCATCTTGCGGAAGGACTCGGCCTGCGATTCCTCCTTGGTGGAGAACTGCAGCTTGTCCAGCTTGGTGAGGCCGTCGACCAGGTCGGCCGTCGTCGCGTCGAACTTTTCGATCAGCTCGGTCTTGGAGACGCCGCAATCCTCGACGACGTCGTGCATCAGCGCCGCCATCAGGGCCTGGGCGTCCAGCCGCCACTCGGCGCAGATGCCCGCCACGGCGATGGGGTGGGTGATGTAGGGCTCGCCGGTGGCCCGCTTCTGGCCCAGATGGGCCTCGTCGGCGAACTTGTAGGCCTCGCGCACCCGCTTGACCTCGGCCTTGCTCAGGTAGCCGAGCTTGGGGGCGAGCGCGTCAAAGGAAGCGGCCTCCGCCTGGGTCGGCGGAGCCTTTTCACGCAGACCGGGCAGCGTGAACCAGGCAGTGAGGGAGCGTTGGGCCATGTTGGCCCCGAATTTATCCGATGCCCCAAAGGCAACGGGCGTCCAAGGACGCCCGTTTCAGCTTCGGCAGGGTCTGAATTAGACCGGAACCTTGCGCAGCATCTCGATACCGACTTCGCCGGCGGCAATTTCGCGCAGGGCGGTCACGCCCGGCTTGTTCTTGCTCTCGATGCGGGGGCTGTGGCCCTGGCTCAGCATGCGGGCGCGGTAGGTGGCGGCCAGCACGAGCTGGAAGCGGTTCGGGATCTTGGTCAGGCAGTCTTCGACGGTGATGCGGGCCATGGTGTTCCTTGTGATTTGCGCGATCAGGGCAGATCGAGCGCCTGAAAGACGGCCGAGCGGTTTCGGCGCTGAGCCGCGTATTTTAGCCGTTGTGCGTGGACGATGGTCTTGAGGTCGAAAACCGCCGTGTCGAACACCGCATTCACGACCACAAAATCGAAGTGCTGGGCCTGGGCCACCTCGATGCGCGCATTGTTCATGCGCGTGGCGATGACCTCGGGCTCGGTGTCGCCGCGCCGGTTCAGGCGCAGGCGCAACTCGTCCCAGCTGGGCGGCAGGATGAAGATCAGCACCGCATAGGGGAAGAGCTGCTTGATCTGCAGGGCGCCCTGGTAGTCGATCTCCAGAACCACGTCCTCGCCGTGCTGCAGGCGCTGCTCGATGCCGGCGCGCGAGGTGCCGTAGAGGTTGCCGTGCACCTCGGCCCATTCAAAGAAGTCGCCGTGCTCGACCTTGGCGCGGAACTCCTCCGGCGAGATGAACCAGTATTCGCGGCCGTGCTGCTCCTGGCCGCGCGGCCCGCGGGACGTGTGGGAGACGGAGACGGCAAGACGCGCGTCCAGTTCCAGCAGCGCCTTCACAAGGCTGGATTTGCCGGCGCCGCTGGGGGCGGCGACGACGAAGAGATTGCCCGGGTATTCCATGGATGTATTCGAACGCTGGGGTGGGCTGGGCTAAGTGCCTGTCGCCCGGGCAGTTTTTGCTGCCGCCCCACGATTGATCAAGTCCGGACTTTAGCTTGCGACCGCGCGCGGCCCCCTCGGACAGGGTGGTCAGGCCCGGCATTTTTGGCATTCCCGCGCGGTTTTCGGGCCTCGATCCGGCAGTACCGTGGCGACTTGTCTGACGTGGCCGGCGGTCGGCCGTTTTTATCGTCAGGCCGTGCCATCCCGGCATGACGAGGTCCACCATGCGACGCCTTCAGCGCTATGAGGTCCATCCCGACAACCCGCAGCCCCGCTTGCTGCAGGCGGCCGCCGAACGGCTGCGCGCGGGTGGCCTGGTCGCCCTGCCCACGGCGGCCGGCTATCTGCTGGCCTGCCTGCTGGATGAGAAGGCCGCCGCGGCCCGCCTGATGCGTCAGGCGGACGAGGGCCAGCCCGCCATGCTGCTGTGCCGCGATCTGGCCCAGGCTGCGCGCTATCTGCAGATTGACGACCAGGCCTTCCGGGCACTTCGGGAGACCGAGGCCGGAGCCGCCGCCTTTTTGCTGCGGTGCACCCACCGCGTGCCGCGTCGGCTGGCGTCGGCAGCCGGCGGTGCGGGCCTGTTGTACTTCGGCGCCCATCCGGTCTGCCACGGCCTGCTGGAACTGCTCGACGAGCCGCTGCTCGCCATGCCGCTGCTGGCGGGGCAGGGCGTCGAGGAGATCGATCTCATGCCTGCCCAGGCCCAGGCCTTGCTGGACGTGGTGCTGGACGCCGGACCTGTGGTCGAGCCGCGTGGCCCGGCCTGTGTCGAGCTTTTCCAGCCGGCCCGGCCCAGCCTGGCGCGCTGGATCCACGGTTTCTCCCAGCCCGACGTGCGGCTGGCCGCCTGAGCGCGCTATTCGATGTTCTGAACCTGCTCGCGCATCTGCTCGATGGCGACCTTCATTTCCACCGAGATATTGGTCAATTCCAGCGCCGCGGATTTGGAGCCCAGGGTATTCGCTTCCCGATGTAATTCCTGAATCAGGAAATCCAGCCGCTTGCCGAGCTCGCCGCCCTTCTTGAGCAGGCGGGTCAATTCTTCCAGGTGGGCCCGCAGCCGCCCCAGCTCCTCGGCGACGTCGATGCGGATGGCAAAGGCGGCGGCCTCGTTCAGGGCCCGCTCCTGCAGGGCCTCCTTGGGCACGCTGCTGGCGCCGCCGGTGGCCGCAAGGGCTTCCTGCCAGCGTTCGAGGAAGCGCTGCTGCTGGCGCTGCACGACGGCGGGCAGCAAAGGCTCGGCCTCGTCGGCCAGCTCGCGCAGGCGCTTGATGCGTTCACTGAGGATGGCCACCAGCTTCTCACCCTCGCGTTCGCGGGCCTCGGCCAGGCCTTGCACGCAGGCCTGGGCGGCCTCCAGCGTGGCGGCGTCCAGCTGGGCCGGCGCGGCGGCACCGCTCTTGCACCAGTTCAAGGCCTCGTGCACGGACAGCGGCGCGGCCTGGGGCAGCCAGGTCAGCACCTTGGCCTCCAGGCTGGCCAGGCGGTTGAGCTGCTCGGGTTGGGGCTGGGGCCAGGCGCCGTCGGCCTCGCGCTGGGTGTTGATGCGCAACTCGATCTTGCCGCGCTTGAAACGTGCCCCGATCAGGTCCCGCAACTGGGGTTCGAGGCCGCGCAATTCTTCGGGCATGCGCATGGACAGGTCCAGAAACCGGCCATTGACCGAACGCAGTTCAACGCTGACGCAAGCTTGCGCAGAGCTGTTGCCATCCTCGGCTTTAGGGGGTTGCGCCAGGGAATTCGCATACCCGGTCATGCTGTAGACTGGCATTTCGCATCTCGCAAAACAGACAAAACGCGATTATGTCCAAGCCGAAGCCGGCGCCCTTGCCCGCAGGCACGGTGGTTGGGGGCTATCAGATCATCAAGCGACTGGCGGCGGGCGGTTTCGGCGTGGTTTATCTCGCCGAGGATCCCGACCATCACCTGGTCGCATTGAAGGAATATCTGCCCTCATCGCTGGCCGAACGTTCGCCCGGCGAACTGACCCCTCGCGTCAAGCCCGAGAAGCAACCGCTATACCGGCTCGGCCTGAAGAGCTTCTTCGAAGAAGGCCGCTCGCTCGCGCAGATCTCGCACCCCAGCGTCGTCTCGGTGCTGAACTTCCTGCGCGAGAATGAAACCGTCTACATGGTCATGAACTATCTGCAGGGCGACACCCTGCAGGATTTCATCGTGACCGCGCGCGACATGAAGCGCGACAAGGTGTTCCGCGAGTCGACCATCCGCAGCCTCTTCGACGAGATCCTGCGCGGCCTGCGCATCGTCCACCAGCACAAGATGCTGCACCTGGACATCAAGCCGGCCAATATCTTCATCACGAATGACAACAAGGCCGTGCTGCTGGACTTCGGCGCCGCGCGCGAAGTGCTGAGCAAGGAAGGCAACTTCATCCGCCCGATGTACACGCCCGGCTTTGCCGCGCCGGAGATGTACCGCCGTGACGGCTCGCTCGGTCCCTGGACCGACATCTACGCCATCGGCGCCTGCATCTATGCCTGCATGCAGGGCTACCCGCCCAATGATGCGCCGCAGCGGCTGGAGAAGGACCGCCTGTCCCTGAGCCTGAGCCGCCTGCGCAATGTCTATTCCGACAATCTGCTCGAAGTGACCGAGTGGTGCATGTCGCTGGACGCCCTCTCGCGCCCGCAGAGCGTGTTCGCGCTGCAGAAGGAACTCGCCCGCGAGACCGAGAGGCGCTATACCAAGCTCAGTTTCAGTGAACGCCTCAAACTCCAGCTCGAGAACCTGAAGTCCGGAGCGAAAGCGTGAGCCCCCACGCGTACGTTCGTCCGCTGCCCCCCGAGGGGGCGCAAGGCTGCCCTAGGGGCGGCCCGTCGGGAGCCTTGGCCTAATGCGATTCAGTGTCTTTCAAGTCAGTCGTCGCGGTGGCCGCGAGACCAATGAAGACCGCATGGGCTATTGCTTCACGCGGGAGGCCGGCCTGTTCGCGCTGGCCGACGGCATGGGCGGCCATCCCGAAGGCGAGGTCGCGGCCCAGATCGCGCTGCAGACCCTGGCCGCGCTGTTCCAGCAGGACGCCCGTCCCGTCATCGAGGATCCGCAGCGCTTCCTGCAGGAAACCATCGTCATCGCCCACCAGCAGCTGCTGCGCTATGCGGCCAGCAAGGGCCTGCACGACACGCCGCGCACCACGGTCGTCGCCTGCATCCTGCAGGGCAACCAGGCTTGGTGGGCGCATTGCGGCGACTCTCGCCTGTATCTCGTGCGCGCCGGCAAGCTGATCGCCCGCACGCGCGACCATTCCTATTCCGAGTTGCAGGAAGCCCTGGGCCGCGTGGCCCGCGGCGGCGAGCCCTTCAACCGCAATGTGCTGTTCACCTGCCTGGGCAGCCCGGGCAAGCCGATGATCGATTGCCAGGGGCCCCTGGTCATGGAAGCCTCGGATCGCATCCTGCTGTGCTCCGACGGCCTGTGGGGCAGCGTCGAGGACGGCGAGATCGTGCAGCACATGGCCGACCAGGCCATCGCCGAGGCCGTGCCCGAGCTGGTCGAGCAGGCCCTGCGCAACGGTGGAGCGCGCAGTGACAACGTCACCGTGCTGGCCGTCGAATGGGAAGGCGAAGGCGATCCCAGCGGCGACACGACGCAGAACCTGGGCAACTCGGGCTTTGCCTCCACCATCCAGGGCGCCCTGGATGCCGACCTCGTCGCCGCCATGGACGACGAGGAGATCGAGCGTTCGATACGCGAGATCAACGAAGTCATCCGCCAGTCCGGCCGCGGCGCCCACAAGCGCTGAGCGCCACCAACTCTCTTTTCCCATGACCAAGACCTTCACGCGCAGCGCAGGCCGCGCTGCCAATCAATTGCGCCCGGTGCGTATCACCCGCGGTTTCACCGTGCATGCCGAGGGCTCGGTGCTGATCGAGTTCGGCGGTACCCGCGTGCTGTGCACGGCCTCGGTCGAGGAGCGCGTGCCGCCGCACAAGCGCGGCTCGGGCGAAGGCTGGGTCACGGCCGAGTACGGCATGCTGCCGCGCGCCACCCACACCCGCGGTGACCGTGAAGCCGCCCGCGGCAAGCAGAGCGGCCGCACGCAGGAGATCCAGCGCCTCATCGGCCGCTCGCTGCGCGCCGTCTTCGACCTGAGCGCCCTGGGCGAGCGCACCATCACGCTGGACTGCGACGTGATCCAGGCCGATGGCGGCACGCGCACGGCGGCCATCACCGGCGCCTTCGTCGCGGCCCAGGACGCCGTCAACAAGCTGCTGGCCGACAGCAAGCTGTCGCGCTCGCCGATCAAGGACACGGTGGCGGCCATCTCCGTCGGCATCGTCGACGGCGTGCCGCTGCTGGACCTGGAGTACATCGAGGACGTTGCCTGCGACACCGACATGAACGTCGTCATGACGGGCTCGGGCGGCTTTGTCGAGCTGCAGGGCACGGCCGAAGGCGTGGTCTTCACGCGCGACGAGATGAATGCCCTGCTCGACCTGGCCGACAAGGGCATCCGCGAGCTGATCGAACTGCAAAAGTCCGCATGAAACTCGTCCTGGCCTCCAACAATGCCAAGAAGCTCGTCGAGCTTCAGGCCTTGTTCGCGCCGCTCGGCATCGAGCTGGTGAACCAGGGCAGCTTGGGCATCCCGGAGGCGGAAGAGCCGTTCGAGACCTTTGCCGAGAACGCGCTTGCGAAAGCTCGCCATGCGGCGAAGCTCAGCGGCCTGCCGGCGCTGGCCGACGATTCGGGCCTGAGCGTCGACGCGCTCGGCGGCGCACCCGGCGTGCGTTCGGCGCGCTATGCGCTGGATGCCGGCGGCGAGAAGAGCGATGCCGCCAACAACGAGCGTCTGCTGCGCGAGATGGCGGCCATCGAAGACCGCCGCGCGCGCTTTGTCTGCGCGCTGGTGGCCGTGCGAAGCGCCGACGACCCCGAGCCCCTGATCGCCATGGGCCGTTGGCAGGGCGAGATCCTGGCCGCGCCGAGCGGCGAGGGCGGCTTCGGCTACGACCCGCTGATGCACATCCGCGAACTCGGCCAGACGGTGGCCAGCCTGGGTGCGGAAGTGAAGAACCGCCACAGCCACCGCGCGCTGGCGGCCGTGCACCTGATCCAGCAGTTCCGCGAGGTCTGGCGCCTCGGCTGAAGATGGCTGATCTGGTTCACCTGATGCGCCCGGGCACGCTGCAGCTGCCCGCGCTGCCCCCGCTTTCGCTGTATGTCCACCTGCCCTGGTGCCTGCGCAAATGCCCTTACTGCGACTTCAATTCGCATGAGGTCAAGGCCGGCGGGCTGACGACCGACACCGCCGAGGCCTATCTTGCCGCGCTGCGGGCGGACCTCGAGGCCGCGCTGCCGCTGATTTGGGGGCGGCATGTCATCAGCATCTTCATCGGTGGCGGCACGCCCAGCCTGTTCAATCCCGAGCAGATCGCCCGGCTCATCTCGGACATCCGCGCGCGGCTGCCGCTGGAGCCGGGCTGCGAGATCACGCTGGAGGCCAACCCTGGCACCTTCGAGCGGGAGCGTTTCGCGGGCTTCCGGCAGGCTGGCGTCACGCGGCTGTCGGTGGGCGTGCAGAGCTTTGACGATGCCCAGCTGAAGACCCTGGGGCGCGTGCACAGTTCGACCCAGGCGCGCGAGGCGCTCACCGAGGCGGCGGGTGCCTTCGACACCTTCAATCTCGACCTGATGTATGCGCTGCCGGGCCAGACCCTGGACGACCTTGCGCGCGAGCTGGACACGGCGCTGAGCTTCAAGCCGCCGCATCTGTCCGTCTACCACCTGACCATCGAACCCAACACGGTGTTCGCGACGCGCACGCCGACGGGCCTGCCCGACCCCGATCTCGCAAGCGACATGCTGGACCTGATCACCGAGAAGACGGGCGCCACCGGACTGTCGCGCTATGAGGTCTCGGCCTATGCCCGCGAGGGCCATCGCTGCCTGCACAACCAGAACTACTGGCAGTTCGGCGATTACCTGGGCATTGGCGCCGGTGCGCACAGCAAGCTCTCCTTCCCCAACCGCGTGCTGCGCCAGGTGCGCTGGCGCGAGCCGGCCGCCTTCATGGCGCAAGAGAACAAGGTCAGCAACGAGCACGAGGTGGCGCGCAAGGACCTGCCCTTCGAGTTCATGCTGAATGCGTTGCGGCTCAAGGAGGGCGTCACCATGACGCAGTTCCTGGAGCGCACCGGCCTGCCCGTTTCCAGCATCTCGTCCGGCATGGCCCAGGGCCGCGCCCAAGGCCTGCTGGAAGCCGATCCGGCCCGCATCCAGCCGACGGCGCGCGGCTTCGACTTTCTCAGCGATCTGCAGCAGCTGTTTCTGTGAAGCGGCGACGGGCCGCCCCTAGCCGCTTCGCGCCCCTCGGGGGCTGGCCGGCGTCACGCCGGCCCGTGGGCCTCATTCAGCCTTTGCTGGAGTGCGGCGATCTCGGCGTGCAGCCAGTCGCAGAAGGCCCTCACGGCCGGGTCGTCGCGCAAGGCCTCGGGGTAGACGACGTGATAGTCGCGGCCGGCGTCCAGGTCCAGCTCCTGAGCGGCCACGCGCACGAGGCGGCCGTCCAGCAGCGCGTCGCCGGCGATCAGCTCGCGGGCGAGTGCCACACCCATGCCCTGCTCGGCGGCCTGCAGTAGCACGCCGGCGTCGTTGAAGCTGGCGACGACGACGGGGGCGATGGGCAGGCCGGCCAGCGCAAACCATTCGCGCCACACATCCACGTCGTCCAGGAGCGGCTGTGAGGCCAGGGCTTGCAGCGGCTGGCCGATGAGGCGGTGCGCCAGGGCGGGCGCGGCCACGGCAATCAGCGGCGAATGGAAGAGGCGCTCGTTGATGAGGCCGGGCCAGCCGCCCCGGCCAACGCGCAGGCCGATCTGGTAGCCCTCGCGCTCCAGGTCGACGACCTGCTGGCCGGTGTGCAGGTCCAGCGTGATGCAGGGCTGCAGGGCCTGCCAGCGCGGCAGGCGCGGCATCAGCCAGCGCTGGGCGAAAGAGGGCAGGGAGGTGATGCGCAGCATCTGGGCCTGGTTGCCGTGGGCCTGGCCGGCGGCCAGCAGGCCGGCCTGCAGCTCGGCAAACACCTTGCTGACGGCGCGCTGCAGGGCCTGGCCGGCCGGATTCAGCACCAGGCGCCGGCCCTGGCGGGTGAAGACCTCGAAGCCCAGGGCCGTCTCCAGACCGCGGATCTGCTGGCTGACGGCGCTGTGTGTCAGGTGCAGGCTTTCGGCGGCGGCGCGCAGGTTCTCGGTCTGGGCGGCGGCCCGGAAGGCGGCCAGGTAATGCAGGGGGAAACGGTCCAGGGAAGCCATCTGGTTAGCCAATCAAACCAATCAGTGCAGAAATAAGCGCTTCTTGGCGAGGTGTTGGACGCATAGCATAACCAGCACTTGAAGGAGCCACACCATGTCCCCCCTGCCTCGCTGGATCTCTTTTGCCTCGTTTGCCGCCGTTCTGGTGCTTGCCTCGAGCGGCGCGCGGGCCTTCACCGACTCGAATGCCGACCTCAAGGAAGCCGCTGCCGAAGGGGCGAACCGCGTCGTCGTCGTGGGCAAGGCCGCGCCGTCCGTGCGCACCGCCTGGGTGCCGGCGTCGCCGAAGTCCCTGGACGGCTTCAAGCCGGTGTTCCCGGCGGATCCCGTGGTCGTCGCACGCCAACGCCCGATGCTGCTGGCCAAGGCCGATGCACCGGCCAGCGCCGCCAGGCGCTGAGCTTTCCTAGACGCGGTTGAGCGAGATGCCCGAGGTCGCGCGCAGCCGCTCCAGCACCTTGGTCGCGATCTGGTTCAGCGGCAGCACCTCATCCGCCGCGCCAGCCGCGATGGCCTCGCGCGGCATGCCGAAGACGACGCAGCTGGCTTCGTCCTGGCAGTAGTTGTAGGCGCCGGCGTCCTTCATGACCTTCATGGCCTTGGCGCCGTCGGCGCCCATGCCGGTCAGCATGATGCCGATGGCATTCGGGCCGACGACCTTGGCGGCCGACAGGAAGAGGGCCTCGACCGACGGCTTGTGCCGGTTGATGGGCTCGCCGTCCTGCACGCGGGCGATGTAGTTGGCGCCGCTGCGCTCCACGCTCAGGTGCATGCCGCCCGGCGCGATATAGCCGTGGCCGGGCAGGATGCGCTCGCCGTCCTGGGCTTCCTTGACGCGGATCTTGCACAGGCCGTCCAGCCGCGCCGCATAGCTGCGGGTGAAGCCGGGCGGCATGTGCTGGGTGATGACAACCGCCGGGCTGTCGGCCGGCAGGTTGATCAGCACGTCCTTGGTGGCCTCGGTGCCGCCGGTGGAGGCGCCGATGAAGATGATCTTCTCGGTCGAGGCCTTGCCCAGGCTGGCCATGGTGACGGCCTTGACCGGCGCCGGCGCCGCAGTGCCGGGTGCTGCCGGTGGCGGCGCGCGGCGGATGTGGGCCTTGGAGGCGATGCGGATCTTGTCGGTGATGTCCTGGGCCAGCAGCTTGATGCCGTCGGCCACGCCGATCTTGGGCTTGGCGACGAAGTCGATGGCCCCGAGCTCCAGCGCCTTCAGCGTGACTTCGGCGCCGCGCTCGGTCAGCGTCGACACCATCACCACGGGCATGGGCCGCAGCCGCATCAGGCGCGACAGGAAGTCCAGCCCGTCCATGCGCGGCATCTCGACATCCAGCGTGATGACGTCGGGGTTGAGGTTGCGGATCATCTCGCGCGCGACCAGCGGGTCGGCGGCGGCGCCAATGCACTCCATGTCGGACTGGCGGTTGATGATCTCGGTCAGGATGGAACGCACCAGTGCGGAGTCGTCCACCACCACGACTTTGGTCTTGGCCATCGTTGGCCTCCTCAGAACAGATCGATGGAGCCGCCGCTGCTGGCGACCGGCTGCACCTTTTGAATCGCGGCCTTGTCTTGCTGGACCAGCGCGTCGGTATTGGTCGGCGCCAGGCGCTTGACCATGGCCTTGCCGCTGGCCGGCAGGAAGCAGACCTTGCGCGGATACACGTCCATCACGTCCTTGGACACGATGGGAATGCGCTCCAGCTTCAGGAAGTCGATGACGAAGTTGGTGTTGCGCTCGCCGACGTTCAGCGAGTTCATGCCCGAGATGACGGCGCCGCCGCCGAAGATCTTGGCTTCCATGCGGGCCTTGCTGGCGCCGCGCTTCATCATCTCGTTGATCAGCAGTTCCATCGCGAAGGAGCCGTAGCGGCCCGAATCGCCATTGCCCTCGGGCAACATGAAGTGGTTCATGCCGCCGACCTTGGCGACACGGTCCCACAGGCAGGCGGCGATGCAGGAGCCCAGCGTGGTCATGACGAGCAGGTCTTCCTGGTCGACGAAATATTCGCCCGGCAGGATCTTGACGGCCGCATTCTTGAAGTGGGCGTCGTAGAAGAAGAACGAGGCCTCGCCTTGCTTGCGCGGCTGGGCCTTGAGCTGGTTGACCTTGGCGACCGCGACGGGATTGCCGCCGAGGCCGAGGGTGGGTGCGGAGGCGAGGGGAGTGCTCATGCTCAGACCCGTTCGTAAATGGTTTTGCCGCGCAGCTTGAACAGGTCGCGGGATTCGGTGAAGTTCTCCGAATGCCCGACGAACAGCAGCCCTCCCGGCCGCATGACGCGGTGGATGCGCTCCAGCACCTTGCGCTGGGTGGGCGCGTCGAAATAGATCATGACGTTGCGGCAGAACACCATGTGGAAGGGATCGCCCAGCTGCCACTGCGCGTCCATCAGGTTCAGCGGGCGGAACTCCACCCAGCGCTGCAGCTCGGGCTTGACGCGGATCTTTCCGGCGTTGGCGCCAGTGCCGCGCATGAAGAAGTTCTTCAGCCGCGTGGCGTCCAGGCCGCGGGCATCGGCGTTGTAGACGCCCCGCTTGGCCGTGGCCAGCACATTGGTGTCGATGTCGCTGGAGACGAGCTGCACGGAGGCGCTGGCGCCCAAGGCCTCGCTGCAGGTCATCAGGATGGAATAGGGCTCCTCGCCGGTGGAGGCCGCGCAGCACCAGATGCGCACGCCCTTGCCGGCATAGGGCTTGAGATCGTCCTTCAGCGCGTGGAAGTGGTGCTCCTCGCGGAAGAAGGAAGTCAGGTTGGTGGTCAGGCAGTTCACGAACTCCTGCCACTCGGCGGCGCCGGATGGGCCCGTCGAGGACTCCAGCCACTGCAGATAGCTGGCAAAGCTCTTGTGCCCGGTCTCGCGCAGGCGGCGCGACAGCCGGCTGTAGACCATGGCGTGCTTGCCGTCATGCAGGCTGATGCCGGCATGCTTGTAGATCAACTCGCGCACACGGTCGAAGTCGGCCTTGCTGAAGCTGAACTCGTGGTCGAGGGAGTCGTTGCCGGAGGCGAGGTCGGGTGCGGGCATGTCTGTCGCAAATCAGATTTGTTGGTGCTCGCAGCAGTTCTGGCGTGGCGCGCCGATTCTGCACCGCAGGCCGTTTTTACGGTCCGGGTGCGGGCCAGCATAGTGCAAACAGGCTCCAGGAACGTGCCTGTTTCACGACCTGGACGCGCACAGGCCGCTGCTAGACTGCCCCGAAACCACAATCCACCCATCCGTCCCCACCGCCAAAGCCTTTGGAACAACGCCTGCCCGCCACCCACCTGATCGATGCCCAAGCGCTCGTTCTGGACGAGGCCCTGCAATTGCTGCAGCAGGCCGGTGCGCTGCTTCCGGACGAGGCGCCGATGAGTGCCGCCTGGCTGCAGGCCGTCGTCGATGCGCTGTGCGATCTCTCCAGCAGGGATGCGCTGACCGGCCTGGTCAACCGCCGCAGCTTCGAGATGGCCTTGGCGCGCGAGGTCGACCGCGTCGCGCGCTCCGGCGAGGCGGCCCTGCTGCTGATGCTGGACATCGATCACTTCAAGGCCGTCAACGACACCCATGGCCATGGCGCCGGTGACCAGGTCATCCGCGCCGTGGCGCATGCCGTGGAGCAGACCGTCAGGCCCATGGACCTGGTTGCCCGCGTGGGTGGCGAGGAATTCGCCATCATCCTGCCCAACTGCGCCTCCCATGTCGGCCTGGCCGTGGCCGAGCGGGTGCGCGAACGCGTGTCCGAACTTGCCATCGAAGTCGGCCCGGGCCAGATGCTGAACGTCACCGTCAGCCTGGGCGGCGCCTTTGCCCCGCAATGGGTGCGCTCGTCGCCGCTGCTGTGGACGGAGCGGGCCGATCGCCAGCTCTACCGCGCCAAGGCCGAAGGCCGCAACCGCGCCTGCCTCGAACCCCAGATCGACTCCCTGGTCAGCGCCGAAGAAAAGGGCATGTTGTTCGCCTCCCTGAATCTCGAAACGCAACAGGACCTGCCATGAGCACGACCACTGATCCTGCTGCACCGCGCCCCGCGCGATCCGGCGCCCGCACGCTTGCCGTTACCAGCGGCAAGGGGGGCGTCGGCAAGACCTTTGTCACCGCCAATCTCGCCGCGGCCCTGGCCGCGCGCGGCCAGAAGGTGCTGGTGCTGGACGCCGACCTCGGCCTCGCCAACCTCGACGTGGTGCTGAACCTGCACCCCAAGCTGACCCTGCACGACGTCTTCACCGAGAAGGCCACGCTGGAACAGGCCATCCTGCCGGCACCGGGCGGCTTCTCCGTGCTGCTGGCCGGCTCGGGCATGGTCGAGTATTCACGCCTGACCCCCGAGGTGCGCGACAAGCTGCTGCACATCATCGACCTCGTCAAGCCGCGCTTCGATTGGGTGCTGCTGGACACCGGCGCCGGCATCTCCGACGTCGTGCTGTTTGCCATCTCGCTGGCCACCGACGTCCTCGTCGTCGCCACGCCCGAACCCACGTCGCTGACCGATGCCTACGCCACCATCAAGGTGCTGGCCACCCAGCAGGAGCGCCGCCAGGTGGGCCTGCTCGTCAACCAGGCCAACCGCGTCGGCGAAGGCAAGCTGATCTGCGGCCAGTTGCAGCAGGTGTTGCAGCGCTTCGTCGGCCCCGCGCCGGGGCAGAACTTCCGCCTCGAGCTCTATGGCGAGGTCAAGGCCGACCCGGCCGTCAAGCAGGCGGTGCTGAAGCGCCAGCTGATGCTGGAGCATTACCCGGGCTGCGACGCCGCCCAGGCCATCAAGGCGCTCGCCTCGAAAATCCTTGGCTGAACCGGAGCCCCTCGCCCAGTTGCGCCGCGCTGGACGCGGGCGCCCCTGGTCGGTCTTGCAGACCGCGCAGCCGACAGAGCGGCTGCTCTTCGGCAGGCACGGCAAGTCCCCAGGACTTGCCGTGTCCGGCCTCAGCCCCCGAGGGGACGGCGATGCTTGCGGCATCGAGCCGCAAGCACATCGCCTCACGCGGGCCTGCTCGGTGAACTGGAGTCGGACACCAGCAGTCCCTGCGGACTGCTGGTGCCTACGACAGGCCAAGGGCCTCTGGCCCTTGGCAGCCCAGCGCTTGGCCCGCGAAAACAATCCAAGCCAACAGTTGTGACTGCCAGTACTGCTTTTGAATGGGTCGGCGGCGAGGCGCGCGTGCGCGAACTCGTCGACCGCTTCTACGACCTGATGGACCTGGAGCCCGCCTACGCGCGGCTGCGTGCGGCGCATGGCGACTCGCTGGACAGCGCGCGCGACAAGCTGTTCTGGTTCCTGTGCGGCTGGCTGGGCGGGCCCGACCACTACATCAGCCGCTTCGGTCACCCGAGGTTGCGGGCGCGGCATATGCCATTTCGCATCGGCATCGCCGAGCGCGATGAATGGCTGGCCTGCATGGGCCAGGCCATGCAGGAAACCGGGGTGGACCCGGCCCTGCAGGCCCGTCTGGCCGAGTCCTTCGCAGGAACGGCCGACTGGATGAGAAACGTTTAGTCGAGGCGGAACGCGAAGTCCTGCTGGAAGGTCGCGTCACCCTGGCATTGATAGCTGGCCAGGGCGGATTCCACCGAGCGTTGCAGGGAACGCCGGCTCTTGCTGTCCAGGGCGCCTTGCACGACCTTGAAATCGCTGCCGACGACGCGGCCGCCGCGAACCGTCGCCACCACCTGCAGCACGGCTTCGCCGGCCCAGTTGATGACGGGCACGTCCGGGCGGGGCATCACGGAACAGACGGCGCCGGGCGCCTTGATGCCAGTGTCGGGTTTCGTCAAGGGAGGCGTCACGACTTGAGCGCCCGAGCCCGTCGGATTGCCCGTGGAAACGGCGGTCTCTCCAGGCCGCTGTTCAACGGCGGTGACGGGGGGCCTCTCCTCGACCCAGATCGGAGGCGGCACCACTTCGGGCTTGGGGAAGGAAATCGGCGTGGGTTCCTGCGCCTTCAAGGTTTCCACGGGGCGCTGCTCGGGAGGCTTTTCCTTGATGGGCGGCAACAGTGCCGCAGGTTCCGTGTGCGTGGGTGGCGTCTTCATCAACCCCGCACTCAGCGCATAGATCGCCGCCAGGTGCACGGCAACGACCAGACCAATGCCCACATAGCTCTTGGGCTGGGGTGCACGATCAGAAAACGTGTGGGACATGGGCTCTCCTCGTTGGGCTGCGGAAACCGGATGTCGCGCTGATGGCGGCCTGAGCCCAGACTACTCCGGGCTAACGGCGCCGGTCAATGGCGCCTGCACTACCAGTCCGCCCCGTGTCCGCCGCGCGACGCGACAGCCCGGTGTTGTTCACCGTCAGCGGCGCGTCAGGCGAAGGGCTCTGCCGCGTGCTTTCTGCGCCAGGATGGACCCGGCCACCGGCGACACGCGTGCTACCGTGCCTGCCTAGCTTCGTCATCTCGAAGGGATGCTCTGTCATGCACCGGAAACTGTTCTTCTGCGTCGCTCTCGCGGCCAGCGCGCTGGCACAGGCCCAGCCGGCGGCGGATGCCTGGACCAATGTGCCCCCGGCTTCGGATGACCGCTACACCAACCCGAAGAAGCCTCTTTACGCGGGCCCCAACGGCTGGTTCAACTTCGGCGAGCTGCGCGCCAGTGCCGGCGCGAAGCAGTACGCGATGAAGGCCGGCCTGCAATACATCTCCACGCCCGAGGCTTTCGTGCTGGCGTCCAACGACAAGCTGCAGCTGGCCACGCTGGACTTCGGCAGTGCCGCGCCGGCGCCGGGCGTCTACCAGGTTGCCGCCAAGCCCAATCCCGCGGCCCGCCAGGTGAAGGTGAACTTCGCCGACGTGTCCAACCAGAAGATCGTCGAATGGAACTCCGGCGGTGCCGCCAAGGGCAGCGTCACGGTGAGCCAGGTCAACGGCTTCCTGTACTTCAAGGCGCGCGACCTGCAGCTCACGCCTTCGGGCCCGCACAACGCGGGCGACCTGAAGCGCCCGCTGGTGTTCGGCATCGAAGGCGCCAGCAAGATCCAATAGGCGCCCCGCGCCACGCCCTCAAGGCGTTCCCGCCAGCAGCACGATGAGGGCGCCCGCGCCGCCGTCGCTGGCGCGCGCCTGCACGAAAGCCAGCACCTCGTTCTTCTGCACCAGCCAGCGCCGCACCCGGCCCTTGAGCACGGGCTCGCGGCCCGGCGAGCCATGGCCCTTGCCGTGCACGACGCGCACGCAGCGCAGGCCGCGCCGCGCGCTGTCGTGAATGAAGAGGCCCAGGGCCTCACGGGCCGCATCGCGGCGCAGGCCGTGCAGGTCGAGCTGGGCCTGCAAGGACCAGTGGCCGCGGCGCAGCTTGCGCACCACCTCCAGGCTGATGCCTTCACGGCGAAAGCTCAGCGTTTCGTCGGTATCCAGCAGGGATTCGACGTCGATCTCGTCGGACAGGGCCTGCAGCAGCACGGCGCGCTCGTCCGCCTCGCGCTGGCGCGGCTCGGGCGCGGGCTGCTCGAGGGCATGGATGAAGCGCTCGGTGCTGCGCAGCGGCGTCACCGGGCCGACGGTCAGCTCGAAGACCCGCCTTTCCTGCTCGGCCAGGCGCATGGCCGCGGCGACCCGCTCGCGCTCGACCTCGGCGGCCAGGCGGGCCGCGGCCAGCTCGCGGGCCAGCGGTTTCAGGTCGGCCAGGCTGCGAACGGACTTGATCGTCACAGCAAGCCTCGCTCTGCAAAGGACACGACCTCGCTGGCGCCGACGACGAAATGGTCCACGACGCGCACATCCACCAGGGCCAGGGCCTGGCTGAGCTGTTGGGTCAGCAACTCGTCGGCCCGTGAGGGCGCGGCGACGCCGCTGGGGTGGTTGTGGGCCAGGATGGCCGCGCCGGCGCCCAGGGCGAGGGCGCGCTTGACGACTTCGCGCGGGTGCACGGTGGTGGACGTCAGCGAGCCTTGGAACAGCGTCTCCATGGCGATCAGGCGCAGCTGGGCGTCCAGGAAGAGGACGGCAAAGACTTCGTGGCCCAGGCCGCCCAGCTGCAGGCGCAGATAGGTTTTCACCGTGTCCACATCGCTCATGGCCGGTTTTTCGGCCAGTTGCTGGCTCAGCGAGCGCCGGGCGATCTCCAGCACGGCGGCGATCTCCGCGCGCTTGGCGGGGCCCAGGCCCTTGACCTTGCCCAGGTCCTGAACGCTGGCCTGCAGCAGGCCGGCCCAGCCGCCAAACTGGTCCAGCAGGCTCTGCGCCAGCTGCAGTACCGGCATGCCTTTCAGCCCCGTGCGCAGCAGCAGGGCCAGCAGTTCGGCATCCGCCAAGGCCTGGGGGCCGCGAGCAAGCAGCTTCTCGCGCGGGCGGGCGTCAGGGGGCAGATGGGTCAACGACATAAAATCGCGCCCAGTCTAGCCAAGCGGTCCCCTCTCTCGCATGAACCCCATCCAGGCCGGGTCCTTCCTGACCCTGCATTACCGGCTTTCGGGCCCGGACGGCGCCGACATCGTCAACACCTTCGACGACAAGCCCGCCACCCTGTCCCTCGGCATCGGCCAGCTGTCGCCGGCCATCGAGGCGCGCCTCATCGGCCTGCCCGAGGGCGCCCACGAGCGTTTCGAGCTGGCGCCGGGCGAAGCCTTCGGCGAGCGCAACCCCGAGCTGCTGCAGCGTGTGAAGCTGTCGCTGCTGCGCCAGCTGGGCGATCCCGACGAGGTCTACAACGTCGGCGACGTCGTGCAGTTCCCCGGCCCGGACGGACAGGGCGGCTATGCCGGCGTCGTGCGCGAGCTGGGCGATGAGGCCCTGCTGTTCGACTTCAACCATCCGCTGGCTGGCCAACCGGTCAGCTTCGAAGTGCAAGTGATCGGGGTGTTGTGATGAATGCGATCGTGCAACCCCAGGAAGTGCTGCTGGCCGAGCCGCGCGGCTTCTGCGCCGGCGTGGACCGGGCCATCGAGATCGTCGAGCGCGCGCTGCTGAAGTTCGGCGCGCCCATCTATGTGCGCCACGAGATCGTCCACAACACCTATGTCGTCAACGACCTGAAGTCGCGCGGCGCCATCTTCATCGAGGACCTGGCCGAGGTGCCGCCCGGCGCCACGCTGGTGTTCAGCGCCCATGGCGTCAGCCAGGAGGTGCGCCGCGAGGCCGCTGCGCGCGGCTTCCAGGTGTTTGATGCGACCTGTCCGCTGGTGACCAAGGTCCACGTCGAGGTGGCCAAGCTGCACCGCGAGGGCTATGAGTTCATCATGATCGGCCACAAGGGCCACCCCGAGGTCGAAGGCACCATGGGCCAGCTGTCCGAGGGCATCTTCCTGGTGGAAGACGTCGAGGACGTGGTGAAGGTCAAGGTCAGGGACGGTGCCAAGCTGGCCGTCGTCACGCAGACCACGCTGAGCGTGGACGATGCCGCCGAGATCCTGGCCGAGGTGAAGCGCGTCTTCCCGCAGGTGCGCGAGCCCAAGAAGCAGGACATCTGCTACGCCACCCAGAACCGCCAGGACGCCGTCAAGGTGCTGGCGCCGCAGGTGGACGTCGTCATCGTCGTCGGCAGCCCGACCAGCTCCAACAGCAACCGCCTGCGCGAGCTGGCCGAGCGCCTGGGCACGCCGGGCTATATGGTCGACGCCGCCGAGGACTTGAAGGCCGAGTGGCTGGAGAACCGTCCGCGCGTGGGCCTGACGGCCGGCGCCTCGGCGCCCGACGTGCTCGTGCAGGCCGTCATCGACCGTCTGCGCGAGTTCGGCGCGACGACGGTGCGCAGCCTGCCGGGCGTGGAGGAGCATGTGCGCTTCCCCCTGCCCATGGGCCTGGGCGACAAGTCCATGGCCGAGGTCAGTGCCTCACGATCTTGACGCCGATGCCTCAAGCATCCGGCGGCGCCTGACATCGGCGCCGCTTGTCCATCTGATTCCCGAAAGATTCCCATGCTCGACATCACTCAACTGCGCAAGGACCTCGATGCCGTCATCGAGCGCCTGAACGCGCGCAAGAACCCCCAGCCCTTCCTGGATGTGGAACGCTTCAAGGCCTTCGAGGCCGAGCGCAAGGCCGTGCAGACGCGCACCGAGGAGCTGCAGGCGCGCCGCAATGCGCTGTCCAAGCAGATCGGCATGGCCAAGGGCAAGGGCGAGGATGCCTCGGCCCTGATGGCCGAAGTCGGCGGCATTGCCGATGAACTCAAGGCCGGCGCCGAGCGCCTGGACGCCATCCAGGTCGAGCTCAACGACATGCTGATGGGCGTGCCCAACCTGCCCGACACCAGCGTGCCGGCGGGCTCGGACGAGACCGGCAATGTCGAAGTGCGCCGCTGGGGCACGCCCCGCAGCTTCGACTTCGCGGTCAAGGACCATGTCGACCTCGGCGCCCCGCTGGGCCTGGACTTCGAGACCGGCGCCAGGCTGTCGGGTTCGCGCTTCAGCTTCCTGCGCGGCCCCGTCGCCCGCCTGCATCGCGCGCTCGCCCAGTTCATGCTGGACGTGCAGACGACCGAGCACGGCTACACCGAGTGCTACACGCCCTATATCGTCAACCGCGAAATCCTCGAGGGCACGGGCCAGTTGCCCAAGTTCAAGGAAGACATGTTCTGGGTGCTGCGCGGCGGCGACGACGAACAGGCCGAGCAGTACCTGATCTCGACCTCGGAAATCTCGCTGACCAACACCGTGCGCGAGAGCGTGCTCAAGGCCGAGGACCTGCCCGTCAAGATGACGGCCCACAGCCCCTGCTTCCGCTCGGAAGCCGGCTCCGCCGGCCGCGACACGCGCGGCATGATCCGCCAGCACCAGTTCGACAAGGTCGAGATGGTGCGCATCGAGCAGCCCGAGCACAGCATGGCCGCGCTGGAGGAGATGACCGGCCACGCCGAAGCCATCCTGCAGAAGCTCGGCCTGCCTTACCGCACCGTGCTGCTGTGCAGCGGCGACATGGGCTTCGGCGCGGTCAAGACCTACGACCTCGAAGTCTGGCTGCCGGCGCAGAACACCTTCCGCGAGATCAGCTCCTGCTCGAACATGGGCGCCTTCCAGGCCCGCCGCATGCAGGCGCGCTTCAAGAACGCCCAGGGCAAGAACGAGCTGGTGCACACGCTGAACGGCTCCGGCCTGGCGGTCGGCCGTACGCTGGTTGCTGTTCTCGAGAACTATCAGCGTGCCGACGGCACCGTTGAGGTGCCGGAGGTTCTCCGCCCCTACATGGGCGGAGTTTCGGTGCTCGCACCGAAGAGCTGATAGTTTCGGTGCAGGCTCACTTCGCTCTGCGAAGTGAAGCGCAGCGGGCCGCAGCCAGAATTACCAGAACGCCGATGGCAGCATCACGGTGCCTGAGGCGCTGCGCGCCTACATGGGCGGCGTGGAAGTGCTGCGCGGCTGATTTGTGCGGTGAGGGCGAAAAACCTGCATATAATGCAAGGCTTCGCTCCACATGCGACACCAAATCAGGAGAGGTGGCAGAGTGGTCGAATGTACCTGACTCGAAATCAGGCGTACGGTATCCCCGTACCGTGGGTTCGAATCCCACCCTCTCCGCCAAAGACAAGCCCGCCGGCAACCCCGGCGGGCTTTTTCTTTGCCCCTTCAGCGCTGCTGCTGAAGGTCGACGCTCAGCTTCGCAGCGTCCGCGCCCTTGTTCGTCCACATCCAGCAATGCGCCGGTTCGGCGTCGAAGGTCTGCAGGCCCAGGGCCTTCTCGGCCTTCTCCAGCTTGGCGAGGAAGACGACTTCCTTGCCTTGATGGACATGGATGTTGAAGGGCAGGGGCGCGTCGGCCTCGAAGGACCATTGCACGCGGCTGCCCTTGGCCAGCTTGCCGCAGACCTCCAGCACCTGCTTGGGTGCCAGCGTGGTCGCATGCATGAACTGGCCTTCGGCCGTCCAGGTGATGTCGACGACCTGGGCGGCGGCGAAAGCCTGGCCGGCTGCAGTCAGGCAGAGCAGGGCGAGGGCCGCCTTCACTTGGCCGCCTCGATGGCCGTCACGATGAACTGGCCGCCTTCGTGCGCAGCCTTGAAGCGCACCTTGTCGCCGACCTTGAGGCCGTCGAGCAGTTTCTTGTCGCGGGCCTGGAAGACCATGGTCATGGCCGGCATGTCCAGGGCCTTGATCTCGGCATGGCGCAGCGTGATCTTGGCCGCGGCGGCGTCGATCTTGCGGACCTCGGCATCGGTCATGGCGTCCGCGGCGGAGGCCGCCGTGGCCGGCGGCTCGGCGGCCACGGCGAAGGCAGGAGCCGCGAGCAGCGCGGCGCAAAGCAACAGCTTCTTCATGGTTCAGTCTCCTTGACGGGATTCAGCGCGCGCGGACGATGAGCTTGCCGCGCATGCCGGCCTGGAAATGGCCGGCGATGAGGCAGGCGAAGTCGAACTCGCCCGCCCGGTTGAAGGTCCAGACGATCTCGCCGGTCTGGCCCGGCTTCACATGGGCCATATAGGGCTCGTCATGCTCCATGCCGGGGAACTTCTGCATCAGGGCCGCGTGCTCCTCCAGCTCTTGGGGCGTGCCGATGACGAGCTCATGCAGCACGGCGCCGGTGTTGCGCATGACCAGGCGCACGGTCTCGCCCTGGCGGACCTCGATGCGCGACGGCGTGAAGCGCATGTCGTCGCTCATCTTGATCTCGATGCTGCGCTTCGCGCCGCGGCGTTCGCCGGCAATGCCCCAGGGTTTCTGTTCCTTCTTGACGATTGAGGGCGCGCTCGCGGCATGGTCGCCGTGAGCCTGGGCGCCGGCCACGGCCAGGGTAAGCGCAAGGGTGGTGATGAGGGTCTTCATCTCGATCTCAATGGTTGTGGTGGCCCTGGGGCTTGCGGATCTGCACCTCGACATCGGAGGCGCGCGTGGCGGGTGCGGGTGCGCTGGCGGCGGGCGGCGCATCGCCCACCTCGCGGGCCACGCTGCCGGGCGGATGCTGGAACCAGCCGGGATCGCTGTAGTCGCCACGCTTGAGCCCGCGCCTGACCTTGAGCATGCTGAACATGCCGCCCATGGCGACGGGGCCGAAAGGCCCCTCGCCGGCCATCATGGGCGCCGTGTTGTCCGGCAGGGGCATGCTCATCTCGGTCATGTCGTGCATGCCGCGTTCGCCCATGACCATGTAGTCGGGCACCAGCTGCTTGATCTTCGCGGCCAGGCCGCTGTGGTCCACGCCGATCATGGTGGGCACGTTGTGGCCCATCGCATTCATGGTGTGGTGGGCCTTGTGGCAGTGGAAGGCCCAGTCGCCTTCCTCATCGGCGATGAACTCGATCTGGCGCATCTGGCCGACGGCGATGTCCGTCGTCACCTCGGGCCAGCGCGCCGTCCTGGGCACCGGGCCGCCGTCCGTGCCCGTGACCTCGAACTCATGGCCATGGATGTGGATGGGATGGTTGGTCATCGTCAGGTTGCCGATGCGGATGCGCACGCGCTCGCCCTGGCGCGCCACCAGCGGCGCGATGCCGGGGAAGACGCGGCTGTTCCAGCTCCACAGGTTGAAGTCCAGCATGGTCATGACCTTGGGCGTCGCGCTGCCGGGCTCGATGTCGTAGGCATTGAGCAGGAAGGCGTAGTCGCGGTCGGCCTCGGCGATGTGCGGATGCCTGGCCTTGGGATGCGTGATCCACAGGCCCATCATGCCCATGGCCATCTGCACCATCTCGTCGGCATGCGGGTGGTACATGAAGGTGCCGGGCCGGCGCGCGACGAACTCGTAGACCCAGGTCTTGCCCGGCGGGATGGGCGGCTGAGTCAGCCCGGTCACGCCGTCCATGCCGTTGGGCAGGCGCTGGCCATGCCAGTGCATGCTGGTGACCTCGGGCAGGCGGTTGGTCACGTACAGGCGCACGCGGTCGCCCTCGACGACCTCGATGGTCGGGCCGGGGCTCTGGCCGTTGTAGCCCCACAGATGGGCCTTGAAGCCGGGTGCCATCTCGCGCACGACGGGCTCGGCGACGAGGTGGAACTCCTTGACGCCGTTGTTCATGCGCCAGGGCGCCGTCCAGCCATTCAGCGTGACGACGGGGTTGTAGGGCCGCCCGTTGGGTGGCACGAGGGGGGCTTGGGTGTCGGGCGAGGTCTGGATGACGGGCTCGGGCAGGGCGGCCAGGGCCGCCTTGGAGACCGCCGCCAGCGAGGCCAGGCTCGAACCCGCCAGCAGGGAGCGTCGGTTGAACATGGGGTGTCCTGGTGATTCAGTGGGGCGCCGCAGCGGCGGCGGCAGGGGCGGCCGCGCTGGCGGGCTGGGTGGGCGTGGCGCGGCCGAGCAGGGACTGGTCCAGGTCGGCCTGGGCCAGCCAGAAGTCGCGCAGCGCATCCTGGGCGGCGGCCACGGCGGCGACCTGGGCGCGGGCATCGGCCAGCAGCTCGAAGACGCCGATCAGCATGCCGTTGTAGCGCAGCAGCTGTTCGTCGGAGACGCGCCGGGCCAGGGGCAGCAGCTCGTCGCGGTGCTGGCGGGCGATGTCCCAGGCGCCGTGGTACAGGCCATAGGCCTCGCGGACCTCGGAGCGGGCGCGGATGGCGGTGTCGGCCGCGTCATGCGCCGCCTCGCGGGCCAGGGCCTGAGCGCGGGGCAGCGGGCCGGCGCCGAACAGCGGCAGCTCCAGCGTGACCTCCCAGCCGCGCTGCACGGGCGCCTCGTTGGAGGTGTTGTGCACGACGCCCAGTTCCAGCATGGAGACGAAGCGGTTGATGCGGCCGGCCTCCACTTGGCGCCCGGCCTGCTCCAGGCGCAGCCGCGCGGCCTGCACATCCAGGCGCTGGGCCAGGGCCAGCGTCTCGATGTCGGGCTGCTCACGCGGCGCGGCCGGCAGGGCCGGCAGGCGCTCAAGGACGCGCAGCGCGGCGGCGTCCGCGCCCCAAAGGCCCAGCAGGCGCACGAGGCGCTCGCGCGTCGCCAGGCGCTGGCCTTCGGCGCGAGCCAGGGCCAGGCGCGCCTCGGCCGCAAAGCCCTGTTCGCGGGCCCGGGCCAGGGCGTTGAAGTTGCCGACGGCCTGCATGCGGCGGGCCAGTTCGGCGCCGGCTTCGGCGGCCTCCAGCACCTGGCGGCGATAGGTCAGCGACTCCTCGGCTGCGACGGCGTTGACCCAGGCGCGGCGCGTGTCCGCGGCCAGGGCCAGCACGTCGGCGGCGGCGAGTTGCTGTTCGGCCTGCAGGCGGCGCTGCTCGGCCTGGCGCGCCAGCGGCAGGGTCAGCAGCCGGGCCAGATTGAAGTGCCAGCCGCGCTCGAGCTCGATCTCGTCGCCGCGCTTGAGGCGGCTGAAGCTGAAGCCGGGGTTCGGCAGGCGGCCGGCCTCGTCGACCTCGGCGGCCGTCACGCCCAGGCGGGCGATGCGAGCCTGCAGGGCGCGGCTGTTCTGCAGCGCGAGCTGCACGGCGCCGTCAGCCGTCAGCGGCTCGCGCAGGCGTGCGGCCAGGGCGTCGGGGGGCAGCGGCTCCAGCGCCAGGGCCTGACCCGTGTGGGGCTGGGTCAGGCGATTGACATCGCTGACCTCGTCACCGGGTTTCAGGCTGGCGCAGCCGCCCAGCGCCAGGGCGAGTGCCGTCAGTGGCAGGGCGCGCTTCATCGGGCCTTCTCCGGTGGCAGCGTCTCGCGGGCATAGGTTCGCCAGCCGCCCACGCGTTCGACGCGGGCATTGGCGGCGCGCCAGTCGGCGGGCGGTGGATCGTCGGCGGCCTGGGGTGGTGGCGCCTTCTTGACGGCAGCGGGCGGCACCTGGGCGCGCGCGTCGGCGGGATCGGGGCGCGATTGCGCGGCGGCGCTCAACGCCAGGCCGGCGGTGAGCAGCGCCCCGAGCAGGGGAAACAACTGGGGCATGACAGCCTCTTGGAACGGGTGATCGACCCGCCGGGGGCGCGGCAAGGCGCGCGGCGGGAACAACAGCAGCGTTGGGAGGAGGCTCAGGCCCGAGGCGGCGGGTCGGGCAGGGGCGGCACGACGCCCGTCCAGCGCTCAGCCGGCACCTGGGCGGCGCGCTCGGCCGGGGCGGCCGTTGCGGTCAACACCAGCGCCGGTGGTGGCGCGGCGGCCAGGCAGCAGGGCGCGCACAGCTTGCAGGCCTTGCTGCTGGCATCCTGGTGATGGCCGCTGTCCTGATGGTCGTGGTGCTCGCCATGCTCGGCGTGAGCGGCCATCGTGGTCGTCGGCTGGGCCGGGCCGCATTCCAGCTGCACGGCCGCCAGCAGGCTGCGCAGGGGCAGCAGCACGAGCAGCAGGCAGAGGACGAGGAAGCGGCCGGGGCGACGCATGGGGACACTTTAACTGCGTTGCAGCCAGGCCCTGGGCGACAACCCCGCATGGCGCTGCGTGAACACCCGGCTCAGGGCCGAGGCATTGGCATAGCCCAGCTCCGTGGCCAGGGCCTTCAGCGGCTTGCCGGCGCGCAACGCCGCACGGGCGATGCTGAGCCGCCAGTCGGCCACATAGTCGGCTGGCGTGCTGCCCATCGCGCTGCGGAAGGTCTCGGCAAAGCGGCTGCGCGACATGCCGGCTTCCGCCGCCAGCGTCTCCAGCGTCCAGGCTTCGCCCGGGCGGGCATGCACGGCGGTCAGTGCCCGGGCCAGGCGCGGGTCCGACAGCGCGTTGAGCAGGCCGACGGGCAGGGCCGCGTCGCGCTGGTCCAGCATCCAGCGCAGCAGCTGCAGCAGCAGGACCTCGAACAGCCGGTCGGCCAGCAGGCGCCGGCCGCAGCGCACCTGCTCGGCCTCGCCGAACAGCAGGGTCAGCGTCTCGTTGAGGCCGCTGACGCGGGCCAGGGGCAGCACGACCAGGGGCGGCAGGGCCTGGACGAGGGGATGGGCCTCGCCCTGCTCGAAATCCAGCGTCGCGCAGACGAAGTCCGCGCCTTCGGCCGGCGCGTTGTGGAAGTCGTGGGCCAGCGGGCGGGGATAGAAGACCAGGCTGGGCTCGCGCACGAGGAGCTGTTCCACCAGGCCGCTGCCGGCGGCATGGCGCACCTCCATCTCGCCATTGCGCATCACATGCAGGAAGCCGCGCCCCGGCCTGGCGTCGAAATGCGTCACGCCGCACAGCGGTCCCGCATGGAAGAGGCTGGCGCGGACGCGGAAGCGTTCAAGCAGGGGACTGAGGCGGTCCAGCGGTGTGGCGTCGGTCACAGGACGAATCGGTATCTATTGAAGATGAAATGATACCTATCGACTCGGGTGACGCCGCACAGTGGAGGCCTTCTCCACTGCAACCGAAAGGTGAACCATGAGCTCCCGTCTTCCTCTCGTCTCCGGCAACGACACCCCTGCTGGCAGCCGCGCGCTGCTGGATGCCGTGCACGGTGCCTTTGGCGCCACGCCCGCCATGTTCCGCGCCGTCGCCAATTCGCCGGCCGCCCTGCAGGCCATGTGGGGCTTCTTCGGCGCCCTCGGCAGCGGCACGATTGCGCCGAAGCTGGGCGAGCAGATCGCCGTCGCCGTGGCCGACCGCAATGCCTGCGAATACTGCCTGGCGGCGCACACGGCCCTGGGCCGCAAAGCTGGAGCCTCAAGCGCCGAGATGGCTGCGGCCCAGGCGGGCGAATCGGCCGATCCGGCAGCGGCAGCGGCGCTGCGCTTCGCGCTGAAGCTGGTCGAGCAGCGCGGCCAGGTCGGTGATGCCGATGTCGCATCGCTGAGCGCGGCAGGTTTTGATGACGGGCAGATCGTCGAGATCCTGGCCCATGTCGCGCTGAACCTGTTCACCAACTATGTGAACGTGGCCTTTGCCGTGCCGGTGGATTTCCCCGGCGTGAAGCTGCGCTCGGCGGCCTGATCGAGAGGCGATGATGGCGTCCATGAAGACCGCGCTCGCCGTTCGCCATCTTGCCTTCGAGGATCTCGGCCTCATCGAGCCCCTGCTGCGCGGCAGGGGCTTCGAGGTCCGCTATCACGAGGCCGGCGTCGACGATTTCAATGCCATCGACCTGGCCGGCGTCGATCTGATGATCGTGCTCGGCGGTCCGATCAGCGTCGAGGACGAGGATCGCTTCCCCTGGCTGATCGACGAGGTGGGCCTGATCCGCCAGCGGCTGGACTCTGGTGCGCCGCTGCTCGGTATCTGCCTGGGAGCCCAACTGATGGCCCGCGCCCTGGGCGCGCGCGTCAAGCCCATGGGCGTCAAGGAGATCGGCTTTGCGCCGCTGGCGCTGACGGTCGCAGGGCAAGGCACCGCGCTGGCAGAACTTGGCGAGCAGCCGATGCTGCACTGGCATGGCGATCAGTTCGAGCTGCCAGCCGGCACGGTCTCATTGGCGGCGACGGCCGTCTGCCCGCATCAGGCCTTCATGCCCCATGGCAAGGCCCTGGGCCTGCAATTCCATCCGGAAGTCGACCCGACCCGCTTCGAGCAATGGCTGATCGGCCATATCGACGAGCTTGAAAAAGCCGGCATCGAGCCGGCCGGGTTGCGCGCCGCGATGGCGGGCGAAGCTGTGGGCTTGAAAGCCGCCCTCGAGCGGCTGATGCAGCGCTGGCTAGACCAGGCCCTGCTTTGACGCCAGCACCGCCGCTTCCGCGCGGCTGCTGACGTTGAGCTTCTTGTAGATGGACTTGATGTGGTCGTTGACGGTGAACCACTTGATGCCCATCAGGTTCGCGATCTCCTTGATCGTGAAGCCCTTGCTCAGATAGGTCAGGTCGGTAGCCAGGCAACAAGGGGGCTCTTGATCCACCAATGATCCAACAACGCAATTGAAGGGATCATCGGAATGGCATCTATCACTGAACGCGGAGGGCGATTCTTCGTCAGAGTCCGGGTGCAAGGCGCACCTACTGCGTCCAAGACATTCATGCGCCGCAGCGACGCAGAGCGTTGGGGACGTAAGACTCAAGCCGACATGGAGGCAGGCTTGTGGATACCCGAGAAGAAGCCCGCGCCCACGCTGAGAGAAGTCGTCAAGGAGTACCGGACGACGCAGGGTGCGAAGCTGCGTGGGGCACCCTACTACGAGCGTCATTGGAATGCCTACGAGGCTCTGCCCTGGGCTTCAAAGCGTATCGATGAGGTGACCCCGCATGACCTGGCAACGTGGCGTGATGCCCTCCTTGAGCGCGGGCTAAGTGCTGGGACCGTTCGCAAGGACATGACACTTTTGTCCTGCATCTTCACCTATGCAGTGAAGCAGCGGCAGTGGCTTGAACGCAATCCAACGAGCTTGATCGTTTGGCCCAAACCGGCGCCGGGTCGAACTCGCGTGGTGTCGGACGATGAAATGCGCTACCTGCTGGCTGCTGCTGATAGGAGCAAGGCGGCGTGGATGAGGCCGACCATCGAGCTGCTTGCCCGCAGTGCCATGAGGCGGGGGGAGCTGTTCAGCTTGAGGCGTCGCGATGTGGACCTCGAGGCAAGGGTTGCGCATCTGAGCATGACCAAGAACGGCACCGCTCGGGATGTACCGCTCTGTCCGGTCGCAGCAGAAGCTCTACGACGGTTGTTGGCCTTTGCATCGAAGGAAGCCGACGCGCCCTTGCTGCCGCTGAACTCTGCTGTGTATGTCAGCATCCGGTTTATTGCGACGGTGAAGCGTGCTCGGTCCATGTACGAGGCGGACTGTGCTGTCGAAGCGGTGGCGCTCGATGCAGGCTTTTTGAAGAACCTCCCGTTGCATGCACTGCGCCACACCGCTGCCACTTTCTGGGCGTCGTCGGGGCAGCTCGACATTCATCAGCTCCAGTCCATCACCGGGCACAAGAGCCTTTCGATGCTCAGTCACTACACGCATCTGTCGGCGGCACAGCTCGCCCGGCGACTTGCAGTTGTCGCCGCCGAGTTGTCCGCCGTGGCTTAGAGCTTTCAGGTATTGAAGGTTCGAATCCCACCCTCTCCGCCAGGTGGTGAGCAGAATGGGCCCTAGTGGCCCATTCTTGGTTGGGCTGATGCTCACTTTGGTCGGCCGCCGTTCGCTATCCTTGTTGCACAACGAGCAGGGAGAGCCCGATGAGTGTGAAAACGGCAAAGAAGGTGCTTGAGGCATTCCTTGCCAATGCCAACAGCGACGTGTTGGCACTGACTGGCGCTTGGGGCACCGGCAAGACGCATGCTTGGAATGAAGCCTTACGGGGAAACCGCGCCGCGATCAAGTTCGACAAATACTGCTATGTGAGCCTGTTTGGCATCAGCAGCATGGCGGAGTTGCGGTTGGCGTTGTTCACGAAGTCTGTCGCCGTGAGTACTCTCGGCAAGGCGCTTGACTTCGAGGCCATCAATGAGCACTGGCTGTCGTTAGCGAAGAATGGGATCAAGGGGCTGTCAGGAGTGCTGGCGCCTCTGATCAGGACCGTGCCGCACGGCGGCAGCGTGACCGTCGCGTTGGAATCGCTAGCCCCCAATCTAGTTAGGGGGACGCTGGTGTGTATTGACGACTTTGAGCGCCAGACCAAGCTCAGCCCGGAAGATGTTCTTGGGTTCATCACGGAATTGAGCGAGGAGCGGGGCTGCAAGGTCGTACTGATCTTCAATGCCGAGGCGCTACAGGGGAGAGCGACATACGAGGCGTGTCGAGAGAAGGTGATCGACCTTGAGGTTACTTACGCGCCTACCGCTCAGGAGGCGTTTGATCTGGTCTTTGCCGCTGACTTCGCTCACCGAAGTCTTGTTCTCAGCAACGTAGCGGATCTGGGTATCACTAACGTTCGCATCTTGCGCAAACTACACGGTGTCATTGACTGCGTAGCGCATGCTGCACGGGAGATGCACGCAGGCGTTCTGGAGGCAGCTATCCCGAGCCTTGTTTTGTTTTGCTGGTGCTTCTATTCGCCGGATGCATCGAAGCCCAAGCTAGCCGAGATATCCCAGTGGAATGAAGCGCTGTTCAGCTTCCGAGGTGAGGAGAACCTGGATCCTGTGACGCTTGGGTGGGTCAAGCGCTTGAAGGCCTACGGCTTCGCTAACGTGGACGATCTGGATCTGACCTTGGCCCGTGTGGTAGCACATGGTTATGTTGAAGGGACGGGCTTCATCGAGGAGGCGGCGAAGCGCCACGACGAGCTGATTCGCGGTGAGAAAACATCGCGACTGGAGCAGGTGTGGAGTAGCTTCCGGAATTCTTTTGGTGGCGATCCAGCGGATTTTGTACAAGAGCTTTATGCAGCGACCCTTCAGTCTATTGACAGCCTTTCAGTGCTCAATCTGAACAGCTCCACACGGACCTTGCGTGAGCTGCAACGTGGCGATCTGGCCGATGAACTTGTCGACGCATTTGTAGACAGGCATCGTGGGTCACCCGAGATTTTTGATCTGAGCGAGCATCCCTTCGGTGGGTCGGTCGACGACGCCAATCTGCGGGAAAGATTTGAAGATTTGTCGGCCAACCTTATTCCTCTACCCGGACTTGAGGAATCCTTGCTCTTTATGGCCACAAACAGTGGCTACAACGAAGAGCACCTGCAAGCGCTGGAGCAGGCCTCCGTCGACGACTACGAAGCGCTGTTCCTTAAGCAGCACGAAGACAGGAGGCTCGCGATGTTCATCAAGTGGTCGCTGAGATGGTCCCAGTCGGAGCATGCGCAGATCACCGAAAAGGCGATGGAAGCACTTCAGAGGATTAAAGCGACCAACATCCTCAACGCCCTTCGCGTTCAAAACTACGGCGTTTGACGGCGTGCACTTAAAATCGCTGGCGTCTCCCCAGCGCATTCGCTCCGGCACTACGCAGGCAGAGGCCACAAGTTCGCGTGAACACCGCGAGGCTGCTGCCAGCACCCCGCAGCGGGCCGAAAACAGCAGAGTGCGCCTGAGCCTTGAATGACCATTGCAGCGCGGGCGTGGTTAGCCTGCAGGCTCAGGCATAAATGCGGTGCGGGCAGCGAGCCATGTCACTTTGGTCGCGCGTAAGTCGCTGAACTGCTGATTCATGCTGCTGCCGGCGGCCAGCGGGCGACGGCCTCTTCAGCGTTCGGCTGCCAACACTCTCTGCACTACTGACACGCCACACGGGACCGCAGCCGCGATCTTCAGCATGCTCATGTTCTGAGCTCGCAGCTCCCGAATCTTGACCTCAACTTCCTGCAAGGCTTTGGGCCTTCCGAGTGGCTGGCCCGACTTGGTGCCAGTCTTCCTGGCCCGCTCGATGCCGGCCTTGATCCGCTCCTGAATCAGCGCTCGCTCGAACTCGGCGAAGACTCCCATCATCCCGAAGATGGCGCGGCCGGCGGGCGTGGTTGTGTTGATGCCCTGCTGATGCAGGTACAGGTCCACGCCTGTGCTGTGCAGCTCCTGAAGCAGGGTGATGAGGTCGATGAGGGACCGACCCAGGCGGTCCACGGACCAGGCCGCGACGACATCAAATTCCTTCCGGGCCACGCCCTTCAGCATTGCATCGAGCTGGGGCCGGTCCTTGCGTCCCTTGGCCCCGCTGATGCCCTTGTCGATGTACTCATGGGCTACTTCCCAGCCGAGCCGTTCGGCCACGGCGCGTAGCTCGTGAAGCTGGTTGTCCGTGGTCTGGCGGTCCGTGGACACGCGCGCGTACAGCGCGACCCTGAGCTGATGACTGCGTCTGGTCATGGGGCGACCTCCTAAGTGAAGGGCTCGCATCGTGCCTGCCTTCTATACGGAAATCAAGTGATTTACGTATGGGTAATTGACGGCCATTCATCGTGGGCGCACACCATCAAAGAAGTGGTCTAGTTTTCCGTATGGGCGACCAGGGCCTTACTACAGCTCGGCATAGATGATCTGAAACCTGGAGTCGCCGCGCCTGTAGCCGTCACGCGCACTTTTGAACACGCCTCCTTCGGCTCGAAGCGAGATGACCTTCGACACCTTGAAGATCTTCCACCCCGTCTGCTCGCCTGAGTCGCTGCCGCCAAATTCTTGCCAGGCTGACAACTTGTCATCACCCTTCGCATCGCGGCCGTACGTGTGCAGTTCAACGGCGCGCTCAGCAGACCATCCCTCGTACCGCAGCACAAGGATCTGTCGCGTTGCAATGGCGCTTTTAATCAGTGCATCCCAGCGGTTCATCGGGCCTCCTCACCATGGGTAGGGCGTAATCCTGTCACGCCAGCGCCGCCAGCGCATCCGCTGGTCTTAGGGCCCCACGCTGCTGAGCACGCATGACTACCGGGAGCGGCCGCGCCGATTTCTCGAAATCTGGCGGTCAAATCAGAGGGGGACGGACTTGACCCCCTACACACCCCGATTCAAGCCGCGACTTGGCCTTCCTAAAGTGGCCTTAGTTGAGCGTGGTGCCGGATCATTTTTGGCCCCGGTGAGGGGAGGGCGCTATGCAGAAGTTGGCACTTGGTCGCATCAAGCCATGGCAAGTTCTTGGTGCCGTAGCTGGAGGCTGCTGAGGACGCTGGAGCGCTCGGCTTGGTCGGCCTCGAACTGGCGCCGCCGCCGCTCAGCTTGCGCCAGTAGGTCACATAGCTCCGGATCGGCCTCGATGCGCCACAAGGCCTCCCTGATCGCGGGCCCGAACTCGGGGCTGTTCTTGGCCTTGTAGGCGAGGAAGCTGCCGTGTCGGTCAGGGAAGACGCGCCACCAGTTCACGATGCTGTCGGGGTCGTTCAGGTTCAGATACATACCTGCGCTCCATGAGATGCGGGATTGGGCTGGCGAGCCGGTCCGGACCTGACGTGCACGGCCGGGTCCTCGTTGGCGGACATGGCCGGTGGTCTGCCGCGTTGGCACCTACTCAGAATTTCTTGATCCGCAGCGGCGATGGGGCACGCCCCACGAGCTATGGACAGCCACTGACGGCCAGCGGCCAACGCTTCCTGATGAGAGTCGCAGTAGTCGCTCATTCCGAAATGGGCCGTGAAGACGCGTAGCCACTCGTCCTCGGTGTAGGCGTAGCGCGCTGCTGCGATGACGTCGATGCAGGCCGCATTCAGCTGCTCGACGTCTTCGATGGTGGCCTGCAGCGGTTGCTGGGCCTGATATGCGGCCTGGACCGCTGCATGGGCCGCAATGGTCCAGCGCGTGATGTCCGGCGGGTGCAGGCCGCGCCAGAAGGCGTGCAGGCCTCCAGCCTCTTCAAAGGCTGCTTTGGCACACAGCACCTGCCAGGCGCCGCCCAGATGGCTTTCCAGGGCGGTCTCGGCGGCCTCCATGGCCGTTGAAGGCACGTCAGCGCCATAGGGGTTGATGGCGAAGTAAGGGATGTAGAACTTGCTGTTCATGGGCGACTCCACGCTGGCAGCTCAGCGGCGACCCTCTCGTGTGGCCCATCGCAAAGACTGTGTATTTATACAGTACGTCACTTTTGGTGCTACGTCTACCCGCACTGCGCGGGCCCCATCCGTCAGCCGATGGCTGTATAAACATACAGTATGTGGGTGGATGCAATTCAGACGAGGCAGCGTGGCAGGCGACTGCCGCAGGAGCGGCTTGAGGCCTTAGTGCCCGTCCGGGGGCGGCTATGGGTGACGGTGCATCGTGGTTGGGCAGATGACGGAGAACGTCGGCCCTTGACGGCCGCACTGCTCTTTCAGCGTGGTGGCGGTGAGGGTCACTGGCGGCAGCTCGACCGCGTGCGAGTCAAGATCCGCGATGGCCAGATCATGGTGCTGGGCTACGAGGACCATGGCTTCAGCGCGAAGAGTCCAAAGCCGGTGCCCCAGGTGTGGTGGTGTGACCCAGTGCGTGAACCGGTTGACGAGGCCGAGGCCCGAGCCAAGGCGAAGTTCCCGCCGACGTTGGGCAGGGCCCGACGCACGTCGATGGATCAGCTCGCCCCGGCAGCCGGATCGGTAATGCCAGACGCGTCAGGAGATATCGAATGAAGTACGACGACACGCACGTCAACGAGGCCGGATTGAGCGTGGTGCGCGGCTCTGACTCGACATGGCGGCAATGACCGACGAGTCTGGAAAGCTGATGCGGTATCTCTTCTGCTCTCCGCCGTTCAGCGTGCCCTATGCTAGGCGTGATGTCTGGCGACGGCTCGTGGTCCATGTCGCAGATATCAACACGGGAGCGTCAGAACATGACCGCAGAATCGAGCCCCTTCAAGAAGCATTGGCTGTACCCTATAAGCATGCGTGTTGCAGCGGCAGGCGCGGTAAGTCTATTAGGTTGGATTGCGGTCGTTATCTTTCCTAGCAATGCACCGGCCTTGGCTATCTCAATCGCCAACGCGACTTGGCTGCCAAACTGGAGCATTGCGCTACTGGTGGTGTCCTTGGCCGTTTGGATGTGGTACCGGTCGCGCAAGGTAAGTCAAATGACAAGCGTCGAGTGGTTCGGCGAAATCGTCGACAGGCTTGGTGACTGCGGTTACGCGAGGATCTATTTGCGTAGCTTCGATCATCCCGACGATTTTCGTGAAGAGCACCGGGCCGACTTGATGAAAATCATCCAGACGCTCAAAGACAAACTTGAGTCAGGTGCTGACATCCAGATCGTTGCATTTCAATCCAACGACGAAAAATCAGGAGTGGACTGGTTGAGGGCGGCGCTAAAGCGGCGGGCGTCCACTTTGGATTCCGTTGTAACGGTGCATCGCACGCAACCGGTTGCCAATGCCACTTCCATGTACCTTTTCGACGACAAGCATATTGTTTTCAGTCGAAAATCTGCCGACAAAAAAACTACTTATCATGTTGAGGATTATTCAAATTCCATCGTGCATGAGCTTGTCAAGGAAGGGTTTGAAAAATTCCATAAGGTTTCTCGATGAAAGGGGCGCTGCTGAACTTCTCTGGCCATTCGCTAAGCGCAGAAGCATACAGTGTACTTGGCGTAACGTATGACCCAATCTATACGGCTCTACCAATCGAGTTTGACTTCGGTGCTGATGCAGCTCTTCAATTGCGGTCGCTTGTCGATGAAATTCCATTTCATCTCGATGGAACCTTTCCAGTAACTGTTATTCCGCCTGGCCAAGCAACGTTGGCAGTCCTCTTATTTGGCTTCCTTCACGGAGTGCTTGGGAATTTCCCACGCCTATGTTATTTGGAAATGTCCGAAGAGGGGGTATACCTTCCCAAGATGGACTTCAATATGACACTAAACCAGGTTCGAGCGGCAGGTCGTACCTATCGCGCGAAACTGGCGGGCGGGTAAGGCGAGCGATGGCGCCGAAGTAAGTAGTTTGTTTCTCCTGGCAGCTCAAGCCGGGCAACAGCCATGCCCGCTTGCACCCAGCAACCGACGTCTGTGTGCCTTTCCCTTTGGCGGTCATCAATCGAACAGGTCGCCTGTCATCGGCGGTGGTGGTTCCGGCGAGGACGGTGGCTTGCTCTTCGGCCTTGCTCGCCTGGCATTCAGCATCCGCGCTGTTGGGTACTCGGCGGCATCGCGCCACTCGTCTTCGAACACCTCAAGTGCGTTGGCCCATGACGCAGGCTCCGGCAGCTTCTTCCAGGGCGCGGGCTCAGGGTAGGTCTCCAGCAGCTCCGCGGGGAAGCACTGCAGGTACTTGCTGGCGTCGGCCACCGGGTAATACAGCCAGTCCAGGCGGACTTCCATGCGCAGGATGACCGGCACGGTGCGAGTGTCTGCTGGCTTCTCCAAGCCCTTCGATTAGGGCAAAACCCGATTTGTCGCTGGTTCGACCTCAGCCGACAAATGACTAGCGAAGTTTTAGCTTAGCCAATATCTTGTCCATAGTGGACGTTTCAAAATCGTCGGATAACATCAGCGACGCGGAAGATGGATCGATGTCTACAATTTCTCTATATTGTTGTTGGAACTTGTAGCCTTCCTCTCGATAACGCTCCAAGGACCCCCGCAGTTCGGCAAGGGTCGAAGTGTCGATGACCATTCGCACCGCCGTCCCTTCAAGCGCACAGTCGTAATAGCTTTTTCCGTCTGTCTTTGTGAGCAACATTCCTGTATCGCCACTAGCGATGAAGAAGTTGCCTCCATTTCGACATATACGATTGGTCATGTACAAGCCGAACCCGGAATTTCTCCAGTTTCCCTTGGTGCGGAGCTTTGACCCTTTAAAAGCTTTACCTGATATAGCGGGCATGAGCGCGTAATTTATTGCCTTTTTATCACTTGAAACGTCGATATGCGGATTTCTTGAGAGGCTACTCCTGAGACCGATTCCACAGTCAAGAATAGCAACCTCGACGCGTTGTTTAGTTGGCCAATGTTGGGCGCATAGCATAAAACGTTCAGAGCGGCTGTGCTCGACGACATTGCGCATTATTTCTCTGATCGAGAAAGTCAAAGTATCAAATAGAGACCCGTCGCAATCACCACAAAGAATGGAAGACAAGCGTTTGCTCGTCGCTTCAATTTGATCGCCGACTTCAATTCCTTGAGAAGCAGCCTGACGCTCCAACTCTTCGGTATCAAATATAGTTATAGGCAGGTAATTTCCGCTACCTTTGGCCTGTCCCGGCGCGTTTCCATGCGACAGGCCAAACGATTGGAAGAAACCCATGTGCGCCGCGTACGTCTTTAGTTCGTGTCCGACGCAAAGGATGTCGGGCTCGGGAACTCGTTGATTAAGTCGACGCAATTCGTTCGCCACTAATAGCATCGGAAAAGGCTCGATTAAACCGATGCGGGAAAAGTCGACTTCGTATACCGATTGCAATGGTAGGGCCGCAACTTCACGTCCGAATGCAAGAGCGGATCGAAGATTTAGGCTCGCGGGAACAACAAGGCGATGCGGTTTCATGAATTAGGTGCCCCCCTGAGGGACGTAAGGCACTGTTTGCTGAAGCGTCGGATCGCGCCGCTTCAAAAGCCCTTCAGCAGAGCCTTGTCGGCCTTAGCTTGCGCCGCCTGCTTGATGACCATCCTGGCATCTGGCTGAGCCTCTGCCTTCCAAGTAATGAAAGTCTCGGGATCATCCACTGCGTCCGACACCCTTACCTGTACGCCGCCGGCCGAGCCGGTATAGCTTCGCTTGCTCGGCATGAGCTTCACACCCTGCACCCGCTGCACCTCCGTGGCGGCAGGGCCTGAATACCCTGCCACACGCAGAGAGACAGACGTCACCCGATCAAACCCGGGCGTCTCGTAGTGCAACGTCGCCGCGAGCACTTTTAAAGTACCCAGCTTCGCTTGTTCGGTTGGGATGTCGCACCAGACCTGAGCAGGCTTGCCATCTCTGTTGCGCATCTCCGGGCGGCAGTTGATTTGGCCTGCCAGCCGGGCCTCTTCGCGTGTCATCTGCGGACGAAATTTACCAAGGCCTAATGGACCTGCTGGCGCGGCTTGGCCGGAGATTGCGGTCAGTGCTAGTAGCGTTACGCAAAGGAAATGGAAGCGCATTGGCGGGGTAGGCTGGAAGACAAGCGGGCGCGGGCTCAAAGACAGCTTTCCTCGCCAATGTAGCGCCCTCAATTGGGTATCCACCAAAAGGAGGACGCCGTGGGGGATGGCTGCGGCGCATCCCCCTTCTCACCCTCCCAGGGGTGATGGTGTCTGCGGCGCCCGACGCCGAGACCGGCGTCATCGCATCGAGGACGATCTTGACCGCCAGCACCAACGAACTGTTCCAGCTTGCCGCTGGCTCCTACCTCCAGGCCAAAGCGGCCTTGTCGCACCTGATGCGCCGGACGCCCGCGCAGATGGCCGAGGACCAGGCGCAGGCCGCTGAGTTCTTGAGCGGCGTTGAGGTCACGGAAGCGACGTGGGCCGAGTGGGAAGACACAGCCATCGACGCTCGACTGCTCGCGACATGAAGGCGCTTCTGATCTGCCTCGCCGCACTGGCTTTCGCGACAGGCGGCGCCGAGGCCAAGCCTGAACGCTCAAAGAAGCTCATTGCGACCTTCAAGCGCCTGAACCCGTGTCCGTCGACCGGGGAGACGTCGGGGTCATGCCCAGGGTACGTCGTGGACCACATCGAGCCGCTGTGCGCGCAAGGTGCCGACGAGCACTGGAACATGCAGTGGCTGACGTCGAGGACGCGCGCGCCAAGGACGTCGAAGAGGTGAGGCTTTGCCGGGTGCTGAAGCGCGTGGCGCTTCCATGAGCAGAGTGGAATTTCCCCCGGCAGAACTCGGAACTCACGGAACTCCTCTCTTAGAGGAGTTCCAGAGTTCCAATGCCCACGTCAATGCAAAGTGAAGGCACCGTCGTCGGGCCCCGGCATAGCGATATGCGTCTCCGTCAACGTGATCAGGCCATCGACCCGCAGCCCGCCAAGGCCCCTCCTCAGCATCTTTGCCCAATGCGTCTTCAGCTCGATGCCGCTTTCAATGAAGTACCCCTCAGCAAACGCTTCGAAGTCTCCCTTGAGCATGGCTTCGCCCCTGCACAGTACCGGGCAGGCCCGCACGGCGTCGTAGGCTCGCTCCGCCCACCCGGACAGGTTCGGCTGCTCATCAGTCGCTTCAAGAGCAATCGGCACGGCCTCAGACACCACAACGGCCGAGGACTCCGATTCCAAGGCTTCGCCTGATACGCCAAGGTCCATCTGCTGCAGTCGATAGGCGAGCTGCATATTCGTTGGGCCCTCCCGCTGCTTGTCCACCTTGACGGTGCATGAACCGCGCTCCCTGACGATCAGCAACTGTGCGTCGAGCGCACCCCTGAAGCTGGAATGGCCACGGGCCCCGCGTTGGTGATCCTTACCCGTGTGATGGATCAGAAGCACTAGCGCACCGGTGGCCGCCGCAATGTCGCCCGCGCGATTAACCACGTGGCCCATGTCGGCGCTGCTGTTCTCTTCGCCGCCGTTCATCATTCGCGCCACCGTGTCGAGCACAACAAGCCGCAGAGGCTGTGCTGTCGCGTCCGCCAGTTCCTTGGCGGCGCCGATGACTCGATGGGTGTCGATGTTGTTCGTACGCAGGTCTAGACCATCATCCACAAGCCCAAAAGGCAGGGTGTCCACGTCGATGCCGTGATACTGCTCGTATGCGGCAAGGCGGCTCTTGAAGCCATGACCGCCTTCGGCTGCGACGTAGAGGACGGCCCCCTGATCTACGACGCGGTCGAACCATGCCGCGCCACGGCACACGGCCATGCCCAGATCGAGTGCCAGGAATGACTTGCCGACGTTTGAATCTCCCACCAGGGACGCTGTCCCGTGCAGCGGAAGAAGGCCGCGAACAAGCCACTTCGCTGCGGGCCTGCCACGAAGCTCGGCTGGACGCCAGACGCGCAGCTTGCCCGAGGGCGAGGCCGCCCGGGGACGCACGGCGGCTTGGTCGCCATCGTCCTCAGAGATAGACCCGAAGTCCTCCTCGGCCGTCCGCAGGCCGGACGGAACATCTTCCACGACATCGGGATGGTGCTCCGTGATCCATTCGTTCATTGCCTTGCAGCTCGGCAGGTCACTGACCCGGCAGTCAGGGATAGCTTCGGCATCAAGCTCGCTGAAGAGATGCAGGCGCACGAAGTCATAGATGTTGCAGGCTCTGTTGCGCCCGGTCGGTGCCGTGTCATGGCTGCTCACGAGGCCAAATTCGCAGCTTGTGACGAAGACTCCGCCCTTGGAGTGCTCATTGCCCCCTGGCTCCGTCCAGTCAAAATGCCCACTCCGGCGGCTTTCTTGAAAGTGCTGAGGCAGCAATTTATGCAGGTCATCAGGCTTGAAAGCCCGACAGAAGGCGCCGATGAACCCGGGCTTTTCGGCGGGGTCTGCCATTTCGTTGCGCTCTGCGCTCGCAGCTTTGGCGCGGGCCAACGTGGCGGGGTCGATGACCAGGCTGACTGCAGACTTTCCCGCCGTACTTTCGTGAAGCCCCATGCGGCGCGGCACCGGGTCAACAACGCCGTCGGCAAAGACGGGCGCTGCGGTGTAGTGGACTTGCACAGGGTGATATAGGGACGCGTCAACTGCACCCTTCGGCAGCGACGTGGCCCATGCCGCCAGCTCTGCGCTGGTCCTAGGCTTCTCCAGCCAAAAATGGAGATGCATCTTGAGCTTGCCTGCGTGTTTGGCGTGCCCGGCGCTGCCGGACAGCGACCAGACAAAGCTGACGTCGGCGAACTCCTTGGGCAGGCTGTGCTCGATGAACTCCAACGCCGCTTCTTCGGGCTGCTTTACCGGGTCCTTAAACACCGGCCTGAAATGATCAACGTCGATCATGAACCAGTGAAGCGGCTGGTCCGAGAAGCAGTCGCCGCGTCGCAAGACGTACCCCGGCAGAAGCGGCTTTGCGAGGTCTTTGGCCGCTGCCTCGGCGGCGTAGTGGCCGTTGAAAGCGCCACGGATAAGGCACACATCGTGCTTGCTCTCAAGCATGCAAAGCAGCTGATACATGGACTGCAGCCCGTCGACGCGCGAGCATGTCGGCTTGAACTGCAAGGCGTCTTTGTAGTCGTCGATAGAGCCGTTAGCAAGCCACCTCTTGGCGAGCAATGGGCCGGCCGATTGCAAGGTGGTGAGGTTGTCCGACCCTTCGATGGCGACGGCGTCCGGCGCGGAATGGAGCGCCCCGGACCCAAACTTAGGTTGATTCAATTCTGTTCCTAGAATGATCGCGGACGCGCGCCGAGACGCGCGTCGCGAGGAAGTAGTAGAAGAGGCGTGCGGCCTCGGAGCGTCTTAGCCGCGTTTGCGGAGGACGACCGACACAGGCATGGGCGTCGCGAGGCACGCTCGGCGCAGGGTGCGACACCGGAGATCGTCCTCAACCTCTTGCACGGTCCCCTTGAGCGCCAAATGTGCGCATGCAAGTGCCCCCACCGATACAGAGGCTCCCATGCACTTTGCTACCTGCTGGTGCAGCGCGATGGGGAGGCCAGGCGCCTCTGAAGTGGCCGGCGATGTGTAGCCTGCAAGGTAGGTCAATGCGCGGGCAAACTGACCGACAAATCGCGCCGTCATCATCGGGTCTCGATGATCCTTCTTGGTCGCCTCGTTGGATTGGCGGGGCCCGAGGCCCTTCGTCCCCAGGCTCGGAAAAGAGCTGCGGAGAGCCCGAAGATGGGTTTTCAGTTCATCGTGGTCGTAGAACCAAGCGGCAGGCAGGGGCTCTTCGATGCCGCTGTTGGTGACTGGAGAAGCAGTGCGAGATGCGGTCAGGGAAGGTGTGTTCTTGCTAGAGGTGATGGGCTCGAACGGGGCCTTGTTAAATGCGTTCATGGGACCTTTCAGCCAGGATTGGCGCGTTGAAAGTCACAATGCTGCAGAGCCTCAACGCCGCCATCTGCTGGCCTTTCGCTCGCTGGGAGAACACCGCCAATTCGGCGGCATTGGCGGTGTTCATTGGCGGCTTTAGAGCAGCCCGGGGGTGGGCCAGTACGGCTTCTTCTTGGCCTTCAGGGCCCGGTCCAGAATCTGGCCGATGGTCTTGTCGTCCTTGCCCAGCCGCCCGGCCAATTCGACCAACGCACCCCGCCGCCCGCCCTCCGGCTCAGAGGGGCGACGCCCACCCATAGCGTGGAACTCTTGAAGCAGCCGTGCATCGCGCTTTTCACCCTTCAACATAGCAAGCTCGGCTTGAAGCGACCCGTCCCCCGTTGCCGGCCTGGCCTTCAGCAAATCGATGCCCAGGAATCCAGCCGTCGTGTGAATGCTGTCGGCGAAGCCGCGCAGGAGAAACAGGTTGAACTTGTAGTCCTCGGCCTCCGGCGCCGACATGGCGCGGGCGTGATTTGCGATTGCCAGCAGGGCCAGCTCGCGCTGGTCCTGCTTGGCAGCGCCAAAACGATCGAAGCCGTCATAGGCTTTAAGCATGCCGCCCTCAACCAGGGTGGCCAGATGCTTCGCTTCGTAGTGAAAAAGCGCGTCAATCAACCAAACAATGTTTTGGCTCATCTAAAAATACCTCTAATTAACTAGTAAGACCCATTTCCTTCAAACGGTCTTAAGTCAGACCGCCAATGCGGCGGCCCAGCCTGTCTTGTGAACAAGCGTCGCCGCGCAGACCAGTAGCGTTAGATCGCTATTGATCGGTATGACGGCGACGTCGGAAGGCTGAAAGAGAAGGAGAGGGCGGCCCCGCCCCGAACGCGCTGAATGGCACTCGGCAGCGGGTGAAAGGCGACGCGCGTGGCGTGCGTGCCGGGCACGGTCCAGCCCCGCCCGTCCCAAAGCGGGGTGGGCGGCACATTCAAAGCGCAGCGAAGGGCGCGCGGCTGGACCATGGCTCACAGGATATCTCAGGCTTGGAAGCTGGGCTTCGGGGGGGCGCTGGATGCCGCACAAGCCAGTGCAGCGAGCAAGCTGGATGCTTCGGCGCGGCTGCTGACGTTGAGCGTCTCGTGGATGCTCTTGACGTGGTCGCCTCAGTCGTCGCTGATGCCTGTGCCGGGCCTTCGATTTGGTCGCGGCTACGCCGAGGTTGAGCCCTGAGAGGACCCTTTATGTGTTCCTCAGCGAACCACCGTTAGGGTTGCGCCTCATGTAGCGCCTCGAACTCGCCCTACCATGAGGACGAACACAGAGAGGCCAGGGAGGGTGCAAGTTGGATCACATCATCACCAAGCCGTCTGGGCTTGTGGGGTACGCAGTCCACAGGGCGGTCGCGGGGCTCGTAGGCGGGACACCTGCCCAGTACGTGGATCAGGGCGAACATCTCCGCATCAGGTCAGAGGCACTGCTCACCGGAGCGACCCCGCTGCCCGTTCGGGAGTTCCAAGCCGGGAGCATCCTCGGTTTCACGCTCAGGGCCTCGACGGGCTCCAAGGTCAAAGGCCGGCATCGCTACTGGCCGACGCAGGACTGGCGGAGCCGGCACGCCTGGCTTGACCGCCAAGGGCTGCGACACGGCTTCGAGGTCATCTCGGTCCACTGCACCGCACGCATGGCGGTCATCGACAAATCAGGGCGGTCCTTCACCGTCGATCAAACGGACTTCACAGGCGTCCTGAAGGTCCTCGATGTGGACCTCTTCGGCGCCGCGCTACGCAGTGGCGTGGGCAGCACCGCCAAGGCTTTTGGCATGGGCATGATGTGCTTGTAGTCCAAACAACTAGCCAGACCAGGGGGACCTCAACATGAGCACCATCATCATTGACGCGACCATCTCGACGGTTGGCCCGCTGTCTATCGCCATGCCCATCGCTGAGGGGCAGCAGGAGAACGACTGGAAGAACTTCCCGGTGACGGCGATGGGCCTGGATAATGCCGGGCAGCCCAGGCGCACCGGCTACCTCCCGGCCAGCACCGTGCGCGGCTTCCTGCGGAGGGCCGTGGCGATGGCCGCGATGCGCGCCCGCGGGGTTGGCAATACGTCCATGCAGCAGGCGTACAGCGACGTTCTCGGCCAAGCTGGCGACGGCAAAGACGAAATCGATCTGGTCCAGATCGCGAAGGAGCGGGACGCAGACCCCATCCTGGACCTGTTCGGCCGGTGGTCCTTCAAGAGCCGCCTCCTCGTGTCCAACTTCCTGCCCGCCGTGCCAGTCCTCCCCGAGCCCATTACGGGCACCCGCAAGGACCTGGAGGACACCGAAGGCGTTCTCGAAGCCCTGACGGCTGACGACCGTTTGGCGTACTTCGGCCGCTCCGATGCGAATTCGGCCCGAGCTGCGGCAGAGGCCCTTGTCAGCGGCATCAAGGCAAAGCTTCGCAAGGCCAAAAAGGCCGGTACGGACGCTGCCGACCTGGAGGCGGCCCTCGTCGTAGCTGAGGCCAAGGCTTCCGAGGCCAAGTCCGCGATGGGCGAGATGCAGAACAGCAGCCGCACGATCACCACTTTCTACGCGCTGCCCCCGGGCTTGCACCTCAGCGGAAAACTGGTCGTCGAGCGCGCCCGTGAAAGGGACCTGGAGATGATTCTCACGGGGCTTGATGCGCTCTCGCAGCGGCCCTTGCTAGGGGCTCAGGTGGCCCGTGGCTGCGGGGAGGTTAGTGGGCGATTCGTGGTCAAGGTCGACGGCGCCCTGCACGCAATTGTGACGACCGGGGGGTGGATGCCTATGGTGGTTGAGCGGTTTGATGAGCCTCTCAGGTTGGATTCCACTGCTGCCGCAGGGGTTTGAACATGAGCGGGTCAAGCCACCTGATGGATTGGTGGCTACTGGAAGATGGTGGGCGGCAAGGACAAAACGCGCATCGGTCAAGCCACCTGATGGATGGGTGGCTACTGGAAGACCGGCATGACGCTGGGCGAGGTCATCGAGGGTCAAGCCACCTGATGGATGGGTGGCTACTGGAAGCGCTGGGTCTCCTAGGTCGTGGCCGCGGCCGGTCAAGCCACCTGATGGATGGGTGGCTACTGGAAGATGAGCCAGCGGGAATGCGCCGGGTTCAACGGTCAAGCCACCTGATGGATGGGTGGCTACTGGAAGGGCCGCATCTACGGGCCGAAGCGCGGCGCGGGTCAAGCCACCGAATGGATGGGTGGCTACTGGAAAATGTGCGACCGGCGGTCATGGGAATCAGGCGGTCAAGCCACCTAGCTGATGGGTGGCTACTTGAAGAGGTCAGCCTTGTCCTGCTTCGGCATCTTGGGTCAAGCCACCTTGCGGATGGGTGGCTACTGGAAGGCCAACGATCAGTAGCCCGTCGCGGCGTAAGGTCAAGCCACCTAGCGGATGGGTGGCTACTGGAACACGCGGCTGGAGCTGCGCGCAGAGATGACGGGCCAAGCCACCCATTGGATGGGTGGTTCCTGGAACGCCGCGACGTCTCCCTGCTTGCGGGTGAGCGGCCAAGCCACCCGTTGAATGGGTGGTTCCTGGAACATGTTGCGCAGTGCGGCGAGCATGTCGATCGGCAAAGCCACCCGTTGGAGGGGTGGTTCCTGGAACTTCGGTCACACCGATTTCGAGCCGGACCTGGGCCAAGCCACCTCCGTGGGCAGGTGGTTTCTAGAACTACAGCTATTCGCACGGTTCCAATGTCGCGCGCAAGCCACCCAACAGGAGTGGCTACTAGGGTCAAACGAAGGTTGCAATTTGGCCCCACGGGGCCAGCCTGCCCGATACCTGGGGATTCGCTGGACAGCACAGCGTGCCTGCGCACAGGGCGCTCAACAGATGCGCATTCCCTACGCAGCAACACACGAGGAAGCTTGCTTGATACCTCTCATGATCACCGCCCACATCACGGGCCCTCTGGTATCCGGAGGGGGCTACATGACTTTCGATGCGCTGCTGGCCGCAGCGGTGTTCGCCAAGACACAAGACTTGGAGGAGGCTCATGGGCGCCTTCCACTGGCCCGCACGGGTGGCATGTACCACGCCAGCGCGGCGCTCATGGAGCCCCTTCAGGTCGGCCGCAGGGCCATCGTCCAAGGCATGCGGCCTGGCCTTGAGCTCCTCCCGTGGCTGAAGAAGAACTCAGCGGGAGCGGTCCACCGCGCCTTCTCAAACATGCCGGACAACATACTCAACAGCTACCGGTCCATCGATGCCGAGACCGTGACCTGGAGTTGCCAGGGGGACCCCGACCGCATTCGGCCTCTGCTGGACGCGCTGCCCATGATCGGCAAGAAGCGCAGCACCGAAGTGACCCGCTGGATCATCGATGAGGGCGAGTTGGATGGCGTGGTGGGCTACGCTGACGAACCGTTGCGCCCCGTGCCGACTTGGCTCTGGAAGGGCGCTCGCTCGCATGTGGTGGCTGATGTCTGCTGGCGGCCAGCCTACTGGGACCCCCGACACAAGGCACCTTGCTATGTCTCCTGAGCTCTCCCGGCCGGAGTCCTCGCTGGACTTCTTCAATCGCATCCTCGGGCGCCACCTTGTCGAACAGACAGGTGATGCGCTGGCTGACGCGCAGCGTGCCCTCTCTGGCGGACACCGCATGGCCAAGGGCGGCGCCCCACAGCGCATTGCCTCCGGGTGGGCAGTCCTCAACAAAGCCGGCGCCACGTTGCAGTTCAAGCTCGCGGCCGGGGGCATCACCTACAGCGAGGCTACGCGCTTCGAGGCATGGCTGGCCTGCCTGGAACAGTTCGACGGTCAGCCGGTGATGCTGCTGGAGTTCGACAAGAAGCCCATCCCCGTCGGCAATCTGGCCCGCACCTTCGATTTGCGCCACGTGGTCATCTGCGGCCCCAAGGGCATGGAGGTTTTCGACTGGACCGCCCCGCCCGACCCGTTGACGGGCTCCCGTGCTCACAAGGTGCTCTGGCGTATGAAGACCGACCGTGAGAAGGCCGGGATGGTGACCGGAACCGCTGCCAAGGCTGCATGACAGGCAGAGGTGCCCTATGAGATTCCGTTCAACGGAGCAGGCCGAGTTCGCTGCCATCCTCGCCAAGCACTTGGCTGTTCAGGGTGCCCCCCTGCTATTGGAGGGCGGCACTGGTATTGGCAAGACGCGGGCGTACCTTCACGCCGTAGCGGCCTCAGGGCAGCGCGTTGCCATCGTGGTCCCCACGCACCAGCTCATCGACCAACTGCTGAACAGCGCTGACCTGGCCGCGGTGGGCCTCCAGGTGGCGGACTTCAGGCCGGCCTCGATGTTCGACAGCCGGGCAGCATATGAGGCCCACAGACACGCCGCACGAGCCGCCCGCGTGATGGTCTGCACCTCCGCGGCGGTCATAGTCGATCAGCGCCTGCGTGGGGACTACTGCGGTGCCACGGAGCGGGACTACCTGCTGTTCGATGAAGCCGACCAACTTCCCGAGATGGCAGCCTTGCAGTCGGACATGACGGTGAGCAGGACCGACCTGGCGAACGCTGGCATCAGCTTCACCGACATCGGCGGCACGCTGGCTCGCCTCGCTGAGGCGCCGCCAAGGGTTGTTGAGCCAGAGGTGCGAGCTGCGGCGCGGGTGATGCTCGAAGTCCTCGCCGACCCCCAGCCCTGGCAGCGCGTGGGCCTGGATGACGAAGGGGCCATCGTGCTCTCGCATCGCCTTCCCGGTCGCCTCTTGACCAAGGTTGCCAACCGGGCGGATGTGGCCTTCGTCAGCGCCACACTCACGGTGTCGGACACCTTCAACAACTTCCGCTCGGCGATGGGCATCAAGGACATCAGCCGTTTGTCCTGCTCCATCGAGCCCAAGCATCACGGGCATCTGCGTTTCGAGCTACACCCCCTGGAGGTCGACGCCGCCGAGTGGTTCGATGCGACCGTGGAGGCTGTCATGGAGGCCCAGCGTCCTACCCTGGTCGCCACCACTTCCCACGACCTGACCGCTCGCCTGACGGAGGCTATTGGGGAGCGTGAGGGGGTGGTGATAAAGGCCGGGGCCTGGGCCGGGCTCGATGCGCCTGTGCCGTGGCGCAGCATCGTCGTCCCCGCCGTGCCATTCGGTCAGCCCGTGGTCATCGATGGGGAGGTGGTGAGCAGCTACCTGGACGCCCGCACGATGGCCCAGAGAAGGCTCCGCCAAGTCATCGGACGCGGCCTTAGGTCCCCTGACGCGGACTGCACGGTCATCTTCATGGACCAAAGGGCCGGCAAAGTGGGGCAGTTCGTGCCCTCGCGGTTCCTGGCAGTCTGGGAGGGGCGGCGCGTGTTCCACGAGGGCGAGAGGTTTGAGGTCGTGCTGTCGAAGGCGGAGCGAGACCCGGCCCTGCGCAACGCGGCCTTGAAGCACTACGGCTGCCGATGCCGATGGGACGGCTGCCAGGTGACGCAGCGGCACATGATCGACGTGCACCACCTGGACCCCATTGCGGAGGGCACCCGAAGGACGACCCTCGCGGACGTGACGGTGTATTGCAAGAACCACCACGCGGAGGCTCATTTCCAGATGAAGGCGCTGCGAAGGGCCGCGGCGTCCAATGACGCAAAAGAAAAAGCAGGTGGCTCTTGAGGGGCACACGCATGGAGCCATCGCGGGCCCAGGAGTAGCAGCACCGAGGGGCGCGGCGCGTGCGGTCATCAGCTTCAGGAAAGCACGATCTCGGCCCGCTCAGTTAGTGCCTGGTCAGGGATGGCGACCTCCACATTAGGCCTGGATCGGCGCGCAGCAGCGGCATGGAAGCAAGCTTAAGCTTCGGCCTAGGCGACCTTTGGGCCTCAATCAGCGCAGTCTCGTTGGCGGGCCTCAGCCCGGCTGTGGCGACCCTCTTCTGGGCCGTGAGGTTACGGCCTGTTCGGCTTCACGAAGCGCTTCTAAGCGGCGCGCTGTTCGGCTTGCAGGGCTGCCAGCAGTCAGGTGCGGCTGCGGTGCCAATTCCTGTGCCACTTTTGTGCCAAACCAGCGCCCAAAAGAGCCCATTGCAGACCCTTGAAGGCTATGTTTGAATGCGTCCCGCCTCATCCGAGGCAGTCATTGGTGGATCAGAAATCGAGAAGCCCGAGAGGGGCTAAGTCCTTGCCTTCACAGGCAAATCAGACCAGGCCCTGCTTTGACGCCAGCACCGCCGCTTCGGCGCGGCTGGACACGTTGAGCTTCTTGTAGATGCTCTTGATGTGGTCGTTGACGGTGAACCACTTGATGCCCATCAGGTTCGCGATCTCCTTGATCGTGAAGCCCTTGCTCAGATAGGTCAGCACTTCACTCTCGCGCGGCGTCAGGCGTTCCCACTCGGGCGGCGGGTCCAGCGCGACGCTGCGGCTGTTGGAGAAGGGGGCGTGCGAGGTCGACAGCGCGCCGAAGCCGGAGTTCAGCGGCATGGTGCCGCTGTCGCCGCTCTGGCTGGGGCGGAAATGCGTCAGCAGGCGGCGGGCGATGGCCGGCGACAGTGGCGGCTGGCCGCGCACGATGCGCTGCAGCTCTTCCACCAGCACCTCGAAGCGGTCTTCCTTCAGCAGATAGCCGTCCGCACCGCATTGCAGGGCCGGGAAGAGGTGGTCGTCGTCGGAATACAGCGTCGTGACGATCTTGATGGCCGGCGAGCCGGTCAGCTCGGTCAGGAACTCCATGCCGTTGCCGTCGGGCAGTTCCAGGTCGACGAGGATGAGCTTGAAGCTGATCTCGGGGTTGCCGCCGGACAGCTTGGCCACCTGGCGGCGGGCGTTCTCGAGATCGCCGACCTCGGTGATCTCCATCGCGTCGCTGAAGCTCTCGCGCACCACGCGGCACAGGAAGCTGCGAGCGACGGGATTGTCTTCGATGATGAGAACTTTGACGGTCATGGGGGGAGACGGCTGTCGATTCGACCGACAGGAATGTAGCGCACAGACCCCTAGAAACCCGGGCGCGGCACTCGAGCGCACGCCCCCGTTTCAGGCTTCACGAATTGGTAAGAACTAACTTGCCGACAACTTCCCGGGCCGCCATGCGCGCGAAGGCGGCGGGCAATTCCTCCATGGGCAGCACGCGGTCCAGCACGGGCTTGATCTTGCCCGCGGCGTACCAGGCGGCCAGTTCGCCCAGCATGCGGGCGTTGTGGCCGGGCTCGCGCTTGGCGAATTCGCCCCAGAACACGCCCACCAGCGATGCGCCCTTGAGCAAGGCCAGGTTCAGCGGCAGGGCAGGAATGGCGCCCTGGGCGAAGCCGATGACGAGGTAGCGGCCGCGCCAGGCGATGGAGCGGAAAGCAGCTTCGGACAAGTCCCCGCCGACCGGGTCGTAGATGACATCGGGGCCCTTGCCCTCGGTCAGGGCCTTCAACTCATCGCGCAGGTTCTGCGTCGTGTAGTTGATGGCCGCATCGGCGCCGAGGGCCTTGCAGGCTTCGCACTTGGCGTCGCTGCCGGCCGCGGCGATGACGCGCGCACCCGCGGCCTTGGCGATCTGGATGGCCGCCGTGCCGACGCCGCCGGCGGCGCCGAGGATGAGGACGGTCTCGCCGGCCTTCAGCGCGGCACGGTCCATCAGCGCGTGGTGGCTGGTGGCATAGGTGCAGATGAAGGCGGCGGCGTCCTCGAAGCTGAAAGCCTCGGGCAGGGGCATGGCCAGCATGGCCGGAATGCAGACCTCGGTCGCGAAGCCGCCCAGGCCGCCAAAGGCCGCGACGCGCTGGCCGACGGCAAAGCCCTTGACCCCTTCGCCGACCTCGGTGACGACGCCCGAGAACTCCGTGCCCGGCACGAAGGGCAGGGGCGGCTTCATCTGGTATTTGTTCTGCACGATGAGCAGGTCAGGGAAATTCAGGCTGGCGGCCTTGATCTGCACCCGCAGATGCCCCGCGGGCAGGGGCGGCGCGGGCAGTTCACGCCATTGCAGCGCCTCGACGCCCACCGGGTTCTCGCAGAGCCATGCCTTCATCGTCGTCTCCAGAATAAATGGTGCCCCCACGGCCAGGTGGCACCTGGCCTGCCCCCCCGCCGGGGCGCAAGAAAGCCAGGGGGCGGCCCGTCGCTTTCTTGTAAACGCCCATGATAGGAATCAAGGTGGTTACACCCGGTCTCGCAGGTGACGCTCTCCCTACAATTGGCCCCCATGCGCATCCTGATTTCCAACGACGACGGCTACCTCGCGCCGGGCCTGGCGGCCCTGGTGAAAGCCTGTGAAGGCCTGGGCGAGATCGACGTCATCGCTCCCGAGCAGAACGCCAGTGGCACCTCCAATTCGCTGACGCTGAACCGGCCCCTGAACGTCTACCGTGCCGCCAATGGCTTCCGTTATGTCAGCGGCACGCCGTCCGACGGTGTCCACCTCGCGTTGAGCGGCCTGCTCGGCTACCGCCCGGACCTGGTGCTCTCGGGCATCAACAACGGCGCCAATATGGGCGACGACACGCTGTACTCCGGCACCGTCGCCGCCGCCACCGAGGGCTATCTCTTCGGCATCCCGTCGATCGCCTTCTCGCAGGCAGAGAAGGGCTGGGTCGAGTTGGAGGCCGCCGCCCGCACGGCGCGCAGCGTCGTCGAGCAGGTCATCGCCGGCGGCCTGGGGCAGAGCTTTCTGCTCAACGTCAACATCCCCAACCGGACCGACGCCGACAGCCTGCCGCGCAAGATCACCCGCCTGGGCCGCCGCCACTCCGCCGAAGCCATCATCGAGCAGATCAACCCGCGCGGCGAAACCATCTACTGGATCGGCCCGGCGGGCAATGCCCGCGATGCCGGCGAAGGGACCGACTTCCACGCCACCGCCAACGGCCAGGTGTCGATCACGCCGCTGCAGGTCGACCTGACCGAGCATTCCTCTCTCGGTGCCTGGGCCCAGCGCCTGGGTCTCTGAATGTCCACGTCCAGCCCCAAGCGCTTTCCGGCCAGCCTGAAGTCGGCGACGTCGCCGCAGCGCGAGCTGCTGATGCCGCAGCGCCATCTGCACCAGGCCACGCGCGACGCTGCTCGCCTGGCACGCCCCAGCGGCGGCGGGCTGGACAGCGGTGCCGTGCGCCAACGCATGGTCGACCGCCTGCGTGCCGAGGGCAAGTTCGACGAGCATGTGCTGGCGGCCATGGCCAGCGTGCCCCGCCACGAGTTCGTCGACAGCGCACTCGCCGCCCAGGCCTACGAGGACACGGCCCTGCCCATCGGCCATGGCCAGACCATCTCCAAGCCCTCGGTCGTCGCCCACATGCTGGGCCTGCTGATGGCCGGCGCCGGTGCGCGCCAGCGCGGCTCGCTGGGCCGCGTGCTGGAGATCGGCACGGGTTGCGGCTATCAGGCCGCCGTCATCGCCATGCTGGCGCGCCAGGTCACGTCCATCGAACGTGTGCAGGGCCTGCATGACAAGGCCAGGCTGAATCTGCAGCGCATCGGCCTGCCGCGCGCGCCGCGCCTCATCTGGGGCGATGGCCGACTCGGCCATTCGGCGAGCGGCCCCTTCGACTGCATCATCGCGGCGGCCGGCGGCGAAGACATTCCCGCGGCCTGGACCGAGCAACTGGCGCCTGGCGGGCGACTCATCGCACCGACGGCGGCCGGCGGCCGGGGGCAGGTGCTGGTGGTGCTCGACCACGTCGTCGAAGGGGGCGTCAGCCGGTGGGCGCGCAGCGAACATGAGGCGGTTCTCTTCGTCCCCCTAAAATCCGGCGTCCTCTGACGGGCCGTCGGCGCACCGCGCTACACAATCGGGTCGGCCTTCCAACGTGCACCAGCCACACGATGCCCTCAAGCCTGCGCCTTCTATTCACTGTCATCACCACCTCGCTGCTGCTCAGCGCCTGTACCGTCACGCCGCGTCTCCCCGCGCCGGTCGAGGACCGCAACCCGCAGCCGTCTGCGGTGGTGCCCGCACCTGCGGCATCGGCAGCCGCGTCGGTGCCTGAGGTCAAGCCGCCGCTGCCCGGCGCCGAGAACGCGGGCAAGGCCGGCTACTACACCGTCAAGCCCGGCGACGCGCTGATCCGCATTGCACTGGACAACGGCCAGAGCTGGCGGGATGTGGCCAAGTGGAACAACCTCGAGAACCCCAACCGCATCGAAGTGGGCCAGGTGCTGCGCGTGGTGCCGCCGGGCGTGGATGCCAGCGCCGTGACCTCCAAGCCCATCGCGGGCGCGGGCAAGGTCGAGTCGCGCCCGCTGGACGCCAAGCCGCCGGTGGCTGCCGCCAGCGCGGCCTCGTCCCCCGTCACCCCTTCCACCGCTGCGCCGGCCGCCACGGCATCTGCCTCCTCAGACGATGACAGCATGGCCTGGGGCTGGCCGGTCAGCCAGGCCATCAGCGCCGGTTTCGACGAGCAGCGCAACAAGGGCCTGGACTTCGCCGGCAAGCCGGGTGACCCGGTGCTGGCTGTCGCCGATGGTCGCGTTGTTTACGCTGGTTCGGGGTTGCGCGGCTACGGCAACTTGGTCATCATCAAGCACAACAGCACCTACCTGACGGCGTACGCCCACAACCGGGCGATGCTGGTCGAGCAGGACCAAGTCGTACGCAAAGGTCAGAGGATTGCCGAGATGGGTTCCACCGAGAGCGATACCGTCAAGCTGCACTTCGAAGTGCGCAAGCTCGGCAAGCCCGTCGATCCGGCCAAGCTGTTGCCGGCGCGCTGAGACGCCGGACAGCGAACATCCCGCAACGGGCCAGCGACCACGCCATGAAACGCGCTGCGCCCAAGCTCAACGGTCACGGCAGCCACGGCGGCGAGCCCGGCGTCATGCTGTCGGCGATGAATGGCGGCAGCGAAGCCGAGCCGGCCGCCGAAGCCAACGAGGAAGAAGGCCAGGTCCTGCGCACGGCGGGGGATGAGGTCGAGCTCGGCAATGCGCTGCAGGCCTATCTGCGCGACATCCGCCGCACGCCTTTGCTGACACCCCAGCAGGAGTTCGATACCGCCCAGGCGGCCCGCGCGGGTGATTTCGACGCCCGCCAGGCCATGATCGAGCACAACCTGCGCCTGGTTGTCAGCATCGCCAAGAACTACCTCGGCCGCGGCTTGCCGATGAGTGACCTCATCGAAGAGGGCAACCTCGGCCTGATGCACGCCATCAGCAAGTTCGAGCCCGAGCGGGGTTTTCGTTTCTCCACCTATTCGAGCTGGTGGATACGCCAGAGCATCGAGCGCGCGCTGATGCACCAGGCCCGCCTGGTGCGGCTGCCCGTGCACATCGTGCGCGAGCTCAACCAGGTGCTGAAGGCCCGCCGCGCGCTCGAGGCTCTGCAGAGCGCCAATGGCTCCGAAGGCCGAGTGCGTGCCGAAGACGTGGCCCAGGCCCTGGGCCGGCCGGTCGATGAAGTGGCGGAGCTGCTGGCCTATGCCGAACTGCCGAGCTCGCTCGATTCGCCGGTGGACCGCAACGGCGAGGGCGGCGAGTCCATGCTGGATCTCGTCGCCGACGACCAGGCCATCGACCCCATGGGCCTGCGCCTGTCGCACGAGGTCGAGGAACTGCTGCAGCACGGCCTCGCCAGCCTGAACGATCGCGAGCGCGAGGTGCTGTCGGGCCGCTACGGCCTGTCGGACCGCGAGCCCGAGACCCTGGACGTGCTGGCCATCCGCCTCAAGCTCACGCGCGAGCGCATCCGCCAGATCCAGATCGAGGCGCTGGCCAAGCTCAAGCGCAACATGATGCGTCACGGGGTCGATAGGGACAGCATCTTCTGATGGGCCGAGCGACGGGCCGCCCCTGGCTGGCCCGCATCCCCGCGTGGGATCGCTCGACGTACCCGGCGGGCGGGAGGGCTCCACTCACAGCCGGGATAATCCTGGCCCTATGAATCCAACAACGACAGACTGGCTCAAGGTCGAAAGCATCGAACTTGAGGCGCAGGGCGTGGCGCACAACGCCGAGGGCAAGGTGGTCTTCATCGACGGCGCCCTGCCGGGCGAGATCGTCAAGGCGCAGATCGCGCGCCGCAAGAACAACTGGGAGCAGGGCCAGCTCACCGAGATCAGGAAGGAAAGTCCCCTGCGCGTGACGCCGGGCTGCCCCCATTTCGGCCTGCATGCCGGTGCCTGCGGTGGCTGCAAGATGCAGCATCTGCAGGCCGGCGCCCAGGTGGCCGTCAAGCAGCGCGTCGTGGAAGACCAGCTCTGGCATCTGGGCAAGGTCAAGGCCGAGGTGCTGTTGCGCCCCATCGAAGGCCCGACCTGGGGCTACCGCTATCGCGCCCGCTTCTCGGTGCGCTATGTGCAGAAGAAGGGCGTGGTGCTGATCGGCTTCCACGAGCGCAAGAGCCGCTATGTGGCCGACATGCAGGTCTGCAAGGTCGTGCCCAAGGTCGTCAGCGACCTGCTGATGCCCATGCGCGAGCTGATCGCCAGCATGGCCGAGCGCGACCGCCTGCCGCAGATCGAGCTGGCCATGGGCGACGAGGTCATCGCCCTGGTGCTGCGCCACCTGAACCCGATGCCGGACGGCGACATCGCGCTGCTGCGCGAGTTCGCCGCCAAGCACGGCGTGCAGTGGTGGCTGCAGCCCAAGGGACCGGACACGGTCAAGCTGCTGGACGAGGGCGGCCCGGAGCTGGCCTATGCGCTGCCGGAATTCGGCATCCGCATGCCCTTCAAGCCGACGGACTTCACCCAGGTCAATCCGCACATCAACGCCAGCCTGGTTGGCCGTGCGCTGCGCCTGCTGGCGGTGCAGAAGGACGAGCGCGTCATCGACTGGTTCTGCGGCCTGGGCAACTTCACCCTGCCGCTGGCCACCCAGGCCCGCGAGGTGCTGGGCATCGAGGGCAGCGAGACGCTGGTGCAGCGCTCGCGCGAGAACGCCAAGGCCAACGGCCTGGCCCACAAGACCAGCTTCGTCGCGCGCAATCTGTTCGAGATGACGCCCGAACTGCTGGCCCTGGACGGCACGGCCGACCGCTGGCTGATCGACCCGCCGCGCGAGGGCGCCTTCGCGCTGGCCAAGGCGGTGGCGGACATCGCCCAGGATCCGTCGCTGGCGCCGGGCTGGGCGCCGCCCAAGCGCATCGTCTACGTCAGCTGCAATCCGGCGACGCTGGCGCGCGATGCCGGCCTGCTGGTCAATGTGGCCGGCTATCGCTGTACGGCGGCGAGCGCGGTGAACATGTTCCCGCATACGGCGCACGTTGAAAGCATCGCGGTCTTCGAGCGCTAGTCCGGCTCCGACCCCCGAATCCCGGCCTGCCATCGCGGCGGCCGGGATTTTTGCTTTCCGACCTCCGTGTTAGTCCGGACTCGTCGCCTGGTTTTAGTAGACAAAATAAATAAACATCGTTGTTTAGTTGTTTTGTCGAGCCGCGGACCACCGAGGCCGGCGCGAGGACTTCCACAGGAGACAAACCGGCCATGTCCATTCGAAATCCGCTGCCCCGCCTGCTGGGCGCCGCCTGCCTGGCCCTCGGCCTGGCGTCTGCCGCGTTCGCGCAGCCCAGCGTGGCCCTGCCGCAGCCGGCGCTCAAGCGCGGCGTCAACGTGCTGGGCTATGACGCGCTCTGGAGCGAGCCGGCCAAGGCACGCTTCCAGCTGCGCCATATGCAGGCCATCCGCGACGGCGGCTTCGACCATGTACGCATCAACCTGCATGCCTTCGAGCACATGGACGCCGAGGGGCGCATGCCGGCGGCGTGGCTGAAGACGCTGGATGAGATGACGGCCGCGGCGCTGAATGCCGGCCTGCAGGTCATCTTCGACCAGCACAACTTCATGGACTGCGCCAAGGAGATCGACAGGTGCCGCACGCGGCTCAAGGCCTTCTGGCGCCAGCTGGCGCCACGCTACAAGGATGCGCCCGACGCCTTGCTGTTCGAGATCCTGAACGAGCCGAATGGCGCGGCGGACGCGGTCTGGAACGACATGCTGGCCGAGAACCTGGCCATCATCCGCGAGAGCAATCCGAAGCGGCGCGTCGTCGTGGGCCCGAAATTCTGGAACTCGCTGGATCACCTGGACAGCCTGAAGCTGCCCGAGGCCGACCGCAACCTGGTCGTGACCTTCCACTACTACACGCCGATGGAGTTCACCCACCAGGGCGCGTCGTGGACGCCGCAGTTCCAGAAGCTGTCCGGCGTGACCTGGGGCACCGCCGCCGAGCTCGACAAGCTCAAGCAGGACTTCGACCGCGTCAAGGCCTGGAGTCAGCGCACCGGCCGGCCCGTGCTGCTGGGTGAATTCGGCGCGCTGGAGACGGCGGGCATGGGGCAGCGCGTCGCCTGGACGGCGGCCGTTGCCCGCGCGGCCGAGGCGCGCGGCTTCGGCTGGAGCTACTGGCAGTTCGATTCGGACTTCATCGCCTGGGACATGAAGGCGGATGGCTGGGTCAAGCCCATCCTGAATGCCCTGGTGCCGGTGCCGGGTGCGCCGGTTGTCCAGGCGGCGCGCAGCAGCGATCCGGCGCTGGATCACCTGATCAACTCGGCCAAGTCCAGCGCCTGGTCGGTCTACGGCGACGGCCAGTCCACCCAGCAGGTGGCCTGCGAGGCCTCGGGCAAGACCTGCCTGCGCGTCGACCTGCAGGGCAAGCGTGCCAACCCCTGGGACAACGGCGTCATCGCGCCCATCACGGCCGACATCCGCAAGGGCGACAAGCTGCAGGTGCTGGTCTGGATGCGCCTGGACACGGAGGACGCCAAGGCCAAGGTCAACGTGCCGCTGTCGCTGCAGCTGAATGCCGCGCCCTACACGGCCCTGCTGTCCGGCGTGGCGACGCTGACGAGCAAGCTCGAGCCCGTGGTGCTGAACGGCACCGCCCAGGACAACCATGCGGCCGGCACGGTGATGCTGTCAGCCCATGTCGGGCAGGTCGGCCAGCCGATCTGGGTCAGCGCGCCCTTCGTGCTGCGCAACTACACACCAGCCAAATAGGCAAAAACAAAGGCGGCCCGCGGGCCGCCTTTGTCATGGTGGGGAGGGAATCAGTCGCGCTCGCCGCCGAAGATGCCGAGCAGTGACAGCAGGCTCTGGAACACGTTGTAGATGTCCAGGTAGATGGCCAGCGTGGCGCTGATGTAGTTGGTCTCGCCGCCGTCCAGCACGCGCTTGATGTCGTACAGCATGAAGGCCGAGAACACGCCCAGCATCAGCACCAGGATGGTCAGCATCAGGGCCGAGGACTGCAGGAAGATGTTGGCGATGCCGGCAATCATCAGGATGACGGCGCCGACGAACAGGAACTTGCCCATGCCGGACAGGTCGCGCTTGATGACGGTGGCGAGGCTGGCCATCGCAAAGAAGATGGCTGCCGTGCCGCCGAAGGCCGTCATGACGAGGCTGGCGCCGTTGCGGTAGCCCAGCACCTGGGCGATCAGCCGCGACAGCATCAGGCCCATGAAGAAGGTGAAGCCCAGCAGGGCGACGACGCCCATGCTGCTGTTCTTGGTCTTCTCGATGACGAACATCAGGCCGAAGGCGCCGACGAAGAACACCAGCGTGCTGATGCCGAAGCCCATTTTGGCCATGAAGCCGGTGGAGACGCCGATCCAGGCGCCCAGCACCGTCGGCACGAGCGACAGGGCCAGCAGCCAGTAGGTGTTGCGCAGCACGCGCTGGCGGTCGACGGCCAGGCCGCTGCCGGCGTAGCCGTAGGAAGTTTGCAGACTCTCGTTCATGACGATGCTCCGGGGGGGCGAATAGACCGCGGAATTCTAGGCTCCCGCAGGACCGCTACATTGGGGCCTATCCCTTGGAAAGCAAGACCATGAAGCAACAAGCCCAACTCGAACTCGCAGACGTCAAACGCATCGCCGCCGCCGCCGAGGCCCACGCCCTCGGCAAGGGCTGGGCCGTGTCCATCGCCATCGTCGACGCCGGCGGCCATCTGCTGTGGCTGCAGCGCCTGGACGGCGCCTCGCCCAGTTCCGCGATGTTCGCGCCCGCCAAGGCCCACACGTCAGCCCTGGGTCGGCGTGAATCCAAGATCTACGAAGACATGATCAACGGCGGCCGCCAGTCCTTCCTCAGCGTGCCCGGCATGCACGGCCTGCTGGAAGGCGGCGTGCCCATCCTCGTCGACGGCCAGTGCGTCGGCGCCGTCGGTGTCAGCGGCGTCAAGTCCAGCGAGGACGCCGAGATCGCCAAGGCCGGCATCGCCGCCCTCTGAGGCGGCGCTTCGATCGACACTTTCAGGCGTCACGAAGCCGTCGCGGGGCGGTCACGAAGCCTCCGTACTAACCCCAGTCGGCTATACTCGATGGGTTTACCTGAACCCACCTGCTGCCCGGCGAAAACCTCCTCGGTTTCCTCAAGTTGATCCGCTCCCTTCGGGCGGGTTGATGCTGGGCACGCGCCCCACTTGCGGAGACCCTTGTGCTGACCGACCTGCTCCATCCCCCTCAAGCGATTCTGGCTCTGGCGGATGGGACGGTGTTCCGAGGCCAGTCCATCGGCGCCACCGGCCAGACGGTGGGCGAAGTGGTGTTCAACACGGCCCTGACCGGCTATCAGGAAATCCTCACCGACCCGAGCTACTGCAAGCAGATCGTCACGCTGACGTATCCGCACATCGGCAGCTATGGCATCAGCGAGGAAGACGTCGAAGCCAGCAAGGTGTTCGCCGCCGGCCTGGTCATCAAGGACCTGCCGATCCGCGCTTCCAATTTCCGTTCCGGCAAGACGCTGGACGCCTATCTGCGTGAGCAGGGCACGGTGGGCATCGCGGGCCTGGACACGCGCCGTCTGACGCGCGTGCTGCGCACCAAGGGCGCGCAGAACGGCTGCATCCTGGCCCTGGCCGCCGGTGAAGCCCTCACGCAAGCCCTTATCGACACGGCCGTCGCCGCCGCCAAGGCCGCGCCGTCCATGGCCGGCCTGGACCTGGCCAAGGTGGTCAGCCGCACCGAGAGCGAAACCTGGACCCAGACCGAGTGGAAGCTCGGCAGCGGCTACGGCAAGCAGGCCAGCCCGAAGTTTCATGTCGTCGCCTATGACTTCGGCGTCAAGAGCAACATCCTGCGCATGCTGGCCGAGCGCGGCTGCAAGGTCACCGTCGTGCCCGCGCAGACGCCCGCCAGCGCCGTGTTCGACCTGGAGCCGGACGGCGTCTTTCTGTCCAACGGCCCCGGCGACCCGGAGCCCTGCGACTACGCCATCAAGGCCACGGCCCAGCTGATCGAGTCCGGCATCCCCGTCTTCGGCATCTGCCTGGGCCACCAGATCCTGGCCCTGGCCAGCGGTGCCAAGACCTTCAAGATGAAGTTCGGCCACCACGGCGCCAACCACCCGGTCAAGGACCTGGACAGCGGCCGCGTCGGCATCACCAGCCAGAACCACGGCTTCGCGGTCGACCCCGAGACGCTGCCGGCGAATCTGCGCGCCACGCACGTCAGCCTGTTCGATGGCACGCTGCAGGGCATTGCCCGCACCGACAAGCCGGCCTTCAGCTTCCAGGGCCACCCGGAAGCCAGCCCCGGCCCGCATGACATCGCCTATCTGTTCGACCGTTTCATTGGCCTGATGTCCCGCGCCTGAGGAGCCTCGCATGTTCGGCATCACCGACCTCGGCACCTACCTCGCGGCAGCGATCTTCATCATCCTGCTGCCGGGGCCCAATTCCCTGTACGTGCTGTCCGTCGCCGCCCAGCGCGGCGTGCGCGCCGGCTACGTTGCGGCCTGCGGTGTTTTCGTGGGTGATACGCTGCTGATGACGGCCGCGGCCGCCGGCGGCGCCTCGCTGCTGATGGCCAGCCCGCAGATCTTCTTCGTCGTGAAGATGGTGGGTGCGGTCTATCTCGCGTGGATCGGCATCCAGCTGCTGCGCGGTGGCATGAAGAGCTGGCGTGGCGAGGCTCAGGCGTCAGAAGCGCCGCGCGTCGTCGATGCCAGCCAGCCTTTCCGCAAGGCCCTGGTGGTCAGCTTGCTGAACCCCAAGGCCATCGCCTTCCTGCTGTCCTTCTTCATCCAGTTCGTCGATCCGGCCTATCCGCATCCGGCGCTGACCTTCCTGATCCTGGGCGCCATCATCCAGGTGCTCAGCTTTGTCTATCTGTCGACGCTGATCTTTGCCGGTGCCCGCCTCGCGGCGGCCTTCCGTGCGCGGCGTCGACTCTCTGGCGCCGCCAACGCGGGCGTCGGTGCACTTTTCGTTGGGTTCGGGGCCAAGCTGGCCACGGCCACGCTCTAAGAAGACTCGCAAGCCATGCCAAAACGTACAGACCTCAAGAGCATCCTCATCATCGGCGCCGGCCCGATCATCATCGGCCAGGCCTGCGAGTTCGACTACTCGGGGGCCCAGGCCTGCAAGGCGCTGCGCGAGGAGGGCTACAAGGTCATCCTGGTGAACAGCAACCCGGCGACCATCATGACGGACCCGGACACGGCCGACGTCACCTACATCGAGCCCATCACCTGGCAGGTCGTCGAAAAGATCATTGCCAAGGAACGCCCCGACGCGGTGCTGCCCACCATGGGCGGCCAGACCGCGCTGAACTGCGCCCTGGACCTGCACAAGCATGGCGTGCTGGCCAAGTACAAGGTCGAGATGATCGGCGCCAACGAGGTCGCCATCGAGAAGGCCGAGGACCGTCTCAAGTTCAAGGACGCGATGACCAAGATCGGCCTGGGTTCGGCCAAGTCGGGCATCGCGCACACGCTGGAAGAGGCCTGGGCGGTGCAGAAGCACATCCACGCCGAGATCGGCGGCAGCGGCTTCCCCATGGTCATCCGCCCCAGCTTCACGCTGGGCGGCACGGGCGGCGGCATCGCCTACAACCCGGAAGAATTCGAGACCATCTGCAAGCGCGGCCTGGACCTCTCGCCCACCAACGAGCTCCTCATCGAAGAGAGCCTGATCGGCTGGAAGGAATACGAGATGGAGGTCGTCCGCGACAAGGCGGACAACTGCATCATCGTCTGCTCCATCGAGAACCTGGACCCCATGGGCATCCACACCGGTGACTCCATCACCGTGGCCCCTTCGCAGACGCTGTCGGACAAGGAATACCAGCTGCTGCGCAACGCATCGCTGGCCGTGCTGCGCGAAATCGGCGTGGACACCGGCGGCTCCAACGTGCAGTTCTCCATCAACCCGAAGGACGGCCGCATGGTCGTCATCGAGATGAACCCGCGCGTGTCGCGTTCGTCTGCACTGGCCTCCAAGGCGACGGGCTTCCCCATCGCCAAGGTCGCGGCCAAGCTGGCCGTGGGCTACACGCTGGACGAGCTGAAGAACGACATCACCGGCGGCGCCACGCCGGCGTCCTTCGAGCCCAGCATCGACTACGTCGTCACCAAGATCCCGCGCTTCGCCTTCGAGAAGTTCCCGATGGCCGACTCGCGCCTGACGACGCAGATGAAGTCGGTGGGCGAGGTGATGGCCATGGGCCGCACCTTCCAGGAATCCTTCCAGAAGGCCCTGCGCGGCCTCGAGACCGGCATCGACGGCCTGACGGAGCGTTCCAATGACCGCGAAGAGATCGTGCAGGAGATCGGCGAAGCCGGCCCCGAGCGCATCCTCTTCCTGGCCGACGCCTTCCGCATCGGCATGACGCTGGACGAGATCTACGAAGAGACCGCGGTGGACCCGTGGTTCCTGGCCCAGATCGAGCAGCTCATCCAGATCGAAGGCGCGCTCAAGGGCCGCACGATGGAGTCCATCACCGAGGCCGAGCTGCGCCTGCTCAAGACCAAGGGCTTTTCTGACAAGCGCCTGGCCAAGCTGTTGGGCACCAACCAGCACGAAGTTCGCGCCCGCCGCGTCGCGCTGAACGTGCGCCCGGTCTACAAGCGCGTGGACACCTGCGCCGCCGAGTTCTCGACGCAGACGGCCTACATGTACTCGACCTACGAAGGCGAGGGCGCCGAGTGCGAGGCCGCACCGACGGACAAGAAGAAGATCATGGTGCTGGGCGGTGGCCCGAATCGCATCGGCCAGGGCATCGAGTTCGACTACTGCTGCGTGCACGCGGCCCTCGCCATGCGCGAGGACGGCTACGAGACGCTGATGGTCAACTGCAACCCCGAGACCGTCTCGACCGACTACGACACCAGCGACCGCCTCTACTTCGAGCCCGTCACGCTGGAAGACGTGCTGGAGATCGTCGACAAGGAAAAGCCGGTCGGCGTCATCGTGCAGTACGGCGGCCAGACGCCGCTGAAGCTGGCCCTGGACCTGGAGCGCGCCGGCGTGCCCATCATCGGCACGACGCCCGACTCCATCGACATCGCCGAGGACCGCGAGCGTTTCCAGAAGCTGCTGCACGAGCTGGGCCTGAAGCAGCCGCCCAACCGCACGGCGCGCACCGAAGATCAGGCCGTCCTGCTCGCCAACGAGATCGGCTACCCGCTGGTCGTGCGCCCCAGCTATGTGCTGGGCGGCCGCGCGATGGAGATCGTGCACGGCGACAAGGACCTGGAGCGCTATATGCGCGAAGCGGTGCGCGTCAGCGAGAAGTCGCCCGTGCTGCTGGACCACTTCCTGCAGGACGCCGTCGAGGTCGACGTCGACTGCATCTCCGACGGCACCGACACGATGATCGGCGGCATCATGGAGCACATCGAGGCCGCCGGCATCCACTCCGGCGACTCGGCCTGCTCGCTGCCGCCCTACACGCTGGCCGCCGACGTGCAGGACGAGCTGCGCCGCCAGACCGCGGCCATGGCCAAGGCGCTCAAGGTCATCGGCCTGATGAATGTGCAGTTCGCCATCCAGGGCGACGTGACCAAGGGCCTGTCGGCCTGCACGATCTATGTGCTGGAAGTGAACCCGCGCGCCTCACGCACGGTGCCTTACGTCTCCAAGGCCACCGGCCAGCAGCTCGCCAAGATCGCCGCCCGCTGCATGGCCGGCCAGAAGCTCAAGGACCAGCGCGACCGCAAGGGCCGCGTGCCGGCCGAGGTCATCCCGCCTTACTTCAGCGTCAAGGAAGCCGTCTTCCCCTTCAACAAGTTCCCGGGTGTGGACCCCATCCTCAGCCCCGAGATGCGTTCGACCGGTGAAGTCATGGGTGCCGCCAAGACCTTCGGCGAGGCCATGCTGAAGAGCCAGATCGGCGCCGGCTCGCGCCTGCCGCGCCAGGGCAATGTGCTGATCACGATCAAGAACAGCGACAAGGCCCGCGCCGTCGCCATCGCCAAGGACCTGCACGAACTGGGCTTCGGCATCGTCGCGACCAAGGGCACGGCGGCCGCCATCACGGAAGCCGGCGTGCCGGTCAAGCTGATCAACAAGATCAAGGACGGCCGTCCGCACATCGTCGATGCGCTCAAGGGTGGCGACATCCAGCTCGTCTTCACGACGGTGGACGAGACCCGCACCGCCATCGCCGACAGCCGCTACATCCGCCAGGCCGCGCTGGCCAATCGCGTGACGTATTACACGACCATGGCAGGCTGCGAAGCCGCGGTCGAAGGCATGAAACACCGTGACGGCCTGACCGTGCAATCCCTGCAGGAACTGCACGCGGAACTCGCCTAAAATTGCGTTCAACGATTCCGCCGCAGCAGCCCGTTCATCCGGGCCGCAGCGGCGGAACTCTTTTTGCCTATTGAGTTTGATATGACGACCATTCCCCTGACCAAGCGCGGCGCCGAGGCGCTGAAGGCCGAGCTGCACCGCCTCAAGACCGTCGAGCGCCACGCCGTCGTCCAGGCGATCGCCGAGGCACGCGCCCAGGGCGACCTGAGCGAAAACGCCGAGTACGACGCGGCCAAGGACAAGCAGGGCTTCATCGAAGGCCGCATCCTGGAAATCGAAGGCAAGCTGGCGGCTGCGCAGATCATCGACCCCTCGTCGCTGGACGCCGGCGGCCGCGTGGTCTTCGGTGCGACCGTGGACCTGGAAGAAGAAGCCAGCGGCACCGAAGTGACCTACCAGATCACCGGCGACGATGAGGCCGACATCAAGATGGGCCGCATCTCGGTGGGTTCGCCCATCGCCCGCGCCCTGATCGGCAAGGAAGCCGGCGACGTCGCCGAGGTGCAGGCTCCCGGCGGCATCAAGCGCTACGAGATCGTCGAAGTCCGTTACGAGTGATGTTCGCTCGGCTGCAAGCGCTGCTGGCCGCCCTTTGGGGCGGCCTTTTGCTGTGTATCGCCTTCGTCGCGACGCCGAGCGCATTTGCCGTGCTGGAGCGTGCCCAGGCAGGTGCTTTCGTCGCGCGGGTGTTTGCCATCGAGGCCCAGATCAGCCTGGCGCTGGGCCTGGTGCTGGTGCTGATCGAGCGCCGCATCGCGCGTGACGCGGTGGAGGCCGGCGGCGCGAGCAACCAGTTCTCGGCCCGGTTGCTGCTGCCCGTCGTGGCGCTGTTCTGCACCATCGCCGGCTATTACGGCCTGCAGCCTTTGATGGCCGACGCCAAGGCGGGTGCCGGCGTGGCTTCATTCGCGGCGCTGCATGGCGCCTCGCTGGCCCTCTTCGGTATCAAGGGCCTCGCGGTGCTGTCTCTCGCGTGGATCAGTCAGCGAAGGTCTTCTTGACGCTGGTGGTCTTGCTGCGCTTCTTGATGCGCTTGATCTCGCCGCCCTGGGTCACGCGCTCATTGCCCATGACCTTGACCTTGTTGATCTGGGGGCGACCATTGCCGCTCTTGGAGAACTTGACGATCTTGACGACGCGCGGGCCGGGCATGGCGTTCTCGCGCTCGGCCTTGGCCTTCTCGGGAATGGGCCGCCACAGCACCAGCAGCTTGCCGATGTGCTGGATGGGCGCGGCGTTCAGCTCGTCGCAGAGCTGCACGAACATGGCCTCGCGTGCCTCGCGGTCGTCGCCCTGAACCCTCACCTTGATCAGGCCATGGGCATTCAGCGCGGCGTCGGTTTCCTTGACGACGGCGGGCGTCAGGCCCTCGCCGCCGACCATCACGACCGGGTCGAGATGATGGGCATCGGCGCGCTTTTCCCGGCGCTGGGTGGGAGTCAGGTTGATTTGAGGCATCCCCGTATTATCCCGTAGGCATGAAAACTCAGACCAAAAGCAAAAAGCTCAACAAGGCGTGGCTGAACAACCACGTCTCGGACCCCTATGTTCAGCAGGCCCAGAAGGACGGTTACCGCTCCCGTGCGGCCTACAAACTCAAGGAAATCGACGAGGAGCTGAAGCTGATCCGCCCGGGCCAGGTCGTCGTCGACCTGGGCGCCACGCCCGGCGCCTGGAGCCAGTATCTGCGCCGCAGGTTCGCGCCCACGGAGGCGGGGCGGGGCGGGGCAGCCGTGGGCCAGCTCAACGGCACCATCATCGCGCTGGACCTGCTGGAGTTCGAGCCCATCGAGGGCGTGCACTTCATCCAGGGCGATTTCCAGGAAGACGCCGTGCTGGCCGAGTTGGAAGAAGCCCTGGCCGGCAAGCCGGTGGACGTGGTCGTGTCGGACATGGCGCCCAATCTGTCGGGCATTGCAGTCACGGACGGCGCCCGCATTTCCTCACTGGTCGAATTGGCCGTGGATTTCTGCAACCGGCACCTCAAACCCGAAGGGGCTCTGGTCGCCAAGGTCTTCCACGGCAGCGGCTACAACGAGCTCGTCGACCTCTTCAAGGCGCATTTCAAGGTCTTCAAGGTCGTCAAGCCCAAGGCCTCGCGCATCCGGTCTTCCGAGACATTCTTGGTCGGCATCGGCCTGAAAAACCGCTGATTACAGGGGCAGCCCCCTTGCCGCCCCTAAAATCGCCCCCACTGTCCTGAAACCCGCGCTGGGCCATCAGGGCCAAGGAGTCGCAGTGAACAATCAATGGTTTTCGAAGTTCGCCGTCTGGATCGTGATCGCGCTGGTGCTGTTCACGGTCGTCAAACAGTTCGGCGGCACCACGGCACCCGGTAAGCAAGTCACGTATTCCGAGTTCCTGGATCTGGTCCAGGCGCGCCGGATCAAGTCGGTCGTCCTGCCGGACGGCTTTGCCGGCGACGTGGTCGCCGAAGACACCGACGGCAACAAGCTGCGCACCCTGGCCACGGCCAAGGACCAGGGCCTGGTGGGCGACCTGCGCAACAACGGCGTGAAGTTCGACGTCAAGCCGCGCGAGGAGCAGAGCTTCCTGGTCAGCATGCTGATCAACTGGACGCCCATGCTGCTGCTGATCGGCGTCTGGGTCTATTTCATGCGCCAGATGCAGGGCGGCGGCAAGGGCGGGGCCTTCAGCTTCGGCAAGAGCAAGGCCCGCATGCTGGACGAGGCCAACAACACCATCACCTTTGCTGACGTCGCCGGTTGCGACGAGGCCAAGGAAGAGGTGAAGGAGCTGGTCGACTTCCTGAAGGACCCGCAGAAATTCCAGAAGCTCGGTGGCCGCATTCCCCGCGGCGTGCTGCTCGTCGGCCCTCCCGGTACCGGCAAGACGCTGCTGGCCAAGTCCATCGCCGGTGAAGCCAAGGTTCCCTTCTTCACGATCTCGGGCTCCGACTTCGTCGAGATGTTCGTCGGCGTCGGTGCGGCCCGCGTGCGCGACATGTTCGAGCAGGCCAAGAAGAGCGCCCCCTGCATCATCTTCATCGACGAAATCGACGCCGTCGGCCGCCATCGTGGCGCCGGCCTGGGCGGTGGCAACGATGAGCGCGAGCAGACCCTGAACCAGATGCTCGTGGAGATGGACGGCTTTGACACCAACCTCGGCGTCATCGTCATCGCGGCCACCAACCGCCCCGACATCCTGGACCCGGCCCTGCTGCGCCCGGGCCGCTTCGACCGCCAGGTCTATGTCACGCTGCCCGACATCCGCGGCCGCGAGCAGATCCTCAACGTGCACATGCGCAAGGTGCCCATCGGCCAGGACGTCAATGCGTCCATCCTGGCCCGCGGCACGCCCGGCATGAGCGGCGCCGACCTGGCCAACCTCGTCAACGAGGCCGCCCTGTTCGCCGCCCGTCGCAATGCCCGCCTCGTCGAGATGATCGACTTCGAGCGCGCCAAGGACAAGCTCTACATGGGCCCCGAGCGCAAGAGCATGGTCATGACCGAGGACGAGAAGCGCGCCACGGCCTATCACGAGTCCGGCCATGCCGTCGTCGCCGAACTGCTGCCCGGCACCGACCCGGTCCACAAGGTCACCGTCATGCCGCGTGGCCGCGCATTGGGCGTGACCTGGCAACTGCCCGAGCGTGACCAGCACAGCCTGTACTTCAAGCAGATGCTCAACAGCATCAGCATCATGTTCGGCGGCCGCATCGCCGAGGACCTGTTCGTCCACGACATCTCCACCGGTGCGTCCAACGACTACGAGCGCGCCACCCGCATGGCCCGCGACATGGTCACGCGCTATGGCATGAGCGAGGCGCTGGGCCCGATGGTGTATGCCGAGAACGAAGGCGAAGTCTTCCTCGGCCGCAGCATGACCAAGACGACCAACATCAGCGAGAGCACGCAGCAGAAGGTCGACAGCGAGATCCGCCGCATCCTCGACCAGCAATACGCCGTGGCGCAGAAGATCCTCGAGGACAACAAGGACAAGGTCGAGGTGATGACCGATGCGCTGATGAAGTGGGAAACCATCGATCGCGACCAGATCCTGGACATCATGGCCGGCCGCCCGCCGCGCGAGCCGGGTGGTGGCACGCCCGTGGCCTCCAACGGCCCGAGCGGCGGCACACCTCCGGTCAGCACCGACGGCGCTCCGGCCGCGGCCTGATCCAGACAACCCTGACGGGCCCGGCTTTCACCGGGCCCGTTTTCTTTTTGCTGGCCCCCTCATGCACTGGCAGACCCGCCGTTTCCACATCGACCTGAGCCGCCCCCGCGTGATGGGCATCGTCAACGTGACGCCGGATTCCTTCTCGGACGGCGGCCACCATGACGACAGCCGCGCGGCCATTGCGCACTGCGAGCGCCTGGTGGCCGAGGGCGCCGACATCCTGGACATCGGCGGCGAATCCACCCGCCCCGGCGCGCCGCGCGTCGATGCCGACAGCGAATGGGCGCGCATCGAAAAGGTGCTGGCGGCGGCCATGGCGCTGGGCGTGCCCGTCTCGGTCGACACCTGCAAGCCCGAGGTGATGCGGCGCGCGCTGGGCGCCGGCGCCGACATCATCAACGACGTGCAGGCGCTGCAGAAGCCCGGTGCCCTGGCCGCGGTGGCCGGCAGCGGCGCGGGCGTCTGCCTGATGCATATGCGCGGCGAGCCGGCCTCGATGATGGAGCTGGCGGTCTATGGCGACGTGGTCGCCGAGGTGGCCGCCTTCCTGGCCCAGCGCGCCCAGGCCGCCCTGGATTCCGGGATTCCGGCGGACTGCATCGCGCTGGATCCCGGCTATGGCTTTGCCAAGACGGCCGAGCACAACGTGCGCCTGCTGGCCGGCCAGCAGCGGCTCGCCGAACTGGGCCATCCCCTGCTGGTCGGCTGGTCGCGCAAACGCACCCTCGGCGACATCACCGGCCGGGCCGTGGACCAGCGCCTGGCCGCCAGCCTGGCCGCAGCGCTGAGGGCCGTCAGCCTCGGCGCCAACGTGCTTCGTGTGCACGATGTCGCTGCGACGGTGGACGCGCTCAAGGTCTGGGCCGCGGTCGATGCGGCGACAATCCCGACCACTGAATAAAAGGAAGAGCTCGATGGGCCGCAAGTATTTTGGAACCGACGGCATTCGAGGCACGGTGGGCCAGGACCCGATCACGCCCGACTTCATGCTGCGCCTGGGCCATGCTGTCGGCCGCGTGCTGCGCAAGGCCAACAAGCGCCCCACGGTGCTGATCGGCAAGGACACGCGCATCTCCGGCTACATGCTCGAGTCCGCCCTGGAGGCGGGCTTCGCCTCCGCTGGCGTCAACGTGCTGCTGACCGGCCCGCTGCCGACGCCGGGCGTCGCCTACCTGACCCGGGCCCTGCGCCTGGACCTGGGCGTCGTCATCAGCGCCTCGCACAACCCCTTCCAGGACAACGGCATCAAGTTCTTCTCGGCCAAGGGCGAGAAGCTGCCCGACGCTTGGGAGCTGGATGTCGAGGCTGCGCTGGAAGAAGCCCCGCAATGGGTGGATTCGGCGAGCCTCGGCCGCGCCAAGCGCCTGGAAGACGCGCGCGGCCGCTACATCGAGTTCTGCAAGAACAGCTTCGGCTCCGACCTGACGCTCAAAGGGCTCAAGATCGTCGTCGACGCGGCCCATGGCGCGGCCTATCACGTCGCCCCCGACGTCTTCCATGAGCTGGGCGCCGAGGTCATCTCGATCGGCTGCAAGCCCGACGGCTTCAACATCAACGCCGGCTTCGGCGCGACGGCGCCGGGCGCCCTCGTCGAGGCCGTCAAGGCCCATGGTGCCGACTACGGCGTGGCCCTGGACGGCGATGCCGACCGCCTGCAGCTGGTGGACGCCAACGGCCGCCTCTACAACGGCGACGAACTGCTCTATGTGATGGTGGCCGACCGCCTGGCCCAGGGCCTGCGCGTCCCTGGCGCCGTCGGTACGCTGATGACCAATATGGCCGTCGAACTGGCCCTGCGTTCGCGCGATGTCGAGTTCGTGCGCGCCAAGGTCGGCGACCGCTATGTGCTGGAAGAGCTGGCCGCGCGCGGCTGGCAGCTGGGCGGCGAGGGCTCCGGCCATCTGCTGGCCCTGGACAAGCACACCACGGGTGACGGCATCGTCAGCGCCCTGCTGGTGCTGCAGGCCATCTGCCGCAGCGGGCGCAGCCTCTCGGAGCAATTGCAGGGCGTGGAGCTGTTCCCGCAGACGCTGATCAATGTGCGACTGCAGCCGGGCCAGGACTGGAAGGCCAACACCCGCCTGGCCGAGGAACAGACCGCCGTGGTCGCCGAGCTGGGCGACCGCGGCCGGGTGCTGATCCGTCCGTCGGGCACCGAGCCTCTGGTGCGCGTGATGGTGGAGGCCTCGGACGCCGATCTGGCCAAGCGCTGCGCTCAGCGCCTAGCCGACACGCTGACGGCCTGATCCACCGTCACTGAAAGGAAAGGCCGCCGCGGGGCGGCCTTTTTTGTTTACTTCTTGGGCGGCATCAGCACGCGGTCGACGACGTGGGCCACGCCGTTGGTCGCGACGATGTCGGCCTGCTGCACGACGGCGTCATCCACGGTGACGAAGCTGCCGGCCTTGGCCAGGGCCAGGGTGGCGCCCTGGCGGGTCTTGGCGGCGCCCGTCTTCACGTCGGCGGCGGCGACGCGGCCGTCGATGACGTGATAGCCCAGCACGGCCTTCAGCTGGGCTGGGTCGGCGGCCAGGGCCTCCAGCGTCTTGGCAGGCACGGCCTTGAAGGCCTCGTCGCTGGGGGCGAAGACGGTCAGCGGGCCGGTGGCGCGCAGCTCGTCGGCCAGGCCGGCCTGAGCCACCAGGCGGTTGAAGGTGCTGAGCTGCGGGTCACGGGCCAGGGTGTCAGCCAGCGGCGCCGGGGCAGGGGTGGTGGCGCAGGCGGCCAGCAGGGCGCTGGCGGCCAGGGCGATCAAGGAGGTGCGACGGATCATTTCGGAGGCTCCGGTGGGTCTGGAAAGGGCTGGTCGGCACTCTAGAAGTGCAATATGACGGTCGCATGAACCTCAAATGACAGTGTCACAAAGCGGTTCAGACGCCTTCCCAGCGGCTTGCCGACGCGCTCCAATGTCGGAGTTGATGACGGGGCGGTCACCGAACCGTCACATTCCATCCCTAGGATGCTGACCATCGTCAAAACCGCTTGCGGAAGGTGTCTCAGATGAACGTTGTCCAGGTCAGCAAGTCGCTCGTGATCGTCGCGGGTCTGTTCGGTGCCCAGGTGGCCCTTGCCCAGGACGTGACCGGCGCCGGCGCCACCTTCCCGGCTCCCATCTACGCCAAGTGGGCCGACGCCTACAACAAGGCCAGCGGCGCCCGCATCAACTACCAGTCGGTCGGCTCCGGCGCCGGCATCCGCCAGATCAAGGCCAAGACGGTCGACTTCGGCGCCTCCGACATGCCGCTGAAGGACGACGAGCTGGCCAAGGACGGCCTGGTGCAGTTCCCCATGGTCATCGGCGGCGTCGTGCCCGTCATCAACGTCAAGGGCATCACCCCGGGCCAGCTGAAGCTGACCGGCACCGTGCTGGCCGACATCTACCTGGGCAAGATCACCAAGTGGAATGACGCGGCCATCACGGCGCTGAACCCCGGCGTCGCCCTGCCTGACGCGGCCATCGCCCCGGTGGCCCGCGCCGACGGTTCGGGCACGACCTTCATCTTCACCAACTACCTGTCCAAGGTCAGCGAAGACTGGAAGGCCAAGGTTGGCGAAGGCACGACGGTCAAGTGGCTGGCCGGCACGGCCGGCAAGGGCAACGAGGGCGTCGCCGCCTTCGTGCAGCGCCTGCCCAACTCCATCGGCTACGTCGAGTACGCCTATGTGAAGCAGAACAAGATGAACTACGTCCAGTTGAAGAACAAGGACGGCCAGTGGGTCAACCCGAGCGACGACGCCTTCAAGGCCGCCGCCGCCGGCGCCGACTGGAACAAGACCTTCTACCAGATCACGACCGACCAGCCCGGCAAGACCGCCTGGCCGCTGACCAACCCGACCTACATCCTGATGTTCAAGTCCCAGGACAAGGCGGCCCAGGCCAGCGCCGCGCTGAAGTTCTTCGACTGGGCCTATGGCAACGGCGACAAGATGGCCGACGACCTCGACTACGTGCCCCTGCCCGATACCGTCAAGAACCTGGTGCGCAAGCAGTGGGCCGACCAGATCAAGGACACCGCCGGCAAGGCCGTCGCCTACAAGTGATCCCTGGGTGCTGAAGCCAGGCCCGGCGCAAGCCGGGCTTTGCCACGCACCCGTCCCGTGAACAGAATTTCGGAGGTTCCTTGGCAGCCATCCTTCCAGCCGGCAGCGCAGGCGCTGACCGAGGCGAACCCCGCTCTCAGACTTCACCGATGGAACCCAAGCCGCAGCGCCGCCGCGTCGCCCCCTGGGCCGACACGCTGTTTGCCGCCCTGTCGCAGGGCGCCGCCTGGCTGACGCTGGCGCTGATGGTCGGCATCATCGGCTCTCTCATCATCGGCGCCGCGCCAGCCCTCAAGGCCTTCGGCCTGGGTTTCCTGACCAGCACCGACTGGGACCCCGTGCAGGAGAAGTTCGGCGGCCTGGTGATGATCTACGGCACGCTGGCCAGCTCCTTCATCGCCCTGGTCATCGCCGTGCCGGTCAGCTTCGGCATCGCCATCTTCCTGACCGAGCTGTCGCCGAGCTGGCTGAAGCGCCCCTTGGGCATCGCCATCGAGCTGCTGGCGGCCGTGCCCTCCATCGTCTACGGCATGTGGGGCCTGCTGGTGTTCGGCCCCATCCTCGCCACCTTCGTACAGCAGCCGCTGCAGGCCATGTTCGGCGGCGTGCCCTATCTGGGCGCGCTGTTCTCGGGCCCGCCGGTGGGCATCGGCATCCTGTCGGCCGGCATCATCCTGGCCATCATGATCATCCCCTTCATCGCCTCGGTGATGCGCGACGTCTTCGAGGTCACGCCGCCGATGCTGAAGGAGTCCGCCTACGGCCTGGGCGCGACGACCTGGGAGGTCGTCTCCCGCGTCGTGCTGCCGTACACCAAGACCGGTGTCGTCGGCGGCATCATGCTCGGCCTGGGCCGGGCGCTGGGCGAGACCATGGCCGTCACCTTCGTCATTGGCAACATGAGCCAGCTGAACTCGCTGTCGGTCTTCGAGGCCGCCAACAGCATCACGTCCACGCTGGCCAATGAATTCGCTGAAGCCGGCGAAGGCCTGCATCAGGCCTCGCTGATGTACCTCGGCCTGGTCCTCTTCCTGATCACCTTCGTCGTGCTGACCATCTCCAAGCTGCTGCTGCTGCGCCTGAAGAAGAGCGAAGGAGCCCGTTCATGAGCTCTTCCACCCTCGACGCTCGCCGCCTGGCGATGCACAACAAGCGCAAGCGCGTCAACGCCGTCGCGCTGACCCTGTCCCTGGGCGCCATGGCCTTCGGCGTGTTCTGGCTGATCTGGATCCTGTTCGAGACCATCTATCTCGGCATTGGTGGCCTGAACCTGGCCACCTTCACCGAGATGACGCCGCCGCCGCAAGGCGAGGGCGGTGGCCTGGCGAACGCCATCTTCGGCAGCTTCGTCATGGTCGGCCTGGCCACGCTGGTGGGCACGCCCGTCGGCATCCTGGCCGGCGTCTACCTGGCCGAGTATGGCCAGAAGACCTGGCTGGGCAGCGCAGTGCGCTTCATCAACGACATCCTGCTGTCGGCTCCCTCCATCGTCGTCGGCCTGTTCGTCTACGCGGTTGTCGTCGCCAAGCTGAAGAGCTTTTCCGGCATGGCCGGTGCGCTGGCCCTGGCCCTGCTGGTCATCCCCGTGGTCATCCGCACGACCGAGAACATGCTGAGCCTGGTGCCCAACGCGCTGCGCGAGGCGGCCTACGCTCTCGGCACGCCTAAGTGGAAGGTCATCCTGGCCATCACGCTGAAGGCGGCGCGTGCCGGCGTCATCACCGGCATCCTGCTGGCCCTGGCCCGCGTGTCCGGCGAGACGGCGCCGCTGCTGTTCACGGCCCTGTCCAACCAGTTCTGGACCAGCGACATCAGCTCGCCGATGGCCAGCCTGCCGGTCACCATCTTCAAGTTCGCGATGAGCCCCTACGAGAACTGGCAGAAGCTGGCCTGGGCCGGCGTCTTCCTGATCACCGTGGGTGTGCTGCTGCTGAACATCCTGGCCCGCGTGCTCTTCAAGAACAAACACTAAGGAACCGACCTCATGGACGCCAAGATCGAAACGCCCGTGGGCGAGCGCGCCAAGCTCTCGGTGCGCAACCTGAACTTCTTCTACGGCAGCTTCCACGCCCTGAAGAACATCAACCTCGACATCCCCGAGAAGAAGGTCACCGCCTTCATCGGCCCGTCGGGCTGCGGCAAGTCGACGCTGCTGCGCACGCTGAACCGCATGTTCGAGCTCTACCCCGAACAGCGTGCCGAAGGCCAGATCCTGCTGGACGGCGAGGACGTGCTGGCCAGCAAGGACGACGTCTCGCTGATCCGCGCCAAGATCGGCATGGTCTTCCAGAAGCCCACGCCTTTCCCGATGTCCATCTACGACAACATCGCCTTCGGGGTGAAGCTGTTCGAGACGCTGCCGCGCGTGGAGATGGATGAACGCGTCGAATGGGCCCTGAAGAAGGCCGCGCTGTGGACGGAAGTGAAGGACAAGCTCAACCAGAGCGGTTCCGGCCTTTCCGGCGGCCAGCAGCAGCGCCTGTGCATCGCGCGCGGCATCGCCATCAAGCCCGAAGTGCTGCTGCTCGACGAGCCCTGCTCGGCGCTGGACCCGATCTCCACCGGCAAGATCGAGGAGCTCATCCATGAGCTCAAGGCCGACTACACGGTCGCCATCGTGACCCACAACATGCAGCAGGCCGCGCGCTGCTCGGACTACACCGCCTATATGTATCTGGGCGACCTGATCGAATTCGGGCCCACCGCTGAGCTCTTCATGAAGCCCAAGCGCAAGGACACCGAGGACTACATCACCGGCCGCTTCGGCTGATCAAGGAGGACGGTATGGTGGACAAACATCTTTCGACCCAGTTCGATGCCGAACTCAGCGGCATCTCGACCCGCGTGCTGGAAATGGGCGGCCTGGTGGAAGCCCAGGTGGCCCAGGCCGTGCAGGCTCTTGCCGACTTCAGCGCCGATTCGGCCGACGAAGTGCTGGCCAAGGAAGGCCGCGTCAACACGATGGAGATCGAGATCGACCGCGACCTCTCGACCATCATCGCGCGCCGCCAGCCGACGGCCCGCGACCTGCGCCTGCTGATCGCGATCTCCAAGTGCATCGCCAACCTCGAGCGCGTCGGCGACGAGGCGGCGCGCATCGCCCGCACCGTGCAGCGCCTGGTGACGGGTGGCGTGTCCAGCCGTCTGCGCCTGCCCATGGGCGACCTGGCCTTCGAGGCCGAGCTGGCCATCAAGCAGCTGCGCAAGTCGCTCGACGCCTTCGCCCGCCTGGACGTCGAGCGCGCCCTGGACGTGCTCAAGCATGACGACGAGATCGACAAGGAGTTCGACGGCCTGCTGCGCAAGCTGATCACCTACATGATGGAAGACCCGCGCACCATCTCTTCGTCCATCGACCTGGTCTTCGTCGCCAAGGCCATCGAGCGCGTCGGCGACCACGCCAAGAACCTGGCCGAGGTCGTCATCTACGTGGTCAAGGGCCAGGACGTGCGGCATGCCTCGCCCGAGGCTGTCGAAACCATGGTGAGATAAGTGAGCCCCTCGTCCGACGAGTACGTCAGCCGGTTCCCCGAGAGGACGGCGATGCTCGCCGGATCGACCGGCGAGCACATCGCCAGTGCGGGCCGGCTAGGGAGCGGCCCGTCGCTCGGCCCGCTGAAATTGGAGCCTAAACAATGAGTCGAGTTCTTGTGGTGGAAGACGAATCGGCGATTGCCGAGCTGATCTCCATCAATCTGCGCCATGCCGGCTTCGAGGTCACCATCGCCGGCAGCGCCACCCAGGCCCAGTACGAGGTGGACCGCGTGCTGCCCGACCTGGTGGTGCTGGACTGGATGCTGCCCGGCCAATCGGGCGTGGCCCTGGCCCGCCAGTGGCGTGGCACGGCACGCACCAAGGAGCTGCCGGTCATCATGCTGACGGCGCGTGCCGAGGAGGGCGACAAGATCGCCGGCCTGGATGCGGGTGCCGACGACTACATCACCAAGCCCTTCTCGACCAACGAGCTGCTGGCCCGCATCCGTGCCGTGCTGCGCCGCAAGGCCCCCGAGGCCCTGGACAGCGCGGTCGAGGTCGGCCCGCTGCTGCTGGACCCGGGCACGCGCCGCGTCAGCCGCGATGGCGCCGAGGTCAAGCTGGGTCCCACCGAGTTCCGCCTGCTGCACTTCTTGATGACGCATCCCGAGCGCGTGCACAGCCGCTCGCAGCTGCTGGACCGCGTCTGGGGCGACCATGTCTTCATCGAGGAGCGCACCATCGACGTCCACGTCAAGCGCCTGCGCGAGGCGCTGGAGCGCGTGCAGTGCGCGCGCATGATCGAGACGGTCCGTGGTGCCGGCTATCGGCTGACGCAACAGAGCAGCGCTCTGTCCGCTTGAGAATTCCCCGCCCTCAATGACCTGGCTGCTGCCCCGACTGTTGATGGCCCTCGCGGCCGCGCTGCTCGGGTTCGTCATTGGCGTCGCCGTCCGGACCGCCACGGGCATCGACGCCCTGGGCTTGGGGCTAGGTGTCGTCAGCGGCGTTGTGCTGATGATGGGGGTCGACGCCGTGCGCGGCCATCGCCTGCTCAACTGGCTGCGCGGCAACCAGCTCGAGAACGCGCCGCGCGACACCGGCCTGTGGGGCGAGGTCGGCTATCGCATCGAGCGCGCGGTGCGCGACCGCGACCGCGCCGTGGGCCGGGCGCGGCTGGAGCTGGAGCAGTTCCTGTCCGCCATCGAGGCCTCGCCCAATGGCGTGCTGATGCTGGACCCGCAGGAGCAGATCGTCTGGTGCAACCGCGTCGCGGCCGACCACTTTGCGCTGGACCCGCAACGCGACCTGCGCCAGCGCATCACCAACCTCGTGCGGGCGCCGGCCTTCGTCGCCTATCTGCAGGCCGGCACCTTTGCCGAGCCCCTGGTGCTGGGCAATGGCCGCAGCCCGGGCACGCTGTCCATCATCGTGCGGGAGTACGGCGAGGGCATGCGCCTGGTGCTGTCGCTGGACGTGACCGAGCGCGTGCGTTCCGAGGCCATGCGGCGCGATTTCGTCGCCAATGTCTCGCACGAGATCCGCACGCCGCTGACCGTGCTGTCCGGCTTCATCGAGACCATGCACACCCTGCCGCTGACGGCGGTGGAGCGCGAACGCGTGCTGGTGCTGATGAACCAGCAGACCCAGCGCATGCAGACCCTCGTCGCCGATCTGCTGACGCTGGCCCAGCTCGAAGGCAGCCCGCGCCCGGCGCCGGACCGCTGGGTGGGCCTGGATGGCCTGCTGCTGCGCATCGCCGCCGATGCCGAAGTGCTGTCCGCCGGCCGCCACCAGCTGCACCTCAGGCCCGAGGCCAACATGGAACTGGCCGGCATCGAGAGCGAACTGCTCAGCGCCATCGCCAACCTCGTGACCAACGCGGTGCGCTACACACCCGATGGCGGCGAGGTCGAGGTGGCCTGGCGGCTGCTGGAGGGTGGCGACGGCGAGCTGACCGTCATCGACACCGGCCCGGGCATCGCGCGCGAACACATTCCGCGCCTGACCGAGCGCTTTTACCGCGTCGACGGCAGCCGCTCGCGCGAGACGGGCGGCACCGGCCTGGGCCTGTCCATCGTCAAGCACGTCATGCAGCGCCATGGCGGCGAGCTGATGATCCAGAGCGACGTCGGCAAGGGCTCGCGCTTCCGCCTCGTCTTCCCGGCCGCTCGCGTGCGCCAGGCCAGTGATTCGGCGCTGGGCGACGAAGCCGCCTTCAACGCGGCGGCGCTGTCAGATCACTGACGCTTCAGCAGCACGAGGCCGGCGCTGCCGCTGCGGTCTGTCGGTCGCTTGACCTGAGCCAGGACTTGCCAGCCCTTGGGTGTCGGCTGTCCCGCACTGATGACGGCATGGCTGCAGCCCGAGGCGCTCAGCGAGCCCCGGCCCTTCACCAGCCAGCCGCCATGCCACTCCAGCGCCGCCAGTGTTGCCAGGTTCTGGCCGGGTGCGGCCACGCAGGAGACCTCGGTGGGCATGCGCGCCTTCAGCCGCGCCGCCAGTGGCGCCAGGCTGCGCGCATAGTCCAGCGGCGGCAGCAGCAGGCTCATGACCAGCAGCCAGCCCAGGGCCACGCCGCCGGCGGGCAGTGCCAGGCTCTTCCACAACGCATGGCGATGCCGTGCCGTGCGCCAGCGCACCAGGGCCAGCCAGGCCAGCGTCGCGGCGATGGCCAACACCAGGGCGAGCACGCTGAACTGCGGCTCGAAGCCCTCGGCCAGGCGGCGCAGATTGGCCATGGGCCGGGCCGGCCAGCCGGTGTGCATGGATACGTAATAGAGCCAGCCGAACAGCGCGACGGCCGAGAAGATGAAGACGCAGAACCAGTCCACCGCGGCCGAGACGCTGCGGCTCAGCGTCGGCAGCGCGAAGGCGGCCAGGATGGCCAGCGAGGGCAGGGCCAGCAGCAGGGCGCGTTCCGAGGCATCCATGGTGATGCAGGCCACCAGCGGCACCAGCAGCGCGATGGCGGGCACCGTGATGTGCCGGCGCAGGCCGTGGCGGCGCCAGCGCCACAGCGTCCACAGCGCCAGCGGGCCGGACGGCCAGCAGAACCAGGCCAGCAGGCTGAGCAGCGAGGCGAACTGCACCCCCGGCCGTACCCGCCAGGCCCAGCCATCGAAGGCCCAGGCGGCCACGATGGCCAGCGTCAGCGAGGCCAGCAGCCAGATCCGCTGGCCCTTGGCCTCGTCGTAGCTGGAGCGATGGTTGAGCAGCAGGCCCAGCACGCCGAGGGCGCAGGCGACGGCGGGTGCGCCGCTGGCGGCGAGCACGGGCAGGGCCAGCAGCACGGCGATGCGCGCGCGGCCCTGCCTGAACGGCGCGGCGGCCAAGCCGTAGAGGTAGACCGAGATGGCCAGCAGCTGCATCAGCTCCGGCGTCGTCTCGTGGCCCAGCTGCAGCAGGCCCAGCGATGCCATCAACGCCAGCAGGGCGCCGTCGGCCAGGGCACGCGCGTAGTCCACGGCTTGGGCTTCGCCTCCGAAGGCAAAGGCCACCGGCTGGGCCGCTTCGGTGCGGGCGAGATGGAAGCAGGTGTACCAGACGGCCACGAGCACGCCGACCAGCACGAAGGCATAGGGCAGGCGGGCGGCGACGGGCCCATCGAGGAAGGGCAGGGCCTTGATGGCCAGGGCGCCCAGCCAGTAGGGCAGGGGGCCGCCGTCGGCGGGAATGCCTGCAATCGCCGGCTGCCACCAGGGCGCATGGCCCTCGGCAATGCTGGCCATGAAGCCAAAGGCCGTCAGGTCGGCATTGCGCCAGGGATCGCGGCCGAAGATGCCGGGGATCACATAGGCCGCGCACAGCAGGATCAGCGCCAGGCGCGGCAGGCGCTCGACGCCGCGCTCGGCGACGATGGCGGGAGTGGGGAGATTCACGCGCTGGGGGATTCTTGAAGTGGCGGGATCATGCCGCAGTTCCGCCAGGGCGGCGCTGACTCGCAAATGACAAAGGGCAGCCGAAGCTGCCCTTGTGGTCACCCGCGGCGTGGACGCCGCGCCAAGAATTACTTCTTGAGGTGAGCGAACTTGTTGCGGAACTTCTCGACGCGACCGCCCAGGTTGTCCACGCTCTTTTGCGTGCCCGTGTAGAAGGGGTGCGACTCGCTGGTGGTTTCCAGCTTCACCAGCGGCAGGGTCTTGCCGTCGATCTCGGTGGTTTCCTTGGTCTGCACGGTCGAGCGCGTGACGAACTGGAAACCGTTCGACAGGTCGATGAACGCCACGTCGCGGTAGTTGGGGTGAATGCCGTCTTTCATGGGAACCTCTTGGCTAGGTTGGGAGCCACGCCGACCGCATTTTTGGTTGCAGTGGACGCACTTTCCAGGGTGTCTGGGCGGAAAACCGGCGATTGTAGCCGGCTTCCCTGCGGTTTGGCTAGCTTGGGGTGAGAAGGATCACCCGCCGCGCCGCATCATGTCGAAGAAGTCCAGGTTGTTCTTCGACGCCTTCATCTTGTCGAGGATGAACTCCATCGCCTCGATTTCGTCCATGTTGTAGAGCAATTTGCGCAGGATCCAGCTCTTTTGCAGGATTTCCGGCTTCAGCAGCAGCTCTTCACGGCGGGTGCCCGACTTGTTGATCAGGATGGACGGGTAGACGCGCTTCTCGGCCATGCGGCGATCCAGGTGGATTTCGCAGTTGCCGGTGCCCTTGAACTCTTCGTAGATCACCTCGTCCATCTTGGAGCCGGTGTCGATCAGGGCCGTACCGATGATGGTCAGCGAGCCGCCTTCCTCGATATTGCGCGCGGCGCCGAAGAAGCGCTTGGGGCGCTGCAGGGCGTTGGCATCCACACCGCCGGTCAGCACCTTGCCGGAGCTGGGCAGCACGTTGTTGTAGGCGCGGGCCAGGCGGGTGATCGAGTCCAGCAGGATGATCACGTCCTTCTTCAGTTCCACCAGGCGCTTGGCGCGCTCGATGACCATCTCGGCGACCTGCACATGGCGGGCGGCCGGTTCGTCGAAGGTGGAGCTGATGACCTCGCCGCGCACGGTGCGGATCATTTCGGTCACTTCCTCGGGGCGCTCGTCGACGAGCAGCACGATGAGGTGACAGTCCGGATGGTTGGCCACCAGCGCATGCGCCAGGCTCTTCATCATCTCGGTTTTGCCGGTCTTGGGCTGCGACACGATCAGGGCGCGCTGGCCCTTGCCGAGCGGCGCGATCATGTCGACGATGCGGCCAGTGATGTTTTCTTCGCCCTTGAAGTTTTCACGTTCGAGTTTGAACTGCTCTTTCGGGAAGAGCGGCGTCAGGTTCTCGAACATGATCTTGTTCTTGCTCTCCTCGGGCGTCTGGTTGTTGACGCGGTCGACCTTGACCAGAGCAAAGTAGCGTTCGCCGTCTTTGGGCACGCGCACTTCACCTTCCACCAGGTCGCCGGTGTGCAGGTTGAAGCGGCGGATCTGGCTGGGCGACAGGTAGATGTCGTCCGTGGAGGCCATGTAGCTGGCCTCGATCGAGCGCAGGAAGCCGAAGCCGTCAGGCAGGACTTCGAGCACGCCATCGCCGAAGACCTGCTCGCCAGCCTTGGCGCGCTTCTTCATGATGGCGAACATCAGCTCCTGCTTGCGCAGGCGGGTGACGTTGTCGATCTCCAGCGCCTCGCCCATCTCGATGAGGGCGGAAACGTGGAGCGCTTTGAGTTCGGAAAGATGCATGGGTGAACACCCGTCAGGGGCCGCAGCGCCAGCCAAGGCGCAACGGCGAATCCACGGCCGCCCCGGGGAAAGGACCGAAAAGGCGTCACTCAAACAGCGAGCGATGCGGATTCAGAAAGTGGGGGAGGGGGAGCCGAGGCCACGCTGGCTGGGCTCCCGATTCGAGATCGAGAAGCCCGGGGCGTGTTGGCTTTGGCTGCTGCAGCGGGGCACCGGGAGGTGCGACATGCGCTGCAGCAGTTGGACGCGATTATAGGTTCGCGTCGAGGAAGGCGGTCAACTGGGCCTTGGAAAGGGCGCCGACCTTGGTGGCGGCGAGCTGGCCGTCCTTGAAAAGCATCAGCGTCGGGATGCCACGGATGCCAAACTTGGCCGGCACTTCGCGGTTCTCGTCGACGTTCATCTTGGCGACCTGCAGCTTCTCACCGTAGCCGGTGGCGACCTCGTCCAGGATGGGCGCGATCATCTTGCAGGGACCGCACCACTCGGCCCAGTAGTCCACCAGCACCGGCTTGCCGGACTGGATCACGTCGGCGTCGAAGGACGCGTCGGAAACATGCTTGATCAATTCGCTGCTCATGGGAGGGTTCCTTGGCCTCAAAGGGTTGGCGGTCGCCGTGCGGCGCCGTCCGAATAGGCAAAATCATTGTGACATAGCCACTTTTGACCGGACGGTCACGAGGGTGACCGAAGCAGTGGCAAACATCAGGGCGGGAGGCCCGCTTTACAAGTGCAACAGGCATTGAACCTGGGCCTGGCGCCCGGGGAAGACATCGAAACCTTCTGGCGCCGCGTCGCCGCCACCTGCGCCGACTGGCTGGCCGGCCAGGGTGCGCCGCTGCGCGACGCCGTGCTGCTGCTGCCCTTTGCCCAGCAGCTGGCCCCGGCGCGGCGCGCCTTCCTGGCCCGCGGCGGCTGGATGCCGCGCATCACCACCAGCCACAGCCTGGCCTCGGCCCTGGGCCCGGCCACGCTGGCGGCGCCGGATCAGCTTTCTGGCGATGCCGCCATCGATGCCTTCACGGCCGACCGCCTGCTGGCCGGCCAGAGCTGGGTCGAGCCCCTCAAGCGCAGCAGCCCGCGCGACTACCGCGTGGCCCTGGCCCGCCTGGTCGACACGGCCCAGGCCCTGGCCCGCGCCGCCGCCCAGGTGCCGCCGCTGGATCGTCCCGTCTTCCTGGACGATGCACGCCAGCGCCTCGCCGCCCTGGACGCCGGCCCTGGCCTGATGGAGCGCGCGCTGGCCCAGGTCGCCCTGGCCTGGGTGGCGTCGGACGAGCGCCGCCCGGCCACCGACACGCTGTTCACGCTGCGCCCGAGCGCCTGGATCTGGCTGCGCGTCGGCGGACCCGACCCCCTGTCCCGCACCCTGCTTGCCCAGGCCGGCGATGTGCCGACGCTGTGCCTGGATGCCGACCTCGACCTCGATCAGGCCTGGAGCGGCTTCACGCCCACCGCGCGGGTGCAAGCCGCCGTCGCGCCGGACTTCGAGACCCTCGCCGCCCAGGCCGCTACGGCCGTCATCCAGCACCTGAACGCCGGCCGTCGGCCGGTGGCCCTGCTGGCCCAGGACCGCGTCGTCATCCGCCGCGTGCGGGCCCTGCTGGCCCGTCAGCATGTGCCGGTGCACGACGAAACCGGCTGGACGCTGGCGACGACCCCGGCGGCCGCCGCCGTCATGGCCCTGCTGCGCGCTGCTCTGGCCGGCGGCGCCGTGGACGACTGGCTGGCCTGGCTGAAATCGGCCCTCGCCAAGGGCTGGGATGCCGAAGGCCTGGCCGGCCTGGAGTCGCGCTGCCGCCGCCTGGGCTGGCGCCAGGCAGCCCAGCTCGACGCCGCCACGCTGCTGCCTGCCGTCGGCGCCGTCTGGCAGCGCGCGCGCAGCCAGCTGGAGCCGCTGGCCGGCGGTTCGCGCTCCCTCGGCGGCTGGCTGGTCGCACTCGGGCAGGCGCTGAACGGGCTGGCCCCGCTGGCCGAAGTCGAGGGCGGCGAGGCGCTGCTCGAGGCCTTGTGGATTTCGCGCAAGACATGGCCCGGCAGCGCCCACGAGGCCGCTCTGGCGCAGACACGGCTGCGGCCCGACGAATTCCTGGCCTGGGTCAACGACACGCTGGAGGCCGCGCAGTTCGAGCCCGCCGAGGAGGCGGGTGCGGCCGAAGTCGTCATCACGCCGCTGGCCCGCGCCATGCTGAGGCCTTTCGGCGCCATCGTCCTGCCCGGCGCCGATGCGGCGACCCTCGGCCCCGTGAATCCGCAGGCCGGCCTGCTCGCCGATGCCGACGCGGCGGCCCTGGGCCTGCCCAGCCTGGCCGAGAGGCGCGAAGCCGAGGCCTTGGGTTTCGCCCAACTGCTGCGCACGCCGGTCGTGACGCTGCTGCGTTGCGCCTTCGCGGGCGCCGAGCCCTTGCCGCCCAGCCCGCTGCTGGAGCGCCTGGCGGGGGCGGCGGCGAAGGCCGGTCTCGCTCTGCCTCACTGGATTGACGAGCGCGCGCGCGTCGCCGTGGCCGAGCAGCCCCAGGGGCGCTCCGCCGCCGATGCCGGTGGCCGCCTGCCCGCCGCCCTCAGCGCCAGCGCCATCGACGCGCTGCGCAACTGCCCCTACCAGTTCTTCAGCCGCGTGCTGCTCGGTCTGCGCGAGGCCGACGAGCTGGAGCAGGAACTCAGCAAGCGGGACTACGGCACCTGGCTGCATGCGGTGCTGAAGCGCTTCCACGAAGCGCGGGGCGATGATGACGACGCAGCCCTGCGTGCCGCCGCCGAGGCCGAACTGGCCCTGCTGGACGCCGCCGATTTCCTGCCCTTCTCGGCGGCCTTCGAGAGGCTGAGACCCCACTATCTGGCCTGGCTGGCCGAGACCGAGGCCGCCGGCCAGCTTTACGCCGCCGGCGAAGTGGATCGCGAGGCCCGGCCCTTCTCGGCACCGCTGGACGGCGTGGTCGTGAAAGGCCGTATCGACCGCATCGACGATGAGAAGGGCGTGACCTGGCTGCTGGACTACAAGACCGGCGATGCCAAGGCGTTGAAGGAGAAGGTGGCCGCCAAGCTGGAGGACACCCAGCTCGCCACCTATGCATTGCTGAGCGGCGCCGAGAGGGGCTTGCAGGCAGCCTATCTCGTGCTCGATGACGGCAAGGGCGTTGCGCTGCTGCCGCACGAAGACGTCAGCGACACCGCCCTGGCCCTGCGCGATGGCCTGCAAGCCGACCTCACGGCCCTGCGCGAGGGCGCGCCGCTGCCGGCGTTGGGCGAGGGCCGGGTGTGTGACTACTGCGAGGCGCGCGGCCTCTGCAGAAAGGACGACTGGACATGAGCGGCGCCGAACTCGCCTACTGGGCCGACGGCTACCGCGTCCCACGTGAGCGCTTCTACGAGCTGGCCTGCGACCCGGCGCGCAGCATCGTCGTCGAGGCCTGCGCCGGCGCCGGCAAGACCTGGATGCTGGTCTCGCGCATCCTGCGAGGGCTGCTGGCGGGTGCCGAACCGCAGCAGATCGTCGCCATCACCTTCACCCGCAAGGCCGCCGGCGAGATGCGCCAGCGCTTGGCGGAATGGCTGGCCGAGTTCGCCCACGCGCCCGAGGCCGAGCAGGTCGCGGCCTTGCGCCAGCGGGGTGTCTCCGCCGACGAAGCCGTCGTGCTCAGGCCGCGCCTCGCGACATTGCAGGCTGAACTGCTGCGCGGCGGCCGTGCCGTCGAGGTGCGCACCTTCCACGGCTGGTTCTCGCAATTGCTGCGCGCCGCGCCGCTGGCTTTCCTGCAGGCCCAGGGCATCGCGCCCGAGCTGCAGCTCGTCGAGGACGAGGAAGAGCTGATGCCGACGCTGTGGCGGCGCTTCCATGTCGCCGTGCTGGCCGACGAGGCGCTGCGCGCCGACTTCCAGGCGCTGACGCAATCGCGCGGCCGCTTCAATCTGCGCGAGTGGCTGCTCGGGGCCTTTGCCAAGCGCGTCGAGCTGCGCCTGTCGGAGTCGGCCGGCGTGCTGGAGGCCAGCCTGCCCGGCGCGGTCGACCTGCTGGGCACGACGCCGGAGCTGTACTTCGGCCATCTGCGCGAGCCGCTGAAGGACCTCGCTCGCCAGCTCGGCCAGGCCAAGGGCAAGAAGGCCCAGGATGCGGCCGTGGCGCTGGAGCAGGCTGAGGACTTCGACGCCTGCTTCGCGGCGCTCTTCACGCAGAAGGCCGAGCCGCGCAAGCTCGGTGTCGACAGCCCCGATCTGGACGAACTCTGCGAAGAACTGCAGCGCCTGCGCGCGGCCATCGCCCAGCAGAAGGCTTCCGAAGAGCACGCCGCCATGCGCCGCCTCGCCCTGGTGCTGGTGGATGCCTTCGAAGGCCTCAAGCGCGAGCGCGGCCTGGTCGACATGAATGACCTGGAGCGGGGCGCCCTGGCCCTGCTGGCCGACGGCCAGACGGCCGGCTGGGTGCAGCAGCGCCTGGATGCCCAGGTGCGCCATCTGCTCATCGACGAATTCCAGGACACCAGCCCGCTGCAATGGCAGGCCCTGCACGGCTGGCTGTCTGCCTATGCCGGCGCGGGCGCGGGCTCGCCGCTGTGCGTCTTCATCGTCGGCGATCCCAAGCAGAGCATCTACCGCTTCCGCCGCGCCGACCCGCGCGTGTTTGCCGCGGCCCAGGACTTTGTCTGCGAAGGCCTGGCCGGTGTGCGCCTGGCCTGCGACCACACGCGGCGCAACGCGCCCGAGGTGCTGGCCGTCGTCAATGCCGCTTTCGACATCGCCCAGCGCGCCGGCGACTACGAGGGTTTTCGCCTGCACACCACCGAGGTCGCCCAGGTGGACGAACTGGCCGGCCTGTGGGCCCTGGACGCCGGGGTCAAGGCGGCCCCAACGGCCGAGGACGCCGACCCGCTGCGCTGGCGCCCCAGCCTGAGCGAGGCCCGCCACGAGGCCGAGATCAGCCGGCGCGCCCCCGAGTGCGAGCGCGTCTGCGCGGCCATCGTGGGCCTGCTGCGCGAGCGGCCCGAGCTCAAGCCCGGCGATCTCTTCGTGCTGGCCCGCAAGCGCGACCCGCTGCGTCAGCTCAGCGAGGCGCTGACGGCTGCCGGCGTGCCTCATGCGGCGCCCGAGGAGCAGCCGCTGGCCGGGCTGCCCGACGTGGCCGACCTGCTGGCCCTGCTGGACGTGCTGGCCTCGCCGGGGCACGACCTGTCCCTGGCCCATGCGCTGCGCAGCCCGCTGTTTGGCGTCACCGAGGCCGATCTGCTGACCCTGGCCGAGGCCGCCGGCACGGCCGAGTGGCTGGGCCGCCCGGCCATCGAACGCCATCGCTGGTGGGACGCCCTGCAGGACCTGGTTTCGCCCGGCCCGGCGCTGTCGCGTGCGCAGGCCCTGCTGCGCGACTGGGCCGAGCAGGCCCGCCTGCGCACGCCGCACGAGCTGCTGGACCGCATCGTCGATGAGGGCGACCTGCTCGCTCGCATCACGGCTGCCGTGCCCGCGGCCGACGCCGCCGTGCGACTGCAAAGCGTGCAGGCCCTGCTGCATGCGGCCCTGGACCTGGATGGTGGCCGCTATGCCCAGCTCTATGGCTTTGTGCGCGCGCTGAAGAGCCGGCCCATCAAGTTCGTGCCCGCCGCGGCGCCCGACGCCGTGCAGCTGCTGACCATCCACGGCGCCAAGGGCCTGGAGGCCGAGGTCGTCTTCCTGCTCGACACCGATGCCGCGCCTCCCAAGGCCGAGACTCTCGGGCTGCTGCTGGACTGGCCGGTCGGCCAGCTGTCGCCGAATCGCGCCGCCTTCCTGGCCTCGGAAGCCAGGCCGCCGCCGTCGCTGCAGGCCCTGGTCGACGACGAGCGCGTCGCCCGCGAACGCGAGGAGCTGAACGGCCTCTACGTCGCGTTGACGCGGGCGCGCCGCGCCATCGTGCTCAGCCACACGCCCGGCCGCAGCCAGGCCACGAGCTGGTGGGACCGCCTGCAGCCTTTGTCCCGCCGCTGGCCCTTCGCGCTGGACAAGGCGGCGCGCGCCGACACCGTCGCACCGCGGCTCGCGCCGCTGCCGCGCTGGCAGGCGCCGCCCGCCGCACCGGTGCGTGACGGCACGGCCCGCAACGAACGTGAAGCCAAGGTGGGTGAAGCCTTGCATCGCGCGCTGGAGTGGGTCTCGGCCCCGGGCCAGACCCAGCCTCTGGACGCGCTGCTGGCCGCATCGGCCCAGGCCTTCGGCCTGGACGCCAAGGCCCGCGAGCAGCATGCGCGCGCAGCCAGGGCCATCCTCGACAGCCCCGACTGCCAGCCCTTCTTCGATCCGGCCGAACTGCTCTGGGCCGGCAACGAATTGGCCGTGGCGTCCGCTGCAAAAGGCGGCGAAGACCAGCGCATCGACCGCCTCGTGCAGCGCCGCGACGGCAGCTGGTGGGTGCTGGACTACAAGCTCGGTGCCACGCCGGAGCGCGAGCCGGCCTATCTGGAGCAGATGCGCGGCTATGTGGCGGCGGTGCAGGCGCTGCAGCCCGGAGAGGTCGTGAAGGCCGCGCTGATCAGCGGCACGGGGCGCTTCATCGAGGTCAGCTAGGGCGGCCGCCCCGCGACGAGCCCGTAGACTCCGCGCCGCGGAGGGAGGCCGCACCGATGAGGGAACCCCATCGACGCCCCGGCGGCATGCGCCGGGCGATCGCGTGCGTTGTTGCTGGCTTGTTGACTTGCATGGCCGGCGTGTCGGCCCGTGCCGCGTCGTCCATTTCGGCGATGGAAGTCGCGGCCTCGCTTGCAGGTGGCGTGGCCTGGATCTGGCCCGACAGCAATGGCCCGCTGCCCCAGGGCAAGGCCACGGGACTTCCGTATCGCGAAGCTGCCGTGCTGACGGAGTCCTTGATGCTGCGAGCCAACCGCGTGGAGCATGGCGGGCGCAGGCAGCCGCTGGCGCTGCCGCCCGGGATTCGCCTGGTACCGGTGGTGCATGTCGAGGCTGCCGCCGATGCGCCGGACAACTTCACACCCGCGCAGCGCGACGCCATCGTGGCGGCCATGCGCCGCCAGGCGGGCAGGGGCGCGGGCCTGGTGCAACTGGACTTCGAGGCGCCGCTCCGCCAGCGCGAGGCCTATCGATCCCTCATCGCCAGCGTGCGCGAGGCCTTGCCGGCCGGCGTGCGCTTGAGCGTGACCGTGCTGGCCCACTGGTGCACGCAAGGCGACTGGCTCGACAGATTGAGCGTGGACGAAGTGGTGCCCATGCTCTACCGCCTGGGGCCCCATGCCGATGACTGGCGTCGCCGCTTCGAACGGGGAGACGCTGCTCTCGCGCGCCGCTGCCGGGGCCCCGCGCTGGGCTTTGCAACGCACGACCCGCCCACACCCGCGCTGCTGGCCCGCGCCACGCGGCCCTATTGGTTCGATGCCAGCGCCTGGGCCAACCCTTCCCGACCTCCTCGCCATCTCATCCCATGAAGCATCTTTGCCTCGCGTTTGCCGCCGTTGGCGCCCTCGGCCTTGCGCCCCTGGGCCATGCCGCCGACTTCAACGAGAACGATCTGCCCCAGACGCTGCGCTCCACCTACGAGGAGCCGATCACCGGCCCCGTGGACAGCCGCGCCTATGCGCACGGCGAGCTGGGCCTCATCCGCGCCGGCTATGGCCGCGCATCCCTGTACGTGGCGTGGCGGGTGATGCACCTGCCCGTGGGCGCCCTGGCCAATGAAAGCCATGACCGCATCGGCAGCTGGGTCAGCGGGGGCAAGTTCGCCGAGGAGGAGGGCGTCGACGCGCTGCAGGCCTGGAAGGACGCTCGCGAGGAAGTGCAGCCCAAGGCGCCCGCCGTGATGCCGGACTACTACCGGAGCATCAAGTCCAAGGGGCCGGTGGAGTTCGAATTCGTCGAAGGCCAGTGCGGCTCCGGCGCCTACGCGCTGGCTGCGCGAACGCTGGGCGAGCTGGTGGCTGACAAGGCGCTGAAGCCTGCCGACCGCCAGGCCTGGGTGGCCGGCCAGGACGCCGTCTTCGCGCGCTGCTCCTGGAGGCCCGGCACCAAGCCGCTGCCGCTGCCCGCCGTGTTGCCTGCCAATGCGCCAGCCAAGCTGAGGGCGCTCAACGCCTACCAGCGCGCCGCTGCGCTGTTCTACGGGGACGAGTTCTTGCCTGCGCGCCAGGCCTTTGACGCCATCGCCGCCACACCGGGCCACCCCATGCGTTCCTGGGCCGCGCTGGCCGCGCTGCGCAGCGTGGTGCGTGGTGCCGCCCGTGATGCGGACTGGGATGCGGCCGTCGCCGACGCCTGGACCCGGCGCGGCTTGCGGGGTGCTGAGTTCAACGCGGCCGTCGCCGAGGCAGCCGCCCGCAGCCGCGTTCGCACCGAGGCTGCGCTCAAGGAGATCGACACCCGCTCCAAGGCGGTCCTGGCAGACGCCACGCTGGCGCCAGTGCACCCGGCCGTCAAGTACACGGTGCGGCGGGCGCTGCTGCAATTGCACCCCATCGTGCCGCTGCGGGCGGCGATGGATGCGCTGGACCGCCTCGAGGTCAGCCCCTATGCCTATGGCGCGCTGGACCAGTTCCAGCAGCTCTACCCTCGCTTCTCGCCCGATCGCCCACAGGGGGCGATGGCCGCCGAATTCCGCAAGCGCGAGTGGTTTGACTTCATCGTCACCGTGCAGGCCTGCGCCGACCTGTACAACCCCGCTGACGCCGCAACCTGCGACGCCGAGCATGCCCACGCCCTGGAGCGGGCCAAGGAGACCCGGGACACCGCCTGGCAGCTGGCGGCGCTGATGACGGCGCGCCAGCCCACCGAGGCCGACGTGCCGCTGGCCCATGCCGCGCTCAAGGCGCCCGCCAGCCGGCCGGAGTGGGCCAGCCTGCAGTTCTATGCCGCCCGCGTGCTGAACGCCCGAGGCCAGGCGGCGCAAGCCCGCCTCGCGCTGGAGGCGCTGGTGGCCAGCGGGCGGGTGGCGGGACGCGACGTGGACCTGCTGGATGGCGAACTGCCTGGCATCAGCGTCCGTCAGCCGACCCTGCCCATCACGCAAGCCCAGGCGCGCTACGAGTACGACCGCCTCGGAGCGCTGAGCCGCGTGGAGTACAAGGTGAGGCATATCCTGGTGGAGACGCGCGAGCAGGCGCAGGCGGCGCTGGACAAGATCCGTGCCGGCCAACCCTTCGAGGCCGTGGCCAAGACTGAGCCAGGCTCCAAGGACCCCGAATCCGCCGCCAAGGGCGGCGACCTGGATTGGGGCCCGGCCAGCTTTTACACGCCGCCTTTCGCGGCCACCGTGAAGCGCCTGTCACCGCGCGGCCTCGTCGACGCGCCCGTGCAGAGCCGGTTCGGCTGGCATGTCATCGAAGTCACCGACGTCAGGGCACGCGAGTTCCCCCGCTTCGAGCAGGTGAAGGCCCGCATCATGGAGTCCCTGAAACGCAAAGCCGAGCAGGCCAAGGGGCGGTAGGTTTGGGCGGCGGCTGGCACCCACTGGCGCCCGTGCGGACGTCTTTCTGCTCCCGCGCGGACGGCTATCCTCGGCCGGACCTGGAACAGGCACTAGAATGGCGGGCTTGATCGGGGCGTAGCGCAGCCTGGTAGCGCATCTGCTTTGGGAGCAGAGGGTCGCGAGTTCGAATCCCGCCGCCCCGACCATCTACAACGAACAACGGCCCGCCTCGCGAGAGGCGGGCCGTTTTTCATGTCCGGGCGGCTTACTTGCGCGAGCGCAGTGCCGTGCGCGCCTGCACGAAGTTGAAGGCATAGGACACCGCCTCGACGATGGCGTTGTCGATCTCCAGGCGTTCGTGCTCGGTCAGGTAGAAGCTGAAGTCCACCTCGTGGCGGATATAGCGCGGCGGCAGGCGGTTCAGGGCGACGCAGGCCACGTCGCAGAGCAGGTCGCCGCTGGCGGCGATGTCCGGGTAGTCCGGCGCCGAGGCCATCACCGCCGCGAAGATCTCGCGCTCATGGTGGTTGTAGAGGGAGCTGAAATCGGCATTCATGGCGGGCCTCGTCGTGCGCGGTGAGATGCCGATTTATAGCGCCATCAGGCCGCGCCGATACCCGGGGTCATGCCCGTAGCGGCGGCACTCTTTCTCGCCGCGACGAAATCCAGCATGCGGTTGATGCAGCCCTGGGCCTTCACCCGCACCGCCTCGTCCACATGGATCTCGGGCTGGCCGCTTTCCAGGCAGTCCACCAGATTGGCCAGGCCGTTCATCGCCATCCAGGGGCAATGGGCGCAGCTCTTGCACGTTGCGCTGTTGCCGGCCGTCGGCGCCTCGATGAGGACCTTGCCCGGCGCCAGCTGGCGCATGCGGTGCAGGATGCCGTTGTCGGTGGCGACGATATAGGCCGGCGCCGTGCCTTCGACGACGGCCTTGATGAGGGCCGAGGTCGAGCCGACGACATCGGCCTGCTCGACGACGCTCTTGGGCGACTCCGGATGCACCAGCACCAGGGCGCCCGGATGCTGCTCGCGCAGCAGCTCCAGCTCCAGCCCCTTGAACTCGTCGTGGACGATGCAGGCGCCGTTCCACATCAGCATGTCGGCGCCGGTCTCTTCCTGGATGTAGCGGCCCAGGTGGCGGTCGGGCGCCCACAGGATCTTCTCGCCCTTGGCATGCAGGTCGGACACGATGTCCAGGGCGCAGGAGCTGGTCACCATCCAGTCGGCGCGGGCCTTCACGGCGGCGCTGGTGTTGGCGTAGACCACCACCTTGCGGTCGGGGTGGGCGTCGCAGAAGGCGGCGAAGTCGTCCTCGGGGCAGCCCAGGTCCAGCGAGCAGGTGGCGTCCAGGTCGGGCATCAGCACGCGCTTCTCGGGGCTGAGGATCTTGGCCGTCTCGCCCATGAAGCGCACGCCGGCGACGACCAGGGTCTGGGCGGCGTGGTCGCGGCCGAAGCGGGCCATTTCCAGCGAATCCGACACGATGCCGCCGGTCTCCCACGCCAGGTCCTGCAGGAAGCCGTCGACGTAGTAGTGGGCGACGAGCACGGCGTTGTGCTTCTTCAGCAAGGCCTTGGCGCGCTCGGTGAGCGCGCTGCGCTCGGGCGGCGACAGCGGCGCCGGTGTCTTGGCCCAGGCATGGGCCGTGGAGCAGGTGCCGGCGGCGTCCTGCTTGGTGTAGTCGAAGAGCTGGGTTTCCATGTCGGGGATGCGGTGCGGTGGTGGCTGGGCTTCCTACACTCGGGGCATGTCGATTTCAGCGGATTGTCCGCCCGCGGGCGCCCCGGCCGGTGGCGGCGCGGCAAAGCCCCTGGCGCGGGGGCTGGCGGGAGCGCTGGCGCTGTGGGCCGGGCTGGCCGCCGCGCAGCCGGCGCAGACGCTGCGCTTCATCGTCGGCGAGGACTGGGCCGCGCCCTATCTGATGCTGAAGGACGGCCATCCCGTCGGCGGCCTGGCCTTCGAGCTGATGGAGGCCGTCGCGCGAGCCGCGGACGCCCGCCCGGAGTACCTGATGCTGCCGCCCAAGCGCACCCAGGCGGCCTTGCATGCCGGCGAGGCCGACCTGATGTGCATGATGAGTCCCAAGTGGGTGGCCCAGCCGCTGGGGCGGGAGCGCATCGGCCCGCCCATGGTGGTCGTGGAGGACGTGCTGGCGGTGGCACCCGGCCAGGGCGACGGCAAGCCGCTGGACCTGACGGCCCGGCGCGGCCTGCGCGTGGGCACGGTGCTGGGCTATCGCTATGCGGAGCTGGGGCCCCTCTTCGATGCCGGCCATCTGGTGCGCGAGGACGCAGCCACCCAGCAGGGCGTGCTCGAGAAGCTGGCCCGTGGCCGCACCGAGGCGGCTGTCGCCGACCGCTTCGTGCTGGCCCAGTACAACCGCGAGCGCCCGCCCGCGGAGAAGCTGCAGGCCCTGCAGGTGGTCGCCCAGACGGTGACGCATTGCCTGCTGGGCGGCAAGACGCAACTGCCGGCGCGCCGCTTGCAGCAGGCGCTGCGCACGGTGGTCGAGCGCGGCGAACTCACGCGCCTGCTGCAGCGCTACCGCTGAGCTTCAGCCCTCCAGCCAGGCCCTGAAGGCCGCGGCGCGCTCCTGGCTGATCAGCAGTTCGCCGTCCAGGGCCGGGCTGAGGTCCAGCCTGAGCCGGCCCTTGCCGGCCGGCGTGAAACGCTGCACCGCGCCGGCGGCCACCAGCAGCTGGCGGTTCGCGCGGAAGAAGCGCTGCGGCCCCAGCTCTTCCTCCAGCTCGCCCAAGGTCGGCTCGACGAGGTAGCGCTCGCCGTCCTGGGTGATGGCGAATGACAGCTTGTCCACCGAGACGAAATAGGCGATGTCGGCCAGCTCCAGCGCATGGAACTGCTGGCCGCCCTTGCGGCCGACGATGCGCTGGCGGCCGACGGCCGGCGGGCTCAGGCGCTGCAGCAGGCCGTCGAGCTGATGGTCCCAGCGCGCCTTGGCCTGGGCGTCGAAATGGCGCTGCCATTGCTCGGCCTTGGCCAGGGCCTGGGCCAGGGCCGTGTCGGACACGGGCTTGAGCAGATAGTCCACCGCCAGGGCCTGGAAGGCCTGCAGGGCGAACTGGTCGTAGGCCGTCGTGAAGATGGTCGGCAGGGCCAGGCGGCGCTCGCGGAACAGCTCCAGCGACAGGCCGTCGGCCAGCTGGATGTCCAGCAGCAGCAGGTCGGGCGCGGGGTGGGCGGCCAGCCAGTCCAGCGTACCCTGCACCGTGTCGCTGTGGCCGAGCACACGGGCCTCGGGCGCGACGCGGGACAGCGTGGCGGTCAGGCGCTCGCGCGCCGGGGTCTCGTCTTCGGCAATGAAGATCTTCATGGGCGGGCCAGCAGGGGGATGGTGACTTCGAACACGCCGGCGTCAACGCGGCGCTCCAGCGCGCGGCCGGCCAGCAGGCGGCAGCGTTCGTCGAGATTGGCCAGGCCCAGGCCCGAGGAGGGCAGGGCGCTGCGGCGCGGCTGCAGTGCGTTGCGGGCCTGCACGCGATCACCTTCAAGCGTGAAACCCACCGTCAGCGGCTGGGCCGCGCTGGCCTCGTTGTGCTTGATGGCGTTCTCCAGCAGGGTCTGCAGGGCCAGCGGCGGCACCAGCCATGCGTCGGTCTGCAAGGCCGGGTCCAGCTGCAGCGGCATGGCGGCGCCAAAGCGCAGGGCCAGCAGACGGTGATAGTGGCGCAGGAAGGCCAGCTCCTCGTCCAGCGGCACCAGGTCGCGCTGGCGGCTGTCCAGCACATAGCGGTAGATCTCGGCCAGGGTGTCGCTGAACTCGCGGGCGCTGCGGGCGTCGCTGTCGATCAGATGGCCCAGGGTGTTGAGGCTGTTGAACAGGAAGTGCGGGTCGACCTGGGCCTTCAGCGCGCCCAGTTCGGCCTCGGTGCGGGCGCGCTCCAGGCGCTCGACGCGCAGCATGTCCGACTCGCGCTCGCGGATCAGGAACATGGTCTCGTAGGCATGGGTCACGAAGAGCACGCAGATGACATTGGTGGCCACCACCAGCTTCAGCGCGTTGACGTCCAGCGGCCGGCCGGCGACGTGGAACCAGGCCCAGATGGCGGCCAGCGTCAGCGGCGCCGTGTAGAGCACATTGGCGCTGACCAGCATCAGCAGCTTGCGCAGCGGATGCGCGAACCAGTTCAGGTGTTCGCGCTGCTTGAACAGCAGCCAGCGGTTGCCGGCCCAGATGGCGAAGGCCAGCGCGATGAAGCCGGCAAAGCCGACCCAGAAGCGCGCGTCGCCGGGGCCCAGCGGGCCGTACAGCCCCGTCAGCCACGGGATGGCCAGGCCAAAGGCCAGCGAGCCGCCGCACATCAGCAGCCGGTCATCCAGGCGCGCCTGGGTGGGCGGATTCAGCAGCGGTTTTTCGGCTTTGGGCGTACTCATCTTCGACTTCGGCGGGCGGCCGCTGTTGCCGGGCATCGGCGCGCCCCAGCATCGCCGCACCAACAACTTCACCAAGAGGGGTCTGCGATGGACGCAGTGCAATTCAACTTCCCGGCGGTCATTGTGGCGGCGCTGTCGAGCTTCCTGATCGGCGGGCTCTGGTACTCGCCCATCGCCTTCGAGAAGGCCTGGATGGCCGAGGCCGGGCTCAGCGAGGCGCAGACCAAGCAGGTGAACATGGTCCGCCTCTTCGGCCTGTCGGCGCTGGCCTCCCTCGTGATGGCCTTCAACCTGGCCGCCTTCCTCGGCGCCAAGGCCACGCTCAGCTTCGGCCTGTTCGCCGGCTTCGCCACCGGCCTGGGCTGGGTGGCCATGAGCCTGGGCGTCATCTACCTCTTCGAGCAGCGCTCGTTGAAGCTATGGCTGATCAACAGCGGCTACCAGGTCGTGGCCTATACGGTGATGGGCGCCATCCTGGGCGCCTGGCACTGAGCTCGTTTTCGAGGATTGCCGCACGTTTCAGGACAGCGGCCCAAGTCGCTGCCGGCCGAATTTCAAGGCGGGTTTGCGTGTCCTGGCTGCGAGTTGCGTGCTTCTCCCTGTAAATCCGCGCCGAAATCAGCAGAAGAATCGGCCCCAAGTGATCGGCAGGCCAACTGCCGACGCAGGAATCGAAGCAGATTCTAGGGAGGGGGGCGTCATGACTTCAGACGTTTCGCTGCGCCTTTTCGCGCAGCTGATGTGGAAGGCGGTGGCCATTTCCGCGCCGCTGCTGCTGACCGTGCTGATCGTCGGCCTGGTCGTGAGCATCTTGCAGGTGGTCACGCAGATCCAGGAGATGTCCCTCACCTTCATCCCCAAATTGCTTGCCAGCGTGGCGGTCCTGATCCTGGCCGGTCCATGGATGCTGGGGCAGCTGGTGGCCTACAGCGCCGATCTGATCCGGGCCATTCCGCAACTGGTCTAGGCATCGCCATGCCGCAGATCGACACGGCCTGGACTGTCGCCACGCTGCTGCTCTGGGCGCGCCTGGGCGCCATGCTGGGGCTCAGCCCGCTGGCACAGGCGGTCAAGGCGCCACCCGCCTTCTGGGTGCTCTTCACCCTGGCGCTGTCCGGCGCCCTCTGTGCGGCGCTGGGCCTGCGCACGCCGGTGCCCGCAAGCCTGTCGGGCCTGACGCTGATGCTGCTGAGCGAAGCGACCCTCGGTGCCCTGCTCGGCTTCAGCCTGCACGCTGCCTTTGCCTCCCTGGTGATGGCGGGCCGGCTGCTGGATCTGCAGATGGGCTTCGGCATGGCCACGGTGCTGGATCCCGTCACGCGAGCCAACGCGCCCGTGATGGGCGTCGCCTTGTCCATGCTGGGCATGTCCGTGTTCTTCGGAGTCGAGGCGCATCACGCCTTGCTGCGGGGTGTCGGTCACGCCGCGGATATGGTGCCGCCCGGTGCCCTTTGGCATCTGCCGGACGCCAAGAGCCTGATGCGCGCTGTCGGGGCCATGTTCACGATGGGCGTCGTCGTGATGGCGCCGGCCCTGTTCCTGCTGCTGCTGATCGAGCTCGTCATCGATGTGATGTCGCGGGTCATGCCGCAGATGAACGTGCTGTTTGTCGGCATGCCCGTGAAGGCGCTCGCCGGCCTCGCCACGCTGGCGATCGCGGCGCCGGGCATGGCGCCTGTGTTGAGGCGCATCTACGCGGGCGTCTTCCTGTTCTGGCAAGAGGTGCTGGCATGAGCCGCGAACAGGATCTCGAGCGCAACGAGAGGGCGACGCCGCACAAGCTGGACGAGGCGCGCAAGCGCGGCCAGGCGGCGCGCAGTGCCGATGCAGCAAGCCTGGCCATGCTGGCGGTGGCGATGCTGGCCTGCCATGGCTTGCTGGCCTCCGCCCTCAAGGCGCTGGCCGTGCTGCTCAGGCGCGGCCTGGGCGCCTCCCCGCGCTCGCTGGACGATGTCGCCACGGCGGTCCGGCTGATCGAGACGGGCCTGCACGCCGCCACGCTGGTGCTGGCACCGCTGCTCTTCGCCGCCGTCGTCGGCGCCTTGCTGATGGGCCTGCTGCAGAGCGGCGGCCTGGTGTTCTCGACCACGCCCATTCAGCCGGACTTCACGCGCTTGAATCCCGCGCAGGGCTTCAAGAAGCTGTTCTCCGTGCGCCTGCTCTACGAGGCTGCCAAGAGCAGCTTGAAGCTGCTCGCCCTGGGCGCGCTGGCCTGGGTGGCCATCCAGGCCATGGTGCCGGCGGCGCTGCAATTGCTGGGACTGCCGGGCCAGGCGCTGCTGTATCGCCTGGCACAGTCTTGCGGCGCGCTGATGGCCAAGCTGTGCGCGGTGCTGCTGGTCTTCATGCTGGTCGACCTGATCTTCGTGCGATGGGACTTCCTGCGCGGCCTGCGCATGAGCCGGCGCGAGATCGAGGACGAACACAAGCACCGCGAGGGCGACCCGCGGATCCGCAACCGACAGCGCGAGATCCGCCTGCAGTTCCTGAAGAGCGCCCGCTCGGTGCGCAAGGTGCCCGAGGCCCAGGTGGTCATCACCAATCCCACCCATGTCGCCGTGGCTCTCCGGTATGAGCACGGCGTGACACCGGCGCCGCTGGTCGTGGCCAAGGGCGCGGGCATGCTGGCCCGGCAGATACGCCGGGCGGCCGGCAAGGCCGGGGTTCCCATCGTGCACAGCCCGCGGCTGGCCCGGGCCCTGTACAAGGAGGTGGCGCAGGACGCCTATGTGCCCGAGCACTGGTATCCGCCGGTCGCGCGCATCCTGGTCTGGCTGCGCAGCCTGCGCGAAGCGCGCATGACGGGAGTGGCCGCATGAACGCCTTGCGCCAGGCCTTCGGCCGCCATGCCGACATCCTGCTCGTCGTGCTGGTGCTGGGCGTCCTGACGGTGCTTTTCGCGCCGATCCCGGCGGCGCTGCTGGACTTCCTGATCCTGGCCAACATCGGCTTCGCGCTGACGCTGCTGATGCTGACCTTCTATATGCACCGGCCGGTCGAGTTCTCGACCTTCCCGTCCCTGCTGCTGATCGCGACGCTGTTTCGCCTGGCGCTCAATGTGGCGGCCACGCGCCTCATCCTGACGGATGCCAGCGCCGGGCAGGTCATCGCCGCAGTGGGCGCCTATGTGGTCGCGGGGAATTTCGTCATCGGGCTGATCGTCTTCCTCATCCTCGTCGTTGTGCAGTACGTCGTCGTGACCAACGGGGCCCAGCGCGTCTCCGAGGTGGCCGCGCGCTTCACGCTGGACAGCATGCCCGGGCAGCAGATGAGCATCGATGCCGACCTGAACATGGGCTTCATCGATCAGGCCGAGGCCCAGAGACGGCGCAAGGCCCTGGAGAGGCAGGCAGCCTTCTACGGGGCGATGGACGGTGCCAGCAAGTTCGTGAAGGGCGATGCCATCGCCGGCATCATCATCCTGCTCATCAACATCGTCGGCGGGCTGGTGATCGGCGTCATGCAGCGCGGCATGGGCTGGAGCGAGGCGCTGCAGACCTTCACGCTGCTGACGGTGGGCGATGGCATCGTCACCCAGATCCCGGCCCTGGTCATCTCCGTCGGCACCGGCATCATCGTGACCCGCTCCGCCTCGGACGGTGGGCTCAGCGGCGAGGTGCTGAAGCAGCTGACCAGCTTTCCCAAGGCCATCTGGCTGGTCGTGGCGGCCCTGCTCGTGATGCTGATGCTCCCTGGCATTCCGGTGCTTCCGGTGTTGTCGGTGGCTGCGATCCTGGCGCTGCTGGCCTTCGCGGCCGGTTGGCGCCGCCGGGACGCGGGTGAGCCGCCCGACGAAGCGCCGGCACAGGACAAGCCCCAGGCCGCCGACCCTGTGCCTCGCGTGCATCCGGTGGAGGTGCGCATTGGCAGCGCGCTGGCCGCCCTGGCGCAGGGGGACGAATCCGTCTTCATGCAGCGCATCGCCGCGCTGCGCACGCAGTTCGCCAGGGAGTTCGGCCTGCTGCTGCCGGCCGTGCGCTTCATCAACGAAGCCCGCCTCGCCGCCAACACCTATGAGCTCGCCATCTACGGCGTCATCTACGGGCGTGGCGAGTTGCACGAAGACCGCCTGCTGGCCATCCACCCGAGCGGGGACACCAAGCATGTGAAGGGGCTGGAAACCCGCGAACCCACCTATGGCCTGCCCGCCGTCTGGATCGCCGACGACGAGCGCGAGCGCGCCAGGGCCGCGCGCTACACCTTGGTGGACACGCCGACGGTCTTCGTGACGCATCTCAGCGAGACGCTGCGGCAGCAATGCGCCCACCTCGTCACGCGCGCCGAGACGGATCGCCTGCTGGACCGCGTGCGTGAGGCCCAGGCGGGCCTGGTCGAGGAGCTGGTGCCCACCGTCCTTGCCGTGGTCGATGTGCAGAAGGTCTTTCAAGCCCTGCTGCGCGAGAAGGTCAGCCTCATCCATGTCGAGGGCATCATCGAGACGCTGGCCGACGTGGGGCGTGGCACCAAGGACGTCGCGCTGCTGACCGAGGCCGTGCGCCAGCGCCTGGGCGGCGCCATCTGCCAGCAGCTGATGGGCGACGCCCCGGCGCTGCATGTCCTGACCCTCGATCCCGGCGTCGAGCATCGCCTGCGCTCGGGTGCCTCAGACGCGCCGGCCGACCCGCGCTTCGTCGAGCAGCTGCTTGCGCGTGCCGTCGTGCTGGCCGAGCAGATGGCGAGAAGCAATCTGCTGCCCGTGCTGCTGTGCGCGCCCGATCTGCGCCGGCATCTGCGCGGCCTGACGGAGAGGGCGCTGCCGCATATGCGCGTGCTCGCCATCACCGAAGTGCCTCATCTCATCCCGCTCAAGGCATTTGGCAGCCTGAACCTGCCCTCCACGGAAAGGCCCGCATGAAGACCCTGGACATCGCGGCTGTCGGACTTCGACAGGATCTGGATCGGCTCCAGCTGATCGGCCACAACATCGCCAACCTCTCGACCGCCGGCTACAAGCGCCAGATCGCGGTGCAGCAGCCCTTTGCCGAGCTGATGGAGGCTGGAGCCGATCTGCGGGCGCAGACGGATGGCCGTGCCGGCAAGCTGAACGCGACCGGCCAGCCGCTGGACATCGCGCTGCCGCAGGGGCGCTATCTGCTGCTGGAGCTGCAGGACGGCAGCCAGGCCCTGAGCAGGCAGGGCGCCCTGCAGATCGATGAGCAGGGGCTGCTGCGCACGGCGGCCGGGCACAAGGTGATGGGGTCTCGAGGGCCGGTTGGCTTGAGCGCCACCCAGCGCCCCGGGCTTGAAATCGACATCCAGGGGCGGCTGATGTCGCAAGGGCAGGTGCTCGACGCGCTGCGGCTGGTCGCCATCAAGCCAGGGCAGGTTCCGCTGGCTCTGGGCGAAGGGCTGTACGCGGCGGACAGCGCGCAATGGGACGTCGACACGCCGACGGCCGGCGTGCGCGGCGGGCATCTGGAGCAGTCCAACGTCGTGCCCAGCCAGGAGATGGTGAGCCTGATGGCGACCACCCGGCATGCCGAAACCATGGTGCGCCTGTTGCAAGCCGCCGACGACATGCAGGCGACGGCCATCCGCCGCCTGGGGGAGGGCAGCTGACATGAACGACGCCTTGTATATCGCCGCCACGGGCATGAAGGCCCAGACGGGTCAACTCGATGCCATCGCCAACAACGTCGCCAACGTGAGCACGCCCGGCTTCAAGCGCAGCAGCCTGCGCTTTGGCGACCTCGTCAGCGTCGATCCGAATGCCCAGGCCTCGGGCGAGAGATCTGCGGTGACAGCCGGCGTGAGGGTAGGGGCCGTGCAGCGTTCATTCGCGGCCGGCGAATTGCGCCGCACGGACGACGCCATGTCGCTTGCCATCCAGGGCGAAGGCTTTCTGGAAATCCAGCTCCCCGACGGCAGCCCCGCCTTCGCCCGCGGCGCCCGCCTCCAGATCAACGCCGACCGGCTGCTGGCGACGGGCGACGGCCTGGTGCTGCGCCAGCAGATCCATGTGCCGGCCGATATCAAGGCGATCGCCATCGCGGAGGACGGCCAGGTGCACGGCCAGGACGAAGCGGGAAGGACGCTGGCCCTGGGGCGTATCGATGTCGCCTTGTTTGCCAGCCCGGCGGGTCTGGAGCCCATCGGCGAAGGGCTGTGGCAGCGCACCGCGAGTTCCGGCGACGCCGTGCTGGCACCTGCCGGCGAGGCGGGCGCAGGACGTCTCAAGCAGGGTTATCAGGAGGCCTCCAACGTCCAGCTGGTCGAGGAGATGGTGCAGCTCATGGTCGCCCAGCGGGCCTATGAGATGAACGTCAAGGTGATGCAGGCCGCCGATGAGATCGCCGGCATGACCAACAACCTGCGCAAATGAGCGCCGCCCTCATCCTTCTCGCTGCACTGGCGGCGCCCGCCGGGACAGGCCGCCTGTGCGAGGCCGCGCTGGCCGATGCGCAGCGCTTCGCCGAGGCGCAGGGATGGACGGCCGAGGCACGCTGCCGTGGACCCGTGGGCCGGCCCCTGCCGGTTGGCGCCGTGCTGCAGGCCGAGCCCTGGCCTTCGGTACAGGCCCTCAGCAGCGGGGCGCTGACGTGGCCGGTGCGGGTGCGGGCCGGCGCTGCCGCACCCTATGTGCAACGCGTGCCCCTCACCGTGGGCTGGATCGCTCCCGCCTGGACGAGCACGCGGGAACTGGCCATGGGCACCGCCTTGCAGGCCGGCGACGTGGAGCTGCGGCCCCTGCGCTGGCCTGACGGCATGCCGCTGCAGCGCGTCGACGCGGCCGCGCTGCCCGATGGCCGCTTGCGGCGCTCGGTGCGGCGCGGCGAGATCGTGACGGACGCGGTCCTGCTGCCCAGCCATGCCTTGTTGCGCGGCGATCGCGTCACGGCCGTGCTGGCAGAGGGCGTCGTGGAGGTGAGCCTGCCTGCCGAGCTGCTGGCGCCGGCGCGGGTGGGCGAGCGCACGCGCGTGCAGGCTGCGGGTCGGCGGGTCGCCCTGCAGGGGCGCCTGGTGGACGCACGGACCTTCAAGGTGGACAGCCAATGAAGCGCCTCGCAGCTTTGCTGGTGCTTGCGGCGACGACGGTGGCGCGCGCCGATGACGCAGACGGGCTGCAGCCGCGGGACGCCACCCCGCCCGAGTCGTCGACGTCCGTCAGCCCGGTTGCCAGCGGCAGCCCCGCGCCACGGCCGCGCGTGCGTGGCAGCCTGTACTCCGACGCCCAGTTCCAGTCGTTGACGGCGGACAAGCGTCGCTTCGAGGTCGGCGAGGTGCTGACCATCATGGTCTACGAGAACGCGTCGGCCACCTCGACCGCGGACACCGGGACGAACCGGGATGCCAGCGTCGGCCTCGGTGTCAGCCTGCCGAGCTGGAACAAGCGTGTGGGCATCACGTCCGGCAACGACTTCAACGGCACGGGACGCACGCAGCGAGCCGGCCGCCTGCTGGCCCAGATCACCGTGCTGGTCCGCGAAGTCCTGCCCAACGGCGATCTGCGGGTGGCGGGTGAGCAGCTGCTCGAGATCAATGGCGAGAAGCAGGCCATTCGCGCCGAGGGACGGGTCAGGCCGCGCGATGTCGGGGAGAACAACGTCGTGCTGTCCAGCCGCCTGGCGGAAGCCCGGCTGGCCTTTGTGGGCGATGGCGTGCTGGGCGATGCGCAGCGCCCGCGCTGGTGGCAGAAGTTGCTCGCCTTGTTCGGAATCTGAGATGCGAGCAGGCTTTCTCTTCCTGCTGCTGCTCGGCCATCTGCTGGCCGGGCAGGCCCAGTCCGTCCGCCTCAAGGACCTGGCCCGCGTCGGCGCGCAGCGCGAGAACGCGCTGGTGGGCTATGGCGTCGTGACCGGCCTGTCGGGCTCGGGTGACAGCGTGCGCAGCAAGGCCACGCGGGTGACGCTGTCCAACCTGTTGAACCGGTTTGACGTGAGCATCGCCTCCGACGATGTGGCGAGCCGCAATGTGGCCATCGTGATGGTGACGGCCAGCCTGCCGGCCTATGCCCGGCCGGGCGACCACATCGACGTCGCCGTCAGCTCGGTGGGCGACGCCCGCAGCCTCGAGGGGGGCGCGCTGCTGATGGCGCCGCTCAAGGGGGCGGATGGCCGCGTCTATGTGCTCGCGCAGGGCTCGCTCACGGTCGGCGGCTTCCGGCATGATGCCCAGGGCAACCAGGTGCAGAAGAACCACCCCACCGCCGGACTGATCAGCGGCGGCGGCACGGTGGAGGCGTCGATCGGCGACGAGGCCGGGGCGCCGCCCGTGCTGTCCCTCGTGCTGCATCAGGCCGACTTCGGCACGGCGGGACGCGTGGCGGACCGCATCAACGAAAGCATCGGCGCCGAGCTGGCCGAGGTGAGGGACGCCGGCGCCATCGATGTCCAGGTGCCACCTGCCTACCGCGCCCGGGTGCCGGCCTTCGTGAGGCAGATCGAGGCGCTGTCCGTCGAGCCCGACCGCCACGCCCGCGTCGTCATCAACGAGCGTACCGGCACCGTGGTCGCCGGGGGCGATGTGCGCATCTCGCCGGTGGCCGTGGTGGTCGGGGAGACGCGTGTCACCGTCGCTGCCGAGACGGCGGTCTCGCAGCCGACGCTGCTGCGCTCGCCCGGCGCGGGGATCCGTACAGAGGTCATCACCAACAGCCAGCTCCGCGTGCAGGAGCCGGCCGCGCCCCGGTTTGTTCCCGCGGGCCCCACGCGCGTGACCGACCTGGTGCAACTGCTCGCCAAGGGCAAGACGCCGCCGCGCGACATGATTTCCATCCTGCAGGCCATCAAGGCAGCTGGCGCCTTGCATGCCGAGCTGATCGTCCAGTAGCCCCGGAGAAGCGCATGAATTTCATCGACCCCGCAACGCTGCAACTGGTGAGCCGTGCCCTCGATGCCGGCGCGCTGCGACACCAGGCCATCGCGCAGAACATCGCCAACGCCCATGTCGCGGGCGCCATGGCCACCCGCGTGCAGTTCGAGGAACTGCTGGGGCCGGTGCGGGCGCAGGTGGCTGCCGGCCCGGGCTTCAGGGCAGAGGACGTGCCGCTGCCCCGAGCGATGCCCGATGCCGCCGGCCACCCGATAGCGCTGGACGAGGAGATGGCGGCCCTGTCCTCCAACAGCCTGCACTACCAGGCCCTGCTCAAGGCCCTGAGCCGCCAGCTGGGCATCCTGGCCGTCGCGGTGCAGGAGGGGCGTCGCTGATGGACTACCGCGCCGTATTCCAGATTGCCGCCGCCGGCATGGACCTCGAGAAGCGCCGCGTCGACGTGGCCGCCCTCAATCTCGCCAATATGCACAGCAGCGCGCCGGCCGGCCAGTCGCCGTATGCCGTCCAGAAGGTGGTCGCCCAGCCCCTGCAGCTGGACTTCAACCGGGCCATGAGCCTGGCGGAGCCGGCGCTGGCGCGGCAGGTGAGCGTCACCGCGCTGGATCTCGCGCCGCGTCTCGTCCATGACCCTGGCCACCCGCACGCCAATGCCCAGGGCTTCGTCGCTCACGCCGCGGTAGACCAGACCACCGAGATGGTGAGCGTCAGCACCGCTCTGCGGGCCTATGAAGCCAATGTGGCTGTTGCCAGCACGGCCCGCGCCATGGCCGTGAAGGCGCTGGAGCTGGGAGGCCAGGGATGAGCATCACCGGCATCGAGGCCATCGAGGCCCTCAAGTCCCAGCTTGCGCAGGCGGCCCAGCCGGCTTCGGCCGCCGCGGCGCCCGGCTTCGCCAACTGGATGGAACGGGAGCTGGTCGGTCTCAACGCGCAGCTGACGACCGCCGAGCAGGGCGTGCAGAAGGTCGCGGCCGGCACGGCAGAGAACCTGCACGAGGTCATGCTGCAGCTGGAGCAGGCCCGGCTGGCGATGCAGGTCGCCAGCCAGGTGAGGTCGCGCATCCTGGAGGCCTACCAGGACGTGATGCGCATGCAGGTGTAGCCGATGAAGACCGATGCCCGCGCCGGATGGACCGGCTTCTTCGAAGGCTGGTCGGCGCCCAGGAAGCTGGGATTCGGCCTGGCCGCAGCCGCCATCCTGGCCGTGGTGCTGGGCCTGGCCTGGTGGGCGCAGAGCAAGCCCAAGGCGGTGCTGTTCTCCGACCTGGCCGAGCGAGACGCCGCCGTGCTGGCCGCCGAGCTCGACAAGCTCAAACAGCCCTACAGCTTCAGCGAGGACGGGCATGCCATCCTCGTTGCGGCCGACAGCGTGCATCGCACGCGCCTGACCTTGATGGGCAAGCAGCTGCCGCTGCATGGCGCGGTGGGCTTCGAGCTGTTCAACAACGCCGACTTCGGCGTCAGCGACTTTGTGCAGAAGGTCAACTACCAGCGCGCCCTGCAGGGCGAGTTGACGCGGACCATCCTGGCAATCGACCAGGTGCAGGACGCGCGGGTCCACCTCGCCCTGCCGGATCAGACCCTCTTCCGCAAGGATGCGCCGCGGGCCAAGGCCTCGGTCAGCGTGTCCTTGAAGGGTGGGCAGGGCCTGCGCGGCGATCAGGTCGCCGGCATTCAGCGCCTGATCGCCGCGTCCGTTCCCGAAATCAGGGCGGACGACGTCACCGTGCTCGATCAGCATGGTGTGGTGCTGTCGCGCGCCGGCGGCGAGGAGGCAGGGCAGGCCGTGGGCCAGCTGGACGCGAGGCAGAGCCTCGAGACCCATCTGTCCAGAAAGGCCACGCGCCTGCTCGACCAGATGTTCCAGCCGGGCGATGCCCTGGTGGCCGTCGATGTCGTGCTCAATCATGAGCAGTCCCGCGTGACGACCGAGGAGGTGCTGGCCGTTGCCCAGGCCGATCGCTCCGCCCAGCCCTCGGGTGTCATCACCCGCGAGCGCATGGTGACCCGGGAGCCGGCGGGAGATGGCGCGACGAGCAGCCAGGCCGCCCAGGTCATGAGCCAGGAGACGGACTACCAGACCGGCAAGCGGGTCGCGCAGACGGTTTCCCAGGGCGGCCAGATCGCCCATCTCAATGTCGCGGTGGTCGTCAAACGCAGCCTGACGGATGCCGAGCTGGCGCGAGTCCGGCAGCTGGTGGCCGCCGCCGTCGGCCTGCTGCCTGCGCGTGGCGATGTCGTGACCGTCCACGCCGTGTCGGACCTGGGAGGGGCGACGCCGGCGCCGGCGGCCGATCAGGGGCCGCGGGCGGCGCTGGCGCTGACAGGCGCGACGGCGCGACTGGACGATGCGCCGGGCGCGCGCTCGACCGCGACGCTTGCCTACGCGCTCGCTGCGCTTCTGATGGGCGGCATGCTGTTCGCCGGGCTGCGGTGGCGGCGCGGGCGTCAGCGCAAGGCGCAGCTGGCTCCGGCGCCGCTGAGCGACCATGAGCGCGAGGCGCTGCTGGCCACGCTCCAGCAATGGCTGGAGCCCCGCTCATGAACCTGAACGTCGGCAGCCATGGCGGCTTGCGCCGCGCCGCGCTCACGCTGCACGCGCTGGGCGACGTCGACCGTGACTGGCTGCTGCAACGCCTGCCCGTGCCCGACCGCGAGACGCTGCTGGGCTTGTTGGCCGAGCTCCGCGAACTCGACATTCCCGCGGACGCCGAGGTCATTCGCGTGGCCCTGAGCGAGGCGGCCGCGACGACGGAGGCCTTCGGCATGCAGGCTGCCTCGCTCTGCATGGCGTTGGCGAAGGAACCGCCGGCACTGCAAAGCCAGCTGCTGGCGATGCTGGGCGAGACCGAGCGGCAGGCAGTCATGGCGCGATGGCAGCACGGGGGTACGCCCGCCGCGCTGGCTGAACCCGCCTGGACGCCCTCTCTTCGTGAAGCCTTGCTGCAGAGCTGGCGCGAAGCGGCGGTGTCCGTGGGTAGGAGGGCTGCATGAGCCATGGCGCCGTTCTGAAGGCTGGCTTGTTCGCGGCGGCGCCGCAGTCGCGGGTCGTCCTGCGCGCCGAGCCGCCAGCGTGCGATGCGGTTGCACCGGAACCCGGCGTCTGGCTCAGTCAGGCCGAGCTCGATGCGGCACGAGCGCAATGTTTCGAGCAGGGGGTCGAGCGCGGCATGGCGCAGGGCCGGCAGCAGGCGTTGGCCGAAGCGCGGCGCGAGGCGGAGCATGAGGCCCGGCAGCGGCTTGAACGTGAACTCAAGGAGCGCCAGGACAAGCTGGCGAAGGAGCAGGCGGAGAAATGGCGCGGTCTGGCGGTCGAGCTCGCCGTGCAGACACAGGGCCTGCGCGATCAGCTGGAGGCCGAGGTCACGGAATGGACCTTCATCGCCGCGGCTCGCTTGCTGGGGTGCAGGGCGTCGGAGGACGTCGCCGAGGCCGTGCACCAGGTACTGGCGGACGCGCAACTGCAAGGCCCGCTGACGGTGCTGCTGCATGCCAGCGACATGGCCGCCGTGGAGGCCAGCCGCGCAGCAAGCGCCCAGCCGTGGCCGGCGGGACTTCATTTCGCCGCCGATGACCGGGTGAAGCTCGGCGGGTGCATCGTGCAGTCGGCAGTCCAGACCCTGGATGCCCGTCTCGAGGTCCAGCTCGGCTTGCTGCGTGACAGCCTGAGCATGGCGCGCGCACGGCGCGCAGACGCGAAGGCCGCCTCGTGAAGAGCTGGCCCCAGGCGCTCGGCCGGCTGCCGCTCTACCGGCGTATCGGCCGCGTGACGCGCGTGACGGAACTGGGCATCGAATCAGCCGGCCCCGCCGTCGCGTTGGGCGAGACCTGCCGGGTGGGCACGCCTGACGGGGAGGGCATCGAGGCCGAGGTGGTGGCCATCCGCGATGGCCAGTTGACGCTGATGCCCTACGGCGATTGCAAGGGCCTGACGGTGGGCGCCGAAGTCCTGGCGCTGGACACCCAGCCCAGCGTCAGCGTGGGTCCAGGCCTGCTGGGGCAGGTGGTGGACGCCTTTGCGCGGCCCCTGGCAGGTGCGGTGCGAGGCGCTGGATGGCGCGACATGCCGCTGCACCCGGCGCCTCTCAACCCGATGGCGCGCGCGCCGATTGGCGAGCCCCTCGTGACCGGCATTCGCGCCATCGACGCCTTGCTGCCCCTGGGGCGCGGCCAGCGTCTGGGCGTGTTTGCCGGCAGCGGGGTTGGCAAGAGTTCGCTGTTGGGCATGCTGGCTCGCAATGTCGCGGCCGATGTCGCCGTCATCGGCCTGATCGGAGAGCGTGGCCGGGAGGTGCAGGACTTCATCGACAAGCGGCTCAGCGCCGATGCCCGGGCCCGCACGGTGGTCGTCGTCGCTACCGCCGAGCAGCCCGCGGTCGTCCGTGCTCGCGCGGCCTATGTGGCCACCAGCATCGCGGAGTATTTCCGCGACCAGGGGCTGGACATCCTGCTGATGATGGACTCCGTCACCCGGTTCGCCATGGCGCGCCGCGAGATCGATCTGGCGGCGGGCCAGCCGCCCGCCGCTCGAGGCTACACGCCGTCGGTGTTCTCGGCGATTCCCGCCTTGTGTGAGCGCTGCGGCGGCCTGCAGGGGGGCGGGTCCATCACGGCCCTGTATGCCGTGCTGGTCGAGGGTGACGACCTGAACGAGCCCGTCTCCGATGCGCTGCGGGCGACGCTGGATGGCCATGTCGTGCTCAGCCGCGACCTGGCCAATGCCGGCCACCATCCCGCCATCGACGTGCTGCACAGCGTCAGCCGTCTCGATACCGATTTGCTGCAGTCGCGCGACCAGGATCTGGCGCAGGAAATGCGAGCCCTGTTGGCGGTGCACAGACGCCAGCACGAGATGGTGGACATGGGCCTGTACAAGGCCGGCAGCAACGCCGAGCTCGACCATGCGCTGGCCAACTGGGAGCGCATCACGGCCTTCCTGCGCCAGAGGGCCGATGAGCACGCCAGCCTCGCGCAGACGCGGACGGCTCTGGAGGCTGCGCTTGCCAGGAGGGCAGCGATGTGAGGCCCACCAAGACCTGGATGCACGCAGCGCTGCGCGCGCAGGAGGCGCACACCCTGCACCAGCGACAGCAGGCCCGCGATGCCTGGGATGCGCTGTTGGAGGCCGCCGAACACGAGCGCCTGGCCCGCGGCGCACTCGGCGAGCTGTCCGCAGCCTGGGTGGCGCAGCGCGGTGTGGGTCATCTGGATGCCGCACTCGATGCGGTGTATCGGGAGTTCTACGGCCATCTGCGCCAGCAGGCCGATCGTGCGCTTCATCAGCAGACCGGCTGCGAGGGGCAGTGGGATGCAACGAAGCTTGAACTTCAACGGACGCACTCGACACAGCGCCTGCTTGAACGACTCGCGCAGAGCTTGGCAGAAGAGAGGCGTCGCGACTTGTCCACCCGGGAGGCCAGGGACGCCGCGGAGGCCTGGCTGCTGGGAAGCTGGCGTCCTGCCCCGGCAATGAGCCAGCCATCGTCAACGGAATCCTCGGGAGGTCCTGATGACAGTCATTCAAGCTAGACCTGCGGTCCCGGCGGCAAGGCCGGAAGACAGCGCCGCCTTGCGACGCCGGCTGCTGCAGGAGCTGGAGCGGCAATGGCTGCAAAGCTGGGGCCAGGCGGGTCAGGTCGCCCAGGGCGCGCGGGGGAGCGCATCGCCAGAAGCGGCCGGGCGAGCGCCCGAGGCGGCGTTGCGAGTCGAGGCCGAAGCTCCCAAGCCAGCCCCGTCAACCGGCGCGGGCCTGGAGCGGCGAGGGCGGGCGGCGATGCAGGCCGCCGCGGGCGAGCAGCGCGACGTCGACGGCGGCCGGGGTGCAGGTTCTCGCGCCGAGCGTCTGCACGAAGAAGACGAGCCTGAGCAGGCCGCGACGGTTGAAAGGCCGTCGCCTCGGCCGACAGCGCCGGAGCCATCGGCAGCGGCCGGGGCCGTCGCCGGCGGCGCGGGCTGGCTCCCATCGCCTTCTCCCGCCTTCGTCGAAGCTGGTGCGGCTGAAGACGCTGTGTCGGCAGTGGCGGCCTTCAGCAATCTGAATGCGCGTGCGGCTGCGCTGCATGACATCACGGCTTTCGCAACGGGGACGGAGCCGGTGGAATCGCAGGCGTTGGCGCCAGCTTCTCCTCGAGCATTCGGCGCCCAGTTGCCTGCGGTCGCGCCCGACATCGCAGCTGCGCTGAAGGCCCAAGCCATGGATGAAGAGCCGGCCGCGTCAGCCATGCCGCGCCGATCCGCGCCAACCGAGGCGCAGGAGCCGGGCGCCCGCCATCTGATGCTGCGCGAGCTCAATGACCAGGAGGTGCTGGCCTCCATGCGCGATGCGCAGCTGACGGCCAGCGAATCAGCGCTGGCCGCCCAGAGCTTGACGCGGGCGCTGATGCAGGCCGGGTATGCCCGGGTGCAGGTCGTGGTCAATGGCCGCCAGCAATTGCACGCCGCGGCCGAGCAGGACGGCATGCCCGACTCCAGCACCGAGGCGCCGCCGCCCGCTGGCAATCTCGATCCTGTCTCCATCTCCACCATCCGCCATGGCCACTAACGCAACAGCCGCCGCGAATGCGGTCACCCAGATCGGCATCCAGGACTTTCTACGCATCCTCGTCGCCCAACTCGGCAATCAGGACCCGCTCAAGCCCATGGACAACCAGGAGTTCGTGACCCAGCTGGCCCAGTTCACGTCGCTGCAGCAGACCCAGGAGATGAACGACAAGCTCGGTGCCCTGCTGGCGGCGCAGGCGTCCATGCAATCGGTGGGCCTGCTGGGCAAGACGGTGGACGTCACCACGGCGGCTGGCAACTCGTCGGGCACCGTGACGGCCCTGTCCTTCACATCGGGCGAGCCGCGGCTGACCATCAAGACCAGCAGCGGCAATCTGCTCACCGACATCGGCCTGGCCAATCTGACGGCTGTTCGCTGACCCCACCCCCAGGAGCCACCACCATGCTTGATTCCCTCTTCATCGGAACCAGCGGCCTGCAGACCTTCTCTTCGGGCCTCAAGGTCATCAGCAACAACGTCGCCAACCTGAACACGCCGGGCTTCAAGTCGAGCAGCGCGTTGTTCTCGAGCCTGTATGCGCACCCCGGCGGCGGGGGCGGCCAGGCCTTGGCTGGTGGAATGCAGTTCGGTGGCGGCGTCGCGCTGGACCAGACGGTGGTGAACTTCCGCACCGGCGAGCTGAGACAGACCGGCAACCCGCTGGACCTGAACATCAACGGTGAAGGCTTCTTCATCACGCGCGAGCAGGGGACCGGGGCGGCCACCTACACCCGCGCCGGGCAGTTCGAGTTCGACCGCGACGGCGTGCTGGTCATGCGCGGCACCAGCAAGCAGGTTGTCGGCCTGACGGCGACGGGCGCCGAGGCTCCGATCACCTTGAGCGGCCTGCGCATCAACCCGCCCAAGGCCACGACCGCCGTCAGCATGACGGGAAACCTGTCCTCCAGCGTGACCGACTTCAGCCTCAACAGCCTCAAGCTGGTGGATGCCGCGGGCGGCGAGCACAGCCTGAAGATCAATTTCAAGCCCAAGGCCGGCGCGGCCGGGACCTGGGTGGTCAAGATCACCGACGGCGTGACCGATGTCAGCACCGGCGAGATCCAGTTCATCAGCGGCATCCCGTCTCCCGCGGCCAACTCGCTGAGCTTCGTCTACGCGCCGGCGGGCGTGGCCGGCACCAGCGTCACCGTGGATTTCTCCGGCAATGTGACGAGCTTCGATACCGGCACCCTGTCATCGCTGGCCATCGGCACGAGCGACGGCTATGCGGTCGGGTCGCTGAGCAAGATAGGCTTCGAGGCCGACGGCACCATGAGCCTGGGCTATTCCAATGGGCAGACGGCCAAGGGATCGCGGATCGCCTTGGCCCTCTTCGATGCGAATGCCCAGCTTCAGCCCTTGGGTGGCAGCGACTTCTCCTACGGCTCGCGGCAAGGCCTGCATGTGGGCCAGCCCAACCAGGCCGGCTTCGGCAGCATAGGCTCCAACCAGATCGAGGGCTCCAATGTCGATCTCGCCACGGAGTTTTCCGACCTGATCGTGGCCCAGCGCGGCTACCAGGCCTCGTCGCGCATCGTCTCGACGGCCAACGAGCTGCTGCAGGATCTCTTCGACATGAAGGGCCACCGTTGAGCCCCGTTCGCGCCCTCTGCTGGCTGCCGCCGACCTTGGTCGCGGCGGTGTCAGCCGCGTTTCAAGGCAGCGTGGCGGACTGGGCCTCGGCCTGGGGCCTGCCCGCCATGCAGGGAGTCCAGGCCAGTCTCCTCGAAGCCGAGCAGGATGTGGTGGTGTCCGATGCCGTGGACCTGTTCGCGCCTGCGGCGGCCCACTGGCGCAACGCCATCGCTCAAGCCTTGTTCAAGCTGGATGCCGGCCGATCCGCCATCGTGGATGCCGTGATCGCCCGCATGACGGATGGGCTCCAGCAACAGCTGCAGCGGCAGTTCCCGAACCCTCCGCCTGCTGAAGCGCTGAGAGGCCTGCCAGGCCACCGAGGCTTGCGGATCACCGGAGAGCTGCTCGGCATGCGCTGCAGCGTGCTGCTCGACGCCGCCCAGCTCAAGGCCGGCGGCTGGCTGAAGCCCCCCGCGCTGCCTTCCCTGCGGGCCGTGGACCTCGAACGTGCAGCGGCCGGGCTGGCAGTTCCTCTGGTGGCCGAGCTGGGGCGAGCCAGCGTCCGTGTCAGCGAGCTGATGCAACTCGCGCCCGGTGATGTGCTCCTGCTCGAAGCAGGCCTGGACGCTCCGCTGCGCCTCGTGTCGCCCGGATGCTCGCTGGCGCTGTCCGCGCACCTCGGTGCTTTCGCCGATCCACCCCAGCGCGCCGCGCGCTGGCTGGCTGTCTGATCCTTGACCGTCATGACCATGCAATCCATCGACCTCCCGCCCCTTGCCGAGCAACCCGGTGGCCGCTCCGCCGCGCCCCACCACAGGCTGGCCGCGCTGGCCGACGTCAAGGCAGAGCTGCTCGTGGTGGCCGGGCGAGCCGGCAGCAATGTCGGCCACATCCTGTCGCTCAAGGAGGGTGAGGTGTTGACCCTCGATCGCGCCCTCAATGCGCCGTTCGACGTGCTGCTGGGCGAGAACGTGATCGCACGCGGTGAACTGGTGGCCGTGGGTGAGCAGTTCGGCGTTCGCATCACCGAGGTCGCGCCCAGCGGGCCCCAGCCATGACCACCCCAGCCGCAGCATCCGCGGCAGCGAGCGCAGCACTGCCCTTCAAGGCTGCGGCCGATACGGCGCTGCCAGATGCTTCTCAGTGGGGGCTGGCTTTCGTGCTGTGCTGCGCCGCCCTGGCGCTGCTGCTGTGGCTGCTTCGGCGGCGTGGTGCAGGCTCCGTCAGCTGGCCGCGCGGGCGGCATGTCTTGATAGAAGTTCTGGAGGCGCGTGCCATGACGCCGCAGACCCAGCTCGTCGTTGCACGCTACGCAGGCCGGCAACTGCTGCTCAGCGTCGGGCCGGCCGGCACCCAATGCCTTCGCGATGACGAGGTCGCGCCGGAGCGGGCGACATGAGGTCGCCCGTCTTCCTGCTGCTGGCCGCGTTGCTGTTCACGAGCACGGCCTGGGCCGCCGGTACACCACCCACCACACCGTGGAGCCTGGCGGAGCAGGGCGCCCAGTCGCCGGAGATGGCCTCGGCCCTGCGCATCTTCCTGGGCTTGACGGCATTGAGCTTCATTCCGGCGGCACTGATCTGCATGACCTGCTTCGTGCGCATCGTGGTCGTGCTGTCCATGCTGCGCCATGCGATCGGCCTGATCGACTCGCCGCCCAATGCCGTCATCGTCACGCTGGCCTTGTTCCTGACGCTGTTCTCCATGCAGCCCGTGCTGCAGAGGCTCAATGACGATGCCCTGCAGCCCTATCTCGCGGGGAAGGTGAAGATGGCGGCCGCCGCGGATCGCGGCATCGAGCCCGTCAAGGAGTTCATGGTGCGCCAGACCCGCGAGCAGGACCTGGGGCTGATGATCGAGCTGGCCCGGGCTCAGCGCCCGCAGGGCCTGGCGGACGTGAGCATGCTGCATCTGATCCCGGCCTTCATGCTGTCGGAGCTGCGCACCGCCTTCCAGATCGGCTTCGTCATCTTCCTGCCCTTCCTGCTCGTCGACCTCATCGTCGCCAGCGTGCTGATGGCCCTGGGCATGATGATGGTGCCGCCGTCCACGGTGTCGGTACCCCTGAAGCTGCTGCTTTTCGTGCTGATCGATGGCTGGAACATCGTCACCCGATCACTCCTCGGCACCATCCACTGATCGCGCCGCGGCCTGGGCGAATCGCCAGCTTCCCGCTGAGCGGGCCAGCCTGGTGGATGCCTACACGCCCCTCGTGCGCCGCCTGGCCGCACGCGTCTACGGGCGGCGGTTCGGCGCGGAGCTGGACTATGCCGACCTCGTGCAGCTCGGCATGGTCGGCCTGCTCGAGGCCATCGACCGCTTCATGCCGGCGCGCGGCGTGCGCTTCGAGACCTTCGCGACCCATCGCATCGAGGGGGCCTTGCTCAACGGTCTGGCGGCCTACAGCGAACTGCAGCGCCAGTTGACGGTGCGCCGCGAGCTGGTGCGGGAGAGGGCGCAGTCCCTGCAGGCCGAAGCGCCGCAGGACCGCTCGGCGCTGGAACGCCTGGCGGAGCTCGCCATCGGCCTGGCGCTGGGATTCGCGCTGGAGGATTCAGGCCTCGCCGAGGCCCAGGAACCCAGCGAACCCGACAACGCCTATGCCCGCACCGAGCTGATCCAGCTGCGCCGCCGGCTTGCCGAGCTCACCGAGCAGCTGCCCGAGGCGGAGCGGCGGGTGGTGTTCCGGCACTACTTCCAGCAACAGCCCTTCGACGAGATTGCCCTGAGCCTGAACCTGAGCAAGGGACGGATATCGCAGCTCCACCATGCCGCCCTGCGGCGCCTGCGCCAGCGCTGGCGGGAGCTCAAGGGCTTGAGCGGGGATGGCTGAAGACTGCGTGCCCGCGCCTGGCTGCTGCTACGGCAAACCCGGCGCCCAATGAAAAACGGCGGCCCGAGGGCCGCCGTTTTGACACCCGAAGGTGTGAGAGCGATCAGGCGCGACGACGACGCACCAGGCCCAGGCCCAGCAGCGAGCCGGCGACCAGGGCCAGGCTGGCGGGTTCCGGCAGCTGGCGGATCTGTTCCTTGGTGCCGATGGTGAAGCTGTCGAAGGCGAAGGCATCGCCCGAGCCCGTGGTCGACAGGAAGCGGATGCTGTCGAATTCTTCAGCAGCGTTCGAGGCGATCAGGCCGAAGTACAGGATGCTGCCGTCGGCAACGCCCGTAGCGGCCATGTTGACGATCTGCGAGCCGATGACGGAGCCGCCGCGCGACAGTTCCAGAGTCAGCGTGCCGCCGAAGTCACCCAGGTCGATGCCGTAGAAGCCGAAAGCGGCCAGCGAGTTGCTGAAGTCCACCTGGAAGGGGTTGCCGCCGCCGGCAGACACTTCCCAGAACTGCGTGCCGCCGGGCACCGAGTAGCGGCCGAAACCGTTCGTGCTGCCTGCGGGGTTGGTATTGACGTTGCCCGCGCCGTTCAGCGTGGCGACACCGGCAGCGCCGAAATTCAGGGCCAGAGGTGCCGAGGCGCCCGAAGCCAGGCCTTCGAAGTTCTCGGTGCCGACACCGACGAGGTTGCTCTTGAAAGCGGTCTCGGCAGCGGTCGAGTTCGTGGCGGCGACTTGCACACCGGCGTTGCCGTTGGTGTCAATGCCGGTGAAGACGAGGTAGGCGTTGGCGCTGCCAGCGGCAAACATGCCGGCGGCGATGGCCACGGTGGAGAGAATCTTGCGCATCGTGAGCTCCCTAGTAGGGGTTGATGAAGGTGCGGAAAAAGACCGCGGGACGACCGGGATAAGCACCATCCATGCCATGCGAGATAACTCATTGGCAGGCAACGAATAAATGAGTTCTAGGGGGGTGTCGCGGGTCAAATGAATGTCAACGTTTTCGACATCCCTAGTTTGAAGTCGTGCTATGGGGGTGGAGGGTGGTGGCGGCGCCGGGCAACGCGGTCCGCGGATTGCGCCGTCGCGGCACTCACGCCCTCAGGGAATGCCCGGCGTTGACCGGTTGGTTCAAAAACGAAACACTGTTCCAACTGCTCGCTGAGCCGAACCGCCGACCGGACACCGCCGGGTGACCGGGGTCTCGACAGCCGACGCAGTGCGAGGCGCCTGCTGCGCCCGCTCACCCCGTTGATGCCCAAGCGAGCCGGTGCCGCAAGGGTGTCATGCCACTTCTCGGCCTGCCGCCGATCCCCCGTCTTCACTGTTGCTGATGCGCTGCGCGCCTGACCCCTGACGGGCCAGGTGCCGGGCGGGCTCGCGCCTGCCCCAGACCGCGCCAGCCGGGAGGCGGCAATCACCTCAGAAATGCGCGCCGCCAGAGCGCGCCCGGAGACATGCCATGACCTCAAGCAAGCCCAAGCTGGGCCTGCTGGCTTCGTCCATCTCGCTCGGCCTGCTGGCCTGCGGGGGCGGCCAGCACAACCCTGTCCATTTCGCCACTCCCCAGGCCGGCGACGCCGCAACAGCCAGCCGCCTCGATGCCACCGCAACCTCGGAGGTCGCGACCGCGAAGGCCCTGGCCGTGCGCGACCCCCGGCCCCTCACGCCGGCCCCCGCGCCGGTCATCGACGCCCTCAGCCTGACCGACCCCACGGCGCCTTTGCTCTTCGACGTCGGCACGCGCACCTACGCCGCGCCGACCACCATCGGCGGCCTGCACAACCCGAGCAACTACCGCGCCGCGCCACGGCTGCCGGCCTGGCAGTTCGCCACCGTCGACCCCACCGGCGGCCAGCTCACCTTCGAGCGCGAGACGGCGCCCGATATCGGCTGGCATGGCCAGTCGCGCGCCGGCAAGGTCAGGGTGACCGGCGGCTCCTCGGCCGCGGCCAACCGCGTCTACACGGTGTTCAACAAGGAGCAACTGCTGGCCGCCCTGCGCGAGGCCAAGAACGAGCCGAAGATCATCCGCATCGTCGGCCACATCGACTTCCGCTGGCGCGACGGCAACACGGTGTTCGAGGAATACACCGGCTATCTCGACCAGAAGAACGGCGGCAGCTTCTCCATCCCGTCCAACACGACGCTGGTCGGCATCAACGACAGCAACGGCCGCCCGGCGCGCATCACCGGCACGCAGATCCTGATCGGCATCGAGGCGGCGCAGACGGCCGGCGGCAGCCCCGAGGACGACTTCAAGAAATGGGTGGCCGCGGGCAAGGACCCCGAGCTCTACCCGACCTGGACGCGCAACATCATCCTGCGCAACCTGGCCCTGGACACGCCCTGGGACGTCAACCCCGAGGACAGCGGCAATGCCTATATGGACGGCATCGCCATCACGCGCGGCCAGCAGATCTGGGTCGACCACGTCACCATCAGCGACGGCGACACGCCCGACTCGCTGGCCGGCGACACCCGCCACGACGGCGCCCTGGACATCATCCGCGGCAGCGACTACGTGACGGTGTCGGGCAGCGTCTTCACCAAGCACCACAAGACGACGCTGGTCGGCAATGGCGACTCGGGCCGCGCCTGGAGCGACGCCGGCCGCCTGCATGTGACGATGACGGGCAACTGGTGGGACCACCCCTACAGCCGCCTGCCGCTGGTGCGCTTCGGCCAGCTCCACCTCTACAACAACCTGGTCAGCGGCAGCACGACGACCGAGGACGCCGACAAGAAGTTCGCCTCCGGCCTGGACGTGCGCTACCAGTCCGACGTGATCTCGGAGAACAATTTCTACGAGTTCACCGGCCTCAAGCCCAAGGAGGTCTGCGGCAAGCTGGCCGGTGGCAAGGATGCGATCAGCTTCCGCAGCACGGGCCACCGCTTCATCAGCGACAAGGACGACCTCGGCAAGCCCATGGCCGGCGTCATCGACATCGAGCTGCAGGGCTGCGAGGGCCTGCCCGTCAAGCAGAACTGGGTGCCGCCCTATGCCTACACGCTGCGCACGGCCGACGCCACGCGCGCCGCCGTGCAGGCGTCGGCCGGCGCCGGCCGCCTGGGCCTGTTCGCCGTGCAGGGCCCGGTGCCCGCGCCGCTGCCGAGCGCCCCTGCGCCCAGCCCGGCACCGGCGCCTGCTCCCGCACCCGGCCCCTCGCCGGCGCCGAGCCCAGCACCCACGCCGGCCCCGGCCCCCCCCAGCATCCCGGGCACGGCCTGCACGACGGTGCTGCCCTGCGACAGCAGCAGCGGCGAGAAGACGCTGAGCAGCGCCGTCACGGCCACCGTGCCGGCGGCGGCCTATGCCCAGGCCACCGGCACCTACACGCTGTCGGGTGCCGGCGTCATCAACACCGGCAGCCCCTATGCCTTCAACTTCAAATACACGGCGCTGACGGGCGACTTCACATTCACGGCCCGCGTCGTCAGCCAGGGCGGCAGCGCCGATTCGGCCCGCGCCGGCATCGTCGCGATGGAGGGGCTGACCGGCACGCCGGCCTACGCCTGGACGGCGCGCTACTCGTCCACGGGCGACATCCGCGCGGCCATCAACGGCAACAACAAGGCCAGCATCGCCGGCTTCTCCACCTCGGCCCTGCCGGTCTGGGTGCGGGTGCGGCGTTCGGGCAACGCGCTCTTCCAGGCCGCCTCGACCGACGGCGTGAGCTGGACCGAGAAGACGCCGACCAACCTGACCACCAGCGCCACGACGCTGTACGTGGGCCTGGCCCTTTCGTCGGGCAGCAACAGCGCGGTCGTCACGGCCGATTTCGACAACGTCAGCATCGTCGGCGGCGGCCGCTGAGGAGAGACATCATCATGAAATTCCGACTTCAAACCCTCGCCGCGCTGCTGCTCGGCCTCGGCATGGGTGCTGCCCAGGCCGCGGCGACCAGCGAGGTGGCCTATGCCTCGCTGAGCGGCGCGGCCGTCACGTTTGCCGAGCTGGCCGACGGTGCCGTCATCGACGGCTTGCTGAGCAGCGGCGGCGTGCAGTTCGGCGAGCGCTTCGCCGGCCAGGAGCTGGCCGTGGCCAAGGCGCCGCGGCCCGGTGTGGTGGCCCAGGACTGGTTCGACGACCTCAGCCTGGGCGCCCCCAGCGCGGGCCTGAACCTGCTGGCCGGCGCGACTGGCGCCAACCTGGGCGCCTATCAGTATGGCGACGCCGACGGCATGGCGCTGTTCGGCATCGGCCCCCAGGCCGGTGCCGCGGATGGCTTCGGTGCCATCTCGGCCCGCTTCGCGTCGCCGGTGTCGGCGCTCGGCTTCCAGCTGCGCGACGCCGACGGCGGCGCCATCACGCTCAGCCTCTACCGCACGGACGGCAGCCTGATCCAGGCCGTTGACCTGAGCGGACGCAGCGATGGCCGCTACGCCTTCGCGCGCAGCGGCGGGGCGGCCGACATCGCCGGTTTCACGCTGACCAACCGCGACAGCTATTACGGCGTGTCCCTGGACAACCTCGTCATCGCCGCCGCCCCCGTTCCCGAGCCCGCCTCGGCCCTGCTGCTGCCCGCCGGCCTTGCGCTGCTGTGGGCCGCCCGCCGCCGTTCCAACCCCACCCTGTGAGGAGACCCACCATGAACAAGTTCCTGACCTTGAATGCCCTCGCCCTCGCCGTCGCCTCCCTCGGCGCCCAGGCCGCCGGTACCGCGCTGACCAAGACCGATTTCGCCTTCACCGGCGTGAACGGCAACACCACCGTCGGTGGCTGGTCCTTCGTCAGCTTCGTCGACATCGCCGCCGGCACCACCGTCTATTTCACCGATACCAATGTGCTGCAGACGCCCACGGCCTCGGGCGTGTTCTCGACGACGGCCGAGACCTTCTGGTCCTGGACCGCCGCCAGCACCGTGAAGGCCGGCACCTCGGTGGCCCTGCTGGGCACCGGCACCAACGGCCAGTACGCCGCCAAGTCCGGTGCCGCCGGCGGCACGGCCAATGGCACGGTCGTCAACCTGAACGGCGGCGCCTCCAACATCAGCAGCGGCGGCGACATCCTCTATGCCTTCCAGGCGGCTTCCTACGCCACCAATTACCAGCCCGCGGCCATCACCTTCCTGGGCGCCATCTCCAATCGCGGCAGCTACTCAACATCGGACAACCCGACCGCCGCGACCGGCCTCTCGGGCATCCAGCTGCGTGAATACAAGATCGACGCCAGCACGGCAACGCGCTACACGCAGTTCACGGCCCAGGTCAGCACGAACGACGCGCCCTTCGCCTCGCTGGCCCAGCTGAAGACCGCGCTGGGTTCCGGCGCCAACTGGACGACCATCGCCGGCTCCAACTCGACCCCCATCGTGGCCGATGTGCTGGCCGTGACGGCGGTGCCCGAGCCCGGCAGCTATGCGCTGATGCTGGCCGGCCTGGCCTGCATGGGCGGCGTGGCCCGGCGGCGGCTTCAGCGGTAGCGCGCCAGCACGCCCTGGATGCTGCCGTCGCGAACGAGCCGGTCCAGCACCGAGGCGACCTCGGCGAAGGGCAGGCCGGAGCGCGGCGACAGCGCGCAGCGCGCATCGAACTGGTTGATGACCCAGGCGATGCGCACCGGCGCGTCGGGCTGCTCGCGCAGGAAGTACTGCAGCGAAGTCTTCTCCACCAGTGCATAGCGCACCTTGCCGGCGGCCAGCCGCTTCAGGTTGGCCGCCATGCTGGTCACGTCGGCGCGCCGGAACCACTTGCCCAGGGCCTGCTCGGCATGAGGATAGCTGTAGCCCTGCACCGTGCCCAGGGGCAGGGTGGCGAGCTGCTCCAGGCTCTTCAGCGCCGGCGCATCGACGTGGGCGGCAACCAGGCTGGCATCGGGGATGAGGCCGCGCGTCCAGCGGAAGTCGCCCTGCAGCCATTCCGGCAGCACGAAGCAGATGGCGTCGGCATCGCCGGCCAGCAGGGCGGCGCTGACGCGCTTGCCCGGCATCGGCAGGAAGACGGCTTGCCGGTCCAGGCCGGCGGCGATCAGCTCGCCCAGGTCCTTGACGATGCCGCCGACCAGAGCCTGGTTGGCGTCGAACTCGGCGATGGGCAGGGCGTTGTTGGTGGCGGCGATGAAGCGCAGCACGGGCCGTGGCGATTGCGCTGCCGCCGTGCCCGCGAGCACGGTGGCCAGCAGCAGCGCCGCCAGCCTCACGGCCGGATCAACTCCAACAGGCGGTCCAGGCCGCCCTCGTTGATGGCGATGCGGGCCTGCTCGCGCACCTTGGGCTTGGCGTGATAGGCCACCGACAGGCCGGCCGCGCCCATCATGGGCAGGTCGTTGGCGCCATCGCCCACGGCCACGGCCTGGTCGGGGCGGCAGCCGACCTTGGCGCAGCATTCCAGCAGCATCAGCCGCTTCTGCTCGCCGTCGCAGATGTCGCCCCAGTCCTGCATGGCGACGCGGCCGGTGAGGGCGCCGCCTTCGATCTCCAGCTCGTTGCTGCGCACGAAGTCCATGCCCAGTTCGGCGGCCACATGACTCGTGAAGAAGGTGAAGCCACCCGAGACGAGGACGAGCTTGAGCCCGGCTGCCTTCAGCGCTGCGCAGAGCTCGCGGGCGCCGGGGTTGAAGCGCAGGCGTTCAGCCAGCACGCGGTCCAGCACGCTGGCCGGCACGCCGGCGAGGAGGGCGAGGCGGCGGCGCAGGCTGTCCTTGAAGTCGGTGATCTCGCCGCGCATGGCGGCCTCGGTGATCGCGGCGACCTGCTCGCCCTTGCCGGCCAGGGCGGCGATCTCGTCGATGCACTCGATGCTGATCAGCGTCGAGTCCATGTCGAAGGCGGCGAGCTTGAAATGGGCAAGCGGCGGCAGCGCGGGGCCGTCGCGCAGGACGAGGCCGTCAGAAGCAGGGGAGGTCACAGGGGCGGGATAGGGCGGGCCATCAATGCCCGCATTATCCCGGTGCGCTCAGGCGCGGCGACGCGCAGCCAGCAGGGCCAGGCCGGCCAGCAGCAGGGCAGCGCTGGCCGGCTCGGGCACGGGGGCGGTCTGCAGGTCGATCTGGAAGAAGGCGCCGGTGCTCACGTTGACGTTGCTCATGTTGATCTGCAAACCGTGCGCCGAGAAGCTCACCCGCGAGGCGTCGAAGCCCGCGATATTGGTCTGCACGCCAAAGCCTGTGATGACCGCGCCGCTGTACAGCGCCCCGAAATCGAAGCTGTTGACCGGCACATTGCTGAAGCCGGCGCCGCCGCCCGTGTAGTCGTAGCGGATGCTGTTGTCGCCGATGTCGAGGGCCTGGCCGGGGGCGCTGAGGATGGTGCAGATCTGCGCGCTGCCTGGGCAGCTCAGCTCCACACCGGCGCCGACGAGCACGGAGTCCAGCGTGTTGACCGGCGTGCCGCCGTCGTAGTGGTAGCGCACGTCCACCGTCGAGCCCAGCAGGCCGGCGGCGCTGGCCAGGGTGGGCAACAGGGCGGCGGCAATGCAAGCCAGCTTCTTCATTGTTGGAGTGCTCCGTTCGGCAAGGTGGCGCAGTCTAGGCAGTTGGCGGCCCGCAGGCAGTCCCTAGCTTGCGGAGACGGTGCGGAGACGCTGACCGCGCAGAGTGCCTCCAAACCCCAGCCCAGGAGCCCGCCCATGTCCCGCCTCGCCGCCCTCAGCCTGACCCTGGCCCTGTCCGGCCATGCCGCTGCCAACCCAGGCCTGAGCCTGCAGGTCGGCGACTTCAATGGCGCCGACTGGTCGCTGATCTCCATCACCGATGACGGACCGGCGGAGGCCAACATGGTCATCGACGCCAATCTCGGCAACCCGGGCTCGCACTGGGTCATCAGCTATGCGACGCCGCGCAGCACCGGCACCTTCACCGCCACGAACCGGCTCGGCGCCTTGTACACGGCGCTGGCCTATGACCCGGCGCAGGCAGGCGCCCTGCAGCAGCTGGACTTCAGCGCCGACATCAAGGGCTTGTCCAGCAGCTTCGCCTTCGACACCCTGGGCAGCATCCGCCCGGCATTGATGCAGGGCGGCATCGTCTACACCGTCATCGGCAGCGATTTCATCGGCAGCAAGGCCCAGCTGGGCATCTACCAGTCGCGGCAATGGTCCTTTGCCGCCGTGGCGGCCGACTGGGTGACGGCCGTGGCCGGCTCCACCCAGCATCCCGACTTCAGCGCCGCCGGGGCGCCTATCTTCACGGGCTTCCGCTACACCCTGGGCACCAGCTGCAATGGCGTCAACGGCTGCGTGGCCGGCAGCGCCTTCCTGAGCCTGGACAACTTCTCCGCCACGCTGACGCCGGCGGCTCCCGTCCCCGAGCCGTCGGCCGGCATGCTGATGATCGCCGGCCTGGGCCTGACCCTGCTGCGCCGCCGCCGCGGCTGACGCACACTGCGCGGCATGCTGAAGCTGCTGGGAGTGCCGGCCTGGCGGGGCCAGGCCGGGGAGAGTCTCGCGTTGCCCGCCACGCTGCCGGGCTGCCTGCTCATCCATCTGGCCTGTGTCGGCCATTGGGTGGAGCGCGGCCAGCTCGCCGCGCTGTTCTGGCCCGACGCCGAGCGCGAGCAGGCCCGCCACCATCTGCGCATCAACCTGCACCGGCTGCGCCAGCTGCTGGACGGCCTGGGCCAGGGCGACGCTCTGGTGGCCGAGCGCCAGCGCGTCTGCCTGCAACTGCCCCACGACCTGGCGCTGCTGGAGATGGCCTGTGCCGAGGCCGATGGCGCCGAGCTGCGGGCCCGCCCGGCCTCGGACTGGTTGCAGGGCTTTCGCTTCGCCGGTTTCGACGAGTTCTGGCGCTGGGCCGACGAGCACGGTGCGCTGCTGCAGCGCCGCTGGGACGATGCCGCGCGCCGTGCCCTGCAGCGTGGTGGCGCCGCGCCGTGGCAGGCGCCGTTGCGCGCGCTGCTGGAGCAGGGCGGTGCCGCGCTGGCCGTTGCAGTGGATGACGCGCTGTGCGGCCGTACCGAACTGCTGGGCCTGATCCGTCGCGAGACCGCGCCGGCCCTGGTGCTGCTGGGCGAGGCCGGCGTGGGCAAGAGCAGCGTGCTCAAGGCCGCCTTTCCCGGCGCACCGGTGCTGCAGGGCCGCGAGGGCCTGGCGCAGATGCCCTACAGGCCCGTCGTCGAGCTGCTGCTGCCGCGCCTGGACACGCTGCGTGCGCTTTTGCGCCAGCCCGAGCGGGGGCTGGCCGCCTATCGCCTCGACTTGGCGCGGCTGCTGCCCGAACTGGCGGTGGACGAAGCCCTGCCGCCGCTGGACGCCTTGAGTGCCCGCGCCCGGCTGCTGGAAGGCCTGGCCCGCGTGCTGGAGGCGTTGGGCCCGGTGCTGCTGGTGGACGACCTGCAATGGGTGGACGCCGCCAGTCTGGAGCTGCTGGCCCTGCTCAGCCACCGCGGCAAGCTGCGCTGGCGTGGCGCGGCCCGGGGAGAGGAACTGCCGTCCGAGCACCGCCAATGGCTGGCCCGCCAGCAGGAATTGCGCAGCCTCGCGCTGCCGGGGCTGGCGCTGGACGCCGTGCAGCAGCTGCTGGCCCGTGCCGGCCAGAGTGCCGCCGATGCGCCGGCGCTGGTGGCGGCCAGCCATGGCAATGCCTTCGTGCTGGGCGAGCTGCTGCGCGCGCGGGCCGACGGCGTGGCCGTGTCGCCGCGCGTGCGCGAGCTGCTGCTCAGGCGCTGGCAGATGCTGGGCCCGGCGGCGCGCGGCCTCGTCGGCGCGGCGGCCGTGCTGGCCCGGCCCCTGCCGCTGGCCGTGTTGGGCAACGTGGCCGCCGTGGGAGATGGCGACCTGCTGCCCGCTGCCCGCCAGGCGCTGGAGGCCGCGCTGCTGCGCGAGGAGGCGGATGGCGCCTTGCAATGCCGGCACGACCTGGTGCGCGAGGCGGTGCTGGGCGTGCTGCCAGCCTTCGAGGCCCAGTCGCTTCGCCAGCGCGCCGCCTTGGCGCTGGGCGCGCGCATGGAGGGCGCAGCCGAGCCGCTGGCCGTGGCGGCGCTGTGGGAGGCCGCCGGCGAGGCGCAGACGGCCCTGGCCTGGCTGCACCGGGGCGCGGCCCAGCAGAAGCTGCGCGGCCGCTACGACGAGGCCCAGGCGCTTTGGGAGCGCGTGGCGGCCGAGTCCTGCGAGCCGGCCCTGGCGCTGCAGGCGCGTCTCAGCCTCGCCGAGTGCGCGCTGCTGCACGACCTGCCGGCGGGCCGCGCGGCGCTGCAGCAGGTGCTGGAGCTGGCCGGCGCCGTGGCGGATCCGGTCCAGCGCGAGCAGATCGAAGGCCAGGCTCTGGCCGGCCTGGTCGACAACGCCGTGTTCTCGGGCGACCTGGCCCAGGCCGCCGTGCTGGCTGAGCGTCTGCGGCACTTGTTGCCGCGTATGCCGCTGGCCGAGCGCTGCAATGCCTGCGAGGTGCTGATCGAGCTGGCCATGCGCGAGCCCGACATCCCGGCCGCCTGGGCCTTGCTCGGGCAGTTGCGCCAGCTCTCGCCCGCGCGGCCCTCGCTGCTGAGCTACGAGGGCCAGATCCACTGGTTTGGCGGCCAGGTGAGGGCGGCGCGCGATGCCTTCGAGCTGCTGCTCGAACGCCACCCCGACTACTGCCGGGGCCTGACCATCGAAAGCGACCTGGGCGTGATGCTTCAGGCCCTGGGCGAGCTGGACCGTGCGGAGCTGATGGCGCGGCGCAGCCTGCAGAGCTGGGCGGGCGTGGCGCATACCGAGACCTTGTCCCTGCTGATGCTGGGCCTGACGCTGACCAGCGCCGGCCGCTATGGCGAGGCGCGCGGCGTGCTGGACCGGGCGCTGGAGCTCGGGCGTGCGCAAGGCTCGTCCCTGTTCGAGGCCGAGGCGCTGACGCGGCGTGCGCGGCTGTATTGGCAGAGTGGCTGTGTCGATCTGGCCGAGGCCGACCTGGCCGCTGCCGAGCCGCTGCTGGCGCAAAGCCGCGATCCGCTGCGGGTGTCGCATATCGCCTGGCTGCGCGGCCTGCTGCGCCAGGCCCAGGGCTTGCCGCCCGACCCGGCCCTGGCCGAGCGCCTGCGCGCGCTGACCCAGCGCAGCCAGCATCCGCTGCTGCACATCCGGCTGGCGCGGCTGGAGCTGCTCGAAGGCGATGCCAGCGCAGCCGCCCGACAGGTGGCCGTGGCACGCGAGGCCGGCCTGATGGAACCGCTGGTAGAAGGCTTGCTGCTCCAGTCCCAGGGGCTGGCAGCGCGCGAGGCTCAGCCGCTGCTGCTGGAGGCGGTGGAACTGGCCCAGCGCCAGGGCTTTGCCGAGCTGCTGGGCCGTGCCGACGCGGCGCTGCGCGCCCTGGTGCTGCCTAGCCTTCCTTGATCGGCTGGCCCAGCAGCCTCAGCACCTCGCGCACGGCCTGGGCGCGGTCCTGCGGGCTGGAGAGCTGCTTCTCGACGCGCAGCTTCTCGTTGCCCACCAGCTTGATGTTGCGGTTCTTCTGCACCAGCTCGATGACGCGCATCGGGTCGATGGGTGGGTTGGGGCGGAAGTTGATGTTGATGATGGCCGGCGAGGCGTCCACCTTGATGACGCCGAAAGGCTTGGCCAGCACGCGCAGGCGGTGCAGGTCGAAGAGGTTCTGGCCTTGAGAAGGCAGCTTGCCGAATCTGTCGGTGACCTCTTCCAGCATCGCGTCGATCTGTTCGTTCTTCTCGGCCGTGGCCAGACGCTTGTAGAGCGACAGCCGCACCTGCACATCGCCGCAATAGGCGTCCGGCAACAGGGCCGGGGCATGCAGGTTGATCTCGGTGGTGGCCGCGAACGGTGACAGCAGGTCGGGCTCGCGGCCGGCCTTCAGCGACCGCACGGCCTCGCTCAGCATGTCGTTGTAGAGCTGGAAACCCACCTCCATCATGTTGCCGCTCTGGTTGTCGCCCAGCACCTCGCCGGCGCCGCGGATCTCCAGGTCGTGCATGGCGAGGTAGAAGCCCGAGCCCAGCTCTTCCATGGCCTGGATGGCATCCAGGCGCTGGGTGGCCTGCTTGGTCAGGCCTTGCATGTCGGGCACCATCAGATAGGCGTAGGCTTGGTGATGGCTGCGGCCGACGCGGCCGCGCAGCTGGTGCAGCTGGGCCAGGCCGAACTTGTCGGCACGGGCAATGATGATGGTGTTGGCGCTCGGCACGTCGATGCCGGTCTCGATGATGGTCGAGCACAGCAGCAGGTTGTGCTTGCCGGCGACGAACTCGCGCATGACGCGCTCCAGCTCGCGCTCGGGCATCTGGCCGTGGGCGATGACGATGCGCGCCTCGGGCACCAGCTCTTCCAGCTTCTGGCGCCGGTTCTCGATGGTCTCGACCTCGTTGTGCAGGAAGTAGACCTGGCCGCCGCGCTTGAGTTCCCGCAGCACGGCCTCGCGGATGGTGCCGCTGCTTTCGGCGCGCACAAAGGTCTTGATGGCCAGGCGGCGCTGCGGCGCGGTGGCAATCACGCTGAGGTCGCGCAGGCCTTCCAGCGCCATGCCGAGCGTCCGCGGGATGGGAGTCGCCGTCAGCGTCAGCACGTCGACCTCGGCGCGCATGGCCTTCATGGCCTCCTTGTGGCGCACGCCGAAGCGGTGTTCCTCGTCGATGACGAGCAGGCCCAAACGGTTGAACTTGACCTCGGCGGACAGCAGCTTGTGCGTGCCGACGACGATGTCCAGGGTGCCGTCGGCGATGCCCTCCATGGCCGCCTTGATCTCCTTGGCGGAGCGGAAACGGCTCATCTCCGCGACCTTGATGGGCCAGGCGCCGAAGCGGTCGGAGATGTTCTGGTAGTGCTGCTCGGCCAGCAGCGTCGTCGGCGCCAGGATGGCGACCTGCTTGCCGCCCATCACCGCGACGAAGGCCGCGCGCAGGGCGACTTCCGTCTTGCCGAAACCCACGTCGCCGCAGACCAGGCGGTCCATGGGCTTGGGGCTGATCATGTCCTGGATGACGGCGTGGATGGCGGCGCGCTGGTCTGGGGTTTCTTCAAACCCGAACGAGGCGGCAAAAGCCTCGTAGTCGTGCCCCGAATACCTGAAAGCGTGTCCTTCTCGTGCAGCTCTGCGGGCGTAGAGGTTGAGCAGCTCGGCGGCGGTGTCTCGCACCTGCTCGGCGGCCTTGCGCTTGGCCTTTTCCCACTGGCCCGAGCCCAGCTTGTGCAGCGGCGCTTCTTCCGGCGACACGCCGGTGTAGCGGCCGATCAGATGCAGCTGGGCCACCGGCACATAAAGCGTCGCCTTGTCGGCGTATTCCAGATGCAGGAACTCGCTCTTCTGGCCGTCGCCCAGGTCGATGTTGACCAGGCCCTGGTAGCGCCCGATGCCGTGGTTGATGTGCACGACCGGGTCGCCCACCTTCAGCTCGGACAGGTCCTTGATCAGCGCATTGACGTCGCTGACCTGCTCCTGCTTGCGGCGGCGGCGCGTGGTGGGTGTCGTCGCGAACAGCTCGGTCTCGGTGATGAGCTGAACCGGCCTCTCGGCATCGACCCAGAAGAAGCCCTCGGCCAGCGGCGCGGCCGTGATGGCGTATTTCTCGTCGCCTTCCCAGAACTCGGCGAGGCTGGCGGCCGAGGGCGGGTCGATCTTGTGGTCGCGCAGCTGCTCCAGCAGGCTCTCGCGCCGGCCTTCGCTCTCGGCGAGCAGCAGCACGCGGTGCGGCGTGGCCTTGATGTGGGCTTCCAGGCGGGCCAGCGGCTCCTGGGCGCCACGTTCCACGCTGACGTCGGGCAGGGGGCGCGCAAAGTCCACCGGCTCGCTGCCCCGCACCGACAGCACGGCATGCGGCTTGGTCAGGCCGAAGAAGTCCTCGGCCGTCAGGAAGATCTCCTGGGGCGGCAGCAGCGGCCGCTCGGGGTCGTGCTGCAGGAAGCGGTGTCTTTCCTTGGTGTCGGTCCAGAAGCGTTGGATGGCTTCATCGACCTCGCCATGCAGGGCCAGGCCGGCTTCGGCGCCAAGGTAGTCGAAGACGCTGGCTGTCTGCTCGAAGAAGATGGGCAGGTAGTACTCGATGCCGCCCGAGGCGATGCCGTCGCCGATGTCGCGGTAGATGCGCGACTTGGTCGGGTCGCCGTCCATCTTCTCGCGCCAGCGGTTGCGGAAGGCCTTGCGCGCCGCATCGTCCATCGGGAACTCGCGGCCCGGCAGCAGGCGCACCTCCGGAACGGGGTAGAGGCTGCGCTGGCTGTCGGGGTCGAAGGTGCGGATGGAGTCGACCTCGTCGCCGAACAGGTCGACGCGGTAGGGCACGGCCGAGCCCATGGGGAAGAGGTCGATGAGGCCGCCGCGCACGGCGTACTCGCCAGGCTGCACGACCTGGCTCACGTTGGTGTAGCCGGCCAGCGTCAGCTGGGAGCGCAGCGAGGCTTCGTCCAGCCTAGCTTTCAGCTTGAAGTTGAAGGTGGTGCCGGCCAGGAAGCTGGGCGGTGCCAGGCGGGTGAGGGCGGTCGACGCCGGCATCAGCACCACATCGATGCTTTTCGTTTTTTTGCTTTGCAGCAGCTCCCACAGCGTCGCCAGGCGCTCGGAGATCAGGTCCTGGTGGGGGCTGAAGCTGTCATAGGGCAGGGTTTCCCAGTCGGGGAAGACGGCGACCTTGAGCTCGGGAGCGAAGAACTTCAGCTCGTCTTCCAGGCGCTGGGTGTCGCCCGGCTCGGCCGTGAAGATGGCGGCCATGCGGCCGGCGTCGCGCTGCTGCTGCACGAAACGGGCGAGCAGCAGGGCGTCGGCCGAACCGACGGGGCGGGGGTGGGTGAACTTCTTGCCGGGTTGAACCACCGGCAGCGACGGAAGACTCATGCGTACCTACAAACGACAACAGCCCCGAAGCGGGGCGTGCCGGGATTCTAGGGAAGCCATGTCCTTTGGCTTGTCAGCAGCCACCTCGCTAGCATCGCGGCCTTCACATCGGAGATTCCATGCGCCGTCGCCATGCCTTGAGCCTGCTCGCCACCAGCCTGTCGCTGAGCCTGCCCGCCTTTGCCGCCACCGAGAGCGAACGCTTCCACCAATGGCTGGACGCCCAGTGGGAACTGACGCTGCAGCGCCAGCCCATCCTGGCGACGTCGCTCGGCGACACGCGCTACAACGACCGCCTCATCGACACGACGACGGCGGCTTACCGCGCCCAGGCCAAGCGCGAGGTGCAGGATCAGCTCAAGGGCCTGGCCGGCTTCAACAAGGCCAGGCTCGACCCCAAGGACCGCATCTCCTACAGCATCCTCAAGCTGGACCTGGAGCAGAACCTGGCCGGCGAGCGCTTCCCCGACTGGATGCAGCCCATCAGCCAGATCGGCGGGGCGCCCAGCTTCCTGGCCCAGATGGGCACGGGCCAGTCCATCCAGCCCTTCAAGACGACCAAGGACTACGACGACTGGCTCAAGCGCCTGGCCCTGGCCGTGCCGATCTTCGACGGCAGCATCGCCAATATGCGCGACGGCGTGAAGGCCGGCGTGACCCAGCCCCGGGCCGTCATGGAGAAGGTGCTGCCCCAGCTGACGGCCCTGGCCGTGACCGACCCCGAGCAGAGCCTGTTCTGGGGCCCGATCAAGAACTTCCCCGATGCCGTGCCCGCGGCCGACCGCGAGCGCATCTCGGCCGAGATGCGCAAGCTGCTGTCCACCCAGGTGCTGCCCGCCTATGGCCGCCTGCTGGCTTTTGTGCGCGACGAGTACACGCCCAAGGCGCGCAAGAGCACGGCCTGGTCAGCCCTGCCGGACGGCAAGGCCTGGTATGCCCACCGCGTGCAGCAGTCCACCACGCTGAAGCTGACGGCCGAGCAGATCCATGCCATCGGCCTGAAGGAGGTGGCGCGCATCCTGGGTGAGATGGAGGGCGTGCGAAAGCAGGTCGGCTTCCCCGGCGACCTGAAGGCCTTCTTCAAGCATCTGCAGGACGACCCCAAGTACTACTACAGCAAGCCCGAGGACCTGCTGGCCGGCTACCGCGACCTGCAGAAGAAGATCAACGGCCTGACACCCAAGCTCTTCGACATCCAGCCCAAGGCGGATTACGAGGTCAAGGAGGTCGAGGCCTTCCGTGCCGAGAGCGCGGCCGGTGCGTCCTACCAGAGCCCCTCCAGCGACGGTTCACGCCCCGGCGTGTTCTACGTCAACACCTTCAACCTGAAGGCCCAGCCCATCTTCGGCATGGAGACCCTGTCGCTGCACGAGGCGTCGCCGGGCCATCACTTCCAGGTCACCATCGCCCAGGAAGACCAGGCCCTGCCCAAGTTCCGCCGCTTCGGCAGCCACTACACCGCCTACGTCGAAGGCTGGGCGCTGTATGCGGAGAGCCTGGGCAAGGAGCTGGGCCTCTTCACCGATCCCTACCAGTGGTATGGCCGCCTCTCCGACGAGCAGCTGCGCGCCATGCGCCTGGTGGTGGACACCGGCCTGCACCACAAGGGCTGGACGCGCGAGCAGGCCATCAAGTTCATGCTCGACAACTCGTCCATGGCCGAGAGCGATGTCGTCTCCGAAGTCGAGCGCTACATCGTCTGGCCCGGCCAGGCCCTGGGCTACAAGATCGGCCAGCTGGAGATCGCGAAGCTGCGCGCCGAGGCCGAGAAGGCCCTCGGCGCGAAGTGGGACATCAAGGGCTTCCACCGCGTCGTGCTGACCGCGGGCCAGGTGCCGCTGCCGGTGCTCAGGGAGCTGGTGATGGAGTGGGTGAAGGCCCGCCAGTCGTCCTGAGTTCGCTGCGCCGGTGCGCCCAGCGATAGAGCAGGGGCAGCACCAGCAGCGTCAGCGCGGTCGACGACAGGATGCCGCCGATGACGACGGTGGCCAGCGGCCGCTGCACCTCGGCGCCGGTGCCGGTGGCGATGGCCATGGGCACGAAGCCCAGCGACGCAACCAGGGCCGTCATCAGCACCGGGCGCAGCCGCGAGACGGCGCCTTCGCGCACGGCCTCGGCCAGTGGCCGGCCTTCGTCCTGCAGCGCGCGGATGAAGCTCAGCATGACCAGGCCATTCAGCACGGCCACGCCCGACAGCGCGATGAAGCCCACGCCTGCCGAGATCGACAGCGGGATGCCGCGCAGCCACAGCGCCACGATGCCGCCGGTCAGCGCAAAGGGCACGCCGGTGAAGACCAGCAGCCCGTCGCGCACATTGCCGAACATCGCGAACAGCAGCACGGCCACCAGGCCCAGGGCCACCGGCACGACGACCTGCAGGCGCTGCGTGGCGGACTGCAGTTGCTCGAAGCTGCCGCCCCATTGCGTCCAGTAGCCGGCCGGCACCTTGACGCGCTGGGCCAGCAGGACCTGGGCCTCCTTGACGAAGCTGCCGACGTCGCGCCCGCGCACATTGGCCGTCACGACGACGCGGCGCTTGCCGTTCTCGCGGCTGACCTGGTTGGCGCCGGGCTGCAGGTCAAAGCTCGCCACCTCGCCGAGCTGCACATGCCCTCCTTTCCCGTCCGAACCGGGCAGCTTGATCGGCAGCCGCTTCAGCGCCTCGAGATCGCTGCGCACGCTCTCGGGCAAGCGCACCAGCAGGTCGAAACGGCGGTCGCCCTGGAAGACCGCACCCGCCTCGCGGCCGGCGATGGCCGTCGCCACCGTGTCCTGAACCTCGGCCAGGCTCAGCCCCAGGCGGGCGATGCGAGTGCGGTCGATGTCCAGCGTCAGCACCGGCAGGCCGGTCGTTTGCTCAACCTTGACGTCGGCGGCGCCGTTGACGCCCTCCAGCAGCTTGGCGATCTGCGTGGCGGTGGCCTCCATGGTCGCCATGTCGTCGCCGAAGACCTTGACCGCCACATCGCTGCGCACGCCCGAGATCAGCTCGTTGAAGCGCATCTGGATGGGCTGGGTGAACTCGTAGTTGTTGCCGGGCAGGCGGGCTGACAGCGCCTGCAGCTTCTCGACCAGCCCGGCCGAGGGCAGCCTGGGGTCGGGCCATTCGCCGCGGGGTTTCAGCATGACGTAGGTGTCGGCGACGTTCGGCGGCATGGGGTCGCTGGCAATCTCGGCCGTGCCCAGCTTGGAGAAAACGCGGGCCACCTCGGGTGCCTCCAGCAGCGTGCGCTCCAGCTCCTGCTGCATGTCGACGGCTTGCGTCAGCGAGGTGCCCGGGATGCGCATGGCATGCATGGTGATGTCGCCCTCGTCCAGGCTGGGGATGAACTCGCTGCCCATGCGCGTGGCGATCAGGGCGCTCAAGGCCACGGCCACGGCCGCGACGGTCAGCACCAGGACGGCGTTGGCCAGGGTCCAGTCCAGCAGCGGCGTGTAGCCGCGCCGCGCCCAGGCCATCAGGCGGTTGTCCTGCTCCTCGACCTTGCCGGTGACGATCATCGCCACCGCGGCCGGCACGAAAGTAACGGACAGCAGCATGGCGCCGAGCAGCGCGATGACCACCGTGTAGGCCATGGGATGGAACATCTTCCCTTCCACGCCGCTGAGGGCAAAGATGGGCAGATAGACCACCATGATGATGAGCTGGCCGTAGAGCAGCGGCCGGCGCGCCTCGCGGGCCGCGGCGAAGACTTCGGCGAAGCGCTCCTCGCGCGTCAACAGCCGGCCGGCCGCCGCTTGGCGCTGGCCCAGACGGCGCAGGCAGTTCTCGACGATGACGACCGCGCCGTCGACGATGAGGCCGAAGTCAAGCGCCCCCAGGCTCATCAGGTTGGCGCTGACCTTGCCGGCCACCATGCCGCTGAAGGTGAACAGCATGGACAGCGGGATGACGGCCGCCGTGATGAGGGCCGCGCGCAAGTTGCCCAGGAAGGCGAACAGCACAGCGATGACCAGCAGGGCGCCTTCCAGCAGATTGCTGCGCACGGTCCTGATGGCCTTGTCGATCAGCGTCGTGCGGTCATACACCGTCTGCGCGAAGACGCCGGCCGGCAGGCTGCGGTTGATCTCCTCCAGGCGCTTGTCCACGGCCAGCGACACCTGGCGGCTGTTCTCGCCCATCAGCATGAAGACCGTGCCCAGCACGACCTCCGTGCCGTTGTCGGTGGCGGCGCCGGTGCGCAGCTCCTGGCCGAAACCGACGTCGGCCACGTCGCGCATGCGCACCGGCGCGCCCTGCGCCGTCGTGATGACGATGTTGGCGATGTCGTCCAGGCTCTTGACCTGGCCCGGCGCGCGGATCAGCACCTGCTCGCCGCGCCTCTCGATATAGCCGGCGCCGACATTGGCGTTGTTGCGCTCCAGCGCGTTCACCACGTCGGCCAGCGCCAACCCGCGCGCGGCCAGGCGATCGGGCCAGGGGGCCACCTGGTACTCGCGCGCAAAGCCGCCGATGGTGTTGATCTCGGTCACGCCGGGCACCGTGCGCAGCTGCGGCTTGACGATCCAGTCCTGGATCTCGCGCAGGTCGGTCGGCGTGAAGGGCGTGCCGTCGGGCTTCAGCGCACCGGGCTTGGCCTCCACGGTCCACATATAGATCTCGCCCAGACCGGTCGATATGGGGCCAAGCGTCGGCGACAGGCCGGCCGGCAGCGTGGCGCGGGCCTGCTGCAGGCGCTCGCCCACCAGCTGGCGGGCGAAGTAGATGTCGGTGCCCTCCTTGAACACGACGGTGACCTGGGACAGGCCGTAGCGTGACAGCGAACGCGTCTGTTCCAGCCGCGGCAGGCCGGCCATGGCCGTCTCGACGGCGTAGGTCACGCGCTGCTCGGCCTCCAACGGCGAATGGCCCGGGGCTTCCGTGTTGATCTGCACCTGCACATTGGTGATGTCGGGCACGGCGTCGATGGGCAGGCGCTGGTAGGCGAACACGCCCAGCACCGCCATGCCCAAGACGGCCAGCAGCACCAGCCAGCGTTGCGCTATGGCAAAGCGGATGAGTCTTTCGAACATGGCGGCGTCCTCAGTGATCGTGGCTGGCTTCGCTCTTGCCGAGCTCGGCCTTCACGAGGAAGCTGTTCCTGGCCGCATAGCGCTCGCCGGCCTTCAGGCCCTTGAGCACCTCGACATGGCGGCCATCGCCGCGGCCCAGCTCGACGGGGCGGGCCTCGAACTGCTGGCCGTAGCGGCCGAACACGACGGGACCGTCGCGCAGTGTCTGCACGGCGTCGGCCAGCACGGCCACGGCGACCTCGGCGTCGGCACTGTCCCTGCCCTTCAGCGTCACCGTCACCGGCAGGCCGGGTCGCCACAGGCCCTTGGGATTGGCCAGCACCAGTCGGGCGGTGGCGCTGCGGCTCTGCTCGCCGACCAGGGCGCCGACATAGCTCAAGCGCGCTTCGCCCTGGGCTTCGAAGGCCGTCGCCCTGACCTCGGCCGCCATGCCTTCGCTCAGCTGCGGCAGCTGCTGTGTCGGCACCACCAGCTCCACCCAGACGCTGGACAGGTCGGCCACCTGGAAGACGGCGGCGTCCTCCTTGACGGCCTCGCCGACGCTGAGCTTCTTGTCGACGACGACGCCGGCGATGGGCGAGCGGATCTCGTAGTGCGTGAGGCCTTGCGCATCACCGGGCGCTGCGCCCAGCGCAGCCAGCTTCTGGCGTGCGTTCTCGGCGGCGATCTCGGCCTCGTGGAAGGCCTGGCGGGCGGCGAGGTAGTCCTGCTCGGCGGAGATCTTGTCCTCCCACAGCTTCTTCTCGCGTTCATGCGTGGTGCGGGCCAGGGCCAGGCGGCGCTGCGCGGCCAGCGCTTCGGCGCGCTGGTCGGCAAGGGCAGGGCTGGACAGCACGGCCAGCACCTGGCCGCGCGCGACGCGGTCGCCGGCATTCACGCGCACGGCCTCCACGACACCGGCCAGTCGCGGCGTCAGCACGACGGCGCGGTCCTGGTTCAGCTTGACCTCGCCCAGCAGTTCCAGTGCGCTGACGATGCGCACCGGGCCGGCCGTCTCCAGCGTGATGCCGTTGTGGCGCAGCTGCTCGTCGCTCAAGGTGGCGCGGTCCTCCACCTGTTCGAAGCGGAACTCACGGCGCTTGCCGGCGCTGGTCGCGCTGATGGTGGCCGCGAAGGAATGCGGTTCCTCGACGGTGGCCGAGCCCTTCAGATAGTCTTTCTCGGCGCTGAAGCGAAAGACCTCGGCTTCGCGGCCCAGGCGCTGCAGCGTCACCGTGACCTCGGCCGCGGCCGGCGGCAGCGGCTTGCCGTCGCCATAGAGGTAGACGCGGAACTCGGGCGGCACGCCGCTCTCGAAGATGGTCAGCTCCAGGCCGAATCCGTCCTGGCTGAACAGCCGGCCGCCATGCGGGCCTTTGGGCTGGGGCGCGGCGGCTTCGGCGTGACCATGGCTGCCGCCCGCCCCATGTTCATGGCCTTCGTCGGCATGCTTGTGGCCGCCGCGCAGGATGGCCGCGGCCAGCAGCAGGCCCGCCACCAGCACGGCGGCGATGGCGAGGTTTCGTTTCTTGTTCATCATCAATCCTTGTTGTCTTGCGCGGCGCGGCCCAGCAGCCGGTCCAGTTCGGCTGCGGCGCGGTGGGCTTCGGCGCTGCTTTGCAGCTGCTGGCGGCGCAGCTGGAACAGGCTGCGCTGGGCATCCAGCACGTCCAGGAAGGCGAACTTGCCCAGCTCATAGCCCTTCAGCGCGGTCTCATGGGCCGTTTGCGCGACGGGCAGGGCCTCGTCGGCGAGCAGGCGGGCCTGCTCGCGGCTGGCGCGCAGGCGCTCGGCTGCGGCGGCCACGTCGGCCTGCAGCTTCAGCGTGGCGGCGGCCAGGGCCTCGCGGGCCTGGTCTTCGCGGCGCAGGGCTTCCAGCAGGCTGCCCTGGTTGCGGTCGGCCAGCGGCAGCGGCAGCGAGAAGCCGATGACGGCCTGGGTGCGGCCCAGCTCGGCGTCGCGCTTGGCGCCGACGGTGAAGGTCACGTCGGGCACGCGCTTGGCCCGCTCGACGTCCAGCAAGGCCTGGCGGCGCGCGATCTCCAGCTGCGCCAGGCGCAGGGCCGGCGCGTCGGCAGCCCAGGCGGCCAGTTGCGCGTCGGAGGGCGGCGAGGGCAGGGTGCCGCTACCGCCCTCGGCACCGGTGACGGCCTGCGGGCCCTGGCCCCACAGCGCGGCCAGCCGCGCGCGGGCCAGCTGCCATTCGCTGCGGGCCTGGGCCAGCTCGGCACGCGCTTGGGCCTCGGCGACGCGCGCCTTGGCCACTTCCAGCGGCGGCACCTTGCCGGCCTGCAGGCGCTTGTCGGCAGCACCGCTCGCGCCGCGAGCCAGTTCCACGGCGGACTCGGCCAGCTGCTGCTGAGCCTCGGCACCGAGCAGCTCGAAGAAGGCCGCAGCCACGGCCGCGCGCACTTCGGCCCGCCTGGCGCTCAATGCGACAGCGGCCTGCTCGCGAGCCTGCGCGGCGGCGGCCTGGCGGGCTGCACGCTTGCCGCCCAGCTCGATGGCCTGGGACAGCTGCACGGTGCTGGTCCGGGTCGCGCTGCGCGTGTCTTCCAGCAGCACGCCCAGCTCGGGGTTGGGCCGGGCGCCGGCCTGCAATTCGGCGCCCTGCAGGGCCTGCAGTTCCAGCCGCGCCTGGGCCAGGTCATGGTTGTGGGCCTGGGCGAGGGCTTGCGCCTCGGCCAGGGTGATGGCGTGGGAGACGCCGGGGGCCAGCGCGAACAGCAGCGCTGGTAGAAGGAATCGCATCGAACTCTCCGGTTGGGGAACAACGGCAGACGGTTCGGCGCGGCCGGCACCCGCTGGGTGCCGCGCTTCAGGACGGGGGAGGGGAAGCGGCGCGCCGAATCAGGCGCGCGGCCAATTGGGGCGTTCGAGCCCGGCGGGGATGTGGGATTTGTGCCGGGCCTGGGCCAGCGGCGCGGGCGTCTGCGCCTGCGGCGCGGCGAGGGCATCGGCCTCGCTCAGCGGCGTGGCGGCCCCGGCATGGTGGCAGTGGCAATGGCCGGTCTCGCAGACCGGATGGCTGTCGCCGGCCTTGGCCGTGTGGGCCTGCTCGCTGCTGACCAGCGATGAGGGCTCGCCACCGCTCAGCTCATCGATGCAGCACAGTGCCGCGCCGGCCCAGGACAGCTGGGCGGCGACAAGCAGGGTCAGCAGGGCGATGAACCAGCGGCGCATGGCCACGATTCTATGCAGGGATGCGGTGGCGCAGCGGCCGGCCCGCTTCGAAGTCGCTGAGGCTCTCGATGGTGGTGGCCATGATCTGGCCGACAGCCTCGACGGTGAAGAAGGCCTGGTGGCCGGTCACGATGACGTTGTGAAAGGACACCAGCCGCTGGATGACGTCGTCCGTGATGACGGTGGACGACAGGTCCTGGAAGAACAGGTTGGCCTCCTGTTCGTAGACGTCGATGGCCAGGCCGCCGAGCTGGCCGCTCTTGAGGGCCTGCACGGCCGCCTCGGTGTCCACCAGGCCGCCGCGGCTGGTGTTGACGAGGATGGCGCCACGCTTGATGCCGGCCAACGACGCGGCGTCGACGATGTGGTGCGTGCCTGCCAGCAGCGGGCAGTGCAGCGAGATGACATCCGACTGCGCCATCAGCTCCGGCACCGTCACGTAGCGGCCGCCCAGCGCCTCGAAGGCCGGATTGGCGGCCACGTCATGGCCCAGCAGCGTGCAGCCGAAGCCGTGCAGGATGCGTGCGAAGATCGTGCCGATCTTGCCGGTGCCGATGACGCCCACGGTCTTGCCGTGCAGATCGAATCCCATCAGCCCTTCCAGCTCGAAATTGCCGTCGCGTGTGCGGTTGCTGGCGCGGGCGATCTTGCGATTCACGGCCAGCAGCAGCCCCACGGCGAACTCGGCCACCGAGTGCGGCGAGTAGTCGGTCACGCGCACGACGGCGATGCCAAGCGCCGCGGCTGCGGCGGCATCGATGTGGTTGTAGCCGGTGGAGCGCGTCGCGACCAGCCGCGTGCCCTGGTCGGCCAGCCGGGCCAGCACCTCGGCATCCACGCCGTCGTTGACGAACACGCAGACCGCGGCACAGCCGCCGGCCAAGCGGGCCGTGTCGGCAGTCAGCCGGTCCTGGATGAACACCAGCTCGTGGCCGGCCCGCAGGTTGGCCTGCGCCAGCAGGGACTGGTCATAGCGGCGGGCACTGAAGACAGCGGTTTTCATGGCGGTGAGGCGGGCTGGACGACGCCTCATCGTAGGCGCGCGGAGCTTGCGGGCCGGGGTCGGCGAGGGAACTCAGTCCCTGCCGCTCAGCAGCGCGTCGCGCAGGTTGGCGTCGGCCGGCGATTCGCCGAACCAGATCTTCAGCACCATGGTGAAGAACTCGTCATCACCGATGGGCTCGCCCTGGGGCTGGCCCTGGATGTAGAACTGCGTGCCCTTGCCGGGCACGAAATCCATCGTGAAGCCGTCGCCGGGCATCAGCTTGGGCTTGCCCGAGAAGACCTCGATGAGGCGGGTCGTCGCCAGCGTGTGGCGCGTCAGTTGCGCGGCCGGCGTGTTGTCGCTGATGCCGCGCAGGAAGAGGCGGCCCAGGTCGGTGCCGGGCAGCTCGCGCAGCGCCGTGAACTGCAGGCGCTTGGGGCCCGGCAGGGCCATCAGCTCGGCCGTGGTGGCGACGCGCCGGGCCGTGTACAGGCCCATGTCATAGGCCTTGAAAACCAGGCGCACGCGCGTGCCCTTGCCGTTCAGCTGCAAGGCGCTGCCACCCAGTTGGGCCGTGGTGTCGAACTTGGTGGCGGTGGGCGCCGCGGTGGCCTGCAGGCACAGGGCTGCGCCGGCGATCAGGGTGGCGAGGCGCACGCGCGCGGCGAGCGTCTGAAGCTGGGTCATGGGGTCTCCGAGGTGGCTCTTCTCGCAGCGTGTCCGCTGCGGCGCCGCGATTCTGCTTGCGGAATCGACCGTAACCGGTCTGCCGGATACCCTCGAATCAGGCGTGAATCCTTACCACCCGAGCAGGGCGGCCCTTGGCCTCGCGGGCGCGCAGCTGGCCGCAGCCGCCCTCGACGTCCTGGCCGGCCGAGTCGCGCAGCTTGGTCAGCACGCCGCGGCTGCTCAGCTCGGCCGCGATGGCCTTCGCGCGGTCCCAGCTCGGGCGCCGGAAGGGCAGGCCTTCGTTGCTGTTGAAGGGGATCATGTTGAGCAGGCCGTAGCGGCCCTTGAGCAGGCGCACGATGCCGTCCATCTCCTCGGGGCCGTCGTTGACGCCGTCCAGCAGCGTCCACTGGTACTGGATGGGATAGCCGCTGGCGCGGGCATAGGCGTCAGCGGCTTCAACGAGATCCTCGGGCGTGAGGCGCGGCGCGCGCGGCAGCAGGTCGGCGCGTTTGGCGGCGTCCGTCGTGTGCAGGGACAGGGCCAGGGCCGGCTTGACCTCGGCCTCGTTCAGCGCGGCGAAGGCGCGCTCGTCGCCCACCGTCGAGAACACCAGCTGCTTGTGGGCCAGGCCGCCCTCGCGGCCCAGCAGCGTGATGGCTTCCAGCACATTGGCGAGGTTGTGCGCCGGCTCGCCCATGCCCATGAAGACGACCTTCTTCAGCTTCGCGTTCTTGCGCCTTGCCAGCACCACCTGGGCCACGATCTCGGCGCTGCCGACCTGGCGGATCAGGCCGTCCACGCCCGTCATGCAGAACCTGCAGCCGACCGCGCAGCCCACCTGGCTGGACACGCAGACGCCGTCGCGCGGCAGCAGCACGGTCTCCACGGTCTGGCCATCGTTCAGGCCCAGCAGCAGCCGCGCCGACTGGCCGTCGCCGCCGGCATGCTCGCTGCGCAGGGTCAGCAGGCCGTCCAGCTCCGCCATCAGCGCAGGCAGCGCCTCGAAGACGGCCTTGGGCAGCCAGCCCTGCAGCGGCCGCTTGCCCCCATCCAGCGGCAGGCATTGCAGCCACAGGCGCAGCACGCGGCTTTCGTGGTCGGGGTTGGCGCCCAGCGCGCGCAGGCGCTGGCGGAGGTCGGCGATCAGCATGGGAACGGAGGTGACAACAGCGCCCCGATTGTCGGCGCTATGCTGGATTCATCCTTTTGCTGAGGAGACGCCATGAGCCCAAAGTCCGGTTCGCCTGATTGCTCGCCCGAGGAATGGGCCGTCCGCTGCGATCTCGCCGCCCTGTACCGGCTGGCCGCGCTGCATGGATGGGATGACCTCATCTTCACCCACATCTCGGCCCGCGTGCCCGGCCCCGAGCATCACTTCCTCATCAACCCCTACGGGATGATGTTCGAGGAGATCACGGCCAGCAGCCTGGTCAAGGTGGACAAGGCCGGCGAGAAGGTCGTGCCCAGCGACTACAACGTCAACCCGGCCGGCTTCATCATCCACAGTGCCGTGCACGAGGCTCGCGACGAGGCGCACTTCGTCATGCATCTGCACACGGTGGCCGGCGTGGCGGTCAGCGCCCAGCACGAGGGCCTGCTGCCCATCTCCCAGCACAGCCTCTTCCCGCTGGCCTCCCTCAGCTATCACGACTACGAGGGCGTGGCCCTCAACCCGGATGAGAAATCGCGCCTGGTGCGCGACCTGGGCAAGACCTCCCTGATGATGCTGCGCAACCATGGCCTGCTCACGCTGGGCCAAAGCGCCGCCGACACCTTCCTGAAGATGTTCATGCTGCAGCGGGCCTGCGAGATCCAGATCGCGGCGCAGGCGGGTGGTGGCGAGCTGATCCGCATCCCGCAAGCCATCCTGGCCGGCATCCGCGCCCAGAGCGACAAGGTGCTGCGCGGCTCGGGCGCCGAACTGGCGTGGCCGGGCCTGCTGCGCCGTCTGGCGCGCCAGAGCCCCGGGCACGACGCGTGACCCCGAGCGTCGAGACTTGGGCAGCGGCGGGCCGCCATGTCGACTTTCGCGGCCAGCGCGTTTTCATCCGCAGCGACGGGCCGCAGGACGCACCGGCCCTGCTGCTGATCCATGGCTTCCCGACGGCGAGCTGGGACTGGTGCAAGCTCTGGCCCGACCTGGCGCGGACGTACCGTCTGGTTGCCGCCGACATGCTGGGCCTGGGGCTCTCGGCCAAGCCGCGCGGGCATCGCTACACGGTGGGTGAGCAGGCCGACCTGTTTCTCGCGGCCCTGGCCGAGGCCGGGGTCAGCGAATGCGCCGTGCTGGCCCATGACCTCGGCGACACGGTGGCTCAGGAAATCGTCGCCCGCGCCATCGATGGCCGCCTGCCCGTCAAGCTGCGCGGCGTCATCCTGCTCAATGGCGGACTCTTTCCCGAGACGCACAGGCCGGTGCTGTTGCAAAAGCTGCTGCTGTCGCCGCTGGGCCCGCTGATCGCCCGCCTGTCCAGCCGGGCCAAGCTCGGGGCAAGCTTGACGGCCATCGCCGGCGACGCCAAACCGACGCAAGCCGAGCTGGACGCGATGTGGACGCTGATGAGCCGTGACGACGGCTGTCTCGCGCTGCCGGGGTTGATCCGCTACATGGTGGAGCGCCGCGAGAACCGCGAGCGCTGGGTCGGCGCCCTGCAGAACTGCCCGGTGCCGCTGACCGTCATCAATGGCAGCGCCGACCCCATCTCGGGCGCCCACATGATCGCGAGGCTGCGTGAGCTGCAGATCCCCGCCGACGTCGTCGAGTTGCCGCGCGTGGGCCACTACCCGCAGATGGAGGCGCCCCAGGCCGTACTCGCCGCCGTGCAGCACGCGCTGGCGAAAATGGCGCCATGATCCTGCGCCAGCGTCCCTCCGCCCTGCGGCTCTTCTTCGTGCTGCGCGGCTCCATCCTGAGGCGCATCCGCGGCGTGCTGCTGGCCAATGTGCTGCTGGCCTTCATCGTCACGCTGGGCCATCGCGCGCTGCCGCGCGAAACGATGGTGCTGATGCTGTCGCCCATCCCCTTCTCGCTGATGGGCCTGCCGCTGGCCGTCTTCCTCGGCTTTCGCAACAGCTCCTGCTACGACCGCTACTGGGAGGCGCGCAAGCTCTGGGGCGAGCTGGTGCAGCGCTCGCGCAACCTCGCCCGCCAGGTGCTGCATCTGATCGACTGGCCCGCGCCGCCGGCCGCTGCGCGCGACCTGGGCGACGCGCGCGTGCGCCTGCTGCTGCGTGCGGCGGCCTTCTGCCATGCGCTGAAGGCCTTGCTGCGCGGGCGGCCGCAGGATGACAGCGGCCTGCAGGGACTGGTGTCATCGACCGAGCTGGCCGCCCTGGCCGCTGGCCACAACCGCCCCGCCATGCTGATGCTGAACCAGGGTGCCGACCTGGCCCGCTGCCGCCGCGATGGCCTGCTGGACAGCATGCGCGCCGTCGAGATCGACGCGACGCTGAGTGCAATGACGGCCGCCGCCGCGGGCTGCGAGCGCATCCGCCACACGCCGCTGCCGTTCTCCTATTCGCTGCTGCTGCACCGCACGGCCTATCTCTACTGCTTCCTGCTGCCCTTCGGCCTGGTGGACGCCATCGGCCTGATGACGCCCCTGGTCGTCGCCATCGTGGCCTACACCTTTTTCGGCCTGGACGCCCTCGGCGACGAGATCGAGGAGCCCTTCGGCACCGAGGCCAACGATCTGCCGCTGGATGCCATCTGCCGCGGCATCGAGATCGAGCTGCGCCAGGCCCTGGGCGACGCCGAACCACCGCCGCCGCTGCAGCCGGTCGACTACCTGCTGCTCTAATTCAGCCGATGACGACAGACTCCCGCAGCCCGCGCTGCTATGCCCTCGTGCCAGCCGCCGGCATCGGCGAGCGCTCCGGCGCCGGCATCCCCAAGCAATACGTCGAGATCGCCGGCCGGCCCATGCTGGCCCACACGCTGGCGGCGCTCGCGGCCGTGCCGCGCCTCGTCCAGACCCTGGTGGTGCTCTCGCCGGCTGATGACCGCTTCGAGACCGCCGTCCCTGACCACAGCGCTTGGGCCGCTCGCGTCGGCGGTGCCAGCCGGGCCGAGAGCGTGCTGGGCGGCCTGGCCGAACTGCGCCGCCGCGGCGCCGTCGGCGATGACTGGGTGCTGGTGCATGACGCCGCGCGCTGCCTGCTGAGGCCCGAGTGGGTCGATGCGCTGATCGACGCCTGCCTGCCCGACGCCGTCGGCGGCCTGCTGGCCCAACCCATCGCCGACACGCTCAAGGCCGCTGACGCACAAGCCCGTGTGACGGCCACCGTCGACCGCCGCGACAAATGGGCCGCGCAGACGCCGCAGATGTTCCGCCTCGGCCTGGTCGAGCAGGCGCTGACCGCCATGGGCGCCGCCGCCACCGACGAGGCCAGCGCCGTCGAGGCGCTGGGCCTGGCGCCGCTGCTGGTGCGTGCGTCCATGGCCAACTTCAAGGTGACCTGGCCCGAGGACTTCGCGCTGGCCGAGCGCTGGCTCAGAGCCTGAGATCGAGGTCCTCGCCGCTGAGGAAGTCCCCGTTGGCCGGCACGTCGAGGGTGCGCTCCAGCGCGCCCTTGAGCTTGAGCTTGGCGGCCTGTTCGGGCGCGATGCGCAGCCTGAACGCGCCAGGCGTGACCTGGTGGAAGAGGTAGTAGCCGTCGGCCGAGCTGGTGGTCGTCGCGATGACCTCGCCCTTGGCATTGACCAGCTCCACCTGGGCGTCGCCGATGCCGCGCTTCTTGCCCTTGGCTTCGACGAGGTAGATGGTGCCCTCGACCTCGGAGGTGACGATGACCGGGAATTCCAGCTGCTCGACGCGGCCCGGCCGCGGCAGCACGCGCACGCCCGGTGTCAGCGGCTTCCATTGCGGGTCTTCCAGCGTGGACGGGTCCAGTGCGATGTCGGCATAGCGCCCCGGTGAGAGCCGGTTCAGGAAGGCCACGCCGCCGGCATCGGTGAGGCGCGGATGGCGGCCGCCGCCGTTGAGGATGAAGCCGGCGTTGGGTACGAACTCTTCGCCGGGCTCGCGGATGCCGTTCATGTTGCGGTCCACGAAGGCGCGGGCCGACACGGCGCCGGTGCCGGCCAGCGGCTGGCCGTCGAACTGCCAGCGGCCGCTGCGCGGGTCGCGGTCCAGCGCAATGAAGAGCTGCAGGCCCAGGGCCAGCTCGCGCTGGCTGGAATAGCTCGCGCTCAGGGCCAGGCCGAAGCTGCCGAGGCTCTTGGCCAGGCCGGCCGACACCAGGGTCAGGCCCGAGTCCATGCTGCGCAGCAGGCCGGCGTTGAGCTGGTAGCCGTCGGCCAGGTTGCGGTCGGCGCTGATGGCCACGGCCTGCAGGCTGCTGCCGGGCTGCACGCGGTAGTTGAACTGGGCGTTCAGGCCGATGTCGGCCACGCGCCGGCTGACCTGCAGCGCGCCGTCCGTCGTCGTCTGGTCGCCGCTGCGCTGCCAGCGCAGGCTGTTGGACAAGGCCGTGCCCCAGTACATCAGCGAAGTGCGCAGGCCGAGCTGCAGGTCGGTGCCGCCGTAGTCCAGCCTGCTGCGCAGGGCGCCGACATCCAGCATCAGGCGCGGCAGGGCGCCGAGCTTGACGCTGCCCTGCAGGCGCAATTCGTCGCGGCGGCGCACGGAGAACTGGTCGGTGACGAAGCCGCCCTGGCGCTGGGTGTGCAGGGCGTCCAGCGCAAAACTGCCCAGGCGGGTCTTCAAGCCCAGCTCACCGAGGCCGCCGCCGCGCATGCCGCTCAGCTGCCCGCTGAGGATCATGGAGTCGAGATAGGCGAGCAGGCCGAGCTGGCCATAGTCCAGCGTCTCGGTGGCGATGCCGCCGACGATGCGCGGCCGGCGCACCAGGCCGAGCTTGCCCGTGAGCTTCTTGCCCAGGCCGATGTCGGCCTGGGCCAGGCTGCGCACCGAGCCGTCGTCCGCCACCTGCGAGGCCAGGGTGTAGAAGACCTCGCCAGGCTTCACGCTGGCCTGGTCGAGCAGGAAGCTCTGCTTCTCGACGCGCAGCTGCCCGAGCGGCCCGTGGAAGACGAGGCGGAACTCGTTGGGGCCGAAGGACAGGGGCAGGTCGTCGAAGGCGTACTGGCCGTCGGCACGCGAGGACTGGTAGCCCAGCAGCTGGTCGTTGTAGTAGAGGGTCACGTCCCAGCCGGGCGGCAGGTCGCCGCGCAGGCTGTGGCGGTCGAAGCTGTTGGGCTGGTCCAGCGGCCGGTTGCTGACGGCCACGCCATTGCCCTTGGCGCTGCCCTGCATGACGTTGCGCACGCTGGGCAGGGCCACGTTGCCCAGCGTCACCGAGCGGGCCTTCATGGGCCCGAGCAGGCCGCCATCGGGATCGTTGCGCGCCAGCGTGACGCGCAGGTCGGGTGTGGCCTTGTCCTGGGTCTTGAGCACATAGGCCGAGCCCTCCATGCCGAGCAGGTCGCTGGTCAGATAGGCGGTGTAGGCGGCCTTGTACTGGCGCGAATGGCGGCCGTAGCGGGCGTCGGCGCCCAGGGACTGGTCGATGGACGGCACGCCGATGGCCCCCGGCGTCGACGGCGCGTAGGGGTAGTTGGGCCGCTCGGCGGGCTGCATGCCGGCCAGGGCGGCGGCGAGGCGCTCGCGCTCCAGCTTCTCCTGCAGCGGTAGCTTCTCGCGCGGCACGACCTTGAGCTTGAGGGTGGCGAGGTCGAGCTGCAGGTCCAGCGGCAGCCAGCGCGTCAGCAGCTGGCGCGACACATAGATGTCGTCGCCGACGACGCCGGCCAGGCGCGGCTCGAAGCTCTGCTCGCGGCCCGCCACGCTGGCCAGGGTTTCGGGCAGGTTGAGGGCGAAGGCACGGTCGCGCGGCAGCCGGCCCTCGGCGCTGCCGCGGTCGGGCCGCACCTGGATGGCCAGGGTCAGCAGCCGCGACAGCTCGCCCAGCGGCAGCAGGGTCTGGGTGCCGTCCTGGTAGGCGGCGAAGCTGTCCGAGATGACCTGTCCGTCCAGCATCACCTCCAGCACCAGCAGGTTGTTCTCGTCGATGCGGGCGGGTCCGGGCCGTGGCAGCGGCGCGGCGGGGGCGACCGCGACGCCGTCGCGCACGCGCAGCCGCAGCTGCCAGTGCGGCAGGTCCACGGCCAGCTCGAGGTTGAGCCAGCGCGTCAGCAGCTGCGTCGATACATAGATGTCGCTGCCGATGGCCTGGGCGAGGCGGGGTTCGAAGGACAGGCGGCGCTCGCCGATGCGCATGCTGGACTCGACGAGATCCAGGCAGAAGGGTTCGCCCGAGCCGGGCAGGGTGCCGGCCGCACGGCCCGTGGCCGGCTGGACGCGCACATCCAGCCCGAGCAGCCGCGACACGGCGCCCAGCGGCAGCAGCACCTGGTAGTCGGTCTGGAAGACGTCCACGGGCTCGGCCATCCTGCGGCCGTCGACCTGCACCTCCAGCTGGCGCAGCGGCGTGGGGGCGTCGTTGGGGCCGGCCCAGGCCAGCCATGGCCAGACGGCCAGGGCAGCGAGGGCGAGGCGCAGGGCACGGCGGGCCATGGCGCGCGGGCGCCGGCCCGTCAGGGGAGGGTGAGCGCGGTCTCGGCGAGCAGCTTGCCGCCGGACTCGGGCCGCTCGCGGAAGGCCAGCTTCAAGGTGCCGGCGGGCAGGGCGTTGCCGGAGGGCAACTGCAAGGGCAGTTGCACGCGCCGGCTGGCGTTGGGGACATAGACGGCGACGCCACCGGCGCGCGCGACCTCGAAGGTCACGCCGGCCGTCGTCGTGAAGGTGGCGAGCAGGTCGCCATAGACGGAGCGGTTGCCGTCACGCTTCATCTGGAAGGACAGCAGGCCGGGGCCGCCCGCGGCGGGCGGCTGCACGGCCAGGTCGGCGAGGTCCAGCCGGGCCTGCGTGTCGCCCTGGCGCACGATGACGGGGATGGACGCGCCGACCAGGGCCTGGATGCTGACGCCCACGTCCTGCACGCCGCGCCTGGCGACGTCCTCGACGCTGCTGGCGCCGCTGGCTTCGGCGACGCGGTCGAACTGCAGGTGGGAGCGGTATTCGCCCGTGGCGAGGTCCTCGGGCTTGCGCAGCAGGATACGCACGGTCTGCGAACCGCCCGGCGGGATGGTGACCTGGCGCGGCGAGTAGCGCAGCATGGCGTCGGCGAACTGCTCGCCGGCGCCGGGCTGGTCGATGGCGATGAACTCGCCATTCGGGCCCATGCGGCGGTTGACGAGATGGATGCGGTAGGTCTCGGGCGTCTTGCCCTGGTTCATCAGCTCGACCTGGGCCGCGCGCTGCTTGTCGAAGACGATGCGCGTCGGGAAGAGCATCAGGTCGGCGAAGGCGGCGCGCGCCCCCAGCAGCCCGAGGGCCGCCAGCAGGAAAAGCTTGGGTGTTGCACGCATTCCGGCATGGTCGCCAGAACTTGAGGGCGGCAAAGCCCGCAAAAGCGCCGCATTCACGGTGCAATTTGTTACTGGTAGTTGACCGTCACGCTGAAGGTGCCGCTGTAGGCACCCGTGCCCTGCAGATTGCCCACGCTGAGCGTGGCGCCGACGTTGATGGTCTGCGTGCCGCCGCCGGACAGCACGCCCGTCACCGGCGGGCTGCTGGAGAAGCTGTTCAGGGCCATGCTGCCGCTGCCGCCGTCGGTCAGGAAGGTGGTTCCGTCGATGGGCAGGGAAATGGTGAACACGGCGTTCGGCGTGCCGCTGATGGTGAACTGCGCGGCGCTGGCCGTGCCGGCCTGGTTGACCAGGATGACGCTGCCCGTCTTCATGCGCCCGCCGCCCGGTGCGACGGTGATGGTGCCGCCGCCGCCTGCCGTGAAGGCACCGAAGGACAGGGCCGTGTTGTTGGTCAAGTCCTGCGCTTGTGCGGCGGCGCTGGCCAGCAGCAGGGCCCAGGTCAGGCAGCGCTGCATTTCAATTGAAGGCGACGGTGATGACCAGGGGCGGCTCGCCGTCGCCATCGCCGTCCGCCGCACCGAACGAGATGGCCGCCGCCGGTCCGCGCGGCAGCAGGGCCGAGCCGGTGGCGGCGACGATCTCCGCGCCGAAGGCCTGGCGCGACTCCACGGCCGCCGTGATCCAGACCGGCAGGGCACGCAGCGCGGCCGGTACCGTCGCGCTGGGCACGCGGGGCACGAGAGTGCCGGTGGCCGGGCCGGCCGGCGCGTTCTGGGCCAGCAGCAGCTCCTGCACGTTGATGGGGACGCCCAGCCAGGCGTTGACCGCCACCGGCACGACGACGACGGCGCTGGCCTGGGCCGGGGCTGTCGCCGCGAGGGCGCGCGTCGGCGGCGTCAGGGCGCACAGCAGGCCGACGGCCGCGCACAGGGCGCAGGAAGCGCGCGTCATGGCGGAAAAGGGCCTTGCCCTCAGTTGTAGGCGACGGTGACCTTGACGACACCGGTGTAGGTGCCGGCTGCCTGGGCGCCACCGACGGTCAATTTGCCGCCGACGAAGATGTAGGCGGCGCCGGACGAGAGGGTACCCGACGTCGCGTCGGTGGTCTCGTCGGTCTTGCCGCTCGCGGTCGTGCCGGCCAGTGCCTCGGTGATCCAGTCGACGGCCATCGTGTTGCTGCTCGCGTCGGTCAGCACCGTGTCGCTGCCGGTGTAGTCGATGGAGAAGGTGTTGTTGCCGGAGCCCGTCACATCGAAGCGCGCCGCCACGCCCGCGACGCCGGTGGGAAGTGCGGCGGTGCCGGACTTCGTGCGGGTACCGTCGGTCGCGAGGGTCACGACGCCGTTGCCGGCGACGACGTTGCCGAACACGAGGTCGGCCGCCTTGCTGACGGCAATGGGCTGCAGCACGACGGCGGTCGCGGAGGCCGTCGCGTTGTCGGCGGCCTGCACGGCACGCATGCCGGCGGCGCCCAGCAACATCAGGGTGCCCAGGGCCAGCAGGCCGGGGACAGGTTTCTTCAACGACTGGATCTTCATGGTCTTCTCCTCAACGCCCGTTGGGGGCCAGCCCGCATGCTGCAGGTCCTCTTGAGGGGCTTATCGACCGAAGTGGCGGGGGCTTGAATGCCAATTCACCACGTCGGGCCGAGCAGCAGGTAGGCCGAGGTCTCGCCGCCGCGTGTCGACCCCAGGGCCAGGAAGAAGGGGCCGAAGCGCGTGTCCACGCTCAGGAAGCCGCTGGCGGCCTGCTGCCAGCCGCTGCGCGGCACATTGGACAGCTTCAGCCCCGAGCCCGCGCCGATGGCGCCGGCTTCGAGCGAGAAGCCGATGCGCACGGCGCCGCCCAGGCCGACCGGCATCTCGCCGATGCGCCGCGCCATGACGAGGCGGGCCAGCACCATGTTCTCGCCCACCAGCGAGGCGTCGGGCGTGCCGGACAGGCGCAGATAGCCGCCCAGCGAGCGCGCCTGGCCGCGCTCGGCGTGGGCGAACTCGCCATACAGCTGGCCGGCCCATTCGCCGAGGCGGAAGGCCGACAGGCCGAGCAGCGACGCGTTGATGACGCCGGACTCGCCGCGCGGGCGCAGCCATTCGATGCGTGCCGTCGTCCACTGGCCGCGGCTGGGGAAGGCCAGCGAGTCGAGGGAGTCGGTGTGCAGTTCCAGGTATTGCTGGCCATAGGTCTGCGAGCGGCGGCCGTTCTCGGGAATGACGGGCAGCACGACCTCGTCCCTGGCGTGCAGGCGACCTAGCCCCAAGCGCAGGTCGCCCAGGCCGGCCACGCGGTGGCCGAGTTCGAGCTGGGCACTGGTCAGGCTGCTGGACAGGCGCAGCGCGCGCTGGCCCTGGTCGAAGACGTCGTTGCTGCCGGCGGCATAGGCGAGCTTGGCGCTGGTGAACCAGCGTGAGCCGGGGCCCAGCGGCTGGTAGAACTCGGTGTTGAGGCCGCGCGTGGAGCCGATGCGCGCAACGCTGCGCAACTCCGCGCCCCAGCGGTTGAGCCAGTTGGCCACATGCATGGCGACCAGCGAATAGCTGTTGGCGTCGGCGAAGTTGCTGTACAGCTCGAGGCCCAGGCGCACGCGGCTGGCGGCCCAGTCGGCCTCGGTGAGCTTGAGCTCAACGCTGCGCCGGCCGTCGCGGTCGTCGACCTCGGTCTCGATGCGGTCGAAGTCGCCGGTGCCGTCCAGGCGCTCGACGGCGCGCGCCAGCTCGCCGCGGCCGACGCGGTCGCCCGGCTGCAGGCCCAGCTCGGCGCGCAGGGCCTCGGCGTTGACGCGCCGGGCGCCGCTGATCTTCAGCTCGGCCAGGGGCAGGGCGGGCAGGGCGGATTCGGGCAGGCCCACGCGCCGGGCCTGCAGGGCGGCCTGGTCG
>NZ_JBWKOB010000007.1:0-333402 GCF_059415865.1 Roseateles sp. GW821-FHT09H10 | reverse complement strand
CTGCTGCGCAGGCTGGCCTCGGGCGCCGTCAGCAGGCCGGCCAGGGGCAGGGCGGCGACCGGGGCCGAGCGAACGGCCGGCGCGGCCGTCGTCACCGGCAGCGGCTTGAACACCGGCGCTGGCGCGTCGATCACCGCCGGGCGCGGGGGTGCCTCGGCCTGCGCCGCCGGCTGCCCCCACCAGGCCCAGGCCAGCAGCGCCAGCCCCATGGCCAGCGCCGCCGGCGGCGCGATCACCAGACCGCTTGTGGCCATGCGTCCGAGCCCCAGGTCACATTGCCCATGAAGAGCACCGGCGCGCCGTTGTTCTGCGCGTCATAGGCATGCCAGGCCATCACCGAGCCGTCGGCCAGCAGGGATTGCCCGCCCGGGCCCTTGAAGCGCGAGCCGCTGGACGCGAGGACGGTGCCGCCGCCGGACATCATCGAGACGCCGGCCTTGTCCACATAGGGGCCGGTGATGGAGGCCGAGCGGCCGACGACGATGCGGTAGGTGCTGTTGGCGCCCTGGCAGCAGGCGCCCTTGGAGGCGAACAGGTAATACCAGCTGCCCCGGCGGACGACGAAGCCGTTCTCGATGCCGTTGGCGGTGTCCTTGGCGATGTTGACGATGCCGCCCGTCGGTGGCTTCAGGTTGACCTTGCTGACCCGGGTGATGTGGATGCCGTTCCAGAAGGAACCGAAGACCATGTAGGGATCGCCATTGGCGGCCACGACGAAGGCCGGGTCGATGGCGTTGTAGCCGTCGCCGGACTTGGAGGTGAGGATGGCGCCCTGGTCCACCCATTGGCCGGCCTGGATGCCGCCGGCCGAGGTGGTCAGGCCGATGGCCGACTTCTGCGAGCCGAAGCTGGAGATGGCGTAGTAGCAATAGCCCAGGCCGTTGTACTCGCCGCAGCCGGGCGCCCAGACCATAGCCGTCTTGTTGCTGGGCAGATAGGTCTTCCACCAGGCCAGGCCGCTGCTGAAGATGGGGCCGCCCTGGGTCCAGGCCGTGCCATTGCTGGAGTATTTGACGGCGATGCCGCCGTTGTCGGTGGTCTCGAACAGCCACCAGGTCGAGCTGGTCTTGTAGACGTGGGGGTCGTGGGTGCCGATGGCGCCGGTCAGCGTCCAGGGCGCCGCCTGGGCGGGGGCCAGCAGTGCGCTGAGGGCGCATGCAGCAGCCCAGCGCGCGAGGCGCTTGCAAATCAGGAACATGGTTTGTCTCCGGGTGTGGCGGGCCGCCTCGTGCGAGCGGGCCTCGTGGTGCCCCGAACCGGCGCCAGTTCCGGGCGAATGAATTAAACATGACTATTTGCTGATAAACACCCCGCGATTACGCCGATCCAGCAATTGGCATCGATTAAAAGTAATACTTAAAGTTTTATGGCATCGACAAGGCATGTAAGCGTTGCCATGCAGCCCGGCAAATCTGCGGCGGCGGCTTCCTACAATGCTGCGATGCCCGAGACCGCTGTCCAAGACCTGCAAGAGCTGCCCTTTGTCCACCTGCGCATGCACACCGAGTTCTCGGTCGTGGACGGCACGCTGCGCACCGATGACGCGGCCGGCGCGGCGGCCAAGGACGGCCAGGTGGCGGCGGCCATCACCGACCTCGCCAACCTGTTCGGCGGCATCAAGTTCTATTCGGCGGCGCGCAAGAAGGGCGTGCAGCCCATCCTCGGCGCCGACTGCTGGGTCGAGAGCGACGCCACCGACAAGCCGCCGACGCGCCTGCTGCTGCTGGTGCAGGACAAGCAGGGTTATCTGAACATCTCCGAGCTGCTGTCGCGCGCCTGGATCGACAACGTGCAGCGCAACCAGGCCTGCCTGAAGCTGGAATGGCTGCAGGAGCTGGGCGGCGGGCTGATCTGCCTGAGCGGCGCCCAGCATGGCGGCCTGGGCCAGGCCCTGATGCAGGGCGACAAGGTGCGCGCCACCGAATGGGCGCAGAAGCTGTCGGCCCTGTTCCCGGGGCGCTTCTATATCGAGCTGCAGCGCGCCGGCCTGCCCGGCCAGGAGGCCCTGGTGCAGGCCAGCGTGCCGCTGGCCGCGGAGCTGGGCCTGCCGGTCGTCGCCACCCACCCCATCCAGTTCCTCAGCGAAGAGGACTTCGAGGCCCATGAGGCCCGCGTCTGCGTCGCCGAGGGCGAGACCCTGGCCAACCCCAAGCGCATCAAGCGCTTCCTGCCCAGCCAGTACTTCAAGACCCAGGCGCAGATGCGCGAGCTGTTCAAGGACGTGCCCAGCGCCATCCAGAACACGCTGGAGATCGCGCGGCGCTGCTCGCTGACGCTGGTGCTGGGCAAGCCGCAGCTGCCCAACTTCCCGACGCCGCTGCTCGAAGACGGCACGCCCATGCCGATGGACCAGTACTTCCGCGAGCTGAGCCATGAAGGCCTGGTCGGGCGGCTGAAGCACCTCTTTCCCAACGAGGCCGAGCGCGACAAGGAGAGGCCGCGCTACGTCGAGCGCCTGGACTTCGAGCTCGACACCATCATCAAGATGGGCTTCCCGGGCTACTTCCTCATCGTGTCGGACTTCATCCGCTGGGCCAAGGAAAACGGCTGCCCGGTCGGCCCGGGCCGGGGCTCGGGCGCGGGCTCCCTCGTTGCCTATGCGCTGCTGATCACGGACCTGGACCCGCTCAAATACAACCTGCTGTTCGAGCGCTTCCTGAACCCCGAGCGCGTCTCGATGCCCGACTTCGACATCGACTTCTGCCAGGGCAACCGTGACCGCGTCATCGACTACGTCAAGGACAAATATGGCCGTCCGGCGGTCAGCCAGATCGCGACCTTCGGCACCATGGCGGCCAAGGGCGCGCTGCGCGACATCGGCCGCGTGCTGGGCATGGGCTTCGGCCATGTGGACAGCGTCGCGAAGCTCATCCCGGCGCCGCCCGGCAAGACCGTGACCCTGGCCAAGCTGCCGCCCAACTTCGACCCGGACAAGGCCAAGATGGTCTATGCCCGCCACGAGTCGCCCGAGATCGAGGAGCGCGAGAAGGCCGACGAGGAAGTAGCCGGCCTGCTGGAGATGGCGGCGCGCGTCGAGGGCACGGTGCGCTCCATCGGCATGCACGCCGGCGGCGTGCTGATCGCCCCCGGCAAGATCACCGACTTCTGCCCGCAGTACCAGCAACCCGGCTCGACCAGCGCGGTGAGCCAGTTCGACAAGGACGACGTGGAGGCCATCGGCCTGGTCAAGTTCGACTTCCTGGGCCTGGCCACGCTGACCATCCTGGAGCTGGCCAAGGACTTCATCGTCGCCCGCCACCCCGACCGCAAGGACTTCGACTGGGCCCATGTGCCCCTGGTCGACAAGAAGGTCTTCGACCTCTTCGGCAAGGGCTACTCGGAGAGCGTGTTCCAGTTTGAATCGCCCGGCATGCAGCGCCTCTTGAAGGACGCCAAGCCCTCGCGCTTCGAGGACCTGATCGCCCTGGTGTCGCTCTACCGCCCGGGCCCCATGGACCTGATCCCTTCCTTCGTCGCGCGCAAGCACGGCAAGGAAACCATCGAGTACCCGCATCCGCTGCTGGAACAGGTGCTGGCCGAGACCTATGGCGTCTTCGTCTACCAGGAGCAGGTGATGCAGTCCGCCCAGGTGCTGGGCGGCTACAGCCTTGGCGGCGCCGACATGCTGCGCCGCGCCATGGGCAAGAAGAAGGCCGACGAGATGGCCGCCCACCGCGCGATGTTCCGCAAGGGCGCGGCGGAAAAGGGCATCAACGAGGAGAAGGCCGACGAGGTCTTCGACCTGATGGAGAAGTTCGCGGGCTACGGCTTCAACAAGTCGCACGCCGCCGCCTACGCCTTGCTGTCGTATCACACGGCCTGGCTGAAGACGCACTACACGGCCGAGTTCTACGCCGCGAACATGACCATTGAAATGGACGACACCGACAAGCTCAAGGTGTTGCTGGGCGACGCCAAGATCTTCGGCGTCGAGTTCCAGTCGCCCTGCGTGAACAAGGGCATGTACCGCTTCGAGCCGCTGTCCAACCGCCTGGTGAACTACGGCCTGGGCGCCGTCAAGGGCACGGGCCGCGGCGCCATCGAGGCCATCATCGCGGCGCGCGAGGCCGGCGGGCCTTTCCTGAGCTTCTACGACTTCTGCCTGCGGGTGGACCGCAAGTCGGTCAACAAGCGCGTGGTCGAGGCGCTGATCAAGGCTGGCGCCTTCGACGCCATCAACCCCGAGCGCTCCAAGCTGCTGGCCAGCGTAGCCCGCGGCTACACGCATGCCGAGACGACCGAGGCCAACGCCGACCAGGGCGGCCTGTTCGACTTCGGCGACACCCACGGCTCGTCCACCGCCGAGCCCGAGCTCGTGCATGCCGAGCCCTGGAGCATCAAGGAGAGGCTGTCGCTGGAGAAGACGGCCATCGGCTTCTATCTGTCGGGCCATCTCTTCGACCAGAGCGGCGCCGAGGTCAGGCGCATCGTCAAGCGCCAGATCGCCGACTTGGTGGACAGCCGCGAGCCCACGCTGGTGGCCGGCATCGTCAGCGGCATGCGCGTCATCAACGGCCAGCGCGGCCGCGTCGCCATCTTCAAGATCGACGACAAGAGCGACGCCGTCGAGGCCGTGGCCAATGAAGAGTTGCTGAATGCCAACAAGGAACTGCTGGCCGAGGACGAGCTCATCATTGCCCAGGGCAAGGTGCAGAACGACCGCTTCTCCGGCGGCCTGCGCATGAATGTGCAGGCGGTGTGGAGCCTGTCGGCGGCGCGCGCCAGGTTCGGCCGCCACCTGCTGCTGGGCAATGCGGGCGCGGCCGGCCTTGTCCACGAGCTGGTGCAGCGCTTCCCGCCCCGCGAGGTCGAGACCGAGGAGGGCGGCACCCGCAAGCAGGGCCTGCCGGTGCGGGTGGCCATGAAGGCCGAGCCCGAGAACGGCCGGGTCGGCGCGCGCTGGCTGGTCGAGCTGGGCGAGGCCAGCCGCTTCTGGCCGGCCGACGAGGCGCTGGCCAAGCTCGGCACGGCCGCAGAAGTTATCTACGAGAACTAGCCCAGTTGCGGGGTTGTTCGCCCCTGAGGACCCGAGCATTTCGGCGATGATTTCGCCAGATGCTGCAAGCCGTACCCAAGCCTTCTGCTCATTCAGCCGGGCTCGTCCGCCCGCAGCCGGTCACGGGGCTGATCCTGACCGGTGGCGGCGCGCGTGCGGCCTACCAGGTGGGTGTGCTGGCCGCCATCGCGCAACTGCGGCGCGACGCCGGCCAGACCCAGCACAACCCCTTTCCCGTCATCAGCGGCACCTCCGCCGGCGCCATCAATGCGTCGACGCTGGCCTGTCATGCCGATGACTTCGACGGCGCCGTCGACGGACTGCTGCATCTCTGGCAGGGCCTGCATGTCGAGAACATCTACCGCGCCGATGCCTTCGAGGCGGTGAGGAGCGGCGCGCGCTGGCTCAGCATGCTGAGCCTGGGCTGGGCCGTCGCCCGCTGGACGCGCAGCCGGCCCAAGAGCCTGCTGAACAACGCGCCGCTGCGCGAGCTGCTGGCACGCTATCTCGACATGCCGCGCATCGAGTCCATGCTGGACGGCGGCCATCTGCGCGCGCTGGCGCTGACGGGCTCGAGCTACACCTCGGGCCAGCACGTCACCTTCTTCCAGACCCATCACCACGTCGTGCCCTGGCTGCGCGAGCAGCGCATGGCGGTGCAGGCCAGGCTGAGCCTTGCGCATCTGATGGCCTCGTCGGCCATTCCCTTCATCTTCCCGGCCGAGCTGATCGAGCTCGAGGGCATGCCGGAGTGGTTCGGCGACGGCTCCATGCGCCAGAGCGCGCCCATCTCGCCGGCCGTGCACCTGGGTGCCGAGCGCGTCCTCGTCATCGGCGCGGGCCGCATGAAGGAGCCCGAGGGCCGGCGCGTCGCTGCCAACGAGCAGCATCCCAGCATGGCCCAGATCGCCGGCCACGCCCTGTCCAACATCTTCCTGGACGCGCTGTCGGTCGACGTCGAGCGCCTGCGCCGCATCAACCGCACCCTGGCCCTGCTGCCGCGCGAGACGCGGGCGGCGACGGCGCTGCGGCCCATCGAGCTGCTCGTCATCGCGCCCAGCCGCCGCCTGGACGACTTGGCCGGCGAGCATCAGGCCAGCCTGCCGCACTCGGTGCGCGCCATGTTGAGGGCCTTCGGCGTCAGCGGCAAGGGCAACAAGACCAGCGGCTCGGCCCTGGTCAGCTATCTGCTGTTCGAGCCCAGCTTCGTCAACGAACTGATCAACCTGGGCATGAGCGATACGCTGGCCAAGCGGGCCGAGGTGCAGCGCTTCTTCGGCTGGCCGGCGCGGGCGCCACAGATCGACCCGGCCGCGCTGCGCCGCAGCCGCTCAGCCGGCTTCGCCGCCGACTGCTGAGTAGGCCGCGCCTGCCACACGCAGGCCCGCCGCCGACAGCTTGCGCGCCGCGGCAGCCTTCACGCCGGGCACGCGCCGCATCAGGTCGGCCCAATCCTTGAAGGGCCGCGCGGCCAGCAGGCGCCGGACCAGGGATGGGCCGAGGCCGGGCAGGGATTCGAGTTGGGCGCGAGTCGCCGTATTGGCTTCGACCTCGGTCTGAGCCAGGGCAGGCGCCGCCGCCCACAGCAGCAGCGCCCTTCGCTTCACGGTTCGCCCGCCTGGGCCCTCACCATGGCGGCATAGGCGCCATCCCGGGCCAGCAGTTCGGCATGCGTGCCGGTCTCGATCAGCTTGCCGGCCCCCAGCACATGGATGGCGTCGGCGTCGCGGATGGTGGACAGGCGGTGGGCGATGACGATCAGCGTCTTGCGGCCGGACCAGGCCGCCAGGGCCTGCTGCACGGCGCGCTCGCTCTCGGTGTCGAGAGCCGAGGTGGCCTCGTCGAAGATCCAGATCGGCGCGTCCTTGTACAGGGCCCGCGCGATGGCCAGGCGCTGGCGCTGGCCGCCGGAGAGCTTGCTGCCATTGGCGCCGACGCTGGTCTCGACGCCCTCGGGCAGGTTCTGCACGAAGTCCCACAGATGGGCGGCGCGCAGGGCGGCTTCGAGGCGCGCTTCATCGCGCGGCTGGGCATAGGCGATGTTGTTGGCCACCGAGTCGTCGAAGAGCACGATGTCCTGGGACACGACGGCGAACTGGCGGCGCAGGCTCAGGCGTGTCAAGGCCTCGACGTCGTTGCCATCCAGCAGGATGCGGCCGGCGTCGGGCGCGCCGAAGCCCAGCAGCAGATGGATGATGGAACTCTTGCCCGCGCCCGAGGCGCCGACCAGGGCGGTCGTCTTGCCGGCGGGGAAGGTCAGGCTGAGGCCGTCCAGGGCCGGCTGGCCGGCGCCGGGGTAGGTCAGGCTCACGTCTTCCATGGCCAGCTCGCCATGGGCATGAGTCGGCAGCTCGAGCGTGCCGTTGTCGACCTCCTTGGGCGCATCCATCAGCTCGAAGCAGCCCTTGGCGATGACCGAGGCCCGGGTCAGCGGCGCCGCCAGGTCGGACAGGTGGCGCAGGCGCGAGGTCAGCAGCAGCAGGGCGGTGACGAACTCGGCAAAGGCCTGCACGCCGGTGCCTTCGGCGCGGGCCTGCCACAGCGTCACGCAGATGATGAAGGACAGGCCGATGGCCGCGACGAGCTGGGACAGGGGCTGGGCCAGGGCGCCGGCGGTGGCTGTCTTCAGGTTGTTGCGGCGCACCTCGTGGGCCGTGGCCGCGAAGCGCTCGCGCTCATGCGCCTCGGCGCCGAACTGGCGCACGACGCGCCAGGCGCGGGCGAGGTCGTCGACCTTGTTGACCAGCAGCAGCTGCGAGTCGTAGGAGCGCGAGGCCATCAGCCGCATGCGCTGGTTGACCTTCTTCATGATGAAGGCCATCGCCGGCGTGACGATCAGGCTGAGCAGCGTCAGCTTCCAGTTCAGGTAGAACAGATAGCCCAGCATGGCGATGGCCGGCAGGCCGTCGCGCAGCAGGCTCATGCCGACGTCGCCGACCAGCTGCAGGATCTGCTGCGGGTCGTTGACGACCTTGCTGACGGCCGTGCCCGGCTGCATCCGGGTGTAGTTCTGGGCGTCCAGGCGCAGCAGCGCATTGACGAGGGCCGCGCGGAAGTCCATCACGCTGCGCGTGACGGTCCAGTTGAAGAGGTATTGGCCCGCAAAGCCGAACACGCCGCGCATCAGATAGAGGCCGATCAGCACGACCGGGATCATCCACAGCGGAAAGGCGTCCTTGGCAAAGCCCTCGCCGAAGGCATAGCCGATCAGCTTGGGGATCATGGGTTCGGTGGCCGCGGCGCCGACATAGGCCAGCACCGTGAGCAGGGCGCCCCAGCGATGGGGGTAGACGAACTGGCCGAGGCGGCGGGCCGGGGAGACGTTGGTGTCGAGAGACATGGGGCGCGATTGTCTCTCCTACACTGCGCGCCCAATGCCGAACGATTCCGCCTTGAGAGCGCGCCCGAAAGTCGTTCACTTCGTGACCGGTGGCTTCTCCGGTGCGACCCAGGTGGCCGTCGACCTCTGCCTGTCGGCCCTGCAGGGCGGGCCTTTCGAACCCGTCCTCATCCTGAGGCAGAAGCCGCATACGCCCATGGCCCGTGTCGAGGCGCTGCTGGCCCAAGGCCTTCGAGTGCTTCTCGTCCCCGCTCATTGGATCCATAGACGCACTCAGATCGAGCTGGCACGCCTGCTGGCGCAGATCAAGCCCGTGGCCCTCCTCGCCCATGGCTTTCCCGAGCATCTGATCGGCCGCCAGGCCGGGCTGGACGCCGGCGTGCCGGTGCTGATCCAGGTCGAGCACAACTCGCGCGAGCGCTACATGCCCTGGAGCCTGCGCGAGAGCCGCAGCCTGGCCGCGAAGAGCGCGGCCCTGGTCGGCGTCAGCGAAGGCGTGCGCGAGAGCCTGCTGGCCCAGGGCCTGCCGGCGGACAAGACCCTGGCCATCCCCAACGGCGTCGACCTGTCGCGCTTTGCCGTGCCGGGGGGGCTGCGCGAGGCCGGCCTGGTCATGTCGGCCCGCTTCGCGCGCCAGAAGGACCATGCAACGCTGCTGGAGGCGCTGGCAAGACTCGCCGCGCAGGGCCTGAAGCCGCGCCTGCAACTGGCCGGCATTGGCCCGCTGCTGGCTCGGATGAAAGCCAAGGCACGGCAGCTGGGGCTGGACGGGCAGGTCGCCTTCCTCGGCCATCACGCCGACATGCCCGGCCTGCTGCGCTCCCAGGCCCTGTACGTGCTGTCCACGCATTACGAGGGCATGCCCCTGGCCCTGGTCGAGGCCATGGCGGCCGGCTGCGCCTGCATCGCCTCCGACGTCATCGGCGTGCGCGGCGTCATCGAGGAGGGCGTGACCGGCCTGCTGGTGCCGGAAGGGGATGCCGCGGCCCTGGCGGACGCCATTGCACGCCTGTTGCGCGACCCGGCGCTGGCCGCCCGCCTGGGTGCCGCTGCGCGCGAGCGCGCCCTGGCCGAACATGGCCTGGCGCTGATGCGGGAGCGCTACGAGGCGCTGATCACGCGCTGCGCCACCACTGCAGGCCACGCAGCCAGCGTCCCCGCCTGAAATAGGCGGCCAGCAGCGCGCGGCGGCTCAAGGGCGAGCTGCGGTCGAAGCGTTCGGCATCGGTGGGCAGGCCGGCCAGTGCTTCGCCGCCCAGCTGCTGCCGGCGGCGCTTGGCCCGCAGCAGGGTGCGGGCGCAGAAATGGGCGATTTCGAAACGCGTGTCGTCGTTCAGCGGCGGCAGCTCGGCGGCCAGGCCGGCCAGGGCCCAGGTCCAGTCATCCAGCCGCTTCAGGTCCAGCGTCGACAACAGGCTGCCACCGCGCTGGCGGTAGGCGATCCAGACCTCCGCCACATGCAGATGCCGCGGCGTGTGCAGGAACAGGCGCGGGTAGACGGCCATGTCCTCGAAGACGCGGCCTTGCGGAAAGCGCAGACCGGCGGGCCAGCAGGCACGGCGCACGATCTTGCTCCAGGGGTGGAACTGGCCGTGCACAAAGAAGCCGTTCAGGCGCTGGTCCACGTCGTCCATGACGACGCCGGCCGGGCCATCGAAGCTGGCGATGTGGCGGTGGCGCGGCTTGAGGGATTCGGTCGACGGGCCGTCGTCGAAGACGCGGAAGTCGCAGCTGACGAGGTCCGGCCTGTGCTGCTCGAGCAAGGCCTTCAGCCGCGGGATGACGCCGGGCTCGACGAGGTCGTCGGGGTCGATGAACCAGAGATAGTCGCCTTGCGCCTCATCCAGCAGCCGGTTGCGCGCCGCGCTGACGCCGCGGTTCTCGGGCTGGCGGATCAGCCTCGCCTGCGGCAGCAGTTGTTCAACCAGCGCTGCGGATCCGTCGGGCGAGGCGTCATCGACAAAGACCAGCTCCACGCCGTCGTCCAGCTGAGGCTTGAGCGAGTCCATGCAGGCTTTCAGCCAGGGCTCGACCCGATACATCGGGAACAGCAGGCTGAGCCAGGGCCGCATCACTTCTTCGGGCGGTCGACGAGCTGGACCAGGGCGCTGAAGGGCGAGACGAGTCCACGCCGCCAGTTGCGCTCCGCGACGGCGCGGTCACCGCCGCGCAGCTTCAGCACGGCGGGCAGCACGCGCGGGCAGGGCAGCAGGGCCAGGCGGGCATAGAGGTGGCGCTTGCGCCAGCCCACGCCGGCATGCCAGGCGAAGGGGCCGTCCTCGGCGCGCAGCAGCAGCAGGCGCGCCGCCTGGGGCTCGCGGTCCAGCAATTCGCCGGCGGCCACATGCATCAGCAGATAGCGCTGGAAGTCCTCCGTCAGGGCCTGCACGACGCGAGCGTGCCGGCCTTCGTTCTGCAGGCGCTGCAGCAGCGCCTCGGCGCCTTCGTCCAGCGCGCGGTCGAAGGCTGCGGCCAGGGCTGTCGCAAAGCGCCCGCCGGGCACCGAGGCCATCAGCCAGTTCTCGACGATGGGCAGTTCGGGCCGGGTCGTGTAGCGGTCGATGTAGAAGCCGACGTAGTCCGCGGCGCGGCGCTGGCGTGTCTCATGCAGCCAGGCCAGGTCGCGGCTCAGCAGCATGGAGGCGTCCATCCAGATGCCGCCGTGGCGGGCGAGCAGCTGGATGCGCAGCCAGTCGGCCTGGCGGTAGGCGGCCAGGGCGTCGAAGTCGGCGCGCAGCTCGGGCAGCCAGCTGGAGACGCTGTCGCGGTCCAGCAGGCGCACTTCATGGTCGGGCGCGAAGCGGCGCCAGTTGTCCAGGCAGGCCTGGATGAAGGCCGGGGCCGGCGAGGGCTGCCAATAGGTCCAGATGACCTTGGGAATGTCTTGCTGGCACAGCGGCGCGTTGTCGCCCACCATGACGGCGCGGGTCTGCGTCGGCACCTTGGCGCGCAGCAGGGTGGCCAGCTCGCGCAGCACCAGGCCGGCGATGATGGCCATCAGGCCCAGGACGACGATGTTCATTCTTTCCAGTGGTCGGCGATCCAGCGTGCCGGCCGCGCATGCCGCCAGTTGCCGTTGCTGCGGCCGGCCAGCGCGTCGGGCGGGTTCATGACGCCGTGGAAGATCAGGATGCGCGCGCCTTCGGGAATGAAGGGATCACGCCAGTAGCTTGTCGGCCAGGCCGGGATGCAGTGGTATTTGTAGCTGGCGCACCAGGCGTCATCCCAATACTTGAGCTTGCCCTGGCGGTGCAGCACGGCGGAAAGAAACGCCTGCTCGTTGCGGAAATCGGCCTTGGCCTTGGCCTGGTCGGCAACGAACTCGGTCAGCACGTCCTGGTGGGCACCCAGCTCCCAGCGGTAGACCGAGGAGTTGCCGGTGATGCGCCAGGGGCGCTTCCAGTCGTGGATGACGAGGAACTCTCCGGAGACCTCGAAGAAGGGCGTGATGTCGCCCACGATGACGACGTCCAGGTCCAGGAAGAGGGCCGTGCCGCTGAGGCCGTACTCGTTGACGAGGACGGGGCTGAAGGTGGTCAGCTTCTTCCAGCCGCGCTCGGGCTCGCCATTGGGCAGGGTCAGCTCGGGGATGGGGAAGCACTTCACCTCGGCGCGGATGCCTTCGGTGCGGTCGGTCAGGCAGACGAACTCGAAGTCGCCGCGCAGATGGCGGCGCACCATCGCGTAGAGGCGATTGACGTACTCGGGGCCGTACTTGGTGCCCCACTTCATGCAGACGATGGTTCTAGAGCTCTTCGACATGGCGTGGGGGGTAGGTGTCCCAGTTCAGGCAACCGGGGCACTGCCAGAAATAGTGGGCCGCCTCGAAGCCGCAGGCGGCGCAGCGGTAGCGAAGCAGGGGCTTGGTGGCCTTCTCCAGCGTCTGCACCAGGGGGCCGGCCTCGTCGGCGGGCAGGGCAGCGGCATTCAGCTTGAGCAGTTCGGTCGCCGCGGACAGGGCCGGCTGCTCACGCAGATGGGCCGCCAGGCGTTCGCGCTGGGGTTCGGCCTGCAGCGTCGCAAGCGCCCGCAGCAGATGCATGCTGGGCGCGCGCTGGTATTGCTCCAGCAGCAAGGCGATGGCGCGTTCGGGCTGGCCGAGGGCCTTGGCGGCCGCGGCGCAATCGGCTGCGACGAGATTGAAGGCGGCCGGGTTGGCGGCCAGCAGCTTGGCGAAGGCGGCCATGGCGGCTTCGGCCTGGCCCGCCTTCAGCAGCAACTGGCCCTGCAGCACATAGGCGCGGGCGGCTTCGGGGGCGCGGCGCTGGGCCTGGTCGAGCAGGGCGGGTACGAGGTCGGCATGGCCCTGCGACTGGGCAACGAGGGCTTGCTCGCAGAGGTAGTGGGCAATGCGGTTGGAGAAGGAGCCGGTGCCGGCCGATTCCAGCTCGGCGGCGACTTCAGCGGCCTTGGTCCAGTCGCGCGAGCGCTCGTACAGCGACAGCAGGGCCAGGCGGGCCTCGCGTTCGAAGGCGGTGCCGCGCAGCTCGGCATAGGCGGCCTCGGCGCGGTCGAACAGGCCGGCCTTGAAGAAGTCCTGGGCCAGCTCATGCTGGGCGCGGTCGCGGTCGGTCTTGGGCAGGTCGCCGCGGCGCAGCAGGTGTTCGTGCACGCGCACGGCGCGCTCGGTCTCGCCACGGCGGCGGAACAGGCTGCCGAGGGCGAAGTGCAGTTCGGAGGTGTCGGGGTCGTTCTGGACGGCCTCGATGAAGGCGTCGATGGCCTTGTCCTGCTGCTCGTTCAGCAGCAGGTTGAGCCCTTTGAAATAGGCCTTGGGCGACTCACGCTGCTCGAGCTTCCATTGCCGGGAGTCGAGCTTGGAGGCCAGCCAGCCGAGAACGAAGACGACGGGCAGGACGAAGAGCAGCCAGCGCGGATCAAACTCCATCTTGGTGGGCGGCGTAAGGGGCGGCGGGAACGTCGGGAGTGGGCGAGGGCGCGCCGGGCAGGGGCTCGACTCGCTGGGCGGCGCGGCGGTGGCGCCACCAGGACGGCACCATGGCCAGCACGCCAAAGGCGGCGCCGAAGCCGAAGGCCAGCAGCACGATGATGACTTGCGGCGCACGCCACTCGTGGCCGAAGAACCAGCGCACGACGGCCTCGTGACTGTTGTTCAGCGCGAAGGCGAACAGCGTGAAGAAGAGCAGGGCCCGCAGGAGCCAGACAAGGGTGCGCATGGCCCTGGATTCTGGCTCAGAGGCCGCTGTGTTTTTCGGGCCGAGCGCCGGGCCGCTCCCAAGCCGGCCCGTCTTGGCGATGTGCTTGCCGGTTGATCCGGCAAGCATCGCCGTCTCCGCGGGGGACCGGCCAAGGCAGTCCTTGGACGAGGGGCGTCATTCCGTCACGGGAAGATGCTTGTCGACTGCTTCGCGCAGGGCCTTGCCGGGCTTGAAGTGCGGCGCCAGCTTCTCGGGGATCATGACCTGTTCGCCACTGCGCGGGTTGCGGCCGACACGGGGCGGGCGGCGGCTGATGGAGAAGCTGCCGAAGCCGCGGATCTCGATGCGGTGGCCGCGCGCGAGGGCATCGCTCATCGCGTCGAGGATGGTCTTGACCGCGAACTCGGTGTCGCGCTGCGTCAATTGGCCAAATCGTTCAGCGAGGACGGCAACGAGGTCGGAGCGGGTCATGGCGTGCATCTGGAAAAATGAACAGGCTCGCTGGCGAAAAGGCCAAGCGAGCCTGTGGGGAGCATACCCGGCCTTCAGCAAAATGCTTCAGGCCGGGCAGGTCAACCGAGGGCTTAGTTGCCTTGGTTGTCCAGCTTGGCGCGCAGCAGGGCGCCCAGGCTGGTCGTGCCGGCGTTTTCACGCTCGCTCGACTGGCTCAGGCGCTGCATGGCTTCCTGGTTGTCGGCGTTGTCCTTGGCCTTGATCGACAGCTGGATGTTGCGGGTCTTGCGATCCACGTTGACGATGATGGCGGTGACTTCGTCGCCTTCCTTCAGCACGTTGCGGGCGTCTTCCACGCGGTCGCGGGAGATTTCCGAAGCGCGCAGATAGGCCATCACGCCGTCAGCCAGCTCGATCTCGGCGCCGCGCGGGTCGACGGTCTTGACCTTGCCGGTCACCGAAGCGCCACGGTCATTGATCGTGGTGAAGGCGGTGAAGGGGTCGCTGTCCAGCTGCTTGATGCCCAGGGAGATGCGCTCGCGCTCGACGTCCACGGCCAGCACGACGGCTTCGACTTCCTGGCCCTTCTTGAAGTTGCGAACGGCGGTCTCGCCGGTCTCGTCCCAGGACAGGTCGGACAGGTGCACCAGGCCGTCGATGCCTTGGGCCAGGCCCACGAACACGCCGAAGTCGGTGATCGACTTGACCGGGCCCTTGACCTTGTCGCCGCGCTTGACGTTCTCGGCGAACTCTTCCCAGGGGTTGGCCTTGCACTGCTTCATGCCCAGGCTGATACGACGCTTGTCTTCGTCGATTTCCAGGACCATGACTTCGACTTCGTCGCCCAGCGAGACCAGCTTGCTGGGGGCGATGTTCTTGTTGGTCCAGTCCATTTCGGAGACGTGCACCAGGCCTTCGATGCCCGGCTCGATCTCGACGAAGGCGCCGTAGTCGGCGATGTTCGTGACCTTGCCGAACAGGCGCGTGCCGGTCGGGTAGCGGCGAGCAACGCCGAACCACGGGTCGTCGCCCAGCTGCTTGATGCCCAGCGAGACACGGTTCTTCTCGGCGTCGAACTTCAGGACCTTGGCGGTCAGTTCCTGGCCGACCTGAACGACTTCGCTCGGGTGGCGGACACGGCGCCATGCCATGTCGGTGATGTGCAGCAGGCCGTCGATGCCGCCGAGGTCCACGAACGCACCATATTCGGTGATGTTCTTGACCACGCCCTGGACGATCGCGCCTTCCGACAGCGTTTCCAGCAGCTTGGCGCGCTCTTCACCCATGGAGGCTTCGACCACGGCACGACGCGACAGCACAACGTTGTTGCGCTTGCGGTCGAGCTTGATGACCTTGAATTCCATGGTCTTGCCCTCGAACGGGCTCATGTCCTTCACCGGGCGGGTGTCCAGCAGCGAGCCGGGCAGGAAGGCGCGGATGCCGTTGACCAGGACGGTCAGGCCGCCCTTGACCTTGCCGGAGACGGTGCCGGTCACGAAGTCGCCGGACTCCAGGGCCGTTTCCAGGCTCAGCCACGAGGCTAGGCGCTTGGCCTTGTCGCGCGACAGGATGGTGTCGCCGTAGCCGTTTTCGATGGCGTCGATGGCGACAGAGACGAAGTCGCCGACTTGGACTTCCAGTTCGCCCTGGTCGTTCTTGAATTCGTCGATGGGCACATAGGCCTCGGACTTCAGGCCGGCGTTGACGACGACGAAGTTGTGCTCGACACGAACGACCTCAGCGGAGATCACTTCGCCAGCGCGCATGTCGGAGCGCTGCAGCGACTCCTCGAACATGGCGGCAAAGGATTCCATGCCGGAGGCTTGGGCGGTTTGGGATTGGGACATGTTGATGGATCCTGATGCGCCGCTGATGCGGCGCTGCGGTGCAGGCGAACCTGCGGGTTAGTTGTTGAGTTCCGCCGGTCACGGGGAACTTGCGTTCCCCTGCCAATCGAACTGGCGTTCGATGGAGGCCGGCGGGCCCTGGCTTCTCAGGCCTGTGCCGTTCCGGCAATCGACGTACCCGAGGCGGGTCGCGATGTCAGAACGGCCTGCGCTGTTGCCACCAATCCAGCACCTGGTTCACCGATTCCTCGATGCCCAGTGCGGAGTTGTCCAGCAGCAGCGCGTCTTGAGCGGGAGCCAGAGGTGAGGCCGAGCGGTTCTTGTCCCGTTCGTCCCGCGCCTCCAAATCTTCGCGCAAGCCCACGATATTAGCCGAAATTCCTTTGGAAATCAATTGCTTATGGCGGCGCTCGGCGCGCGTGGCGGCGCTTGCCGTCAGGAATACCTTCAGCGCGGCGTCCGGGAACAGGGCCGTGCCCATGTCGCGGCCGTCGGCAACGAGGCCGGGCAGGCGACGGAAGCCCAGTTGCAGCTCGTGCAGGGCCTGACGCACGGGGGTGTGCACGGCCACCTGGGAGGCCAGCAGGCCGGTGGCTTCGGCGCGCAGCCGGGCGCTGACGTCCTCGTCGCCCAGGAAGACATGGCCGTCCCGGAAGCTGAGCTTGAGCGTCGGCACGATGGCGGCGACGGCCTCTCCGTTGTCCAGGTCCAGGCCGGCGCGGCGCGCGGCGAGGCCCGTGACGCGATACAGCGCCCCGGAATCCAGCACTTCGTAGCCCAGGGCCTTGGCGGTTTCGTCGGCCAGCGTGCCCTTGCCGGAGGCGGTGGGACCGTCGATGGTGATGACGGGGATGTCCTCGGCCCTGGCAGTCACGACGCCGAACAGCGTTTCGAAGTAGTCCGGGAAGGTCTTGGCGACGCAGTGCGGCTCCAGGATGCGGACCGGCACGGCGTTTTCGGTGACCAGGCTGTTGAAGGCCGCCAGCGAGAAGCACATCGCGACGCGGTGGTCGTCATAGGTATGGATGGCGGCGGCCTTCCAGTCGCCGAGCGGCTGCACGCGGATCCAGTCCGGGCCTTCCTCGACCGTGGCGCCCAGCTTGCGCAGCTCGGTGGCCATGGCGGCGATTCTGTCGGTCTCCTTGACGCGCCAGCTGGCGATGTTGGTCAGCGTCGTCGGGCCGTCGGCGTACAGCGCCATGACGCTCAGCGTCATCGCCGCGTCGGGGATGTGGTTGCAGTCCAGCGTGATGCCCTTGAGCGGCCAGGCGCCGCGGCGGACTTCCAGCCAGTTCGGGCCGGCAGTGACCTCAGCGCCCATGGCAGCGGCGGCTTCGATGAAGCGCACATCGCCCTGCAGGGATTCGCTGCCCACGCCTTCGATGCGCATGGGCGCGTCTGTCGCTGCGATGGCGCCCAGGCCGACGAAATAGCTGGCGGACGACGCGTCGCCCTCGACGAAGACTTCGCCCGGGGACACATAGCGGCTGCCGGCGGGGATGACGAAAGCCTCCCAGCCCTCGCGCCTGACCTCGATGCCGAAGCGCGCCAGCAGGGCCAGCGTGATCTCGATATAGGGCTTGGAGATCAGCTCGCCGATGACCTCGATGCGGATGTCCTTCACGGCCACCAGGGGCAGGGCCAGCAGCAGGGCGGTCAGGAACTGGCTGGAGACGTCGCCGCGCACCTTGACCGGTGTGTGCAAAGCGAGGTCAGACGGCCCGCGCAGTCGCAGCGGCGGGAAGCCGGGGTTGCCGAGGTCGTCGATGGCGCAGCCCAGGCCGCGCAGTGCATCGACGAGGTCGCCGATGGGGCGCTCATGCATGCGCGGCACGCCCGAGACTTCGAAGCTGCCGCCTTGGGTGGCGGCCAGGACCGCCAGAGCGGCGGTCAGCGGACGCATGGCCGTGCCGGCATTGCCCAGGAAGAGCTTGGCCTCCTTGGCGCGCAGGCGGCCACCCAGGCCGTCGATGACGATGGCGTCACCCTCGCGCCAGACGCCGCAGCCCAGGGCCCGCAGCGCGTCCAGCATGACGGCTGTGTCGTCGGAGGCCAGCAGGTCGCGCACGACGGTCTTGCCCTCGCTCAGCGCGGCCAGCAGCAGCACGCGGTTGGAAATGCTCTTGGAGCCGGGCAGGCGCACCGTGCCCGCGGCACCGCGCAAGGGCGGCAGGTCGAGGAAGGGGATCTTGAACATCACTTGCCGGCCGGGCGGCCGGGAGGGGTGGCAGGGGGCGGATTGCCCCAGGCGGAGCGGCCTTCGGCGATGGGGCGCAGCGCGGCTTCCAGGGCCGCGGTGTCACCGGCTTCGATCAGGGCTTCGAGCTGGTCCAGCATGGTGCGGAACCGCTTGGACTGGGCCAGCACCTCATGCTTGTTGGCCAGCAGGATGTCGCGCCAGACGGCCGGCTCACCCGCGGCGATGCGCGTGAAGTCGCGGAAGCCCGGGCCGGCCAGGCTGAGGTAGTCGCGTGCCGCCGGCTGCTCGGCGATGGCCTGGAAGTAGGCGAAGGCCAGCAGATGCGGCAGATGGCTGACGGCGGCGAAGGCGGCGTCGTGGTTGTGCGGGCGCATCTTCAGTACCGTCGAGCCCAGGGCCGACCAGACGTCGGTGGCCTTCTGCACCAGCTGCGGATTGGTGAAGGGCTGGGGCGTCAGGATGACCTGGCGGCCTTCGTAGAGATTGGCCTCGGCGTGCTGGACGCCGCCCGACTCCTTGCCGGCAATCGGGTGGCATGGCACGAAGCTGGAGGCGCGCTCGCCCAGGGCCCGGCGCGCGGCCTCGATGACGTCGCATTTGGTCGAGCCGACGTCCATGAAGAGCACGCCCGGATTGACCAGATGGCGGATGGCCTTGAGCGTGGCCTCGGTGGCGGACACCGGCACGGCGATCAGCACGATGTCCGAGCCCGAGACGGCCAGCAGGGCCGATTCGGCGGCGACGTCGATGACGCCCAGCTTCTTGGCCTGCTCGGTCGTCGACGGCGACTTGCTGTAGCCGACGACCCGACGCACCAGGCCGGCCTTCTTCATCGCCAGCGCGAAGCTGCCACCCATCAGGCCGCATCCGATCACGCCGAGCTGCTGGAACATGGTCAGACCTTAGTTTTTGACTGGGTAGGCGCCCAGCATCTTGAAGAAGGCGCAGAGCTCGCGCAACTCGGCCAGCGCGCCCGCGACATGGGGCTGGGTCGGGTGGCCGTCGAGGTCGATGTAGAAGTAATAGTCCCACTGGCCGGTGCGGGCCGGGCGGGATTCCAGGCGGGTCATGGACACGCCGTGCTTTTTCAGCGGCACCAGCAGGTCATGCATGGCGCCAGGGCGGTTGGGCACGGAGACGACCAGGCTGGTGCAATCGCGGCCGGTGGCCGGCGGTGTCGCCATGGTCTGGGGCAGGCAGATGACGGCGAAGCGCGTGCGGTTGTAGGCCTCGTCCTGGATGGCATGGGCCGTGATGTGCAGGCCGAACAGCGTCGAGGCGCGTTCGCTGCCCAGGGCCGCCCAGGCCGGGTTGGTGGCCGCCAGACGCGAGCCCTCGGCATTGCTGGACACGGCGCGCCGTTCGACGTCGGGCAGGTGCTTGTTCAGCCAGTTCTGGCATTGGGCCAGGGCCTGGGGATGCGCCAGCACGGCCTCGATGCCGTGCATGGACGGCTCCTTGCGCATCAGGTTGTGGCGGATCAACAGGCTGACCTCGCCGACCACATGGCAGGGCGTGTGCAGGAAGAGGTCCAGGGAGCGGGTGACCACGCCCTCGGTCATGTTCTCGACACCGACGACGCCGAACTGCGCACTGCCGCTGGCCGTCGCGTGGAAGACCTCGTCGAAATTGGCGCAGTAGGTCATGTCGGCGGCGCCGCCGAAATATTCCAGCGCCGCCTGCTCGCAGAAGGTGCCCATCGGGCCCAGCACGGCGACGCGCTGGGGCGATTCCAGCGCCAGGCAGGCGGACATGATCTCGCGCCAGATGGCCGACACATGCTCGGCCTTCAGCGGGCCGGGGTTGGCGGCGCGGATCTTGTCGATGACCTGGGCGACGCGGTCCGGGCGGAAGAAAGGCGTGCCTTCGGCGCGCTTGATCTCGCCGACCTGCTCGGCGACGCGGGCGCGCTGGTTCAGCAGTTCCAGCAGCTGCTTGTCCAGGCCGTCGATCTGGTCGCGCAAGGCGAGCAGGGCCTGGGAGGCGACGGGTTCAGCCATGGCGGGCCTCGAAATCCTTCATGAACGACACCAGGGTCTGCACGCCTTGCAGCGGCATGGCGTTGTAGATCGACGCGCGCATGCCGCCGACCGACTTGTGACCCTTGAGCTGCAGCAGGCCGGCCGCCTTGGCCTCGACGAGGAAAGTCTCGTTGAGCTTCTCGTCCTTCAGGAAGAAGGGCACGTTCATGCGCGAGCGGCAGGTCGGCTCGACGCGGTTTTCGTAGAAGCCGGAGCCATCCAGCGCCGCATAGAGCAGGGCGGCCTTGTCGATATTGCGCTGCTCGATGGCCGCGAGGCCGCGCTTGCCGGCGTATTCGAGCTGCTTGACCCACTGGAACACCAGGCCGGCGACGTAGATGCCAAACGTCGGCGGCGTGTTGTACATGGAGTTGTTGTCCGCCACGGTCTTGTAGTTGAAGGCAGTGGGGCAGATCTCCATGGCACGGCCGAGCAGGTCCTCGCGCACGAAGACCAGCGTCACACCGGCGGGGCCGATATTCTTCTGCGCGCCGCCGAAGGCCAGGCCGACGCGGCTCCAGTCGATGGGGCGGGACAGGAGATGGGACGAGCAGTCGATGACCAGCGGCACGCCGTTGTCGACGCGCGGCAGGTCGTGGAACTCGACGCCGTCGATGGTCTCGTTGGTGCAGACGTGGACATAGGCTGCGTCGCCGCGCAGTTGCCAGTCCCGGGGAATGGCGCGGCCGTTGCCTTCGGCGGCCACCTGCACATCGGCATAGCGGCGCGCTTCGGACGCGCTCTTGCGCGACCAGGAGCCGGTAACGACGACATCCACCTTGCCGCCGCGGCTGAGGTTCAACGGCACGATGGCGTTCTCGCCCAGGCCGCCGCCCTGCATGAAGAGGATGCGGAAGTTGGCCGGCACGGCGAGCAGCTCGCGCACATCGGCGAGGGCGCCCTCGAGGATGGCGCCGAACTCCTTGCCGCGGTGGCTCATCTCCATGACGCTCATGCCGCTGCCGCCCCAATCCAGCATCTCGGCCGCCACCCGGTGCAGCACCGGTTCGGGCAGGGTCGCCGGGCCGGCGGAGAAATTGAAGGGGCGGGCTGAGGTCATCGAGATTGGAAGGCTACTTCTTGGCGGGCGCCGAAGCTGCGGGCTTGGCAGCGGGCGCTGCAGGCTTGGGCGCGGGCGCGGTGGTGGCCGTCGGCGGGGGCGTCAAGCCCAGCAGCTTGGCGAGGCTGTTCTGCAGGGTCTTGAGGCGGCCTTCCAGCGTCGGGCCGGACTCGGCCATCACCTTTTGCGCGACGGCCTTCTGCAGTTCGATGCTGGCGAGGCCGAACTTCTGGCTGACCGGCGATTCTGCCCAGGCGATGATCTGCTTCAGTTCGTCCTCGTTGAAGCGTTCGTCCAACAGCGCCGAAGCCGTGGTCGGGACCGCCTTGGAGATCTTGTCCTTCAGATAGGGCACGTTCTCGTCGATGAACTTCTTCAGCTCGGCGTCCATGGCCTTGGCCGTGGCGTCGCGCTTGTCCGCCGGCACCTGCTGCAGGGCGGCGCGGCCGCCTTGCATCAGCTGGGGCAGCGGGCCCTGAACGAGGTTGGCCGCCAGGCTGTCGGCCAGGCCCTGCTGCTGCAGGGCGACGATCTTGTCGATCAGCGCCTTCTTGGCCGGGGAGGGGTCGGCCACGGCGGTGCCGGCGGCCAGGGCGAGGGCAAGGGCCAGGCCCAGCTTGCGAGAGGTCATTGATCAGTCCTTGGGGGCTTCAGGGGATTCATCGGCCGAGCCAGTTTCGCCGCCTTCGGCGCCGGCATCGGCTTCGTTGGCATCGTTCTCGACGATGCGCTGCAGGCCGGACAGCTTGCTGCCGTCATCCAGCGCGATCAGCGTGACGCCCTGGGTGGCGCGGCCGAGCTCGCGGATCTCGGCGACACGGGTGCGCACCAGCACGCCCTTGTCGGTGATCAGCATGATCTCGTCCTCGGGGCGCACCAGCGTTGCGGCGACGACGCGGCCGTTGCGCTCGCTCTGCTGGATGGCGATCATGCCCTTGGTGCCGCGGCCGTGGCGGGTGTATTCGACGATGGAAGTGCGCTTGCCGTAGCCGTTTTCGGTGGCGGTCAGCACGCTCTGGGTCTCGTCTTCGGCCACCAGCATGGCGATCAGGCGCTGGTCGGGCTCGAGCATCATGCCGCGCACGCCGCGGGCGGTGCGGCCCATGGGGCGCACATCGTCCTCGTCGAAGCGCACCGCCTTGCCGCCGTCGCTGAACAGCATCACGTCGTGATGGCCGTCGGTCAGCGCAGCGCCAATCAGGTGGTCGCCCTCGTCCAGGTCGACGGCGATGATGCCGGCCTTGCGCGGGTTGCTGAAGTCCTTGAGGGACGTCTTCTTGACCGTGCCCATGGCCGTGGACATGAAGATGAAGTGGTCTTCAGGGAAGCTGCGGAACTCGCCCGTCAGCGCCAGCACCACGGTGATCTTCTCGCCGGCCTGCAGCGGGAACATGTTGACGATGGGCTTGCCGCGCGAGTTGCGCGAGCCCTGCGGCACTTCCCAGACCTTGAGCCAGTAGACGCGGCCGCGGTCGGAGAAGCACAGGATCCAGTCGTGGGTGTTGGCGATGAAGAGCTGGTCGATCCAGTCGTCTTCCTTCGTCGCCGTGGCCTGCTTGCCGCGGCCGCCGCGGCGCTGCGAGCGGTATTCACTGAGCGCCTGGCTCTTGATGTAGCCGGTGTGCGAGAGCGTCACGACCATGTCGGTCGGCGTGATCAGGTCCTCGGTACCCAGCTCCTGGGCGTTGTGCTCGATGACGCTGCGGCGCGCGCCCAGCTTGGTCTGGCCGAACTCGGTCTTCAGCTGGGTCAGCTCTTCGCTGATGATGGTGGTCACGCGCGACGGCGTGGCCAGGATGTCGAGCAGGTCGGCGATCTCGGACATCACTTCCTTGTACTCGCCGACGATCTTGTCCTGCTCCAGGCCCGTCAGGCGCTGCAGGCGCATCTGCAGGATTTCGCCGGCCTGGGCTTCGGACAGGCGGTAGAGGCCGTCAGCCTGCATGCCGAACTGGGCTTCCAGGCCCTCGGGGCGGTAGGCGGCGCTGCCGCCTTCGGCGCGGGCCAGCATCTCGCGCACCAGCGACGAGTCCCAGCTCTTGGCCATCAGGGCCGCCTTGGCGACTGGCGGCGTCGGCGAGGTCTTGATGGTCTCGATGAACTCGTCGATGTTGGCCAGGGCGACAGCCAGGCCTTCCAGCACATGGCCGCGTTCGCGGGCCTTGCGGAGTTCATAGATCGTGCGGCGGGTCACCACCTCGCGGCGGTGCTCCAGGAACACGATGATCATGTCGCGCAGATTGCAGAGCTTGGGCTGGCCGTCGACGAGCGCGACCATGTTCATGCCGAAGCTGTCCTGCAGCTGGGTCTGCTTGTAGAGGTTGTTCAGCACCACCTCGGGCACTTCACCGCGCTTGAGCTCGATGACGACCCGCATGCCGGACTTGTCGGACTCGTCCTGGATGTGGCTGATGCCCTCGATCTTCTTTTCCTGCACCAGCTCGGCGATGCGCTCGAGCAGGGTCTTCTTGTTGACCTGGTAGGGGATCTCGTCAACGATGATCGACTGGCGGTTGCCCTTGTCGATGTCCTCGAAGTGGACCTTGGCGCGCATCACCACGCGGCCACGGCCGGTGCGGTAGCCGTCGCGCACGCCGGCCAGGCCGTAGATGATGCCGGCGGTCGGGAAGTCGGGCGCCGGGATGATCTCCATCAGCTCATCGACGGTCACTTCCGGGTTCTTCAGGGCGAACAGGCAGGCGTCGACGACTTCGTTCAGGTTATGCGGCGGAATATTCGTCGCCATACCCACGGCAATACCCGCCGAACCATTCACCAGCAATTGCGGCAAACGGGTCGGCAGAACCAGGGGTTCCTTATGGCTGCCGTCGTAGTTGGGCCCGAAATCGACGGTTTCCTTGTCGATGTCGGCCAGCATTTCGTGAGCGATTTTGTCGAGGCGAATCTCGGTGTATCGCATCGCCGCGGCGTTATCGCCGTCGATGGAGCCGAAGTTGCCCTGGCCGTCGATCAGCATGTGGCGCAGGCTGAATGGCTGGGCCATGCGCACGATGGTGTCGTAAATGGCCGAGTCGCCGTGCGGGTGGTATTTACCCATGGTCTCACCCACCGCCTGTGCCGACTTGCGGTACTTGGCGTTGTAGGTGTTGCCCATCTCGTTCATCGCGTACAACACGCGGCGGTGCACGGGCTTCAGGCCGTCCCGGGCATCGGGCAGGGCGCGTCCCACGATCACGCTCATCGCGTAGTCGAGGTAGGAGCGGCGCATCTCCTCCTCAAGGCTGATCGGCAGGGTTTCCTTGGCGAACTGGGTCATGCGCAGCATTGCGCGCGCCTACATGGGCGCGACGTCCTTGAAGGTAGGTGAAAGGCGCGAATTCTAAGGGCCGCGCCACCCTGTAGCAGCAGCGCAACATCGTCACCATGCCCTTGAACGTAGGCCGCCACAATGCGTCCGTCTCGGTGCCCCCATGGCACAATCGTCGAGTCCCTAGGAGAAACCCTAAAGTCTCTCCTGAGGTTAGAGGTTGAGTACTGACTCTCGCAGGGCAACTGCGGCATTCCTTGAGAGGAGAATCATGAAGAAACTGAATCGTGTGGCGTCGCTGTTTGCGGTGGCCGCTGTCGCCGTTGCTACGTCTGGCGCTTCGGCCCAGGCCATTGACAACTGGCGTGCAACCGACGGCACCGTCTGGAAGAACGGCACCAACGAATACTGCTGGCGTGACAATTTCTGGACGCCCGCCACGGCCGCCAAGGGTTGCGACGGCGAAATCAAGCCGGCGCCCAAGGCCGAACCGGTTGCTCCGGTCGCCCCGCCGCCCCCGGCTCCCGCCCCGGTTGCCCCGAAGCCCGCCGCTCCCCCGCCGCCGGCTCCGGTCAGCGAGAAGGTCACCTTCGCTGCTGACGCCTTCTTCGACTTCGACAAGTCGACGCTGAAGCCCGAAGCCACCGCCAAGCTGGATGACCTGGTCAGCAAGACCAAGGGCATCAACCTGGAAGTCATCATCGCCGTTGGCCACACCGACTCGGTGGGCAGCGATGAGTACAACCAGAAGCTGTCGATCCGCCGCTCGGAGGCCGTCAAGTCCTACCTGGTGAGCAAGGGCGTCGAACCCAACCGCGTCTACACCGAAGGCAAGGGCGAGAAGCAGCCCGTGGCCGACAACAAGACGACCGAAGGCCGCGCCAAGAACCGCCGCACCGAGATCGAAGTCGTCGGTACGCGCAACAAGTAAGCTCAGGCGCCCTCGGGCGCTTTGCGCAAAGCCCCGCACGGCCCGCCGTCCGGGGCTTTTCTTATTTCCGATTCCGTCATGACGATCAACGCCGACCCGCAAGAACTCGCCAAATTCGGCGAGCTGGCCCACCGCTGGTGGGACCCCGAAAGTGACTTCAAGCCCCTGCACCAGATCAACCCGCTGCGCCTGGGCTGGATCCAGCAGCAATGCCCGCTGGCGGGCAAGCGGGTCGTCGACGTCGGCTGCGGCGGCGGCATCCTGAGCGATTCCATGGCCCGGGCCGGCGCCCAGGTGCTGGGCATCGATCTGTCGACCAAGCCGCTGCGCGTGGCCGAACTCCATGCGATGGAAGCCGGCACCGAAGGCGTCGAGTACCGAGAGATTGCCGTCGAGGCGCTGGCCGCCGAGCAACCTGCAAGCTTCGACGCCGTCACCTGCATGGAGATGCTGGAGCATGTGCCCGATCCGGCCTCCGTCGTGCGTGCGCTGGCCACGCTGGTCAAGCCTGGCGGCTGGGTCTTTCTGTCGACGCTGAACCGCAACGCCAAGTCCTTCCTGCTGGCCATCGTCGGTGCCGAGTACGTGCTGCAGATGCTGCCGAAGGGCACGCACGAGTACGCGCGCTTCATCAAGCCGTCCGAGCTGGCCAAGTACTGCCGCGATGCCGGCCTGGAGCTGCAAAGCAGCCGCGGCCTGAGCTACAACCCGCTGACCCAGCGCTACAGCCTCGGCAGCGACACCGACGTGAACTACCTGCTGGCCTGCCGGCGTCCCGCTTGAAGCTCGCCGATCCCTGGTCACATCTGCGTGCCGTGCTGTTCGACCTGGACGGCACGTTGATCGACAGCGCCGCCGATCTCGCGGCGGCAGCGAATGCCATGCGTGTCGATCGAGGCCTGCCCGCTTTGCCCTTGGCGCAATACCGCCCGCATGGCGGCTCGGGTGCGCGCGGCATGCTCGCACAGGCCTTCGACGTGGCGCCGGGGCAGGCCGGGTATGAACCGCTCAAGCGCGAATTCCTTGATCGCTATGAACTGCTGATGCACGACAGCACGCGGCCGTTTGATGGCATCGAAGCGGAGTTGCTGGGTTTGGCCGACGGTGGCCTGGCCTGGGGCATCGTCACCAACAAGGCCGAGCGCTTTGCACTGCCGCTGGCCAAGGCCCTGGGCCTGGCGGCGGGCGCCATCGTCGGTGGCGACACCACCGGCCACACCAAGCCGCATCCGGCGCCTCTGTTCGAGGCGGCGCGTCGACTGAATGTGGCGCCCGAAACCTGCCTCTATGTCGGAGACGACGAGCGCGACATCCTCGCGGGTCGTGCTGCGGGCATGGCGACGGCCGCCGCCACCTGGGGCTATCTCGGTCACAGCGGCGAATTCCGCTGCTGGGGTGCAGACATCGAACTCGCCGCGCCCGGCGACCTCTTGAAGCAGCTCGGACTGGCCTAAGATAGGCAGTTCTGGGGCCGACCTGGTTTCGACGTGGGTGCGGATCCGGAGTAGGGCATGCCGAGCACCAGTCCGCTCGTAAAACCACTGGAAACAAAGTAACTGCAAACGACTCTACGTTCGCACTCGCCGCTTAATTGCGGATGAGCTTCTCAACGGCAGGCCGATGGGCCGGGCTGAGTTCCGCAAGGGGCAAGGCTGAGAAGTCACTCACATCGGCTGGCGTCTGACCGGGTCACTCGGTGGGGCGTGAGATCAAGTGACTGGCGGGAAAGCTAGCGTGCCACTGCGCGAGTTGACCGTGAGATTCAAATCAGCCGGCTAAGCATGTAGATCTGCCCGGTGATGGCTTGCGGACGGGGGTTCAATTCCCCCCGGCTCCACCATTACAGAGTTCAGCGAAGTGCGCTGAAGTGCAAAAGGCCTAAGTCAATCAACGACTTAGGCCTTTTTCTTTGTGCGTCAGCGTGCGGGTAAGTGCGCCCTCTTCCGGCTTCGGACCGGGTAACTTTCCGGGTAACTGCGATCGACCGGGTAACATGCTCCGCAGCGTTACCCGGTGTGATGCCGGACTTCGGGGGTGACATGGCGGCAAGTGACTTGCTCACAGACAAGGCGATCCGGGTGGCGCTCAAGGTGGCGGCCGAGTCCGGGAAGGCCCGAAAGATCAGCGACGGTGCCGGCCTGGTGCTCGATGTGCGCCCCACGGGCGCCGGCTGGTGGCGCCTTCGGTACTGGCTCGATGGGAAAGAGCGCATGCTGTCCCTTGGCACTTATCCCGATACCTCGCTAGCTCAGGCCCGCGCCAAGCGCGATGAAGCCCGGCGGCGGGTGGCTGGGGGGACCGATCCCAGCGGCGTTCGCAAGGCGGACAAGGCGGCCCAAGCCGAGGCCGCGAAAGCCCTGGCCCTGGAGGACGCCGGCCTGCCTCCTGCAGGCTCCTTTGAGGCGGTGGCCCGTGAGTGGCTGTCCACGGTCCACGCCGCAAAGGTCAGCGCCGGCCATCATGACCGGACTCGCGTCCGCCTTGAGCAAGACGCCTTTCCGTGGATCGGCCGGCGCCCGCTGGGTGAGATCGACGCGCCCGAGCTGCTGGCCGTGCTGCGGCGGGTGGAGGCCCGGGGCGCTATCGAGACTGCCCACCGCGTCAAGGATGCATGCGGCCAGGTGTTCCGCTTTGGCATCGCGTCGGGGGCCTGCGCGCGCAACCCAGCGGCGGACCTGAGAGACGCCCTGCGCCCGGTGCAGACGCGCCACCATGCCGCATTGACCGAGCCGGCCGAGGTGGCAAAGCTGCTGCGCGCGGCAGTGGGCTACGGCGGCCAAGCCGTGACGCGGGTGGCGCTCCTGCTGTCGCCCCTGCTGCTGCTGCGACCGGGCGAGCTGCGGCACATGGAGTGGGCCTGGCTCGACCTTGAGGCGGGCATGCTGACCGTGCCGGGCAGTGTCATGAAGCGAACGAAGGCGGACAAAGCGAACGGCCCGCCGCATCTGGTGCCCTTGGCACGCCAGGTCGTGGCGCTGCTCACTGAGCTTCAGGCCCTGACGGGTGAGGGCCGCTACGTGTTCCCCGCGCTGACTTCTCGTCAGCGCTGCATGAGCGAGAACACCGTGCGCAGCGCGCTACGCCGGCTGGGCTATGGCAATGACGAGATGACAGCGCACGGCTTTCGGGCGATGGCCCGCACCATGCTGGCCGAGCGTCTGAACGTGGCGCCCGAGGTGGTGGAAGCCCAGCTAGCCCACGCAGTGCCGGATGCCCTGGGGCGGGCCTACAACCGCACGCAGTACCTCGACCAGCGGCGGCACATGATGCACGCATGGGCGGATTACTTGGACCGGCTCAGGCAAGGAGCCGAGGTGCTGCCTATGGCCGGGCAAGCCGCCTGACTGCTGCGGCACTCACCACGAGCCGGACGGCCAGCCGGCCCCTCTTTACTGCGCGCGGTGGGGCGCGGCCGGGATCACCTTCGCGCGTTGAGCCCAAGCAGCGGAGCCCCAAGATTGAACACGGCGGCCCAATGCCTCCGCCCCGTGGGCTGCACTCGCAACTGCATCGGGGACGCGGGGGGCAAGGGCGTATGACGGCCAGCTTATGGGAAGCAATCCCAATAGCCATCGGGGTTCCCGTTCGATGGGCAGGGCTAGAAGGCAGACGGGGACAGAGGCGGGGACAAAACGGGGACATGGGGACAGTAGGTAGGAGCAATCTCTCTCATCTCTCGTGGGTCCTTCTGGGCCTCACCCTGCTGCGGGTAATTCGAACCGCATCGTCGGCCTGTTGCGGGACTCTCATAAGGGGGTTATGTGATGGGCCGAGGCAGCGTGCGCAGGCGGCGAAGCGTGCCGTGGGTCCTCCAGGTCAAGTTGGCATGCGGGTAATTCAAACCGAGGCATTGCTTTAGCCTAGACGCTGGCGACATAGGCAACACGCAACAGTCCCAAGGACTCCGCATGCATCCGCTAGCTTCCGCCAAGTGGCGCCCATGGCTGGCAGTGGAAAACTCCGCGTCGACGTTGTTGCGTCCGCCAAGGTGGGTGTGGGAGGCAGTTGCAAGCAGCTGCCCTGGCGCTCAGTGGAGATTGCCGGAAACGTCGCGCGACTGGATTGCCCGGCTCCCCGCGTGCTGGCTGTTCCCAGTCGTGCCGAAACTTGCTTGAACCTGTCGATGCGCCCAACTCGTGCGCCCAACTACGAGGCTTGGTAGTGGTGCGGCTTGGGGGCACGGGCCGAGACTCGCGTAGGAAACGGCGGCGCATTGGCGGCGCACGATCAATCGCGCCCCGCGTAAACGTTTTCGCCGAATGCGCGCCCATCAACAGGAGGTTGGAGCGGTCGGAGTGAATCTTTCCCGGCCCGCCCGTCTGAGTGGAGGCACCCCTTACTCCGAGGATTAGTTACGCGGAAATGACCTGTCTTCTCCGGACAATCCGGCCCGTCAAGAAACGTTAAGCCTGCTTGAGCGGGCACGCCGTCCCCATGAATCAGTCAGTTAGCCGACCGGCACTTCAGCCGGCCGCGGGCGAAGCATTGCCATCTGAAGCAACACACGAAGTTCAAGGAGACTCCCCAACCGCGCCACCAACCGATCCCCTCCAAGCGCTGAGCATCTTGGCTCGTCTGCACCATGTGGCAGCCGAACCGCATGCGCTTCGGCATCAGTTGGGCCTGGGTGAGACGGATGCCGTCACTCGGCAGGACCTGCTGCTGGCGGCCAAGCACATTGGACTCAAGGCCAAGGCAACACAAAGCTCCGCGGAGCGATTGACGTTGGTGCCGCTTCCGGCGCTCGCCGTCATGAGCGATGGTCGTGTGGTCGTGCTGGCTCAGTGCGATGGGCAGCGCGTCCTCTTCATGGATCCGTCCGCGACGGCCGCTGACGGTGCCCAGGCCGCCCGCCCCACCATCGAACCACTGGAGGTCTTCGCCGGACAGTGGGGCGGCGAACTCATCCTTGTCACCAGCCGCGCCTCCCTGGCCGGCTCGCTCGCCAAATTCGACTTCTCCTGGTTCATCCCCAGCATCGTCAAGCACCGCAAGTTGCTCGGCGAGGTGCTGCTGGTGTCGTTGTTCCTGCAGCTCTTCGCGCTGGTGTCGCCGCTCTTCTTCCAAGTGGTGATGGACAAGGTTCTGGTGCACCACGGGGTGACGACGCTGGACGTCATCGTCATCGGCCTGGTGGTCATCATGGTGTTCGAGAGCGCGCTGACCGTCTTGCGCTCCTACGTCTTCAGCCACACGACCAGCCGCATTGACGTCGAACTCGGCGCTCGCCTGTTCCGTCACCTGCTGAACCTGCCGCTGGCCTATTTCCAGGCTCGCCGCGTGGGTGACTCGGTAGCGCGTGTTCGCGAGCTCGAAAACATCCGCCAGTTCCTGACCGGCAACGCGCTCACCCTGGTGCTGGATGTACTGTTCTCGGTGATCTTCATCGCGGTCATGTTCGCCTACAGCGTGCCGTTGACCCTGATCGTGCTGGCATCCCTGCCGCTGTACCTGATCCTGAGCCTGGCGATCGTGCCCGTGCTGCGCGGGCGGCTTAACGAGAAGTTCGCCCGCGGTGCGGAGAACCAGTCACTGCTGGTGGAGACCGTGACCGGCATCCAGACCGTCAAGGCCAGCGCCCTTGAGCCGCAGATGGCTCGCCGCTGGGACGAGCAGCTGGCCGCCTACGTCAGCGCGTCACTTCGCACACAGACGCTGGCCCAGTATGGCCACGAGGGCATCAACTTGATCGGCAAGGCCGTCAACGCCGCGACGCTTTGGTACGGCGCCCACCTGGTCATGGAAGGCACGCTGAGCGTGGGCATGTTCGTCGCCTTCAACATGTTCGCCGGCCGGGTCGCCCAGCCCATCATGCGCATCGCGCAGATGTGGACCGACTTCCAGCAGACGGGCCTGTCGATGGAGCGATTGGGCGACATCCTGAACACCCGGACCGAACTGCCCGCGCAGAGCACCAGCCCGCTGCCCCGCCTGCAAGGTCGCGTGACGCTGGACAACCTGACCTTCCGCTATCGCCCCGATGCCCCGCCGGTTCTTCACGGCGTCAGCCTGGATGTGCGCCCTGGCGAAATCATCGGCATCGTCGGCCGCAGCGGCTCGGGCAAGAGCACCCTGACCAAATTGATCCAGCGTCTGTATGTGCCCGAGAGCGGCCGGGTCCAAGTTGACGGCCATGACATTGCACTGATTGACGCTGCCCAGCTGCGCCGTCAGGTCGGCGTGGTGCTGCAGGAAAACATGCTGTTCAACCGCAGCGTGCGCGAGAACATCGCCATTGCGGACCCCGCTGCCCCGCTGGAAACCGTTATCCATGCGGCCAAACTCGCTGGCGCCCACGAGTTCATCTCTGAACTGCCCCAAGGCTACGACACCATCGTCGGCGAGCAGGGCAGCAGCCTGTCAGGCGGTCAGCGTCAGCGCATCGCGATCGCGCGGGCGCTCTTCAGCCAGCCGCGCATCCTGATCTTCGACGAAGCCACCAGTGCGCTGGACTACGAGAGCGAGGCCATCATCCAGAAGAACATGCGCGCCATCTGCCAGGGCCGCACCGTCTTCATCATTGCGCACCGCCTGAGTGCCGTGCGACATGCCCATCGGATCATCGCGATGGACAAGGGGCGCATCGTCGAGATGGGCAATCACGACGAACTGATTTCCAAGCCTCAAGGCCTCTATGCCCATCTATGGCGCATGCAGGCCGGCAGCAGCGTGGAGGCCTCATGAACACGACCAATACTGTTTCAGCAGCGCAGGAAGCGCCACGCCACCCAACCATGGAATTGCTCGGCCGCTACCGGGCCATCTTCAAGGCGGCCTGGGATCGTCGCGATGAGCTGGCTGGGCCGAAGCGGATGCTGGACGAGCAAGCGTTCTTGCCAGCCGCCATTGCATTGCAGGAGACGCCGCCCCATCCGGCGCCGCGTCGCGCCATCATCGCCATCTGCGCGCTGTTCACCATCGCGCTGCTCTGGGCCTGCTTTGGCCAGATCGACATCGTCGCCGTGGCCCAAGGTCGTGTCGTTGTCAGCCAGCGCAGCAAGACGGTGCAGCCGCTCGAGACCAGCGTTGTCAAGGCGATCCACGTCAAGGACGGCGACAAGGTCAAGGCTGGCGACCTGCTTGTCGAGCTCGACAGCACGCTCACCGCTGCGGACAGCACGCGCGTGGCCGAGGAACGCAGCGCGACCAGGTCGGAAGGGCTGCGGTCCCAGGCCCTGCTCGCATCTCTTCGTCTGGGCGGCGTGCCTTCTTTGCCCGTCGCGGGCTTGAAGGACCTGACCGATGCGGATCGAGCCGGAGCCCAGATTCAGCTGCAAGGTGAGTGGGCGGATATCAGCGCGAAGCTGGCCAAGTACGCCGCGGAGGTTGCTCGACGAAAGGCCGAGATTGCCACCGCCGATCAGCTCGTTGGCAAGCTGCAGACAACTCTGCCTCTGGCCCAGCAGCGCGAGAAGGATTTCAAGTCGCTGACCGAGCAAGGCTTCATTGCCAACCATGCCGGACAGGACCGCACGCGCGAGCGCATCGAGCTGGAGCGTGATCTCGCCACAGCGCAGGCGCGCCTGATGGAAGTCAAGGCAGCTCTCGTGGAGGCTGAACAGGGCCTCAACGCCTATCGCGCGGAGACGCTCAGAACGCTGCAGGACCGGGAGGCCCAGGCTGGCCTCAAATCACGACAACTGGCGGAAGAGGGTGCTAAGGCCAACAAGCGCAACGAGCTGACCCGACTGACTGCCTCGGTAGCCGGCACTGTCCAGCAGCTAGCTGTGCATACGTCTGGCGGGGTTGTCACTCCTGCGCAGGTTCTTCTCATTCTGGTACCCGATGACGCCGAGGTCACCGCCGAAGTCGTGCTGGAGAACAAGGACGTGGGTTTCGTGCGCCAGGGGCAAGAGGCCACGATCAAGCTTGAGACCTTTCCGTTCACGCGTTACGGCACGGTGCAGGCCAGCGTCGAAAGCATCACCGCGGATGCGGTGCAGGACGACAAGCGCGGGGCGATCTTTCCGGCCAGTCTGGTGCTGAGCCAATCGACGATCAATGTTGATGGCAAGCGCATCAAGCTCGCGCCTGGCATGAACCTCACGGCGGAGATCAAGACCGGCAAGCGGCGGGTCATCGACTACTTGCTCAGTCCTGTGCAGCAGCACATGGACGAAAGCCTCAAGGAGCGTTGAGCATGCGCGTGCTCATCATTCATCAGAACTTCCCTGGTCAGTTCAGGCACGTCGCGAAGGCTTGGTCAGAACGGCCGGGCTGGCAGGTCATCGGCATCGGGCGCGATACCGCGCCTGGCATGCCTGAGCTGGAGAAGTCCGGCCGGCTCACCCTGATTCGCTACAAGCCGCACCGGGGCGTGCACGAAGCTCAGCACCACTACCTGCGCCGTATGGAAGACGCGGTGCTGCACGGTCAGGCGGTCGCGCGCGTGCTGCTCGGGCTCAAAGCAAAGGGCTTCACTCCCGACATCATCTTGGCTCACCCAGGGTGGGGCGAGACGCTCAACGCCAAGGATGTGTTCCCCGATGTGCGCTTGGTGCACTTCTGCGAGTGGTTCTACAACGCGCCGGCGGAAGGCAACGGTCTCGATCCGAACTGGCGGGGGGCGGACATCGGCTTCGATCCAGAGTTCCCGGTGACGTTCGACGATCGCGCGCGCATTCGCGCATGGAATGCGCTGCATCTGCTGAACCTTGAGAACTGCGACGCGGCGATCAGTCCGACGCACTGGCAGAAGGCCCAGCACCCCAAGGCCTATCTGGACAAGATCACCGTCGCTCATGAAGGTGTCGATACCGAAAATCTCGGACCGAATCCCAACGCCGCTATCAAGTTGCCCAACGGAGCCGTGCTCAAGGCCGGTGATCCCGTTATCACCTACGTCGCGCGGAACCTTGAGCCTTATCGCGGGTTTCATCAGTTCATGCGTGCGCTGCCGGCCATCCAGAAGGAACACAAGACTGCCGAAGTTGTCATCGTTGGCGGTGACGACGTCAGCTATGGACGCAAGCCCGAAGGTGCAAAGCACTGGCGAGAAAAGATGCTTAGAGAGGTTGGTTCTCGTCTAGATCCGGCCCGGACGCATTTTGTTGGCAAGTTGCCATATGAAGGGTACAAGCGAATTTTGCAGGTGTCTTCAATCCATGCCTACCTGACATACCCATTCGTTTTGAGTTGGTCGTTGCTGGAAGCAATGGCAACGGGTTGCGTCGTACTTGGTGCAGATACATCACCTGTCAGAGAGGTGCTGGTTGATGGAATTAACGGACGATATGTCAGTCCCCTTGATTCTTCGGCTATTGCATCTGCAATGATTGATGGGATGACCCTTTCTGAGGGTGCGAGGGACGCGCTTCGGGAGCGCGCTCAAACCTCTGTTCGGAATGCATATGGAATTCAAGGCGGAATTGACATGCTTTCGCGCATCTGTTGTGGCAAAAATATGCTTCGCGCATATTATTAATTGAATTTTGAGGCAGGAGATTATTGTGGCATTCGTGAACGAACACATCCCAGCATCGGATAAGGTTAAGTATGGAATCGTAGATGATTCCAACTTCTATCGTGCTGGAAGCTCGCAGTGGACGGTGGATAGAGATGAGGGCATGTTTCTGGTTTTTCGGGCGGCATATGGCCCAGAGGGTGCGCGGGATGAGAATTTTTGGGCATTTCAATGGCGGGGCCAATTGCTCGATGTACACATCAAGAACATTAATACAGAAAGCGATGCCAACGACAACGTGCGCGCTCGCAAGAAGATTCTGCACATAGGGGGAATGAGTGCCGAACTCACTGCGGCGAGACCCCAAATTGTTGAGGACCTAAAGCGGGCGCTTTCGGTTTACGGAGTGGCGGGTCTATTGGTTCCTGCCAAGTCATACCACCTCGACCTTGAAGACTGATAACTCGAATTGCTGAACATATGTCTTACTCGCTTGATGATGCTCTGTCGCTGCTCAGAACTACTCCAAGGACTCCGGAGGCACTAGTTGATCTTGTAAAGCAAGTCTCTGTTGAAGCTTCTGGCTCGATAACAGTTTTATACGGTGGCAGCTTGCCAGACGGCAGCAGTGCAACTGCAGTTGTTGCCAAAATGGTGGATGCGGGCGAAGACATCCGCGTTATTGATAAAACTGCGGTCGGTAAATTCCTTCTTACCAAGGAGTTTCTGACTGCTGCTGGTGAGGCTTCTGGGTTGACCGGCAACGATCTTAGAGCCTTCATTGACGGCACCCTAGGTCGACATGCTGCGACTGATTGGGTTTTTGCGACCGATATTAATAGCGGGCCGTGGGCAGCTGCATCGAAGAACTTCGCCGCCGCTACATCTGGGGAGGTACGCCTCCTGGCTTCAAGTGCTGCGCCAACAAGAATTTTCAACGTTGCAGAGTTGCCGGAACTGTTGAAAAACCCTTTGGTTACGAAGATTGAGGGGTACGAGGTTTCAGCTTTAAAGGCAATGTATCCTGGCGCCGGCAGAATACCGCCGGATACAACCGAATTGCTAGGTGGATTGAAGCTGGCGAGTGAGAGGAATATCGTTGTAAGCGGATTGACTGCCGTCCGAGATGCGGGGGGCACTGTCGTCAATGTATCCAAGGGCGATTTTTTGACGGCCAATCTTCATGAGGAAATTTTCCTTAGAACGCACTTGGATCGGCTAAAAGCCTGGAACGACCATTTATTGGCTGATCCTGAAAGAACGCGTGCATTTAAGGCGTTTGCCGATTTGCATGTAGAAACCCATACCGGCCTAGTTAGGCAGGGTGGGCAAGCGGTCTTGAAGGTCGCCAAAGGACTTGGTCTACTTGGAGGGCTGCTTTCCTTTGGCGTTGCTAGCGCACAAGCTGCGGACGCGGAATCGAGTGGTGATTCAGAGCGCGCAAAAGATATTATGACAGAATGGGCCGCCGATATGGCAGGCTCTGAAATCGGCCAGCTTGTCGGAGTGTCTTTCGGCACTCTGGCTGTTGCAGTTGCTGCGGCCGTGGGTATTACCATTAGCGCCCCATTGGGTGGAGCAATAGTTCTTGGAGCGGGCCTGATAGGAGGATTCTTTGGGTCGGATGCGGGAAAGGCTTTTGCAGAATATTTGAAGGATCGCGATCAAAATGGTAGAATTGATGCATTGGATAAGTTGCGAAATCTTGTATTTGGCGCGACTTGGACTGTTTCAGATGATCCCCCGCCAGATTTGATCGCCAAGGCGCTGGAGCAGAATGCAACTATCGTTCGAAGCTCGCTCAACCTTGCATACACGCGAGAGGATATTGTTGACCTCGCGAAAACGAGCATTGCGTGGCGCTACGCTCTGCGCGAGCTTAATGGTTTTGCCATTGAAGGGTTGAATTATTCTGAATTTAACCAAGATAAGAGTCTTGACCTGTTTGACCCCGCGACGGAGGTCGGTGCAATGTCCGAGGAGTACCTTAAGGACCGTGCTGCGATGCTCATGTGGAAGATTCGGTTTGATCGCGGTATGTCGGATGACGATGACGGCGTATCGTTCGATGGTCCGAAACCCTATAATGAAGATTGGGACAGTGCCACAACGAAGGGCAATTGGGACTTCGTTGATGAGAAAAAGCGCCTCGCCGGCAATTCGCCACTCACGCTCGCAATTGATGGCAGCGGTCTGAGCTTGCATGATCATCAAGTTGTGTTCGGTTCCTCCAAGGACGAGGGCTTGAAAGGTGAAGGCGACGACGACCGCCTTTACGGTGGCGGGGGCAAAGACACCATCGCGGGTGCAGCCGGTCACGACTGCATCGAAGGTAATGCTGGGGCCGACCTGCTGAAAGGTGACGCTGGCCGCGACACCCTGCGAGGCGGTGAGGGCAACGATGAGATCTATGGCGGATCGAACCAGGATTTGCTTCGCGGCGAGTCCGGATCGGATCAACTGTTCGGTGAAGCCAGCGACGACATCATCTTCGGCGGGGCGGGCAATGATTCATTGCAAGGCGACGCCGGCAACGACGTCCTGAACGGCGGCGCAGGTACGGATACTCTCGTAGGAGGGGCCGACAACGACTACCTCTTCGATGAGGGGGGCCTCGAGACCAATACGCTCAAGGGAGAGGCGGGGAATGACGTCCTCGAGATCAAGGGTGGAACCGGTACGGCGTTGCTCGATGGTGGCGCCAACAACGACATCCTGATCGGCGGTCAGGGCAACAACTCCCTGGATGGCGGCAGCGGCAACGATTCGATCAAGGGTGGTGACGGCTACGACATCGCCAAGGGTGGCGACGACGCCGACTTCATCGACGCAGGTGGCGGCAATGACGACCTCACCGGTGGCAAAGGTGCCGACTACCTGAAGGGCGGCGCAGGCAGCGACTCCTACATCTACGACGCCGATGACTTCGGGGTTGACTTGCTGGAGGACAGCCAGGGCAGCAATTCGTTGCGCTTCTCGGCTGGCAGTATTGGCGCCGCAACGTACGACGCCGCCAAGATGGCCTGGGTGTCAGGCAACGTGGAGATTCGCAAGTACGACCTTGGCGGCGCCACCACGCTTGCGATTGGCAAGACCGGCGACAAGCTCAACACCATCTATCTTCAGAACTGGCAGCCTGGCCAATATGGCATCTCGCTCTCTGGCGACGAGTCTGCGCGTACTCGTCCCGGTGTGGCCTTGACGAATCCGGTGACTCGGCTGGACAACAACTTTGTGGATGTTGCCGAAGGTGACGCCCTCGATGGTGGCCAAGGCAATGACCTTCTGTACGGCTTGGCAGGGAACAGTGTTCTTGTCGGCGGGACTGGCAATGACATCCTGGACGGAGACGCTGGCGACGACTGGCTTGAAGGCGGCGATGGCACCGACTTCATCATCACCGGTGAAGGTAAGGACGTTGCCTACGGTGGAATCGGCAACGACATCCTGCGCGCCGGTGGTGCGTTCACCATGAGCATGGGCACCAGGACTTCCACAGGTGAAGCGGTCGTCTACTGGGAAGCACAGAATACTGGCTTCTATTGGGATGACGATACAACGAAGCAGTTCAAGTATGTCGTGAGCGGACAGCAGCGCGCCATTGCGCACCCGGAATGGGCTGCATTCGACATCTCGTTCAACGCAACGGTCTGCACGATCAATGCGGAAAGCAGCCGCTTGTGGTGGCAGAACGCAACTCAGCCCAATCCCAGCCTCGAGCCAGCGCTCAACATCACGTTGAAGCTCGGCGATCCCGAATTCGTGCGGAGGGATGGAAGCTACTCCACAGCTCCCAGCGCCAGTTTTGGTCAGGCCAAAACCTACATCCTTGACTATGGCTACGCCGGCAACATGCTGAAGCCAGGAACCAATGCTGAAGGTGCGCGCCTCCATGGCGGTGTCGGTGATGACGTTGTCTACGGCGCAAACGACAACGACAAGCTCTATGGGGAAGAGGACAACGACCTTCTGGTTGGCTATGAGGGCGATGACGAGCTGTATGGCGGCGATGGCAAGGACGAAGTCTCGGGCGGCGGAGGTCGTGACTTCCTGGACGGTGGCGACAAGGACGACACCCTGTTCGGCGGCCTGGGTGCCGATGTGCTGTTCGGTGGCGATGGTGCCGACAAGTTGGTCGGCGATGCTCCATGGCTAGAGGGCACCAAAGACTACCCCGTCGGTGTCGATCGATCCCAAATGGGGGGCGACTACATCCAGGGTGGAAAGGGCAACGATTCCATCTGGGGCGACTTTGGCGATGACTACCTTTTCGGTGGGGATGACGCCGACATCGTGTTTGCCAGTGAAGGCGACGACCATGCTTTCGGAGAAGCGGGTCAGGACACCTTGTCGGGTGGTAAAGGCGGCGACTACCTCGATGGTGGCGCGGACAAGGATCGGCTGGACGGTGACGAAGGTGGCGACATCCTCCTGGGTGGTGCCGGGAACGACACCATCCATGGCGACGATGACGACGACATCGTGGATGGCGGCGCAGACAACGACGTCGTGTTCGGCGATACCGGTCAAGACAATGTGCGCGGAGGGGACGGCAATGACACGCTGTATGGTGACGGCGCCGGGTCCAAGGACGGTGCCGACATCCTTGAAGGTGGCACGGGCAACGACAAGCTGGTTGGTGGCGGCAAGAGCGACATGTATGTGTTCGCCAAGGGCGATGGCCAAGACGTCGTGCATGACGACGGGGCTGGCGGTTCGCGCAACACCATCGTCTTCAAGTTCACGAGCGGGGATGTCCGCAAGCTTGAGCGCTCCGGCCAAGATCTCATCATCAAGTACGGCACCAGCGACCAGGTGACGGTGACGGGCTACTACAGCGCCAGCGCGTTTAGTCTCGGATCACCGGGTTCCGACGAGGGTGAGGAAGAGTCCACCGAAGCCCAGCCGCCCGTGGCGGAGATCCGCTTCGAAGACGGCACGGTCTGGGGCACTAGCGAAATCCTGGCAATGGCACCGCCGCCAGTCGTCGCGCCGACGCCAGATCCGTTTGCGGGCCTCGAATCGACCTACTTCGTCAACGCGCTGCTGCTGCGCGAACAGGTTCGATCCGCAGGAAAGCATGCGCTCAGCTTCTCGTTCGCCAATTCCTTCTTCCCGGAAGTCACCGGCTTCCATCTGTTCAGCGAATCTCAGAAGCAGGCAGTGCGCGACGCTCTATCCCGCTTCAGCGCAGTACTGAATCTGACGTTCACGGAGGCCGCGGACGGTGCAGCTGCAGACCTGACTTTCCACCTGGATGACCTTGAGTCCGATGGCCATGGTGGTGCGGCGGGCTATGCCCGTCCTGCGACAGGCGAGATCCATCTGAACAGTGAGCTGTACTCCGCTTTGCGCCAAACCGAATTCAATGAGTTCGTGACGCGCGACTCGCTAAGTGCGGGTCATGAAGGCTTCGAAGTGCTGCTGCACGAGATCGGCCATGCGCTGGGCCTCAAGCATCCGTTCGAGCCGCCGGTGCTGCCGAACGCCGAGAACTCGACGGCCAACACTGTCATGTCGTACACGTCGTCGGGTGCATATGCAACACAGTTGGCTGCGTTCGACGTCGCCGCGTTGCAATATCTGTATGGCGTGTCCACCACCATCGGCGCGGGAAGCAACGTTCACACCATCAGTGAGCGTTGGATTCAGGACAGCTCTGGCGTTGACTCTGTTGATGCCAGCTCGGAGACGATCGACGTCAACATCAACCTGACGCCGGGCTCCTGGATCTTCAAGGGCACGAAGGCCGAAAGCATCCTCGCTGAGAACCAGGCCTTTGTCGGTTTCGGAACCCAAATCGAGGGCGGGTATGGCGGTTATGGCAATGACACGCTGACAGGTAATGACCTCGCCAACGTGCTGCGGGGCAACGACGGTGCCGACGCGGTGTTTGGTGGCGCAGGGAACGACACCATCGACGGTGGCGTCGGCGACGACTTCTTGTCGGGCGGTTTGGGGGATGACTCGCTACAAGGCGGGACGGGATCCGACACCTACGAATGGGGATTGGGTGCTGGCAAGGACATCATCAATGAGTCGTCTTCGGGGAACTCGATGTATGTCGACACGATCAAGGTGACCGGCGGCCTCACGTCGTCCCAGGTCGTGATCATTCGGACGGCGGCGGGAGATCTGCTGGTCCAGTCCAAATTCAGCGGCGACCAGATCCTGGTCAAGCAGCACTTCGGTACCCGGCCAATTGAGCGCATCACGTTCGATGATGGAACGGTGTTGGATTCAGCGGGCATACAGGCCGCCACCGTTCAGCCGATGACCGAGGGCAATGACTACTTCAGCGGCAATGAGACTGGAGAGACGGTTGATGGCCTTGGTGGCGATGACAATCTGTACGGCAGGGGTGGAGCCGACCAGCTCAGCGGTGGCGCCGGCAATGACGCCCTTGAGGGGGGCGATGGCGCTGATACGTTGAACGGTGATGCCGGCCGCGACTACATCTTGGGCGGCAATGACAACGATGTGTTGAACGGGGGCGAGGGCAACGATCAAATTGACGGCGGCGGCGGCGATGACACCATCAGTGGCGGTGCTGGCGATGACTACATGATTGGCAGCTACGGCAACGACGTATATACGTTCGGCCGTGGCGATGGCAGCGATTCCTTGTCTTTCACACTGGACGTCTATCGGACAGTCACTGTTCGGTTCCGGGCGGGCGTAGCTGCATCGGACATCGTTTGGACCAGTAGTTCGGGTGACCTGATAGCGACTATCAGTGGCACGACTGACAGTTTCAGGCTCGGCGGCTATCTGGCCAACACGCCGAATCAAGCTGACTTGTCGAGCGTGCGCTTTGAGTTTGCAGATGGGGCCACATTCACCGGTGCCGACTTTGAGCAAGCTCTATTCAGCGGGACAAATGGCAACGACTCGCTGATCGCACGACCATGGGGCAGTTCCATGTCGGGTGGAAACGGGCATGACACCTTGGTCGGTGGGGCCGGCAGCGATACGCTGAACGGTGGCGATGGCCAAGACAGTCTGACTGGCAACGACGGCAATGACCTGCTGATCAACGGCGAGACCATGGTCGGCGGCGCTGGCGACGACAGCTATGTGGTTGACGCCTGGGGAGCCGGCAGCGTCGTGCCGACGATCACGGACGTGAGCGGCGCTGACACTTTGCTGCTTCCGGTCGGAGTGACAGCTGCCGACGTGAGAGTGCGAAGCAATGTGGGCGACTCGTCACTGAGACTTGCTCTGGCGACGGGCTTCCTTAGCCCTCCGACGATCCTGGTCACGGGTTATTTCAACGCGTCGCCAGAGAATCGCGTAGAACAGATCAAGTTCCGCGACGGCACTGTCTGGTCGTTCAGCGATGTGGTAGCTCGCGCCGAAATCAATCACTTGACTGAGGGCGCTGACTTTGGCATGTACGGCTTCGCCTGGGACGAGACCATCAATGCCAAGGGTGGCAATGATCTGGTCAATGCTCAAGGAGGAAATGACCTTCTCGATGGTGGCCAGGGCGATGACTCCCTGTATGGCGACGCGGGCAATGACACGGTGGTCGGCGGCGCTGGCTCGGACTCCCTGTACGGCGACGACCATTGGGCGGCGCTGGGTGGTGATGACGTCATCGACGGCGGATCTGGCAACGACACCATGTTCGGCGGCCATGGTAACGACACCTACGTCTTCGGCCGCCGGTCCGACTCAGACACCGTCAACGAGACGAGTGGCACGGACCGGGTCCTGCTGGACTCAGGCATCACCACTGCGAACGTTACTCTCTACAACGACAGCGACGACCTGGTCATCGTGCTCGATGCCGGTCGTATTCAGTTGCGAGTGGCAGGGCATTTCAGCGTCGGAGCTTCGGGCCAGAAGATCGAATCTGTGGTTTTCGCCAACGGAACGATCTGGGATCAGGCATACATCGACTCCCACGTTTCTGGTGCTGGAGTAGCCAACAACTTCACCGGCACTTCTGGCAACGACAGTTTTGCGGTGGACTACACCTGGGACACCATTGTTGAAGGTGCCAACCAAGGCACTGATACGGTGACCAGCTCGACGTCCTACATGCTGCCTGACAACGTCGAGAACCTGACGCTCACGGGGCTGCTGAATCTCTGGGCTCGAGGCAACTCACTCAACAACGTCATCGTCGGCAACGCGGGCGACAACAAGATCACCAGCTCGGTTGGTGCGGACACTTTGAGGGGCGGCGCGGGCAACGACTACTACGACATCCGCGTCGGTACGTTCAACACACAGGACAAGACGCTGTCCGCGGTTACCGTCGTTGAGAACGCCGGAGAAGGTGTGGACACGGTATTCGTCAACACCAACGACTACACCTTGCCCGCACAGGTAGAAAACTTGGTGCTGCAGGATGCGATGGTCTCTTTTAGACAGCAGCCGCAGAACACTTACATCCGGGATGTCTTCACTGGCAATTCGCTGGGCAACGTGATCGATGCGTCGGCAATGAATCACTGGACTCGACTGGACGGCGGGGCGGGAGCGGACACGGTACTTGGCGGTCAGACCAACAACGTGTTTGTCGTGGATGACATCAATGATGTGCTGACCTCAGGCTCAGCTGTTGCTATCGACACCATCGAAACGAATCTCAGTTGGACCTTGGCCGCTGGTTTTGAGAACTTGACCCTCACCGGTGGCGCGCCCGTCACGGGGACTGGCAACGCGGCAGGAAATGTCCTTGATGGAAGCAGCAGCAGTGGCGCAAACCTCCTGACCGGCGGACTGGGCGACGATACCTACGTGCTAGGTGCTGGAGACACACTGGTAGAACGTGCAGGTGAGGGCAACGACACCGCGATGCTGTCCACCGGCGCCTTGGGTAGCTATCAAATCACAAGCTACACGAATGTCGAGGCGCTTTCCCTCGGCTTCAACATGGGCGCTTCTACGTTGCTTGGCGGCGCCGCCAACGACACCCTGGTGGGTAACGGCCGAGGTAACACCATAGATGGTGGATCCGGAAACGACTTCCTGGCTGACCAGCTGCCGACCTCGGAGACTGGCGCCGTCATGCTGGAGGAGAACTCCGATGTGCTGAAGGGCGGCGATGGGGACGACTACTTGATTTCCCGCTCAGGCGGAGATCTGCTGGTGGGCGGAAGGGGTAACGACACGATTCAGGTCGACTATTACTGGTCTCTGTATGGTCCCGGCAGTGGCGCCGTCCGCTTCAACAATGGAGACGGTGCGGACTTGATCAAGGGCAGCCGGGCAATCAGCGTCCTAGTGGGTGGTTGGACACTTCTCGATCTCAATATCAGCGTCGAAGGCTCCAGCCATGTCCTTAGCTTCGGCAATGGCACGGACAAGATCACGATCGAGAACGCGTCCCGTGGCATCTCCTTATTGTTCGACGATGGCACGAGCGTCAGTGCGACTGAATATGCATCGTTGGCGGTAACCGGCGGTCATGGCCCCGCCACGGTGGATGCTGATTTCCTGATCGGTACCAACCTGGCCGACTCGCTGGTTGGCCTGGCAGGTGACGACACCATCCTGGCGGGCGGTGGGGACGACTATGTCGATGGCGGCGACGGCTTTGGCAAGGTCTACGGCGGCGACGGAAACGACACGCTGATCGGCGGCGCCGACGCGGACACCATCACCGGCGGAGCAGGCAACGATCGCATTGACGTCAAGGGCGCCGCTGCAGGCTACAGCAATCAGGCAAACGGTGGTCTTGGCAACGACACACTCTTGGGTGGTGCTGGCGATGACTGGCTGTACGGTGAAGAGGATTCCGACGAGCTTCGGGGTGGTCTTGGCGACGACCATCTTTCCGGCGGTGCTGGTGACGACACTCTTCTGGGTGAAGGCGGCAATGACCAACTGGCGGGTGGAGATGGCAATGACAGCTTGAGCGGCTCAGTTGGCTACGGTGACGCCGGCAACGACACGTTGATCGGCACGTCTGGCGCTGACAGCCTCGATGGCGGGATTGGCAACGACTCGTTGTCTGGCCTGGCTGGTAACGACACTCTCCGCGGTGGGGATGGATTGGACATCCTTGAGGGGAGCGCCGGAAACGACAACCTTGATGGCCAACTCGGCAATGACATCTATCGCTTCGCGCGTGGCGACGGCTCTGACACGATCATCAATACCTTCAGCGATGGCAGCTCCGATGAGCTTCAGTTCGCCGCAGGCATTTTGCCAAGCGACGTCACTGTCTCCAGGAGTGGAAGCGTCGACGTGCGCTTTGCCATCAATGGCACAACAGACGCCATCCTGGTCACGGGATATCTCAACTACAACGCGCCATTGAGGCTGATCCGGTTTGCCGACGGCACAACCTGGGATATCAATGTCGTGTGGGAGCAGATGTCGACCATCAGTGGTACTTCGGGAGCTGACACCCTGACAGGTGGCACAGGCCACGACAAGATGTTTGGCCTAGAAGGCAACGATCGGCTCACCGGCCTGGGCGGTTCTGACATGCTGGACGGCGGAGCAGGCACCGACACGCTGATCGGCGGTGCAGGTGACGATTCCTATGTGGTCGACGTGACGGCTGATGTCATCACCGAGGCTTCGGGTGAGGGTACGGACAGCGTCACGTCGTCTGCGACATATACGCTTCCCACCAATGTCGAGCACTTGACGCTGACGGGTTCAGCCAATATCAACGGGACCGGCAACTCCATGCCCAATCAGCTGGTCGGCAACGGCGGCAACAACCGCCTGGACGGCGGCTCCGGTGTCGACACTCTGATCGGTGACGCCGGCAACGACGTCTACGTCGTGGATAACGGTGCTGATGCCATCATCGAAATGCCTGGCGACGGCACCGACAGCGTGGAGTCCAGTGTCACGTACACGTTGAGCGCTGAGGTGGAGAACCTGACGCTCACGGCTTCCACCGCCATCAACGGTACCGGCAACGCGCTGAACAACATGCTCGTCGGAGGCAGCGGTGCCAATACGCTCAACGGTGGTGATGGCAACGACACGCTGAACGGCGGTGCCGGCACCGACTCGCTGGTGGGCGGCAAGGGCGACGACAGCTACATCGTCGATGCCACCACAGATGTCATCACCGAAGCAGCGGGTGAAGGCATCGACAGCGTCAGCTCGTCGGCGACCTACACTCTGTCGTCGGCCAACGTGGAGAACTTGACGCTCACCGGCTCCAGCGCCATCAACGCCACGGGCAATGCACTGGGGAACGTTCTCACCGGCAACAGCGGTGCGAACCGCATCGATGGTGGTGCAGGTGTGGACACGATGGTCGGCGGCGCAGGCAACGACACTTACGTGGTGGACAACGCCGGCGACGTCATCACCGAGCTGGCTGCGGGTGGCACCGATGCCGTGGAATCCAGCATCACCTGGACGCTGGGCGCCGAATTGGAGAACCTCACGCTGACGACGACTGCGGCGATCAATGGCACAGGCAATGCAGCGGCCAACACGCTGACCGGCAACAGCGGCGCCAACAGACTGGACGGCGGTGCTGGAATCGACACCATGGTGGGCGGCGCAGGCAACGACACCTACGTTGTGGACAACACGGCCGACGTCGTGACCGAGGCCGCCAGCGGCGGCACGGACACCGTCGAGGCGAGCGCCACCTACACGCTGGCTGCCGAGGTGGAGAACCTGACCCTCACGGGCACCGCTGCCATCAACGCGACCGGCAACGGCGTGGCCAACACGCTGCGCGGCAACGCGGGCGACAACACGCTGGACGGCAAGGCCGGCAACGACACCATGATCGGTGGCGCGGGCAATGACATCTACGTGTTCGATGTGGCGACCGATGTCGCGACGGAGGTCGCTGGTGAGGGAACTGACACGATCCAGATCGGCGTGACCCTGACCACCTTGGTCGCCAACGTCGAGAACGTGACGTTGACGGGTACGTCCAACATCAACGCCACGGGCAACACGCTGGCCAATGTGCTGACCGGCAACAGCGGCGCGAACAACCTGAGTGGCGGCGACGGTGACGACACGCTGAACGGCGGTGCGGGCAACGACACGATGGTCGGTGGCAACGGCAACGACACCTTCTATGTCGACGCCACGACTGACGTCGTGACCGAGGCCTCTGGGGGCGGCACGGACACCATCATGTCGTCCGTCTCGCTGACGACGGCCCTGGCCACCAACGTTGAGAACGTGACGCTGACGGGGTCCTCCAACCTCACGGCGCTGGGGAACACCGGAGCCAACGTCATGACGGGCAACAGCGGTGCGAACAGCCTCAACGGCGCCGACGGCGATGACACGCTGGATGGCGGTGCGGGCAACGACACGCTGACGGGTGGCGCGGGCAACGACACGTTCTACGTGGACTCCACCGCCGATGTCGTCACCGAAGCCTCGGGAGGTGGGACCGACACCATCATGACCTCGGTCACGCTGCCCAGCCTGGCCGCCAACGTCGAGAACTTGACCTTGATTGGGACCGGCAACATCGACGGCACCGGCAGCAGCGGGGCCAACGTGATGATCGGCAACGCTGGCAACAACACGCTGACTGGCAACGATGGCGCCGACACCCTGGACGGCAAGGCCGGCAACGACACGCTCAAGGGCGGGGCGGGTGCCGACACCTACTGGTACGGCGTGGGCTACGGCTCAGACCTGATCATCGACAGCGACGCCACCGCCAACGTCAAGGACGTGGTGCGATTCAGTGCGGGCATTGTCCAGGCCGACATCCGCTTCACGCAGAGCGGCAACGCCCTGGTGGCGACGATCAAGAGCACCAACGAGGCGCTGACGATCCAGGACTGGTACCTGAGCGCCAACAACCGAGTCGAGGAATTCCGCTTCAACGACGGGACGGTGCTGACGAACGTACAGGCTCAGGCGCTGGTGGGCGCCATGGCGGCCTTCAATCCGTCGGGCGCTGGCACCGCGATGGTGCAGGAGTCGGATTCGTTCCGGCATACGGGCATCGCGGTTTCGGGCACTGCGTGACGTTGATCGAGACGGGGGCATTCTCCCCGTCGTTCAGATTCGCCAGCCGGTTTCATCCCTCAAATGCAATACGTCGCCCAACGACGTTGCCCTGCGCTATTTGCGATCCACAGCTTCTGAGTGGAAGTTTGAATTCCTCCGATCGATTTTTGGAGGAGTTTCACGTCGGTTGCTTATTGTTGGGGTTGCGCGCTCACGTAAAAGATTCTATCAACTTTCGTGTCCCTTGGATCTGTGGCCTCTGAGGGTATCGTTTCGCAAGAATATTAATTATCAGGAGGAAATAGCATGCCAATTCCAAAAAGCCTAATTGCCACCTCGAACACCGAAGGCCTTGAGCACGTTGTCAAATTGCACGTCTCGCCGGCTGACCTGTATGGTGGTTTCTCGGCTGTTCAGAACTACGTTAATAGCGAAGTTAAGGATCCTCAAGAACTTCGTGACGCATCCATTAATGCGGCCAAGGTTGCGGAGACTTTGATCGCCATGATGGCAAAGATCTCCCCCTTGTACGGGGCCGGTATTGGTATGGCGAGCCTTGTTAACAATCTGGGCAAAGTCAAGGCCGAGCTTGATAAAGGGACAGGGGTCAATACATCGCTGATTTGGTCTATTGTCGGAGATTTGTCCGGCCTTGTCTCTGGCGCTGCGTTTGTAGGCGCAGCGGCAGGTGCAGCGGTACTCTCTGCTCCAGTTCTGATCACTATCGCGGTAGGGACCGCTGCCCTCGGCTTGGGAGCCGCGGTTATGGGGGCTTATGCCGGCTCACAGGAGAAGGCAGCTGAGAATGATTTGATGATGAGGTGGAGCGCAGGAATTCTTGATGAGATGGGATTTGGCTCTGCGAAGTGGTCATTGGAAGACCAGAAAACTTACTCGCGCCTTTACGCTAACCATGCTTCGATGGGGCCTGCACTGCAGGTCCTACGTGCCGTAGATTCCTCCTTGGCGTTGAGTCAGGCGCTTAAGGCACTAAGTCAAGCTGAAGTTGGGTCGTGGCTTGATGACGGCAGTAGCCGACTCGCAGAGGCTTCGACGACTTTGCGAATGCTTATGAAAATCCTTAGCGGACAGTCGCTCGCCCCGGCGACCAATATGGATGCTTATGTTGACCAATTGAAGACGAGCTGGGATACGTTAAAGCGATCTGCTGGATTGGTCAGCATCTCTCTCTCTCACGACCCGGAAGTGGCGCGGGTGGACTTCGCCGCCTACTTGTCCCTGGTCTATGGAGCGCCCTTCTCCTTGCGAATTGCCAACAACAATGCGCCAGGCGCTGCAGCGTTTTATGCCGTGAACCAAGGTGCGTATGACGAATGGCTGGCTGACAAGGCCAACATCGCAGCCAAAAACTTTGATGCGTTGCATGTCACTGATCAGGAGCTGAAGGATCGAGCCAAGATGTACAACCTCTTGGCTGAAAGAAATGCGAAAGATGAGGGAGGGGTAATCGTTGGGCTGCCGATCAGCGAGAACGCCGAATACACGGATCTGGCGACGTTCAAGACGGTTTTTGTTGGTGCCGTACCATTTAAAAGCCAAATCTACTTTGGCACGACAGGTGATAACGTCAGAGTAGGTGAAGACCGTTACGGCGATCGGCTGTATGGCGGGAAAGGTGCGGACAATCTCTCTGGCCTCGGAGGTAATGACCGCCTCGAAGGGGGCGATGACAACGACAAACTTGACGGTGGGTCGGGAATTGATACGCTGATTGGCGGCAATGGCGTCGACGAACTCATTGGGGGGGCGGGAGAGGATCTTCTTCAAGGGGGCGCAGATAATGACGCGCTTGATGGTGGCGCAGATGCGGACGTCTTGATTGGCGGCTCAGGAAATGATGAGTTAACGGGCGGTAGCGGCGCGGATTTTCTCAACGGTGGTGCGGGCACCGACAAGTTGTATGGTGGTGCCGACAACGACTACCTCTTCGACCAAGGCGGTTCTGACACAAGCACGCTGAGGGGTGAAGGTGGAAATGACATTCTCGAAGTCAAGGGGGGAACCGGCAGCACATTCCTTTACGGCGGTGAGAACAACGACATCCTGATTGGCGGCCAGGGCGACAACTCACTGGACGGAGGAACTGGCAACGACTCGATCCTTGGTGGTGCGGGATACGACGTCATCAAGGGAGAAGATGACGCTGACTATGTTGACGCTGGTGCCGGCAATGACTTGATCAGCGGTGGCAAGGGTGCCGACTACCTAAAGGGCGGCGAGGGCGGCGATACCTATGTCTACAAAGAGGTGGATTTCGGCGTCGACCTTCTGGAGGACAGCCAGACCGGCAGCTCCTTCGAGTTCACCGAAGGGACTCTCGGCAGGGCGGTCTACGACGCTCCCAGGATGGCCTGGCTGGCCGACAACGGCTTTGAGATCCGCAAGTACGACCTGGGCGGTTCAACGACCCTCTCGCTGAGCAGGGCAGGTGACAACCTCAACACCATCTACCTTCGCAACTGGCAGCCCGGCCGGTACGGCATCACTTTGACCGGCGAGGCGCAAACGAAGGAGCGGCCATCCGTCGCCACTCCAGGCCTTCCTACTCGCGAGGAGAACAAGGGCGTTGATGCGGCCTACAGCGATGCCGCCGACGGCGGCTCAGGGAATGACCTGATCATCGCCAAGGTAGGCAGCAGCTTTCTACTAGGCGGGCTGGGCAACGACATGCTGGGGGGCGCGGACGGTGACGACTGGCTGGAGGGCGGAGAGGGCACGGACTTCATCAACACCGGCGAAGGCAAAGACGTCGCTCTTGGAGGAGCGGGCAACGACATCTTGCGCGCGGGTGGTTCGATCAATCTTGTGCGTGGCGTAGTGACCGCCACAGGCGAGCCCGCGATCTTCTGGAGTGATATCAACCCTGGCTTCTTGTGGGATGGCAACTCGGCGGAGGAGTTCTTCTACTCCGTCAATGGCTTTAGGCGTTCCGTCGCCCATCCCGAGCTGGCAGAGTTCAACTTCCAGTTCACAGCTGAACAGAGCGTGACTGAAAGCCTAACCAGCTATTTGTGGTGGCACGACTCGAACACCGCCAAGGCGAGTCTGGAGCCGGGGCTGAAGATGACGATAACGCTCGGCGATCCGGAGTTCGTCCGGCGCAATGGCAACTACAGCGAGGCGCCGAGCAGCAATTTTGGCAAGCCCAAGGCCTACACGCTGTACTTCCAGGGCGACGCTCTCCTCGAGCCGGGCACGAACATTGAAGGTGCACGACTCTACGGTGGTGTCGGCAACGATGTTCTTTACGGTGCCAACAACAACGACAAGCTCTTTGGTGAGGACGACAACGATCTGATCGTTGGGTATGACGGCAACGACGAGTTGTACGGTGGCAAAGGCAAGGACGAGCTCTCGGGCGGCGCTGGCCGCGATCTGCTGGACGGCGGTGACGCTGAGGATCTTCTCGTAGGCGGCTATGGCGCGGACGTGCTCATTGGTGGTGAGGCTGGCGACAAGCTCTTTGGCGACGCGACTCTCCTGCACGGTACGAAAGACTACCCGCCGGCGATGGACAAAGCCCAGATGGGGGGCGACTATCTGCAGGGGGGCGCGGGCAACGATTCACTGTGGGGCAACCATGGCGATGACTACCTCTTTGGCGGCACGAACAACGACGTAGCTTTCGGCGGCGAAGGCGACGACCACGGCTTCGGCGAGAGCGGGGAGGACACGCTTTGGGGTGGCAATGGAGGTGACTACCTGGATGGTGGTGCCGACAAGGATCGCATCTATGGCGATGACGGCGGTGACTTGCTGCTGGGTGGCTCGGGTGACGACATCATTTACGGCGGCGATGGTGATGACATCGTGGACGGGGGCGAGGACAAAGACGTCTTGTCTGGGGATAGCGGCAACGACAACCTGCGAGGCGGATCCGGAAACGATCGCCTTTATGGCGACGGTGCGGCATCCGAGGTTGACGGCGCCGATATCGTCGAAGGCGGCGCGGGCACGGACGAGCTCTGGGGCGGCGGCCAGGGCGACATGTATGTGTTCGCCAAGGGAGACGGGCAAGACACCATTTACGACGATGGTGCCAAGGGCTCTCGCAACATCATCGTTTTCAAGTTCTCGAGCAGCGATGTCCGCGAACTGAAGCCATCGGGCGGCGACCTCATCATCAAGTACGGGGTCGACGACCAGGTCACCGTGAAGGGCTACTACAGCGGACAGGCCTACGGGGTGGGTTCGCCCGGCTCTGAAGCGGGCAACGAAGGCTCCGGTGAGGTTCAAGCTGCCATCGCGGAGATCCGCTTTGAAGACGGCACGGTCTGGGGTACCAGTGAGATCTTGGCGATGGCCCCTGCGCCGACCGACGTGCCGCCCGATCCCTACGCGGGGCTGGAGGCAATCTACTTTGTCAACGCGCTCCTGACCCGTGAAGAGGTGAAAGCTGCCGGCAAGCACTCTCTGAGCTACTCGTTCGCGAACTTCGCAGGGCCTGAGTACACCGGCGTCTATCTGTTCGACGACTCGCAGAAGCAGGCCGTACGAGATGCACTGTCGCGATTCAGCGCAGTTCTGAACTTGAACTTCACAGAGCTTGCTGACGGTGCCACGGCAGACCTGACGTTCCAGCTCGACGATCTGGAGGCCGGCGGGTTTGGCGCATTTGCTGGCTACGCATCGCCAACCACCGGCGAGATCCATCTCAACAGCGAACTTTTCTCAGCGCAGAGGCAAAACGAGTTCAACGAGTTCGTGACCAGCGGCTCGCTGGCTGTGGGCAGCGAGGGTTTCGAAGTCCTGCTGCACGAGATCGGCCACGCTCTCGGTCTCAAGCATCCGTTCGAGCCGCCCGTGCTGCCGAATGCTGAGAACACGACGGCCAACACCGTGATGTCGTACACCTCGTCAGGTGGTCCTGCGACTTCGCTGGCCGCCTTTGATGTGGCAGCACTGCAGTACCTCTATGGCGTCGCGACTTCAATCAAGACGGGCAACGATACTCACAACTTTAGCCAGCGTTGGATTCAAGACAGCAGTGGCTCTGATACGTTTGACGTTCGCTCCGAGACGTTGGACGTCAACGTGAATCTCACGCCAGGCTCGTGGATCTATCGAGGATCGAAGGCGGACAGCATCCTGGCGGAGAACCAGGCTTTCATCGGCTTTGGAACTCTGATTGAGAAGGCAAGAGGTGGGAGCGGCAACGATACGCTGACCGGAAACAGCGGATACAACTCGCTGAAGGGCGGAGACGGCAATGACTCGTTGAGCGGCGGGCAAGGGGATGATTCGCTCGCCGGGGAATCGGGCGATGACTACCTTGCCGGCGATGAGGGCAACGACACGTTGGAGGGCGGCAATGGCTCAGACACATTTGTCTGGCGCCCTGGTCTTGGCAACGATATTCTCATTGGCACCGTCGGTTTGCCAGAAGACATCGATACGCTGCGCATCGAGGGTGGTGTCCTGGCTTCTGACATCCTGATCACGCGATCGGGCAGCGATCTCGTGGTGCGGAGTCGGATCGGCGCGGATAGCGTGACCGTCAGAGCGCACTCTCAAGGCTGGGCCATTCAGCGGATCGTCTTTGACGATGGCACGCAATGGGATGCTGCAGCGATTCTGGAAAGGGTTGCTTCCGACCTGACGGACGGTGACGACAATTTCGTAGGCACTGCTGCCAACGAAACGGTGGACGGCCGAGGCGGGAACGACACGATCTGGGGTGTCGATGGCAATGACAGTCTCAGCGGCGGTAGCGGAGACGACCGTCTGTACGGCAACGGTGGCAACGACACGCTGGCTGGCGGTGCAGGAAACGACTGGCTCGCACTCAGCCAGGGGAATGACACCTATGTCTTCGGCCGAGGCGATGGCGCCGATACGGTCGAGGGAATGCTGCCCGAAGACTCAACCATCCGCCTCAAGCTTGGGGTTCTGCCAGCAGATCTTCTGGTGAAGTCTGATGGAACTCTCGGCCGAGATCTGAAGTTCGTGATTGCCGGTACGGCCGACAGCTTCACACTCAGTCAGTTCCTCTACGAGTACACGGACGACTACTTCAACCGGATCAGCGTCGAGTTCGTCGATGGCACGGTTTGGACGGGTGCGCAGGTGCTGCAGAAGCTCCATGGCGGCACTTCGGGGAATGACTACCTTGTCGCCAGCCAGAGCGGGTCTGCGATCTCAGGTGGTGACGGCTTCGACACCCTGATAGGCGGGGTCGGGAACGACACGCTGGATGGCGGCAGCGGGCAAGATAGCCTCAGTGGCGGTGCGGGCGACGACACGCTCACCAACGGCGACATCATGGATGGTGGCCAGGGCAATGACACCTACGTTGTCACCGAATCCACGACCATTCGCGATTCGGGTGGCATGGATGCAATGAGGCTGCCTGCCGGCGTCACGCCAAGCGATGTTCAAGTCCTCAATGGCCTCGACTACGCGCTGACCCTGGAGTACCGAGGCCCGAATGGTTCCGGGCTGATCCGTCTGGAGGGCTATTTCAAGGATTCGCCAGACAACCGAGTGGAAGAGTTCAGGTTCCAGGACGGCACGGTCTGGACGCTCAGCGACATCGTCTCGCGAGCCAAGATCAACAATCTGACCGAAGGCGACGATAGCTACTGGATTCATGGCTTTGCCTGGGGTGACAACATCAACGCCAGAGGCGGAAACGACTATGTCCACGGCTTGGCGGGCGACGACACCATCGACGGGGGCGCGGGCAACGACACGCTCTACGGAGAAGAGGGGAACGACACCGTGCTGGGCGGTGCCGGCGACGATCGACTGGACGGAGATGACTTCAGTGGCGACGCCGCAGGCAACGATCGCCTGGATGGTGGTGCCGGCAACGACACCCTGAATGGCGGGAAAGGGGACGACGTCTATGTGTTCGGCCGTCAGTCCGGATACGACACCGTCAACGAAGCCAGCGGCAACGATCGGATCGTTCTGGATGCAGGTATCACGCCAGCCAACGTCACGCTGTTCCATGACAGCGATGATCTGGTCCTGATGTTGGATGGCGGCCGCGTGCAGATGCGCGTGGCCGGCCATTTCGACGTCTCCAGCAAGACGGTTGAGTCCATCGCTTTTGCGGACGGCACGGTCTGGGATCAGGCCTATATCGCTTCCCACGCATCGGGTTCACCCGTGCGCAATGAGTTCACCGGCACGGCGGGCAACGACAGCTACACGGTCGACCACACCAATGACTGGATCACCGAAGGTGTGAATCAGGGTGTCGACTCGGTCACCAGCTCGACCTCCTTTGCGCTGCCCGACAACGTCGACAACCTGACGCTCACCGGCATGCTGAATCTGTGGGGAAAGGGCAATTCGCTTGCCAACCTGATCATCGGCAACGCTGGCCACAACCAACTATTCAGCGGGCGCGGCGAGGACACGCTGAAGGGCGGGGCGGGCGACGATCTCTACGATCTCACCATCGGTCCGTATTCCACGTCCTCGTCCTCCGCCACCGTCGTGGAGAACGCCAACGAAGGCGTCGACACGGTTCGTGTGGACAGCTACTACTACACACTTGATGCGAATGTCGAAAACCTGATCGCCGTGTCGACGTGGCTGACGCGGTACGACGGCAGCAACGCGGTGATCCCGCGCGAGCTGACTGGCAATGCCGGGAACAACGTCATTGATGCTTCCGCGGAGGTTCATACCGCTGCTGTGCGTCTGGACGGAGGGGCTGGAGCAGATACCCTGATTGGCACCAGCAAGGACACCATCTATGTGGTGGACAACGCCCAAGATGTGCTCGTCGAGGGGATCAACGGCGGTGTCGATACCGTGGAGACCAGTGTTGACTGGACGCTTGCGGAAGGCTTTGAGAACCTCAAGATCGTCTTGGGCGCTGGCGCCATCAAGGGGACTGGCAATGCAGCCGACAACGTCCTCGACGGCACCGAAACCAGCGCCGCCAACGTCTTGACCGGCGGCATGGGCAACGACACCTACGTGCTGGGAATTGGCGATACAGCAGTAGAGGGTGTTGGTGGCGGGAACGACACCATCATTCTGCGAACGGGCGTTGTCGGCACCTACCGCGTATCTGACTTCGCCAACATCGAGTACCTCTCGATGGGCTCGGAGATGGGAGCGTCGACGCTCTTGGGCGGTGCAGGCAGCGATATCTTGATCGGCAGCGGCCGTGGCAGCGTGGTCAATGGCGCAGCGGGCGACGACTCCTTGTCCGACCAACAATCAACGCGCTATCCCAACGAGTACGCCGACACGTTGTTGGGCGGAGACGGGGGCGACACCTTGACGTCCCGGTCGGGTGCCGACTGGCTGGAGGGAGGCCTCGGTAACGACACGATCAACGTGTACAGCGCCAATAGGACTACCGTTGCGCTGCCTACGGTGCGCTTTCAGCGAGGCGACGGTGCCGACGTCCTGACGAGCGGCCGATCTGTCTGGATCAGCGTTGGTGGATGGGCCCTGGTGGACGTGAAGTTCACTGCGCAGGATTCGGGCTATGTGCTTGGCTTCGGAGAAAGCGCCGACAGCATCACTGTCCAGTCGTCAACTCAAGTGGTCAAACTCATTTTTGACGACGGCACGACTGTCGATGCTGCAGGCATTGCTTCCATGTTGGCCAATCCAACCGGGCAAGCATCTGCCGGAGCTGACCTGCTTCGTGGCACGGTTGGGGCCGATACCTTGCGCGGCCTGGCCGGCGACGACACGATGTACGGCGGCGGTGGCGATGACGTCCTCGAAGGCGGTGACGGGTCGAACACGCTCTATGGCGGCGACGGCAACGATGTGATTGACGTCAGGAATACCGGGGTGGAGTTCTTCAACCTCGGGTTTGGCGGACAAGGCAATGACACTTTGCTTGGGGGCGCAGGCGCGGACTCGCTGCATGGCGATGAAGGTGGCGACGACATTCGCGGTGGTCTTGGTGACGACTACCTGTCTGGCGGCGCAGGCGATGACACGCTGCTGGGTGAAGGTGGCAACGACCAGGTCTGGGGGGGCGACGGCAATGACAGCCTGAGTGCAACCTTCGCGGCCGGTGACGCTGGCAATGACACGTTGGTGGGCACGTCCGGCGCTGACAGCTTGCATGGCGGGGTCGACAACGACTCGCTGTCGGGTCTTGCCGGCAACGACACCCTTCAAGGCTACGACGGCCTTGATATCTTGGAGGGTGGAGCTGGCAATGACAGCCTTGATGGTGGACTCGGCAATGACATCTATCGATTCGCGCGTGGCGACGGTTCGGACACCATCAACAACAACGCGCCCGACGGTAGCTCGGATGAGTTGCACTTCGCATCTGGGATCGCTCCGGCCGACGTGACGATTTCCAAGAGCGGTACTGTCGATTTGCGCCTCACCGTCAACGGCTCCTCTGACGCGGTGCTGATTGCAGGCTTCATGTACGCCAACGCGCCGTTGTCGTTGGTCCGGTTCTCGGATGGCACGACGTGGGATAGAGCCTTCATGCTCAATCAGCTGTCAACCTTCAATGGCACTTCCGGAGCTGATAGCCTGACCGGCGGAAGCGGAAACGACAGGATGTTCGGCCTGGAAGGCAATGACAGGCTCACTGGCCTGGGTGGAGCCGACACGCTGGACGGCGGCGCTGGTACCGACACGCTGATCGGCGGCTCGGGTGACGACTCCTATGTGGTCGATGTGACCGCTGATGTCATCACCGAGGCCTCGGGTGAAGGCGCTGACAGCGTCACCTCGTCGGCGACCTACACGCTGCCCAGCAACGTCGAGCACCTGACGCTGACGGGCTCGGCCAACATCAATGCGACCGGCAACTCCCTGCCCAACAGGCTGACCGGCAACGGCGCCAACAACCGCCTGGATGGCGGCTCGGGTGTGGACACCATGAGCGGTGGTGCTGGCAACGACGTCTACGTGGTCGACAACGGTGCCGATGCCATCACCGAAGTGTCTGGCGGCGGCACGGATAGCGTGGAGTCCAGCGTCACATACGTGCTTAGCGCCGAGGTGGAGAACCTGACGCTCACGGCTTCCACCGCTATCAATGGCACCGGCAACGCGTTGAACAACATCCTCACGGGCGGCAGCGGTGCCAACACCCTCAACGGTGGTGACGGCAACGACACCCTGGACGGCGGCGCAGGCACCGACACGCTCGTGGGCGGCAAGGGCGACGACAGCTATGTCGTCGATGCCACGACCGACGTGATCACGGAAACGTCTGGTGAAGGCGCCGACAGCGTCAGCTCCTCGGCGACCTACACCTTGTCGTCGGCCAACGTGGAGAACCTGACGCTGACCGGCTCCAACGCCATCAACGCCACGGGCAATGCACTGGGCAACGTTCTCACCGGCAACAGCGGTGCCAACCGTATCGACGGTGGCGCAGGCATCGACACGATGATCGGCGGCGCAGGCAACGACACCTACGTGGTGGACAACGCCGGCGACGTCATCACCGAGCTGGCTGCGGGTGGCACCGATGCCGTGGAATCCAGCATCACCTGGACGCTGGGCGCCGAGCTGGAGAACCTCACGCTGACGACGACTGCTGCGATCAATGGCACAGGCAATGCAGCGGCCAACACGCTGACCGGCAACAGCGGCGCCAACAGACTGGACGGCGGTGCTGGCATCGACACCATGGTGGGCGGTGCAGGCAACGACACCTATGTCGTAGACAACACGGCCGACGTCGTGAACGAGGCCGCCAGCGGCGGCACGGACACCGTCGAGGCGAGCGCCACCTACACGCTGGCTGCCGAGGTCGAGAACCTCACCCTCACGGGCACGGCCGCTATCAACGCGACCGGCAACGGCGTGGCAAACACGCTGCGCGGCAACGCGGGGGACAACACCCTGGACGGCAAGGCCGGTAACGACACCATGATCGGTGGCGCGGGCAATGACATCTACGTGTTCGACGTGGCAACCGATGTTGCAACTGAGCTGGCAGGCGAGGGCACCGACACCATCCAGATCGGCGTGACGCTGGCGACGCTGGCTGCCAATGTCGAGAACGTCACGCTGACAGGCACGTCCAACATCAACGCTACAGGTAACACGCTGGCCAATGTGCTGACCGGCAACAGCGGTGCGAACAACCTCAGTGGCGGTGACGGCAACGACACGCTAAACGGTGGCACTGGCACCGACACCCTGGTGGGCGGCCTGGGTGACGACACCTTCTACGTCGACGCCACGGCCGATGTCGTCACCGAAGCCTCCGGCGCCGGTACGGACACCATCATGTCGTCGGTGACGCTGACGACGCTCGTCGCCAACGTCGAGAACCTCACGTTGACCGGCACGTCCAACCTCAACGGCACGGGCAACACGTTGGCCAACGTCATGACCGGCAACAGCGGGGCCAACAACCTCAGTGGCGGCGACGGCAACGACACGTTGGATGGCGGTGCAGGCACCGACACCTTGGTGGGCGGCGCGGGCAATGACGTCATATTTGTGGACTCCACCGCCGACGTCGTCACCGAAGCCTCGGGCGGCGGTACCGACACCATCATGACCTCGGTCACGCTTCCTAGCCTGGCGGCAAACGTCGAGAACCTGACCCTGATCGGCACCGGCAACATCAACGGCACCGGCAGCACCGGCGACAACGTGATGACCGGCAACGCGGGTAACAACTCGCTCATCGGCAACGCCGGCGCCGACACCCTGGATGGCAAGGCCGGCAACGACACGCTGAATGGCGGGGCAGGTGCCGACACCTACTGGTTCGGCGTGGGCTACGGCTCCGACCTGATCGTGGACAGTGATGCCACGGCCAACGTCAAGGACTTGGTGCGATTCGGTGTGGGCATTGTCCAAGCCGACATCAAGTTCACACAGAGCGGCAATGCGCTGGTGGCCACCATCAAGAGCACCAACGAGGCGCTGACGATCCAGGACTGGTACCTGAGTGCCAACAACCGGGTCGAGGAGTTCCGCTTCAATGACGGAACGGTGCTGACCAACGTGCAGGCGCAAGCACTTGTGGGCGCGATGGCGGCGTTTAACCCGTCGGGTGCAGGTATTGCTATGGTGCAGGAGCCGGAGTCGTTCAGGCATACCGGCCTGGCGGTGTCGGGGACGGCCTGAGCTTGAACGAAACGGGGGCGATTGCCCCCGTTTTTGCTTTCAGGCCTAACCGTCGATGCGCACTCTGTGAAGCTGCGCAGGTCGATTGAATCAACCTCAACACTCTGACCATCCGTCAGCGTCGCACTGCAGGGTGGTGCCAATTTCGGACCAAGCAGCTGGAACGGGCCGTGACGGGTGTCCGGGCCTGCGATCATGTGAGGGCACCGCGTCACCGGCAACCGACCCTGCCGGGCTATCTGCATCCCCGCCAGGCCGGCGTCGTGCTTCTTGGCTGCGGGGAGTGAGGCATGAATGACGAATCTGACGGCAGCCGAGCTGGATCGCTTGATCAAGGATGAGGAAATGCGGCTGCTGCGCGAGAAGGTGCGCCGTCAGCTCAACCCCACTCTTGCTGAGGCGATGCGGGACTTTGAAGAGCAGCAGGTACGCAACTTGGTGCGCTCTCTGGCCGGCACGTCGGCCCCTTCAGGTGGCAACACCTTTCTAGACCGCCTGGATTGGGCGGGTTCAAAGGTCGCGACCACCGGATCTCAATCCGCCTTGCGCCGGCCTGTCGGCAAGCGGGTGGAAGGACTGCCGTCCGATGAGGATCTGGCGAAAGAACTAACCGCAGAGCTAGCCAAGAAGAGGCACGGTGCAACCAAGCGGATCGCTGACAAGTACGGATGTAGCGTGGACACCATTCAAAGGCGCGTGAAGAAGAAACGTGCGCAGGGGTCATCCGTCTTCAGTTTGGTCAGACCTAGCCCCAAGCGTTAATGCCGCGCCGCAACTGCCGCATGGTGTCCGTGCGGCAGTTCCATGAGCCCGTGGCCGTCCACCACGAGTGAAACGCACTCAGGTGGCGTGCGGCAGTTTGCTGCCGCACGAAGACGTTCTGTGCAATGGGAACCGTCAAAACTACTTGGCGATATCCCATGCAAATCGTTTCCGAAACGCGTCCGCAGGTGAAGCGCGATCGCCTGCTGCGCCTGCCCGATGTGGAGGGTGCTACCGGTCTGAAGAAGTCGACCCTCTACCTGCTGATGAAGCGCGGCGAGTTCCCGCGCTGCGTCCAGGTAACGCCGCGTTGTGTGGCATGGGCCGAGTCGGCCGTGTTGCAGTGGGTTCAGGACCGCATTGGCGCAACCCTGGCACCAGCGACGGCCCAGAAGGCGGGCTTGGAATGAGGGGAGGTGCCTACCCAGGATTGTTGTCGATGGCAATTCATCTGAGGCGCGCGCATGCCACGACAGATTAGGCCGCGCGCCATCTCGCCCGAGCTCATCCGTCAGGCCCTTGCCTGCATTTCGCCAGCTGTCGACCGTGAAACCTGGGTGCGCTTAGGCATGGCGGTCAAGGCGGAGATGGGCGCCGAGGGCTTCGACCTGTGGAACGACTGGAGCGCCCAGGCCGAGGCCTACAACTTGGCCGACGCCCGCGACACTTGGCGCAGCATCAAGGCGGGCGGACGGGTGACGGTAGGCACGCTCTTCGGCATCGCCAAGGAACACGGCTTCCGCTTTCCTGATGATGCCGGCCAGGCCATAAGCTCCGAGGCCCTGGCCGAACTGGAGCGCAAGCAGGCCCAGGAAGCGGCCCGCCGCAAGATCGCCCATGAGGCCGAGGCCGAGCAGCACCGGCGCCGAGCAGAGAAGGCGGCACTCGATGCGGCCGAGCTGTGGGCGGAGGCCGCAAAGTCGGGCGCCAGCCCCTACCTGCAGCGCAAGCGAGTCCAGGCCCACGGCGTGCGCTTCCTGCCGGATGGCACGTTGCTGGTGCCGCTGCGTGACGCTGCAGGCGAACTGCACAACCTGCAGCGGATCGCGCCGCATCCTCCGACCGAGGAAGAGCAGGCCCGGGGGCGCACGGAAAAGCGCTTCCTGTCCGGTGGCCGCAAGCGGGGAATGTTCCATGTCATCGGCCCGGCTGCCGTCGATGGCCCCGCACCTGACATGGTGCTGATGGCCGAGGGCTATGCGACGGCCGCGACCATTCACGAGGCCAGCGGTCTGCCGGCTGTGGTGGCCTTCGATGCAGGCAACCTGGCGGCCGTGGCCGAGTCCATGCCGGCGCGCTTCCCAGGCGCCCGCTTCCTGGTGTGTGCCGATCATGACGCCGGCACCGAGGCCCGCAGCGGCAAGAACCCCGGCCGTGAGGGGGCCGAGAAGGCTGCTCGCAAGCTGTGTGCGCTGGGCTCTGCGGCGGCAGTGCTGCTGCCCGAGGGAGTGCCCAGCGGCGGGAGCGACTTCAACGACCTGGCGGCAGACTCAGGACTTGAGGCCGTTGCCCTGCAGATTGCGGCAGCGGCCCAAGCGCCGACCCTCGCGACATCACGCAGGCCTCGGGCGCCCCGCCAGGCCGTGGAATCGGCCCCAGACGCCATGAACGAGGGTGCGGCAGGGTCAGGGCATGCCGATGATGAGGTGAGAGCTTCTGAGGCTCCACCATCGGCCGGCCCCGGTGGTCGCGACCCGTTCACGCTTGATGAGCGGGGCGTGTGGTTCATCGCCCGCGACAGCCAGGGCGAGGACCGCCCGCCGCTGTGGGTGTGCGCACCGTTGCAGGTGACGGCCCGCACGCGTGACGACTCGGCCAACGGCTGGGGCTACCTGTTGGAATTCGGCGACCCCGACGGCAACCCCAAGCAGTGGGCCGCGCCAGTGGCGATGCTGAGCGGGGAGGGAGCCGAGTGGGCAGCGCGCCTAGCTGACATGGGCTTAGAGATCGCCCACGGCCCGGCCGCGCGCAACCATGTCGGCCGCTACATCAAGACCCGACACCCGGCCGAGCGTGTCACCTGCACTGACCGCGTAGGCTGGCATGGCGGGGCCTATGTGCTGCCCAGTCGCTGCATTGGCGAGGCCGAGGGCCGGCGCTACGTGTTCCAGTCCGAAGTGGGTATAGAAGACACATTCCGCCAGCGGGGCGACCTGGACACCTGGCGGGCCACGGTGGCAGCGCCCTGCGTTGGCAATAGCCGCTTCGTGTTCGCGGTTAGCTGCGCATTTGCTGGGGCGCTACTGCTGCCGGCCGGCGTGGAAAGCGGCGGCTTTCACTTCCGCAGCGGGTCCAGCCAGGGCAAAACCTCGGCCCTGCGGATCGCGGCCAGCGTGTTGGGCCGGTCTGACTACGTGAAGCGCTGGCGCACGACCGATAACGCCCTGGAGGCGACTGCGGTTCAACACAGCGACGGCCTGCTGATCCTGGACGAGATTGCCCAGCTCGACGCGGCGAAGGCCGGGGAATGCGCCTACATGCTGGCGAACGAGCAGGAGAAAGGGCGCAACACCCGGAGTGGGTTAAACCGCAAGCAGCGGACCTGGCGCCTGCTCTTCCTGTCCTCAGGTGAAGTGAGCCTGTCCACGCACATGGCCGAAGCCGGCAAGCGGGTGATGGCGGGCCAGGAAGTGCGCATGGTCGATATCCCGTTGGACGCCGGCCAGGGCATGGGCGGGGTTGAAGCCCTGCACGGCCACGCGACTCCCGGCGCTCTGGTGGAGGCCATGACGGGCGCAGCGGCACGCTGTTACGGGGTGGCGGGACGCGCCTGGCTGGAATGGGCCTGCAGCCATCAAGCCGGCCTTGCAGACCGACTGGGCGCGATGGTGGACGAGCTGCGCGCCGACATGCTGCCGAACGGCGGCGGCGAGCAGGTGCGCCGCGTGGCCCGTCGCTTTGCCCTGGTGGCCGCTGCTGGTGAGCTGGCGAGCGAAGCTGGAATCACGGGGTGGCCAGCCGGTACGGCCTCGGCTGGCGTGCGCCGTTGCTTCGCGGACTGGCTGGCGGCCCGTGGACACCTCGACAACGGAGAGGATGCGCAAGCACTGGCGCAGGTGAAGGCCTGGATTGAGAAGAACGGCGACGCGCTCTTGACCCCGATTCATCGAGCGCACGACGACCACAGACCAAACACGGCGTTACGCGCTGGCTTCAAGCGCCGTGTAGACGAGCAGGGGAAGCCGATCAAGCTCGATAGTGCTACGGACTACATGGAAAAGCGCAGCTCGCCTGAGTCATCGGAAAAGTTCAACGCGATCACTGAATACTTGATCCTTCCTGAGGCATGGAAGCGTGATGTCTGCAAGGGCTTGGACGCCACGGCCGTAGCATTGCTGATGCGCAAACGGGGACACCTGGACCATGAGGTGAACAGCCTGCAGCGTGGCCATCGCGTGCCAGGCATAGGGAGGGTGAAGGTGTATCACCTTAAGGCGTCGGTATTGGCTGATGAACTTTGAGCCATGCCGGCGGTCGCCCCCACGGAGAGCTGCGCCAGATGTTGGCACAGGCACCCTCGCGCTTACCAACTCTGCGATCGTTGTCGCCTGGTCGGCTTGTGTGCGCTGGCCAGCAAGAGCGAAGTGAAGCCCGACGAATGTAGCGAGGGCCGTGACGATGGAGCGCTGGCACCGATGACCAGTTCGACTAGCTTCATGGACGGGGTATCTGACTTGGGCAGTAGCGGGGTCGCGAGGTAAGTGAGGGCGCAGAGCGCCATGGCGGCGAGCGCACAGGTTTGGCAGCCAAACTGATGATTTCATGGAGAGCATCCCGGTCCTTGTGAAAAATCGAGTTGGAGCCACGTTGATGGGCGTCGTCAGGACTCGCCGACCCGAGGCCCAGCACGTTGTCCCCGCCAGGCTCAACCGCGGGGACAGATGGTCGGGACAGGAAAGCGATTCCAGATCAAAGACTTGGGCGGCTTGTCCCCGCGTCCCCGGCGTCCACGCCACCTTGGTGACGGCCGTTAGTCCACAACTGATTTCTGGTCAGGTGCATGCGATGCCGCCCATGTGCTCGGGCCAAGTTACCCGGTTTCCAGCTCGTCGAGTTACCCGGTCAGCGCGAGTTACCCGGAAAGTTACCCGGGTCGGACTGCGGCCATGGCTGACGGCTGAAGCCCAGGAATCACACTCTTCTACGACAAGCGACCACTGGCGCGGCCTGGCACGGAGTGTTGGGAAATCCAGAGCGTTTCCGTCTATAGCGCTGGCGCGGCTTGGCCGGTATCGTTTCCCAAGTTTTGAGCGCGGTAAAGGCTTGCGCCGCCCTTCACCGAAGATCAAGCTGCGACGCATAGGTAACATCAGATGTAGTGGCGAGCACTTGATGCTTCCAGCCAGTGTCAAGCGCTGTCCGACCCATTCATAACGTTCAACATATTGCCTCTATGGGACCCGCAGGATTTTTCTTGTACAACAAGGACGGCGTTTTTCTTCAACCGTCTCCCGAGGTAAACCAGGCGTTTAAGCCGTCGAAAAGATTAAGTAGAGCGGAGCACGATGAACTACTGATCGTCGAGTATCAGCAAGCCTGCCTTGGCACAGACCAGGAGTTTGATGTTTTGGCAAGAGGCGAACGGCCAGATTTTTTGATTTCCAGGCAAGGAAAACGCATTGGCCTTGACGTCACAATTCTCACGATTGGTGATCAGAGAATCAGGATTAACCGCTTTCAAAGATTCAAAGACGCGATAGAAGAAGCTAAGGCATCCGGAATTTTCAATGGTTGTCAGGATATTTCAATCTCGATCGAATTCGCTGCGGATCATGTGCCCCAGGCTGACGACAAGTTGATTGGATGGTTTTTGGGTGCAGTGAAACACGTAGGAATTCAATTGGAAGCTTACTTGGCAGTGAGCCAGAGGTATGGATTTGAAAGCTTTCCGCCAATCGGCGGAAATTCCCCTTGCGGCTCGCTCAAATGGAAGATGACCGGATATGGAACACGCGACGACGGCATCCGTCAGAACGGAGTGGGAATAAACATTCAGCTGCATGATGCGAGGGCCATTTCACAGAATGACTTGATCGAGTCCATAACTGGGCTAATCGCTTCGCACGATAAGCAGGAGGATCAAGGAATTGACGAACTCGTAATAATCGCAGGAGCGCCCGATGAGAATGGTCGCCAGTATATTTCGGAGTCGCTTGCTGGAGAGTACGTCCTGCATCAAGGTCTTCCAGAATTCACGTTTCCACGCTTCAAGTCAAAGGTCGTTCTTTTGTTGTGGCACAGCGGAAAACTGATTGAACTCTACGTCAACCAGGCGTATATACCAACCGGCGCGCCAAAGATGCAAATTAGAGCGCAAGCGGGCATCGCTCCCAGTGAGCGTTGCGGGAGTGGCCGGAAGGCGCAAATAGTTCTTGACTAGGAAGGTGCCGTCAATCTAAAAACACCCTAAACGGGCGCACGAAAATACAGCGCTTCGTTCACCATGCACGGAGGATCTGTGCCAGCATCCAAACAAGAAGAGTTGATTGAATTCTTAATGGCACACACATTTGGTGCGCCTTTTCTATTTCGGCCACACAAATACGGCAAGAAGACAGGTGGATGGAAGCAGGAAGAACCGACCGACTTGTTTTGGGCTCATGGCAATCTCGTGGCGTTGATGTACCTGAACGAATCGTCCTCTAGCCTTGCCAAGCAGCTTGACCACAATCAGCGCCAGCCGTACAGATATATACGTCTTTGGGCAAGTGGCGACGAGCGATTTATCCTGAGGGGTGTAAATCGCTTCGGGGACGAAAAACAACTTCGGTTTGATGATTTTAAATATCTGATTACTATTTCGGTGGTCTCGGCCCATTGTGGACTTTCTGTTGCTAGGGACAACAGTGGGAAGTACGGAAAGCGCGGGTTTACGCTGGTGGTCTCTACTGCTTCCATGACGCTTCTAGCAAAGCATGGCTGCACATTCGCCGACCTACTGTCTATCGCAGCAGCTCAAGCATCCGGCCCTTCTGCGGCCCTCAACGATGAGGATCGATTCACGGAACTGCACTTCTACCTGGAAGCGTATCTACAGGCTGCGCTCCAACAGGCGCGGAGTCTCGAACTTGGTGGAGAGCCCCCCTCGCCTGATTGGTTGACAAAAATATTGCAGCCGCTGTCCCACGCCCGCATGGGGGGCAATTCGAGCCTAAACGATCACGGCAGGCAGATCGTGGCTGCCATGTTCAGCGATATGACGCTTGCAGAATATTTGCGCGTCGGTTTCGCTATCGCGAGAGTGTTTGAGTATTGTGAGGCCCCTGCGTTTAAAAATTGGTGCGTCTTGGCGATTGATAACCCTCACTATCCGTTTGTGATTGCCGGATCGAGTTTGGGTAATTCTGTAAAAACACGCGACCTTATCATGCGGGAGACTTTTGCGGCAGCATCGAAGATCAAAAGCGGCCGACCCGTTGTGATGATTCAGTATTTTGACTGGAACGCTTTTGGTGGCGACTACCACCATCCTGGTCTTATTGGCCTGCCGCCAGAGATCAGCCTTTGTTTTCAATCAGAAACCACGGCGGATCGCTTGATTGATTGGCTTGACAAGTGTCAATCAAACCGACCCGCAGCGTGACGACGCGCCGCAGGACCGGGCAGCACCCTGCCGCCGCGGCTCCCCGGGGTCAGCTGACCCCGGACGCCGATCCAGTCGTTGGCAGGGCGCGTTTATGTAGCGTCGAACCCTTCAGACGCGTCAACCTTGGGTTGTAGGTGAAGTCTTCAGCGCGGCATGGCGGCCTTCCGTCTGCGCGGTAGGGATTTGCGCAACCGTGCCGCAAAGGAGCACATCCGCATCGCCCTGCCTGTGCTGCTCGGCTTGGTCGACAGTGCAGGTCTGCCTCAGCTTCATGTCGCCTTTAAATCGCCGGATGAACGTGCGCAGCAGTGCGTTGGCGCTCATGGGCACTTCCCCGGCGTGCGCAGTGCGCGACGATCTAGAGAAGCTCACAGGGATCACAACGCTTGGCTCATCGTGCGTTTGTCGGCCCGTGGACTCGGCCGGCTGACCGGGTAACTTTCCGGGTAACTCTCTCGATCCATTGATGGGAAACCCAATGGTTATTAGGCCTTCTGGCGAGAGTTTGGGTGACCCCGGCCCACCATTCAAGGGTCCAACAAAGACCGCAACGACTGAAAGCGCCAGGTGAACCCATCACCTGGCGCTTTTTTCTTGCGCATGGGGCCCGCACTGACCACTTGTGTCCGGATTCCGCAGAGGCTGCCGTCGGCACCTCGATCGATCTTCGAGATCAGGGAACCCGCGTGGGCTTGCAGTCTTTCGGGCCCTTGGCAACCGGGATCGAAGTCCTGCGATACGAATTGCTCTCACCCGCGTGAAGCTGGAAGACTTCGACCGAACACAGCGCCCGGCCGGATCGGAACTGGACCTCGTACTGGCCGTCGGCCTCGGGTGTGAACGTCACGGGAAGGCTGCAAGTCCGGACGGCCATGAGGTCGTGGGGGCCAATTTGGCTGTAGAGCAATGTCACGGCTCGCTGAGCAGGCATGGCGACTTCCAAGGTCTCCGATTCGGGCCGGCCACTGCTTCCCAGCATCTGCGGCCTGATCCCCCTGGACGCGTCCTTCTCCGGCGTGGGAAGCATCGCTTTGCTGCCGATCACGCCGATGGCCTGCGGTCCTTCGCAACCCGCGGTTGAGAAGGTATGAACCATCGCAAAGGCTTCGTTTCCAACGTAGCGGACGCGAACCTGGGAGACCGGCCCGCTCGTCGGTTGGACATAGTGAGGTGTGCATGCGGCGGTCAGCGCAACCGCGACAGGAAGCAAGAGCCAACACGTTTCCCGTTTCACCACTTTCCTCCCTTCCCGCGGCCTTGGCGCCGCACGTGTTCAAGCAAAAAAGGGCCCGTGTCGACGACAGGGGCCCTCTTCATTTCGAGCGCACCAGGATCAATTGAACCCTTGCCCGCGGATCAGGCCGACGGCCAGGCCCTCGATGCTGAAGCTCTCGCTGTGCTCGTTGATGCGGATGGGCTCGAAGTCGGGGTTCTCGGGCAGCAGCTCGATGCCTTCCGGGCCGCGCTTGAAGCGCTTCACGGTGACCTCCTCGCCGACGCGGGCCACGACGATCTGGCCGTTGCGGGCTTCCTTGGCCGACTGCACGGCGAGCAGGTCGCCGTCGAGGATGCCGATGTCCTTCATGCTCATGCCCTTGACCTTGAGCAGGTAGTCGGGCTTTTTGGAGAACAGGCTGGGCTCGACGTTGTAGGTCTGCTCGACATGCTCCTGGGCCAGGATGGGGGCGCCAGCGGCAACGCGGCCGATCAGCGGCAGCGTCAGCTGCGCAAGGCTGGGAATGGGCAGGCTGAACTGGCGCGCCCGATTGACGGCGCCCAGCACTTCGGATTTGAGGCGGATGCCGCGCGAGGTGCCGCCGACGAGTTCCAGCATGCCTTTGCGGGCCAGGGCCTGCAGATGTTCCTCGGCCGCGTTGGCGGATTTGAAACCGAGCTCGGCGGCGATCTCGGCGCGGGTCGGTGGGGCGCCGGTGCTTTCGATCGCTTTGCGGACCAGGTCGAAGATCTGCTGCTGGCGGGCGGTAAGCTTGGGTTGGTCTTGCACGGTCGGCCTTCTGAAGGGGCTGGCGATTTGTCCAGCACCTGTATTTTTGTCCAGGAACCCAAGAAATTGCAAATCTCTGCACCTTTGATTGTCATTTTGGGTACCGGCGGCACGATTGCCGGTACCGCCAAGACCGCCAGTGATGGCGTGGGCTACACCGCCGCACAGCTGAGCGTCACTGACCTGCTGGCGGCCGTGCCGAGCCTGGCGGCCCAGCGCCTGGAGGCGCACCAGGTCGCCCAGCTCGACAGCAAGGACATGGATTTCGCGACCTGGCAGAAGCTCGCGAATGCGGTGCAGCAGCAGTTGGACCGGCCCGAGGTCGGTGGCATCGTCATCACCCACGGCACCGACACGCTGGAGGAAACGGCCTACTTTCTGCAGCGGGTGCTGGCGCCTGCCAAGCCCGTCGTGCTGACCGCCGCCATGCGCCCGGCGACGGCGCTGGCGCCGGATGGGCCACAGAACCTCTCCGACGCCGTCCAGGTGGCGGCCGCGCCTGGCGCCCGGGGCGTTGTCGTCGCCTTTGCCGGCCGCGTGCACGATGCGGTCCAGGTGCGCAAGACGCACAGCTACCGGGTCGACGCTTTCGAGTCGGTCGACGGTGCCCTGGTCGCGCGCGTGGAAGAGGGCGTTGTTCGCGTGGTCGGCCGCTGGCCGTCGGGCGAGGCCCTGGGCCTGCCGCGGATCGCCGCGCCGGCCGAGCGCTGGCCCCGGGTCGAGATCGTCATGAACCACGCCGGTGCTGACGGCTCGGTCGTGCGGGCGCTGTGGGCCAGCGGCATCGACGGCCTGGTGGCCGCCGGCACCGGCAACGGCACGCTGAGCCGCGGGCTGGATGCCGCGCTGAGCGAGGCGCAGGCCGGCGGCGTGAGGGTCGTGCGTAGCACGCGCTGCGACGCCGGCCCGGTCATGGATCTGCCCGGCCTGCTGCCCAGCGCGGGCGCGCTGAGTCCGGTCAAGGCCAGGATCGAGCTGATCCTGACCCTGCTGGCTGCCTAGGCCTTGCGGCGGCGGGCGATCAGGCCGACGGCGCCGAGGCCGGCCAGCAGCATCGCGCAGGTGCCGGGCTCGGGGACGGGCGCGGTGTAGCCGCCCAGGTCGGCGGCAGAGACCTTGTAGCCGTTCAGCAGGCCTGGAATCAGCGCGTAGCCGGCCGGCAGCGAGGCGACGTTGGCGCCCAGGTCGGTGCCGTTGTCGCGGATGTACTGGCAGGCGCTCGTCGTGCCCATGGGGCACTGGATGCGCGACACGTTGGCCGTGCCGACCAGCGACGGGTTGAAGTAGACGTCGTACTGCGCGCTGGTGCCGGCGATCTGGGTGACGGAGTAGTCGTTGTCCGTGCCGGCCAGCAGCAGGAAGGAGCCGTCGGCGAGCTGCGGGCCGACCGTCAGGCCTTCCCATTTCTCGGGCGAGCGGCCACCGAAGGCGGCAGGGTTGTTGACGCCCAGGTTCAGCAGCGGCGACGCGCTCTTGGTCACGGCCACCGTGCCACCCGGCAGGGCCAGCGTGTTCAGGTCGATGCCGGAAACGTCGGTGGCGCCGGCGATGTCGATGACATGGACCTGCTTGTCCGGGCTGGCGAGGTTGGACGCCGCACCCACGCCGCGGTTGTTGCGCTCCAGGACCATGAAGCGGTGGTCGTCGAGGGCCACGATGGCCGAGATGCCGCCGCCCTGGGCCGGCGCAGGGCCGGAGCCGTTCATGCGGTAGGCGTACTGCGCGACCGCATTGCCGCTGTCCAGATCGAACTTGATGATGCGGGCATACATGCTGCGGCCGGCCGCCGTGCTGTCGGCGACGGTGCCGTTCTGCAGCATCGCGAAAGCGTACTTGCCGTCGGGGCTGATGGCCAGGCCTTCCAGGCCGCGATTGACCTCGCGGCCGGCCGTGGCGGTCGGCGGCAGGGCGTTGTAGTCGACGCCGCCGCCGGCCTTGGGCACCAGATTGGCCGGCATGTTCAGCGCGCGCACGAACTGGCCGCTGCGGTTGAACTCGTAGACCGAGGTGCCGTACTCGTCGGAGACCAGCAGATTGCCGTCGCGCGGGTTGACGACGACGCCCTCAGGGTCGAAGGCATTGCCCAGCATGGCTGGGTTGGACGGCGCGATGCCGTTGTAGGCCACGCCGTTGTTCGTGAACTTGACGGTCTGCTGGACCTGGAAATTGCTGATCGCGCCCGTCGTCGGGTTCACGTCGATGGTGAAGCGCTGGATGCGGGTGTCGTAGGACAGCGTGCCGCCGCCAGGGCCGCGGTCGGACAGGGCCCACCATTCATTGCGCTGGCGGTCGTAGTAGAGGTCGGAAAACATGCCCAGCCGGCCGTCGTTGACGGACGTGCCGTACTGGTCACCCAGGCTGCCGGGGACGACGATGCTGCCGGTGAAGCTGGGGGCGGCTTGCGCGCCCGTGGCCAGCGCCAGTGCGGCAGCGGCGAGGAATGTTTTCTTCATGGTCTGCGGTCGCCAGGTTGTGACAAAACTCACATCCTAGGAAGCAGGCCATGACGAAGTGATGACACCGGCAGGCCCGCGCGGGGCCTGCCGGTGCTTGGAGCCCGCCGTGGCGGGCGGGGCATCAGACGATGGTCAGCGAGACGTCGACGTTGCCGCGGGTGGCGTTCGAGTAGGGGCAGACCTCGTGCGCGGTCTTGACCAGGGCTTCCAGGGCGGCGCGGTCCATGCCGGGCACGGAGATCTTCATGTCGACCTGGATGCCGAAGGCACCCGGCTTGTTGGCGTGGGGGCCGATGGCGACGTCGCTGGTGATCGAGACCTCGGCGGGCAGGCTGATCTTCTGCTTGCCGGCAACGGCCTTCATGGCGCCGATGAAGCAGGCGGAATAGCCGGCCGCGAACAGCTGCTCGGGGTTGGTGCCGGGGCCGCCGGCGCCGCCCAGTTCCTTGGGCGTGGACAGGGTCACGTCGATGGCGCCGTCGGACGACTTGGCGGTGCCGGCGCGGCCGCCGGTGGCAGTGGCGGTGGCGGTGTAGAGGGCTTTTTCGATGGCCATGGTGGGCTCCTTTGGGGTGGTCGGTGGGTGGGGGAAGGAATCAGGCGGCCGCGTCGGCAGCCTTGTTGAGTTGCTGGCGCAGTTGCGTGAGCCGCTGCGTCAGCGCGATGACCTCGTCCAACTCGCAGGCGCTGGCGCAGGCGAGGTGGCTGGGGATGTCCAGGGCCATCTCGCGCAATTGGCGGCCCTGGGGTGTCAGGAAGATGTCGACACGGCGCTCGTCGTCGCGGGCGCGGCGGCGCTCGATATGGCCCAGGGCCTCCAGGCGCTTGAGCAGCGGCGTCAGCGTGCCGGAGTCCAGCGACAGGCGCTGGCCCAGTTGAGACACGCTCGGGCCCTCGACCTCCCACAGCACCAGCATGACGAGGTATTGCGGATAGGTCAGGCCCAGCGGGGCCAGCAGGGGCTTGTAGATGCGGGTCATGGCCAGCGAGCTGCTGTACAGCGCGAAGCACAGCTGGCGGTCCAGCTGCAGCCATTCACCGCGCGGATCGGCGGTGGGGGAGGGGGTCTTGCTGCGTGCCATGGCCATTAATGTAGTTCGCAATTTAATTGCGCACAAGCTAAATGGTCTTTCTGGTCTTTTGGGTGACACCGGACCCTAGGTTGATCTGAGACGATGCGCCACCCCCAAACATGAAAAGACGAGGAGAGAGCCCATGTTGATGGTCGCAATCGTGCTCGCGGCGCTGGTGGCGCTGCTGCATCTGTACTTCCTGGTGCTGGAGATGTTCTTCTGGACCAAGCCGCTGGGCCGCAAGGCCTTCGGGCTGGACGCGGACTTCGCCGAGCGCAGCAAGGCGCTGGCGGCCAACCAGGGCCTGTACAACGGCTTCCTGGTGGCGGGCCTGGTCTATGGGCTGGTGCTGGGCGCCGCGGGCGCGGGCAAGCCCTGGCTGGTGTTCTTCCTGGGCTGCGTCGTCGTGGCCGGCGTGTTCGGCGCGGCCACGGCGTCCAAGAAGATCCTCTATGTGCAGGCGCTGCCGGGCGCTCTCGCGTTGGCAGCGGTGCTGGCGGCTTGAGCGGACATCAAGCGGCCGTCATCGCCTCGATCTGCTCGCCCAGCTCCAGCCAGCGCATCTCGTCGGCTTCGAGCTGGTCGTGAATCGCCTTCAGGCGCTTGCCCATCTCGGCAATCGCCGAAGCGGCGGCGCCTTCGGCCAGCTGGCTCTCGATGCCCTTGCGCTCCTCGGCCAGGGCGTGCATGCGCTTGTCGATGGTCTCCATCTCCTTGCGCAGCGGCCTGGTCTGCTCGGCCAGCTTGGCGCGCGCCTGACCTGAGGCCTTGCGGTCCTCGCGAGGCGCCGGGGCTGCCGCCGCAACCGGCGCGGCCACGACAGGCGCGGGAGCAGGGGCCGAGGCGCCTTTCTTGGCCGCGCGCGCCGCTTCCTTGCTCTGGTCGAGCAGCCATTTCTGGTAGTCGTCCAGGTCGCCGTCAAAAGGCTTGACGACGCCGTCGGCCACCAGCCAGAACTCGTCGCAGACCTCGCGCAGCAGCGCGCGGTCGTGGCTGACCAGCATGACGGTGCCCTCGAACTCGTTGAGGGCCATGGAGAGCGCCTCGCGGGTGTTCAGGTCCAGGTGGTTGGTCGGTTCGTCCAGCAGCAGCAGGTTGGGGCGCTGCCAGACCAGCATGGCCAGCACCAGGCGGGCCTTCTCGCCGCCGGACAGGCTGCCGACCTGCTGGTTGACCATGTCGCCGGTGAAGCGGAACTGGCCGAGAAAGTCGCGCAGCTCCTGCTCGCGGCCGGCCGGGCCGACCTCGCGGGCCAGGCGCACCATGTGCTCGAGAGGCCCTTCGTCCAGGCGCAGCACGTCCAGCTCCTGCTGGGCGAAATAGCCGATGGACAGGCCCTTGCCCTGGGTCATCGTGCCGCTGAGCGGCGGCTGCGTGCCGGCGATGGTCTTCACCAGCGTCGACTTGCCCTGGCCGTTGGCGCCGAGGATGCCGATGCGCTGGCCGGCCAGCACCGAGCGATCGACATTGCGGACGATGGTGGTGCTGCCGTAGCCGGCCGACATCTCGTCGAACATCAGCATCGGATTGGGCAGGTTCAGCGGCTCGCGGAACTCGAAGTTGAAGTCCGCCGAGGCCAGCACCGGCGCCAGCTTCTCCATGCGCTCCAGCGCCTTCACGCGGCTTTGCGCCTGCTTGGCCTTGCTGGCCTTGGCCTTGAAGCGGTCGATGAACTTCTGCAGATGGGCCACGCGGTCCTGCTGCTTGGCGAAGGCGGCCTGCTGCAGCACCATGCGCTCGGCGCGCTGGGTCTCGAAGCTGGTGTAGTTGCCGCCGTAGCGCACCAGCTTGCCTTCGTCCAGGTGCAGGGTGACCCTGGTGATGGCGTCGAGGAATTCGCGGTCGTGGCTGATGATGATCAGGGTGCCGTCGTAGCGTTGCAGCCAGGCTTCCAGCCAGACCAGGGCGTCCAGGTCCAGGTGGTTGGTCGGCTCGTCCAGCAGCATCAGCTCGGCCGGGCACATCAGCGCGCGGGCCAGCTGCAGGCGCATGCGCCAGCCGCCGGAGAAGCTGTTGACCGGCGCGTCGAGCTGCTCGGTCTTGAAGCCCAGGCCCATCAGCAGCGCCTGGGCGCGCGAGCGGGCGTCGAAGGCGCCGGCATCGGCCAGGGCGGCATGGGCATCTGCCATCGCGTGGCCGTCCTCGGCGGCCTCGGCCTCGGCCAGGGCCACGCGCGCCGCCACGAGCGTCAGGTCGCCCTGCAGCACATAGTCGGTGGCGCCGTCGTCGGTCTCGGGCATGTTCTGGGCCACTTCGGAGCGGCGCCAGTGCTTGGGCACCTCGACCTCGCCCTTGTCGTTGCCCAGGCGGTGGGTCAGCAGCGCGAACAGGCTGGACTTGCCGGCGCCGTTGCGGCCGACCAGGCCAATCTTCTCGCCGGGCTGCAGCGTCGCGGATGCGCCGTCCAGCACCACCTTGACGCCGCGGCGCAGCGTGATGTCGCGGATGGTGATCATTGCAGGGCCTCCTTGGTGACGAGGAGGACCTGGTCGGCGCCGGAGGAGGTTTCCATCCAGACGACCTCGAGGTCGGGGAAGGCCGCCTCGAAGAAGTTGCGCTCGTTGCCGATCTCCAGCACCAGCACGCCGTCGTCGTTCAAGGCGGCGGGTGCGGCGCGCAGCAGATCACGAATGAAGTCCATGCCATCGCTGCCGCCGGCCAGGGCCAGTTCGGGCTCGGCAAGGTACTCAGCGGGCAGGGCGGCCATGCTCTGGCTGTTGACGTAGGGCGGATTGCAGAGGATGAGGTCGTACTTGCCTTCGGCGCCGGCCAGGCCGTCGCCTTGCAGCAGACGAATGCGCAGGGCCAGGTTGTGCCGTTCGACATTGAGCCTGGCGACGGCCAGTGCGTTGACGTCGATGTCCAGCGCATCCACCTCGACCTCGGGCCAGGCCATGGCCGCCAGCACGGCGAGGCTGCCGTTGCCGGTGCACAGGTCCAGCACGCGGCGGCTGGCCGGGTTCAGCCAGGGGTCGATGCTGGCGTCGGCGATCAGCTCGGCGATGAAGCTGCGCGGCACGATGGCGCGCTCGTCGATGGTGAAGGGCACGCCTTGCAGCCAGGCCTCACCGGTCAGGTAGGCGGCCGGCTTGCGCGTCGTGATGCGCTCGTCGACCAGGGCGGCGATGGACGCAAGCTCGGCGTCGCTCAGCTCGCGCTGCTCGTGCTCGTCGAGGGCGTCCAGCGGCAGGCCGAGGCGCCACAGCGCCAGCCACGCGGCCTCGTCGAAGGCATTCGTCGTGCCGTGGCCAAAAAACAAGCCCGCCTGGTCGAGGCGGGCGGCTTGGGATTCAATGCAGTCGATCAGCTTCAAGTGCCGCGGACGTCCAATGTGATTTCGGTGAAGCTGGCTTCGTCGCCCGCCTTCTCTTCCTTGCGCGGGGCGGTGACCAGGCGTTGCCCGGGGGCCTCGTTCTGCAGCCGCCAGAGCAGGTTGGTCGGCGAGTCGGCGAAGGCCAGGCCTTCCTCGCGGGTGATGGTGCCTTCGGTGATGAGCTTGGCGAAATGCTCTTCGTAGGTCTGGGAGCCTTCGGCGATGGACTTCTCCATCGCTTCCTTCACGCCGGCGAAGTCGCCCTGCTCGATGAGCTCGGCCGTCAGCTTGGTGTTGAACAGGATCTCGACGACGGGCACGCGGCCCCCGGCCGTGGCGCGCACGAGGCGCTGCGACACGATGGCCTTCAGGCCGGCCGCCAGGTCGTTCAGCAGGGCCGGGCGCGACTCCGGCGTGTAGAAGGACAGGATGCGGTTCAGCGCGTGATAGGTGTTGTTGCCGTGCAGCGTGGCCAGCACCAGGTGGCCGGACAGCGCATAGCTGATGGCTGCCGTCATGGTCTCGCGATCGCGGATTTCACCGATCAGGATGCAGTCCGGCGCCTGGCGCAGCGCATTCTTCAGCGCGATCTGCAGCGTGGCCGTGTCGCGGCCGATCTCGCGCTGGTTGACGACGGAGCGCTTGTTGCTGAACAGGTATTCGATCGGGTCCTCGATGGTGAGGATGTGCCCCGTCATGGTCTGGTTGCGCATCTCCAGCATGGAGGCGAGCGTCGTGCTCTTGCCGGTGCCGGTGGCGCCCACCATCAGGATGAGGCCGCGCTTTTCCTTGATCATGGTGCCCAGCACGCCGGGCAGCTGCAGGCTTTCCAGCGTCGGGATGTCGTGCGGGATGTGGCGGAACACGCCGGCGATGGAGCCGCGCTGGCGGAAGCCCGACAGGCGGAAGCTGCCGACGCCGCGCACCGAGACGGCCATGTTCAGCTCGCCGGTGTTGTCGAGCTCGGCCAGCGACGTCGGGTCGATGACCTCGGCGATGAGCTGGCGCGGCTGGGGCGGCGTCAGCAGCTGGTCCGACAGCTGCACGGTCTGGCCGTTGATGCGGATCAGCACCGGCATGTTCGCCGACAGATAGCAGTCCGAAGCACCCTTGTCGGCCATCAGCCGCAGGATGCGCTCCATGTTGCCGGCGCTGGGACCACTCATGTTCAGGCTCGCAGCAGTTCGTTGATGCTGGTCTTGGAGCGCGTCTGGGCATCGACGCGCTTGACGATGATGGCAGCGTACAGCGAGTAGCGGCCGCCGTCCTTGGGCAGCGACCCAGAGATGACGACGGAACCGGCCGGGATGCGGCCATAGCTCACGGTATCGGTGGCGCGGTCGTAGATCGGCGTGCTCTGGCCGATGTAGACGCCCATGGAGATGACCGAGTTCTCCTCGACGATGACGCCTTCAACGACCTCGGAGCGGGCGCCGATGAAGCAGTTGTCCTCGATGATGGTCGGGTTGGCCTGCAGGGGCTCCAGCACGCCGCCGATGCCGACGCCGCCGCTCAGGTGCACGTTCTTGCCGATCTGAGCGCAGGAGCCGACGGTGGCCCAGGTGTCGACCATGGCGCCTTCGTCGACATAGGCGCCGATGTTCACGTAGGAGGGCATCAGCACGACATTGCGTGCCTGGAAGCTGCCGCGGCGGGCGACGGCCGGGGGCACGACGCGCACGCCGGTGGCGCGCAGCTGCTCGTCGCTCCAGCCCGAGTACTTGGTGGGCACCTTGTCGAAGAAGGTCAGTTCCTTGTCGCCCATGATGCGGTTGTCGTTCAGGCGGAAGGACAGCAGCACGGCCTTCTTGATCCACTGGTGCACCGTCCACTGGCCCACGGCCTCGCGGGTGGCCACGCGCAGGCGGCCGGCGTCCAGCTCGGCGATGACATGCTCGACGGCCTGGCGCACTTCGGGCGCGTTGACGGGGTCCAGCGAGGTGCGGTTGTCCCAGGCGAGATCGATCGTGCTTTGGAGTTCTGCGGTGTTCATCGGCGAGATTGGGTGAAAGAAACGATGCGGTGGGCGGCTTCCAGGCATTCGGCCTCGTCGGCCACCAGGGCCAGGCGGATGCGGCCGGCGCCGGGGTTGCTGCCATGGGCTTCGCGGGCCAGCAGGCTTCCCGGCAGGACGGCGAGATTGTATTGAGCGAGCAGGCCTTGGGCGAAGGCGACGTCGTTACCACCGGGAACAGCCGCCCAGAGATAGAAGCCGGCGTCCGGCAAGCCGACGTCCAGCACCCCGGACAGCAGCGGCGTGACGGCGCCGAACTTGTGGCGGTAGCGGGCCCGGTTCTCGATCACATGGGCCTCGTCGCCCCAGGCCGCGACGCTGGCGGCCTGCACGATGGGGCTCATGGCGCTGCCGTGATAGGTGCGGTAGAGCAGGAACTTCTTCAGCAGGGCGGCGTCGCCGGCCACGAAGCCCGAGCGCAGACCCGGCACATTGGAGCGCTTGGACAGCGATGTGAAGGCGATCAGGTTCTTGAAGTCGCTGCGACCGAGCTTGGCGGCAGCCTCCAGGCCACCCAGCGGCGCCGCACCTTCACCTTCAGCGCGGAAATAGATCTCCGAATAGCACTCGTCCGAGGCGATGACGAAGCCGTGGCGGTCGCTGAGCTCGAACAGGGCCTGCCACTCGGACAGCGGCATCACCGCGCCGCTGGGGTTGCCCGGCGAACAGACGTAGAGCAGCTGGGTGCGGGCCCAGGTGGCTTCGTCGATCTGGCGCCAGTCGACGGCGAAATTGCGCGCCGGGTCGGCATTGGCATAGGCCACCTCAGCGCCGGCCAGCAGGGCCGCGCCCTCGTAGATCTGATAGAAGGGATTGGGGCAGACGACGACCGGGCCGGGGCGGCTCGAATCGACGACGGTCTGCGCGATGGCGAACAAGGCTTCCCGCGAGCCGTTGACCGGCAAGACCTGGGTGCCGGCGTCCAGCGTCAGGCCGTAGCGGCGCGAGATCCAGCCGGCGATGGCCTCGCGCAGGGCCGGCGTGCCGGCGGTGGCGGGGTAGGCCGCCAGGCTCTTCATCGAGGCGTTGATGGCCTCGGCGATCAGGGCCGGCGCGGCGTGGCGGGGTTCGCCGATCCCCAAGGAGATGGGCGCCAGCTTGGGATTCGGCGTGATGCCGGCGGTCAGCTCGCGCAGGCGCTCGAAGGGATAGGGGTGCAGCCGGTCGAGCCGCGGATTGACGGGAAAACTCATGCCGGAATGATAGGTGGCAGGTGTCCCGATCGGCTTCGCACTCCGCCGGCCTGTGTCAGCGGCGCGGCGAAGCACGCCCTCCCGGCTCAGCCCAGCATCCCGGACTCAAAGCCATGAGCCGGCAGGTCCACGCGCGGTGCGGGCGTCCAGCCCGGCTTGCGGTGTTCGGCGACGACATTGGTGTAGATGCCGCCGCGCACATACCACTTGGCCGTGATGCGGATGAAGCGCGGATCGGTCACCTTGACGATGTCGTCCAGGATCTTGTTGGTGACCTTCTCGTGGAAGGAACCCTCGTCGCGGTAGCTCCAGAAGTACATCTTCAGGCTCTTGAGCTCGACGCAGAGCTCGTCCGCAATCATGTCGATGGTGAAGTGGGCGAAGTCGGGCTGGCCGGTCAGCGGGCAGTGGCAGGTGAACTCGGGCACCTGGAACTGGATGACGTAGTCGCGCTCGGGATTCGGGTTCGGGAAGACCAGGATGTCCTTGCTGGGCTTGCTCGGCGGATTCGGCGGCACCTCGCGCATCTTGGGCTTGCTGTTCTTCTTGGCGGGGGCGGCGGACTTCTTGGTGGCCATGTGAGTGTGAGCGGCTGGTCTTTCTGAGAGGGGGCGAATGGTATCATCCGGCCCCGTCAAAGCGCCCTTGAAAGGCGCTTTTCTTTAGCCAAATCAAGGGCTTACGTCCGAGCTACATGCGGCTGAACTCGATCAAGCTGGCCGGCTTCAAATCCTTCGCTGAACCCACGACCTTCCAGTTGCCCGGGCAACTCGTCGGCGTCGTCGGGCCGAACGGCTGCGGCAAGTCCAACATCATGGACGCGGTGCGCTGGGTGCTGGGCGAGAGCAAGGCCAGTGAATTGCGTGGCGAGTCCATGCAGGACGTCATCTTCAACGGCAGCGGCAACCGCAAGCCGGCAGGGCGCTCCAGCGTCGAACTGGTGTTCGACAACCAATCCGCCCGTGCCGGCGGCCCCTGGAACCAGTTCACCGAGATCGCCGTCAAGCGCGTGCTGACGCGCGACGGCACCAGCTCCTACTTCATCAACAACCAGCCGGTGCGTCGCCGCGACGTGCAGGACGTCTTCCTCGGCACGGGCCTGGGCCCGCGCGCCTACGCCATCATCGGCCAGGGCACCATCTCCCGCATCATCGAGAGCAAGCCCGAGGAGATGCGCCTCTTCCTGGAGGAAGCGGCCGGTGTCTCCAAGTACAAGGAACGCCGCCGCGAGACCGAGAACCGCCTCAAGGACACGCGCGAGAACCTGACCCGCGTCGACGACATCCTGCGCGAGCTCAACAGCAACCTCGAGAAGCTGGAGCGCCAGGCCGAGGTCGCCGCGAGCTATCGCAGCCTGCAGGACAGCGGCACGCTGAAGCTGCACCAGCTCTGGTGGCTGAAGCTGCGCGACGCCGGCAGCGAGGCAGCGCGGGTCAAGACAGCCCATGCCGAGGCCGTCAATGCGCTGGAATCGCGCACCGCCGAGCTGCGCGCCGTCGAGGCCACGCTCGAGGAAGTGCGCCAGGCCCATTACGCCGCGGGCGACGAGCTGCATGCCTCACAAGGCCGTTTTGCCGACGCCCAGCTCGAAGTGAGCCGCCTCGAGGAGCGCATCCGCTTCGTCGTCGAGAGCCGCAACCGCGCCCAGGCGCGCCTGGCCGAGCTGCATGCCCAGGACGGTCAGTGGCGCGAGCGCGTCGAACAGTCCACCGCCGAGCTGGAAGGCATTGCCGAGCAGATCGCCGGTGCCGACGAGCAGAGCGAGATCCTCGCGGCCCAGGCCGAAGAGCAGCAGGGCCAGCTGCCCATTGCGGAAGATGCCCTGCGCGCCGCCCAGGCCCGCGCCAACGAGCAGCGCACCCTGGTGGCCCAGGTCCAGCAGCAGATCCAGGTGCTGGCGGCCGAAAGCCGCAGCGTGGACGAGCAGGCGAGGGCGCTGCGCCAGCGCGAGGACAGGCTGACGGCCGAGTCCCGCGCCCTGGGCGCGCCCGACCACGAGGCGCTGGAAGCCTTGAAGGCGCGCAGCGCCGAAGCCGACGAGGCGCGCGACCTGTCCGACGCCCGCCTGCAGGAACTGGCCGAGCAGGTGCCGTTGCTGGAAGAGCAGCGCCGCAACGCCCAGCAGGATGCCAACGCCCAGCTTGCCCGCCAGTCCGAACTGACCGCCCGCCTGGAGGCCTTGAAGGCCCTGCAGGAGAAGGTGCAGACCGAAGGCAAGCTCAAGCCCTGGCTGGCCAAGCATGGCCTCGATGGCCTGCAAGGCCTGTGGACCCAGCTGCACATCAGCCAAGGCTGGGAGAACGCGCTGGAGGCCGCGCTGCGCGAGCGCATGGGCGCCTTGAGCGTGGGCCGCCTGGACACCGTGCGTGCCTTCGAGCTCGACGCGCCGCCGGCCCGCCTTGCCTTCTATTCGACGCCGGCCGGCTCCATCGCCAACACGCACGAGACACTGCCCAAGCTCAGCGAGCTGCTCAAGCTCGACGACGCCGGCCTGGTCGCGCTGCTGAACGACTGGCTGGAAGGCGTCTACACGGCGCCGACGCTGGACGAGGCCCTGGCCGCACGCGGCAAGCTCACGCACGGCGAGCTGATCCTGACACCGGCCGGCCATGCCGTCGGCCAGTTCTCGGTCACCTTCTACGCGCCCGACTCCGAGCAGGCCGGCCTGCTGGCCCGCGCCCAGGAGATCGAGCAGCTGACGACCGCCCAGCGCGGCCAGAACCTGATCGCCGACGAGGCCCGCCTGTCGCTGAGCCGCATCGAGCATCAGTTCAACGACGCCAACGGGCGCCTCACGACGCTGCGCCGCGAAGCCAGCGAGGCGCAGACGCGCGCCCATCAGATCCATGTCGAACTGCTGCGCCTGACGCAACAGGCCGAGGCCAGCCAGCAGCGCCGCAGCGCCCTGGACGCCGAGCTGGCAGAGATCGCAGCCCAGCAAGAGGGCTTGCAGGAACGCCGCGCCGTCGGCGAGGCCCGCTTCGAGGAGCTGGACATCCAGCTGGGCGACTCTCAGCAGCGCCATGCCGAACTGGAAGACGGCACCATCGCCGCCGAGCGCAAGCTGGCCGACGCCCGCGAGCAGCTGCGCACGCTGGAGCGCCGCTCGCAGGAGGCGCGCTTCGCCACCCAGACGCTGGCGGCCCGCCGCGGCGAGCTGCAGCGCGGCATCGAGACGGCCCAGGCCCAGATCGGCCAGGTGGCGTCTTCCGCTGCCAGCCTGCAGGCCGAGCTGGACACGCTGAACGATGCTGCCGCCCAGGCCGGCCTGCAGGATGCGCTGGCCATCAAGGTCGAGCGCGAGCAGGCCCTGGCGGCCGTGCGCGCCAATTACGACGACCTCAGCTTGCGCCTGCGCAAGGCCGACGAGCAGCGCATGACGTTCGAGCGCAGCCTGGACCCGCTGCGCGAGGCCATCACCAAGCTGCAGCTGGAAGAACAGGCCGCCCAGCTTGGCGGCGCGCAATACCGCGAGCAGCTCGAAGCCGCCGCCGTCGACCTGGAGGCCCTGGCCAAGTCCATCGAGGACGGCGCCGTCAAGCTCTACGGCCTGCAGGGCGAGATCGATCGCATCAACCGCGACATCGCCGCCCTGGGCGCCGTCAATCTGGCGGCCCTGGACGAGCTGACGGCGGCGCGCGAGCGCAAGACCTTCCTCGATGCGCAGTGCAGCGATCTGAATGCCGCCATCAAGACGCTGGAGGACGCGATCCACAAGATCGACCTCGAGACGCGCGACCTGCTGGGCTCGACCTTCAACCAGGTCAACGAGCATTTCGGCCGCATGTTCCCCGAGCTTTTCGGTGGCGGCCAGGCCCGCCTCGTCATGACGGGCGAGGAGATCCTGGACGCCGGCGTGCAGGTCATGGCCCAGCCGCCGGGCAAGAAGAACAGCACCATCCACCTGCTGTCGGGCGGCGAAAAGGCACTGACCGCCATCGCCCTGGTGTTCGCCATCTTCCAGCTCAACCCCGCGCCCTTCTGCCTGCTGGACGAAGTCGACGCGCCGCTGGATGACGCCAATACCGAGCGTTATGCCAAGCTGGTGACCAAGATGAGTGCCGGCACGCAATTCCTCTTCATCTCGCACAACAAGATCGCGATGGAAATGGCTGAACAACTGATTGGCGTGACCATGCAGGAGCAAGGCGTGTCGCGCATCGTGGCCGTCGACATGGACAAGGCACTCGCCATGGCCGAGACGTGAGCCCCTCGTCTGGTTCCGCCGCGCTGAACGCGGGCGAGGCCAGCCGGTCCCCTGAGGGGACGGCGACGCTCGCGGCATCGAGCCGCGAGCACGTCGCCTTGACGGGCCGGCTTGGGAGCGGCCCGGCGCTCGGCCCGAATGCAAAACGGATACGGAAATGAGTCTGACGCTGACTGAACTTCTCGCCATCGCCGGCGGCCTGGTGCTGGCCGGTGTCGTCGCCCACGGCGCTTGGGCAGCGCGCAAGGCAGGCCCCAAGCGTGCCGTGCCGCCGCTGGAGGAGCCTTCCTTCGACGTGCCTCCCGCCATGCCGATCGAAGGCAGCGCCGAGGCCGAGTCGCTGGAGGTGACGCTGCCCGCGGTCGCTCGCCCGCTGCGCCGCCCCTCGGCCCGCATCGATGCGCTGATCGACGCCATCGCCGCCATCACCGTCGAGGCCCCCGTCTCTGGTGAGTTGGCCCTGCAGCACCAGCCCGGCAGCCGCCGCGCCGGCACCAAGCCGCTGCAGATCGAAGGCCTGAACGCCGAGACCGGCGACTGGGAGCTGCCCTTGCCAGGCCAGCGCTACAGCGAGTTCCAGGCCGGCCTCAAGATGGCCAACCGCAGCGGGGCGCTGAACGAGATCGAGTACTCCGAGTTCGTGCAGAAGATCCAGGCCTTTGCCGATGGCGTCGGCGGCTTCGTGCAGTTCCCGGACATGCTGGACGTCGTTGCCCGTGCCCGCGAGTTGGACCAGTTCGCCGCCAGCCACGATGCCCAGCTGGCCCTGCTGCTGCGCGCCAAGGCGGCAGCATGGACGCCGGGTTTCGTGCAGCAGTCCGCCGGCCGCCACGGCTTCGTCGCCGGCGCCTTGCCGGGCCGCCTCGTCATGCCCTCGGGCGAGGAGGGCGCCCCGCCCGTGCTGACCCTGCAGTTCGACGCCCAGGCGGCCCTGGCCGAAGACCCCGAGGCCCTGTCGCTGCGCGAACTGACGCTGGCCCTGGATGTGCCGCAGACGCCGGCCGAGGCCGAACCCTTCGCCGCCTGGCAGGAGGCGGCCCGCTCGCTGGCCCGCGACCTGGAGGCCGAGGTCTGCGACGACCGCGGCCAGGTGCTGGGCCTGCATGCCTTTGCCGCGATCGACGTCGAGCTGAAGAAGCTCTACGAGGCCTTGGCGGAGCGGGATCTGGCCGCGGGCTCGCCCGCCGCGCGCCGGCTGTTCAGCTGATGGCGTGACATTGGCCGCGCAAACGCCGCGGTCGGGCTGACAGCCGGTGGGCCTTTTCGGGCCCAAAGCTCCTAAAGTCTGCGCGTCCCATGGTCAGTCAAGCCTGATGCGCAGCGGCGGTTCCCCCCCAGTCCTCAGTCTCCTTCTTTCGGTTGCCCGGTGCTGGCTGCTGGGCGGGCTGTTGCTGCTCGGTCGGCCCGCATTCGCGGCGCCGGCGCTGGCCCAGCAGATCGAGGCCATCGAAGCCAGCCATGGCGGCGAGCCGCCGGAGGTGGTGGCGCGCTTGCGCCCGCTGGAAGCCCAGGCCCGCGCCCTGGGTGGCGACAATCTGCGCGTCTTCCTCGCCGCCTGGGGCTATGCCCACGGCCTGATGGATCAGTTCACCGTCGTCGATGCGGCGATTGCCGAACTCATCGACCTGGGCGCACGCGAGAGCAATGCCGCCGCCATGGCCTCGGCCTATGCGTTGCGGGCGACCATGCTGCAGCTGTCAGGCCGCTTGAATGCAGCCTATGGCTGGATGAACGAGGCCCTGCCCTGGGTCGAGAAGACGCAGGACGAGCCGCTGCGCTATTGGGTGTTCATGACGGCGGGCAACATCAGCCTGGCGACGGGGCATTTGCAGGAAGGCCTGCGGGCCTATGCAGCGGCAAGCCGCTCGGCCCTGGCTCAGTCCAATCCGCGGCGTGGCGCACAGGCCCACAACGCGCTGGCGCCCATCCGCCTGGCCCTGCGCGACATCGACGGCGCCCGGGCCGACGCGCAGCAGGCTTTCCGTCTGGCCGAGGCCGCGGGCAGCCAGCCCCTGCAGCTCGCGGCCAAGGTCATCGAATCCCTGGCAGAGGAAGAGGCCGGCCGCCCCATGGCAAGGGACAGGGCTCAGCAGCAGGCGCGCCGGCTGGCCGCCAGCATCGAGCCCGGCGTGGCTGCGAGTGCAGCCGCCGTGAATCCCGCTTCGGGCAGCTCGACCTGGTTCAGCAGCCAGGCCGAGGTGGTGCAGGAGCTGGCCGACCTGCACCTGAGTGCCCGCAGTTTCGCGGCCGCACTCAGCTATGCCGAGCGGGCGCTCAAGCTGGCCCGCCAGGAGGGCGGCGACGAGGATGCCGTCGTGATGGCGACCATCAGCTCGGGCCTGGCGCGCCTGGGTCTGCGCCAGAAGGCGGCCGGCGAACAGCTGGTGAACCACGGCCTGGCCACGCTGGAGAAAGAGGGTCGCAAGCTGCGCCTGATGGAGCAGCTGAACCGCCACGCCGACCTGCTGGAGGCCCTGGGCGACGTGGCAGGAGCCGTGCGCCAGTCCCGCAAGGCGCTGGCGCTGGAGACCGAGCTGGTGCGCAGCGACCGCGTCAGCACCGTGCTGGAGCTGCAGCGCCGCTCCAGCTTCGAGCAGAGCCAGCGCGCGCTGGACAGCCTCAAGCATGACAACGAGCTGCAGGCCAGCCAGCTCGAGCGCCACCGCAGCGAAAGGCGGCTGACCCTGGGCCTGGCCCTGGCCATGCTCATCGTGGTGCTGCTGACCGTGGCCCTGTACCGCCGCGCCCGCCGGGCCAACCGTGCGCTGCAGGCCCACAACGCCGAGCTGGCCCATGTCGGCCTGCATGACCGCGTGACCGGCCTGCCCAACCGGCGTGCACTGGAACAGCGGGCCAAGGAACTCGGCAACGACAGCTTCGTTGGCCTGGGCATCGCCATCAACCGCTTCAGCCGCATCATGGGCAGCCTGGGCCATGCCGCCGGCGACGAATTGCTGTGCCAGGTGGCCGAGCGGCTGAAGGCCGTCGTCGAGGGTGCCGGCGGACGGCTCTATCGCATGGACGGGTTGTCCTTCGGTGCCATCGTGCCTGCCCTGGGCGACGACGCCGCCTTGCGCGGCCTGCTGGACCGCTTGCTGCACGTCATGCAGCCGGTCTTCGAGGTGCAGCGCCAGCAGCTCGCCGTCACGTTGAGCATAGGCGCCGCCGAATACCCGCGGCACGGGGGCCAGACCTCCGAGGTCGCCAAGGCCATCCAGCTGGCCATGCGCCAGGCCCAGGGCATGCCCGGCAACAGCGCCGTGGTCTTCACGGACGGCCTGCTGGCCGACCAGGAGGACAGGCTGCTGCTGGAGGCGCGCCTGGTGCAGGCCCTGGACCGTGGCGAGCTCGAACTCTTCTACCAGGCGCAGTGCGATCTGCAGACGCGCCAGCTCTCGGGTTTCGAGGCGCTGCTGCGCTGGCGCAGCCCCGCTGGCCTGATCCCGCCGGACCGCTTCATCCCGCTGGCGGAGGAATCCGGCCTCATCGTGCCCATCGGCCGCTGGGTGCTGCAGCAGGCCTGCCGCCAGGCCAGGGCCTGGCATGACAGCGGCATGGGCCGGCCCATCGTCGCCATCAACATCTCGCCGCGGCAGTTCCAGCATCCCGAGTTCATGGCCACGGTGCGCGAGGCCCTGGACTCGTCCGGCATGGACCCGCACTACATCGAGCTGGAGATCACCGAGGGCGCCATGATGGACGACGCCGAGTCCACCATCGCCAAGATGGCCGAGCTGCGCGCCCTGGGCCTGCACCTGGCCATCGACGATTTCGGCACCGGCTATTCCAGCCTGGCCTATCTGAAGCGCTTCCCCATCAATCGCCTGAAGATCGACCGCGCCTTCGTGCGCGACCTCGGCCAGGACGAGGGCGGTGCGGCCATCGTGCAGGCCATGATCCAGCTGTCGCACAGCCTGGGCATGACCGTGGTGGCCGAAGGCGTCGAGGACGCCGGCCAGGAGGCCTGCCTGCGCGGTTGGCATTGCGACGTCATGCAGGGCTTCGGCTATGCGCGCCCGGTGCCGGTGCGGGACGCGACGGCCTTCCTGGAGAAGTGCCACGGCGAGGCTGGGGTGGCGGCATAAACTGACCGCCTGCCCACCTCCCGGACCTGGCGTTTGACCACCAGCCTGCTGCTGATTGCCCTCCTCATCGCCGCCAGCGCCTTCTTCTCGATGGCCGAGCTGTCGCTGGCTGCTTCACGCCGCTTGAACCTGCAGCAGCGCGCCGACTCGGGCGATGCCCGGGCCGCCAAGGTGCTGGCCGTGCAGGAGCATCCGGGCGACTACTTCACCGTCGTGCAGATCGGCGTCAACACCGTCGCCATCCTGGCCGGCATCGTGGGGGAGGGCGCCTTCACGCCTCACTTCGAAGCGGCGCTGCGCCTCGTCGTTTCACCCGAGCTGGCGGCGACGCTGGGCTTCGCGGCCTCCTTCATCAGCATCACGTCCCTCTTCATCGTCATGGCCGATCTGGTGCCCAAGCGCCTGTCCATGAACGAGCCGGAGCGCGTCGCCATGAGCCTGGTCGGGCCCATGCTGATGCTGTGCCGCGTGCTCAAGCCGCTGGCCTGGCTGTTCAGCGGCATCACCGAAGGCCTGATCCGCATCCTCGGCCTGCCGGCCAAGCGCGACGAGACCATCAGCTACCGCGACATCCTCGCGCTGACCGAGGCCGGCTACCAGGCCGGCGTCGTCGCCGACGAGGAGCAGCAGGTCATCGCCAATGTGTTCGAGCTCGACACGCGCACCGTCGAGACCGTGATGACGGAGCGAGAGCGCATCGTCTTCTTCTCGCGCGACGACGACGACGTGCTGATCCGCAACCGCATCGCCGAGACGCCGCACTCGACCTATCTGGTCTGCGACGGTGACATCGACCAGGTTGTCGGCTATGTGGACGCGACCGACCTGTTCCAGCGCGTGCTGCGCGACGAGCAGCTGTCGTTGCGAGAAAACGGCGGCGTGCTCGTCAAGAAGGTGCTCATCGTGCCGGACCGGCTGACGCTGTCGGAGATGCTGACGCAGTTCCGCGAGGCGCATGAGGACTTCGCCGTCGTCGTCAACGAGTACAGCCGCGTGGTGGGCGTCATCACGCTGAACGACGTGATGAACACCGTGATGGGCAGCCTGGTCGCGCCGCACGACGAGGAGCAGATCGTGCGCCGCGAGGACGGTTCCTTCCTGGCCGACGGCATCACGCCCATTCCCGATGTCGAGCGCTCGCTGGGCATCGAGAGCTGGCCGCATGCCGGCACCTACGACACGCTGGCCGGCTTCCTGATGGTCATGCTGCGCCGCATCCCGCGGCGCACCGACGTCGTCGAATGGGAAGGCTGGCGCTTCGAGGTGGTCGACGTGGACAGCTACCGCGTCGACCAGGTCATGATCACCGCGGTCGCGCCTGCGGCACGTCCGAGTTGACGGCCAGTATTTGCTGCGGGCCGAGCGCTGGGCCTGCCATGGGCCAGAGGCCCATGGCCTTCCATAGGCACAAGCAGTCCGCAGGGACTGCCTGTGTCCGACTCCAGTTCACCGAGCCGGCCCGCCTTGGGCATGTGCTTGCGGTTCAATGCCGCACGCATCGCCGTCCCCTCGGGGGCTGAGGCCGGAGACATGGCGTCCAGTGGGCGGCATGTGCCTGCCGAAGAGCTGCGGCACATGCCGCAGCGCGGTCTGCAAGACCGACCAAGGTAGTCCTTGGGCGAGGGGCTCCACATTCAGGCGTGCTTCAGGCGGAAGCGGGACACCACCTCCGCCAGCATGGCCGCCTGGCTCTTCAGCGCCTCGGACGCCGCCGCGGACTCCTCCACCAGCGCCGCGTTCTGCTGCGTCATGGTGTCGAGCTGGGTGACGGCCGTGTGCACCTCGCTCAGGCTCTGGGTCTGGTTCTGCACGCCGGTGCTGATCTCGCCGATGACATGGGTCACGCGCTGCACCGCGTCCACCACCTCCTGCATGGTCGAGCCCGCATCGGCCACCTGGCGCGAGCCGGCCTCGACATGCTCGACCGAGCCCGAGATCAGCGTCTTGATCTCGCGAGCCGCCTGGGCGCTGCGCTGGGCCAGCGTGCGCACCTCGGCGGCCACGACGGCAAAGCCGCGCCCCTGCTCGCCGGCCCGGGCTGCTTCCACGGCCGCATTCAGGGCCAGGATGTTGGTCTGGAAGGCGATGCCGTCGATGACGCCGATGATGTCGGCGATCTTGCGGGAGGACTGCTGGATGGCATCCATGGTTCGGATCACCTCGCCCACGGCCGCGCCGCCGCGCGCGGCCACGCCCGAAGCGCCCGAGGCCAGGCGGTTGGCCTCGCCGGCCGAGCTGGCATTGGACTGGGCCGTGTCGGTGATCTGGTGCATGGCCGCCGCCGTCTCCTCCAGGCTCGCCGCGGCCTCTTCCGTGCGCGAGGACAGGTCCAGGCTGCCGGCCGACACCTCGCCGCTGGCCGTCGCGATCGCGTCCGCGCTGTTGCGCACCGTGCTGATGGACTCGTGCAGGGCCTGCTGCATGCGGGCCAGGCCGCGCAGCAGATCGCCCAGTTCGTCGCCGAGGCGGCTGTCGACATCGGCCGTCAGGTCGCCGCCAGCGATGCGCTCCGTCGCCGCGGCCGCCAGTTGCAGGGGCTGGGTGACCGAGCGCGTCATGCGCCAAGCCACCAGAGCGCCCAGGGCCATGGCCACGGCCACCATGCTCCAGATGCCCCAGAGCACGGCGCTGTAGCTGCTCAGGGCCTCGGTGCGGGCCTGCTGGGCGCCGGCGCCGTTGATGTCGATGAGCTTGCGCACCGCCTCGGTGGTGGCGCGGAACTGCTTGCGCGAGTCGCCGCGGATCAGCGCCACGGCTTCGTCGGCCTTGCCGCCGCCGACCAGGGCGGCGATCTTCACCTGCCCGGCCTTGTAGGCGTCCAGCGTGGTCTGGAAAGCCTGGAAGGGAGGCTTCTCCTCGGGGCTCAACAGCTCGCCATAGGCCTTGAGCAGCGGCGTGAGCGCCTCCCATTGCTTGGCAATGCGCTGCTGCTCAGCGGCCATTTCTTCAGATGACCCGCCCAGCGCCTGCTGCAGCTCGGCCCGGCGCATCTGGTTCAGCGCCTCGTTCATGCCGGCCAGCTGCTGGGTGCTGACCAGCCAGTTGTCCGCCAGGTCCAGCACATTGGCCTGCACGCGCGCCACGCGGTTGCTGGCAAAGCCGCCCATGGCCAGCATCAGCGCCAGCAACAGGCCAAAGCCCAGCGCCATGCGCGGGCCCACACGGAGATTCGACAACATCAGACCCTCCCTGCGGCCCACCGCGGGCCGTGCCGCCGATGATGGCATCGGTGCGGGCGGGGCACAACGGTCCCCGCGGCCTAACTGCGACGTCGGCCGGCCATTTCCTCGCCCATGCGGGCGAGGGCGGCTTCGTCGAGGCCGTCGCGAGCGGCGGCGAAGGCCTGCTGGTCTTCCAGTGCCAGATGCGCTTCATAGAGCGTCAGATAGCGCTTGAGCAGGGTCGGGCCGATGACGCCGGGCTCCTGGTGCGTCCAGCTCAACAGCGGCTGGCGCAACTGCGACCACAGGCCTTCCATTTCGCGATGCTCCGCCTGCAGCCTATCGGCCATGCTTCCCAGGCCCGCCTGGCGCAGCCGTGGCAGCACATGGCGTTCCTCGTCCTCATGGTGCTTGGGGCCGGCGAGGTCGAAATAGCGCAGCACATCGGCCGCCGCTGCGCGCGCCTGGGCGTCCACGCCGTGGCGGTCCACGTGCGCGTCCAGGCGTCGCAGCAGGTCCAGGCTGCGCCAGATGCGCTCGTGGCAGGCGGCCAGCATCTCGAAGGGCTCGTCGAAACCCACGGCCGGGCCGGAATGCAGGGTGTCGAGGCTGACGCGGCTCATGGCGGCATTCTCGGCCGTTCGGCGAAGCCACAATGCGCGCATGACCAAGCCCGCCGAACGCGCCTCCGAGTTGCGCGCCCAGCTGAATCACCACGCCCACCTCTATTACGTGCTCGACCAGCCGGCCCTGCCGGACGCCGAGTACGACAAGCTCTTCCAGGAATTGCAGGCCCTGGAGGCGGCCCATCCCGAGCTGCAGACGCCGGACTCGCCGACCCAGCGCGTCATCGGCGCCGTGCTGCCGGGCCTGACGCCGGTGACCCATGTCGTGCCCATGCTCTCCATCACGACGGAGACCGACACGACCGACGGCGGCGCCATCGCCTTCGACGCCCGCGTGCGTCGTGAGCTGGCCCTGACCGAGGCGGACCCACCGGTCGAGTACGCCGCCGAGCTGAAGTTCGACGGCCTGGCCATGAGCCTGCGCTACGAGAACGGTGTGCTCGTGCAGGCGGCCACGCGGGGCGACGGCGAAACGGGCGAGGACGTCACGCAGAACGTGCGCACCATCGGCCAGATCCCGCTGCGCCTCAAGGGCAAAGCTGAGGACATGCCGGCGGTGCTGGAGGTGCGCGGCGAGGTCTATATGCGCCGCGACGACTTCGAGAAGCTCAATGAGCGCCAGCGCGAGCGCGGCGACAAGACCTTCGTCAACCCGCGCAACACGGCGGCCGGCGCCATCCGCCAGCTCGACCCGGCGCTGGTGAGGCAGCGGCCGATGTGCTTCTACGCCTATGGCCTGGGCGAGGTGCAGGGCTGGGAGATTCCCGCCACGCATGCCGGCATGCTGGACGCGCTGGCGGATTTCGGCCTGCCGGTGAACGGCGACCGTGTCGTGGCGTCGGGGCACGAGGGGCTGGTCAGGTTCCACCAGGCCATGGCCGCCAAGCGCGACGCGCTGCCCTTCGACATCGACGGCGTCGTCTACAAGGTCAACTCGCGCGAGCTGCAGCAGAAACTCGGCTTCAAGACCCGCGAGCCGCGCTGGGCCGTGGCTCACAAATACCCCGCCCAGGAGCAGGTGACGACGCTGCTGGCCATCGACATCCAGGTCGGCCGCACCGGCAAGCTGACGCCGGTGGCGCGGCTGGACCCGGTCTTTGTCGGCGGCACCACGGTCAGCAACGCGACGCTGCACAACCTGTTCGAGATGCGCCGCAAAGACGTGCGCCTGGGCGACAAGGTCATCATCCGCCGCGCCGGCGACGTGATTCCCGAGGTCGTCGGCCGTGTTCCCGGCGAGCGCGCCAGCTATGTGCCCAACTTCCACATGCCGCGCGCCTGCCCCATCTGCAAGAGCGAGGCGGCGCGCGAGCGCGGCGGCATGGACTACCGCTGCACCGGCGGCGTGTTCTGCCCGGCCCAGCGCAAGCAGGCCATGCTGCACTTCGCCGGCCGCCGCGCCATGGACATCGAGGGCCTGGGCGACAAGCTCGTCGAGCAGTTGGTCGACTCGGGGCTGGTGCTGAGCCTGCCCGGTCTCTACAAGCTCGGCGTCGCCAAGCTGGCGGCCCTGGACCGCATGGCCGAGAAGAGCGCCCAGAACATCGTCGACGCGCTGGAGAAGAGCAAGACGCCGACGCTGGCGCGCTTCCTGTTCTCGCTGGGCATACGCCAGGTCGGCGAGACGACGGCCAAGGACCTCGCGCGCCACTTCGGCACGCTGGACAAGCTGATGCATGCCAGCGTCGAGCAGCTGCTGGAGGTGCCCGACGTCGGCCCCATCGTCGCGGCCAGCATCCACACCTTCTTCGCCCAGCCGCACAACCGCGAGGTCGTCGAGCAGCTGCTGGCGGCTGGCATCAGCCCGAAGGAAAGCGAAGGCCAGGCCGACGACCGCCCGCGTCCGCTGCTGGGCAAGACCCTGGTGCTGACCGGCAAGTTCCCGGTGCTCAGCCGCAACGAGGCCCAGGCCCTCATCGAAGCGGCCGGCGGCAAGGTCAGCGGCTCGGTGTCCAAGAAGACAAACTACGTCATTGCCGGCGAGGACGCCGGCAGCAAGCTGGACAAGGCGCAGGCCCTGGGTGTTACCGTGCTGGACGAAGCGGGGCTGCGCAGGCTGCTCCAGGAACCGGCTTGAATCGTGAGCGGAAGGGATCGCCCATGACGACGATGCTGCGGGTGGGCCTGCGGGCGCTGCTGCCGGCCCTGGTGGCGGGTGCCGCGCTGGCACAGGCGCCTGCGCCCGCACCGGTGAGCCCGCCCGTCTGCCGCCAGCTGGTGGCGTCCGGCAACCCGCAGTACCCGCCCTATCTGTGGCGCGTTGCCGAGGGCGACGATCGCCTGGTCGGCGCCAACGCCGACATGCTGGCTTGGCTGTCCAAGGAGCTGGGGCTGCCCATCGAAGCGCGCTATGTCGGTCCCTGGGGCCGCGTGCAGGAGGAAATGCGCGCCGGCCGCATCGACCTGATCGCCGGTGCCTTCTTCACGCTGGCGCGCACCGAGTACATGGACTACTTCCATCCGGCCTTCCACGAGACGCGCTCGGTCGTCTTCGTGCGCAGCGGCAGCCGCCTCGACTACCGGCGCTGGAGCGACCTCGTGCCCCTGCAGGGCGGCACCGTCATCGGCAACAGCTTCGGCGAGGAGTTCGACCGCTATTCGCGCGAGAAGCTGAAGGTCTCCCAGGTGGCCAGCGTGGAGAAGGCCCTGCTGATGCTGCAGAAGTCGCGCATCGACTACCTGATCTACGAGGACAGCCCGGCGCTGGCCTATCTGGGCCGGTTGAACATCGAAGGGGTGCGCCCGCTGAAGCCCGCCATCGCGAGCGAGCCCCTGCACCTGACCTTGTCGCACCGTTCCGCCTGCAACACGCCGGAGCTGCGCGGCCGCCTCGCGCGGGCGATGTACACGCTGTCCCGCCAGGGCCTGATGCGGGGCTGGATCGACAGGAACATCGAGCTCTGGAAGAGCGCGAGCCCGCCGCCCTGAAATCAGCTGGCGGCGCGTTGCCCTGCCGGCAGCCCCGGCAAGCCCGAGCGCGCCCACTCGGGGGCCGTCTCGAACAGGTGGTCGATGAAGGCCCGCGTCTTGGCCGGCATCAGGCGCCGGCTGGCCGTCAGCAGGTGCACGGGCAGGGGCTCGTAGCTCCACTGCGGCAGCACATGGACCAGGGTGCCCGCCTCGATGTCGGGGGCCACCATGCCGAACGGAAAGCTGCCGATGCCGCCGCCGGCCCGCGTCAGGGCCAGCACCAGGCCGATGGAGTTGGCCTCCAGGGGCCCGTGCAGGTCGATGTCCACGGTCTGTGAGCCGTTCTGCAGGCGGCGCTTGTTGGCTTCCTTGGCCTGGGTCATGACGACGAAGTCATGCGCCGCCAGGTCGGCCGGCGTCTGCGGCGCGGGCCGGGCCTGCAGATAGACGGGGCTGGCATACAGGCCGCGCTCCAGCAGCATGAAGCGGCGCGCGACGAGGTCGGGCTCGTCCACGGGGCCGACCCGCACCGCCACGTCATAGGGCTCGTTGAAGAGGTCGACGCGGCGCGGGGTCGTGTCGATCTCGAGTTCCACCTTGGGGTAGCGGCGCACGAAACGCGAGAGGCTCTCGGCCAGCACCAGCATCGCGAACTCCGCCGGCACGGCCACACGCAAGCGGCCCTGGGGCGTCGCCTCCCGCGAGGCCAGCCATTCGCGCGTCTCGGTGATGTCCTCCTCATGCCGGGCGGCCCGCTCGGCGAGCTGCTCGCCCAGCTCGGTCAAGGTCAGGCGGCTGGCGCCGGGCACGAACAGGCGGGCGCCTACCGAGGTCTCCAGCGCGGTCAGGCGGCGGCTCAGCGTGGCCTTGGGCAGGTCCAGCTGGCGGGAGGCCTCGGACAGCGATCCCGCCTTGTGTACCTGGGCGAGCAACAGCAGGTCGTCGATCTTCATGGGGTCGATGGTCTCGTTTTATTTCGTTTCGTTTCCGGAACGGTGAGTTTGAGTTTTGTGGCTATTCGCCATAAATGGAACTCTCTACAGTCCGCGCCATCATGTCAACCGCCCGACTCCTGCAGCCCCAAAGGCATCGCATCGGCACCGGCTTCCAGGCCGAGGGCTGGCGTGAGCCGTTGGCCCTGCTCGACCCCTTCATCATGGTCGACCACTTCCGCATGAGCGAGGCGACGTTTGCGCCGCACCCCCATGCCGGCTTCTCGGCGGTGACCTATCTCTTCGACGATTCGGCCACCGGCATGCTCAGCCGCGACTCCCTGGGCGGTGAGCATGAGATCCTGCCCGGCGGCCTGCACTGGACGCTGGCCGGGCGGGGCGTCATGCATGACGAGTTCCCCCTCGAGGCCGGCCGCGAAGCCCATGGCCTGCAGATCTTCGTCAACCTGCCGGCGGAGCAGAAGTTGCGCGCGCCCAGCGTCATGCGCCTGGCGCCCGAGCTGATGCCGCGCCGTGTCGGTGAGGGCTGGCAGGCGGTGCAGGTCTTCGGCGCCGACACCGCGTTGGCTTTGCCCTGGCCGACGTCCCTGGTGCTGGTCGACATCGAGGCCGGCGCCGCCTTCGACCTCGTGCTGCCCGAAGGCGAGCAGGGCTTTGCCCTCGTGATCCAGGGCAGCGGCCGCACCGGCGAACTGCCGCTGTCCACCGGCCGGGCCCTCAGCCTGCCCGTGGCCGGCCGCGCCCGCATCGGGGCCGAAGAGGCCCTGCGGCTGGCCTGCTTCTGCGGCCGGCCCTTGCACGAACCCCTGGTGCGCCACGGCCCCTTCGTCATGAGCGACGAAGGCCAGGTCGTGGCCGCCCTGCAGCGATTCCAGACCGGCGGCATGGGCCGCCTCAGCCCCCGACAACAAGCCTAACGATTCCCAGAGGAAACCTGTCATGAACGCACCGCAGCAAGACAACCCCGTCGCTCCCAAGCCCGCCAAGAGCGGCCCGCCCGTGCCCCTGCTCATCGTCGGCGCCATCCTGCTGATCGGCGGCATCGCCCTGGGTGGCCGCATGTGGTGGCGCAGCACCCACCTGGTCGAGACGGACAACGCCTTCGTCGCCGGCCGCATCCACCCGGTCGCGACCCGCGTGGCCGGTGTCGTCACCGAGATGCGCATGCAGGACAACGCCGTCGTCAAGGCGGGCGACGTGCTGCTGCGCCTGGACCCGGCCGACGCGGCCGTGCAGATCGAGCGCCTGAAGGCTCAGATCGCCCAGTCGGACGCGGCCATCGCCACCAGTGCCGCCCAGATCGCCCAGGCCAGGGCGCAGGCCGCGGCAACCGGTTCGCAGGTGACCCAGGCGGAGGCCGTGCTGGCCCGTACCGAGCTGGACGCCAAGCGCAGCCAGACCCTGTTCGGCGCCGAGCTGCGCGCGACCTCCAAGCAGGAGCTGGACGCCGCGCTTGCCGCCCGCGACGTGGCCCGCGCCGACCTGGCAGCCCGCAAGGCCAGCGCCGCGGCGGCCAAGGAAGCCGTCGTGGCTTCTGAGAGCGCCCGCCAGTCCGCCAACGCGCAGAAGAGCGCGACGCAAGCCCAGCTGAAGGACGCGCAGAACCAGCTCGGCTACGTCGAGCTCAAGGCGGCCAGCGACGGCCGCATCGGCAAGCGCACCGTCGAGGTGGGCCAGCGCGTGCAGCCGGGCCAGCAGCTGGCGGCCATCGTCGAGCCGGAGACCTGGATCGTCGCCAACTTCAAGGAGACCCAGCTCGCCAAGATGAAGGTCGGCCAGAAGGTCCATGTGCACATCGACGCCTTCCCGGGCCACGACCTGATCGCCAAGGTCGACAGCTTTGCCCCGGCCTCGGGCGCCAGCTTTGCGCTGCTGCCGCCGGACAACGCGACCGGCAACTTCACCAAGATCGTCCAGCGCGTGCCGGTCAAGCTGGTGTTCGAGCCCGAGAGCCTGAAGGCGCTGGGCGAATCCGCCGCACGCATCGTCCCGGGCCTGTCGGTCCAGGTGGAAGTCGAGATCCAGGGCTGACCTCGCCATGGGCAACGAAAACTACCTCCCGCCGCCGCCCGACCAGAAGGTCAGCGGCCGCACCTGGCTGGCCGTGCTGGCCAGCCTGCTGGGCGCCTTCATGGCGGTGCTGGACATCGCCATCACCAACTCCTCGCTGAGGGACATCCTCGGCGCGCTGTCGGCCACGCAGGAAGAGGGCAGCTGGATCTCCAGCGCCTATCTGGTCGCCGAGATCGTCGTCATCCCGCTTGCGGGCTTCCTGGCGATGGTGTTCTCGACGCGCCGCTACCTGGTCGTCAACGTCGCGCTGTTCCTCATCTTCAGCACGCTGTGCGGCATGGCCTGGAGCCTGGAGTCCATGATCGTCTTCCGGGCGGCCCAGGGCTTCACGGGCGGCGTCATGATCCCGATGGCGATGACCCTGGTCACGCGCAAGCTGCCGCTGAACAAGCGGCCCATTGGCCTGGCGATGTTCGGCATGACGGCCACGCTGGCGCCCACCCTCGGCCCGACGATCGGCGGCTACCTGACCGAGCTCTATGGCTGGCCCAGCATCTTCTACATCAACTGGGTGCCCGGCATCCTGCTGATGCTGGGCGTCACCATCGGCCTGGACAAGGAGCCCATGCAGCTCAAACTGCTGCGCGAGGTGGACTGGTGGGGCGTCGTCTTCATGGCCGTCGGCCTGGGCTCGCTGACCGCGATGCTGGAAGAGGGCAATGCCAAGGACTGGTTCCAGAGCCCCTTCATCATCACGGCCGCCGTGCTGGCGATCGGCGGCATCTACGGCTGGGCCTGGCGCGGCCTGACGCGCAAGAACACCTTCATCGACCTGCACATCCTCGGCCGCCCGAGCTTCCTGATCGCCGGCGTCATCGCCTTCGCGACCGGCATGGGCCTCTATGGTTCGGCCTTCATCCTGCCGCTGTATCTCGGCCAGATCGCGAACTACACGCCGATGCAGATCGGCCTCGTGATCATGTGGATGGGCCTGCCCCAGCTCTTCATCATGCCCTTCGCGGCCAAGCTGTCCACCAAGCTGGACAACCGCGTGATGATGAGCGTGGGCCTGGGGCTGTTCGCGCTGTCCTGCTTCATGAACACCCACATGAGCGCCGACACCGCCGGCCCCGAGCTGATCGCTGCACAGATCGTGCGCGCCCTGGGCCAGCCGCTGATCATGATCACGCTGACCAACTTCGCGGTGAACGGCATCCCGCCGAATCTGCTGCCGAGCGCCTCGGGCATGTTCAACATGATGCGCAACCTCGGGGGCTCGGTCGGCATCGCCACGCTGGCCACGCTGCTGACCAACCGCGAGCATCTGCACAGCGCCCGTGTCGGCGAGGCCGTCAGCCTCTACGACCCGGCCACCCAGCAGCGCCTGGACCAGCTCGCCCAGAACTTCGCCACCAAGGGGTTCGATGCGGCCACCGCCCAGGACATGGCCCTCAAGGCCCTGGACAACGTCGTGCGCCGCGACAGCTACGTCATGGCCTACAACGACGCCTTCCTGATCCTCGGTATCGCGCTGCTGGCCTGCGTCGTCATCGTCTGGCTGAGCAAAAAAGTGATGGGTGGCGCCGCGAGCGCGGAAGCAGCCCACTGAATCCGAAAGAGAGATCACCATGATCCAGTTCAAGACCATCCTCACCCTCGTCGCCACCGCGGTACTCGCCGCCTGCACGACGCTCGGCCCCAACTACCAGGCGCCAGCCGCCAACGCACCGGCAGCCTATCGTGCCGCGCCCGTGGTGGCCGGTGCAGAGCTGCAGCGCGACTGGTGGCTGATGTTCGGCGACGCCCAGCTCAATGCGCTGGAGGCGCAAGCCCTGCAGGCCAGCCCGACGCTGGCCGCCGCGGCGGCGCGCATCGAGCGCGCCCGTGCCGTCTTCGGTGCGACCCAGGCCGACCAGTTGCCGCGCGTCGACGTCGGCGCCAATGCCGGCGGCCTGCGCACCTCGGCCAAGGCGACGACGACGCCGGTGCTCAACGGCCGCGCCGTGACCTTCGAAGGCGAGAGCTTCGGCCTGTCGGCCAGCATCGGCTGGGAACTGGACCTCTGGGGCCGCGTGAAGCGCCAGCAGGAAGCGGCGCAGGCCCAGCTCGACGCCTCGACGCTGGATGCCGCCGCCGCCCGCGTCGCGCTGACGGCAGATGTCGCCGCCGCCTACTGGCAGTGGCGGGCGCTGGCCGATGAAGCCATGGCTCTGCAACGCCTGCGCGACAGCCGCGCCAAGGCCTTCCAGGTCGCGCAGACGCGCTTCGACGCGGGATCGTCGACGACCCAGGACCTGGAGCGCGTGCGTGCCGAACTCGCCGCCGCGGACGCCGACGTGGCCGACCTGCCGCGCCGCCAGGCCCTGGTGGCCAACCAGATCGCCGCGCTGACGGGCCAGCCCGCCGCCGAGCTCAAGCTGCAGGCGGCCACCTCGCTGCCCGTGCCGCCGCAGATCCGCGCCGGCCTGCCGTCCGAACTGCTGCAGCGCCGCCCCGACCTGGCCCAGAGCCTGGCCCAGCTGCATGCCGCCACCGCCCAGGTCGGCATCGCCGAGGCGGCCTTCTATCCGTCCATCAAGCTGACCGGCAGCTTCGGCTATTCCAGCGAAGACCTCGGCTCGCTGATCTCGGCGCCGGCACGGCTCTACAACATCGGCCCCAGCATCTCGCTGCCGATCTTTGAAGGCGGCCGCAACAAGGCCAATCTGGCGTCGAGCAAGGCCTCGGTCGATGAGTCGCTCGCCGCCTTCCGCGGCCGCATGCTGCAGGCCCTGCGCGAGGTCGACGATGCGCTGGCCGAACTGCAGGGCCGCGCCACCGTGGTGGAAGCCCAGAACCGCACGCTGGCCTCCAGCGGTCAGGCGCTCAACGTCGCCAAGAGCCGCTACGACAAGGGCGCCGTCAGCTATCTGGACGTCACCGAGGCCGAGCGCACGCCGCTGGCCACCGAGCGCGCCCTGGCCCAGCTGCGCGGGGCGCAATGGGCGGCGACGGCCCAGCTCGTCAAGGCGCTCGGCGGCGGCTGGGCCCAGCAGGGCGGCTGAGCCTCAGCGCCGGTTCTCGTCGAACTGCTCGGCGCCCGGCACGGCCTGAAGCCAGGGCTCGCGGCGCTTGACCCAGAGCTCGTAGCTGGGCACGAGGGGCGTGGGCGCCTGCGACAGGATGCCGAGCTTGATCTCGGCCTCCTGCGCGTCCAGCGAGAACAGGCGCGCGCCGCAGCGGGTGCAGAAATGCTGGCCGCGGAACTCGGCGGTGTCACCCGAATACTCGAACTGCCCGGCCGGCCAGACGCCATAGAAGGTGAAGGCCGAACCGCTCTCCTTGCGGCAGTCCGTGCAGTGGCAGATGCCCACGCGCAGCGGCCCGCCGGTGGCGGCCAGCCGCACCTGGCCGCACAGGCATTGGCCCGGGTAGCGGGTCATGGCTGCTGCCTGTCTGCGGGCCGGGCCGCGCAGACGGCCTCCTTGCCGTCGGACCAGGCCTGCATGAAGCGCCGCGCGTCGACGAGCGAACCGGTCGCCACCTGGCTGCCCCAGCGGACATCGCGGGTCAGCACGGCATCGGGCTGGCCCTGGGCGAGGCCGGCGAGCATGCTCAGCACCAGGACCTGCTCCTTGATGCCCGAGGGTGTCGGCTCGACGGCGCCATTGAGGATGCGCTCGGCGGCGCGGTCGACGGCCGGCCAGTCGCGCCGCGCGGTGGCGTCATACAGGACCATCAGTTCGACCACGCCGGTGGGCAGGTCGGGCCTGGCCTTGCGCCAGGCGGCCGGGTCCCAGATCGCCTGCTGCTCGGCCGCGGGCACGTGCGCCAGCACGGCCTGGGCCAGGTTGGCGGCGTACACCAGCAAGGCATCGGCATCCATGGGCACGCCAGGCTGGCGCTGCAGGCGCAGCGCGTCGACGAGGCGGCTGTGCCCTTCGCCGCGCGTCTGGCCCGTGCTGCGGCCGCTGAAGCGTTCGGCCGCCCAGATGGCCTCCTGGCGGGCGCTCAGCAGGGGGTGATCCGGCACGAACCTGAGCTTCTCGCTGGCGGGCCAGGTCTTCTGGCAGTCCAGCACCTGCAGCAGCGGCATGCCGTCGGTCGCCAGCCGCATCAGCAGGTTGGCATGGCTGCCGCGGAAGCGCTGGCGCGGCGCGAACAGCGAGACGGTGGGGTAGAAGTCGGAATGCGGCTTGACGTTCTGCAGGCGCACATAGGTGCGCAGCACGGCCGGTCCGCCGATGCGGCGCACGGCGAGGTCGGCGGCCGACGACAGGCCGACGCGGCGCAGCTCCGACGCCAGCTCGGGCGACTGCCAGGGCGCGTTGCTGACGGGCTGCAGCTTGTCGCGCGGTGCGAGCACGACGAGGTCGGCGGTGTTGGTCGCATAGATCTCGCTGTCCGGGAACTCTGCGAGCAGGGCGGCCAGCATCTCGGCCAGCAGGCCGTCGGAGATCTCGTAGCTGTGCACCCACTGCACCAGCAGGCCGCCGGGCTTGAGGCTGCGTTTCACGCCGCGATAGAACTCCTGGGTGAAAAGGCTGGCCACGCCGCTGACCCAGGGGTTGGACGGCTCGGAGACGACGACGTCGTAGCGGCGCTGGCCGCGCGCGAAGAACTCCCGGGCATCCTCGAAATGCACCTGCGAGCGTCCATCGAGATAGGCGCGGGCATTGCGGTCGATGAAGGCCGCGGCGCCCTCCCACACCGCATGCTCGATCTCGATGCTGTCGACCCGCTTGGGCAGCGGCGAGCCGAGCAGGGTATGCGTGCTCAGGCCCGAGCCCCAGCCGATGACGGCGATCTCCTCGGGCGCCGGGTGCACGGCCAGGGGCAGGGCGCCGAGCATCAGCATCGTGATCTCGTCGGCCGTCGGCGCCTGCGAGAGCGAGGTCAGGCCGGCATCCGGCTTGCCGTTGGTGGAGATGATGGTGCCGCCTGGGTGCTTGACGACGGAGATGCTGGCCGTCGCGCCGTCGCGATAGAACTGCAGCTCACGGCCGCTCATGTCGGTCTTCCCATAGCGGAAGACGCCGGCGGACTGCAGCAGGCGGTCCGGCAGTCCCCACTGCAGCATGCCGCCCAGCACGACGACGCCGGCGCCCGAGACCAGCAGCACCGCAGGCGCCCAGCGGCGCGGGCTGAGGCCCCGCAGCAGCAGCAGGCCGATGACGAAGTCGGCCGCGCCGGCGGCCAGCAGCGTCATGCCGACGCCCAGGGCCGGCATCAGGACATGGGCCGCGACGAGCACGCCCAGGATGGCACCGAGGGTATTGGCCGCGTAGACCTGGCCGACGGCCCGCTCGCCGGCGCCACGCCGCAGCAGGGCGGCCGTGAACAGCGGCAGCGTCATGCCGGCGAGGAAGGCCGTCGGCGCCATGATGAGCATGGCGATGGCCGCCGTCGCCAGGCTGTAGAGGGCATAGCCCGCATCGGTGCGGGCCAGGGCCTGCAGCAGGGAGGGCACCCAGTGGTAGGCATTGCCCAGCAGGGCGATGGACAGCATGGCGCAGATCCCCATCGCCACCTGCACGAAGCCGGCATAGCGGACCAGGTCCTGGATGCGGTCGCCCACGCGCCTGACCCACAGCCCGCCCAGGGCCAGGCCGGCGATGAAGGCGGCCAGCATCAGCTCGAAGCTGTGCAGGCTGCTGCCCAGGGCCTGGTTGAGCATGCGCACCCAGCCCAGCTCGTAGGCAAAGGAGGCGGCGCTGGACAGGAAGGTGGCCGCCAGCAGCGCAGGCAGCAGGCGGCCCGCGCCGTTGCTGCCGGAGTCTTCCTGCGCCGCGGGCGCGACGGCAGGGGCGCCTTCCCGCGAGGCCATGCTGAGCCAGGCACTCACCGCCGCCACGCCGAGGTTGAGCCAGGCCGCCGCCTGCAGCGCGCCGGGCATGCCGACGGCGGGCAGCAGGGCGAAGGTGGCGATCAGGGCGCCGAGGGCGGCGCCGATGCCGTTGGTGAAGTAGAGGCCGCCCAGGGTCTGGCCCTGCTGGCTGCCTGGCAGCCTGAGCACGCCCACCGCCAGCAGCGGGAAGGTGGCCCCCAGCAGCACGGTCTGCGGTGCGATCAGGGCCGCGGCGCTCAGCCATTGCCAGGTCGTGGCGGCGCCGGCGCTGGCCAAGGCTGGCAGCACGCGGGCCTGGCTGAACTCGCTGTAGGCGACGAAGACGGCGTGGAAGACCAGGCCGAACAGGCCGATCAGGGCCTCGGCACCGGCGTAGGCGGCGATGGGGCGACGCAGGCCCGCCGTCACGCGGCTGACGGCCCAGGCCCCGAGGGCCATGCCGCCCATGAACATCATCAGCACCAGGGTCTGGGCATAGGCCGCATGGCCCAGGGTCAGGCCCAGGTAGTGGGTCCAGATCGACTGGTAGATCAGCGCCGCGCATCCCGACAGCACGAACAGCAGCTGCAGGGTCCAGCGGGTCCGGGCGGCGAGGCGGGCTGTGGTCATGTCGTCCTGAGGTTGAGCAGGGCCGCCGCCATGCGTGCGGCAGCGCCCTGGTGGGCCTGGGAGAAGGCCAGGGCGCTGGCCGCCATCCGCTGGCGGGCGGCCGCGTCGCCGCACAGGGCCAGGCCCTGGGCGACGGCCGCGGGCAGATCGGCGCAGCGCAGGGCCGCGCCCGCGGCGACGGCCAGCTCGGCCGCCTCGGCGAAATTGAAGGTGTGGGGACCGGCCAGCACCGGGCAGGCGCAGGCCGCGGCCTCGATGAGGTTCTGGCCGCCCAGGGGCTCGAAGCTGCCGCCGAGCAGGGCCACGCTGGCCAGGCCGTAGTACAGCGGCATCTCGCGCATGGAGTCGCCCAGCCAGACGTCGGCTGGCAGGGCCTCGGCCGGCGGCGTGTCGGCCCAGGTGCTGCGCCTGGCCAGGCTGAGGCCGCTGGCCTGGATGAGGGCGGCGATCTCGTCAAAGCGCTGCGGATGGCGGGGCACGATGGCCAGCAGTGGCCGGGGTGAGGGCTGCCGGCTCCAGCTGTCCAGCAGCGCCTTCTCCTCGCCTTCGCGGCTGACGGCCAGCATCAGCACCGGGCGGCCGAGCAGCCCGGCCCAGGCCCGGCCGCGGGCGATGAGGCCGGGGTCCATGGCGATGTCGTATTTCAAGTTGCCGGCGACCTCGACACGCGCCGTGCCCATCATGCGGATGCGCTCGGCATCCGCTTCGGTCTGGGCCAGCGCCAGCGTCATGCGGCGCGCGGCAGGGCGCATCAAGGGGGCGAGTTTCTGCCCCTGGTGCAGGCTTTTGGCCGACAGGCGTGCGTTGGCCAGCACCATGGGCACGCCGGCGCGCTCGGTCTCCTGCTGCAGCATGGGCCAGACCTCGGTCTCCATCAGCACGCCCAGGCGCGGCTGCCAGTGGCGCAGGAAGCGGCGCACCGCGCCAGGCGTGTCGTAGGGCAGCCAGGTCTGGGCGTCGCCGTCACGCAGCAGTGCCTGCCCGGCTTCGTGGCCGGTGGCGGTGGAATGCGTCAGCAGGACCTTCAGCGCCGGCTCGCGTTCGCGCAGCGCGGCGATGAGGGCGCTGGCGGCCCGGGTCTCGCCGAGGGACACGGCGTGGATCCACAGCCGGCCGGGCGCGGACTTGCCGCTGTACAAGCCCAGCCGCTCGCCCATCGCATGGCGGTAGAGCTTCTCCCGGGCGCCACGCCGCCACAGGCGCAGCAGGTAGAACGGGGTCAGCAGCTGCAGCAGTGCGGCATAGACCCACAGTGCCAGCCGCTCAGGCATCAGTCACCCTTGCGCGCCAATTCATGCGCGGCCCTCAGGCGCAGCATGACCGGTTCGTTCAACTGGCGGCTGACGGGATTCCATTGCTTGACCTGGCGGTCGATCTCGGTCTGCAGCCGCGCCGCCGTGGCGGCGTCACCCGTGGCCAGGGCCCAGATCGAATACTCGGCATGGGCTTCGAAGCTGCCGTACTGGCGAACGGCGGCCTCGAAGTTCTCGCGTGCCTCCGCCGAGCGACCGGTACCGGCCAGGCTGCGTGCCAGCAGCAGCAGGACCTGGTCGGGCCGGTAGTCGGGCCGCTCGGCCTTCAGGGTCTGCAGATGGGGCAGGGCGGCGTCGAAGCGCTGCGATTCCACATAGGCCCGCACGGCGCCGAAGCGCAGGTCGGGGTCGCTGGCAAATGGCCCGTTCAGCGCACCCTCATACAGCCGCGCCGCCTCCGGCGCCTCGCCGTTGTTCAGCAGGGCCTCGGCCAGGCGCATCTGGTTCTGGGCCGACGGCGAGACGTCGAAGGCCGCGCGCGCCTCGCGCACGTCGCGACCCGGGTCCAGGGCCCGCGCCGCGGCCGACACGGCCTTGAAGGCGCCGCGCTCCAGCCGCGAATTGGGCAGGTAGATGGCGAAGAAATACACCAGGCTGCCCAGCAGCGGGAAGGCGAAGAGGATGAAGAGCCAGTAAAGCTGCTGGCCGCTGCGCACGACATGGACCGCGCAGAGCAGCGCGATCAGGATGTGCAGGCCTCCGATCAATGGCATGTCGTTCTCCCTGTGGTGATGAATGGAAAGCGGCTCTGCGGCCGCGTGTCAGTCAGTGCCCAGCCGCGAACGTGGCGTCCGGCTTCACGCGCTTGAGCTGTTCCAGCACGTCGTGCTGGATGCGCTCCAGGGCTTCGGGCGTGTGGCCCTCGAAGCGCAGCACCAGCACCGGCGTCGTGTTGGACGGGCGGATCAGGCCGAAGCCGTCCGCATACTCGAAGCGCATGCCGTCGATGGTGATGATCTCCTGCACGCCCGGCAGGTCGGCCGCCGTCACCACCTCCTTGAGCTTCTTGACGACCTCGTGGTGCTCGCCCTCGGCGCAGGGGACGTTGATCTCGGGCGTGTTGAAGCTGTTGGGCAGGGCCTTCAGCGTGGCGCTGGGATCGGCGTCGCGGCTCAGGATCTCCAGCATGCGGCCGGCCGTGTACATGGCGTCGTCGAAGCCATACCAGCGCTCGGCGAAGAAGATGTGGCCCGACAGCTCGCCGGCCAGCGGGGCGCCGGTTTCCTTCAGCTTGGCCTTGGCCAGGGAGTGGCCGGTCATCCACATCAGCGGCTTGCCGCCGTGTTGCTTGATCCAGGGTGCCAGGCGCTGGGTGCACTTGACGTCGAAGATGATCTCGGCGCCCTTGTTGCGCTTCAGGATGTCGGCGGCCAGCAGCATGATCTGGCGGTCCGGCATGATCATCTCGCCGTCCTTGGTGACGATGCCGAGGCGGTCGCCGTCGCCGTCGAAGGCCAGGCCCAGCTCGGCGTCGGTGGCGTGCACGATCTTCTTCAGGTCCTCGAGGTTCTCGGGGCGGCTGGGATCGGGATGGTGGTTGGGGAAGTCGCCGTCGACCTTGGAGAAGATGTCGACGACCTCGCAGCCCAGGGCGCGCAGGATGGCCGGGGCCGAGGCGCCGGGGATGCCATTGCCGCTGTCGACGACGACCTTCATCGGGCGGGCCAGCTTGCAGTCCTTGACGATGCGGGCCGAATACTCGGCGCCGACGTCCATCTTGCCCACGCGGCCCTTGCCCGTGGCGTAGTCCTCGGCCTCGATGCGGCGCTTCAGGCCCTGGATCTGCTCGCCATAGACGGCGGCGCCCTTCAGGACCATCTTGAAGCCGTTGTAGTCCTTGGGGTTGTGGCTGCCCGTGACCATGATGCCGGAGTTGCAGCCATGCTTGATGCGCGTGGCGGCGACGTAATAGAGCATGGGCGTCGTCACGGCGCCGATGTCGACGACGTCCAGGCCGGTGCTTGCCAAGCCGCGGATCAGGGCGGCGACGAGGCCGGGGCCGGACAGGCGGCCATCGCGGCCGACGGCCACGGCCTTCTCGCCCAGGGCCTTGGCCTCGGTGCCGAAGGCGCGGCCCAGGTGCTCGGCGAGTGCCTCGTCCAAGGTCTTGCCGACGACGCCGCGGATGTCATAGGCCTTGAAGATGGTTGCGTTGACCTGCATGAATGCCCTCGAAAACTGGGTTTGAAAATCGCGCCGGATTGTAGGCACGCCCCATGGTTGTCGATCTGTCGGCCGGCCTGTCGATCCGTCGCCCGTCCAGGGGGCAAGGGCTCGCGCCTTCCTACACTCGCGCCCCATGACATTCACCCAGGAATTCACCCAGGCCCTGCGCCACCAGCGCATGCTGATGAAGGACAGGCCGGATCGCTGGCGCTTCCGGCTGCTGGTCTATCTGGTCTGGATGCTGGGTTTCGGCAGTTTCTTCGCCGTCGTGGCCGGCCTGCAGCGCGGCAACCTGGGCGCGCCGGCCTGGTGGCAGCAGCAGGTGCCCGGCAATATGCTGGTCAGCTTCTGGGTGATGGTGAGCTTCTTCATCGGCTTTCGCAGCTTCGAGAAGCTGGCCCCGCAGCGCTGGCTGGACACCGTCATGGGCTGGCGCGACTGGCGCTCGGGCCTGTTCTTCTCGGTGTCGTCCATCTTTTGCGCGCTGCTGGGCGTCATCGTCGGGTTGTGGTTCGTCGACCTCATCTGGTCGGGCCGGAGCCTGCCGCAGCTGCTGGGCAATCTTGGCTTCTGGCGCCAGTTCCTGATCGTGTCGGCCGTCATCTCCGTCGTGCTGGGCTGGCGCTACCGGGCGCGCTGGAAGCAGGAGGCCCTGCAGGCCCGCGTCACCGAGGCGCAGCTGAAGCTGCTGCAGGGCCAGATCGAGCCCCATTTCCTGTTCAACACGCTGGCCAATGTGCAGAGCCTCATCGACTTCGACCCCGAGCGGGCCAAGCTGATGCTGGAGCGCTTCACCGACTATCTGCGCGCCAGCCTCGGCCAGTTGCGCGGCGACACGACGACGCTGGCCCAGGAGTTCGCGATGCTGGAGGCCTACCTCGGCCTGATGCAGCTGCGAATGGGCGAGCGCCTCAAGGTGGCGCTGTCCCTGCCCGCCGACCTCGGCAGCGTCGAGCTGCCGCCGCTGCTGGCCCAGCCTCTGGTCGAGAACGCCATCCACCACGGCCTGGAGCCCAAGATCGCCGGCGGCACGGTCGCCGTCAGTGCGAAACGCGTCGATGGCCGGCTGTGGATCGAGGTCGCCGATGACGGCCAGGGGCTGGATGCGCCCAAGCGCCGCGGCGGCAACGGCGTCGCCCTGGACAACATCCGTGAACGCCTGATGGCCCGCTTCGGCCCCTCCGCCACGCTCGAACTGCTGCCCCGCGACGGCGGCGGTACCCTCGCGCGCATACAGATGCCCCTCGCCTGATCCCGCGCCCCTGAACGGGCGCGAGCTCAGTCGGTCTTGCAGACCGCGCAGCCGACAGCGCGGCTGCTCTTCGGCAGGCACCTCCAGCCCACTGGGCTGGAGGTGTCCGGCCTCAGCCCCGGAGGGGACGGCGATGCTTGCCGGATTGACCGGCAAGCACATCGCCAGAAGGGCCGGCTCGGGAGCGGCCCAGCGCTCGGCCCGACTACCCCATCGACCATCGACACGACATCATGACCACTGCCCTGATTGCCGACGACGAACCCCATCTGGTCCAGTACCTGAAGGCCCAGCTCGCCCAGGCCTGGCCCGAGCTCGACATCATCAAGACGGCCGCCAACGGCGTCGAGGCCGCGCAGGCCATCGCCGAGCTCGAGCCCGACATCGCCTTCCTCGACATCCAGATGCCCGGCCTGACCGGCCTGGAAGTGGCCCAGGGCATCGAGGGCGGGACGCGCGTCGTCTTCGTGACGGCCTATGACGAGTACGCCATCGAGGCCTTCGAGGCGCGCGCCGTCGACTACCTGCTCAAGCCGCTGAAGGCCGAGCGCCTGGCCGCCTGCGTTGCCCGCCTGCGTGAAGCCTCTACGGCCGGCGAAACCGACCTGGCCGAGACGCTCAAGCGCCTGCTCCCGGCCGCGGCGGCCCCGGCCCGGCTGCGCTATATCCGCGCCGCCCAGGGCGAATTGATGCACCAGATCCCCGTCGACGAGGTGCTGTTCTTCCATGCCGACGACAAGTACACCGTCGTGCAGACGGCGACGGCCGAGCACCTGATCCGCACGCCCATCTTCGAGCTCAGCGGCCAGCTCGACCCCGACCGCTTCTGGCAGATCCACCGCTCCACCATCATCAACCTGGACCATCTGGCCGGCACGCGCCGCGACGAGCAGAGCCGGCTCTTCGTGCGCATCCGCGGCCAGGGCAGGGAACTGCCCGTCAGCCGCGCCTACGTGCATCTGTTCAAGGCGATGTGAGCGTTTTGCGCTGGCGCTAGAGTCGGGGGTCACGTCATGCCCCACCCATGCTGCCGCGCCGTGCCCTTGCCCTGATCCTGGCCAGCCTGCTGGCCGGACAGGCCCGCGTGGCGCGGGCCAACGGCAGCGTCTGGGTCAGCGGCGACGTGCCGCCCTATCTGCGCAACGGGGCCAACGGGCCCGAGGGCTATGCCTACGAGATCTTCCAGGCCGTCATCCGGCAGGCCGGCGTCCCGGCGGACCTGCATTTCTATCCCTGGGCGCGGGCCCTGCGCATGCTCGAGATGCGCCAGGCCCAGGCGGCCCTCGTCATGACGCGCACGGCGGCCCGCGAGAGCCAGTACCGCTGGCTGTTCCCGGTCGGCAACTTCCGCTTCGCCCTCGTCACGCGCGCTGCCGACGGACCCATGTCCAGCGACGTCGCCGCCTTGCGTACGCGCCGCGTCGCGTCCATGCGGGCTTCGGTCAGCCGCAGCATGCTGGCCGAGGCGGGCGTCCCCCAGGTCGTCGAAGGCAAGGACTACAGCGACCTCATTGCCCTGCTGCGCCGCGGTGTCGTCGACGCCACGATCGGCCCCGATTCCGTCATGCGCTCCCTCGATACGGCCGGCGGCACCGGCGACCTGCGCCTGACCCTGCTGGACCAGCGCCACGAACTCTATGCGGCGGCGGGTGAAGCCATGCCCGAGGAGACCGTCCAGCGCATTCGCGCCGCCCACCAGCAGCTCATCGACAGCGGCTTCGTCGCCCAATTGCGCAAACGCCACCCCGACACCTTCTTCGAAGACTGAGCTGACAGCGCCAGCATGTCCGAAAACTGCCAGGATCTGACAGGGGTCCGGCCTAGACTGGCTGCATGTTGTCCGAAACGCTCCCTCCCGAAGCCGCCTACGCCGTCCTGCAGGCGCATGACGTCCGCTTCGACGGGCGGCTGTATGTCGGCGTGACGTCGACCGGCATCTACTGCCGCCCCGTCTGCCGCGTCCGCCTGCCGCGGCGCGAGAACTGCCGCTTCTTCTCGACGGCGGCCCAGGCCGAGGCCGAGCGCTTCCGTCCCTGCATGAAATGCCGGCCCGAGCTGGCCCCGCGGGCCCTGCCATGGACGACGATGGACGCGTCGCGCACGCTGGCCCAGCAGGCGGCCGCCTGGCTGGATACGTGCGACGACGCGGAGGCCAGTGTCGAGGACCTGGCCGCCCATCTCGGCATCACGAGCCGCCATCTGCGCCGCATCTTCCAGGCCGAACACGGCGTCTCGCCGCTGCAATACCTGCAGACGCGCCGACTGCTGCTGGCCAAGGCCCTGCTGACCGACAGCACGCTGCCCGTCAGCGACATCGCCTTCGCGGCCGGCTTTGCCAGCCTGCGCCGCTTCAATGCCGCCTTCGTCGAGCACTACCGCCTGCAGCCGACGGCCTTGAGGCGTGTCGGGCGCGAGGGCGGCGGCACGGCGCCGGTGTCGCGCCTGCGCCTGAGCTATCGCCAGCCCTATGACGTCGCCGGCGTGCTCGCCTTCCTGGCCCCGCGCGCCATCGCCGGCGTCGAGGTCGTGGGGGAGGGCGGCGTGACGCGCTCGCTGGCCCTGATGCATGGCGGCGAGCGCCATGCCGGCTGGCTGCGCGTCACGTTCGACAAGGCCGGCGAGATCGGCGTCGAGCTGGCGCCCTCGCTGTGGCCGGCCGTCGGCTCCCTGCTGCCCCTGCTGCGCCGCTGGCTCGACCTGGACGCGGACCCCGAGACCATCGCCGTGGCCCTGGGCGAGGGCGGCGTGCCGGGCCAGCGCCTGCCGGGCTGCCTGGACCGCTTCGAATTGACGGTGCGGGCCGTGCTCGGCCAACAAGTGACGGTTGCAGCGGCACGCACATTGGCCGGCCGCTTTGTCGAACGTTTCGGCGAGCCACTGCCCGATGCACCCGAAGGCTGCCAGCGCCTCTTCCCGACGCCCGAACGCATCGCCGCGGCGACGCGCGACGACATCGCCTCGCTGGGCATCATCGGCCGCCGGGCCGACAGCCTCATCGCCCTGGCCCAGGCCTGGCCGACGCTGGCCTTTGCCCGCCGCGAGGGCTCGCCGGAGGCCGCCGCGGCAGAGCTGACGGCCATCCCCGGCATCGGCCCCTGGACGGCCGGCTACATGCTGATGCGTGGCTGGAGCTGGCCCGACAGCTTTCCCCCAGGCGACGTCGTGCTGCGCAAAGCCCTCAGTGGCGCGGGCCCGTTGTTGTCGCCCAAGGCTTATCTCGAAGCCGCGGAGCACTATCGCCCGTTCCGCAGCTACGCCGTCCTGCATCTCTGGAGACATTCATGAGTACCCATCACATCCTGCAACGCCGCGTCGTCACGCCCCTCGGCCCGCTGACGGCCGCGCGCAGCGCCAGCGGCCTGTCGGGCCTGTGGTTCGACGGCCAGAAGCACCACCCCGGCGAGCTCGACGTGCCCGAGGACGATGGCAGCGACCCCGTGCTGGCGGCCACCGCCGCCGCGCTAGCGGCCTATTTCAGCGGCAAGGGCTTCGAGATGCCGCCGCTGGACCCGGCCGGCACGGCCTTCCAGCGCGAGGTCTGGCAGGCCCTGCTCGACATCGCCCCCGGCGCACCCGACACCTATGGCCATCTGGCCGAGCGCCTCGGCCGGGCGCAGGCGGCTCGTGCCCTGGGGGCGGCCGTCGGCCGCAACCCCATCTCCATCCTGATTCCCTGCCACCGCGTCGTCGGCGCCGATGGCTCGCTGACCGGCTATGCCGGCGGCCTGGAACGCAAGAAGGCCTTGCTGAGCCTGGAGGCAAATGTCGAGGTGATGGCGGCATGAAGCCTTTCGACATCGGCGAACTCGTCCTGCTGGCGGCCCTGTGGGGAGCGTCCTTCCTTTTCATGCGTCTCGGAGCCCATGAATTCGGCCCCATTGCGCTGGCGGCCGTGCGCGTGGGCCTGGCCAGCGTCATGCTGATCCCGCTGCTGGCCTCGCGCGGCCAGCTCGCCGAGCTGCGCACGCACTGGAAGGGCCTGCTGCTCGTCGGTGCGCTTAACAGCGCCATTCCCTTCGCGCTGTTCTCCTTCGCGGCGCTGTCCATCACGGCCGGCCTGTCCAGCATCGTCAACGCGACGACGCCGCTGTGGACGGCCGTCGTCGCCTTCGTCTGGCTGCGCCAGGGCCTGACGTCCTGGCGCGTGCTCGGCCTCGTCATCGGCTTCGCGGGCGTCGCTTTCCTGGCCTGGGACAAGGCCAGCTTCAAGCCCGGCGCCGACCACAGCGGCCTGTGGGCCGTGCTGGCCTGCGCGGCGGCGACCTTCTGCTATGGCGTGGCGGCCAACGCGACCAAGCGCTATCTGACCGGGGCTTCGCCGCTGGCTGTCGCCACCGGCAGCCAGTTCGCGGCGGCCCTGATGCTGGCGCTGCCGGCCGCCTGGCTGTGGCCGGCGGCCATGCCGAGCAGCGGCGCCTGGAGTGCGGCCCTGGCCCTGGCCGGCCTGTGCACGGCCCTGGCCTACATCCTCTACTTCCGATTGATGAGCCGGGTCGGGCCGACGAACGCGGTGTCGGTGACCTTCCTGATCCCCTTGTTCGCCATCCTGTGGGGCGCGCTTTTCCTGCAGGAAGCCATCACGGCGCAGATGGTGGCGGGCGGCGCCATCGTGCTCGTCGGCATTGCGCTGGCTTTGGGCCTCGTGGGACCGAAACCACGCTGAGGGGAAACGCGGCAGTTCGCAGGCGATTCGGCAGTTTTTGCAAACGGTGGTAGCGTCCGGTTGATAACAACTGGTAGCGCTACCTAAGTCTGGAGACTGCATGATTTCCTCATCCCACCGTGGTCGTTGGGCCGTGGTCCTGGGCCTGCTGGCTGCTTGGGTCGGCACGGCCGCCGCCCAACCCTCGGGTGGCCCCTATGGCCCGGTGCCGCAGCGCTATGCGGTGCCCAAGGCCGCGCATGTCTACTTCGTGGCCCCTGACGGCAAGGCCGAGGCCAGCGGTGCGGCGCTCACGGAGGCCACGACCCTCGAAGCGGCCATGGCCCGCGTCGTCACCGGTGATGCCATCGTCATGCGCGGCGGCACCTACCGCACGGGCGGCCTTCAGCTCAACCAGGGGATCACCATCCAGCCCTATCTGGACGAAGTGCCGGTGCTCAAAGGCACGAAGGTGGCGGCCGAGTGGCAGAGCCTGGGTGGCAATGTCTGGCGCACGAACTGGGCGACGCTCTTCCCCGCCCAGCCGCTGGGCTGGTGGCGGCGCGACCGCGAGGGCATGAAGACGCCGCTGCACCGCTTCAACAACGACATGGTCTTCATCGACGGCGAGGCGCTGCAATCGGCTGGCTGGGAGGGCGAGCTGGGCGCCAAGGGCTTCTTCGTCGACTACGACAAGGGCTTTGTCTACATCGGCAGCAACCCGGCCGGCCGCCTCGTCGAAATCACGGCCCATGACGTCGCGCTGCACCGTCCCTCGCGTGCCGTGCATGGCAAGCCCTCCGATCGCAAGGGCCCGACGCTGCGCGGCATCACGTTCACGCAATACGCCTACCGGGCCATCGACATCGAGGGAAAAAAACCCTCGACGCCCGTCTCGGAGGAGCCGACGGACGACCCCGTCGGCCCCTCGCCGGAGTCCGAGCATGGCAAGGAGGTCGTCGGCACGCTGCTGGAGAACGTCACCATCACGCACTGCTCGCGCGTGGCCGGCTATTTCCGTGGCGACGGGCTGGTCATCCGCAACTCGCTGATCAGCGACACCAGCACCGAGGGCATCTACGTCATCGGCTCGTCGGACGTGCTGCTGGAGCGCAACCTGATCCGGCGCAACAACGTCGAGCGCCTGACCGGCTACTACCCGGCGGCGGTGAAGATCTTCAACCAGTCCCACCGAGTCACGGTGCGCGACAACCTCGTGATCGACCAGCCCCATTCCAACGGCGTCTGGTGGGACGTCGGCAACCGCGACGGCGTCTTCATCAACAACCATGTCGAAGGCACGATGGCCGGCCTGTTCTTCGAGATCTCCAAGGGGGTCACGGTGGCCGGCAATGTCTTCGTCGACAACCAGCAGGGCATCCGCGTGCTGAACAGCGCCGGCGCCAAGGTCGTGCACAACACCTTCGTCAACTCGCCGGTGCTGATCGACCGCAACGAGCGCAGCGCCCAGGGCGACCATTTCGGCTGGCATCCGCAGACCGGGCCGGATGTGAACGAGCGCGTCGGCCATGTCTTCGAGGGCAATCTGCTGGTGGCCGATGCCGGTGTGAAGGGGCCGCTGCTGCGCTTCGAGCAGGGGCCGCTGACCTGCGGCAAGGTCACGCAGGCGATGGCAAGCCGTGTTGACGGCAATGCCTATCTGCGTGCCGGCAGCGGCCAGCCGCTGGTCAGCTGGGCGCCGGTGGCGGGAGCGGCCTGCCAGACGACATTCGCCAACCTCGACGCTTTCCGCCAGGCCGTGCCGGGGGTGGAGGGCAAGGGCAGGGCGCTGCTCGCATATGAAGGCGCGGTGTTCAGCAGCCCGGAGCTGCGTCGGTTTGAGCTGGTGCGCGTGCCGGAAGACGTTGAGCCGCTGCCGGTGGCGGAGGACCTGCGCAAGCTGCTGGGCTGGGAGGCGATGCGTTTGCCGGGGGCGTTGCCGGCTGTACGTTGATTGTTGGTGGGCTCTTCGCAGAGCCTTTCGACTCGATGCAGTGCCGCCGGAATCCGCCCGGCGATGGCGGGTAACTTTTCTCTGACGCGCCAGAGAAAAGTCACCAAAAGAGGAGCGCTCAATGCAATCCGCACTCGAGCGAGAGAGCGCGCTCGCGTTGCTCGAATCGGAACGCACCTCGATGCGAACCGCTGCGCTCTCGCGTCTGACTTGTGACGAGGCCCATCCATCGCCCCTTCAAGCCGCTTAACGCCGGCTGCACGCCGGGCTCATCAAGGAATACCGAACAGCCGCGCCGCCCGAGCGGCGCTGCATTGGGCTGTTCCTCTTGAGCCCGGCGTGCAGCCGCGCGTTAACAGGTGCGCTGCGGCGATGAGCGCTGCTGGTGACAAGTCAGACGCGAGAGCGTAGCGGTTCGCTTCTTGTCGGAATGCCGGTGGATGTTTTCGCGCGCCGCCGTTGGCGTCATCTCGCCAGAGTGCGGTTCAGGGCCTCTTCTTTGGTGACTTTCTTCTGGCCCCGCAGAAGAAAGTTACCCGGCCGCCGCGGACTGAGCCGGACTTGAGGCAGTCCCTGCGGACTGCCTCATGCCTGGCGAAGGCCTTGCCGCATGCAAGCGGCAAGGCAGGACTCCCGGCAATGCATCGATGACGCGCACTGCCTCGAACTCACTTCGGCTTGGACTCCGCCGCCGCTGACCCATCCAACCGGATCACCCGCCGCGAACGGCTCTCCGTGTCGTCCAGCGACTCGCTGATCATCCGGTTGTGCTGCTCCCAGTCCTCGGCGCTGCGGATGATGCTGGGCTTGATGAGGACGACGAGTTCGCGCTTGCGGCCGTTGTTGGCGCGGTTGCCGAACAGCATGGACGTCAGCGGATTGCTGTCCGCGCCGGGCACGCCGGAGCCGCGGCGGGTGGCCTCCATCTGCATCAGGCCGCCGATGGCGACGATGTGGCCGTCGGGGATGCGCACGACCGTGTCGCTCTCGTTGACGCTGGCGCTGGCCAGCGGCAGGCGGAAGTTGCCCACCGAGCCGAGGTCGACCTGCTTGACCTTCTCCGTCACGTTGGACACCGACGGATGGATGTGCAGGGTGATCATGTCGGCGGCGTCGATCTGCGGCGTCACGTCCAGCGCGATGCCGCTGAAGAAGGGCGTCAGCGTCAGCGTCGGGATCTGGTTGGTCGTGCCGTTGGTGCCGGTATTGCCGGTGTTGGTACCGCTGTTGCTGCCGCTGATGCCGGTGATGAAGTAGTCGTCGGTGCCGACCTTCAGCACGGCCTTCTGGTTGTTCAGCGTCGCGATGCGCGGGCTGGACAGGATCTGCGTGTCGCCGTGGCTCTCGACGAAGGCCAGCAGCGCCTGGAAGCCGCCCCGTGCCAGAGCCAGGCCGAGGGTGCCGCCGCCCGAAGAGGGCAGGGGGATGAGGTCGGGCCAGGCCGGGCTTTGTGTGCCGCTAGACAGCACGGGGAAGCCGCGCGTGTTGCTGACCAGCGGATTGATGATGCTGCTGACGCCCGACGGGATGGAGGGGTTGACGCTGGTCTGGCCGATGGCGCCGCGCTCACCGATGCGCGACCAGTCGATGCCGCTCTGGTAGCCCTCGCGCAGTTCGACCTCGACGATCTTGGCCTCCAGCATGACCTGGCGTTCGACCGAGATGCGGGTGGCCTTGAGCCAGGCTTCGACATGGCGCAGCTCGTCCGGCATGGCGCGCACGGCCACCGTGCCGGTCTGCGGGCTGGCGATGACGGTGCGGCCCTCGCCGTTGCCGACCAGGGCCCTCAGCGCATTGTTGGTCTCGGTCCAGAAGTCGCTGGCCACCCGGGTGCTGAGCTGGGTGCTGTCCTGCTGCAGCACGGTGTTCGTGCTGCCGCTGCCGCTGCCGCTGGCGGGGGTGTTGCTGCCGCTGCTCGGGTTGTTGGGGTTGCTGGCCGGTGCGGCGCCGGAGCTGACGCGGACTTCGCTGCGGCCGGTGCGCTGCAGGGCCAGTGCATTGATCGTGAAGACACGGGTCTGCAGCGCCGGCGGGAAGACGGTGATGCGGCGGCCGTCGATGGAATAGTCGAAGCCGTAGACGTCGCGGATGGCATCCAGCGACTCGCGCAGCGTCACGCCCTTGAGGGTGACCGAGAGCGTCCCCGACACGCTGGGATGCACCAGCATGCTGTAGCGCGTGTCGCTGACCAGCGACAGGAAGACGTCGCGGGCCGGCGCGCCGTTGACGATGAGGTCGAAGCGCGGCTCGGGCGGCAGAGCTGGCGCGGGTGCCGGGACCGGCTGGGCGACGACGGCTGGTGCCGCCGCCGAGGCGGCCGCGGCCGGCGGGGCGGTCCGCTGGGCCTGGAGTTCCTCGCGCAGGGCCTGGCTGGGCTGGGCCACGCGCAGCGGCTTGTCGGCACAGCCCGCCAGCAGCGCAGCAGCGGCGCTGGCCAGCAGGAGTCGTTGGACGGGGGCCTTCATGGCTTCTCCTTGGATTTCTTGACGCCCGAAGCGGCCGGAGCGGCTTCGGGGGGCGGCCGCTTCTCGACGCCGCCGTACAGCGGCTCGCGCCGGACCTGGCCGGCCTCGCGCAGCCACACGGCCTGTTCGGTGATGCGCTCGATGCGTGCGCCTTCGATCTGTTCGCCGACACCGTAGCGCCGGCCGCGCAGCACGACATAGGCCCGGCCGCCGGCGAAGACGACGTGGCGGATGGCTTTGTCGGCCGGCTCGGCACTGGACGCCGCGGACGCGGCCGAGGCCGCCATGGCGCTGCGCAGCGCGGGCGGCCAGGCCGTGGGGTCGCGCGACGGCTCGTCGGCGGCCTGGGCATGGGCGGCGGCGCACAGCAGGAAGCAGAGGGCGAGGGCGGCTCTCATGGCTGCACCTTCAGCAGATGAATCTGGGCCAGCAGGCGCGGCGTTTCGCCGGGGCCGCCGGCGCTCAGGCGCATCTCGCCCCAGCGCAGCCCGGGCAGCTCGCGTTCCAGGGCCTGCAGATAGCGCTGGGTGTCGCGGTAGCCGCCCTGCAACTGCAACTCGACGCCCTGCCAGCTCATGCCTGGCATGTTGGCCGCCGGTGCCGAGGCGGCAGTGGCGGCAGTGGCGGGCAGGCGGACCGGCGTGTCCTCGAGCAGCGTCAGCCTCTCCAGCACCAGGCCGGGCTGCTGGGCCAGCACGCGCTGCAGCAAGGCCGACAGGCCTTCGGCCGGGTTGACGGCGCTGGCTTCGCGCAGGCCTTCGTCCAGGCGCTGGCGTTCGCTGCGGGCCCGCTCGAGCTGGGCCTGCAGTTGCGCGGCCGGTTCGGTGGCGCCGCTGCCGCTGGCGGTGACGAACTGCTCGCGCAGCTTGGCGAGCTCCGCGGCCTGCTGGGCCTGGGCATCGCTGCGCAGCTTGGCGCGGGCGGCCTGCGGCCCGAGCACATAGCTGTCGAACAGCAGGGCCAGCACGGCCACGATGCTGAGGAAAAGGAAGGCGCGCTCGCGCAGGCTGAGGGCGTCGATGCGCTGGGCCTGGCGCTGCCAGCGTGCCAGCAGCGGCGCCAGGCGCCTGCGCAACAGCGCGAGGTCGATGGTCGTCTGGGCCTTCATCGAGAGCCTCCCGAGGCCGCGTTGGCGGCCTGTGCCGGCGCGCTGACGACGCGGAAGGCCCAGACCGGCAGGCTGCTGTTGGCCAGGGGGCCGCCGCGTGACAGCAGCGGATTGCTGCTGGTTTCGGTGCCCGGCGCGCCCAGGCGCTCGACGCGCAGCGCCGACAACTCCTGGCCAGCCAGCAGCGGATGGGCCGCCAGCCGCGCCAGCCAGGGGCGCAGCACGGCCGTGTCCAGCGTGCCGCCGACGATCTCGATCCGGCCCGGCGCGTAGCGCAGCTCGCTGAGCCAGGCTGCCTCGGGCAGGGTGCGCGCGATCAGGGCGAGCAGGTCGGAATGGCGCTGCCCGGCGGCGTCGCTGCCGAGCACCTGCAGCAGCGCGCGGCGGTCGGCGTTGCCGGCCTCCAGCGGTTGCAGCTGCCTCTGCACCGTGGCGGCGTCCAGCGGCGCGGGCAGGCCGGCCTGGGCCACCATCAGCTGCTGGCGTTCCGTCGTGTACTGCGCCAGTACCGCCTGGTGCTGGGCCTCGGCGCTGCGATCACGCTGCTGCAGCCACAGCGCCGCGGCCAGGCCGGCCGCGAACAGCAGGCCGGTGGCCTGCACCAGGGTCAACGCCGAGAAATAGCGCTTGGGTGCCAGCAGGATGGGCGTGAGCAGATTGATTTGCTGGGCCATCAGAGCTTTCTTGTCTCCGTGCGCAGGGCGGCGCCCAGCAGGGGCAGGCAGGCACCCAAGGCCTGGGTGAGGTCGCCTTCGGGCGAAGGCGGCGAGGGCGCGAAGGCGGCCAGCGGGTCCAGGGCGACGGTGCGCTGGCCGAGCTCGCGCTGGATCAGCGTCGCGACCTCGGCGCCGTGTTCGGCCGTGATGACGTACAGCCGCGCCAGCGGCAGCTCGGGCCAACTGCGCTCCCAGACGTCGATGGAGCGCTGCAATTCGACGACCAGCGGCGATTCCTGGGTCGTGCTGGCATCGAAGGCGCCGCCGGGCTGGTACTCGAAGCCCAGCGGCAGGTCGGCCGGCCCGGCCTCGGCCTGTTCGCCACGGGCGCGGGCCAACAGGCCGGCGTCGCCCTCGAGACGGCGCGTGTAGAAGAGTTCGTCGCCGGCGCAGACGACCAACAGGCAATGGCGTTCGTCGATGTGCACGGCGGCGCAGGCGCGCGCGGCCAGGTCATCGGCGCGGGCCTGGGCGCCGAGCAGGTTGCGCAGGGCGGTTTCCCAGACATCGACGACGCCGATGTGCTCACTGATGCCCGACGCGCCATCGGTCAGCGCCTTGATGGCCGTGTTGCGCGCCGCGATGACGAAGAGCTCGCGCTTCGCGCGTTCGACGTCGCCGCCGACATGCATGACGTCCAGCGTCAGCTCGGCCACGTCGACATCGACCATCTCCTTGATCTGCCAGCGCGCGGCGGATTTCAGTTCCTCCTGCGGCACATTGGGCGTGTCGACCTTGAGGATCTGGTAGTCGGCCGGGTCCAGCAGCGCGATGGCGTCGCCCGCGGGGACGGGTCTTGCCTCGTTCAGCAGGCCCCAGCGCAGCAGCCGGGCCGGTGCGTCGCCGGGCGGGCCGTCGGTCAGCACGAAGGCATGCTGTTCGCCGACACGGCGCAGCAGCAGGCGCTGGCCGCTGCGGCTGGGAGTCCAGGGCCAGCGCATCAGAAGTTCTCCCGCTGGTAGACGATGCCGTTGCTGCCGCGGTACAGGCCCCAGGTCGCGCGGGCGCTGGGGTCGCTGTTGCCGCCGCACCAGGCGCCGCGCAGGCCAACGAGGTTGGCGCCGGCGGTGGCGGCCTTCGTGCGCCAGCCGCTGGGCATGCAGGAGGCATCGGCCGGGCTGGCGCCGGCGCCCAGGGCGATGGCGACATCCATGCTGCCGACATGGCCGCCGGTGGGCTTGGCGAAGGTGATGAAGGTCGGGATTGTCGGATTGACGGTGACCTCGTTCGGCGACATGACCGCATCGTTCGCGACATTGAGCGTCTTGCGGAAATTGCCGAAGCTGAGGTGGGCAGCGGTCACGCGGGTGCAGTAATCCAAGTCGTTGATCTTGAAGCTGTTGCTGGTGCTGTCCCAGTACTGGGCCGTCAGGGGCAGCATCAGGGGCCGTTCGGCCGCGCTCATGCCATTTTGTAGGCGCAGCCGGCCATAGCGCAGGGGGATTTGCCCGACGTTTGCAGTTTCGTTGCCGGCGACGGCCGGGTCGCTGTTCAGATTGGGGGTGGTGATGGCGACGAGGTCGTCGTCGACGGGCGCGATGCCGAACTCCGCCGTCGCGAAAGGCCCGTCGGGAGCGGCGATGCGGGCCACGCGGGCCGTCAGCGACACGTCGGCCAGCCCAGCGGCCCAGTTGCCCGTCGGGGTCGATGCGGACAGCCTGTCGGTGGTCTTGAAGGTCGTGGCGCCGGCCACGCCGGCCAGCTTGAACTTCGCCGGGGTCGTCAGGTCCAGCTTGGCGTAGTTGCCGGCGTAGTTCTGGGTCGCCACATTGGCCGCGTTGACGGCCGTGAGGATGAAGCCGAGCTTGAAGTCCTCGTCGAGATAGGTGAAGGTCGAGGCCGGCGAGCAGGCGGGCACCATGGCGCTGCGGTTGGTCGGCACCTTGGGGGTGACGGTGAAGCCGGCGGGAATGAAACGGCCGATGTTGACGCTCTGGGTGCCGGCGACGGTGCCGCCGCCCAGGTAGTCGGTATCGGCCAGCGAGGGCGTGATCTTGATGATGCCGACCTCGCTGTAGCTCAGGTTGGCCACGTCGGCGATGCCGCTGCTGAACTTGTCGCCGGTGACGGTGGCGGCGGCGGGCGGGATGCTGCCGGCGACGCCACCGGATGGCCCGGTCAGCAGCGGCGTCAGCAGCACGCCTTCGGGCGTGTCTTCGCGGCCGAAATTGGGCGCGGCGGCGCCGCTGGACGTCGTCGCGGTGATGCGGGCGCGGAAAGGCGAGCCCGCTGCCACAAAGGCCGGGCCGGTATGGTCGGTAGGCTCCAGGTTGGCCGCGAAGGGGCTGGCGGGCTTGGTGATGTTGGAGACCGTGAAGCCGAAAGGCTTGGTGACAAAGGCCAGGCTCTTGCCGCTGATGGTGTCGCTGCCGGCGCTGCCGACACTGACGCTGTGGTTGAAGTGCAGCAGGGTCTTGCCGACGTCGGCGAAGTTGATCTTGAAGGGCGCGTTGCCGTTGCTGTCGAACTCCATGGACACGGCCGTGGTGCCGATCGAGGCGTTCTTGTTGTTGCGCTGGATGACGGTGCTGGCCTTGGGGGCGGGTGTGGCTCCGGGCGAGAAGCTCGCGACCGTCATCAGATTGCTGGCGCTGCAGCTGGCGGGGTCATTGCACTCATAGCCCCAATTGACGCTCTTGGTGCCCGTCAGCGCGGCCTCGCAGGCCTGGCTGCTGCTGCTCTTCCTGACGGCGCGCAGGTAGTAGAAGTTGCCGCTCAATGTACCGGCCGTGTGGGTGGGCAGCGTGGCCTCCGTGCCGCCGGTGCTGGCCGAGACGATGAAGGCGGCATTCCTGAAGGTGGTCGTGCAGCTGTTGGCGGCCGCACAGCTGACGCCGTCCGGGCAGCAGCGCCGCGGGTTGGAGGCCGCGGTCGATTCCGAGCCCAGCGTGACCGTGACGTTGCTGCCCTCGGTGCCGCCCGGCCAGGCCAGGGTGGTCGTCGCGACGCCGTTGGTGAACGTGACGATGCTCGGGCTGAGCGTGCCGGCCGACGTGGTCAGCACCGCCGTGCCGTTGATGGAGGTCTCGACGCTGCAGGAACTGGCGTTCGTGGAGCAGGCCTTGACGGTGATGGTGCTCTGCAGGCAGGTCAGGCTGGTGGTCGGCACCGACAGTTCGTAGTGGTCCAGCGGCGGCAGGCAGATGCGCACTGGTGTGGTCTGGTCGGCGGTCAGCTCCAGCGCGCTGATCTCGTAGTTGTAGACCCGCATCTCGTCGATGAGGCCGTTGGCCGAGTTCAGCGTCGCATTGGCGGGCGCTGTTGTGCTGCGGTTGTCGCCGACGAACATCGTGCCGATGGTGTTGTCCAGCGTGCCGCTCGTGGTGGTGGTGGTGGCGCCGACCTGGGAGCCCCCGATGTAGATGCGCAGCACGCTCTGGTTGTTGCCGGTGGCCAGCTTCCAAGTGATGGCGATGTGACGCCAGGTGGCGGCCGTGACGACCTGGGCCGGCGTGGTGGCCGTCACCACCAGGCCGTTGCTGTCGGTGAGGGTGAAGCGCAGCGAGCCATCGGCCTGGCGCACGAGGAAGAAGGGACGGGACGTCGACGTCGTCGCGTCCAGCAGCATGGCGGCCGAGTTGCTCCAGGCCGTGTTGGCCTGGTACCAGAAGGTGACCGCGCCCTTGTCTCCGATGCCGGAGTTGACGTCCAGCAGCGTATCGACGGCATGGCTGGTGGCGTTGGTGTTGGCCGGAATGCTGAGCGAGCGACAGACCCGGGCCGTCGCCGAAGTGGTGGCGGTGCCCACACCCACACCGTTGTTGCTGTTGCCGCTGCTGTCGGCCACCTCGCCGACGCGGCCGCTGTAGTTCCATTCATCGAAACGGTACTCGGCGCGGCGTGTCGGTGTGCCGCTGGGCACGAACCAGCGGATGGCGCTGCCGTTGGCGTTGTAGCCGCTGTTGTAGGAGTACTGCGTGTAGTCGCTGCTGTCGACCTGCACGCCGATGGTGGCGTTGGAGCCGCTGGCATTGGCGTTGCCGTACTGGTACTTGAACTCGCCGTTGACGCCGTTGGCGCTCTCGAAGAGGATGATCTGGAAGGTGTAGGGCGTGCTGGTGTTGTATTGGTAGACGCCGTTCCAGGACACGACGAGATAGCGATTGGGTGATGTGCCCTTTTGCTCCCAGGTCACGCCGCCGCTGCCGCTCTGGCTGGGGTTGAGGTCGGTCCAGTAGGCCAGGATGACGTTGGTCGTCGCCGCTGTCGTGCAGCCGCTCTGCGCCGCGGGCGTGCCGGCGGGCAGGGTGGTGTTGGTGTAGGTGCGGAAGAAGCCGTTGTCGGTGCCGAACTGCAGGCCGCCATTGGTCAGCACGCGCACCGTGGTGTAGTCGGCGCCCGCGAACCTGAACTTGAAGCCGCCGGTGAAGGTGATGGTGGCCTTGTCATCGTCGCCGGGGTAGCTGGTGCAGCTGCGGTCCCAGGCGAGGGTGTTGGCCGCCGACTCCCAGGCGAAGCTGTCGCTGCGGAAGGTGTAGCTCGAGGCCGCCTGGGCGGCCGTGCCCAGCAGCAGGCACAGCCAAGCGACGAGGAGGCGCCATGTCTTCATTTGGCCAGGCTCCGGCTCAATTGGCGCTCCGCATACGCCAGCTCATTGGAGGACCCGCTGACGCAGGCGCCGCCGCTCGTGATGTTGCAGGCCGTCGCGGTCAGCTCGTAGAAGGCCAGCTGGGTGTCGCCGTCGCTGACGGTGCCGGCGCCCGGCGTGCGCACGCACCTGACGGTGACCGTGAAGTCGGACAGCTGGTCGGGCAGGGCGAAGCTCTTGTCGGCGAAGCAGGCCGGCCTGGCCGCGCCGGGCAGGATCTGGAAGCTGCCCCACTCCAGGCCGGCCAGGGCCGCCTGGTAGGCCCGGGCTGCCGCCAGCTCGCCGGCCGAGCCCAGCTGCTGGCGCTGGCTGAGCGAGGCCAGGGCCACGCCCATGGCGGCCAGGGCCACCAGGATGAAGAGCATGGACATCATGGTGAAGCCGCGCTGGTTCATGGCATGTTGTCCACATGGACGGCGTGATAAAGGGTCACGGTCTCGTTGTTGCGGCTCATCGAGATCTGCAGCGTGACCAGGCCGTAGCGGGCCGCCACGGCGCCGGCGTTGAAGTTGAAGCTGCAGGCCGACACATCGCGCGCGAGGATGGCGCTGCTGCCGCCGGTCGGCGGGTCGGGCTGAGCGGCATTGAAGCCGTAGCCGGTGTAGCGCGTCAGTGTCTTGGCCGCCGTGTCGCAGCGGTAGCTGACGGGCGGCTCGATGGCATAGACGCGGTAGGGCGGCGCCTGCAGCGACGTGGGCAGGGCGGTGCCGGCGACGCCGACATTGACCGCATTGCCGGCAGCGCTGGTGGCGGTGCGCACATTGTTCAGCGTGTAGGCATCGGCATCCGGAATGCCGGCGCCGAGGTTGTACCAGGCGAGCTGCTGGCTGGCATGGCTGAGCTTGAGGGCCGGGCCGATGATGGCGAAGTTCGGAATGGGAGCGACGCCGAACTGCAGGGCTGTCGCACCCTCGGCCATATAGCGCGCCGCGCCGCTGACCGGTATCAGCTCCACGCTCATGCCGCTGGCCGACACGCGGGCGCTGTTGGGCAGGGCCAGCGTCAGGTCGCGCGCCATGCGGCGCAGGGCGGTGTCGGCCTGGTCGCCCAGGCGGGCCCGGTCGGCGCTGGAGAAATAGGCCGTCGTCGCCGGCACGATGAAGACGGCGACGAGGCTGATGACGATGCCGGTGATGGCGATGACCATCACGGACTCGATCAGCGTGAAGCCGCGCTGCGACCTGGCATGCGTCGCATTGGCGGGCCGAGCGACGAGCCGCTCCCTAGCCGGCCCGCGTTGACGATGTGCTTGCCGGTCGATCCGGCAAGCATCGTCGTCCCCTCGGGGGACCGGCCAAAGTACGCTTTGGACGAGGGGCTTCATGTCAATCTGCCGCGTTGGGGGCGTAGCGCGTGCGCCAGCCCTGCAGGGTGACGACCTTGCCGTCGGGGGCGGTGACGCTCACCGTGATCTTCAGCGCGGCACCTGCCGCGGGGATGCTGTCCAGGGCCTCGGCGGCCACGGCCACCGAGGCGCTGTAGCCCGACAGCCCGGCGATGGCCGCGCCCGTCACGTCGCGGATGCCGGCCATGGAGAGGCCGGCGTAGTCGTTGACGTTGTTGAAGAAGTTGGTCGGGCCGTAGCGCGTCTGGCCGGGTTCGGCGCCGCTGCCTTCCACGAGCGAGGCGCAGCCGTTGGTGGGCGAGACGGCCCCCACGGTCGCCGTCTCGACATTGGCGTCGGTCGGGTCGCACCAGGTGAAGGGCATCAGCTCGATCTCGCGCAGCAGCGACTCGGCGATGGCGAGCTGCTGGCGGCGCATCATGGGGTCGGCACTGGCCGTCGTCGCCGTGACGAAGACCTTCAGCATCGCGGCCAGCGCGATGCCGACGACGACGATGAAGAGCAGCAGTTCGATCAGGGTCAGGCCGCGCGCGCGCAGCCTGCGGGGCAGGGCCGGCATGCGGGAAATGCTAGCCGAGCAACCCATGGTCCAAGCCTCAAGGTGTCGGGTAGATCAGACCAGTATCCGCCTCGATGCGGTAGGCCTGGGTGTAGCCGCCGTAGGACACGGTGACGGTCATGGCGCCTCCCGCGCTCGTTGCGGTCGCGCCGCTGTTGCCGCTGTTGAAGGTCACCGTGCGGCTGGCGCTCTCGGCGATGCAGGGGCTCTCGGTGGCGGGACAGGGCAGGCTGTCGATGGCGGCGCCGCCACCGTAGGCCCAGCTGACGCCGGTGCCGGTGAGGGTGGCGACGATGGGGCGGCGCTGCTGCAGGGCCAGCCTGAGCATGGCCTGGTGGCGGGCCTGCAGGTCGTCGCCAAAAGTACGAAGCCGCCACAGCGTCGTGTCCACCACCTTGGGGAGGGCGAACACCGCCAGGGCGGCTGTCATCACGATGACGAGGATGAGCTCGATCAGCGTGAAGCCGGTAGTCCGGCTCGATGGCGCGGAGTACCGGCTCGGCGTGCCGGGTTGCCGGCGCGCCAATCCCGCGGCTGAGCGCGGGTGACGGGTCATCAGGTACCGGTGACGGTGAAGGTGGCCGTCTTGTTCGTGTGGCCGGTCAGTACGCAGGTGCTGACGGTGACGTTCGAGGCGGCCGTGCTGTCGGTGGTCACCGAGAAGCCGGTGGGCAGCGGGCTTTGCAGGGCGCCGATGACGTCGGAGCACTTGGCCACCGTCACGCCGTTGGCGCTGTTGGCCTTCTTGGCCGCGTAGTTGATGGCCGAGGCCGAGCTCAGGGCACCGGCGACGCCGTTGACGGCCGCCTGCTTGGCGTCATCGTCGACGGCGACGAACTTCGGCAGCGCGACGGCAGACAGCACGCCGAGGATGACGATGACCATCACCAACTCGATCAGGGTGAAGCCGGCTTGCTGGGACTTGTTCATGGATGCCTTCCTGCGCTTGCTGCGCTGTGGTGCGATGGAGCGAACTATCGGCCACCGCCTGCGCCATGAGAAGTGAATAGCGCACGAGTTTCAGGCCAGTTCCACGCCGGCCTGCAAACCGTTGCAAGCTTCACGCCTCGGGCGTCGCTTCAGCGCCCCATGGCCGCCTGGCCGAGGTTCCACAGCGGCAGGAAGACGCCCAGGGCCAGCACCAGCACCATGCCGCCGATGATGGTCAGCAGGATGGGCTCGATGGCGGCGGACAGGCCCTTGATGGCGAAGTCGGTCTCGCGCTCGTACATCTGCGCGATCTCCGTCATCAGGGTGTCCAACTCGCCTGTTTCCTCGCCCACCGCAATCATTTGCAGCACGATCGGCGTGAAGACGCCCGTGCCGGTGGCGCAGCGCGAGATGCTCTCGCCGCGCTCGACGCCGTCGCGCATCTGCTCGATGCGGGCGCCGATATAGGCGTTGTCCACGGTCTGGGCCACCACGGTCAGGGCCTGGCTGATGGGCACGCCCGAACTGCTGGCCAGCGCGAAGCTGCGCGCGAAGCGGGCCAGCGTGGCCTTCAGCACGATATTGCCGGCGATGGGCAGCCTGAGCTTGAAGCGGTCCCAGCTGTAGCGGCCGCCGGGCGTGGCGATCCAGTTGCGCCAGGCCAGGAAGGCACCGATGCCGCCGGCCACGACCAGGGGCCACCATTTCAGCGTCCAGGCCGAGAAGCCGAGCAGGATGCGCGTCATCAGCGGCAGCTCGGTCTTGAAATGCGAGAAGACGTCGGCGAACTTGGGCAGCACGAAGACGTTGATGACGATCAGCGCGATGGCCATGGCGATGATGACCATGACGGGATAGCGCAGCGCCTGCTTGATGCGGGCGCGGATGTCGAGCTCGAACTCCAGGTGCTCGGCCAGGCGCTGGAAGACCTCGGTCAGCTTGCCGGTCAGCTCGCCGACGCGCGTCATGGCGACATAAAAGGTGCTGAACACCGTCGGGTGGCGGGCGAAGGCGGTGCCGAGCTCGCGGCCCTGGTCCAGGCTGGCGCGCACGTCCTGCAGCAGGGCGATGATGCCGGGGTGGCTGGTCGACGCCTCCAGGCCGGCGAGGGCGCGCAGGATGGGCACGCCGGCCTTCTGGAGCGTGTAGAGCTGGCGCGTCAGCACCAGGGCGTCTTCCTGGGTGATGGGCTTGGCGAGCAGGGCTTCCAGCCAGTTGCCGCCGCCGGCGACGCTGACGGCCTCGGTCGTCGCCTCGATGCTGACGGGCACGACGCCGCCGGCCATCAGCTGGGCGGCGACCGCATCGCTGTTGATGGCATCGACGATGCCCTCGACGAGCTCGCCGCGGCCATTCCGCCCTTTGAACGCGAAGTTCATACCAGGTATTCCGGGCCGAGCGCTGGGCCGCTCCCGAGCCGGCCCGCTTGGGCGCGTGCTTGCGGCTCAATGCCGCAAGCATCGCCGTCCCCCAGGGGGACCGGCCAGGATCGCCCGCGTGCAGCGAGGCGAGATTGGACGAGGGGCTCCAACTCTGTCATTCAGCGTCCACGCTGATGCGCACGGCTTCCGCGAGCGAGGTCTTGCCTTCTCGCACCAGGGCCAGGCTGCGGTCGGCCAGGGTCTTGCCTTTCAGCGAGCGGCGCGCGGCGGTCAGGAAGCCGCCGGCATCGCTGTTCTGGATGGCCAGGGCCATGTCGGAATCCAGCTCCAGCATCTCGTAGATGCCGCGCCGACCCTGGTAGCCGGTGCCGTTGCATTCGGCGCAGCCGCGGCCGGCCACGCTTTTTACCGTGCCGGGCTCCTCGCCGTTCAGGGCCAGGACCTCGTTGATCCAGGCCTGCTCCTGGGGCGTGGCGTGATGCGGTTCGGCGCAATGCTTGCAGATGCCGCGCAGCAGGCGCTGGGCCAGCACGGCCTGCAGCGAGGTGGCCACCATGAAGGGCGGCGCGCCCATGTCGAGCAGGCGGAAGGGCGTCGAGACGGTGTCCTTGGTGTGCAGCGTGGACAGCAGCAAATGGCCGGTGATGGCGGCGCGCAGGCCGATCTCGGCCGTCTCGGCGTCGCGCATTTCGCCCACCAGGATGACGTCGGGATCCTGGCGCAGCGCGGCGCGCAGCACCTTGGCGAAGTCCAGCTCGATCTTCTCATTGACCTGGACCTGGGTCAGGCCCGGCAAGCGGTATTCGATCGGGTCTTCAGCCGTGATGATCTTGAGCTTCTCGGAGTCCAGCTCGGCCAGGGAGGCGTACAGCGTCGAGGTCTTGCCGGAGCCGGTCGGGCCGGTGACGAGGATCATGCCGGCGTCGCGGTTCAGCAGTTCGCGGTAGCGCTTGAGCATGTCCTCGGGCATGCCGATGTCGCCCAGGCGGCGCAGGGCCGATCCCTGGCCGAGCAGGCGCATGACGACGGATTCGCCGTACTGGCTGGGCATGGTGGACAGGCGCACATCCAGCGTGCGGTCGCTCAGGCGCAGCGTGAAACGGCCGTCCTGGGGCAGGCGCTTCTCGGAGATGTCCAGGCCGGCCATCAGCTTCAGGCGCTGGGCCAGGGCGGGCGCGATGCGCTTGTCGGCTTGCGTGAGCGTCTGCATCAGGCCGTCGACGCGGTTGCGGATCAGCAGCTCGCCTTCCTGGGGCTCGATATGCACGTCGGAGGCGCCGGCGCGGGTCGCGTCCTCGAACACCGACTGCAGCAGGCGCACGACCGGCGCACCTTCCTGGCCGACGCTGGCCTGCAGGGCGCCGAAGTCAACGGCGTCGCCGATGTCCTTTTCCAGCGCCTTCGCCAGGCCGGAGATCTCGTCGCTGCGGCGGTAATGCTTGTCGAAGACGGCCGGCAGCTGGCTTTCGGCCACCACCGCCATGGCCAGGCGGCGCTTCAGGATCTTGGCCAGCTCATCGAAGCCGAACAGATCCAGGGGGTCGGCCATGGCGACCAGCAGGGTGTCGCCGCGCTCCTCCAGCACCAGGGCACGGAAGCGCCGTGCCGGCGTCTCGGGCAGCAGGCGCACGAGGTCGGTCTTGAGCGGGAAGGTCTTGAGGTTGACGAAGGGGGCACGCAGCTGGCGGGCCAGCACATGGGCCAGGGCCTCCTCGGTGATGAGGTTGGCCTCGATGAGGATGCGGCCCAGCTTCTTGCCGGTGGCGCGCTGCAGCTCCAGGGCCTGGCCGAGCTGCTCGGCCGAGATCAGCTGCTGCTCGACGAGGACGTCGCCCAGGCGCAGCTTGGGGCGGGGGGCGGCTGCGGTCTCGACCGGGGTTTCACTCATCGACTCGGACCTTCAGATCATGCGTTGCTGGTGGCGTGTACTTCGGCGAGGGTCGTGATGCCCTGCAAGACCTTGATGATGCCGTCCTGGCGCAGCGAACGCATGCCTTCGGCCAGCGCAGCGTGATGTAGTTCCTCGGCGCGGGCCCCCGTCTGGATCATGCGGCGTATGTCCTTGGAGACAGTCAGCAGCTCATGCAGGCCGGCGCGGCCCTTGTAGCCGCTGCCGCCGCAGGCCGTGCAGCCGGGGCTGTGGTGCTTCATCAGCCGGCCGCCCTGGCCATGGGTCTTGATCCATTCCGACATCAGCGCGAGCTTGCTGGGCCGGCCGTCCGCGGGGAAGACATGCAGATAGTCGTCCAGCAGCTCCTGCAGCTCGGTCTCGGTCATGGGCTCGCTGGTGCGGCAGGCCGTGCAGCTGCGCCTCACCAGGCGCTGGGCCAGCACGGCCAAGAGCGAGTCGGCGAAGTTGAAGGGGTCCATGCCCATGTCCAGCAAGCGCGTGATGGTCTCGGGCGCGCTGTTGGTGTGCAGGGTGGACAGCACCAGGTGGCCGGTCAGCGAGGCCTCGACCGCGATCTCGGCCGTCTCCTGGTCGCGGATCTCGCCGACCATGATGACGTCGGGGTCGGCACGCAGGAAGGCGCGCAGGGCCTTGGCGAAGGTCCAGTCGATCTTGGGATTCACCTGCACCTGGCGCAGGCCGGCCTGGGTGATCTCGACCGGGTCCTCGGCCGTCCAGATCTTGCGTTCGGGCGTGTTGATGTAGCTGAGCGCCGAATGCAGCGTCGTCGTCTTGCCGGAGCCGGTCGGCCCGACGCACAGCACCATGCCATAGGGCCGGGCGACGGCGCTCTGCAGGGCCGTGAGGTTGGCGGGCGCCAGGCCGATGCGCTCCAGCGGCATGGGCTTGCTGCTGGCCAGCAGGCGCATGACGACGTCTTCCAGGCTGTTGTTGGTCGGGATGGTCGCGACGCGCAGCTCCAGCTTGTGCTGGGGCGAGAAGCGCGCGAAGTTGATCTTGCCGTCCTGGGGCTTGCGGCGCTCGGAGATGTCCAGGTCGCACATGATCTTGATGCGGGCGATCATGGCGTTGCGGTAGGTGTGGGGCAGCTCGAGATAGGGCTGCAGCACGCCGTCGCGGCGGAAGCGGATCTTGAGCTTCTCCTTGCCGGGGTAGGTCTCGATGTGGATGTCGGACACGCCCTGGTTGTGCGCCTCGATGATCATGGAGTTGATCAGGCGCACCAGCGAGTTGTCGCTCTGCTCGATGGGCGACTCGTCTTCCTTGGTCGTGCGCTCGCTGCTGTCGCGCTCCAGGCTCTCGATGAGCTTGTTGGAGCTTTCCAGCGTGAAGTCGGGCTGGAAGTCGGGCAGGGGGTCGACGTTGGCGCCGCGCGGCAGGGCCTCGGAGCCGAAGCGGTCGAAGGCCAGCGGGATGGCGAACTGCAGGGTGCCGAGCTTGGTCAGCGTCGGCACGACCTTGAGCTGGGTGATGAACTCGACCTCGTCGAGGGCATCGCGGCGCGTCGGGTCTTCCATCGCGACGACCAGGCGGCCGTCGCGCAGCACCAGGGGCAGCACCTCCAGGCGCTTGGCCACCGCATGCGGCAGCTTGCGCACGGCATCGGGCTCGACGGCGAAGTTCTCGACGTCGACGACCGGATAGCCCATCTTGCGCGCCAGGGCCGACTGCAGCTGGGCACGGCTGATGACGCCCTTGCGCACCAGCAGTTCGCCCAGCGGCACCGAGCGGTCGTCGCGCTGCTGCACCAGGGCGACCTCGAGCTGCTCGGGCGTGACCAGCTCCAGGGCCAGCAGGGCCTCGCCGATGCGCACCATGGGCATGCGGGCCTGCTGCTCGATGGCCTGCAGCAATTGCTCGGCGGTGACGATCTGCTGGTTGACCAGGATGTCGCCGACGCGGCGCTGACGCAGGTCGCTCTGCTCGACGGCGGCGGCATTGAGCTGCTCGGGGGTGACGAGGGCGTCTTTCAGCAGCAGGTCGCCCAGGCGCTCGCCGATCTCGAAATGCGCCAGCACCTCGCGCGGGATGAAGACGCGGCGGATCGAATCGTCGCTGTCCGACAGCGGCGGGAACAGGAAGAGGCCGAGGTTGTCGTGGTGGTGGCCGATGGTCACGCCCTTGAGCTCGTCGCCGCCGTTGAAGACGACGCGGAAGTCCGAGCGCGGGCGCTGGTCGACGCTGAGCGGGGAGTTCAGGTCGCCGCTGTCGCGCGGCGGCACGGTGACCGTGCGCAGCAGCTTGACGGCGCGGAACTGGCTGAACTTCAGCGGCATGCTGTTGCGCGCCGGCGGTACGTTGATCTGCACGATGCGGTCGCTGACATCGAGCTTCAGCAACTGGCCGGTGCTGCGGCTGTTGTTCAGTCCCAGGATCTCGCAGGCCTCCGAGCCGCGCTGGACCTCGGGCTGAGGGTAGGCGGCATAGGGCGGGCTGGGCCACAGGAAGCCGGAAGCCGGGACGCCCGACGCGGCAGGGTCGGTGTCGACATGGGGCCAGGGCAGGGGCTGTGACGGGTCGTTCATGGACGGGGGCGGCAGGGACTGCCAACGATTATGGAGGGCGCTCGGGCAGCCTCTTCCCCGAAAAAACGCCGTGCCGGCCTGCCAGACCCGCGGGCCCCGGAGCGGCGCCGGCTTGGGGACAATGCGGCCATGAACATCCTGCTCACCGGTTTCGAACCCTTTGGCGGCGAGGCCATCAATCCCTCCTGGGAAGTCGCGCGGGCCCTGCAGGGCCAGGTCATCGCCGGCGCCACCGTGCAGGCTCGCTGCCTGCCGACGAGCTTCGGCACGGCCCCCGCGGCGCTGGCGGCAGCCCTGGCCGAAGTGCGGCCCGTGCTGGCGATTTCCCTGGGCCAGGCCAGCGGCCGCACCGAGATCTCCATCGAGCGCGTGGCCGTCAACCTCATCGACGCCCGCATTGCCGACAACGCCGGCGAGCGGCCGCAGGACGTGCCCGTGCGGGAAGGCGCACCGGCAGCCTGCTTCTCGACCCTGCCCATCAAGGCCATGCGCAACGGCCTGCGTGCGGCCGGCCATCCGGCCGGACTGTCGCTGTCGGCCGGGGCCTTTGTCTGCAACCAGGTGTTCTTCGAGCTGCAGCACCAGCTGGCGGGCCAAGGCGTCATGAGCGGCTTCATCCACATTCCGGCCCTGCCCGAGCAGGCCGCCCGCAGCCAGCCGACGGTGGCCAGCATGAGCTTGGCGGCCCAGGTCGACGCCATCAAGTTGGCGATCGCAATTGCGCTGGCGGGAGATGAAGAACTCGCTGCGGCGGGCCCCGACGAAGGCGCACCGACCAGCTGATCACTCGTCGGTGTACTGGCGCCAGCGCGCGCTGGCCTTGCGCATCAGCTCCACCTGGCGGAAGAAGCGGCGGCAGTTGGTGCAGACGCGGTGATGCAGGCGCAGCGACAGGCGCTCGGTCAGCGGCATGCTGCGATCCTCCGCTTTCAGCGTGATCTCCGTGGCTTCCCGGCAAGTGATCTTCAGCTTGATCAAGGCGCTCCTCCAGCGGGCGCTGCGGTATTGAACCACCCTGCCTGCAGGCAGTCCCGCAGCCTCAGGCGGGCACGGTGCAGCATGACCCAGAGGTTGGTCGGCGTGATCGCCAGTTCCTTACAGATCTCGTCGGACTCCAGTTCCAGCCACTCCCGCATCATGAAGAGGCGGCCCTGCTGGCCGGGCAGCTTCTCGACGCAGGCCTCCAGCACCTTCATGAAGTCGACCTGGCGCAGCACGTCCTCCGGGTTGCCCCAGTCGTGCTGGGCCTCGCGCCAGTGGCCGTCGCCGGAGAACAGCAGATCGTCCAGGTCCTCGCCGTCATCCGTGCTGGCCGTCGTCGACATCTCGCGGCTGTTCTTGCGGATCTGGTCGACCAGCTTGTGCTTGAGGATGCCCACCAGCCAGGTCTTCAGCTGACTCGCGCCGGCAAAGGCCTGCGGCTTCTCCAGCGCGGCGAGCAGGGTCTCGGAGACGGCGTCCTCGGCCCAGGCCGGGTTGCGCAGCTGCAGGCGCGCGTACTTCAGCAGGGCCGGGCGCAGGGCCTCGATCTGGCGGCAGAAATCGGGAGAGACGGTCATGGCGGCGCGCAGTGTAAGGACTGGACAGTGTCTTGCGACTTCGTTCTCGCCGCCGGATGATCGGCCGCCTTCCACCCCCCAACCTTTTGGAGACCTGTCCATGAAGAACCAAGCCCTCGTGTCCTCCGCTCTCGCCGCCGCCCTGTCCCTGGGTGTCGTCGCCCAGGCGCAAGCCGCCGATGCCGCCAAGGAAAAGTGCTACGGCATCGCCAAGGCCGGCCAGAACGACTGCGCCTCCGCCAACGGCAGCCATTCCTGCGCCGGCCAGGCCAAGACCGACAAGGACGCCAACGAATGGAAGTACGTCGCCAAGGGCACCTGCGAGAAGGAAGGCGGCAAGACCTCCGCCCCCAAGAAGTAAGGCCTTGACGGCGCCAGCCCCTTGCGTCGGCATCGGCTGGCGCCATGCCCATTACGAAGCCCTGCTGGCCGAGCGGCCGGCCCTGGGCTTTGTCGAAGTCCATGCCGAGAACTTCTTCGCTGACGGCGGCATCACGCTGGCCGTGTTGCAAGCCGGCCGCGAGGCCTATGAGCTGAGCCTGCACGGCGTCGGCCTGGCCCTGGGCTCGGCCGCGGGGCTGGATGTCCGCCACCTGGACAAGCTGGCCCGGCTGGTCGAGCGCTTCGAGCCACGCTGGGTGTCCGACCACGCCTGCTTCGCGCGCGTGGGCTCGGGCCTGCACGCGGCCGATCTGCTGCCCATCCCTTTCAACGACGAGTCCCTGGCGCTGATGGCCGGCCATGTGCAGCAGGTTCAGGAGCGCCTGGGCCGCCCCATGCTGGTCGAGAACATCAGCGCCTATGTCGGCTGGGTCGGCGACACCCTGGCCGAACCCGAGTTCTTCAACGAGCTGACGCGGCGCAGCGGCTGCGGCCTGCTGCTGGACGTCAACAACCTCTTCGTCAACGCCCGCAATGCCGGGCTCGCGCCGGATGCTGCCGCGCGCGAGGCCATGCGCTGGGTGGACGCCATCCGTCCGGGCAGCGTCGGCGAGATCCATTTGGCCGGCCACTGCGAGCTGGACGACGGCCTCGTCATCGACGACCACGGCAGCCGCGTGCGCGAGGAGGTCTGGCGCGTCTACGAGCACGCGCTGCAGCGCCTCGGCCCGCTGCCGACGCTGATCGAATGGGACACGGCCGTGCCGGAACTGTCCGTGCTGCTGGACGAGGCTGCGCGGGCGCGGGCGCTGCAGGCATGAAGGCCGAGCAGCAGGCCTTCGTCGATGCCGTGCTCGGCCGTGGTGACGCGCCCACGGGGCTGACCGGCGCCGAGCGCGGCCTGGCGGCCTATCGAAACAACCTGAGGGCGCTGTCGGCCCAGGCCCTGGCCGTGCCCTTTGTGCGGCTGCGCGACGAACTCGGCGAGGACGAGTTCGCGGCCTTGGCCTGGACCTTCTGGCGCCACCACCCGCCCGACAGCGGCGACCTCGGGCAATGGGGTGGGGCGCTGGCGGCCTTCCTGGTCGAGCGCGCGGGCGAGGCCTCGGGCCTGCCCGACCTGGCCCGCCTGGACTGGGCCCTGCACCAGGCCGAGCGAGCAGCAGACGTCGAACTGGATGTGGAGTCGCTGAGCCTGCTCGGCACGACAGCCCCCGAGGCCTTGCGCCTGCTGCTGCGGCCCGGCGTCGCCCTGCTGGCGCAGCAGGACGGCCCGGTGCTGGTCTGGCGCCGTGGCTGGCGCGGGGAATGGCAGCCGCTGTCGGCAGCCGAAGCGGCCTTCTTCACGGCCCTGCAGGATGAAGTGAATCTTGCCGACGCGCTGGAGCGGGCCGCGGTGAAAGGTTCCGGCGCTGAAACCGACTTCGACTTCGCCGCCTGGCTGCAAGCCGCGCTGCAGAACGCCTGGCTGCAAGGGGTCAGGGCTCTCCCACCGAACCGGACCACCTCCTCATGAAAGCACTGCTTTGCGCCGCCTGGCGCGCCTTCACCGACCCGGGCCTGCAGCCGAGCCGCCTGCCCGCGCCGCTGGACACGCTGGTGAGCCATCTGCAATCGCTGGCCCTGCTGGCGGCGCGCCTGTATGTGGCCAAGATCTTCTTCATGTCCGGCCTGGTCAAGCTGCGCGACTGGTCGGCCACGCTGGCCCTGTTCAACGATTACTACCAGGTGCCGCTGCTGCCGCCCACGCTGGCGGCCTGGATGGGCACGGGCGGCGAGCTGGTGATTCCTGTCCTGCTGGGGCTGGGGCTGGCCGGCCGCTTCGCCGGCGTCAGCCTCTTCATCGTCAACCTGATGGCGGCACTGTCGCTGCCGGCGGAAGACCTCTCGGCCGCGGGAGAGGCCCAGCATCTGCTGTGGGGCGTGCTGGCCCTGTCGATTGCCCTGTTTGGCGCCGGGCGCTGGTCCGTCGATCGCCTGCTCGCAAAGCCCGCCACTCTGTAAGCGAGCGCCACATTTGGAAACGGTGCGGGCCCTGGGTTTGCCCTAATCTGCCGGACAGTTAGCAACTGTCCGTCCATGGAATTCTCAGAGCTGTTCACGCAGAGCGCGCGCGACGTGCTGCCGCACGCCAGAAAGAAGGGCCTTGTCGCCTATTTCGACTACCGCGGGCCGCGCCTCGAACTCCATGATCCCGGCCCCTATCTGCGGGCCGGCATCCACCGCATCCTGCTGGGCATCGTCGACTGCTTCGAGTCGGGTTTCGTCATGTTCAGCGCGGAAGTCCAGCCGCCGGTCTATGGCCGCAGCAGCATCGTCATCCACGCCGCAGGCACCGGGACCAGCCGGCCTGGGGATGTGCTGGGCGTGCTGCAGCGCCTGCACCTGGTCGCCGAGGATGCCGACGAGACCCAGGATCCGGTGGAGCGGGCGGAAGCCCCGTGTCCGGCCACCGCCGGCCTGGTGCAGTTCGTGGACGCCGGGCGGGATGGCTTGGTCATCTCGCTGAGCGGCGAAGTCGCCGCGGAAGACGTGGCCTTCGAACACGCGCCCGATGCCGCCGGCACCGTCGCCTGGCTGGTCAGCCCGCTGCCCGGCGCGCTGGATTCGGTCGAGACGCGGCTGCGGCAGCTGGGCTGGCACGTCATGTCATTCGGATCCCTGGAGGACGCCGCAGCGGCGACAGTTGCCGGACTGGCGCCCATGCTGATGATCGTCGCCGAGCAGAACGGCGACGAGCTGCAACTGCTTGAACAGGTGGCGCAGGCGCTGCCCAGCCTGTGGACGGTGCTCGCCGTCGCGTTGGGCTCCGACACGCTGCGCCTGCGCGGCCGCGGTCCCGTCGACATCCGGGTGCTGCCGCTCAGCCCGCTGGAGCTGGAGCGTTTCACCGCCCATGTGGATGAGCGGACATCGACGGCGCTGTCGCGGCTGAGTTCGCCGACGCCGCTGTACGTCCAGGAATGCCGCCGCGTGCTCGTGGTCGACGACAACGTCGTGAACCAGATCGTGGCGCGCGGCCAGCTCGAGGCCCTGGGCTATGAGGTGGTGGTGGCCGGCGACGGCATCGAGGCGCTCGATTCCTGCTGCGACGAACCGCCCGACATGGTGCTGATGGACGTGGACATGCCGGTCATGGACGGGCTGGAGGCCAGCGAGCACCTGAGGTCCCTGCAGCGCATCGGCACCTTGCCACCGTTTCCCATCGTCGCCGCGACGGCCAGCGACAGCGATCTGCGGCGCAGCCACTGCCTGAGCGCCGGCATGGATGGCTACCTCAGCAAACCCATGAATCTCCAGGCATTGGCCGACGAATTGCACCGGGTCCTGCCGGGGCGGGCCACCCCCGCGGAGCTCTGACCCGGGCTACTCGCGCGGGCGGAAGGTCAGGATGAGCACCGGCGGCACGCGGCCGTCGACATCGCGCGGCAGGGTCTCGGCCTTCTCGATGGCACGCAGCACGGCACGGTCCCAGTCGGCGTCCGGGCTGGCCTTCAGCACCTTGCTGCCGAGGATGCGGCCGTCGGGGCCCAGGGTCACCTGGATCTCCGCGGTCGGGTTGGCGACGCCGTCTTCCGGATAGATGATCAGCGGCCGGATCTTGCCCTTGATGCGGCCGGCATAACCGGCCGATGGCGCGGCGTTCTGGGCGGCCGTGCCGCTCGAGCCTGGCGTGCCTTCGGCCATGCCCTGGATGCGGCGCAGGTTCTCCTTGCGCAGCGCCTCGCGGCGGGCGTCGGCGTCCTTGGCTTCCTTCGCCTCTTTGGCGTCCTTTGCAGCCTTCTCGTCCTTGAGCTTCTTGCGCTGGTCCTCTTCCTTGGCGGCTTTTTCCTTGGCCGCCTTGTCCTTGGCTTCCTTCTCCTTCGCCGCCTTTTCACGCTCAAGCTTGGCCGCTTCATCGCGGGCCTTCTCCTGCTTGCGCTTCTTTTCCTTGGCGATGGCGATCTCGGCCTCGCGCTGCTCCGCGGCGGCCTCTTCGGCGGCGCGCTGCTGGGCGCGGGTGTCGGGCTTGGGCGCCTCGGGTTCGGGCTCGGGCGGCGCCTCTTCGCGCGGCGCGGCCACCTGGGGCACGGCCGACCACAGCTCGGCCTCGAAGGCCGGCGAGGAGTCGCTGCGCCAGTTCAGGCCATAGGTGAGGGCGACGATCAGCAGCCCGTGCGCGATCAGCGCCAGGGTCAGGCCGCGGCCGATGCCGGCTGACTCAGGAGGACGCAGGACGACGGCGTTCACTTCGATGACGCACCGCTTTTCACGGCCAGGCCCACGCGCTGGATGCCGGCGCGCTGCAGCGTGTCCATGACCTGGACGACGGCCTCGTACTTGACGTTCTTGTCGGCCGAGATGACGACGGGGCTGGTCGCATCCTTGCCCTGGGCCTTCTTGACGCGCTCGGCCAGGCGGTTCACGGGGATGGCCTCGGGCTCAAGCTGGTCGACCTTGATCTTGAGCTTCTCATCCGTGCCGACGATGACCTGGATGACATGCTCGGGCTGCTGGCGGCTCTTGCCCACGCTGGGCAGGTCGACGAGGCCGGTCGTGATCAGCGGCGCGCTGACCATGAAGATGATGAGCAGCACCAGCATCACGTCGATGAAGGGGACCATGTTGATCTCGTTCATCGTGCGGCGCCGGCGGCCGCCACGGGAGGAAACGGCAGCCATCAGTGTTGCGTCGCGTTGCGCTGCAGGATGTTGGAGAACTCCTCGATGAAGGTCTCCAGCGTGATGGCGCTGCGGTCGATCTGGCGCGCGAAGCGGTTGTAGGCCAGCACGGCGGGGATGGCGGCGAACAGGCCGATGGCCGTGGCGACGAGCGCTTCAGCGATGCCGGGCGCCACCGTGGCCAGCGTGACCTGCGTCAGGTTGGACAGGCCGACGAAGGCATGCATGATCCCCCAGATGGTGCCGAACAGGCCCACATAGGGCGAGACCGAGCCGACCGAGGCCAGGAAGGACAGGTTGTGCTCCATCGCGTCCAGCTCGCGCTGGAAGCTCGCCCGCATGGCGCGGCGAGCCGCGTCGAGCAGGGCGCCGGCGTCGGTCACACGCTTCTCGCGCAGCTTCAGGAACTCGCGCATGCCGGACGCGAAGATGCGCTCCAGCGGCGCCGCATCCGCGCGGTTGCCGACCGACTGGTAGAGGTCGTTCAAGTTCTTGCCGCTCCAGAACTCCGCCTCGAAGGCGTCGTTGCGGCGCTTGATCTGGCCCAGGCCGATCAGCTTGCCGAAGATGACGCTCCAGCTCGCAAGCGACACGAGCAGCAGGCCCGCGATGACGAGCTGCACCGCGAAGCTGGCGTGCAGGATCAGGGAGACGATGGAGAGGTCTTGGTTCATGCGGTGATCGCTGCCACGACGGAGTCGGGCAGGCGTTGGGGTTTCAGGTCGCTGGCGCGCACGCAGCCGATGCGGATCTCGCCTTCGCACAGCAGCGTCTCGCCGCGCATGGCGCGCTGGCGTACGACGAGGCTGGCGCGGCCGGCGGGTTCAGGTTCGACGGTGACGCTCAGCAGATCGTCGAGCTTGGCCGGCGCCAGATAGCGCAGCGTGGTGCCTGCGACGACGAAGATGACGCCGGTCTCCTCGCGCAACTGGTGCTGCTCGACACCGGCCGCGCGCAGCCACTCGGTGCGGGCGCGCTCGAAGAACTTCAGGTAGTTGGCATAGAACACGATGCCGCCGGCGTCGGTGTCTTCCCAATACACCCGGATGGGGAACTCGAAGTTCATGCCAGCACCTCGCGCAGGCGGGCGACGGCCTCTTGCAGGTCTTCGATGGAAGACGCGAAGGACAGGCGCATCCAGCGCTGCGGGTCGGCCAGGCCAAAGTCGCGGCCGGGTGTCAGCGCGACCTGGGCGCTTTGCAGCAGCTCATGGGCAAAGGCCCAGCTGTCGGCATGGAAGCGGCTGATGTCCATCCACGCATAGAAGGCGCCATCGGGCGGCACGGGCACGGTCAGGCCGAGCTCGTTGAGAGCCGGAACGATGTAGTCGCGGCGTGCTTTAAGCACCGCGCGGCGGCGTTCGAACTCGGCAATGGAGTCGGGCTCGAAGCAGGCCAGGGCGGCCTTCTGGGCCAGCGTGGAGGGGCAGATATAGAGGTTCTGCGCCAGTCGCTCGATGGCGGGCACGAGGGCAGGGGGCAAGACCAGCCAGCCCAGGCGCCAGCCCGTCATGCCGAAGTACTTGGAGAAGCTGTTGACCGAGACGATGTCTTCGCCGAGGGCCAACGCGCTGTGGCCGAAGCGATCCTCGTAGCTCAGCGGCAGATAGATCTCGTCGACGACGGTGACGCCACCTTGGCTGCGCACAAAGCCCACCATGTCGGCCAGCACCTCGGGCGCGATGGAGGTGCCGGTCGGGTTGCTCGGCGAGGCGAGCAGCACGCCGCGCGTGGCCGGCGTCCAGGCCTCGCTCACCTGGGCGGCATCGAGCTGGAAGCGCTCGGCTGCGCCGGTGGGCAGCAGGCGCGGGGTCGCGTCGGCGGCCGTCACGAAGTGGCGGTTGCAGGGATAGCAGGGGTCGGGCATCAGCACCTCGTCGCCGCGCTCGAAAAGGGCGAGGCAGGCGAGCTGCAGGGCGGCCGAGGCGCCGGCCGTGACGGCGATGCGCGCGGGTGAAATGTCCAGACCGAAGCGCTGGGCGTACCAGCGCGAGATGGCTTCACGCAGGGCCGGCAGTCCGAGAGCGTCGGTATAGGGCGTCGGCCCTTGCGCGACGTGGGCCACCGCTTCCCGCACCGCCGGTGCGGCACCGAAGTCGGGCTCGCCGATATTGAGGCGGATCATGCGCCGGCCGCCCTGGGCCGGGTCGCACAAGGGGCCGGCCGCGACCTGGGCCGCGGCCTTGGCCAGCTCCATCACATAGAAGGGCTCGATGCGGTCGAGCCGGGCGGCCAACTTCACGGCGTGGTCAACGCTTGGCAGCGACCTCAAGCGGACGCAGGTCAACGGCCGCGCGGTCCAGCACGCCGTTCACATACTTGTGGCCATCGGTGCCGCCAAAGGACTTGGCCAGCTCGACCGCCTCGTTGATGGCGACCTTGTAGGGGATGTCCAGGCAGTGCTTGAGCTCGTAGGCGCCGATCATCAGGATGGCGTGCTCGATGGGCGACAGCTCGGTGGTCTTGCGGTCGACGTGGCGGGACAGGATGGCGTCGAGGTCGGCGGCCTCGTTGACGCAGCCGCCCAGCAGCGCGTCGTAATGCTTGACGTCGAGCTTGGCATAGCCTTCCTGCTCGCGGCCCAGGGCCACGATGGCGCCGATGTCCTCGCCGGTCAGCAGCCACTGGTAGAGGCCCTGCACGGCGGCCTCGCGCGAGCGGCGGCGGGCCGACTTGACGGGGGCGCGTTTGGCACCCGGCTTGGCGGCCGTCTTGGATGCGGTCTTCTGGGGTGCGTTCACTCGATCTCTTTCAGCAGATTGGCCATCTCGACGGCGACGCGGGCAGCATCGCGGCCCTTGGGCTCGGCGCGGGCCCAGGCCTGGGCTTCGTTCTCGACGGTCAGGATGGCGTTCGCGATCGGAATGCCATGGTCCAGGCCGACGCGGGTCACGGCCGAGCCGCTCTCGTTGGCGACCAGCTCGAAATGGTAGGTCTCGCCGCGGATGATGCAGCCCAGGGCGATCAGCGCGTCGTAGTCATTGCTCTCGGCCAGGGCCTGCAGGGCCAGCGGCACTTCGAGAGCGCCGGGCACGGTGATGTGGCGGATGGCTTCGGTCGGCACGCCCAGCACCGACAGCTCGGCCAGGCAGGCGCTGGCCAGCGACGAGGTGATGGCGTCGTTGAAGCGCGCCTGGACGATGGCGACGGTCAGCTCGCTGCCGTCGAGGGCTCCCTCGAAGCTCGGCAGGCCTTGTTCGGAATCTTGCATCGCGTGCCTTTCGGTTCAGCAGTTGGGGGGCGCGGTGAAACCGGTCACCTCGAGGCCGTAGCCGGCCATGCTGGGCATGCGGCGCGGGCTGCCGAGCAGACGCATGCGGTGCACGCCGAGGGCCTTCAGGATCTGGGCGCCGACGCCATAGGTGCGCAGGTCCATCGCGCCCTTGGTCGCCGGTGCGGGCTCGCTGGCCTGCACGCGCGCCAGCACGCCGGCCGCGTCTTCGCCGCAGTTCAACAGCACGACGACACCGCCGCTGCTGGCCTGGACGGCGGCCAGGGCGGCGGGCAGGCCCCAGGAGTGGCCGCAGGAGCCAGCTTCCAGCAGGTCCATGACCGACAGCGGCTCGTGCACGCGCACCAGCACTTCGCTGTCCGCGGTCCATTCGCCGTGGCTGAGCGCCAGATGGGTGCCGCCGGTGCGGTCGGTGAAGACCTGGCAGGCGAACTCGCCTTGAGCCGTGTTCAGGCGGCGCTCGGCGACGCGATGGATCAGGCTCTCGTTGCGGCTGCGGTATTCAATGAGGTCGGCGATGGTGCCGATCTTCAGGCCATGCTCGGCGGCGAAGACCTCCAGGTCCGGCAGGCGGGCCATGGTGCCGTCGTCCTTCATGATCTCGCAAATCACCGAGGTGGCCGACAGGCCGGCCATGCGGGCCAGGTCGCAGCCGGCCTCGGTATGGCCGGCACGCATCAGCACGCCGCCGTCCTGGGCCTGCAGCGGGAAGATATGCCCGGGCTGGACGAGGTCGCTGGCCTTGGCATCGGCGGCCACGGCGGCCTGCACCGTGCGGGCACGGTCGGCGGCGGAGATGCCGGTGGTGACGCCGGTGGCAGCCTCGATGGAGACCGTGAAGGCCGTGCCGTGCTGGGTGCCGTTGCGGCGCGTCATCGGCGGCAGCTGCAGGCGCTCGCAATGCTCGCGCGGCAGGGTCAGGCAGATCAGGCCGCGGCCGAACTTGGCCATGAAGTTGATGGCCTCGGGCGTGACCAGGTCGGCGGCCAGCACGAGATCGCCTTCGTTTTCGCGGTCTTCCTCGTCAACCAGGATGACCATGCGGCCGGCGGCCAACTCGGCCACCAGCTCGGGAATGGGGGAGATGGGCATAGCCGGCGATTGTAGGTGGCGACCCTAGGTCGAGCGGAGCCGAAGACGCAGATCCTGGCCAATCGGTGTGGCTTCGACCAACTGCCAGCGCCGGGCGGCATCCAGGCCGCTCAAGGCCGCCAGTGCGGCAAGGGGCCGGCCCTCGCCGATCAGCAGCGGCGCCTGGTAGATCAGCAGCTCGTCGACCAGGCCGGCATCCAGGAAGGCGCCGGACAGCGTCGGGCCCGCTTCCACATGCAGTTCATTGACGCCCTGGCTGCCCAGCTCAAGCATCAGGGCCGCCAGATCGGGGCGGCCGGGGCCGATGACGCGGGTCTCGCCGGGCGGCTGCAGGATGCGCGCGCCCGGCGGCATGCGGCCCTGCGGGTCGAGCACGATGCGCAGCGGCTGGCGCGCCGTGGGCACGAGGCGCACGTCCATGCGCGGGTCGTCGGCCAGCACGGTGCCTATGCCCGTCAGCACCGCGCCGGCGCGCCGGCGCCAGGCATGGCCGTCCGCGCGCGCGGCCTCGCCGGTGATCCATTGGCTGCGGCCATCGGGCAGGGCAGTGCGGCCGTCCAGCGAGACGGCCGATTTCAGGCGCACAAAGGGCCGGCCGCGCCGCATGCGCGAGAAGAAGCCGACATTGAGTTCGCTGGCCGCCGCGGCGATGGCGGCATCGGCCAGTTCGACCTGGATGCCGGCCGCCTTCAGCCGCGCCAGGCCCTGGCCCGCGACCTGGGGATTGGGGTCCTCGACCGCGGCGACGACGCGGGCGATGCCGGCGGCGATCAGGGCATCGCAGCAGGGCGGCGTGCGGCCATGGTGGGAGCAGGGTTCGAGCGTGACGATCGCCGTCGCGCCCCGCACATCGTGCCCGCGGGCTGCGGCGTCGCGCAGGGCCATGACTTCGGCATGGGCCTGGCCGGCCGGCTGGGTGTGGCCGCTGCCAAGCTCACGCCCGTCGGCCGCCAGGATGACGCAGCCGACGCGCGGGTTGGGTTCGGTGAGGCCGACGGCCTGTTCGGCGAGGGAGAGCGCCTGCCGCAGCGCCGCCGTGATTGCGGGCGAATTCATGCCGGCAGTCTAGAGCGGCGCGAGGCCGGGCTAGGGGCTGGAGGGCTGCAGCTGAATCGTCGAGTAGTCGGCGAATATGCCGCTGGTCGGGTTGACCGCAGGCGCCGTGGGGCAGCTGAGGTCGCCCCGGATGACGAGGAAGTTCTGGCGAGCCAGCGAACCCATGACCCGGCCATAGACCGCCGGATGCTCCTCGTTCTCCAGCGATTTCAAGTCGGCCGAGAACATGCCGCCGCTGCCGTTGTAGTCGGCGCTGTAGCGGCAGACGCGGTAGTCGGCCGCCGTGAGGCCGATGGGGAAGCCGGTCAGCTCCACCTTGCCGGTCCACTGCTTGGCCGAGTTCGGGTAGACGATGCAGTTGTAGGTGACGAAGGGCTGGGTGCTGGGCGATGTGGTGGGCGAATCGTTGAAGCAGTCCGGCGCCGGGCTGGGGGCTGGATCGGTGGTGATGGGGTCCAGCACCATGCTGCCGCCGCTGATGACCGGCGCACCGTTGACGAGTCGCGGCAATGAAAAGCTGCCCGCGGAGAAGGCCAGGCCGATGGCCGGGAGTGCGGTCGCGCCCGGCGAGGTCGGATTGGCCGGGTTGCTGTTGGAGAAGCGGATCACGCCCGCGAGCAGATAGCCGACGGTGTTGTTCTTGCAGGTTTCGACGTCGGCGGCCGTCAGGGTCGACAGCGGCGTGGCGGACGCATTGGTGCACTTGCCGGTGATGACGCCGGTCACGTTGTTGAAGACCCAGATCAGCGGGCTGGTCGGGCTGGGGTTGAAGGCGCTGATCTTGCCGTCCAGCTGCTTGGCCCCCGGCGGGATGGCCGGATGGCGGTTGGAGGGCAGGGTGACGGGGCCGGCGGGGGGCGTGAAGCCCACGGCGGCGCTGAACAGCGGGTCGACGGCCGAGACGAGGGTGTCCAGGTTGATGAACTGATCATCGCCGGCGCGGTCCTTCCAGCTCACGGTGACGCGGATCTGCCGGGCCCTGTCTTCGGGCAGTTGGGTGACAAAGCGCCGCACGCTGTAGGTGGTGTTCGAATCCGGCGGCACGACGGGCGTCGCCGCCTGGGCCGTGATGCCGCCGGTGTAGGTCGTTGCCGTGGCCGGCGTCGAGGCCGTCGGCGTCAGCTCCGAGAAGGTGCGCAGATTCGTCAGCTCAGCGCGGGCCAGCCGCATGGCCTCGCTGCGCTGCTTGGCCACGTCGGCACCGCGGCGCAGATTGCTCATCAGGCCGACCAGGGCCAGCATGCCGAAGGACATCACCAGCAGGGCCACCAGGGCCTCGATGAGGGTGACGCCGCGCTGGTGGCGCGAGGCGGCGCGGGAAGTGGGGAGGTGCGAGGGCTTGAACATGGCCATCGATCAATAGTCGCCGTCGATCCAGCCACCCGAGACGCGCACATAGCTGCCCAGGCGGTTGCGCAGTTCGTTGGCGATGGACTGCTGGTAGAGGACGTCCATGCGGCCGGTGGCCGTCATATGGCCCTGCACCAGCACCGATCCGGTGACCATGGAGGGGGCCGGATCGGTGTTGGTCCAGGACAGGTCGCCCAGGACCACCAGCATGCCATTGAGCTGCATCGGCCCGGCGATGGTCACGTTGCCGTAGACCACCACCAGCACCGGCGCGGCTGTCGTGCCGATGGTCACGTTGGAGCTGAGGGTCATGTTCCCGGCCACGGTCAGCAGGCGCTTGCCGGCGTCGACGGCGGTGACGAGATCCGTGCCGCAATCGGCCGAGCAGGTCACGGCGCGCGCCGCCGGGTGGTTGGTGTAGCGGCTGGGCGCCATGCCCATGAAGTTGCGGAAGAAGCGGATGTTGCCGTCGGTGCCCTGAGCCTGGAACTCCTGCAGCTTGGTGTCACCGAAGATGCGCGCCTGATCCGCCGGCGTGCCGGGCACGCTGTCCATGCGGTCGTCGTTCAGCGTCGGCGCCCCGCCACCCGACACCACCAGCAGGCCGCCCGAGCGCGGGTCGGTGTTGTGCAGGCCCAGGCCACCGGCGCCCGCGGTCGTCAGGTTGCCCTTCACGATCAGCGGCGCCGCTGGCGACGAGGGCACCGCACCGATGAAGGCGATGGACGTCTTTTGCAGCGTCGTGGCGGCCGCGCGCTGGGAGCGCGCTTCGGAGTTGGCGGCGGAGCAGTTGTCGATGCTGCTGTCCGTGCAGCCATAGCCATCGATCAGGAAGCTGCCGTAGCGCACCTCCGTGTCGGTGCCCAGGGCGACGCCGTAGGACGGGATCAGGGCACCCGCGAGCGCCGTGGTGGGCTGGGCCGTCCGCGTATTCGGCGCAGGGCAGCGGCAGACCATGCCGGTGCCGGTGGAAGAGCAATCGGCCGCGAGTGGCGCCCGGCCGCCGCCGGCATTCGTGATCTTGCTCGTCGTGGCACGGTCATCGGCCGAGACGTTGAGGTATTTGTCGACGAAACGCGTGCCGCCGGTGGCCACGGGGCTGCAGCTGTCGTCCAGGGCCGAGCCATTGAGCAGGGTCACCGCCCATTCGACGCTGGCTTCCGCCATTTCCTGCGCCATGGTGGCGCGGTAATAGCTGCCGGCGATGCGCTGCTCGAACATCAAGCTGCGGTTGGCATAGGCCGCCAGCAGGGCCATGACGAGGAAGAGCACCATGACCACGACCAGCGTGGCGGCACCGCGTTGCGGGCGGGCGGCGGGCATGAAGAGATCGCGCCTCATGCTGGGCACACCCCGTTGTTGCTGAGGCCGTCCGCGCGGATCTTTTCCCTGACGGTCAACGTGCGGCTGACGCTGGGATCGGACTTGGCGACGGCCTGGATGGTGATGTCGACGCGCCGCACCGACTGGGTCGGGCAATTGCCCGCGGTTTTGCAGCTGGGATCGCAGAGGTCGTCGAGCGGGATCGTCTGGTTCACGATGACGGCCGAGAAATTCGTGATCTTGACCACCTCGGGGTCGGTGATGGGCTGCCAGTTGGGCAGGCCGCTGGACAGCAGCCCCAGCTGGATATAGAGCGTCTGGCTGGACGTGTCCCAGCGCACGCCGAACTGCTCGTTGTTCTGCACGGTGTTGCTGACGTTCAGCACGCCGGTGCCCGCCAGGTTCTTGGCATAGCGGTAGTAGAGGTCGGTGTTGCCCGTGCTCTGGGTCACCAAGGCATAAGGGCTGGACGCCGCTTCCTTGGCCGGCGTGGCACCGCCATTGCGCTCAGGCTCCCAGACACCGGCCGAGGGCAGGCCACGGTAGCCGGCACGGCGCAGATCCTGCTGCAGCAGGTCGGCGGCAATGCGCAGGTCCTGCTGCATCTGCACTTCCAGCATCAGGCGGCGGTGCTCGTTGATCTGGCGGGTGGCGACGACGGCGGCGCCGGCCGTGACGATCAGGCCGACGGTGATGCCCACCATCAGCTCGACCAGGCCCACGCCGCGCTGGGCGCCACGGGCGTGGGTGCGCGAGATTCTCAGCATGCGGCGTACCCCGTCATCTTGGTGAACAGCGGCGCGGGGCCGGTGGCGGGCGTCCTGACGGAGGACGGCGCGCAGATCTTGACGCGCCCGATGGTGTTGACCTCCACACGCAGCGTGTAGCCCTTGCCCAGGCCCATCACATCGACCTGGAAGTCCTCAGTCTCCAGCGCCATCTGCTCGCGAGCAAAGCGGATGTAGTTGGGTCCCGCCGCCCAGTGGCTGGCGAAGGCCTTGAAGCTCACATGGGCCTTGGGCAGCTGGAACACGCGCAAGGACCGCGAAGCGGTGCTGGGGCAGAGGTCGTTGAGCGGGTAGTAGCAGCGGCAGAGGTTGGCCCCGGCCGTGGTGACGACGATGGCGCAGCTCATGCTCGCATGCGGATCGAAGCGGACGAAGAGCAGCGAATTGTTCGCATTGGTCTCGGCCTTGGCATAGGTCAGGATGCCCGCCACCTCTTCGGCGGCGGCGGTGACGCGGCGCTTTTCCAGCAGGTCGGCCATGGAGGGGATGGCCACCGCCAGGATGACGCCGAGCACGGCCAGGCCGACCATGATCTCGATCAGCGTCAGGCCGGCGAGGCGGGCTTTCAGGGCGTGGAAACGGCGCTTCATGACTAGCGGGGCCAGCATTCGGTGCTGGTGTCCCGGTCCGTGCCGCTGTTGTTCGGGTCGCCGGTCGCGGTGTACTGGGGCGTTGCACCCACCAGGGTGACCGTCAGGGTCTTGCAGGTCACGTCGCGGGCCTGCTTGCCGCCGGCGACCGGGGTGGCCGTGACGACATAGCCCACGTCAAAGGCCGGGGTCGCGCCGACGCCGGTGAGGGAGACCTCGTAAAGGGGGGTGATCCGCGCGATGTTCAGCCCCAAGGCGCCGACCGTCGACGCATAGAGGGCGGAATTGCTGCGGAAGCGCTCCTGGGCCTGCATGACGGCGGTCAGCGCGGACACGGCATCGGCGCGGCGGGCGCGCTGCATGTGCGAGGTGTAGGCCGGGTAGGCGATCGCGGCCAGGATGCCGGCGACGGCCAGGGCGACCATCAGCTCGATCAGGGTGAAACCACGGCGTCGCGGACGGGTGCAGGTGCGCATGGGCCGATTTTCGGCAGCACTGCACAGTGACCCCCTGTTACATGTGCCGCTTGTCCGCCAAGTTGCGCCGCCGGTCGGCATCCACCACGAATGAGGGGCTCAGGCGCACTTGGCCACGCCGCCGACCTTGTGGCTGCCCACATAGCAGCTGCGCACCCGGCCGGTGATGGCCACCACCTGGCGCAGCGTCGTGCCGCTGCTCAGGCTGAGGTCGATGCTGCCGGTCTGGGTCACCAGGCCCTGGCGCTGCTGGAATTGCAGGGTCTCGGCATTGCTCTTCACGCGCACGGCCTGGCTGGCCGGGAAGCCTTCGGCCTTGATGACCTGGCTGGCCGTGCTCCTGCAGACGGCCTGGGTGCCGGCGCAGTCGCATTCGTCCCGGGTGCCGATGTAGATCACATAGCAGGCATTGGCGCCCTTGCCGCTGACGCGGAAGTAGACCGGTTCGCTCAGGCGGTTGGCCTCGCTGCGGGCCAGGCGCAGGTCGCCGATCAGGGTTTCGGCGCTGGCGCGCAGCTTCTGCTCCTGGCGCAGCTCGCCCATGGCGGGGACCGCCTGGCCGACCAGGGCCGCGCAGATGCCGATGCTGGTGCACAGCTCGACAAGGGTGAAACCACGGCTTTGGCGGCGGGCGTTGGCGATGCGGTTCATGGCGGCTCCCTGGGGTTCGTTGCGAGTGAACGAACTCTAGAAACCACCGAGCGTGACGTCTTTCCTCCTTTGGGCGGAACGACGGGGGATGAGGAGCGGGGGCATCCCCCCGATCCCCCCTCCAAAGGGGGATGGCGGCAGGCCGCGGGTCAGATCTCGCGGATCAGCTGCCGGAACTCGTCGACGTCCTCGAAGCTGCGATAGACGGAGGCGAAGCGCACATAGGCGACCTTGTCGATGCGCTTCAACTCGCGCATGACCAGCTCGCCCAGGCGGGTGGATGCGATCTCGCGGGCGCCGCTGGCGAGCAGCTTTTCCTCGATGCGGTTGATGGCCGCGTCGATCTGCTCGACGCTGACCGGCCGCTTGCGCAGGGCCAGCTGCATGGAGGCGCGCAGCTTGGAGGCGTCGAAATCGGCGCGCCGCCCGTCCTTCTTGACGACCGAGGGCAGGGCGATATCCGGCCGCTCATAGGTCGTGAAGCGCTTGTCGCAGGACAGGCAGCGGCGCCGGCGCCGGACGACGTCGCCCTCGTCCGATTCCCGGGTCTCGGCGACCTGGGTCTCGGTGTGAGAGCAGAACGGGCAGCGCATATGGGCTTAGCCGCCTATCAACCGCGATACACGGGGAAGGCGGACGTCAGGGCGGCGACCTTCTCGCGCACGGCGGCCAGGTTGGCTTCGTCGTGCGGCTTGTCCAGCACGTCGGCGATCAGGTGGGCGGTGGCACGCACCTGTTCTTCCTTGAAACCGCGCGTCGTCATGGCCGGCGTACCCAGGCGGATGCCACTGGTCACCATGGGCTTCTGCGGGTCGTTGGGGATGCCGTTCTTGTTGCAGGTCATGTGGGCGGCGCCCAGGATGGCCTCGGCTTCCTTGCCGGTCAGGCCCTTGGGACGCAGGTCCACCAGCATGACGTGGCTCTCGGTGCCGCCGGAGACGATGCGCAGGCCGCGCTCGATGAGCGTGTCGGCCAGCACCTTGGCGTTCTTGACGACCTGCTCCTGGTAGGCCTTGAACTCGGGCGTCAGGGCTTCCTTGAAGGCCACGGCCTTGCCGGCGATGACGTGCATCAGCGGGCCGCCCTGGATGCCGGGGAAGATGGCCGAGTTGATCTTCTTGGCGATGGCCTCGTCGTTCGTCAGGATGATGCCGCCGCGCGGGCCGCGCAGGCTCTTGTGCGTGGTCGACGTGACGACGTCGGCGTGGGGCAGCGGGTTGGGGTAGACGCCCGCGGCGATCAGGCCGGCGTAGTGGGCCATGTCGACCATGAAGTAGGCGCCGATCTCCTTGGCGATCTTGCCGAAGCGCTCGAAGTCGATGCGCAGCGAATAGGCGGAGGCGCCGGCGATGATGAGCTTGGGCTTCTTCTCGCGGGCCAGGGCTTCCATGGCGTCGTAGTCGATCTCTTCCTTGGCGTTCAGGCCGTAGGAGATGACGTTGAACCACTTGCCGCTCATGTTCAGGGCCATGCCGTGGGTCAGGTGGCCGCCTTCGGCCAGGCTCATGCCCATGATGGTGTCGCCGGGCTGCAGCAGCGCGAAGAAGGCGCCCTGGTTGGCCTGCGAGCCGGAGTTGGCCTGCACGTTGGCGTATTCGGCGCCGAACAATGCTTTGAGGCGGTCGATGGCCAGTTGCTCGACGACGTCGACGTACTCGCAGCCACCGTAGTAGCGCTTGCCGGGGTAGCCCTCGGCGTACTTGTTGGTCAGCTGGCTGCCCTGGGCCTGCATGACGGCCGGCGAGGTGTAGTTCTCGCTGGCGATCAGCTCGATGTGGTCTTCCTGGCGGCGGTTCTCGTTCTGGACGGCGGTCCAGAGCTCGGGGTCGACCAAGGCGAGGGTGGAGGTGTTGCGGTCAAACATGCTGGTGTTCCGAAGGTCAGGCGGTCAATCCCCGGCGCTCACGAGCGAGCGTGAAGCCAAGGCTGCCCAGGCGAACGGCTGATAGCGGTTCGCGAAAACCGCCTCACGCTCCCCGGTGGTGGCCCACCTCGGGTCAGCTCGTGACCCTGATCGCCAGTCGCGCGAGAAGCCAGTGTATGCCAGCGCGGCGGCGCGCGGCCGTCCGGAGCCGCTGACGCCCCCTCGGGGAGCTCGCAAAGCGAGCGTGGGGGGCCTGCAGGGCCGCTCAGCGCAGCAGAGCGACCTGGGCGGAGTCGCCGGTCGAGGGGGCAGAGGCCGCTTCGCGCTGGACCGGGCGCACGGTCGTCATCGTCGGCACCTGGCGGCCAGCGGCGACGGCCTTCAGCAGGTCGTGCTCGGCCAGCACGCGGGCCGTGTAGCCGGTGTCCTCGGCCAGATTGGCGCCGCCCACGTAGTAGCGCAGACCGTCTTCCAGGCTGCCGGCGCGCTGGATGCACTCCTTCAGCACCTGCACGCCGACGCGCAGATTGGTGACCGGATCGAAGGCGGCGTGGGTGCCGCCAAAGGCCTCGTACTTGTCGTCATGCACCCGGGTCATGACCTGCATCAGGCCCTGGGCACCCACGGAACTCTGGGCAAACGGGTTGAAGCGCGACTCGATGGCCATGATGGCCAGGATCAGCGTCGGCTCGACCTTGGCGCGCTGGCCGACGGCCCAGGCTTCTTGCACCAGGCGGCTGATGGGCTCAGGGGCGACGCTGTAGCGGCGTGCCAGCCAGTGGGCGACGGCCGCCTGCTGGCGGCTCAGTTCGCGCGGGTCGGCGGCGGTGGCGCGGGCGATGGCGTCCGGCTCAGCCGACGCGAACAGCGTGTTGCCTTCGGCTTCGGCGCGGGCTTCCTGGCGGGCGTTCAGCCAGCCCAGGGTGGCGGATTCCAGCTTCTCGCGCAGGCCGGCCTGGCTCGTGAACACCAGCAGCACGGCCACCACGGCCAGCCCCAGCAGGGCCAGCGTGTTGTGGCTGACCACCAGCAGGCCGTTGCCGATGTCCTTCACGAACAGCGACGCCGAATCCCGCGTGTGGCGAGCCAGGCTGAACAGGTCTTGACGTGTCGTCATGCGACTCCTTGTGTCGAGGCCTGCCTCAGGCTGCCTTTGTCGGGGCGGTCTGGGGCAGGGCGACGGTGATAATTTCCCGGCCGATTGCATTGGTCTGTGGCATCTCTGTGCCCGGAGGACCCAGCCGGTTGGGTTTCAGTAAAAACCCGAAGTGGCCGAATTTTACGAAGCGAAGATAACCAGTCAAGCTTGTTTGACTGCCTCAAAACTACTTTTGGTTATGAAATACAGCGATCTGCGAGACTTCATGGCCGGCCTGGAAGGCCTCGGCGAGCTCAAGCGCGTGAGCGAAAAAGTCTCGCCGGTGCTGGAGATGACGGCCCTCAGCGACCGCGTGCTGCGGGCCGGCGGACCGGCCCTGTTGTTCGAGGCGCCGACCGGCCACTCGACCCCCGCCTTGACCAATCTTTTCGGGACAACGCGTCGCGTCGCACTCGGCATGGGTGCTGAGTCTCTGGCCGATTTGAGGGATGTGGGCCGGGTGCTGGCCAGCCTCAAGGAACCCGACCCGCCCAAGGGCCTGAAGGACGCAGGCAAGCTGCTGCAGATGGCCAAGGCGCTGTGGGACATGAAGCCCGCCGTGCAGCGCCGCGCGCCCTGCCAGGAAGAGGTCTTCGAGGGCAGCGACATCGACCTCGGCCGCCTGCCCATCCAGACCTGCTGGCCGGACGACGCAGCCCCCCTGATCACGTGGGGTCTGGTCATCACCCGGGGCCCGACGCGCACCCGCCAGAACCTCGGCATCTACCGCCAGCAGCTGATTTCGCGCCATCAGGTCATCATGCGCTGGCTCGCGCACCGCGGTGGTGCGCTAGATTTCAGAGACTTCTCTCTCGCCCACCCCGGCCAGCCGTTTCCGATCGCCGTGGCCCTGGGCGCCGACCCGGCCACCATCCTCGGCGCCGTCACGCCGGTGCCGGACAGCCTGTCCGAGTACCAGTTCGCCGGCCTGCTGCGCGGCTCGCGGACGGAATTGGTCAAGACCGGTGTCGGCGGTGAGCGGCCGTTGCAGGCGCCGGCCTCGGCCGAAATCGTGCTGGAAGGCCATATCCCGCCTGCCGCGCCCGGCTTCACCGGCGTCAGCGAGCGCGGCGTGCCGCTGAAGGAGAAGGGCGGCTATCTGCATGCGCTGGAAGGGCCGTTTGGCGACCACACCGGCTATTACAACGAGCAGGACTGGTTCCCGGTCTTCGAGATCACGCGCCTGACCCAGCGCAAGAACCCGATCTATCACTCGACCTACACCGGCAAGCCGCCGGACGAGCCCGCCATCCTCGGCGTGGCCTTGAACGAAGTCTTCGTGCCCATCCTGCAGAAGCAGTTTCCGGAGATCGTCGACTTCTATCTGCCGCCCGAGGGCTGCAGCTACCGCATGGCCGTCGTGTCCATCAGGAAGTCCTATCCCGGCCATGCCAAGCGGCTGATGTTCGGCATCTGGAGCTTCCTGCGCCAGTTCATGTACACCAAGTTCATCGTCGTCGTGGACGATGACATCGACACGCGCAACTGGCAGGAAGTGATCTGGGCCATCACCACGCGCATGGACCCGGTGCGCGACACCACGCTGGTCGACAACACCCCCATCGACTACCTCGATTTCGCCTCGCCCGTCAGCGGCCTGGGCGGCAAGATGGGGCTGGATGCCACCAACAAATGGCCCGGTGAAACCAGCCGCGAATGGGGTCGCGGCATCACGCTGCCGGCCGAGGTCACAAAGCGTGCCGAGGCGCTATTCGGGCAACTCTTCTTGAAGCCCTGAAGGCACTCGCCTACTGTTGGAATGCCTTTTCAGGCACAACCTCTGGCGCAATCCCTTGCGCGCCAGGAGCCCTTCGGCAAATCGCCGTGGAGCCCCAAGATGGCATAGCCATCCACCCCGCCCGGCCCTCAAGCCCGGCGGGGTTTCTATTTGAGGGCGCCAAGGAGCTTTTCAGAAAATTGCGGGGCGGGCGACGGGCCGCTCCCTGGCCGGCCCGCGCTGGCGATGTGCTTGTGGGTCGAACCGGCAAGCATCGCCGTCCCCTCGGGGGACCGGCCAAGGTACCCCTTGGACGAGGGGCGCTACCTTCCTGCCCACCAGGCCAGGGTCTCGTAGACGACGTAGCGCACCCGCGCGAAGCCCTCGACGGACGGGCACCAGTCGTCGAAGCCGCTCAGGGCGTCGTCGCGCAGGCCGACCGGCGCCGGCAATATCTGGATGCCCAGGGGCGCCGCCTCCGCCTCGAAGGCGCGCAGGGCGCGGCGCATGTGCGCGTCGTGCGTGACCAGCACCACCTGCTTCACCCCGTCCTTGGCCAGCAGGGGCAGGGTGTGGGCGGCGTTCTCGCGGGTGTCCCGCGAACTGCCCTCGGCCCAGCGCAGCCGCAGGCCGTAGTCCTGGGCGGCGACCCGGCCGATGATGTCGGCCTCGGGCTGGCGCAACTCGGTCGCTGTCCAGCCGATCCCGCCCGAAAAGGCCAGCGGCCAGCCGCTGCGCCGGGCCGCCCAGACGCCGTAGGCCAGGCGCTCGGCGGTGATGCGGGCCGGCGAGCCGGCGTTGAACTCCGGCGCATGGCGCCTCACGCCGCCGCCCAGCACCAGCACGGCGCCATCGGCGCGGCCCCGCAGCGCGTCGACCTGGGACGGCGCCAGCACGGCCGGCTGCCCGGCAGCCCGGATCAGCAGTTCCCCCGCCGCCTCGGTGGTCGACAGCCAGGCGCTGACCAGGGCCAGGCCCAGCAGCACGCCGCCCCAGCGGCGTCCGCGCCTGAGCCGCCAGCCCCCCCAGGCCGCCAGCAACAGCATGGGCACGGGCGGCAGGGCCATCGCCAGCAGCAGCGTCTTGAAACCTGAATAGTCGAGGGAGATCACCCGCGGCATCTTCGCCGACATCAATAATGCTTTTGCCGTGATGCCGCTTTCCCGCTCCCCCGCCCGCATTGCCCTCTGGACCTTCGCCGCTTTGTCGGCGCTGGTCACCTTGCTGCTGCTGATCGTGACGCTGGCCCTGCCAGGCTGGGTCAAGGGCCGCGGCGCGGCGCTGGCCAGCGAGACTCTGGGGCGAGCAGTCGCCATCGAGGAGGCGAGCTTCCAGCCCTGGCGCCTAGCCCTGGTGGTCGAAGGCCTGAGCATTGCCGGCCGCGATGCCAGGCAGCCGCCGCTGTTCAAGCTGCGCAAGATGGATGCGGCCCTGTCGCTGCGCTCCCTGCTGCGCGGCCGGGCCGTCATCGAATCCGTGGCCCTGACCCGGCCCGAACTGCGCGTCGCCCGCCTGGCCGAGGGCCGCTACGACATCGACGACCTGATCCAGCGCTTCGCCGCCAAGCCCGGCGCCCCCGAAGAGCCCGATGCCGAGTTCGCCGTCTACAACATCGAGCTGGCCGACGGCCTGCTGGTCTTCGACGACCGCCCGGTGCAGCGCAAGCACGAACTGGCCGGCCTGCGCCTGGCCCTGCCTTTCATGTCGACGCTGCCGGCCGACGTCAAGGTCAAGGTGCAGCCCCACCTGAGCGGCAAGCTCGACGGCGTGGCTTTCGACAGCAGTGCCGAGGCGCTGCCCTTCGACGACGACGTCAGCGCCCGCCTGTCCTTCAAGCTGGCTGGCCTGGACCTCGCCCCGCTGGCGGCCTATGTCCCTGCCAGTGCGCCCGTCCGTCTGGGCGGCGGCAGGCTGGATGTCGACGTGGCGCTGGACTTTGCCGAGCGGCCCAAGCAGCCGCCCGGCGTCAAGCTGAGCGGGCGGATCCAGCTGCATGACTTGGCCCTGGCCCAGCCGGATGGCAAGCCTCTGCTGGCTTTGCAGCACCTCAACCTGCCGCTCGTCGACGTGCAGCCGCTGCGCCGCCAGCTCGGCTTCGGCCAGATCCTGCTGGAGTCGCCGAGCGCCTGGCTGCGTCCCTTGCCGAAGGCGACGGCTGCAGAACCCGCCTCGCCGGCGGCGACGCCCTGGCAATACAGCCTCGCCGGCCTGGAGATCAAGGACGGCCGCTTCACCGTCAACAAGGACCTGGCGCTGGACGGCATCCAGCTCAAGCTCGGCGCGGCCGCCTGGCCCTTGAAGGCGCCGACCCAGCTCGACGCCAGCCTGCGCCTGGATGAAGCCACCCTCAGCGCCAGGGCCCAGCTGTCGCCCGAACTGCTGCAGGCCGATGCCGAATTGAACGGCCTGGCCGTGGAGCGCCTGGCCGCCTGGCTGCCCTTGCCGGATGGGGTGCGGCTGAGCGCCGGCATTTCCACCAAGGCCGGCTTGAGCCTCAAGAACCCACTGGCTGAAGGCGCCGCGGACCGCCTCCAGCTCAGTCTGGCCGAGCTGCAGATCAAGGAGGCGCGCCTGGGCCTGCCCGGGGCGCCCAGGCTCGTGACCCTGGCCTCGGCCCAGCTCGACAAGGCCAGCATCGAACCCGGGGCCCGTACCGTCGCGCTGGGCACGCTGACCTTGGACGCGCCGCGCGCCCAACTGGCCCGGGAAGGCAGCGGTCGCCTCAATATTGCCGCCCTGATGCCGCCCGACAGCGCCGCCTCCGCCGCCGGCCCGGCCTGGACGCTGCAACTGGCCGCGCTCAACATCGAGCGTGGCGCGCTGCGCTGGCAGGACGCCGCCGTGCCCGCGGGTGTGGCGCCCGTGGCCCTGGCCGTCGAGCCGCTGCGGCTGCAGCTGGGTGCGTTGAGCTGGCCGGCCACGGCGCCGATGCAAGCCCAGCTCACCGCCCAGCTCGCCGCCCTTGGCGCCAACGACCAGCCCGTCGCCTCCAGCGCCGGCAGCCTGCAATGGAGCGGCAAGCTCGGCCTGGCGCCGCTGTCGGCCAGCGGCACGGTGCAGGCCAAGGCTCTGCCTCTGCATCTGCTCAACGCCTATCTCGACCCCGCCTGGGGCCTGCAACTGCAGCGCGCCGAACTCGGCATGAAGGCCGAGGTGACGGCCCAGCAGGCCGGCAGCGCCTGGACGGCCGGCGCCGATGGCGATGTGCGCATCGGCCCGCTGGCCCTGCTGCAGACCCGGGTCGTCGACGGCCAGCGCGTCATCGGCGAGGACCTGCTGAGCTGGCAGTCCTTGCAGCTCGACGGCCTCAAGCTGGCCCTGGCGGCGGGTGCACCGCCTCGCGTGGCGGTGAAGGACGCGTTGCTCGAAGACGGCTATGCCCGCCTCATCGTCAACGAGCAGGGTCGTTTCAATCTGCGCGATCTCGGCCCGGCCGAAGCGGCTTCCGCGCCGGCTTCTCCCGCTTCCGCGCCCGCGCCCGTGTTCTCCGCCGAGCGCATCCGTGTCAACCGCGGCATCGTCGACTTCAGCGACCGCTTCGTGAAGCCCAGCTACAGCGCCCGCCTGACCGAACTGCAGGGCTCGCTCGGCGCCTTCGCGTCGACCAGTCCGGCCATGGCGCCGCTGACTGTGAAAGGCAAGGTCGCCGGCACGGGGCTGCTGGAGATCGACGGCCAGCTCAGACCGGGCAGCCCGCCGGCCATGGACATCGCCGCCAACGCCACCGACATCGAGCTGGCGCCGCTGTCGCCCTATGCCGGCAAGTACGCCGGCTACGCCATCGAGCGCGGCAAGCTGTCCACCCGGCTGCGCTACAAGGTCGAGCCCGGCGGTCAGCTGGTGGCGAGCAACCAGATCATCCTGCACCAGCTGAGCTTCGGCGAACGCGTCGACAGCCCCGACGCGACCTCGCTGCCCGTGCGCTTCGCCCTCGCGCTGCTGAAGGACGGCAATGGCGTCATCGACATCAATCTGCCGGTCAGCGGCTCGCTGAACGATCCGGAGTTCAGCGTGGGCGGCCTGGTCTGGCGGCTGTTCCTGAATCTCATCGGCAAGGCGCTGACCTCGCCCTTCGCCCTCTTCAGCGGCAGCGACAGCCCCGAGGAAGCGCAGATCGCCTTCAAGCCCGGCGGCGCCGAGCTGGCCGCCCAGGACCAGCTCAGCCAGCTCGACCGCGTCGCCAAGCTCCTCATCGACAAGCCCGGCGTGCAGTTGACGCTGACCGGCTGGGCCGGCATTGCCGCCGAGGGCCAGGCCCTGCGCGAGCAGCGCCTGGCCACGGCGCTGAAGGCCGAGAACGCCGCCACGCCCGAGGCGGCGCTGAAGCGCCTGTACGAGGCCAGCAAGCTGCCCAACAAGCCCAAGAACCTGATCGGCATGGCCAAGGAACTGCCACCGGCCCAGATGCGCGGCCTGCTGCTGGGCAGCTATGCCATCGACGACGAGCTGCTGCGCCAGCTGGCCGTGGCGCGCGCCACCGCGGTGCGCGATGCGCTGCTGGCGCGTGGCGCGCCCAATGCCCGCGTCTTCGTCGCCGCCCCCAAGCTCTGCGACCAGGGTTGCGATGAGACCTGGCGCCCCCATGTCGAGTTGTCCCTTGGAGCCCATTGAAGGTCATCCCATGTCAGCTACGAATCTCGAAACCATCACCCTGGCCGGCGGCTGTTTCTGGTGCCTGGAGGCCGTCTACGAGCGCGTGCGCGGCGTGCATCACGTCGAGAACGGCTACAGCAACGGCCAGGGCGCCAAGCCCACGTATGAAGCCGTCTGCGGCGGCAACACCGGTTTTGCCGAGGTCGTGCGCATCGCCTTCGACCCCGCCGAGGTGTCGCTGCGCGAGCTGCTGGAGGTCTTCTTCACCATCCACGACCCGACGACGCTGAACCGCCAGGGCGCCGACGTCGGCACCCAGTACCGCTCGGGCCTCTACTGGCACACCGAGGCCCAGCGCCAGCTCGCGGCCGAGGTGCTGAAGGAGGTCAACGACCACCATGCCGGCCGCGCGGTCACGGAACTGCAGCCCGAGACCAACTACCACCCGGCCGAGGCCTATCACCAGCACTACTACGCCCGCAACCCGGACCAGGGCTATTGCGCCTTCGTCGTCGCCGGCAAGGTGGAGAAGTTCCTGTCCACGTTCAAGCGCCTGGTCAAGTGATGCTGGCCTGGGGCGGCCTGCGTCATCGCTATGCCGGCGGCGCCGAGATCGCCTATGCCGATTTCGCGCTGGCCGCGGGCCGGCATCTGCTGCTGCGCGGCGCCTCGGGCTCGGGCAAGTCGACGCTGCTGGCCCTGCTGGCCGGCCTGCTGCGCGTGCAGCAGGGTGAACTGATCGTCGCCGGCGCGGAGCTGCAAAGTCTCAATGCTCGAGAGCTGGATGCCTGGCGTGGCGCGACCCTGGGTGTGGTGCCCCAGCGCCTGCATTTGAGCGAGGCCCTGACCGTCGCCGAGAACCTCGCGCTGCCGGCCCTGGCTGCGGGGCAGGGTGCTGACCGGGCGCGCGCAGCCGAGCTTCTGTCGGCGCTGGACATCACAGAGCTGGCCGGCCGCCGACCTCACCAGTTGAGCGTCGGCCAGGCCCAGCGCGTGGCCCTGGCACGGGCGCTGATGCGCCGCCCCGGCTTGCTGCTGGCGGATGAGCCCACCGCCAGCCTGGACGACGAGCATGCGCTGCACATGCTGGCCCTGCTGCTGACCACCGCCGAGCGCGAAGACTGCACGCTGATCATTGCCAGCCATGACAGCCGCGTCATCGACGCCTTGGGGGAGCGCGATGACGTGGCCGAGCTGGTGCTGCCCGGCAAGTCTGGCGACGCTTCAGCGGACCCGACGACCTTCTGGTCCAGCGGGGTGACGCGGTGATCCGGCTCGCTTGGCGCTATCTGTGGTCCAGCCCGCTGACGACCGCCCTGAATCTGCTGCTGCTGACACTGGGGCTGGCTGCCGTCACCTTCGTGCTGCGGGCCAGCGCCCAGGTCGAGGCGGGGCTCAAGCGCGACCTCGCCGGCATCGACCTCGTCGTCGGCGCCAAGGGCAGCCCCATGCAGATCATGCTGGCCGGCGTCTTTCATCTCGATGCGCCGACAGGCAACATCCCGCTGGCGACGCTGGAGCTGCTCAAGCAGCAGCCGCTGGTGGCCCAAGCCGTGCCGCTGTCGCTGGGCGATTCATTTCGCGGCTATCGCATCGCCGGCACGACGCCGGACTATCTCGATCTCTACGGCGCCAGGCTGGGGCAGGGCGGCTTGTGGACCAAGCCCATGCAGGCCGTGCTGGGCGCAGAGGTCGCGCGTACGAGTGGCTTCAAGATCGGCGATCGTTTCGCCGGCAGCCATGGCCTGGCCGATGGGGGTGGGGCGCATGGCGACCACCAGTTCGAGGTTGTCGGCGTGCTGGCCGAGGCGGGCAGCGTGCTGGATCGACTCGTGCTGACCGACCTGGCCTCCGTGTGGGAGGTGCACGAAGACCATGCGGTCCACGACGAGGACGACAAGCCCAGGGAGATCACGCTGGCTTTGGTGCGCTACCGCAGCCCGCTGGCGGCCGTCATGCTGCCGCGCTGGGTCAACGCCCAGGACGGCCTGCAGTCGGCCGCGCCGGCGCTGGAGACGGCCCGCTTGATGCGGCTGGTGGGTGCGGGCACCGAGGTGCTGCGCGGCTTTGGCATCGTGCTGTTGGCGGCGGCCGGCCTGTCGGTATGGGTCGCGCTGCTGCATGCCGTGCGGGCCCGCCAGGGCGATCTCGCCATGCTGCGCATGCTGGGCGCGCCGGCCCGCCGCGTCGCCGCCCTGATCGCGCTGGAGGCGCTGCTGCTGGCGGCTCTCGCCGCCGCGCTGGGACTGGCGGCCGGCCATGGCCTGGTGGCCTTGCTGGAGCGCTTGCTGGCCGAGCGGCAGTCGCTGCGCCTGGGGACCCTGGGCTGGAGCGACGCTGAATGGCTGGTGCCCACGCTGGCCGGCGGCCTGGCCCTGCTGGCCGCGGCCTGGCCGGCCTGGCGGGCCTACCGCCTGGACGTCACGACGCTGCTGCAGGCGCCGCGCTGACGTTGATGACCCAGGTCACGCCGAAGCGGTCCTTCAGCATGCCGTAGAGGGGCGCCCAGGACGAAGGCGACAAGGGCTGGATGACGGTCGCGCCTTCGGCCAGCCGAGCCCAGCGGTCTTCGGCCTGCTTGGCCGTGCCGCAGCCCACGCAGATGAAGTACGCGTTCTCGCCGGCCTGCCAGGCGGTGTCGGTGGGCACGTCATAGGCCATGACCTGGAAGCCATCCGCCGCGCGGACCTGGCCCCACATCAGGCGATCGGCGTCCTGCGGGTCGCGCACGTTGTGGGCGTCCTGGTAGCTCATCAGCGCGATCTCGCCGCCAAAGGCCGATTGGTAGAACTGCAGGGCCGCGCGCGCCTGGCCGCGCAGATTGATGTGGGGGACGACGGAGACAGACATGGTTCGCTTTCTTGAAAGTGGAGGGGGCGTCGTCATCACCCCGGTGAGGGGCGCCCGGCGATGAACGGACAGGCGTTACTCTAGGCAGCCCTCCTGCCAGTTTTCGTCAGTTGCTGACGACCCGCCGATGTCGCGACCTGAACGCCTGTTTCGACTGCTGCAAGCCCTGCGCACCCTGCCGGCACCCGTCACTGCCGAGCAGCTGGCCGCCGAGACCGGCGTGTCGGTGCGCTCCATCTACCGCGACATCGAAAGCCTGCGCATGTCCGGCGCCGAGATCGCCGGCGAGCGCGGCCTGGGCTATTGCCTGGTCGAGGACGGCAGCCTGCCGCCGCAGACCTTCACGCGGCTGGAGATCGAGGCCCTGGTGCTGGGGCTGGCCGAGGTGCGCCATATCGGCGACCCGGCGCTGGCCCGGGCCGCCGCGTCGGTGCTGGCCAAGGTCGTGGCCACGCTGCCGTCGGTGGGGCAGCAGCACATCCAGCATGCGGTGTCGCAGGTGCACCGCTTCAGCGAGCGTCCGCCGCCGGCCGTCGACCTGCAATTGCTGCGCGAGGCCTGCTGGCGCGAGGAGGCGCTGCAGATGGCCTATGTCGACCGCGACGGCGCCGCCAGCGACCGCAAGGTCTGGCCCTTGGGGCTGGTCTACGTGGACAGGCTGCTGGTGTTGCTCGCCTGGTGCTGCCTGAGGCAGGGCTTCCGCATGTTCAGGCTGGAGCGCATCCAGCGGGTCGACAACCTCGGCGAGAGCTTCCGGCCGCGGCGCGCGGCCCTGCTGCGGCAATACCTTGCCACGCTGCAGGCCGGCACGGCGGAGCGACAATGACGCCATGAAGTTCCCTGCTTCCGTCATCGCCCTCAGCCTGCTGGCCGCCACCGCCGCTTTCGCGCAGACCGCGCCTTCCATGGGCCAGGGCCCGGGCTATCACGACCCGCGCAGCCCCTTCAAGCCGCTGGAGGAACGCGCCGACATCCTGTCCTGGAAGCTGCTGTCCCAGGTCACGGCCAAGGCCGAGAAGAAGAAGATCGTGCCGACCTTCCCGGCCGCCGTGCAGGCCCTGGACCGCAAGACGGTCAAGGTGCAGGGCTTCATGATGCCGCTGGAGGCGGGCGACAAGCAGCAGCACTTCCTGCTGTCGTCGGTGCCGACGACCTGCTCCTTCTGCGTGCCGGCCGGCCCGGAAGGCCTGGTCGAGGTGCGCACCAAGAAGCCCGTGCGCTACACGCTGGAGCCTGTCGTCGTCGAAGGCGTGCTGGCCGTGCTGAACGACGATCCCTACGGCCTGTACTACCGGGTGGAAGACGGCAACGCCGTCAACTGATCAAGGGATCAAGGCGCGAGGCGCTCGCGCACCCAGCGGTCGGCATCGCGCATGAACACCAGCCGGTCATGCAGGCGCGAACGGCGCCCCTGCCAGAACTCATAGCGGTCCGGCACCAGTCGGTAGCCGCCCCAATGCGGCGGCCTGTCCGGGTTCAGCCCATGCTGCACCGCCGCCTTGGCCGCATTGGCTACCAGCACGGCGCGCGAGCTGATGACCTGGCTCTGCGGCGAGGCCCAGGCGCCCAGGCGCGAATCCAGCGGCCGGGTCTTGTAGTAGTCATCCGATTCCTCGGCCGAGGTCTTCTCCACGCACCCTTCGACGCGCACCACGCGCTCCATCTCCACCCAGTGAAACTGCAGGGCCGCCCAAGGGTTGCCTGCTAACTCCTCACCTTTGCGGCTTTCGTAGTTGGTGAACCAGACCATGCCGCGGGCGTCGCAGCCCTTGAGCAGCACGACGCGGGTCGACGGCCGGTGGTTGGCGGCCACGGTGGCCACCGTCATCGCCGTCGGCTCGGACACGTCATGGGCGATGGCCTCGTCCATCCAGCGGTTGAAGAGGGCCAGCGGCCCATCGGCGGCCTGGGCCTCGTCCAGCTCTCCCAGTTCGTAACTCTTGCGGAACTCACTCAGCTTGCTCATGGGGCCGAAGTATGCAGACCTTCCCTTAAGTGAACCTCCCAGTTTCAAGAGCAAGGTCACTCGGCATGCTTGTGGCACCGCAGCAAAAGGCTTTGCACCCCGTTGCGGCAGCAGTTTTCCAAGGACGCCAACCGAATGATCAAACGACGCCCCGCCGTCGTCGTGCTGGCCGCAGGACGCGGCTCACGCTTTCGCGGCTCGGGCCACAAGCTTGAGCAGCACCTGGGCAGCACGCCCGGCGGAGACACCTTGCTGGCGCGCAGCCTGCGCGCCGCGATCGCCACGCAGTTGCCCGTCGTCGTCGTGACGACCCCCGCCCTGGCGCCGGCCGTGCACAGGCTGATCGCCGCGCGCGATGTCGTGACCCTGCCCGAGCGCGATGCCCAGGGCCGGCCCCAGCCCATCGGCATGGGGCATTCCATCGTGGCCGGCGTCAGCGCGACGGGCGACGCCGACGGCTGGCTCATCCTGCCGGCCGACATGCCCCTGGTGCAGCCCACCACCATCATGGCGGTGGCCGAAGGCCTGGAGCGCTATCCGGTCTGCTATGCCCAGTACCGCGGCATCCAGGGCCATCCGGTGGGCTTCGGTACCGAGCTCTATTCCGAGCTGATGGCCCTGCAGGGCGACGAGGGCGCACGGCGCATCGTGGCCCGCTATGCGGCCCAGCCCATCGCCGTCGACGACCCCGGCGTGCATGTGGACGTCGACACCGAGGAAGACCTCGCGCGTCTGCGCGGCTAGGTCAAAGTGGGGCGCAGAGCCCGTGCTGGGCGGCCAGATGGGCCTGGCGCTCCAGTTCCATGTCCCGGATGCCGTGCTCGCGCAAACCCTGAACGGTGCGCAGCAGATAGTCCAGCGTCGTGCCATAGCGGCCGCTGGCGTGCTGGAAGATGTGCAGCAATTCGGGCTCGTGCAGATGGCCGGTCCAGTTGGGGCTCTGGCGCGACAGCGTGAAGGCCAGCGCCCGCAGCCGGCCTTTCGGCGTGTCGCAGTTCAGCCAGCGCGGCTCGTAGACGCCATTGGGCATCTCACGCTCCCACAGCGGCAGCAGCACGGACTCGCCGATGGCGCGGGGAATGCGGTAGACCAGGCCGCGGCAGCTGCCGCCCGAGATCAGCGCCAGCACCAGGCCCGGCTCCTGCGGCGACCCGCGGTTCACCCGCGAGCGCATGCGCAGCACGCGGTGAAAGCCCAGCACCTTGGCCTGCAAGGCCTCGGCATACTCGAAGTCCGGGCGCCAGATCAGCGAGCCGTAGGCAAACAGCAGCAGGTCGTCGCCGCTGGCCCGCCATTCGGCGGTGGTTCTCTGCAGCAGATGGGCGCTGCGCGCCGGGCCGTGGGGAATGTTGATTGCCGGTGACACCATCACCCTCCATCTTGTCACGTCGGTACCCAGGTCGTAACCCGCAGCCCGCTGCGGAGAAGTAATATGGTTACCTAAATTCCCAACGGCCGGTTACGAGAGCCGCAGGAGACCCAAATGCACGCCACACTCGATCAAGTTACAGACCGCATCCGCGAACGCAGCGCCAAGCTGCGGGGCGACTACCTCGCCCGCATCGCCAGGCTCAGCGGCCGCCAGCGCGGCTTCGAGCGCATGGGCTGCGCCAACGTCGCCCATGCCGTCGCGGCCCTTCCATCCAGCGACAAGCTGCGCATCGTGGCCGAGAAGGCGCCCCATCTGGGCGTCGTCACGGCCTACAACGACATGCTGTCGGCCCACCAGCCCTACGAGGGCTACCCCGAGCAGATCCGCGCCGAGGCGCACCGCCTGGGCGCCACCGTGCAGGTGGCCGGCGGTGTGCCCGCGATGTGCGACGGCGTGACGCAGGGCTTGCCGGGCATGGAGCTCAGCCTGTTCTCGCGCGACACCATCGCGATGGGCACGGCCGTGGCCCTCACCCACGATGTCTTCGACGCGGCCCTGCTGCTGGGCATCTGCGACAAGATCGTGCCGGGCCTGCTGATCGGCGCCCTGCATTTCGGCCATCTGCCCTGCGTCTTCGTGCCGGCGGGGCCGATGAGCTCGGGCATCTCCAACAGCGACAAGGCCAAGGTCCGCGAGCTCTATGCCCAGGGCAAGGTCGGCCGCGATGAGCTGCTGAAGAGCGAGTCCGCCGCCTATCACGGCGCCGGCACCTGCACCTTCTACGGCACGGCCAACAGCAACCAGATGCTGCTCGAGGCCATGGGCCTGCACACCCCCGGCAGCGCCTTCGTGCACCCGCATGACGACCTGCGCGCGGCGCTGACCCGCGAGGCCGTCGCCACGGCCCTCAACATCAGCGGTCGCATCGAAGGCAAGGCCGCCAAGCCCATCGGCCATGTGGTCGACGAGCGCTGCATCGTCAACGCCATGGTGGCCCTGCTGGCCACCGGCGGCTCGACCAACCACCTCATCCACTGGGTCGCCGTCGCGCGCTCCGCCGGCATCCTGATCGACTGGACGGACTTCTCCGACCTGTCCGGCGTCGTGCCGCTGCTGGCCCGCGTCTATCCCAACGGCAGCGCCGATGTGAACCAGTTCCAGGCCGCCGGCGGCCCGGGCTTCGTCATCCGCGAGCTGCTGGATGCCGGCCTCATGCATGAGGACGTCATCAGCGTGGGTGGCGAGGGCCTGCGCCCCTACGGTTTCGTGCCGCGCGCGGTGGGGCAGGGCGGCGAGGTCGTCCGCGAGGCGCTGCCGGCCGCCAGCGGCGACGACGGCGTCGTGCGCACTGCCGCCGAGCCTTTCAGCGCCACCGGCGGCCTCAAGCTGCTGGACGGCAACATCGGCCGCGCCGTCATCAAGTCCTCGGCCGTGCCCGAGGACCGCCACACTATCGAAGCTCCCTGCCGCATCTTCACGACGCAGGAAGCCATGCTCACCGCCTTCAAGAACGGCGAGCTGGAGAAGGATGTCGTCGTCGTCGTGCGCTTCCAGGGCCCTCATGCCAACGGCATGCCCGAGCTGCACAAGCTGACGCCGCCGCTGGCCGTGCTGCAGGGCAAGGGCTTCCGCGTCGCCCTGGTCACCGATGGCCGCATGAGCGGTGCCTCGGGCAAGGTGCCCGCCGCCATCCACGTCAGCCCCGAGGCCCTGGCCGGCGGCCCGCTGGCCAGGCTGCGTGACGGCGACGTGGTGCGCGTCTGTGCCGTCAACGGCGTGCTCGCCGCCCTGGTCAGCGATGCCGAATGGGCGGCCCGCGAGGTCGCGACCCTGGACCCCGCCGAAGCCGACGTCAACGGCCATGGCCTGGGCCGCGAGCTGTTCGCCGGCATGCGCCGCAATGTCCTGAGCGCCGAGCAAGGCGCAGTTACTTGGTTGTGAGAGTGAGGCCCCTCGCCCAGCCTTGCGGCGCTGAACGCGCGCCAATCTGGTCGGTCTTGCAGACCGCGCTGCGGCATGAGCCGCAGCCCTTCGGCAGGCACATGCCGCCCACTGGGCGCCATGTGTCCGGCCTCAGCCCCCGAGGGGACGCCGAAGCTTCCGGCATGGAGCCGCAAGCTTCGCCAAGTGGGCCGGCTTGGGAGCGGCCCAGCGCTCGGCCCGAATACCCCGGTCTTATGGAGAACTGAAATGCTCGACACCCTGAGCCTGGCCAGCCATGGCCCCGTCATCCCCGTCATCGTCATCCAGCGCCTGGAAGACGCCGTACCCCTCGCCGAGGCCCTGGTGGCCGGCGGCGTTCGCGTGCTGGAAGTGACGCTGCGCACTCCCGTCGCCCTGCAGGCCATGGAAGCCATGGCCAAGGTGCCCGGTGCCATCGTCGGCGCCGGCACGCTGCGTACGCCGCAGGACGTGGTGAATGCGAAGAACGCCGGCTGCCAGTTCGGCGTCAGCCCCGGCTACACCGACGCGCTGGCCGCCGCCTGCAAGGCCGAGGGCCTGCCGCTGCTGCCGGGCGTGTCGACGGCCTCCGAGGTCATGCAGACCAACGCGGCCGGCTTCGGCTTCCTGAAGCTCTTCCCGGCCGTCGCCGTCGGCGGCGTCGCCCTGCTGAAGTCGCTGGCCGGCCCCTTCCCGGACGTCGCCTTCTGCCCGACCGGCGGCATCTCGCTGGAGACGGCGCCGCAGTTCCTGAAGCTGCCCAACGTCAAGGTCTGCGGCGGCTCCTGGCTGACGCCCCAGGACGCGGTCGACGCCAAGGACTGGGCCCGCATCACCAAGCTGGCCTCCGAAGCCGCGGCCCTGCGCGCATGACGGCCGCTGTCGTCGCTCAGGTCTGGTCCAGCGCGACGCACAGCTTCTCCAAGTTCGCTCAAGCTGAACTGCGCCTCATCGAAGGGCAGGGCGTCGAAGGCGACGCCCACTGCGGCGTGACGGTCAAGCACCGCTCGCGCGTGGCCGTCGACCCGACCCAGCCGAATCTGCGCCAGGTGCACCTGATCCCGGGCGAGCTCTTCGACGAACTCGCGGCTCAGGGCTTCGGCGTGCAGCCGGGCCAGATGGGTGAGAACCTCACGACGCGCGGCGTCGACCTGCTGGCCCTGCCGCGCGACACCGAACTGCGCATCGGCGCCGATGTCGTGCTGCGCGTGACCGGCCTGCGCAACCCCTGCCCGCAGATCGAGAACTTCGAGGCGGGCCTCTTGAAGGCCGTCGTCGGCCGCGATGCCGATGGCGAGCTTGTGCGCAAGGCCGGCGTCATGAGCATCGTGCTGGCCGGCGGCGCCGTGAAGCCGGGCGATGCCATCGCGGTGCGGCTGCCTGCGCCGCCCTTCATCAAGCTCGAACGCGTCTAGCCCGGGATATCGAACAGCAGGCAGGTCGTGCTCGCGTGAGCGTAGAGCTTGCCGTCATGGCCGACGAGTTCGGCCTCGGCCGTCGTCACCTGGCGGCCCCGGTGCACCACATGGCCGATGGCGCGCACCAGCGGCACCTTGTCGCTCAGGGCCCGCACGAGGTTGACCTTGAACTCCAGCGTCGTGTAGCCGCGCCCGATCGGCAGCGTGGTGTGCACGGAGCAGCCCAGGGCCGAGTCCAGCAGCGTCGCGAACCAGCCGCCGTGCACGCTGCCCAGCGGGTTGTAGTGCTTGAACTGCGGCCGGCCCTGGAAGGTGGCGCGGCCGTCCTCGACCGAGACCAGCAGGAAGTCCAGCGTCTCGCTGATCGGCGGCCGCGGGGCTTGGCCCTCGATCATGGCCTGCATCTGCTGCAGGCCCGTCTTGCCGGCCAGCATGACCCGTGAGGCCAGGCCGGCTTCGTGCTGCTGGCGCGCCCGGGCGGCGGCTTCTTCGGCCTGCCATTGGGCAAGGACGTCGTCGGGGAGGGAGCTCATGGTGGCGGTTTCAAGCGATGAAACCGCCGATTTTGCGCAAGCGCCCTGCCAGGCGCTGTCACCAGGGTTCAGGCGGCCAGCCGTGCCCCCGGGGTGGCGATGTGACGCGGGAGTTCGCAGGTCCTGAGCTTGTCCAGCACCGGCCCCTGCCAGGGCAGCAGATAGACCAGGGTCGCCAGCGTGGCGCGCCGGCGCGACGACAGCAGCGGCCGGCCGCGCTCGTCCAGCAGCAGCACGTTGGAGCGCACGTTCAGCGGATCGGCCTGCACGACGGCGGCTTCATTCATCTCGACCCAATCCCATTCCACCCAGGCGCAGCTGTCGGCATAGCGGCGCTCCCACCGCGTGGACCCGCTGACGCGGCTCTCGCCGCTGCGCGTTTTGTGCAGCTGGGTGTGGGCGTGGCGCACGTCCTGGGCTGCGCTGGACAGGGCCGCGACGGGCCAGCAGACGCTCCCTTCGGGCAGCCGGATCAGGGTTGACATGAAGCACCTCTCGGTCGTGCGTTTAGAACGAGCGCTCAGTCTCTGGTCACGGTTGAGGCGCAACAAGCTGGCAGACTTGGCAGGTATGGGCGTGCCCGAAATGAACTACCAGCAACTGATCGACGTCGGCTTGAGCGATGACCTCGCCAGCTTCGAGCGTCGCCTGATTGCGACCGCCGACGCCATGGGCTTCCCGATCATTTCGGGCATGCTGATGCGGGGTGTCCTGAAGGACTCCGACGTTCGCATCACCACTTTCGGCAACACGCCCGAAGGCCATGCGGAAGCCGCCAAGGATCACGGCGATGCATTGCGCGATCCGGTGATCGAGAGGCTGATGGATCAGCCCGTTCCCGTGGTCTACGACCAGCAGACCTATGTCTCCGCGGGCGTCGGCGAGCTGTGGGAGATGCAGGCGCCCTATGGCTACAAGACCGGCATCGCGGTCAAGCTGCATCTGCCGGGGGACAAGCACTTCCTGCTCGGCGTCGATCGCGAGGAGGCGCTGCCGCAAGCTGGTATCCAGTTGATGCAGATGGTTGCAGGGTTGCAACTGCTGGCCGCCCATGCGCTGACCGCGGCAGACCGCCTGCTGAGCGCCAAGCTCGTCAACACCGACCTGCCCAAGCTGACCAAGCGCGAACTGGACGTGCTGAGCTGGACGGCCCAGGGCAAGACGGCCTGGGAAGTCAGCGTCATCCTGGGCATGAGCGAGAAGACGGTGAACTTCCATCTCGGCAATGCCATGCGCAAGCTGGAGGTCACGTCCAAGCACCAGGCCGTCCTCAAATGCGTAACGGCGGGCGTGCTCTGACGTCGCACAACCTAGCAGACTTGCTAGGTTTCTAGGGGGGTGAAAACGGAGACAGTCCGGTCAAGCAATTTTTGACCGTATCCCTTCGGAGTCTCCATGGAAAGAATCATCGACCTGATCTGCGAAATCCTGGGGCTGCCCCGCTTCGGCGGCTGACAGCACAGGGCCGCTGGATGACCGAGGCGCATGCGGCGATGAAGTACCCGGGTGACCAGCTCCAGTCGACGAGCTCCGCATCCATGGTCCTCCTGAAGCCGCTGCGCCCGGCCCCATCCTCGATGCCCGCCAACCGCAACGGCCGCCTGTCCATCTCCGCTGAAACCTATGCCCGGCTGCTGAGCCTCGCCGACCAGGCGCCCCTCGACTGCCTGCCCCTGAGTTCCCGCACCCTGGGCTACGCCAAGACGCTGGGCTACAACCGGATCGGCCAGATCCGCGGCACCCCGCAGAGCCGTCTGCTGGCCGACCTGGGCGAGGAGCGTGCCGAGGAACTCCAGCGCGCCCTGCATGACTTCGGCATGCGTCCCACACCGCTCGGTTCTGCGAGCGACTGACGCGCATCAAGCCCCCCGTTCAACTCCTTCGAGCCCGGCAACCCCGGGCTTCTTTTTTGCACGGCACCCGCCGCGTGCGAGCATGCAGGTCTTGACCCGAGCCTGACATGCAAGACCGTGACATCCCCCTTGAGGCCTGGCCGCGCCGCGCCGCCCTCGAACATTTCCGCCGCATGGCCCAGCCGGCCTTCAGCGTCACCGTGCCGGTGGACGTGACCGGCCTGCGCGAGCGCGCCGCCGCCCAGGGCGCCACGCCCTGGCTGGCGTATCACCACGCCGCGCTGGAAGCAGCGAACGGCATCGATGCCATGCGCCAGACCATGAAGGCCGACGGCAGCGGCGTGCGCGAGTTCGCCGTCATCCATGCCAGCACGACGGTGCTGCGCGAGGACGGCAGCTTCGGCTTCGTCACCCTGCCGCGCGAGGCCGCGCTGGCGGCTTTCGCGGCGCGGGCCAAGCCCAATGTCGAACGCGTGCGCCAGGCCAGCGGCGACCTGTTCGCCGCCGATGAGCCGGGCGAGGTGCGCGAGGAGACCCTGGTGCACATGACGGCCTTGCCCTGGCTGGCCTTCACGGCCTTCACGCATGCCCGTGGCGTGGGTGACGACAGGCCCAAGGTCGCCTTCGGCCGTTTCAGGGAAGAGGGCGGGCGGCTGCTGATGCCGGTGGCCATCGACGTGCACCACGCCCTGTGCGACGGCGTGCATGTCGGCCGCTTCTTCGAGAGCTTCCAGGCCAGGCTGGACGCGATCTAGCCCCGTTCTAGCGATAGTCGGCCACGTCGACCTCGCCCTTTTCGCTGTCCAGCATGTGGCGCCAGGCGTCGGGCTGGCTGCCGTCGAGATCGGTGAAGCCATAGACGCGGGCCAGTTGGCCGCTGGACAGGGACTGGCCGCTCCAGCGGGCCACATCGGGATCGCCGGCCAGTGCGACGACGGCGCGGCCGACGTAGGCCGGACTCTCGGCGATCGCAAAGCCCGGCACGCGCTCGACGGCCTCGCGCCAGTTGTCCTCGCGCACGCCAAAGGCTTCCAGCATGGCCTCCGAGCGCAGCCAGCCCGGCGTCAGTGACAGCCCTGTCGCCCCGCGCGACTTCAGCTCATGGCCCAGCGCGAAGCCCATGCGCATCACCGCGGCCTTGCTGAGGTCGTAGAAGAAGGAGTTGCGGTAACGGCTGCCGTTGTAGGCCTCGGTGCCGTCATTGATCTCGATGACCAGGCCGCCGGGCGTCTTCAGCAGCAGCGGAATGGCGCAGTGGCTGGTGATGGCGTGGGTGTCGATGGCCAGGCGCAGGCTGTGCAGGCCGAATTCGAGGTCCGACTCCCAGACTGTCTTGCCCCACTCGATGCGGGTGGCGCCGAAGATGTCGTTGACGAGGAGGTGCAAGGCGCCCTGGTCGCTTTCGATGCGGGCCACCAGAGCACGCACCTCCTCCGGCACGAGGTGGTCGACGCGCACCGCGATGCCACGGCCGCCGGCGGCGTCGACCAGGGCTGCCGTCTCCTCGATGGTCTCGGGCCGGTCCATCTCGGAGCGCCGGCCTTCGGCGCTGCGCCCCGTGCAATAGACCGTCGCGCCGGCCTCGCCCAGGGCCACCGCGATGCCGCGGCCGGCGCCGCGCGTCGCACCGGCCACCAGGGCAACCTTGCCAGTCAATGTCTTGTTCATGGGAGTCTCCTGCTCAGCGGCGGACAAGGCGGCATGATTGTCGAAAACGGGCCGGCTCGTTCGTCGTCCCCATATCCATCACTTTGCAAGGATTCGACATGGCAAGCAGCACCGAGAAGGTCAAGGGCCCGGCCTCCTACTTCCCGTCCATCGAGAAGAACTACGGCCAGCCCATCGCGCACTGGGAGAAGGTCATCAACCAGGCCGGGCCGCTCAAGCACATGGAGCTGGTCAATCTGCTGAAGACCGAGCACGCGATGGGCCATGGCCACGCCAATGCGCTGGTGGCCTGGTGCCTGGCGAAGAAGAAATAGCGCGGCCTCCGCGTTTGTTGGGATGAAGGGGAGGCAGGACGGGGGGAGACTGCCGGTCATCTGGCTCAGTGCTCGAGGCTCCCCATGAACTCCCCGCGCCAACTGGTGCTGCTGTGCGATGGCACCAACAACAACCTCAGCGGCCGCCATGCCGACACCCATGTGGTGCTGCTGGCGGAGCTGCTGAGGCTTTTCCCCGACCCCTCCCGCCTCGTCTATTACGACCCTGGCGTCGGCAACCCCGGCCAGCTGCCGGGCACGACCTTCGCCGACAAGGTCGGCCGGGCGCGCGATCGCATCAACGGCCTGGCCTTTGGCCGCGGCCTGTATGACAACGTCGCCGAGGGCTACCGCTTCCTGATGGCCAACTGGCGGCCGGGCGACCAGATCTTCGTCTTCGGCTTCTCGCGCGGCGCCTTCACGGCGCGCTCCATCGCCGGCATGGTGAATGCCTTCGGCATCATCGACAGCCACCAGGACACCCTGGTCTCCAGCCTCGTCGCCACCTATTTTTCCAAACCCTCGCCGGCCCATGCCGCCATCCGCGAGCAGGCGGCGCGGCTGTTCGGCCAGGGCGGCGCGGGCCAGCCCTGGCCCGAGGTGCATTTCGTCGGCGTCTGGGACACCGTCGCCAGCGTCGGCCTGCCGCCCTTCGGCCTGAAGATCACCGCCCGGCCCACCTTGGACGGCAAGCATTTCCGCCATGTGCGCCAGGCCATGGCCCTGGACGAGCAGCGCGCCCAGTTCATGCCGCGCGCCTATGCGCAGAACAACGGCAGCTACGAGCTCGCCAACCACCAGCAGGGCGACATCAAGCAGTTCTGGTTCCGCGGCTCGCATTGCGATGTCGGCGGCGGCAATGTCTACCCCTACAGCGAGCTGTCCCGCGCGCCCTTCGCCTGGCTGGTGGCCGAGGCCTTGCAGTGCGGCCTCAAGCTGCCCGCCAACGCCGCGCATGCAACGCCCGCCAGCGAGGCCGAGGTCTTCGACCTGATGCCGGCCCTGGACCCGCATCCGCCGCAACGCCACGCCGTCCGCATCAACAGCGAGACCTGTGCCACGCCGCTGTGGGCGCTGACGGGGCTCAAGGTGCGCGACACGGCGCATGCCGAGATGGACGAAGGCGCCTGCATGCCGGTCAGGATGGAGGCGCATGCCTCGGTGCTGCAATGGGCGCATGCCTTTCCGGCCCGCACCGCCTGGTGTGAGCGCGGCAACGCCGCGTCGTGGGGCAAGCTGGCGGCTGGCCTGCTGCTGCTCATCGGCCTGATGGCCATGATGGGCTGGATGCATGCCAGCTCGGAAGGCCTGCTGCCGCCGCTGGCCCAGCTCTCGGCGGCCTTCGACGCCAATCTGGCCTTCCAGCGCTGGCAGCTCAGCCTCGCCTCCATGGGCGAATGGATGGGGCAGGCCCGCGGCTTTGCCCGGCCCGGCTGGGCCGTGGCGCTGGACTTCGCGCTGATTGCCACCTGGACCTGGCTGCTGGCGCCGTGGTTCTGCCGCGCCTTTGCCCGCCATGCCGGCCTCATCCAGGTCGGCATGACGCCGCCGGCCTGGCTGAACCGCGCCGGCTGGGCCCTGGCCGCCGCCGTGGGCGCCGACCTGGCGGAGGACCTGCTGTCCTTCGCGGCCTTGTTCGTGGCGGGCAGCGGCCTCGAGCCCATGCCGTCCTGGCCGCTGGCCGCTGCCGTGCGCCTGCTGCTCTTTGCGGCCAGCGCCGTCAAATGGGCGGGCCTCGTCGGCGTGGCCCTGCTGATCCTGAGCTCGCTGCTGCGCCGCCACACCCAGGTGGCGACGCCGCGGCCGGCGACGACCTAGCCGTCAATGGTCACGATGACCGGCGCATGGTCGCTGGGGCGCTCGTTCTTGCGCGGCAGCTTGTCGATCTCGCAGGCCGTCACGCGGCCCGTCAGCGCCGCGCTGACGAGGATGTGGTCGATGCGCAGGCCCTGGTTCTTGCGGAAGGCCAGGTTGCGGTAGTCCCACCAGCTCCAGCTCTTGGGCGGCTGCTCGAAGAGGCGGAAGGCATCGGTCAGGCCCAGGTTGATGAGCTGCTGGAAATGCTCGCGCTCTTCGGGCGTGCAGTGGATCTGGCCGGCCCAGGCGATGGGGTCGTAGACGTCGCGGTCCTCGGGAGCGATGTTGAAGTCACCCATCAGCACGAGGTTCTCGTGCGTCTTCAATTCCTCGATCAGCCAGCTGCGCAGGCCGGTCAGCCAGTTCATCTTGTAGGTGAACTTCTCGCTGTCCGGTGCCTGGCCGTTGGGGAAGTAGCCGCCGATGACGCGCACGCCGCCCACGGTGCCGGCAATGACGCGGGCCTGCTCGTCGGCAAAGCCGGTGATGTTCTTGACGACGTCGGTGGCCTTCTCGCGGCTGATCAGCGCGACGCCGTTGTAGGTCTTCTGGCCAAACCACTGCACCTGGTAGCCGGCCTCGCCGATTTCCATGGTCGGGAATTTGTCGTCGGTGAGCTTGGTCTCCTGCAGCACCAGCGCATCGACGGGATGGGCGGCCAGCCAGTCCAGCACCTGGGGCAGGCGGATGGACAGGGAGTTGACGTTCCAGGTGGCGAATTTCTTCATGCCGCCATCCTAGCCGCCGACCTCGGCCTCGGTGTCACAGTCCATGCAGTCCTCGATGGGCGGCGCAGGCAGGTGCTGGTCGCTGTGCAGCTGGCGCAGCGCGGTACGCAGGCCTTCCTCGACGACGGGGTGATAGAAAGGGCAATCGAGCATCTGCTGGATGGTGTCGCCGCGCTGCACGCTCCAGGCCAGCAGATGGCCGAGGTGCTCGGCGGCCGGGCCGATCATCTCGGCGCCCAGCAGCCGGCCCGTGCCGCGCTCGGCATAGACATGCAGGCCGCCACGGTTGACGAGCATGACGCGGCTGCGCCCCTGGTCGGCGAAGCTGACACGGCCGGTGTCGAACTCGCGGCCGCCGGCCACCAGCTCCGCATGGCTGGCGCCGGCAATGGCGATCTGCGGCTCGCTGAAGACGACGGCCAGCGGCGTGCGGCGCGGGCGGTGGTGCACATCGGGCCAGCGGGCCGCGTTGTCGCCGGCGATGCGGCCGGCGTCGGAGGCCTCATGCAGCAGCGGCCTGTCATTGGTCACATCGCCGGCGATGAAGACCGGCATGCCGCCCCACTGGCTGGTGTGGCGGTCGATCAGCGGACGGTCTTGGGCATCGCGCGGCAGGTTCAGGGTCTCCAGTCCCAGCCCGTCGAGATTGGGCTGGCGGCCGGCCGCGCACAGCACGGCCTCGAAGCGCTCCCCGGCCATGACGACATCGTCGCCATCCAGCACCGGGTCGAGGTCCTGGGCATTCAGCGTCAGCGGCAGATCCTGGGCAAACAGCTGCCGAGCCAGGGGCTGCAACTCGGGATCGGTCAGCGGGCCGACGCGATTGCCGCGCGCGAACAAGCGCACCCGCACCCCGAGCTTGTGCAGGGCCAGGGCCAGCTCCAGGCCGATGACGCCGGCACCGACGACGGCCAGCGACTTGGGCAGGTCGACCCAGTCGAAGACATCGTCGTTGATCAGCAGCCTGGCGCCCAGGCGCTCGCGCCAGCCGGGGGGCACGAAGGGCCGCGAGCCGGTGGCGATGACGACGGTCCTGGCCTTGATCTGCTGGCCCTCGACATCAAGGGTGCCAAGGCCGGTGAAGCGGGCGCGGCCGAACAGCCGCGTCGCCTCGGGCCAGCCGTGGATGGTCTCCAGCACGAATCCGACAAAGCGGTCGCGCTCATCCCGCACGCGCTGCATGACGGCGCGGCCGTCGATGCGCGGCGCCTCGGCCTGCACACCGAAGCGATGGGCCTCGCGCACGGCTTCAGCGGCCTCGGCCGCCGCGATCAGCAGCTTGCTGGGCATGCAGCCGACGCGGGCGCAGGTGGTGCCGTAGTGAGCCGCTTCGATGAGCAGCACCTTGTCGGTGTGCACACGGGCGGCGCGGTAGGCGGCCATGCCGGCGGTGCCGGCGCCGATGATGGCGACGTCGCAGGAGAGGGTCATGGGATGGTCCCGGTTGCCTGATCCGGGACAGGATAGCGGTCAGCCCGTGGGCAGGTGCCGCCGTGTGGCTTCCTCGCGCAGGCAATGCAGCATCAGCTCGGCACCCGGCGACAGCTGATGGCCGCGGCGGGTGACGATGCCATAGGCGTCCATGCGCAGGCCGAGGTCGAAGTCGAGCACCGTCAGGAGGCCGGTTTCCAGATAGGGCCGGACCAGTTCCTCGGGCAGGGCCGAGACCATGTCGGACTGGCCGAGCAGGCTGGTGACGACGGGCAGAGACAGGGTCTCGACTGTCTGCTGGGGCTGGTCCAGGCCGGCGCTGAGGAAAAGAGCCGTCAGGCGGTCGCGCAGGATGCTGCCGCCGGGCGGCAATATCCAGCTCTGGCGGGCCAGCTCGGGCAGGCTCAGGTCGCTGCGGCCCGCCAGCGGGTGGCCGGCGCGCACGATGAGGCTGTGGGGCTCGTCGGTGAGCGGCTCGAAGCTGAGCTGGGCGGCCGACTCGCTGTCCAGCACGCGGCCGATGACCAGATCCAGCTCGCCGTTCTGCAGGTGCTGGATGAGGAGCTTGCTGGTGTCCACCGAGATGGCCACATGCACCCGCGGCTGGCGCTGCTTGAGCAGCACGATGGCGGCGGGCAGCAGCGTCGTGGACGGCGTCAGCACGGCGCCGACGGCCACGCGGCCCGACAGACCTGACAGCAGTTCCATGACCTCCTGGTGGCCGGCGTCCAGCTCGGCCAGGGCCGCGCCGGCGCGGCGGATCATGACCTCGCCATACCAGGTCGGCGCCACGCCGCGCGGCAGGCGCTCGAAGAGCTTGACGCCCAGGGCATGCTCCAGGTCGGCCAGCAGCTTGGAGGCGGCCGGCTGGGTCAGGTTGGCCGCCTGGGCCGCATGCAGGATCGAACCATGCCGCCCCAGCTCCACCAGCAGCACGAGCTGGCGGGTCTTCAGGTGGGAGCGGACGAAGCGGTCCGAACGTGGGTCTGTCATTCGTGATAGAGCTGCGACCGGCCGCCGTCGATGAGGATGTCGGTCGCGTTGATGAAGCGGGCTTCGTCGCTGGCCAGGAAGAGGGCAGTGTAGGCAACCTCGATGGGCTCGCCGATGCGCTTGGGCGGCAGCAGCTCGACCTGACGCCTGGCATCTGCGGGCGAGTTGGCCAGCCATTCGACGACGCGCTCGGACAGGATCAGCCCCGGCGAGATCGAGTTGACGCGCACGTTCTGCGCGGCGTACTGGATGCCCAGGGCCTTGGTCATGCCGATCAGCGCATGCTTGGCGACCGGATAGGGGAAGGCATTGGGGATGATGCGGTGACCGTGCACCGAGGCGACATTGACGATGCTGCCGCCGCCACCGGCCAGCATGCCGGGCAGCACGGCGCGGCTGCAGTGCATGGCGCCGTCCAGGTCCACGGCGAAGCAGCGCTGCCACTGGGCCGTCGTCATGGCCAGCGGCTCGGTGAAGACATCCATGCCGGCGTTGTTGATCAGCACATTGATGGGGCCGAAGCGCGCAGCGCCGCGCGCGGCCATGGCCTGCACGGCGGCCTCGTCGGCGATGTCGGCGGCGATGAAGAGGGTGTTGTCTTCACCCAGTTCTCTCACCAGCGCTGCGCCCAGCTCCGCGTCGGCGGCCAGGCCGTTGAGGATGACCTTGGCGCCCTCGGCGACGAAGAGGCGGGCCACGGCCTTGCCTATGCCCTGGGTGGAGCCGGTCACCAGCGCGACCTTGCCTTGCAGACGGGAACTCATTGCGTGTAGCGCTTCCAGATGTCGAGCACGGGCAGGGCCCGGCCCTTGAAATCGAACAGGGTGGTGTTGGAGACGACGTTGGGCCCGGGCTCGCCCGAGCCTTCCTTCAGCGCCCAGCCGACCTGGCGGTTGGCGATCATGATCGGGTCCCAGTAGAGGACGCCGAGCACGCGCGGCTGGGCCTTGCAGGCGGCCAGCAGCTCGGCCATGAAGTCGCGCTGGCCCTCGGGGCTGCTCATGCTGGCCGGGTAGGGGCCGTTGTGCTCGAGCTGGCCGGGCCAGCCGTCGGGCTTGGTCGGCGCGAAGTTGAAGCCGGCCTCCATGACGAGAAGGTCGCTGTCGTAGCGGGCCGTGACGGCCTCGCAGAAGGCCATCAGCTGGCTGACGTTCTTCTTCGTCCAGAAGGGGTAGTAGGACGAACCGATGACGTCCCACTTCACGCCCTGGGCCTGGGCGTTGTCGAACCAGTCGCGGTATTTGGCCTCGTTGCCGCCATCGTCCAGATGCAGCACGACGCGCGACGCCGGGCTGACGGCCTTGACGGCCGCATGGCCTGCCTTCAGCAGGGCGCCCAGGCGCGTCCAGTCGCTGGTGCGGCCCCAGGGGTAGAGCAGGCCATGCTCGATCTCGTTGCCCAGGGACACGAACTCGGGCGCCGTGCCCTGATCCACCAGGGCCTGCATGACTTCCCTGGTGCGTGCTTCGACAAGAGCCAGCAGGCGCTCGAAGCGGGCCTTGTCGTCGGGCAGCCTGGCCAACTCGCGGCGCCAGGCATGAGGCGGGTCCTGGGTCTTGGAGTTGGTCCAGAAGTCGCTGTAGTGCAGCGTGAACTGGATCTGCAGGCCCTGTGCCTTGGCGCGGCGGGCGAGGGCCAGCACGTCGGGCAGGTCCATGGAGGCTTCGGGCCAGTACCAGCCGTCGGCACCCGTGCCCGAGCCGGTGTGGTCATAGAGGCGGATGCGCACGATGTTGTGGCCGTAGCGCTTCAGCAGGGCCAGGCAGTCGCCGGGCTGGCCCTCACGGTCCTTGTAGACGGCGCCGGAGCGCTCCATCCAGGTCAGGGCCGAGATGTCGCCGCCGGCCAGCAGCGGTGTGGAAGCCTGCGCCGGCAGGGCGACTGCCAGCGACGAGGCCAGCAGGGTTCGACGTTGGAGGGCCATTCAACAGCTCCCCGCGGGCCGAGCGCTGGGCCGCTCCCGAGCCGGCCCGCTCTGGCGATGTGCTTGCCGGTCAATCCGGCAAGCATCGCCGCCCCCTCGGGGGACCGACCAAGGTCTGCCTTGGGCACGGGGCTCCATCGTTTCAAGCACGACGCTCGCCTCGGGTCTTCAGTTGATCGAGGAGGACCGCAGCCAGCAGGATCAGGCCACGCACCAGGTACTGATAGAACGCATCCACGTTCAACAAATTCATCACGTTCTCGACCGTGCCCATGATGAGCACGCCGATGACGACGCCGAAGATGCGTGCCTTGCCGCCCGACAGCGACACGCCGCCCAGCACGCAGGCCGAGATGACGTCCAGCTCGAAGCCGGTGGCCGCATTGGGCTGGCCGCTGGTGATGCGGGCCGACAGGATCAGGCCGGCCAGCGCAGCCACCACCCCCTGCAGCAGGAAGATCCAAACGCGCAGGCGCTCGACCTTCACGCCGGCCAGGCGCGCGGCCTCGGGATTGCCACCGATGGCCAGCGTGTTGCGGCCGAAGACGGTGTGGTTGAGCAGCACGCCGAAGATGATGAAGCAGACCACCGTCATCCAGATCGGCAGCGGCAGGCCCAGCACCACGGTGTCGCCGAAGGCGAAGAAGCTCTCGTCAGCGATGCCAACCGCCTGGCCCTGGGACGCGATGAAGGCCAGGCCACGCACCATCAGCATGGTGGCCAGCGTGGCGATCAGCGCATTGACGCGCAGATAGGCGATCAGCACGCCGTTGCCGGCCCCGATCAGCGCGCCCGCAGCCAGGCCGCCGCCGATGGCGGCCGCCACGCTGCCGGTGCGCTCCAGCACCATGGCGCCCAGCACGCCGGCAAAGGCAATGGTTGATCCGACGGACAGGTCGAAGTCTCGCGAGGCCAGGCAGAGCATCATGGTGCAGGCCACCATGCCGATCTGGGCCACCGACAGCAGCAGGCCGACGATGTTGGCGCTGGAAAAGAAGTTCTCGACGCTGAAGGCCAGCACGACGAAGAGCAGGGCATAGCCCAGCGTCATGCTGTGTTCCTTGAGCAGGGCTCGGGCGGGAGACGTCATGGCGGGGCGTGGAGCAAGGGTGGTGGTGTTCATGATCAGTGCAGGGGCGCGGCAGGCGCTCCGTCGGGTAGGGCCAGGGCGAGTGCGGCGGTCTCGCTGGCTTGTTCGCGCGATAGTTCGCCGCTGATGCGGCCGTCGCGCATGACAATGAGGCGGTCGGAGATGCCCAGCACCTCGGGCAGCTCGCTGGAGATGACGATGACGCAGCAGCCCGTTGCGGCCACGTCGTGGATGATCTTGTAGATCTCGTTCTTGGCGCCCACGTCGATGCCGCGCGTCGGCTCGTCGAGGATGAGGACCTTCAGCCCCGGCTCGGCCAGCCAGCGCGCCAGGATGACCTTCTGCTGGTTGCCGCCCGACAGCAGGCGGATCTCCTGTTCGCGGCTGGGCGTCTTGACGCGCAGCTTCTGGATGAAGTCGTCGGCCCGCCGGGCCTCCTGGCGGTGGCGCAGGAAGACGCCGCCCGCCAGGCCGTGGCGGCGGCAGCTGATGTTGATGTTCTCGGCCACCGAGGAGTGGGCCAGGATGCCTTGCTCCTTGCGGTCCTCGGGGCAGAGCACGATGCCCGCTGCAATGGCCGTTGAAGGGCCTGATGCAGAGACGGTCTTGCCATCCAGGAGCACCTCGCCGCCCCGGCGCGCGTCGGCGCCGTAGAGCAGGCGCATCAGCTCGCTGCGGCCGGCGCCGACCAGGCCGAAGAAGCCCAGCACCTCGCCGCCGCGCATCGCGAAACTCAGCGGCTCGGGCAGGCGGGCACTGTGCAGGCCACGGGCCTCCAGGCGCACGGGACCGTGCTGGCGGGCGCGGTAGTCGTAGATATCCTGCAGCTCGCGGCCGACCATGTCGGCAATCAGCCGCTCGCGCGGCACCTCGGCCATCACGTCGTGCGTGACGATCTTGCGGCCGTCGCGGAAGATGGTGCAGGCGTCGCAGAGTTCGTACAGCTCTTCCAGCCGGTGCGAGATGTAGATCAGCGTGCGGCCCTCGGCGCGCAGGCGCTTCACCAGCCGGAACAGGATCTCGGTCTCGCGATGCGACAGGCTGCTGGTGGGCTCGTCGAAGGCGATGACCTTGGCGTCCTGCATGACGGCCTTGCAGATCTCCACCATCTGGCGCTGGGCGATGGACAGCTCGGACAGGCGCGCGGCCGGGTCCAGGTCGACGCCGATGGACGCGAGCTGCTCGGCCACCAGCCGGCGCGCGGCCTTGTGGTCGACGAAGCCGAAGCGTGTCGGCAGCCGGCCCAGCAGCACGTTCTCGGCCACGGTCAGCTCGGCCACGTATTGCAGCTCCTGGTGGATGATGGCCACGCCGGCGGCGATGGCATCGCCGGCGGACGTGAAGTGGCGCTCCTGGCCGTCGACGACCAGCCGGCCGCCGTCGGGCTTGTACTGGCCGCCCAGGATCTTCAGCAGCGTGCTCTTGCCCGCACCGTTCTCGCCGAGCAGGCCCATGACCTGGCCCGGCCGCGCCTCGAAGCTCACCCCGTTCAGCGCCTTGACGCCCGGGAAGACCTTGCTGATGTTGTCGAACTGCAGGGACGACATCACAGACCCATTTGCTTGCGCAGTTCCGCCTGGTTCTGGCGCGTCATCAGGATGCCGCTGGTCAGCGTGACCGGGGGGGGTGTCTTGCCGGCCGTGGCCCACTCGTAGACCGCCACGGCCGTCTCGTAGCCATGGCGCTTGGGGCTGATCAGCACCGTGCCGTAGAAGGCCGTCGGCGTGGGCTTGGTGAACTCGTTGAGCGCCGTCTGGCTGCCGCCGATGCCGATGGCCAGCATGGCGTCCTGCTTGATGCCGCGGCCCTCGGCAGCGCGCACGGCGCCCAGGGCCGCTTCGTCGTTCAGGCCAAAGGCTACCCAGCGCTTGAACTTGGCGTTCTTGGTGAAGGCAATGTTGGCGGCGTTGAAGGCGCTCTCCGTATCGGTCTTGGCCTGCGGTGCGTCAACCACATTGCCGGCCGGCACACCCGCGGCCTTCAGCGCGTCGACGGCGCCCAGGGTGCGGTCCTTGGCGGTGGGGAGTTGGTCGAAGGCCACGCGCAGCACGCCGACCTCGTCGAGCTTCCAGCCACGCGCCTTCATCTCGGCGAGCAAGCCCTGGCCGACCTGCTTGCCGATCTCGTAGCCCGAGATGCCCATGTGGGGGATGTCGGCGATGGGCTTGCCGGCGCCGTCGACGAGCTGGTCGTCCACCGACATGACCTTGAGGTTGTGGCGCTTGGCGGCGCGGTTGACGGCCACGCCGAGCTTGACGTCGGGCGCGCAGATGACGAAGCCGACGGCCTTCTGGGCCGCCAGGTTGTCGATGGCGGCCATCATCTTCTCGCCATTGGGGATGCCGATCTTCACGAGGGTGAAGCCCTTGTCCTTGGCGGCCTGTTCGGCAAAGCGCCACTCGTCCTGGAACCAGGGCTCCTCGGCCTGCTTGACGAGGAAGCCGACCTTGACCGGTTCGGCCGCCAGCGTCGCCAGCGGTGCGGCCAGCAGGGCCAGGGCGAGGGCGCGTCTTTGCATCTTCATGTCGTCGTCTCCTTAGTCTTCAAACAGGGCGTCCACCACCCCTAGCGCTTTGGGCAGGCGCAGGCCGAACAGGCTGCCGGACAGCGGCTGGGCGGCCAGGGCGTCACGGCTCAGCTCGGTGCGGGCGGTGGTGAGCATCAACTGGTCCATGCCCTCGCCGCCGATGGCGGGGCAACTGGTGTGGGCGGCCGGGGCGCTCAACATGCCCATCAGCCGGCCCTCGGGGTCATAGCGTGCCACACGGCCGGCGCCCCATTGCGCGTTCCACAGGCAGCCTTCGGCGTCGATGACGGAGCCGTCGGGCCAGGCGCCCTTGCTGTCCATCTGCGTGAACGGGCGGATGTTGTCGACCTGGGCGGTGTCGCTGTCGTAGTCGCACTGCTGGATGCGCTGGGTCAGCGTGTCGCAGAAGTACATGGTGCGGCCATCGAGGCTGAAGCAGATGCTGTTGGCGATGGCCACGGCCGGCAGGGCCAGGCGGCGCAGGCCATGGGCCATGGCGTATTGGTAGAAGCTGCCGATGGCGCGGCGCTCCTTGGCTTCGTTCAGCGTGCCGAAGACAAAGCGGCCGCTGCGGTCGGTGCGGCCGTCATTGACGCGGGTGCGCGGCTCGGCGGCGTCGACCGGCGCCAGCGTCTGCAACTGACCCAGCTCCAACCCATCGCCCACGGTCGCCAGCGCGACGCGCTTGGCCAGGCCGAGCAGCACGCGGCCGGAGCGGCAGTGCGCGAAGCTGCCCAGCCGGTCCGGCAGGCGGCAGGCCAGGGCCGCCGCATCGCCGGGCCGCCAGGCATTCAGCGTGGCACCCTCGATGTCCGTCCACCACCAGCGACCGTCACGCCACAGCAGGCCTTCGCCCAGCATGGCGGTCTGGGCCAGGGCGAGATCGAGGGTGCCGTTCAGTTGCATCACAGGTCCATGTGCAGGGACACGGCGTAGCGGCGGTCGTCGGCATAGGCGCCGCGGGCCATGTCGGCGATGCCGTAATAGCTCTTGCGCACCGTGCGGGTGAGGTTGTTGGCCTCGACGGCGAGCTTGAGCTGGGGCGTGACGGCCCAGCTGGCATAGGCGTCCAGCATGCCGTAGCCCTTCAGGAAGATGGGCGTCTGCGCAATGACCGTGCCGTTGCTGGGGTAGTAGTTGCTGGTGCCGGCCAGGTATTTGCTGCGCCAGTTGTAGGCCAGGCGCAGCGCGAGCTGCTCGTAGTCGTACATGCCGACGACGTTGAAGCTGTCGCGAGACAGGCCTTCCAGCTGCGTCTTCTGGCCATTGAGGGGGCCAGGGGCGGAGCTGTCGACGTAGGTGTAGTTGGCCTGGACACCGAGGCCGCGCAGCGCGCCGGGCAGGCTGGTGAAGAAGGCCTGGTAGCCCAGCTCCAGCCCCTTGATGCTGCCGTCTTCGCCATTGCCGGGCGTGGAGACGGTGTAGGTCGTGCCGCCGTAGACCAGGCTCTGCGTCTTGGTCTGCAGGAAGCCATCCACGCGCTTGTGGAAGGCGGCGGCGTAGACATGGTCGCTCTTGTTCAGGTAGAGCTCGAGCGACAGGTCCAGCTGGCGGGCATGCAGGGCGCCCAGGGCCGGGTTGCCGAGGTAGCCGGTGCGGTCGTTGGCGTTGAGGCTGAGCGAGGGCGTCAGCTGGTCGAAGTTGGGCTGGGTGACGACCTTGGAAGCGGCCAGGCGCGCCACCAGCTTGTCGCTGAGGTCCATGCGCAGGTTCAGGCTGGGCAGCCATTCGTTGGCGCTGCTGTCCAGCGCCGTCGGCGTGCCGCTGGCGGTCACATAGCGGCGCGATCCTTCAGTGCGCACATAGCGCAGGCCGACATTGCCGGACAACGGCAGGCCGGCCAGCTCGCTGTCGAAGTCGGCCACGCCATAAACGGCTTGCGTCTTCTCGCGGTAGTCGAAGGTCTGGGGCGCGTCGAAGCTGGGCACCGTCAGGCCCAGGGCCGCGCGGGCGGTGGCGGGATCGCGCAGCCAGCCCAGGTCGGTGACCGACAGCCACTGGCGCGGCGTGTTGCCCTCGCCGGCCGTCTTCAGCAGGTCGTCGTAGGCGATGACGCCGATCTTGCTGGCCAGCGCGGGAACGGCGCCACCGACGGTGCCGGTGCCGGCGCTGCTCCAGATGTTGTCGATGGTGTTGATCTCGGCGCTGGTCGCCTTGCGGTCCGACAGGCGCAGGCCGGTGCGCACGCGCGACAGCAGGCCCTCGAAGCGGCGCTCGCCGTCCAGGCGGAAGGTGGTTTCCTTGCCGGTGTTCTCCTGGCGGAAGTAGAGGGCCTTGTCGGCCCAGTACTGCGACGGCGTCGTCAGGTCGCTGGCGCCGCCGAGCACCGGGTAGGCGGAGGGCAGCTCGGTCGTCAGGTCGAAGCCGAACTGCGGGTTGTTGGTCCAGACCCCGAGGCGGGCTTCCTGGTAGAGCCGGCTGAAGTCGCTGCTGGTGTGGCCCAGCTCGGACTTGACGCTCCAGTCCGCCAGCTTCCACTTGCCGCTCAGCGCGGCCTGCGTCGTCTTGGTGTCGTTGTCGGCCACGAAGGCCGAAGTGCTCATGCTGGCGCCCCAGAACACGCCCTTGGCGAGATTGCCGTTGGCGTCCTGGGTCGGCGTGCCGTTCGGCCACAAGGCGCCAAGGTTGGTCGCGGCCGTCCAGTTGGCCCAGAAGGGCGAGCCGTAGAAGCCGTAGGTGTCGGTCTGGGTCTTGAGCCGCGTGTGGTGCACGTCCAGCGCGTACTCGGTGTCGCGGTTCGGGCGGTATTGCAGGGCCGCGGTCACGCCGGTGCGGTCGCGCGAGCCGAGCTCGTAGGAGTTCCACACGCCGGTGGGCGCATAGGGGCCGGAGCCGTCGGCCAGTTGGGCGGGCGCGCTCAGCTCCTGGGTGTCGGCGCGGTAGTCGCGCTTCTGCCTGGCGATGCTGATCAGCGCGCCGAATTGCTGGCCACCGCCGAGGTCCCAGCGGTTGCTGGCCAGCAGCGAGCCTTCGAGCTTGTTCTTACCTGCCAGGTCGGCATAGCTGCTCTTCAGCGTCGCGGCAATCTTGCTGCCGGTGAAGTCGAAGGGCTTGCGGGTGCGCAGGTCGATGAGGCCGGCAATGCCGCCTTCGACCTGGTCGGCCGTCGGCGTCTTGTAGACATCGGCGCCGGCCAGCAACTCGGCGGGCACGTCCTGGAAGGACAGGCCGCGCTCCTTGCCGGCGGTGAAGATGCTGCGGCCGTTCAGCAGCGTCTGCGTCTGGCTGAGGCCGCGCACCTGCACGCGGTCGCCTTCGCCACGGTTGCGCGAGATCTGCACGCCGGCGATGCGCTGCAGGGCTTCGGCGACATTGGCATCGGGCAGCTTGCCGATGTCGTCGGCGACGATGGAATCGACGATCTGGTCGGCGTTGCGCTTGAGGTCCTGGGCCTTGCTGAGGCTGGCCTTGATGCCGGTGACGACGACGGTCTCCAGCGACTCCTTGTTGGCCGGCTGCTGCGCCCAGGCGGGCAGGGCGCAGAGCAGCGCGGCGGCTCCCGCCAGATGGTGGCGACGAGGTTGAGTGGTTCGCATTTGTTCTCTCTCCGGGGGTCTTTGTTTTGTGTGGGCTCGATGGCCCTCCCGGTGCTGCTGCACCGGGGCCCCTAAGTTACGGATGGGTTTCATTCCGCACTAATCGAATATCACGTCTTAACTATCGAGACTTGGCATAGCTCACGGCGCGATGGCGACGCGGCGAACAGGCAGCAGTCGGGCCGCGCGCAGCTCGGCGATCTGGGTCTGGCCGGCGGCGAAGTTCGGGCGATGCGCAGCGTCGATGTAGATGGGCGCGTCGGCGCGCAGTGGCAGCACGCTGAGCTGCAGTTCTGCGCCGGGCTTGAGCGCGAACTGGCGCAGGCCGATCTGCCAGCGCTGGCCGTTGTAGTACCAGTCGTCCAGCATGCGCGGGCCGGAAAAGACGCGGCCGATGTCGCCGACGAAGTCCAGTTCCAGCAGCACGTCTTCGGCCTGGTGTGCCAGGTCTTGCGGCAGCTTCAGCGACCAGGTCGCCGCGCTGGCAAAGGCCTCCGGGATGGGCTGCAGGGCGGCTTTGGCCAGGCCGCCCTTGAGCACCGGGGGCGCATTGCGAGCGGCACGGGTGGCGGTGATCTGCAGTGCCGGCTCGCCGGCCTCGGCCTTGAACTCGAGATGCTGCAGGAGGCCGTCCTGGCGGACCTGCAGGCCGGGCGCCTTGGGCTTGGGCAGGGCAGGGAAGACGGCCACATGCAGGGCCTGCGTCGCCAGGCCGCGCAACTGCAGCTTGGCGTCGGCCACCCAGGCCTGCTGCTCGCTGAAGACGAGGCGGCGCTGGCCGGCGATGTCGAGGATCTGCAGCTGCTCGGCCTCCTGAGGGGACAGCAGCAAAGCACTGACCGCGCGGCCACCGGCCTTGCCGAGAGGCAGCATCTGGCCGCCTTGCGATGACGCTGTCTTGACGCCATCGGCCAGCGCGAACTCGGCCGGCACGCCAGGCGTGGGCGCGAAAACATGCACGATGCCCTGGGCGCCCGCATCCAGCCGCGCCACCGGTTGGGCCGTGGCGTAGCGCAGCTGCACGCCGTCGAGGTCGAGATTGAGCGGCCAGATGAAATAGGCGCCGGTCGGGATGTCGACCGGCCGGCTCGGCAGCGTCAGCACACCGCCCGGCAGCTGCACCTCGAAGCGCACGCCGGTCTGCGCCGGCATGGGGTACTGGCGCACATGGTTGTTGAAGAACAGGAAGCCGCTGTCGCCCTGGCTTCGCACCGCCCAGCGCGGCGTCTGCAGGTCGGCCGGGTTGGCGGGCGTGCGCTCGGGCTGGCGCACCGTCATCGTCGCGAGCCGGGCGCCGTAGTCGCGCAGGAAGTAGTGCAAGGGCCGCAGCTTGGAAAGCACCGGGCGCTGCTGGCCATCCGGCCCGAGAGGCGCCTGGAAGTCGTAGCTGATGCGCGGCGTGTCGTTGTAGCCGCCGCTCAGCGTGCTCTCCTCCAGCCCCGTGCCACCGATGCCGACCGGGTTGCGGCCGCCGTGGAACATGTAGTAGCCGAACAGGTTGACGCCGGAGCCGATCTGCACCGGCAGCATGGCGGCGATGTCATCGGGCGAGACCAGGGTGCGGCGGCGGTACATGGCGGGCAGGCCGGGCCCGTATTCGGCGCCGAAGAAGGGCACCTTGTCCTTGTCGGTCTCGGCCGTGCCGGGCGCATGGGACTGGGTCTGGGCACCGAGGTCGCCGCTGACGCGGGTGTCGAAGCGGAAGGCGTGGGTCTCCTTGGGCGCCAGCTCCTTGGTGCTGGTCGCCCAGGGTTCGTCGGGGTAGCCGCCGAAGACGGGCGAGACCTCGCCGGACGGATAGACCGCGCCGTCCCAGCCGGTCACGGTATACAGCGGCACATCCATGCCGGCCTTCAGCGCCAGCTTCTTCAGCGCGCTGATGTGCTCCTCGCCCCGGCCAGCGCCGCGCAGGTTGTATTCGTTCTCCAGCTGCACGCCAATGACGGGGCCGCCGTCCTTCCACAGCAGGCCCTTGAGCTGGGCGCCGATCTCGGCGTAGAGCTTCTCGACATGGCCCATGTATTCGGCGTCGTTGCCGCGCGTGGGCATCTTGTCGACGACCCAGTCTGGGATGCCGCCATAGCGCGCTTCGCCATGCGCCCAGGGGCCCAGCCGAACGACAACGTGCAAGCCGGCGGCCTGGGCCAGCTGCACGAAGCGGCGCAGGTCGTGGTTGCCCTTCCAGTTGAAGGCGCCGGGCTGCTCCTGGTGGTGGTTCCAGAACACATAGCTGGCGACGATGTCGAGGCCGGAGGCCTTCATCAGCCGCAGCTGGTCGGCCCACTGCGAGGCCGGCGCACGCGTGTAGTGGTACTCGCCCATGACGGGCAGCCAGGGCTTGCCATCCTTCAGCAGGTACTGGCTGTTGACGGCCAGGGTCTGGCCCTTGGGCGTGCGGGCGCTGCCGAGCTGCAGATGGCCGGTCGTCGGCGCCGGCGCGTCGGCACGGGCGTCGAGCTTGAGCAGCGTGTCGGCACTGACCGCCGGGCCGAGCGCGGCCAGCGCCAGCCCCGCGCACAGCGTGAGTATGCGGTTCATGAGGTCTCCGTTGTCTTTTTCTTGCGGCCGCGCTGCTGTCAGAACGCGTGCCAGGCCTGCACGAAGGCCTTGGCCCTTTGCGCCACTTCGGACGCATTCAGACCCGGTGCATAGAGGGCCGAGCCGAGGCCGAAGCCGCTGGCGCCGGCGCGCCGGTAGACGGCCATGGTCTCGGGCGTGATGCCGCCCACCGGAAGCAGGCGCAGCTCCTTGGGCAGCACGGCGCGCATGGCCTTGACGACCGGCGGCGTGACCAGTTCGGCCGGAAAGAGCTTGAGCGCATCGGCGCCCGCCTGCAGGGCCGCGAAGGCCTCGGTCGGCGTCGCCGCACCCGGCACGCAGGCCATGCCGCGCGCCTTGGCGACGCGGATGACGGCGACGTCGGCATGGGGCATGACGATGAGCTTGCCGCCGGCGATCTGCACGTCGCGCACGGCATCGGCGCTGAGCACGGTGCCAGCGCCGATCAGCGCATCGCCGGGCATGCGGCGCGCCAGCCGGGCGATGGAATCCAGGGCCTGGGGCGAGTTCAGCGGCACCTCGATGACGCGGAAGCCTTCGGTGTAGAGGCCGTCGGCAATGGCCTCGACCTCGTCGGGCTTGACGCCGCGCAGGATGGCGACGAGGGGGAGTTGTTGCAGTGCCTGATCCAGCATGTCAGAGCCCCAGGGTAAGCGCCAGCTGCCAGAGGCCGGCGGGCGCGGTGTTGTCGAGCTGCAGCGGCGCGGGGATGCCGAAGCGGCCCAGGGCCAGCGCATAGCGCTCGCACAGGGCCGGGTCGCCGATGAGGGCCAGGCGTGCGGGCGCGTTGGCCTTCAGTTCGTGGGCGATCTCGTGGCCGATCAGCAGGCCGGAGAGGTAGTCGGGCAGGTCCGCGGGTGGCAGGCGCTTGAACAGGCCCAGCGTGCGCACCGCAAAGAGTTGATGCCCCAGGGCGCCGTCCTCGCGCGCAGCGTCCACGCCGGCCAGGAAGGCCTGAGGGGAGGGCGGGGCGCTGCCATCGGCCGGCATCAGGCGGGACAGCACGGAATGCTGGCGCAGCAGCGCGTACAGCTCGCCCGTCATGTGGGTGGCGAAACCCGTCACCCGGCCGGCCTCGACACGGGCCCATTTGGAGTGCGTGCCGGGCAGCACCAGGCAGGATTGAGCAGCCAGTTCGGGACGCAAGGCGAGGGCGCCGACGATCTGGGTCTCCTCGCCGCGCATGACGTCGGGTTGGGCGCCGTCGTGCATCAGGCCGGGCAGGATCCAGAGCTTGTCGCTGACCTGCAGGGCCGCACCGGCGAGCGCGGTGGCATCGGCCGGGCAGGGCGCGTACGCCGCCTCGCGCCAGCCATGCTGGCTGCCGACCATGCCGCAGGCCAGCAGAGGCAGGGCGGGCCAGCCTTCCACGATGGCTGCGAGCGCCTGAACAAAAGCAGGTTCACCCGACAAGGTCGAGGCGCCCTGCTCCGATTGCCGCGTTTGCAGCACGGCACCGTCGGCCCCGAGCAGGAAGGCGCGCAGCCGCGTGCTGCCCCAGTCCAGCGCGATGAGTCTTGCGTTCATCACCATTCCGCGACGCTGCCGTCGGCATGGCGCCAGAGCGGGTTGCGCCAGTCGGGCGCGACCTTGCTGGCCGCGATGACCTTCTCTTCGTCGACCACCACGCCCAGGCCCGGCTTGGTCAGCGGCTTCATATAGCCGTCCTCGATGTGGAAGTCTTCCTTGTTCACCACATAGTCGAGCAGCTCGCCGCCCTGGTTGTAGTGGATGCCCATGCTCTGTTCCTGCAGCACGGCGTTGTGCGAGACGAAGTCGACATGCAAGCAGGCCGCCAGCGCGATCGGGCCCAGCGGGCAATGCGGCGCCAGGGCCACGTCATAGGCCTCGGCCATGGAGGCGATCTTCATGCACTCGGTGATGCCGCCAGCATGCGAGAGGTCGGGCTGCACGATGGACAGGCCGCCGGCCTGGAAGACGCGCTTGAACTCGAAGCGCGAATACATGCGCTCGCCGGCCGCCAGCGGGATGGCCGTGTGCTCGGCCAGGCGGGCATAGGTCTCGTCCTGCTCGGCCAGCACCGGCTCCTCGACGAACAGCGGGCGGTAGGGCTCCAGCGCCTTCAGCATCACCTTGGCCATGGGCGCGCCGATGCGGCCGTGGAAGTCGATGCCGAACTCGATGTCGTGACCGAAGGCCGCGCGGATCTCGGCGATGCGGGCCACGGCCTCATCCACCTTGCGGGCGCTGTCGATGAGGCCCATCTCCTCGGAGCCGTTCATCTTGAAGGTGTCGAAGCCGCCTTCGCGCAGCCGCTTGATGTCGCGGATGACGTCGGCCGGCCGGTCGCCGCCGACCCAGGAATAGACCTTGATCTTGTCGCGCACCAGGCCGCCCAGCAGCTCGTGGACGGGGGCGTTCAGTACCTTACCCTTGATGTCCCACAGCGCCTGGTCAATGCCGGCAATGGCACTCATCAGGATGGCGCCGCCGCGGTAGAAGCCGCCGCGGTACATGACCTGCCAGAGGTCGTTGATGCGAGACGGGTCCTGGCCGATCAGATAGGGCTCGAACTCGTGGACGGCGGCTTCGACGCTGCGGGCCTTGCCCTCGATGACGGGCTCGCCCCAGCCGCTGATGCCGGCGTCGGTGTCGATCTTCAGGAACATCCACCGCGGCGCGAGGCGGTAGGTCGTCAGCTTGGTGATTCGCATGGGCCGTGTCTGCTACAGGAACGGCCGTCAGCTTAGGAGGGGCTGCTAGTTCTGAAATATCGATTCTTTGCCATGAGCTATATGACTTTCATATGCATCAATGGCGGCGCCAAAAAACAAAAGGGCTGCAAAGCAGCCCCCTCGGTCGGTGTGTTGCGCTCAGCCGCGCTTGGAGGTGACGTCAGCCAGTTGAGCGATGACGGCCACGGTGGACAGCGTCAGGATCACGATCAGCAGTTCCATTTCTTTCCCTTTCTTCGTTGTTGACGGCTCGAATCTTAGGGTTTTTACCAGGAGTTGCAAGGGTTAACCCTATGCATTGCTGGCATGGAACGATGCGGTACCGGCGCGAACGAGGCACTGCGATTCATTGCGATGGGATTTTTCCACGGTCGGTGTCACCGTCACTGCTGGCGGACGCCAGATGGTGGGGCTCATCTCGTGACTGTGTGCGGGGTCGCACCGACGGCAGCACTGCTCTGGCTGAGGATCCAGGCCAACCTCCCCACTCAATGGTGTCAAGCATGCACTTCGAACACGATCTCGCTTCTCTCCAGCAACGCATTGCCAAGGCTGAAAGGTCACGGGATGCGTGGCGCGCCGCAGGCGTGATGGGCGAAGAGCACTATCTGGAGGCGTGCACCACCATCAGTGCGCTGACGCTGCAAATGGACCAGCTCTACGAAACCCAGCCCGGCATCGCCGTTCGCCTGCCCAGCCCCAGCGCCGGGTACCGCTGAGCAGCGAGTCTTGCGCTGTGGGCTGCTGACAGGCCATTGCTGAATAGACCCCAAGAAACTGTCGGACCCCGCTCGTTGAACCGCTTGTGCCCTCTGCTGCTGAAGGCTCGGTAGCGGCCGCACGCGACCTGGGCTTCGCAACACCGACTGGCTGCTCGCTCTGTCCATGGTGCCGACCATGCTTGGAGCGTGGATCGGGGTGTCGACCGGCCTGATGAACGGGATGGGCGCGGGCATGAGCGCCATCGTCTTCCTCGTGGGCGCCTTCGGCCTCGTGTTCGCCGTCGAGAAGACAAGGAACTCTGCGGCCGGCGTGCCGGTGCTGTTGGCGTTCACCGTCTTTATGGAACTCCAACTGCAGCAAGCGTGCAATGGGTTGGGTTGCGATTGCCGTGGGCCGCCTGCCCAGACCTGCTCGATGTGCGCTGCCGGACAGACAGCATGAGCCCGCGACCTCAGAGTCAGTTGCACAGCGCGCTGGGCGGGGATCCCGCCAGGGCACTGGGTCGCCGGCTTGGCCGGCGTTGCCGCAACAGCGGCCTACCCGAGGAGCCCACATGAACCCGACTCGTTCTCACCATGCCATCCCCGCCGCCCGCGGCCCCCTGACCGGGATGATTGCTGCGCTGTCAGTTGCCCTGATTCTCGTGGCATGTGCTTCGACGCCTAAAGCGCCGCCTCAGCTTGCCTTGGCTGTGTCAGCCGTCCAACGTGCCAGCACGCCCAGCACGGTTGCAGATGCGCCAGCGCAGTTGCGCGTTGCCACCGACAAGCTCATCGCAGCACAGGCTGCCGTTGCCGCAGGCGACACGGACCGTGCGCGCATGCTGTCCGAGCAGGCTGAGATCGACGCTCGTGTCGCTGAACTGCATGCCGAAGGAGTGCGCTCAGGCAGGGCGGCCAAGGAGTCGCAAGACGCCGGCCGCGCGCTTGCCGAAGAGATCCAACGCAAGACCGTGCGTTGAAAGCACCTCCACCTACCCAGAAAGACACACCATGAACATCCGAATCCATTCATTGCCCGCCCGAACGCTGCTCACCTCAGCGATCGCCTCTGGTCTGGCGCTGCTGGTGGCCTGCTCGTCCACGCCGATCCACAACAGCCAGTTGGAACAGGCGCGCGCCCGGTTGAACGCTGCGCAAGGGCAACCCACGACCGTGGCGATGGCCGTGGATGAACTGGCGCGAGCGCGCGAATCGCTTCGCCGCGCCGATGCAGCCCTCGTCAACGGTGAACCCGTTGGCCAGGTCAACCACCTGTCCTACATGGCGCTCCAGCAAGTGGTCATTGCCGAAGAAACGGCGCTCAGCCGAAACGCCCAGTTGGTGGTCGCCGGCGCTGGTGCGGAGCGTGACCGCATGCGCCTGGAGCTTCGCACCCGCGAAGCGGACATGGCGCAAGCTCAGAAGACCGTGGCCGAGCAGGCAAGCGCTGCGAAGTCCGCGCAGCTGGTTCAGGCTGAGGCCAACACGCTGGCGGAGCGAGAACGTGTCGCGCGGCGCGACTCCAAGGTGAGCGATCTGCAGTCGCAGCTGCGCGAGATGAATGCGCGACAGACGGACCGCGGCATGGTGGTCACCTTGGGTGATCTGCTGTTCGACACGGGTGAGTCGCGGCTTCGCCCCGCAGGCCAGCGCAATATGAACCAGCTCGCCGAGTTCATGATGCGCAACCCCGAGCGCCATGCCTCCATCGAAGGCTACACGGACAGCGTCGGCAGCGCGGATTCCAACCAGGCGCTGTCGAACCGCCGGGCGCATTCCGTGATGGCGGCACTGGTCCGTCTGGGCGTGTCCGGCGAGCAGCTCAGCACCCAAGCCTTCGGCGAGGAAAGCCCTGTGGCGAGCAACGACACACAAGCAGGGCGGCAAATGAACCGACGCGTTGAAGTCGTGTTCGCCCGGCAAAACGGCGATCTTGTCCGGAAGTAGGGCACGTCTGCAGGGGTCGACCCTGGGCATCGTCCGGATCGATCTCCACCTGCCTTGCGTGAAATCACAGGCAGGGCGTGTCTTGACACCGGTCAAGTCCCTGCAGGGAGGCCTGCGGCGCCGCAGCACGAGATCAGCGTGGAAGGCAACACGGCCACGCTGCGCGGCATTGCACGTGAACTGACACGTTGCTGCCGCAGCTCGCCGACTGACTGGTCTTCCCGAACCAAGTTTCAGAGATCGTGCAGCAGCGCGACCAGGTTGACCAGCTGTAGCAAGGTCGCTGGTGGAGCGTCGAGTTGGGCCAGGCCAGAGATGTAGTCGGAGCTTGCGCTGGCTACCAGCGCCGGACGCCGCTGGATCTGAGCCGGCCTGAGTGCCGCCACCTCGGACACGGCATCAACGACCAGGCCGACCGTGCGGCCAGCGACGTTCACGATCACTGTCACGGTGTTGTGATCGCGCCCGTCCGCAAGTCCCAGGCGACGACGCAGATCCACGACCGGCATGATGACGCCGCGCAGGTTCAGAACGCCCAGAAGATGGTTGGCGGACTGAGCGATCCGGGTCGGCTCCTCGAAATGTCGGATTTCCTGCACCGCCAGGATGTCAATGCCATAGTGTTCCGGGCCGAGGCGAAAGGTCAGGACCTGGTTCGCCACGGCGTCGGCTGAGCCGACGGCGGCCTGTTCTGGGATAGAAAGAGCTGTCATGGGACGTCCTTGGTGACGGGGCGACTGGCTGCCTTCACGCGGCTTCGCCAGGCAACTTGAAGCGCGCGACCTCGGCGGCAAGATCCTTGGCCTGGTCCCTGAGCGCCGACGCTGCTGCCGCGGTCTGCTCCACCATGGCTGCGTTCTGCTGGGTGGCCCGGTCGAGTTCCTGGACCGCGCTGCCAACCTGGCCGATGCCCTGATTCTGTTCATCCGACCCCACGGAAATCTGCGCAAGCAGCGTGTTGATGTGGTCGGCGGACTTCACGATGTCCGAGATCGCCGATCCGGCCTCGCGCACGATGCCCGTGCCGCTTTCGACCTTCTCGACGCTGGTCGAGATGAGGGTTTTGATCTCACGGGCGGCGCCGGCCGAGCGCTGGGCCAGGGCCCGCACCTCGGACGCCACGACGGCGAAGCCGCGTCCCTGCTCGCCGGCACGGGCGGCCTCAACGGCCGCGTTGAGGGCCAGGATGTTGGTCTGGAAGGCGATGCCGTCGATGACGCTGATGATGTCGCTGATCCTCTTGGAGGATGCCTGGATGTCCTCCATGGTCAGGACCATCGACTGGATCACCTCGCCGCCACGGCCTGCAATGCTGGCGTTGTGCGAGGCGATGCGCGTGGCCTCCTGGGTGTGATCGGTCGTCTGCCTCACGGTGGCGCCGATCTCTTCCATGGCTGCGGCCGACTGCTGCAGGTTGGCGGCGGTTTGCTCGGTGCGGGCGGAGAGGTCGTTGGAGCCGTCCGCGATTTCGGTGCTGGCGTCGACGATGCCGTCGGACGCGGCGCGCACCTTGAGGACCATCTGGCGCAGGCTGTGCTGCATGTTGGCGAGCAACAGCATGAGGTCTGCCGCTTCATCGCGTCCCCAGGGGCGGGGCGAGGTCGTCAGGTCGCCGTCGGTCATGGCGGTGAGATGGCGGCTGACTTCCTGCAGGCCGCCATTCATGACCAGGAAGAAGGCGTAGAAGAGGTAGCCGGCGATCAGAAGCGATGCCGCCGTGGTGATCAGGACGATGTTGCGCGTCGAGACAGTGCCGTCGATCCGGGCTTGGACCAGTTCGCCGAGCATCTTGTTCGAACGAGCGCCCAAGGAGCGCAGTGAGTCCACGGCGGCCTGACCAGGCTTGGACAGTTCTTGGACGTCGGCCTTGAACTCGTCGCCGAACCAGGATTGGGCCGAAGCTTCGTAGAAGCTGCGTGCGGCGGTTGCTGCTTCCTCGGCGTGAAGTTGACGGCGCACGTCGGCATTGGCTTCGCCAGCCCGTTGGGCTGCCTGGGTGATGGCCACGATCCTCTCCTTGCCGGCATACCACACGCCATAGAGCTCGTGCAGCTGCGCAGGGGCGGTCGTGCCGCGACGGGCCGCCGACCCGGCCATGGCGCGAGAGCGGGAGACCGACTCGATGACATCTGTGATGGCATCCGTCGACATGCTCATCAGGTAGTAGGTGTCCTGATCCGGGTCAAGGGTCAGGTTGGAACGGTCCAGCACCACGGTCCTGAAGTCCTCCAAGGCGTCTATGTAGGCCTGCAGCGGCACTTCCAAGGCGTCAATGCCGTTCTGCGTTGACACCGACCTCAAGGCCTGCTGCTGCTGCTCAAGCTTGGCCATTTCGGCGCGGACGTCCAGACCATGCGGAAGGCTGTCCACGATCACCCGTACCTCCGACTGCTGCTTGGCAATGGCCTCCCAGTCGATCGCTGCGGCGGCGCCGGACAGCAGCAGGCGGCGCTGCTTTTGTGCCTCGATCAACCAGGGCTCCACCTTGGCAACGACCGCCACGCCAGCCAGTTCGTGGCGGGCGAAGTCGATGGCTGCCTGGCCATCGCGCAGGAACACCCCGGCAAGGATGACCAGCGGTACCAGGAACGCCAGCGAAATCAGGCCGGCCTTGGATGCGAACTTGAGTCTGCGGAACAACCGCACGCCGACGGCCCAAGGACCGTGGTGGACGAAGTAGCCGCGGCGGGGCGACGCCTTCCCCCTCAGGCCTTGGCGAGGTGAATCAGCATCGAGGTCGAGGGTGTGCATGGGGAAGGTCCTTCGGGGTATATCCGCCGGTCGCAGCGGCGACGGCGTCTTCATTACAGGGGCCCGCTGAGGCGTCTCATTTGCGAAAGATCAAGCGGGGCAGGTCAGTCTTGGAGGCGGAATTCATCCGGAAGGCGCGCTGTGATTTGCATCACAGTGCGCCCATCCGCGTGCTGGCCGTCATCAAGAATTGAAATCGATGGTAATTGATACAAATGATATTTGTAACTTGAGACCTTGGGCGCCGTGACTTTTCAACGGTGCTGGCAACTCGCCGACCGAACGGAAATCGGCTCGAACGCCTTGCGCCACGACGCCTACCAGAGGGAACGCCCATCCATATTGATCTGGATCAATGAACGCCTGTCTGCGACCTGTCGTCCTGTGCGCCACTGCCGGCGGCTTTCCGGGGCGGATTGGTGGTCGGGCGAGAAGTTGTTCCGGATGTCGACGGAAGCGGATGCCTCAGGCATAGACGGTAAATTTGATACATATGACACTTGCGTCATTGCAATCGAAATCCAACTGCCATGAAGAAGATCCTGATCGTCGAAGACCACGCGGACATCCGCCGCCTGATCCGCATGACGCTGGAGTTCGAGGACTACGACATCCGCGAGGCGCCCAACGGCGAAGTCGCACTGGCAATGGCCGAGGAGCTGCAACCCGACCTGATCCTGCTGGACGTGATGATGCCGGGCGCCCTCAGCGGGCTGGACGTCTGCCGCCGGCTGCGCGGCGATGCAAAGGCCGGCCATGGCGCCCGCATCATCATGTTGAGCGCACGAGGCCAGGCCAGCGATCGCGAGGCCGGCCTGCAGGCCGGGGCGGACACCTATCTGGTCAAGCCCTTCAGCCCACTGCAGTTGATCGACTGCATCGCCCAGCTCTGGGTCTGCGCCTGAGGAGGCTTCATGTTGACCCCGACCGACACCCCCTGCGCCGACCGCAGCTTCGACGATGCCGCCGCCGCGCAGATGGAGCGCATCGTGGTGGACCTGCGCCGCATGTACCTGGAGCGCAACGAGGCGCTGCGCGAAGTCACACGCGCTCATCACGAGGCCTTGCTCCGCTTGGCGCTGGCGGCAGACTTCCGCGACGACGACACCGGCGTGCACATGGTGCGCATCGGCTATCTGGCCGAGTCCCTGGCCCTGGCCCTCGGACAGCCCGCAGCGTTTGCGCGCACGCTGCGTCGAGCCGCACCCATGCACGATGTCGGCAAGATCGGCATTCCCGACATCATCCTGAAGAAGCCCGGCGGCTTCACGCCTGACGAAAGGCTCTCGATGAACCGGCACGCCGAGATCGGTGCCGACATCCTGGGCCGCTCGCGCGTGCCCCTCTTCCAGCTGGCGGCCGAAGTGGCGCTGACGCACCATGAGCGCTGGGACGGGGGCGGCTACCCGCGCGGCCTGGCCGGCGAGGCCATTCCGTTGTCGGGCCGCATCGTCGCGGTCGTGGACTTCTTCGACGCGTTGACGATGGATCGCTGCTATCGCAAGGCCTTCACGGACGACGTGGCGCTGGACATGCTCATCAAGCAGCGCGGCGCCGCCTTCGACCCGTGGGTGGTCGATGCCTTCCTGGACGATGCCGCTGTTCTCATCGAGCTGCGCGAGACCATCAATCGCCAGCCGCCCAGCTTCGAGGAACTGGCCGAGCAGGACTGACGGCCCCATCCAGCAAGAACCGCCATGACCATGCTCCTCAAATTGACCATTGCCCTGGCCGGGTTGGTACTCGCCGCGGCACCGGCGCAGGCCCAGACCCTCGAGCGCCTGCGCGCCAGCGGCAAGCTGCATGTGTGCATCTGGCCCGACTACTACGGCGTGACCTACCGCAACCCGCGCACCCGCCAGCTCGGCGGGATCGACATCGACCTGTCCGCCGAGCTGGCCCGTGAGCTGGGCGTCGGCATCGAGTACGTCGAATCCTCCTTCCCCCAGCTGGCGGCTGACGTCAACGCCGGCCGCTGCGATGTGGCGATGTTCGCCGTCGGCATCCTGCCCAGCCGCAAGGAGCAACTGGCCTTCACCGAGCCCTATCTGCAAAGCGACATCTACGGCGTCACCACCCGGTCCAGCCGCACCGTGCGCAGCTGGGCCGACATCGACCAGCCCGGCGTCGTCGTCGCGGTGCAGGCCGGGACCTTCATGGAGCCTGTCATGCGCGACGCGCTCAAGCAGGCCCGCATGACCGTCGTCCGCCCGCCCGCCACGCGCGAGCAGGAGCTCGAGGCCGGCCGTGTCGATGTCTTCATGACTGACTACCCCTACAGCCGTCGCCTGCTGGACAACGCCGACTGGGCCCGCCTCGTCGCGCCGCCCAAGCCCTTCTTCGTGCTGCCCTATGGCTACGCCGTGAAGCGGGGCGATGCGCGCTGGCTGGCCCGGCTGGACGAATTCGTCGTCGCCATCAAGCGCGACGGCCGGCTGCTCGCCGCCGCCAAGCGCTATGGGCTGGCGGACATCGTCGTGGCGCGCTAGCGCATGCCGCGCCACCCAAGGACATCGCCGCCGAGTGGGGGCTACCCCATGCTTGGCCGCGCGCGCATCCTTGCCAAGGTACTGGCCGCCATGCTGGCCCTGGCCGTTGTCGCGGCGCTGTCGGCACTGGCGGAGTACGAGCGCCGCGAGACCTTGAACAATGCCCAGGACCGCGCCGAGCTGATCGCGCGCACGCTGGAGGACCACGTCACTCGCACGGTGGAGTCGGCGTCGCTGATCCTGCAGACGCTTGCAGAGGGCATCGCCCAGCAACCCTCCGCGCAGCCGCAGCGACTGCAACCTTTGCTGGGCCAGAGCCTGCTCAGCAGCCTGCCCTTCCTGCGCGGCGCCGCGGTGCTGGACGAAGACGGGGTGGTGCTGGCGAGTTCCGCCGTCGCCGAGCAGGGGCTGCGCATCGACTTGGGCAGGCTCGGCCCGCTGCCTCAGGACGGCAAGGATGCCTTGCTGGCGCTGCGGCCTGGCCGCAGCCTGGCCGACCTCGCGACGGGCGCCAAGGCGCCGCGGGCGGCCGGCGTGGGCATGCTGCCGCTGCTGCGCGCGCTGCGTGGCCCTGGCGGGCGACGCCTGCTGCTGGTTGCGCTGATCAACCCGGGCGCGCTGGCCAATTTCCAGCAGGTGGCCCTGTCGGATGAGGGCGGCGTGGCGCTGCTCAGCAATTGGGATGGCCGGCTGGTGGCGGCCAACGACGAGCTGGCGCTGGAGCCGGGCGGTCAGATCCAGGGGCACCCGGTGTTCCAGAGCTGGCTGCCCGCCCGCGAGCATGGCGAGTACATCGGCAGCGGTGCGCAACCTGGGCCGCAGGTCGTGGCCTACCGTGCTTCGCGCTCACGCCCCTTGGTCGTCGTCGTCGAGCTGGCGCAACAGATGGTGCTGCGGACCTGGCGCGAACGCGTGCGCTGGCTCGGAGCGGTCGGCCTGCTGGCCCTGCTCGCCATTGCAGGTGGTGGCTGGGCGCTGCTGCGCGAGATGAATGCCCGCGAGAAGGCCCGCACGGCGCTGGACGGGGCGCATGGCCAGGTGGCGCTGCGCGAGCGCGAGCTCAGCGTGCTGCTCAAGAGCGTTCAGGAACTGATCTTCCGCACCGATGCCAGCGGCGCCATCAGTTTCGTCAACGCGCGCTGGGCGGCGATCAGCGACGAGAGCGTCGATCAGGCCAAGGGCAAGCGGCTGCAGGACCTGGTCGCTGCGGCGGATCAGCGGCGTACGGCGGATCTTTTCCAGCTGGACGACCGCAGCGGGGTGCGCCAGGCACAGGTCTGCATTCCCGCCCGGGATGGCAAGCCCCGCCATTTCCTGCTCGCGGTCGTGCCGCTGTACGGCGAGGGTCGCATCGTGGGCTTTGCCGGCAGCGCCATGGACGTCAGCGAGCGCGTCGCGTCCGACCAGCAGTTGCAACATCAACTCGCCTTCACGGCCCTGCTGCTGGAGCTCAGCCCGTTGCCGGTGTCGATGTTCGATGCCTCGGGCTGCTACGTCATGGTGAATCAGGCTTGGGAAGACTTTCTTGGCAGAACACGGGCAGAGGTTGTCGGGAGCCCGGTCGGGGCCAATCTGCCTTCCGAAGAGGCGGAGCTGCATGCCCAGCAGGATGCAAGGCTGCTCGCCTACGGCGGCAAGGTGCGCTACGAGACGCGTGTGCAGCACCGCGACGGTTCGCACCGCGACATGGTGGTCACCAAGGTGCTGGTGCCTGGGGATGCGACAGGCCCCGCGGGCATCCTGTGCACCTTGATGGACGTCAGCGAATTCCGTGACGCCGAGCGCGCCACCCGCGAGGCGAGCGATGCGGCCGAAGAGGCCTCACGCGCCAAGTCGGAGTTCGTCGCCAACATCAGCCACGAGTTGCGCACGCCCCTGCAGGCCATCCTCGGCTTCTCGGAGCTGGGCTTCACGCGCGGCCGCGACACGCCCAAGCTGGCCGGCATGTTCTCCGACATCCACAGCTCCGGCCAGCGCATGCTGGCCCTGGTGAACGACCTGCTGGACGTCTCCAAGATCGAGAGCGCCGTGGGCACCTTCCATCTGGAGCGTTGCGACCTGCGGGGGCTGGTGCAATCGGTGCTGCGCGAGCTGGATCCGCTGCTGGGCAAACGGCGTTTGCGCCTGTCTATGCGCATGGCCGAAGAGCCCATGGTGGGCAAGGTCGACCCGTCGCGCATCCACCAGGCCATCCGCAACGTCGTCGCCAATGCGATCAAGTTCTCGCCCGACGGAGCGGAGCTGCGCATCGAGTGCGCCGGCACGCCCCAGGACGAAGTGATGATTGCGGTCGCAGACCGTGGGCCTGGCATCCCGCCAGCCGAACTGGAATCCATCTTCGAGGCCTTCGTGCAATCGAGCCATACCAAGGACGGTTCCGGCGGCACGGGCCTGGGCCTGGCCATCTGCCGCAAGATCGTCGAGATCCACGGCGGCCGCATCACGGCCGAGAATCGCGCCGGTGGAGGGGCGCTGTTCCGCATCTTCCTGCCCCAGCGCCTGCCTGGAGACTCGCAACTGCATACCTCCTACTGAAGCCGTCGCACTCAGGCTTGCCGCATGCTTGCATGCTGATTCGCCCGGCACTGAATAGGTGCAAGAATGCCCTCATCAACATAACGCTTCAGCCGTGCCGACGCTGTGATCAACCAGCACGTTGCCGTCGTCGATGACGAATCGGCCATCACCGAGTTGCTCGCCAATTACCTGGCCGGCCACGGCTTTCGCACGACGCAACTGCGCTCCGGCCGGGAACTCATGGAGCTGATGGCCAGCGACCCGCCGCTGCTGGTGCTGCTCGACCTGGGCCTTCCTGGAGAAGACGGCTTCGCGATCGCACGGCAGCTGCGCGAGCGTTGGCGTTGCGGCCTGGTCATCATCACTGGGCGCGGGGACTCCGTCGACAAGATCGTCGGCCTGGAGATCGGCGCGGACGACTACGTCACCAAACCTTTCGACCTGCGCGAGCTGGTGGCGCGGATGAAGGCGGTGCTGCGGCGCATCGAGCCCGTCGTTGCTGCTGCCGCGAGCGCGCCGGCAGGCAGCGCCGGCCTGGGCTTTCTCGGCTGGCGGCTCGACCTGGCGGCCCGCCGCCTGGATGACCCGCGCGGCATGGAGGTGAGGCTCACCACCGGCGAGTTCGAGCTGCTGGCGACCCTGATCCAGCATGCCGGCCGCGTGCTGTCGCGCGACTTCCTGCTGGAGCAGACCCGGGGCCGCGACGCCGCGCCCTTCGATCGCACCATCGACGTGCAGGTCGGGCGGCTGCGCAAGAAGCTGGAGGTCGACGCCGAGAACCCCCAGATCATCAAGTCGGTGCGGGGGGCGGGCTACATCTTCGTGCCACCGGTGGAACCGGTCCGCTAGATGGACGCCGCCCCGACCAGCCCGGCGCGGGCCGTCGACGACCTCACGGTCTACCGCTCGCTGTTCTCGGCCTATCCCGACGCGCTCTTGCTCGTGGATGCGGCCGGCAGCATCGTGCTGGCCAATCCTGCCGCGACCGCGCTGCTGGGCTATGCCACGGAAGAGCTGGTCGGCCTGAGCGTGGACGAGCTGGTGCCCGACAGCATCCGGCCGCGGCACGCGTCCTATCGCCACGCCTATGCCCACGCACCGCGTTCGCGGCCCATGGGCACGCAAATGGAGCTGGTGGCCAAGCGCCGCGACGGCAGCGAGGTCATGGTGGAGATCGCCCTCAGCCCCCTGCAGGACCATGGGCTGCCGTTCGTGGTGGCGGCCATCCGCGACATTGGCGGCTATCCGCGCGTCAAGCAGGCCTTGCAGCGGGCGCGCTACAGCGAGCATCTGGCGCAGCTGGGGCGTCTGGCCGCGGACGGGCGCGATCCGCAACTGCTGCTGCAGCAGGTGCCCACCATCGCCGCCGAGGCGCTGGAGGTCGAGATGGCCCTCGTGCTGCTGCTGGAGCGCAACCGGCTCGAGTTGCGAGTCGCCGGCGGGGTGGGGCTGATCGCCGGCGAGGCGGTCGGTGCCATCGTGCCCAATCGTGGCGACACGCCGCTGGGCTTCGTGCTGGCCCAGGGGCAATCGGTCGTGGTCGAGGACTTTCGCGATGAACGGCGCTTTGCGGTGCCGCCGGCCTATCTCGAAGCCGGCTTGGTCAGCGCGCTGGCGGTGCCGCTGCTGGACCGCGGGCGCGTCATTGGCGCGCTGAAGGTGCGTTCCCGCCAGTCGAAGCGGTTCGGCGACGATGAGCAGCGCTTCCTGCAGGCGCTGGCCAGCCTGCTGGCCACCTGCCTGCAGCGCGCCCAGAGCGAGGAGGCCCTCAACCACGCCCAGCGCCTGGAGAGCGTGGGGCAGCTCACGGGGGGCATTGCCCACGACTTCAACAACCTGCTCACCGTCATCCAGGGCAATCTGCAGGTGCTGGAGGAGCTGCCGTTGCTGTCGGGCGAGGAATACGCCCAGCAGCTCGTCGGCGCGGCCACACGCGCCTCCAAGCGCGGCGCGGAGCTGACGAGCAAGCTGCTGGCGTTCTCGCGCCGCCAGGTGCTGCAGCCCGACGCCGTCGACGTGGGGGCCATGCTGCTGTCGCTGGCGGACATGCTGCGCCGCACGCTCGACCAGCGCATCGCCATCGAGGTCGACATCGCTCAGGGCTGCCCGAGCGTGCTGGCCGACCCGGGGCAGCTGGAGTCGGCCCTGCTGAACATCGCCATCAACGCGCGTGATGCCATGCCCGACGGCGGCTCGCTGCGCTTCAGTGCAGGCCTGGCGGGCAGCCTGCCAGCCGACGTGCGGCGCGAGATCGACGACGTCAGCGCCCAGGACGAGCGCTTTGTGCGCATCGCCATCTCGGACAACGGGTCCGGCATGCCCGAAGAAGTCAAGGAGAGGGCCTTCGAACCCTTCTTCACGACCAAGCAGGCCGGACGCGGCACGGGCCTGGGCCTGAGCACCGTCTACGGTTTCGTCAAGCAGTCGCGCGGCGCGGTGTCCATCGACTCGGCGCCCGGCGTCGGCACGACGATCTCGCTCTACCTGCCGCGGCCCTGGGGCGATCAGCCGGCAGGCGATGCAGTGGCGCAGGCCGCGGACACCGTGCCTGCGGGCCTGAAAGTCCTGATGGTCGAGGACGATGCCGAGGTGCGCTCGGTGGCACGGCGTTTCCTCGATACCCTGGGCTGCGAGGTCACGGTCTGTGCCAGCGCCGAGCAGGCCCTGCTGCTGCTGACGCCCGATTCGCGCTTCGAACTGCTGTTGACCGACATTGCGCTGGGCCCCGGCATGCGCGGTACCGAACTGGCGCGGCTGGCGCAGCAGAGGCTGCCGCAGCTGGCCATCCTGCTGATGTCGGGCTTCTCGGCTGAACTGCTGGACGCCGATCGCGATTCGCCGCCGAGCTGGGAGCTGCTGCCCAAGCCCTACTCACGGTCCGAGCTGGCACAGGCGATTGCGCGCGCCCTGGCCGCTTAGGCCGCGGCCAGCCGGGCGGCACGCCTCAGGCCGACCGCGTCGGGTTGGATGCGTGCGGCGGAACTGCGCTCCAGCCGGAAGACGCGCAAGGCGGCACTCACCTCCTCGCACTGGGCCAGCACCTGCTGCGCAGAGCCGGCGAGCTCTTCCACCAGGCCCGCGTTCTGCTGGGTGAAGCCGTCCATCTGCTGGATGACCTCATGCATCTGCGAGATGCCCAGCAACTGCTCCTGGGCGCCACGGTCGATGTCGCCGATCAGGGTGGTGAAGCTCTCCACCGCCTTCAGCGTCGTGTCGATGCTCGATCGCGCGCTGTCCGTCTGTCGTTCGGCGGCCTGCACCTGCTCGGTGGAAGCCAGGATGAGCTGCTTGATCTCGCGGGCCGCGGTGGAGCTGCGCTGGGCCAGGGCGCGCACTTCGCTGGCCACGACCGCGAAACCGCGGCCATGCTCGCCCGCGCGGGCCGATTCGACGGCCGCATTGAGGGCCAGGATGTTGGTCTGGAAGGCGATGCTGTCGATGACCTGGATGATGTCCGCGATCTTCTGAGAGGAGTTCGCAATGCCGCTCATGGTCTCGGTGACCGAGTGCACCACCTGAGCGCTCGCGCGGGAAACGCCGCTGAGCTCCGTGGCCACGCCATTGGCCAGGTGAGTGGTGTCGGTGCTCTGGCGCACAGTCGCCGTGATCTGCTCCATGCTGGCCGCAGCCTCCTCCAGGCTGGCGGCCTGCGATTCGGTGCGCTGGGCCAGATCGCGGTTGCCCTGGGCGATCTCGCGGCTGACGCGGTTCATCTGGTCCAACTCGGCGCGCGTGTCGGAGACCAGCGAGCGGATGTTGACCGCCAGTTGAGCCAGGGCCTGCTCGAGCCCACGGCTCTGGCGGTCGCCGCTGGGCGCCAGGGTGTGGCTGAGGTCACCGGCGGCGAGCTGGTTGGCATAGCGCTCGACATGCATGAGGCCACGGCTGAGCTTCTGTTGAGTCATGGCCGCCGCAACGGATGCGGCCAGGACGACGCCGCAGGCCGCCACCCAGGTCCCCTGGCTCGCCAGCAGCAAGCCCAGCGCGCCCACGGCGCCATAGCTCGGCGCCAGGCCCAGCCAGGGCTGAGAGGCGAGGGCACGGCCCAGACGCCCGCGCCAGCCGCGGCGCTGCACCTGGCCACGGTGCAGGCTGTGGACCAGCCGGCCCGCCTGCTGTTCGTCGCGCATCTGCGCATAGAGCCGCTCGGCCGCGTCGATCTGGGCTCGGCTGGGTGCCGAGCGCACCGACAGGAAGGCGATGGGCTGGCCGTTCTCCACCAGCGGCGTGACATTGGCCAGCACCCAGTAGTGGTCGCCATCCTTGCGGCGGTTCTTCACCAGCCCGGACCAGGGCTGGCCGGCGGAGATCGTGGCCCACAGGTCGCGAAACGCCTCCGGCGGCATGTCGGGGTGCCGGATCATGTTGTGGGGCTGGCCGAGCAACTCGTCGCGCGAATAGCCGCTGGCGTCCACGAAGGCCGCGTTGCAATGCAGGATGCGGCCCTTCAGGTCGGTGGTCGAGACGAGGTTGCGGTCGGCCGGAACCGGGTATTCGCGATCAGTGACTGGCAGATTGGTGCGCATGGAAGTCTCCCTGCCGCAACGGCGGCGATGCTGGTGAAAGAGGGGTTGATGAAAGGCCGGGGTGGTCAGCAAACGGGTGCCAGGTCCGCTTCGGCGGCCAGCCTTCGCTGCAGCGCCTCGGGCGTGTCCGGCCGGCCGAAGTGGTAGCCCTGCATCTCGTCGCAGCCCTGGCGCCGCAGGTGCTCGCGCTGGGCGGCGGTCTCCACGCCCTCGGCCACGACCCGCAGCCGCAGGCGGTGGGCCAGGCCGATGACGGCGTCGACGAGGGCCTCGCCGTCGGGCTGTTCGCCGATGCGGCACACAAAGGACTGGTCGATCTTCAGCGCGTCGATCGGGAACTGCTGCAGATAGGCCAGGCTGGAATAGCCGGTGCCGAAGTCGTCCAGCGACACCTTGACGCCCAGGTCACGCAGCCGCTGCAGCATCAGCGTTCCCGCCTGTGGGTTGCTGATGAGCATCCCCTCGGTCAGCTCCAGCTCGAGGCAGCGGGCCGGCACGCCGTGCTGTTCCAGGGCCTGGGCCACGACGGCGTCGAGGTCGCCCGCGGCGAACTGCCGCGCGGCCACGTTGACGGCGATGGGCACCACCGGCAGGCCGGCATCCATCCAGGTCCGGATCTGCCGGCAGGCGGTGTCGATGACCCAGGCGCCGATGGCGAGGATGAGGCTGCTGTGCTCGGCCAGCGGAATGAAATCGCCGGGAGACACCAGGCCGACCCCGGTCCGGTTCCAGCGCAGCAGGGCTTCGGCGGCGACGGTCTCGCCGCTGTGGGCGTCCACCTTGGGCTGGTAGTGCAGCAGCAGCTCGTCGCGCTCGACGGCGCGGCTCAGCGCGGCTTCCAGGTCGAGCTTGGCCATGGCCTTGCCGTTCATGTCGTCGGTGTAGAAGCAGCAGCGGTTCCGGCCCAAGTCCTTGGCGCGGTACAGCGCGGTGTCGGCGTCGCGCAGCAATTCCACGGCCGAAGCGCTGCCGTCGTCCGGGAAGGTGCTGATGCCGATGCTGGCCGTCAGATAGGCGTCCTGGCCGCAGGACAGGGCGATGGGCGCTGCGACCGTGGCCAGCAGGTCGCCGGCCAGGGTGGCGATGCGGTCGGCGCCCGACCCGCCGTCGAGGATGACGAGGAACTCGTCGCCGCCGAGCCGACCCAGGAAATCGGTGTGGCGCAGGCGCTTCTTCAGCCGCTCGGCGACGCAGACCAGCAGTTCATCGCCGGCCGGATGGCCCAGGCTGTCGTTGACGGTCTTGAAGCCGTCGAGGTCGAGCACCATGACGACCGCCCGGCTCTCGTGGCGGCTGGCCTTGAGCAAGACCTGCTCGAGATGGCTCTGCAGCAGCATGCGGTTGGGCAGGCGCGTCAGCGGGTCGTGGTGGGCCAGCCAGTCGGCCTGGGCCTCGCTGTCCCGGAGGCGGCTGATGTCGGTGAACACGCCCACGTAGTGCGTGACGCCGCCGTCGTCCTCGCGCACGGCGCTGATGGTGAGCCATTCGAGGTAGATCTCGCCGGACTTGCGGCGGTTCCAGATCTCGCCTTGCCAATGGCCGGTCTGGGTCATCGACGCCCACATCTCCTCGTAGAAGGCCTTGTCGTGCCGGCCGGAGTGCAGCAACTGCATGCTGGCGCCGACCGCCTCGGTGCTGGCGTAGCCGGTGATGGTGGTGAATGCCCGGTTGACCAACTGGATATGGCCCAGCGGGTCGGTGATGACGACGCCGTCGCGGATGTCCTCGAAGACCGTCGACCACTGGCGCATGCGTTGCTGCAGGTCGCGCCGCTCCGTGATGTCGCTGGAGATGCCGTAGACGCCGATGGTGCGACCCTCAGCGTCCACGAGCCGACCCTTGTTGCAGGCGTAGACCCGCTCGCGGCCGGCCATGGTCAACCGAGTCTCGACGCAGACGGGCCTGTCCGAGCGCAGCACGGCGGTGTCGTCTTCGAGCAGACGTCGCACCTGGTCAGCCGGGAAGAGGCCGGCCAAGTCTGCGCCGATCAGTTGCTCCGGGGTGCGGCCCAGCGCCTTGCACAGCTCGCGGTTCACGAACAGGTAGCGGCCCTGCAGGTCCTTGGCAAAGATGGCATCGGTCGAACTGTTGGCGATCGCTTCGGCGATCTTCCAGGCCCGCTCCTTGTCCTGATGGGCTGCCGCCATGCGCGAGGCCGCCTGCAGTTCGCGGCGCTGCATGGCGCCGTAGATGACCGCCCCGGCCGCCAGCACGGCCAGGATGTTGACGATGGCCAGGGTGGCGGCGCCGGACATGGCGTCGCCCTGCAGCAGGCTGGGAGGCGCCTGCATGGCGACATACCAGGCCGAGCCACGGACCGGAGCGGCCACGGCGGCCTGGGCCTCGTTGCCACCGCCCAGGCCGTCCAGCACCGTGCCGGCCAGGGAAGGGGTGCTGGCCAAGACGGCCAGCGAGGTGGCCGCGGGGTCTCGTGGCCCGGCGAGAGGCACGCTCGAACCGTCCGCGCCAATCGCCAGCAGGCCTTGGCTGGCAGGGCGGAAGAACAGGGTTGCCGGGGTGTCGATGGCGGAGCCCGCCTGCAATTGGGGGAGCAAGGTGCGGTGCGGCGCTGTGCGCAACAGCAGCACGGTCTCGGGCCGGCCATCGGTGCCGGGCAGCGGCACGTACAGGTCGAACTGCAGGCTGTCAGGCTCGCCCGCCTGGGCGTGGAAGTCGCTGCTGGACACCAGGCCGCGCTGCATCGCCTCGCGGGCGCCCGCCGACGTCGCCGAGTCCAGCATCCGTGCGCGGCCGTCCGGCGCCAGCAGCACCTGGCCCCGTTCGTCCAGCAGCAGCGTGTCGGCATAGCGCGAGGAGGCGAGCAGCAGGAGCAGCTGCCGGCGCATATCGGCGGTCAGCGCTTCGTCCGGATTGCGACGCCAGCGCTGCACGCCGGCGCGCAGCTGCGGGTCGGTGGTGAGCTGCCGGGCTTCGTCGGTGCGCCTTTCGACCCAGCCTTGCACCATGTCCGCCTTGAGGCCGGCCTCGCGGCGCAGATGCTCCACCTGCTGCTCGTAGGATTTGTGGGTCGAGCTGGCGTAGCTGACCAGGCTGGCGAGTACCACCGTCGCCGACAGCAGGGCGAACACCCAGAGCAGGTTGCCCGAGCCGCTGGGGTGCGCCGCGGCGGTGCGGGTCTGGCGGCCGCGCGCCGCCGCGAAGTAGATCAGCCCGCTGGTCGCCAGCACGAAGGCCAGGCCCTTGCCCTGGCTGACGGCCGTCAGCGTCGCGACGTCGGAGGCCACGGCCTGCAGCAGCTTGTCCGACAGGATGATCCATGTCAGGCTGAAGGCCGCGTAGGCGGCCGCGAGTCCCTGTGGGGTTTGCGGCACAAGGCGGCGCAGTGAAGTCGCCTGGTGGCTGGCGTATTGGCCTTCGGGCGCCGGGTTCAGTGAAGTTGCGCTTGGATCTTGATGCTGTGCATTCATGGCTTCTCCCTGGATCGCTGCGTCGCCTTCGATGGGCGCTCTGCTCAGTGCAGGCCGGCTGCTGCGGGGCGGCCGCTGAAGCTGCCCAGGGCATGGAAGTCGGGGATGCAGATATCGCGGCGGCTCTTCTCGTTGAAGGCGATCAGGCGGGCCCGGGCCAGCCTCGACAGCACCCGGCTGACCGTCTCCAGCGTCAGGCCGAGGTAGTTGCCGATCTCGGCGCGGGTCAGGCGCAGGCTGATCTGGTCGGTGCGCAGGCCGCGCATGGCCAGGGAGCCGGCCCAGTCGTGCAGGAAGGTCGCGACCCGCGCATCCGCCGGCAGTGTGCAAAGCGCCGTCTTGGCCTCGCGGTCGCGCATGATTTCGCTGCTCATGGCTTCGTGCAACAGGGCCATCAGGCGCGGCTGCTCGGCGCAGGCCCGCAGCAGTGCGTCATAGCGCAGGGTCCAGACTTCGGCCGTGTCCATGGCGATCGCGTCACAGGCATAGCTGCCCTTGGCGATGCCGCCGAAGCCCAGCCAGTCGCCACGGAACTTCAGTCCGACGATCTGCTCGTCGCCGCTCTCGGACACGCTGAGCAGCTTGAAGCAACCGGAGTTCAGCACGTGCAGATGCTCGAAGCGCTCGCCATTGCGGTACAGCAGGTCGCCAGCGTGCACGATGCGGCGCGTGGGGCTCAGCGCGTCCTGCAGCAGCTTCAGTCCATCGGCGATGCGCTGGACCTGCGAGGGCGCTGCGCTGGACCCGTCGGGCGTGCGCGGCGCCGTGATGTCGGCGCGTTGGAAGGCAGGGTGTGAAGTCGTGTGCATCTCGGGCTCCGGTGAAGCTGGCTTGATGCAAACGATGCTAGGCAGCGCCGGCCAACCCGATGCCAACGGCAGGCGCCAGTCGGTCGCACTGCGTAACACTCGGTAAACGGGCCGTGACGGCGCTTCACAACACCAAGCCAGATCCGGCGGGGTTGACCTGGGTCAATGTCGGCGCATGACGCGTCGATACGCTTGCGCTCAATGTGTTCAAAAGCCCGTCAAGGCGCCACAAGCGCCGAGTTTTCCAGCCCTGAGGACGCAGCCGCGCTGGTCCGGCAGGCACAGACGCTCTCCAAGCTCGGCGACAGTGCACTCAAGCTGTTGCAGGGCAAGAAGTTCGCGTTCGTGTCGCCGCGCGGGGGCGCGGAGGGCGAGGGCGAGTTCCTGCGTGCCGCCACCACGCTGGGAGCGCATGTGTCCCGTGTCCAGCTGGGGCTCGACGAGAACAGCAGTGCGCAGCAGATCGCCGCCACGGCCCGGATGCTGGCCAGGCTTTACGACGCCGTCGAATGCCAGCATCTCCCGGCCACGCTGGTGGGCCAGATCGCGAAGAGCAGCACCATTCCCGTCTTCGCCGGCCTGGCGACCGAGGATCATCCGACGGCGGCGCTGGTCGATGTCCTTGGCGTCGACGCGCCGCCCGCCGTGCGGCGCCGCGCCATCCTTCAGGCGGCCCTGCTGCTCAGCGTTCGCTGAAGCGGCAGGCATCTGCGCGAAGGTCTTGATCCATCGCAAGGCCAGGGGGCGAGCGCCGAGCTAGGGTGGCACCATGACCTCTCAAAAGCGCCATGTCCTGTTGATCCTCGGCCATCCCGACGCGGACGGCGGCCACCTCTGCCACGCGCTGGCCGATGCCTATGCGCAAGGGGCGCGCCAGGCCGGCCACGAGGTTCGGCGCGTGGATGTCGCCCAGCTTGACTTTCCGCTGCTGCGCAGCAAGCAGGACTGGGAGCAGGGCGCGGTGCCGCCAGCGCTGCGGCCTGCCCAGGAGGACATCCAGTGGGCCGATCACGTCGCGCTGTTCTTCCCGCTGTGGCTGGGCGACATGCCGGCCCTGCTCAAGGCCTTCCTCGAACAGGTGGCGCGCCCCGGCTTCGCGGTCGGCAAGGCCGGCCCCGATTCGATGGGCGTCAAGTTGCTGAAGGGCCGTTCGGCCCGGGTTGTCGTGACCATGGGCATGCCGGCCCTGGTCTATCGCTGGTACTTCCGGGCGCACAGCGTCAAATCGCTGGAGCGCAACATCCTCGGATTCGTCGGCTTCGCGCCCGTGCGAGAGACCCTGGTCGGCATGGTGGAGGGATTGAAGGATGCCGATGCCGCCCAATGGCTGGCGCGCATGCGCCGCGCCGGCGAGCGCGCCGACTGAGCCGCAGGTCAACGCGCCACCGCGCGGCTCGCGACGAGGGTTTCCGAGGGCTGCATGCCATCGGGCCGGATGTCGAAGCCCATGGGCTTGAGCAGGTTCAGCATGGCGCTGTTCTCGCGCAGGACATAGCCGACCAGGCGCTCGGTGCCGCGCGACGCGGCGTAGTCCAGCAAGGCCTGCATCAGCAGTCGCCCGATACCCTGCCCCTTGAGGTCGCTGCGCACGAGCAGGGCGAACTCCGCATTGATGTTGTCGGGGTCGCGCACCAGGCGGGCCACGCCCAGCGTGGCCGGGCTGCCCGGGGCCTGCTCGTCGACGATGAGCAGGGCCATCTCACGCTCGTAGTCGATCTGCGTCATGCGGGCCAGATCGTCGTGCGTCAGCGCGTGTGGCGCCTGGAAGAAGCGCATGCGCAGGTCTTCAGGGGTGCAGGCCTCCAGGAATTCGCGGTGCAGCGCCTCGTCTTCGGGGCGGATCGGTCGCATGACCAAGGTATTGCCTCGCCAGTACAGGGGGCGAATCAGTTCGGCCGGGTAGGGGCGCACCGCAAACCGCGCCATCCCCGAGGGGGCGGTGGAGGACAGGCGGACGCGCGCATCCAGCGCGACGACGCCACGCTCGTCGGCCAGCAGCGGGTTGATGTCCAGTTCGGCCATTTCCGGCAGGTCGGCCAGCATCTGCGCGACGGCGATCAGCGTGTCGCACAGCGCATCGAGATGGGCCGGCGGGCGGCCGCGGTAGCCCGCCAGCAATCGGGCCACCCGGGTGCGCTCCACCAGCTCGCGTGCCAGCGTGCGATTCAGCGGCGGCAGTGCCACCGCCCGGTCGCCCAGCACTTCCGTCGCAATGCCGCCCTGGCCGAACAACAGCACCGGGCCGAAGATGGCGTCGACATGGGCGCCCAGGATCAGTTCCTGGGCATGGGGACGCCGCACCATGGCCTGCACGCTGAAACCCTCGACCGGGGCCTCGGGGCGCGTGAGCTGCAGGTGGGCCAGCATGTCTTGCGCCGCGGCCAGCACGGCATCCTCGTCCCGCAGGTCCAGGCGCACGCCGCCGGCATCCGACTTGTGCAGGATGGCGCTGGACACCACCTTCAGCACCACCGGTCCGTCGATGCGGCGAGCCGCCTGCGCGGCAGCCTGGGGCGACGCGGCGGCTCGGAATGTGGGCACCACGGGAATGCCATAGGTGGCCAGCAAGGCCTTGGCCTGGACCTCATCCAGCCATTCCTTGCCCGCCGCGATCGCAGCTTCGATGATGCCGCGCGCCTTGGTGCGGTCCGGCTCAGCCTGCTTGCTGGCGCTCGGGGTCTGGCGCAGCGTGGCCTGGTTGCGCCGGTAGGTCTGCATCAGCGAGAAGGCCCGCACCGCATCCTCGGGCGTCTCGTAGCCGGCGATGCCAGCCGCCTCGAAGATGCGACGCGCCGCCGCGACGCTGTGGCCGCCCATCCAGCAGCTCAGCACGCGGCCGCTGTGCTCGTCCATCAACGGGGCGCAGGCGCGGGCGATGGTCTCGCTGGGCACGATGGCTGTGGGCGCATGCACGAACAGCACGGCGCCGGCCTCAGGCGCTTCGAACAAGGCCTTGAGCGTGTCCACATAGCGCTGCGCTGGCGCATCGCCGATGATGTCGATGGGGTTGCCATGCGACCAGCTGGCCGGCAGCACGGCGTTGAGCCGCTGCATCAGGGCCGGACCCGGCCGCGCCAGCGCGACGCCCAGCGAGGAAGCCGCATCGGCCACCATCACGCCGGCTCCGCCGCCATTGGTCATCACGATCAGCTCGCGGCTGGGGTTGTCGCGAAAGCGCGCCAGCGTTTGCGCGGCAATGAAGAGATCTTGCAGCGTGTCCACGCGCAGCATGCCGGCCCGGCGTATGGCTGCGTCGAAGACGAAGTCTTCGCCCGCCAGCGCCCCGGTATGCGAGGCGGCTGCCTGCATGCCTGCCGGTGCGCGGCCGGCCTTGACGACGATGACCGGTTTGGTGCGCGCGGCGGCGCGCGCGGCCGACATGAACTTGCGCGGCGAGTTGATGGACTCGATATAGAGCAGGATGGCGCGCGTGCGTCGGTCCGCCGCCAGGTGGTCCAGCAGGTCGCCGAAGTCGACGTCCATGTGCTCGCCCAGGGAGATCAGGTGGGAGAAGCCGATCTGTTCGGCGTTCGCCCAGTCCAGCACGGCCGTCAGCAGGGCGCCCGACTGCGACACCAGCGCCAGCTCGCCAGGCAGGGCGCTGGCCTGGGTGAAGCTGGCGTTCAGGCCCAGGTGGGGGCTGAGCAGGCCGATGCAGTTGGGCCCCAGCAGCCGCAGCGTGTGTGGCCGCGCGGCGTCCAGCGCAGCCTGTTTCTGCTGCGTCGTGAGGCCGGCGGTCACGACGATGGCCGCCCGCGTGCCGAAAGCGCCGAGCTGCTCGACCAGGGGTGCGATGGTGTCTGCTGGCGTGCACAGCACGGCCAGTTCCGGCACGAAGGGCAATTCGGCGACTTCGGCGAAGCATCGCGCGCCGTCGAGCTCCTTGAGCCTCGGGTTCACGGGGGCGAGGGCGCCCTTGAAACCGGCACCGAGCAGATTGCGCCAGACGGTGGTGCCGACCCGGCCGGGCCGGTCCGACGCACCGAAGACGGCGACGGACTCGGGCGCGAGCAGGCGTTCGAGATGGCGTTGCGTCATGGGGTGTCTTGTTCAGTGGGACATCAGCACCGGCGCGGTCATGGACGCCAGCAGCGTGCGCGAGACGCCGCCAAACAGGCGCTCGGTCCAGCGCGCGTGCCCATAGGCGCCCAGGACGATGAGATCCGCGCCGGTATCGGACGCGGCATTGAGCAGCGCATCGCCGATGGCCAGCGCCGTGACCTCGGCGCGCACCTCGGCATCGACGCCCTGGAAGGCCAGCCATTGCCGCAGGCCGGCCAGGCGCGCGAAGGGCGCCGTGCCCTGCGCTTCCCGGCGCCAGTGCATCACGGTGACCTGCGCAGCACAGCGCAGCAGGGGCAGGGCGTCGGTCATGGCGCGCACGGATTCAGGGCTGCCGTCCCAGGCCACCAGCACCCGCTGGGTGCGAACCGGCTCGCGGTGGGTATAGGGGACCAGCAGCACGGGCCTGGCGCATGAAAGCAGCACCTGCTCGAGTTCGGCCGCCTGCTGACGATGGCCGGGGAGCGAAGGATCGGCCTGGCTCATGATCAACAGGTCGGCGCACTGGGCGTGCAGCACCAGCGAAGTCGATGCGGGGGAGGGGTCGGCCAGCGCCTCAAAGGATGGCAGGGCTTCCGAGGCGCAGCGCTTGCGGAATGCGTGCGCGATGGCCATGGCCTCGTCCAGCAGGCGTTCACTGGCGGCGGCCGCGGCGTCTGCCATGGCGGCTGCGGTCTGCAACGCCTGGGCTTCCAGGGCGGCCGTCGGCGCCAGCCCGACCAGATGGGCATCGAACTGACGGGCGAGCGCGATGGCGATGGCGGTGCGGGCACCGTTGGCGGGCGTCGCGTCGACGGCGACGAGGATGCTGCGGTAGGTCATTGCGAAGTTCCGTGATGGGGCGTCATGGGGTCAGGCAAAGCTGAGGACCGCGCGCCCGTCGATGCGACCCAGCCGCAGGTCGTCGAAGATGCGGTTGATGTCGTCCAGGCGGTGCGTGGTGGTGCTGGCATGCACCACGCCTTCGGCGGCGAACTGCAGCGCTTCATTCAGGTCCTGGCGCGTGCCGACGATGGAGCCACGCACGGTCTTGGCGTTGAGGACGACGTCGAAGATGGGCAGTGCGAAGTCGCCGGGCGGCAGGCCGACCATGGACATGGTGCCGCGCTTGTGCAGCATGCCCAGCGACTGGCCAAAGGACTCGCGGGACACGGCGGTCACGAGGGCGCCGTGCACGCCCCGCAGTTCGCGCTGCAGCACCGCGACGGGGTCCTCCTCCGCCGAGTTCACGCAGAGTTCGGCCCCCAGCTGCTTGGCCAGCCGCAGTCGGGCCGTGTCGATGTCGACGGCCACGACGTGAAAGCCCATGGCACGGGCGTACTGCACGGCCAGGTGGCCCAGGCCGCCAACGCCGACGATGGCCACCCATTGGCCCGGCCGCGCGTCCAGCACCTTGAGCCCTTTGTAGACCGTCACGCCGGCGCACAGGATGGGTGCCAGCGATTCAAAGGACAGACCATCGGGCAGGTGGCCCACATAGCCGGGGTCGGCCAACACGTATTCGGCGAAGCCGCCGTTGACGGTGTAGCCCGTCATCTGCTGGTGATCGCAGAGGGTCTCCCAGCCCGTCATGCAGTGTTCGCAATGGCCGCAGGCCGTGTGCAGCCAGGGCACGCCCACGCGGTCGCCCTCGCGGATGCCCTTGACGCCCGCGCCCACGGCGGCGACATGGCCGACGCCCTCGTGGCCGGGAATGAAGGGCAGCGGCGGCTTGACGGGCCAGTCGCCGTCGGCGGCGTGCAGATCGGTGTGACAGACGCCGCAGGCGGCGACCTTGACGAGGATCTGCCCGGCCGGCACATCCGGCACCGGCACTTCCTCCAGGCTGAGCGGTTCGCGATAGGCGCGGACGACGGCGGCTTTCATCAGGGTCATGGCAGCTCCTGGGTGGTGTCGAGGTAGTCGGGGACGGAGGCCGGCCAGCCCAGGCGCTCCTCGATGGCCTGGCGCAGGGCATCTGCGGCCTGCGGCTCGCCGTGGGTCACGTAGACATGGCGCGGGGCGCGCGGCAGCGTGCCCAGCCAGGCCAGCAGCTGGGCCTGGTCGGCATGCGAGGACATGCCTTCGATGGCGGCCACCTCGGCGCGAACGGGCACCCACTTGCCATGCAGGCGGATGCTGTCGGCGCCTGCCAGCAGCGTGGCGCCGCGCGTGCCGGCGGCCTGGTAGCCGGCGAAGGCGATGGTGTTGCGAGGGTCGGGCGCGAGCGCCTCCAGGTGATGCAACACGCGGCCGCCCGTGGCCATGCCGCTGGCCGCGACGATGACGCTCGGATAGGACGGATGGTTGAGGGCCCGGGATTCGTCTTCGGTGCGCACATAGCGGACCTTCTCGACCAGATCTCGGCGTTCGGGTTCGCTCAGCCGGTGCTCGTCGGCATGGGCATGCACGAGACGGGTGACCTGAGTCGCCATCGGGCTGTTCAGATAGATCGGCAGGTCCGGAATGCGGCCGGCCGCCTTGAGGCGCAGGATGGCGTTCAGGATGGCCTGCGCGCGGCCGACGGCGAAGGCCGGGATCAGCGTCGTGCCGCCGCGCGCCGCCGTGCGGGCGATGACGTCACAGAGGGCGTCGGCGCTGGGAGCGTCGCTGTGGCGGCGGTCGCCATAGGTGGATTCGACGACGACGATGTCGGCGCCGGGCGCCGCAGCCGGTGGCTGCATGACGGGGTCGTCATCGCGGCCGAGGTCGCCGGAGAAGGTGATGGATCCTTCGGGCGAGTGGAGGTGGACGCTGGCGGCGCCGATGATGTGGCCCGCGTGGCTGAAGGTCGCCTCCAGGCCGGGGATGGGTTCGAAGACCTGGCCGAAGTGATGCCGGCGCACCTGCTTCAGGCAGTGCAGGGCCTGGGCTTCGGTGTAGAGGGGCAGGGCAGGGGAATGCTTGCTGAAGCCATGGCGGTTGGCGTAGCGGGCGTCCTCCTCCTGCAGCCGGCCGGAATCGGGCAGCAGGATGGAGAGCAGATCGGCAGTGCCGGGCGTGGCGTGGATGCTGCCGCGAAAGCCTTGTTCCACGAGGCGGGGCAGGAAACCGCTGTGGTCGATGTGGGCATGGGTGAGCACGACGGCGTCGATGGACGACGCCGGCACCGGGAACGGCGCCCAGTTGCGCAGGCGCAGCTGCTTCAGCCCCTGGAACAGCCCGCAGTCGACGAGCACGCTCCGGCCCGCGTATTCAACGAGATGGCGCGAGCCGGTGACCGTGCCGGTGGCACCAAGGAATCGGATGCGGGGAGCGCTGGCGGCGTTTTCTGCCGTTGCGACGTTGATGGCCATGATTGCTTCCGATGAGCGAGCCGTGGCCCGGTGCATGGAAGGTAGGCGGATCGGCGCATGGATGATTTGCGCTCGATCAAGAAGATGCCCGCTGGCCTATGAGCGCCTGCATGGGCGCCGTGCGCGGCTTAACGGGATGATGGGTCCAGCGGCTGGCCGTCGTCGGCGGCGGGCCGGCGGTCCTGGTCAGCGTCGCGCCGGGCAGCACGCAACAAAAGCAGTTCCAGTGCACCGCCTGCCGCAAGCCCGACCAGCAGACCGCCTGCCGCCCTGACGAGGGAGTTGTCGAAAGCCCCACCGTGCGCGTGCGGCCAGATGGTGACGAAGACCAGGGCGGAGATCGTGGCGCACAACGGCAGGCGGATATGCATGAGCTTCCTTCGCAGGCAGAGGCTGGTCAGTCCCAGTGGACGGCGCCCACCTTGCCGGCGGCGCCTTCGACGTTGCAGCGGATGACCATCAGCGCGCTCTCGTAGACGTCGATCAGATCAAGGCCATAGGCCTTGATCTGCAGGCCATCGGAGCGCTCGACGTAGAGCATGTGCAATTGCTCGCGCCCCACGGTGAACAGCGTGGGCCGGCCGACCACGAAGCGATAGCTGGTGGCTGCGGCTTGACCTGGGAAGACGATCCGGCAGGTGATTTCCATGGGGGCATTGAAGGGCGGCGACACGCGGTCGACTTTGACCTTTGTCAAACCGGCTGGCCGCGATTGGCGGCGAGCGGGCCTGGCCGCGGGATCGCGTGCGGTCTTGCTCAGACACCGGAACAGCCAGGTTGCGTCGTCGCGTCAACGACAGCCCATGCAGTTGATCCAGCGCAAGGCCTTCCGCGACTGTGCCGGGCCGGGCGGAACGAGTTTGTGCTGGCTCAAATCGCCTGGCCATGCCCGCGCTTGCAATGGCTGCATCGGGACATGTCCCATCCACCGGAGCCATTGATGAAACTCACTCTCGCCCTTCGCCTTGCCGTCGTCGCTGTTGCCGCCGCGAGCATGCAGCCGGCCTTCGCTGACGAAGGAGCATTCCTCGTGCGGGTCCGCGCACTGAGGCTTGATTCGGCCAACAAGGACAGCACGGGTCTGGGCCTGTCGATCAACAACAAGACCTTTCCGGAAGTCGATTTCAGCTACTTCCTGGCGCCCAATGTCGCCGCCGAACTGATCCTGACCTATCCGCAGAAGCAGACCGTCTATTCCAAGGGCAGTGAGATTGGCTCGCTCAAGCACCTGCCGCCAACGCTGACGCTCCAGTACCACTTCAATCCTGCGGGCACGGTTCGCCCCTATCTGGGCGCCGGCGTGAACTACACGAATTTCTCCAGCGTCAGTTTCGCGCCAGCCGTGCAGACCGCGCTGCATCCCAGCATCAAGCGCAACAGCTGGGGCCTGGCCTGGCAGGTGGGCGCCGACGTCGAGCTCGCCAAGAACATCTACCTGAACTTCGACGTGAAGCGGGTCAACCTGGGCACGACCATCTACTCGAGCGGCGTGGAAGCCGGCAAGTTCAAGGTCAACCCGACCTTGGCCAGCGTGGGTCTGGGCTGGCGTCTCTGAGCCTCCCGGCCGTCATGGCAGCCGATGCCGGGAAGATTTCCAGGCGGCCACGCAGGCCGTTCCTGGCTTGCCAAGGTGTCCGAACCTCAAGACCTCGGGCGCTGGGGCCAAGTCGTTGGCGGCCTGGCGAAGCCTGCCGGTTTGGCCGAGGTGTCCCGGCCTGAGAGCGCCGACACGATACCCCGCACCCAAAACTGGCCCGTTCTCCCAGTAGGACAGCCAGTTGGGGAGGGTGAGTCCTGTCGCGCGACTGGGACACAATTCCCCGACCCAAAGGACGCTCGACGCGAAATCCCAACGCAAAGGACGTCCCGTCCAGCTCCGGCGGGGAGACCTGGATGTCGTCCGGCCCCTGACGAGGGCACTTGAGGCCATGTGGCTTTTGGGTCCAGAGGTTGCGGCGGATTTCCGCCAGCCAGCGGCTCGACGTGCATTCGCATTCCGCGCGCTTGGTCAGCCCACCGAATCGCACCGACGACCGCATCCCCGTGCGGCCAACGCAGCCGGCAATCCAGTTAACGCGCTGGACGTCGCTGCTGCCGCTCGCCGGTGTCATGCAAGTAGTGCCGAAGACCCAACGATTTGTGAACGCATCGGGTCTTAACGCTCGTCACCTCGTCACCTTCCGGCGGACTTCGTCTTATTCACCCGGCCTAGACGAACGATTAACTATACCGTTAAATACTTTATCTACAATTATCAGGCAATAACGCGGCCGATTGTCGATCTATTTGCGCGCAATCGCTTGAACTTGCAACACGCAGCGCCTAGAACCGCTTTTCCGCAACCCCGGAGGTTCCGCATGCGTTGATGCCTAAAACGGCAAAGGGCCAGCTGCTACCAACAGCCGGCCCTTTCCGGGTCCGAAGACCAAAATCAGCCAAACCCGCTAACCACGGAATGACCTTGCTAGGCTAGATGCAGCGATGCGCGAAGTCAAGTACGGCAAGGGGTTCTTGCGTCGCAAATTTCAGCGAATTAGGTCCCGTTCCCGGGCGATGCATGGCGATGCCTCCATAACCGGAGTCAGCCATGGCTACAGACCTGTCCACATCGCCACCTCTCCCGATGCGTGAGGCACCCAAACCCAAAGGTGCCCGCCTCGGCACCCGCTTGCGCGGCAAGCTCGCCGAGGCCTACGACTCGCGCGGTCACCACCACAGCAACCTTTGGTACGTCTACAGCCCAAAGGCGCGCTGCGACGTCATCCTCCGAAGCGACGTTGAGTTCGGCCACTTCCTGCTCGTCGAGTCCGATCCCACCATCGTCCACGTCGACTATTCGCCCGAGAAGCGCATCGCGCGGATCGCCGGCGAGGAGTACGCGACCATCGTCGACGCTGAACTGACGCTCCGGGACGGCACGCGGGTCTGGCGCGAGGTCAAGCGCAGTGAAGACGTGGAGCAGGGCGCCCAGACGAGAACAAATCTGCAGATCATGGTCCAGATGAAGGCGGCCGCCTTCGCCGGCGTCACCCACGAGCTCATCACCGACAAGCAGGTCTTCGCCCAGCCGCAGCGCATCTACAACTGGCTCCGGATCGTCGCCTGGCTGTCCCAAGCGCGCTTCCACCCGCTTGAGCACTACACCCGGGCCGTCCTCAAGATCATCAAGACGCGCCGCGAGGTGCGCTTGGCGGACGTCGCCGCCCTGGGCCCGGACACCGAAATCGGCCTCTTCTGCGCAGCGGCCTTCCAACTTGTTCAGCAAGGCCTCGTTGCGAGCGACCTCGATGTCCTCGCGCTGACTTGGCAATCCAGGCTCTTCGTGGTGGGAGAAGCATCATGAGTCGCGGTAAGACCACGAGGCAGAACTCCTTCCGGATGCTTTCCGACGAGCTGCGCAACTGCGAGCAGTGGCCGGCCGCTGACTTCACTCTCGAGGAAGGCGAAGTCGACCCGCGCTTCCAGCGCATGGCGAAGGGCATCCGGCTCTACTTGAAGGAAGGCAAGCTAACGGCGGCCGCGAAGGAGGCCGGTTGCGCACGCACCACGCTTCTCGACGCACTCGACCGCTGCCTCCAGCCCAGGGAAGACTCCAGCAAGCGCATCGTCGGCTGGGCAGGCCTCATTAAGGGGCTGCGGCTGACCGAGTACAAGCGCGCGAAACCCACCACGGGCCAGCAGGGAAGCGGGAAGGGTGGCAGCTTCGACCAGTTTTTGGAGGCTAGGCCGACATTTCGGAAGAAGCTCGACGCGATCATTCGTGCAGGCGGCGGGGAATCCGGCGCGAAGTCGGCGTCGCCTGCGCGGCGGAACGTCTGGAGGAAGTGGGCAAGGTACTGCCTAGAGAACGGCATGACCGAGAACGACTACCCCTTCAACACCAAGAGCAAAGGGCGTCGTTCCGTCGAGCGGTATATCCAGCGCCGCATCGCGGAAGACGCGGCAACGAGCAGGACTTGGCTCGGAGCCGACACGTCCACCACCAGGAGCATTGGCACAGGGAAGCGGTCCTTTCCATTCGCCGTGGCGCCCTTCGACGTCGTCGCGATGGACACCCACAGGGTGGACGCTATTGGCACCGTGACGCTTGATGGGCCTGCCGGCCCTCAGGAGGTCGCAATCGAGCGCATCCATCTGCACGTCGTCATCGACCTGAACAAGGGCTGCGCACTCGGCTACTCGGCGTCCTACGCGACGCAGATCAACGCAGTGGCCATCGAGGACGCCTTGCTTTGCCTCGCCACACCGTGGAAGCCGCGAGCGCTCACCACGGAGGGCTTGAGTTACATCCCGGGCGCGGCGCTTCCCGTAGGCAACATCCCTGGCCTCGATGAGATTCGGCCGTGTGTGGTGGCGTTTGACAATGCCGCGCAGCACTTTGCCAACCGATTTCTCGAAGGGACTCGGAAGCAATGGGGTTGCGCCATGAATGCGATCCCCGTTGGCTCGTGGCCAAGGAATGCTGGCATTGAGCGCGTCTTCCGGACGATAGAGCAGTGGGTGTTTCATCAACTGCCATCCTCAACGGGCTCACATCCGGCAGACCCTATGAAGCCCGACTCCGTAGAGGGGGCGCTCAAGCACCACATCTCCTGGGATGGCTTGCTCGACTTGGTGGATGTCCTGCTCGCGAACTACAACGCCAGCAGGACCTCGGCCGTGGATGGGAAGACCCGGCTGCAGGCACTGAGCTCCTTCCTCAGCAGTAGCAAGGCGCCCCTGGTGCTTCGGCCGAGCATCCCGCTGACTGCGCACACCCCGCGGCTCGGTATCACCGTCGAAAAGCGCCCGGTTCGCGGCAGCCTCAAGAAGGGCGCCGTCAGGACGCCGTACGTCGAAGTGGACAAGTTGCGCTACGGCGGGCCTGGCATCGCCAAGGCCTTCGAGCTCATCGGCCAGCACATCACGCTGCACATCGACGAGCGCGACATGCGCACGATCACCGCCTTCGATCCGTCGGGCGAGTCGCTGGGTGAACTCGTCGTCCTCAACCGTCGGTGGGCGCAGACCAAGCACTCCCGCGCCCTTCGCAAGACCATCAACGAGGAAATCCGAAACGGTGACTTTGCGCCCGATGGCTCGGACGTCGTCGTTTCCTTCCTGACCGCCCTTGCGAATAAGGCCCGGAAGCAGATGACGGATCGCCCCAAGCGCGTGTCTGGTGCAGCCACCAAGCTGGTCGAGGCCTCGCGGCAGACCGGCGTGCCCCTCAGCGAGATTGCCAAGGGCATTCCAACCGGCCTGCCCCCAGCCCCGCATCGTCCCCTGCCGTCAGGCCTGCCGTCGCCCAAGTGGCGCAACACCTGACGGTTCCATAGCTTCTCGTCATTCAACCCCGTGACGCTCTACCAATCGACGCGCGGGGTGGCCACCTTTTGGAGAACACCATGAATTCTCGTCGTGACATTGACACCCGTGCCATGGCCCTTCGTGAAGCGGCATTGACCCCTGGCGAAGAACGTGAGCGCCTCTACGAGGAGCATCCGCTGGTGATGAACACACTTTGCTTCCCGACCGGGCCGGTCCAAGAGGCCTATGACGTTGTCAGGCAGGTCCTGGTTCACCGTGATTCGGGGACCTGTCTCACGGCCGCCTTTCGCATCGGCAAGACCACCGCGATCCACGCCATTGCCGCCCAGCTCACCCGGACGTACGGAAACGTGCCGTTCTCACTGGTCATCGCTAAAGGGCACGACAAGTCCTCGGAGCGGACCTTCTTCACCGACATCGGCTTGGACTTCAAGCACGCTGCGGCAGCAACTGGGACTACCACGGAACGCCGGACTCGCGTGCTGAGCACGATGCTCTCTCAGGCCTTACACAAGAAGAGTTCGCGCTACCTGCTGCTCGTCGACGAAGGGCAGAACTGGGGCGAAAGCGAGTTCACCTTCCTGCGTGACCTCACTAACGATTGCCAGGAGCGCGGCCTCACCGTCATCACGGTCATCTTCGGGCACCCTGAACTGATCGCGGTCAGGGAGCGCCTCGTCTCCAAGCAGCGGATGGACCTTGTCGCACGCTTTCTGATGACTCCTCGGCAGTTCCGCGGCATCCGGGACAAGGAAGAGTTTCTGGACGTCTTCCGCTCCTATGACGACGCCGGGCTGCTTGAGTTTCCTCCGCAAAGTGGCATCTGCTGCTCCGAGTTCTTCCTGCCACGGGCGTGGCGCGAAGGGTGGCGCCTCGAACACGAAGCTGAGCGAGCGTGGGATACGTTCTGCCTCGTCGCGAACACATTCACCATCCCGGCAGAGAACATCGGGATGAACTGGATCATTGGTGCCATCCGCAACTTCTACTTCTCTCAGGCCGCGCTTGACTGCGAGGGCTATGTTGTCGCGACTGAGGTGTGGCGCGACGCCGTGGATGCAAGTGGCTACGCTGCCAGCTTGGTCAAATAGTCATGATGCCCGAAACCATCCTTTCGGGCCTGGTCGACTACCGGCCCTGGGCGCGCACTTACGAGGGTCCATACAGCCGAGCCTGCAAGCTCGGCACCCTCAACGCGCTCGGAGCTGTCGGCTTCTGCCGTTACGTATTCGCCAACGGTCCCCTCTCCACCCATGCCAGACCCTTCCATGGTCGCAGCCTGCTCGGAGGAGCATGGTTGCGTGAGTCCGAAAGGCTGCACCAGCTCGCTCGCTCAGTCGTGTCGAACACGCTAGACAAGATGTGCGGGCATTGGGCGCCGTGGATCGCCTCCGATGCGCAGGTAAGGTATTGCCCAGACTGCATGGACGCTGGCTTCCAGTCCGTCGTCCACCAGATCGACGGAATCGAAGTTTGTCCATTGCATGGGACAGGGCTCCTCGACAGCTGCCAAGACTGTGGCCATCCGTTGCCCGCGTACGCGGTCACGCCTGAGACCCTCGATGCTCCGCTTTGTTGCAGCAAGTGCTTCAGCCCCTTTTGCAGGGCATGGGAGCCGAGTGCGCTCAGAGCGTGTCGAGAAGTCCCGTTCGACGAGAGGCCCTTTGCCCAGATGCACTCTTGGCTCAGGCGCTTGGGCAACCTGTCCATCGAGTGGCCCGCGCTCTCTGGATGGCATCCCTCTCATGCCTCAGCATGCCCCTCGTTTGAGGTCCGAAGGGCCGTCTTCTCGACGTTGACCAGTGTGCTTCCGTGCCCGATTCGTCAAGAGGGCAGGGCGCGGGTTGCCGTCTTGGCGTGCGGTCCGTCCGCTGCGCGTTTCACCGCCGCGCTGCCAGCTTTCGACAAACCCGCCTTGCAGCTCCTGCGCTCCATCTACAAAGCAATACGTCGACATGTCCGGCGCCTCCTGCGCAAGGCCTCGCCGGGTCTGTTCAATCGTCGTGTCGATATGGCGCTCTTCGACTGGAACACCCTTGCGCCGCTGCCGGAGTCGCAGGGCAAGCTCACGGACATCCATGCTTGGTTCCTCTGGCGCAAGCGATTCGAGGAAGCATATTGGCCGATGGATATACCGCGCCTGGGTGCCTCCGCGTCGAAGGGCGACCACTCGTTAAGCCTTCGTCCGGACGTGCTGAGTTGGCCCGTGGGCTGTCGGGCTCGCCCGAGCGAATGGGGGCACTTCGCCTGGCAATGCTTTCTCGGCGACCGGGAGACCGCGCGAGGCTGGGCTGATGCGTTGGCGAGCTTGGCGCCAGTGGGGCGGTCGCACCCCAGGACGGGTATCCAGCGAAGCGCCGTGGCGCGTTTCAACGAGGTGTATGCCGTCTGGGCACCTCGCCTTGACCCGGGCCTTAGGCACTGGCCTTTGTCGCTGTCGCACCTGACCTGGCCGGCTCCGTCGCACGACCAGAGGGAACTCGTGCTGGTCGGACCGCCCGCTGCATAGCTGAGGAGAGAACCTTGACGCATCAAAAGATTGGAAAAATCGCGGTCGCCTCCGTCGAGGCCCGGCCGTATGAAATCGCGCCCTTTGAGCGTCTCGTGCCCCCACCGGAACTGGATGGTCGGACCGGGACACGTCGCATCCGCAACGGCTGCAAGATTGACGCGGAAACCGACGTAGACGCGGTGCGGCACTGGCTTGAGCGGACCTCCGAGAGCGACGCCACCCAGCGCTCGCGCCGTTCCGCGGTGGAGAAGCTGCTCAACTGGGCCTACGTCCACCGCCTTAAGGCGCTCTCGTCCTTCGATAGAGCTGATTTCGGCGCATTCGTCGACTTCACGGCGAATCCCGCCCCAACCGGCGTCTGGATTGCACCTCGAAGCGTTTCGCGCGCTTCAAGCGATTGGCGTCCCTTTATATGCCCGGCTGACTCGCGGTCGCGACTCGTCATCGGGGCGCACATCTCCAGCCTCCTCACGTTCCTGCGACAGCAAAACTACGCCGACTTGAACTACGTGCAAGACAAGGGGAGCGTGCGCGAGGGGCGCTCCGACTCTCGCCTCGCGCAGCCCTTCGACCGTAACTTCAAGCTGACTAAGCCCATGCCTCTCAATGAATGGGAATGGGTCTGCCGCTGGCTGAACAACGATGGGAACGGCGCAGCCACCATGCATCGCCTCGTCGTGGAGTTGCTCTACTTCGGCGAACTGAAGTTGGTCGAAGCCGTTGCACTATCCAGCGGCGAGCTGGCCCCGCCGGGGAGCGAGATAAATGCCTGGGTCTTGACGCTACGCCGCAGGGACGGCCGGCGGATTCGTGACGTCCGCTACATGCCTGAGCAGTTGGCCAAGACTTTGCAGGCGTGGTTCGGAAACGGAAGTCTCCCGACTTGGAGTGCCTTCCAGCAAGGTCGACCGCTGCTGTCCGTGAGCGTCGACTACGTCCAGGACCTGATTCGGGAAGTCTTCGACGGCGCTGCCGACCTTGCTCAATGCTGCGATGGGTTTGACATTGCGGAAGGCCTGCGCACGCGCACGGCGAGGTCGCTTCGCCATGCCTATCGTTCACATCGAAAGGACAGCCTCGACATCCTCAAGGCCAGCGAGGCGACGTGGCGGATGCTCGGCGTGTGATGGCGCCGACTAGGTCGGCCGCACTATTGGTTGTCGAATCCGTACGGATTTTCTGCGTTCATTTTCGGACAGGCCGCTGGACATGGCTGCAGCTTGGGCCCACCGGGCAGCAAACCAACTGCACGACGGCACTTCGAGGCCGGCGCTGGCTCACCTCCTGAGCCATGCGTCTCGTAGCCTGACCAGAACTCGCATTTGGAGAAGATGTGGTCGCAACAAGGATCGCCAAGCAACTTCGCTCAGGCCTGCGCGACAGCGGCCTGACTCTCTGGGAGCTAGCCCGGCGCGCCGAAGTCGACATCGTCGATGCGGCGGCGGCGCTGGGCGGCACCCGGGTGCTGCAGCTCGACGTCCTAGACGCCATCGGCCAGTCCGTAGGCCTTGAGCTGGCCTTCGTGCCGGCTCGACCCCTTGCTCGTGAGGCTGGCCCCGTGAAATCTGTCGTAGACCTCGCGCTGGAGCGCCTGGAGCCTGACCAGCCGACGCACCCGCCCGATCAAACCATCAGGGTGCTAGCGCTCGGCTTTGAGGCGACGCTCATCTCCGACGCCGCCTCCTGTGTCGTTAGGCCTGGTCTGTACCCGTTCCTGGAGTGCGTACAAGCCCTGTTCCCGCGCATCGCGATGTTCACGTCCATCAAGGAGCCAGTGTTCCGCCAGGTGGCGCGGCTTCTGGTCGAGCACCGCGCAGTTCCTGAGTGGTTCGCGAGCATCGAGTACATCCACTGGAGCGGTCGCACCAAGGACCTGACCTTCGTGTTCGGGGCGAGGCCTGGCCAGGTTCTACTACTCGACGACCTTGAGCAGTGCGTCCACGAAGGGCAGGGCACTCAGTGGGTTCGGATCGCCCCCTTCAAGCCATCCTTTGAAAAGCTCGACGACGAGCTTCCGCGCATCTTGCAAGTATTGGTCGACCGCCTGTGCTCCTAGAGTCAAACCTTTGGCCTGAAGGTGCGTGGATCGAGCGCAAAGCGCCACGCACCTGAGCGTTGCAGTGCTGCGTTCGGTTCACGCGGCGTTGGCTGGAGCGTGGTCTCCAGTTCCTCGCATAGCAGCAAGCAGCCCGCCGCCGTCGCAGCCTCGCAGACGTGCACGACGAACTGGTCGGCGCCCGATGTTCGCGCGTCGATGCGCGCTTGAACCTGCGCCGTGCCGTCCTTGTCCTGGATCACGTCCACCCGGCTTCCGTTCTTCTCGCCGAAGAAGCGCCAGCTCTCAAGCATCCGCAGGCTCGGCCCGACAGCGCGAGCGAGATGAGCCGCGAGCACGCGCGTCACCTCCGGAGAGAGCACTCGGCTGCCCCCTGCCTCGGTGAAGTCCATGTCGAACTGCCAAACAGCCATTGCTAGCTTCTCGCGGAAGTGTTGGTGTCAGGCAGGAGCGTAGCTCTCAAGACCAAGCTCGCGTGCTCGCCCACCACGAGGCATCGAAGACGCTGACCCTCCCTAAGCGTACGCCAATCAACCCCAGGAGTGTCCTCACCGATGGAGAGCGTCCTGCTGTCCGCCGTTTCCAAATGCACGACGGAGAATTCCGGAATCAAGACCGAAACGACGGCTTCGACTTCGACGGCGGTTGCTGGATCGAACATCGGTGCTGTCGAGGACGTGTAGGTCTTCCGAATCCTATGACGCAGGGGCCGCTTCGTCGGCAGAGACCTCGTCGTCGAAGTGTGAAGCTCCTCGGCGATGAGGTCTGGCCAGCCCCGTAGGCTTACCAGTCGACTAGCGTCGATTTCGGTGTTGGCCAGTTGTTGCTCAGGTCCTTGAAGACCTCGTCCACCCAGGCCCTCGATTGAGAGGCCTCCAGGCCGACGTAGCTATTTCCACGCGCCCATGTCTCCATGCGAAACCGCAATCCCTCAATGTCCTTGTTGCCAGTGACATCTGACAAGTAGGCGATGCCGTCGGTCGTGACGCGCAGTTGCCGATGCCGTTGATCGTCACGACATCCTAGGAGGCGAGCGACCGCTTTCCTGGTCAGCTGGGTTCCGTCTTTGAGGTCAATCGTGAAGCCGATGCCCTCAGGGACTACCTGGCCATCCTGACGCACGTACGCGCGGTCCGCCACAAGCGCACAGCCAGCCAGCAGCCGCGCGAGCCGCTTGAACCAGGTCAGGTCGCGCGCGCCGAGCGCGCCATCGAGCACAAGAGAGAACATGTCTGTTCCGCCATGCTCTCCGTGCTCAGTTTCCCAGTCAACACACCTCGTAGACGCCGATGGCCTGCTTCAGGTGCTGCGCATGACTATCTCCATGGATCGCAGTGATTCCGAACTGCTTCAAGCGGCTCAGAGCCTGCTGAACCCTCTGAGAGCCGCAAGCGTCTATGTCGGGGCCGGGCGGGCGGACGCAGGCACCAAGCAAGCCGTACAGCTCTGCTTCAGCCTTGGGCAGCGAACACTCGCGAGTCTGGAGGAGAAGGTCGCCTCGGTCCGGGCCTCAGTGGATGCGCACCCCGAGCCAAGCGAGCAACACGGCAGTAGCTGAGGCCAGCGTGGTCAAGGCAATCAGGTAGCGCGAACCGGCTGGGTGCTTGTCGAGCGTTTCGACGAACTTGCGGAGGGCGTTCAGGAATTGGGGGTGCATATGTCTTGATAAGTGGCCCCCCGGCCCCGATGAGCGAAGTATCTACGAAGGATGCGCCCCGCGTGCATGTGAGACCCCCGTTTGCAGGGGCTACGTAGCCTCAGGAGGAGCACGACCTCTAATGCGCTTCGCCCTGCACCTCTCGTGCACGATGCCGCGATGCCTCAGAGTCGATACAAGCCTTCCTCGGGCCCTTCAGCCGCTGGCGGGCGCCCCTGACGGTCGCGCCAAACCGAGCATCACAGCAGAGGCGCTTCGCTGTCCCATGTCGCCGAGGAGAACGTAGTGGCGTGCGCACCTAGCGTTGTCCGAAACCATGCCGGTATTCATGGAAAACCCTATCCATTCGGATGGGCGGCGCGGCATGCGAGAAGGCACTGGCTGCCCCTCGTCGAACGATTCACACCTTTTGACGGGCCTTAGACAAATCCGCCTCGTAGACTTGGTCAAGAGGAAGATGCGCGTTGCAATTGATGGAATAGTAGCCAGGATCGCCGTTGCACCATTTGAGTGCGCAAGACCCTGGGCGCGGCTACTTTCCGTGGCGGCGGCGCGCAAGTGAGCACGGCGCTATATGGATCACCAATTTCCTTCGGTCGAAGGAGCGAAAGACACCGCAGGCGGGCTCGATGACCGCGCCTCGGTTCGGTTTGGCGAATTCGTGCTCCACCGAAGCAAACGGAGGCTCGTTCGCGAAGGCGAAGACATCCGCATAGGTGGTCGTGCCTGGGACTTGCTGAACGCGTTGCTAGATGCGCGCGGGTCACCAGTTTCTCGCGAAGACATTGAGCGCAAAGTTTGGCCAGGAATCAAGGTCGAAGAGACCAATTTGCGCGTTCACATCGCCTCGCTGCGCAAGACGCTGGGCGATGGCGCAGCGAGCTCTCGCTTCATCGAGACCGTGCCAGGCCGAGGCTATCGCTTCGCTTCACGATTTTCGGTGGAGGTGGATGACGAGTCAGAAACGCCCAGTATCGTCGGATGGGTGAACGCAGCCGCGATACCTTCGCGACCAGCAACCGTCGTTGGCCGCGACGATGCACTGCGTGACCTGCAGGCCATCCTTGCCAAACATCGGTTGACCACCATCACCGGTCCCGGTGGGATCGGCAAGACCACGTTGGCCTTGGAGGCAGCAGAAAAGGTTGGCAAGAAGTTTCCACATGGCATCTGTTTCGTCGACCTGTCGACGATCAGCGACGCTGACTCGCTGGCTGCGTCACTCGCTATAGCTTTAGGGCTTTACGCATCGGGCGATAGGCCGTGGCCAAGCATCCGTGCTCATTTGCGGCACAAGAGGATGCTCGTTGTCATCGACAACTGTGAGCACCTAAGGGCTCCGACGGCAAAGCTTGTCCAAGGGTTACTGGATTCGACGGCTCATCTCGCCGTCCTGGCCACGTCGCATGAGCCGTTGGAGCTCGAGGTCGAATTGGCCTTTCCGCTCGGACCACTCAGCACGGACGCGCCGCACCCTGTTGATGCCCCTGCCGTCCAACTCTTCATGAGCCGGGTGTCCGCGCTAGGTGGTGCACCCTGGGCGCCGACAGACGAACAACTGCATTTGGTGCGCGCGCTATGCGAGCAAGTCGAAGGCGTTCCACTGTCCATCGAACTGGCAGCAGGTCAGGCTTTATCGCTCGACCTCGAGGAGATTTCAAAGACGCTGGAAGTGGCACTTGACGTCATTTCTGGGCCTCGCGGAACGACGCCGCGACACCGGAACCTTCAAGCCTTGATGGACTGGAGCTACGCCCTTCTTTCAGCCAGCGAAAAGAAGGTGTTGACTCGACTGGCAGTTTTTCGAGGAGCTTTCTCGCTCGAAGATGCTATCGCCACCGCGAAATGGGACGAGGTTACGGAAGAGGGACTGAAAGGAGCCGTTCATCGCTTGATGTCCATTGGCATCCTTCGAAGCGAAGGAGCCCGCAATCCTGAGATGTATCGCCTTCGCTTTGCCACGAGGGTATACGCGGAATGCATCCTAGGCACGGGGCCCGACGAGCGAGTCACAAGGCACAAGCACGCGCGCGCGATCTTGACCCGTCTTAAGTCTGCAAATTCGGCACTGAGAGAAGTTGATATTGATGACCTTCACTTGTGGCACGCAACTTATGCGCCCCTGATTGATGAAGTGCGGGCAGCGCTGCTGCATGTGGAGGATGCGCCAGGCGGTGAATCGCTCGAACTGGCCCTGGCTCTATTCGCCGAGTTGCCTCGGTTTTTCATGGAGTTTGGCCTGACCCTTGAGCTGCATGGGCGGCTTGCGAAGGCATTGCAGATGTTGCCTGAGCGGTACAGCGACAGCATAGAACTGAGCCTCCTGTCGGCGTCTTGCTTCACGACGGTCGTGACCGGATACATGCAAGACCTACATCCGCACATCGAGGAGCGGATTCTTGAGTTGATCTCTCTGGTGAGGGAAGTTGACCTCCAAGTTGATGGCCTCTACGCGCTCGTGGTGCGCGCCTCGCATCGCGGCGACCACCCGGTTGTCCTAAGACATCTGGACAAACTCGCCGGGATGACTCGTGGTTCCCGTGAGCATGGCTATACGTTGCTGGTCCAGCGGTTCCGCGGATTTACGAACTTCAACCTTGGAAGGTTTGCCAGCGCACGGCATCAACTCGATGAGGTGCAGCGGTTCCAAAGCAAAAAGCTTCTTCGGCACTTCAGTGGTCACACCCCGCGGAAGATGTCAGTGGCGATTTACCGGTCAAGACTCGAGTGGATACAGGGCCGTAGTGCAGCGGCCGATGCTGCCTTGAGAGACGGCCTTGAGGCCAACGACAACTACCATCTCCTGGGCGCACCCGCCGTTCTAGGCCATGCGGCTATCCCACTCGCGATCTGGCAAGGCCGAATTCAGCGTGCACATGCGCTAGTTCTTCAGCTTCAGGATGCGATCAGCCGCCTGGGCCATCACTTCTTCACGCCCTTTCTCAAAGGCTATGCAACCGTCCTGGAGCTCCACGGCTTGCACATTGACTTGGATGAAGAAGCCTGCCCGCCAGCTCCTGCTTATGCTGAAGAGGTGTTCGCTACGCTGAACGATGCATTGTTCGTTCCAAGTTGCCTTGCCCGGGTCAATTCTGGTGAAGTTGGGTGGTGCGCTGCTGAGCTGCTGAGGGTGAGCGCGGTGCGAACGCTCCGCACACTTCCCGATGACGGCGCTGCTGAGGACACGCTATTTCGCGCAGTTCAACTGGCTCAGGACCAAGGAGCGCTGGCGTGGGAGTTGCGAGCGGTCATGAGCCTGACTGAGCTGTGGTTTACCCGGGATTCCAGCGCGAACCGCGGCGCCAAGATGTTGGCGGGCGTCATGGGCAAGTTCCGCGAAGGCTTTGACGACGCGGATTTCTGCCGAGCGAAGGCGTTGCTTGTTCGCCTTGAGGCAAACAGGTATGGCTAGGCATCTGCACGATGGGGCTGGAACTTCCAGCAAGCCATCCGCCCTTTCCTTCGGTCGATTCAAGCTTGACTTGGTCCACCGTTCCTTGAGTTGTGAAGGGGCTCCGATCCGGCTCGGCAACCGCGCTATCGACCTACTCATTTCCCTGGCCACACAACCGGGTCAGGTGCTGAGCTATTCAGACCTGGAGCGCGCTGCATGGGGCAGCGCGGTCGTCGAGGAAACCAACCTGCGTGTGCACATATCGGCGCTAAGGAAGACGCTTGGCGACGCGCCTGGGCAGGCACGGTTCATTGCCAATATTCCAGGGCGTGGCTATTCGTTCGTTGAGAAGGTGACCATCTTGAGCGCGCCCGGAGCCAGCGACTCCGTCGAAGCGTTCAATGGTGAGCTGGGACAGCTACCGCCCCTTCCGCCTTATCTGATTGGTCGGTCCGATGTGCTTGATGACCTTCGGAAGCAGGTTGCCAGCAAGCGCCTCGTGACGGTCGCTGCACCGGGCGGAATGGGAAAAACTTCGGTCGCCGTGGCTGTCGCCCGAGACTGCGGGCTCCCGCATGGCGTGAGGTTCGTCGATCTGTCGGTTTTGACGCAGCCTGGTCGAGTCCCTGCAGCCGTGGCATCAGCAGTAGGTGCGAGCGCTGGTCAAGGGACGCCGACTCAAAGTCTGGTATCCGCATTGAGGGGCAAGAACGCATTGCTTGTGCTGGACAACTGCGAGCACGTTCTGGACTCGGTCGCTGAAATGGTTCACGCACTTCTCCGTGAAACCGACGGGGTCCACATCCTCACAACAAGCCGTGAACCTTTGAATCTCCCTGGTGAGTTGGTCCATTGGCTGGAGCCCTTGCGGTGCAACGTCGGTCCAACCTCTTCATCCACTGCCGTCTCGCCAGCTGCGCAGCTCTTCGCCGAGCGCGCCGCCTTGATCGAGGAAGGGTTCAAGCTCCAGCCGGACAACATTGCCGCGGTTGAAGGCTTGTGTGCGTTGCTCGATGGGATGCCCTTGGCCGTTGAGCTGGCCGCTGCGCGAATTGGTGGGTTGGGTGTTGGTGGTCTGGTGTCCCGCATCGACCACATGTTCCAAATCCTCAACAAGGGGCGGCGAACCGCGCCTACCCGGCAGCAGACCTTGCGCGCTCTTCTCGATTGGAGTTTTGACCTGCTTTCCCACGAAGAGCAAGCCGTGCTGCGGAGGCTTTCGGTGTTCCGTGGGAGGTTCTCCATGAAGGACGCGGGGAAGGTCGCCGCCTGGGGGTCTGTGGGGCCAACCGGTGTGACCCGCAGCATCATCACCTTGACGGCTAAGTCCCTCGTCGTCCTGGATGGCGACGAAAGCCCAAAACAGTATCGACTGCTTTCCACCACCCGAACCTACGCCAACGAGGCGCTGCACCGCTCAGAGGACTGGCTAGCCAGTATTACCAATCACTCTGAGCTGTTGATCGCAAAACTCACGTCTGCTGAGTCAGAACTGGACTCCGTGGATAACGAATCGGCGAATGCGCTCCTTCGCAAGTACGCAGGTTTACTTGATGACCTGCGGGCATCCCTTGAGTGGCACTTTGCTCCCAGAGGAGACCTCCGGCTCGGCATCCAGGTTGCGGTAGCCGCTAGGCGTTTGATTTCACAACTGGGCCTCGGCGATGACTTTCGCCACAGCATGACACACGCATACGAGGCCGCGCTAACACTACAGCCACCTGATTCACTTCTCGAGCTGAGGGCGATGCTGGCGGTCTTCTCGAGCGCTGGGCTTTCACCGAGGCCTGAGACGCAGGGTGGACGTTCTATTGAACACATGCTTGAGCTGGCCGCGGAGGTCGGTACTAGGAAAGACAAGCTGGCGGCTTTCTACTGGGCGCTGTGCGCAAGCATGAGCAGCGGAGACTTTTGCGATGTTGTTGCGTACGCAGAAGCAGCACGGTTTGAAGCTGAAAGCGCCGAAGCTCCGGCTGCTGTCTTCCTGGCCGACAGGTTCGCTGCCCAAGGTCTTCATGGGCTAGGCAGGCATAAGGAGGCCGCCTCGCTTGCGCAAAAGGTGCTGGATCACCCCTCGCGGAAACCATATTTCCAATACGTCGGTCCGATTCCAAGGCATGTCTCCATGCGCGTGCTGCTTTCGCGGATGGCGTGGATTCAAGGACGCGTAGACGAAGCGCACGAGTTGAGCCAGACGGCGCTGGACACTGCGCGTCAAAGTTCCCCTTTCGCCGTCAGTCATGCTCTGGCGCTCGGTTGTGTGCCCATTGCTGTGTGGCGCGGCGATAAGACCGAGGCAAAGGCCTTCGTCGATGAATTGACCGCCCACGCCGAGCAGCATTGCCACGTCTACTGGGTCTCTTGGGCCCGAGTCTGTGAACTTGCGCTCGCAGATGGGCTGACGCGGGGGGCGCTTGATGGGATGAAAGCCGGCCTCACAAAAATGGAGGCAGACCTGGGGGTTTCCCTTTCCCCTTCGCTGCTCACCGAGGAAGCGGTTCAGCGTGCCGTGTCCGGTAAGTCTGGGTGGTGTGCACCCGAGGTATTCCGTATTGATGCGCTTCGCCTGCTCGCAGCAGGCGTCGACGACGCTGAGGCGACGAAGTCAAAACTGCAGGCCGCACACGACTTGGCCAAGTCACAAGGAGCTGTAAGTTGGCAGCTGCGAGCGGCGTTGAGTTTGACGCGACTGCATGGGACTGCGCGCGATAGGGAAAGTCATTTGCAGCTTCTCGAACAGGCGCTGCGGTCGGTTGCAGGTGGCCGCCACACGGCTGATGTGGTTGCCGGGCATACCGCGTTGACGCTTACAGCGCTCGGCGAGTCCTTGCTATGAAGACAATTAAGCAAGCAGCCCATGCCTGTCGTCAATCTGAGCGCATGAATTTCCTTTACCAAGCGCATTGAGCTCTGCGCATTCAACATGACGACGATCACATCTGAAAACGCGAGCTCCGAAAATGCGGCAGGGCGCACCGCAGACGCGGCGACGGAGGTGCGTGCGCCTGCTTTGTCCGCCCGGCTTGACGGCCTGCCCGTCACCCGGCTGCATGTGGCGATGCTGGGCTGTTGCACAGTGGCCTTTGGTTTCGACCTCTTCGAAATGGGGATCGGGAATGGCCTCGCAGCCGTCTTCAGTGCTGCGCCGCACCGCGTCGCAGCGGGAGAACTTGCTTGGCTTCTTGGGGCCATCTATGTCGGAGCGGCAGTGGGGGCTCCGGTCTTCGGCGTACTTGCTGACCGTTTCGGCCGGCGGATTGTGCTGAGCCATGTGCTGTTGCTGATGGCAATATGTTCCGCCGCAGGTGCGGTCAGCCAGTCCGTGAGCCAGCTGGCCGCTGCCCGTGTCGCCATTGGGCTGAGCGTGGGGGCTTTTCCGCCGATTTTGTTCGCTTTCCTGACGGACCTGCTTCCTGCAAAGAATCGTGGTCGGCTTCTCTTTCTGATGACGTCGCTTGCATTGTTCGGTGCGCCCGCGGGGGTCTTCCTCATGCGCGCGCTGGGCATGACCAACCCGCTTGGGATAGAGGGCTGGCGGTGGGCGCTCATTCTTGGCTGCGTAGGTTCGCTTGGCTGCGCACTTCTGTTTCGCTTGTTGCCGGAGTCACCGCGGTGGCTAGCCTCCAAGGGCCGCCTCACCGAGGCCCAAGAATCGTTGCATCGCCTTGAGTCTTCGATCCCCCTCACTGGAGCAATTCGTAGCGATGCCGAGAAATGCGCGGCGCCCAAGCTGGCAACGCGGGTGGCTCCATACAGCGGCCCTGTGGCGCCGCTGCTTTGGTTTCTGTTCTTCCTGAGCCCCTGGGCTACCGTCGCGTTTCCTCTGCTCACCGGCGCAGTGCTCGCCTCCAAGGGCGTGCGGCTGAACGACGCGCTACTCTATGTCGGGTTGTCTACATTCGGGCCGGTCATTGGCGCGCTTGGCTCTGCGTTCCATATTGACTCTGTCGGGCGGCGAACCGCGCTGGCCGTTGGTGCACTGGCGATGGCTGCGGCCGGATTCGCTTTCGTCTTCAGCGATACCCCTCTAGCGCTCGTTGTCTCGGCGGGCGGTTTTTCCGTGTTCGCCGCGATCTTCGTTCCTACACTGAGTACCTATGGTGCGGAACTCTTCCCCACATCCGTCCGGGCTTCCGGGCTAGCTGTAACCTGGGCATTCAATCGCGCTGGGGCGGCAATTGCGCCGCTTGTACTGCTTCCTTTGCTGCATGGAAAAGGCGCCGAGTCGATGATGATGGTTATCGCAGGAACCCTCACGGCAGTGGTGCTAGTCTTGTTTGTCCTCCCACGGGGACGAGAGGGTGTTTCAGCGGCGTAGAGCCGACTACGGGAGGCCTCGCTTGGAGGGAGTCTCTCTCTGCTGCGGCGCCCGCGAGTTAACGATGCCATGAAGCCCCTTCGCTAGCCTTTGGCCGCGTCGTTGCCGTTAGTGTGGAGCTCGTTTCCGCCCGTTGTCGAGCCCTTCTAGGAACTGTTGGGCCGCAACCATGTCGGCCGTCTCGTACCCTTGAGTGAACTTTTCAGCGGTGGCGGCGACAAGTCGCATGCTCTGGTCCACGCGGCCGTCCTGGCTCCATAGTTTCCCGAGCGCGAGTGCGCAACGCAGTTCCCAAGATGCCGCGCCCTGAAATCGGGCAAGGTCGAGAGCGCGGACCAGCATAGTTTCGCCAGCCCGTAGCTCTGAACGGGCCATGTGATCCATGGCCTGGCGCCGCAGCACTTCGGGTGCGCACCAGCCAACCAAGCCTTGATTGACTCGGGCTACTGCCAGTTCGGTCAGCGCTGCACCGGGTATTGTGGATAGCATGTCGACTTCCTGTGCGCTTCCGCCGTGTTCGATGCCTTGCAACTGCGCTTGCAGTCCGGCGTCGCCGTCTGCGCTCTTGGCTTCCCGAACTGCGTACCTGAACAATCTTGCCCATAGCTTCCCAAATTCGAGCCCGTGTGTCTCCGCCGCGTCCTCAAGCGCGCTCAAGTAGCGAACTGCGCGCGTCACGTCACCTCGCCAAAGGGAGATTGGAATGAGGGCGACAGCGAGCGTGACGCAAACGGCAGCTGGTCGGTCGCGCTTGGCCCACGGAAGCGCCTCCTCTGCCAACTGCAGGGCATCGTCGGGGCGGCCCGTTATCCAGTAGCTCCTGGCGATGAACACGCGCATGGCTACCTCTCGGTCAATCATTGTCTGGAGGTAATAGCTGCTAGGTCGAACCGAGTCGGTGTTCAGCGAAAGCGCTCGCTCGGCAAACTGAATCGACGACGCGTAGTCACCGCGGTAGTGGAGCGCGAGCGCCATTCCCCGCCAGCCAAAAATCAGATCGCTTGGCTTCTCAGTCGCGGCCGCGTGCTGTAGAACGGCGCGGCTCATCCGTTCCATTTCAGGGTAGTTGCCTCCTAGGTGGGCGTTTGCCCAAGCCGAGACGATGACGCCCATCTGGTCCTCATCTGACGTAAGCCGCTTGCCGCGGCTCTTCGCCAAATCGAGGGAACGCTTGGAGGAGTCGAGGTCCAGGGAAAAGAACTGAAACTCGCCCAGCGCTGCTGTCAGTCTGAACTGCAGCTGTTGATGATCGCCCTCCACGTCTTCAATGCTCGCGAGGGCGAGCCGCATGTAGCTCGAGAACTCGTGAAGCAGGGAAAGGCGACCAGCGACGGGAAGGCTCTCAAGTACGAGCGTTGCAGCGAAAACAACGTCGCCGCCCTTGCGCTGGGCCCAGGCTAACGCGGCACGCACATCATCCACCAGCGAGCCGTGTAAGGACCACCATTCGGGTCTGCTGAGTCCGTGCCAGTCCTCTTCTGCTTTTCGTAGCCGCCGGATGCAGTCTCGGGCATGGCGCGAGGACACGAGGCGCATCTCTTCCTCGTTGGTGACTTTCTCGGTGGCGTACAGCTTGGCGAGCTCGAGCAGGCGAAAGTGGGCCGCGCCTTTTCGGTGTGACGTCGAGACCATTGATTTGGCTGCGAGGGCAAGCACTGCTTCCGCCAGGTCCCCATCAGTGTCCTCGGTATCGCTTACCACCTGAACCGCTGAGTCGAGTGTGAACTCACCGCGGAAGACGAAAAGCCTGTTGAAGGCTCGCTTTTCAATGTCCGAGAGCAGCGTGTAGCTCCAATCCAGTGCCGCCTGTATGGTTCGATGGCGCTCGCTCGGGGAACTCTGCGAAGGCTGCAACGCGAGAACGGTAGCTCTCAGGCTCTCCAAAAGGCCCGTGACCCCCAGCCGGCCGACGTTTGCGGCCGTCAGTTCGATGGCCAGCGGTATGCCATCGACGCGCCGACAGATTTCAGCGGCGGCGACGTAGTCGTCCTCGTCGAGCAACAGGGATGGTGACGCTGCTCGTGCCCTTTCGACGAAGAGCTCCATGGCGCCGAAGCCCATCAAGTCCTGGACGTCTGTTGAGGTGTCTGGGACGGCAAGCGGCCGAAGTACGTGCACCACTTCGCCTGTTACACGCAGGCCCTCGCGACTCGTCGTGAGAACTTTGAGGTGCGGCGCGGTGAGAAGTGCTTCGACGACCTGGGCCGCATCGTCAATGAGGTGCTCGCAGTTGTCCAAGACGACAAGCACTCTGTGGTTGCGGATCGCACGCGCAAGCCGTCCAGCCGAATTGGCTCCACCAATCGTGAGGTCCAGGTTCAACCCGAGCGACATCGCCACGCTGGCGACCAAGAAGGCGCCGCTAGACAACGTTGCCAGGTCCACCATGCACACCCCGTCGTCAAATTCCTTCGCGACATGGCGCACAACTTCTTGCGCAGCCGTTGTCTTGCCAACGCCGCCCGCGCCGAAGAGCGTGACTAGGCGGCTTGTGCGCAGGCTCGCAGCGACCGAATGCACGGTATCGCTGCGGCCAACGATTCGCTTCGGTACGAGGTTGCTGGAGCGCCGACGCCTCGAAGGCTCACTGACAGGGCCGATGAACTTGTACCCACGATCTGAAATCAATGCCAGATGGGTGCCACCCTCGGCCTGCAGCGCAGTATTCAGGGAGACGACATGGTCGTAGACGTCACGGCAATCCATGGGGCTGTGGATTTCCAACAGGATGTCGGAATCGGCCAGCACCTCTCCTGCGTGGTCCACCAGTATTTCGAGCACGTCCAGGGCGGCTGGAGCGAGCCCGATCTGCTTGTCGCCCCGGGAAAGCTGCCGCTTGCGCCGATGCAGCGCAAATTCCCCGAACTTCAAAATCGACGAATCCATTGAAACCCTTAGCCCTGCGCCGATGCCCAGGCCAAACAAGCGGAAGCTGGCGTTGCGCGATTCTTGCCGGGGTGCTGGCGCAGGCCGGCGTGAAATTCAGTTAAACGCAGCTTAAGCGCCTGTCACGGCGTGCTTTGACCTCATAGCATCGGCCCGCAGGCGCTCACGATCAAGCGTGAGCGCGTTGCGATACTTCATGCCTGCAGCCCATCACAGATGCCAGCACACTACCGAATCGACCCTTCCAAGCGCCGGCCGCCCCCGCTGTGGCGCACAACGGCTTTGCGCGCCGCGGCGTTGGGGGCTGCTGCATTTGAATTTTCTGGTGGTTGCTTGGCACAGGAGGTCGCCGGCGCCGTAGAGCGGGCGCAGCTGCCCGAGGTTGTTGTGACCGCTGAGCGCCAAGAGACACTGCTCCGCAGAACCCCAGTCTCCGTTGGAGCTGTCGGCAAGGACGAAATCGAGAAGAAGGCGACTTCAGGCCTATCAGACCTCGTTGGAGTGATCGCAGGTGTGACGGTGCCCAATGGCTTTACCAACATGCCTCAAGCCATGGGTATCCGCGGCGTCGGAAATTCTCAGCCAGCGATGACGCAGGCGGTTGGCGTGTACGTCGATGACGTACCCCTGATCCGCGGGTATGCGGCGGGCCTATGGGACCTCCCGGACGTTGAACGCATCGAGGTGCTGCGCGGTCCCCAGGGCACCCTCTATGGTCAGAACTCCAGTGGCGGCGCCGCAAAGATCGTTTCCAGGGAGCCATCCAAGCTCGGGGAAGCCTGGCTTTCAGGGTCACTTGGCAACTACGACGCCAGGGAGTTGCACGGCTACGCGACTGGGCAGATCGGCCAAAACTTTGCCGCTAGCTTCGCGTTCTCGACGCGGCACAACGATGGGTTCGGATACAACGCCACGCTGGACAAGCGGGTCAACAAGCTCCACGCGACGCAGGCCCGCGCCAAGCTTAAGTATTCGGCCGGTGAAGACTTCAGTGTCGTCATTGCTGTCGATGGACTGAGAGACCGGTCGGACCTCAATACCATCAACTTTCCCCTCAATCACCCGAACAGCGCCCCGCGAGTCACCTACACGTCCTTGGACACGGGCGACGTCGACGCGAGAGCGGAGGGCGTCTCTCTCAAGATCACGAAGCGGCTGTCTTCGGAGGTCATCTTCAAGTCCATCACCGCGTACCGTTCCTACATCATCGACCCCATGAATGGTGACTGGGGCGGCTTGGTGCAGGAGCGCTTCTGGACGGGGCAAGACATCAAGCAACGGGCGGTCTCGCAGGAGTTCCAATTCCAAGGCCGGAATAGGGAATGGAGCTGGACCGCCGGCACATTGCTGACTGCAGACAAATTCCATTTCCATCGCTTGGCTCGCACATTGCCGCTGACGGCCTCGACGCCCAATCGCACGGAAGCACTCACCGAGCAGAGCACGAAGGACGTAGGCGCTTACGGGCAGGCGAGGTATGCATGGACGCAGGCGGTGGGCTTGACCATTGGATTGCGGGCCTATCGCACGGAGCAGGATGCTGACAACCGGTTCTGGCGTACCGACGCAGAATGGAACCGTACCCTGCAGGTGTACGCAGCGCCTGACTTGAAGGCATCTGCGTCCGGTGTGCTTCCCAAGTTGGGCGTGGATTTCCAACTGGACCCAGCGACGTTCCTATACGGAACGATTGCGAAGGGCGAGAAATTTGGGGGCTTCAACCGCGCCGCGGAATCTTTGGCGGCAGCCGGCGTGGCGACGGCGCCGGAGAAGGTGACCAGCTACGAGGCCGGCGCGAAGGTCCGACTGTTCGACGGAACCGCGGATGCGAGCCTCGCACTGTTTTACAACGATTTCAAGGACTATCACGCGGGCTTGACCGCGACGCTCGTGAACGGTGTGCGCGTCAATGACACGGTGCTCGTGAACGCTGGCAACGCAAAGACATATGGCGCGGACCTCGACCTCGTCGCGCGTCTGACCGCCAGCCTGAACTGGAAAGTCTCGCTGGAGCTGCTCCGCACCAAGTTCACCACCTTCCTCAATCCATCGGGTGCCGCCGGCACCAACTATGTCGGGAACCAGATTCCATGGGCCCCGCGTGTCAGCCTTGGGACAACGTTGAGCTGGGCAGTACCTGTGGGTGACGGACAACTGGCGGCGGACCTCTCGCTACGCTTGATCGGGCGTCAGTTTTCTGACGTTGCCAACAATCCGGCCGTCCGGACCCCGCAGCAGTCCTACATCGACATTTCTACGCGCTACGCTCCTTTGGATTCGCACTGGACCTATTCGTTCCGGGTACGGAACCTACAGGATCGTGCCTACGCCATGCTTCCAGTGCTCGCACCTCCGCTAGGCCTGCACAACACCTTCTACAACTCGCCGCGTACGTTCTTTTTCACGGGACGATACGACTTCTGAGTGGCAGCGCTGGGCTGGGCGCGGATACGCAGCCAGCTCGACTTGGGAATCACACCAGCAATGACGTCCGGCTTGGGAGCTGGTCATAGCTGCTCCAGCACCGTTGCGATTCCTTGTCCGCCGCCGATGCACTGAGCTGCGAGGGCAAAGGTGGTGTCGGTCCGCTTCAACAGGCTGGCCGCCTTTCCGACGATGCGGGCGCCGGTCGCGCCCAACGGGTGACCGATGGACAAACCGCCGCCATCGAGGTTCATCGTGGTGGGGTCGATCTTCAGCTCTCGGGCACAGGCCAATGCTTGTGACGCGAAGGCTTCGTGAAGTTCCACGACGCCGAGGTCGTCGACGGTCAATCCGGCCCTCTGCAGGGCCTTCTTCGATGCGGGCACCGGGCCTATTCCCATGACAGCCGGATCGACGCCCACCGTGGCGATGGCCCTGATGCGAGCAAGCGCCTTGATCCGGTGGCGAGTCGCGAAGACATCGCTGCAAACCAGCACGGCAGCTGCGCCGTCGGTAAGCGGCGACGACGTGCCTGCTGTGACGGTTCCATCTGGCCTGAACGCCGGCTTCAACGCTGCCAGGGCTTCCAAGGACGTACCGGGCCGGATGCAGCCGTCCTCATCAACGAGCACCCCCTCGGGCAGGCGGATGGGTACGATTTCCTCAGCGAGGCGATTCAAGTTGCGCGCGGCCGCGGCCTTTTGGTGGGACTCCAGTGCCAGTTGCTCCTGATCCCTTCGGCTCACGTTCCAGCGAGTCGCCACGTTTTCTGCGGTATCGCCCATCGAGATGTAGGCGTCAGACTGCTCATGGAGCTCGGGGTGAGGACTGAAGTTGAAGCCGCCCTGGGGAACCATGGTCATCGACTCGACACCGACGCACAGCACAGCTTCGGCAACGCCTGCCTCGATGTGGGTTGCAGCGGTGTGAATCGCTTGCATCGACGAGCCGCAAAATCGGTTGATGGTCATGCCGCCCACCTCAATCGGCAGGCCTGCCAAGAGGCCCACGATTCGTGCCAGGTTGTTGCCTTGTGCTGCCTCGGGGTAGGCGCAGCCCAGCATGACGTCCTCTAACAATGTGGGGTCCACGGCGCATCGGTCCAAGAGCCCTCGGACGACCTGTGCCGCGAGCTCATCGGGCCTGACATTGGCCAGGCGGCCCTTCCTGGAAAAGTGGAAGGGTGAGCGCGCGAATGCTGCAACGACGGCTTTCATAGGACTCTCGAACTCTGCTGATTGAGCTACTTACAGTGCGGCGGGCGGGAGTGCCGTGGAACTGGCTTTTGGCAGGGAACAATCCCTGACTGTTGATCGCCGAGGGGGGCAGTCGGGAGTGCCAGGCTCCGGCATCGCAGATGGCTAGGGCACTCGAAGGCGTGCCTCAGTCGGCGAGCACCTCCTGCGACGACAGGATGGCGTGCGCAAATGTCGGCCCGTTGATTTCATGTGCGTACTTCAGCGCGTCGTGGCTGAAAGCTGCCGTGGCATCCTTCACCAGTGTGACGTGGTAGCCCAGTTCAACGGCCACCTTCGCGGTTGTCTCGATGCATGTGTTCGCAAGCAGCCCGATGACGATGACGTGGCTGATGCCACGTTGCTTCAGTTGCAGGTCGAGGTCGGTGTTGTGGAAGCCGCTCCCTGACCAGTGCTCCTTGACGACGATGTCGCCCGGGTGGGGAACGAAGTCTGGATGCCATTCGCCGCCCCAGGTCCCCTCTGCAAAGACCTGGAACTTGTGTCCACCCAGCTGATACGGCGTTGGATGGCGCCAGCCATTGAAATCGTTCGGACGGGCACGGTGGTGCGGTACGTAGAAGATGGGCACACCTTGGCTCCTGCAGGCGCCCACCAAAGTTTTCATATTGGCCACAGTGTTTACTGCTTCGAGCACCTCCTTGGCCATGCCTGCCAGCTTGCCTCCGTCGCTCAGGAAGTCGTTGTACGGATCAACGAGGAGGAGGGCAGTGGCGCCCTTCGGAAACAACGAAGTCAGAGTCATGATTGCTCCAGTTGGTAAGTGGTGAACCCGTCAGACAGCCCAACACGCGCAGCCCAAGGCGCCCCAGAAGCCCTTCAAGTCGGCCGTCGGCACCGCCGCGCCCCAGGCCCGGTCGTGAGCGTGCCCATGTACCCCGCATGCGCTTGAGCATGCACACGCGATGCGCATAGCGGCCTGAAGCGGTTTACCTTCGCCCCAGGCGCCGTAGCCTCCCCAGCGGCGCACAGGTGACCAGTCGGGCATGGCTGGCGGTGGTCCGGCGCTGTCGTGCTTGGCGAACTCGCCTGCTGCCCACACCACCTGGCCGCCCACCACCGTCAGCAGTGACGTGGTGCCGGCAATCGCGTCTTCACTGCACTTGAACAGGTCGGTGTCGGCGACCATCAAATCCGCGAACAGGCCTGTCTCGATGCGCCCCTTTTTGCCGGCCTCGTCGCTGAACCAGGTCACGTTTTCCGTGAGCATGCGCAGCGCTTGGTCCCGGTCAAGGCAGTTGCGTTCGGGCGTGAGTCGCAGGCCACCGACGGTCTTGCCGGTGATGAGCCACGAGAGCGCGACCCATGGGTTGTAGGAAGCGACACGGGTGGCGTCGGTGCCGGCGGACACGCGCATGCCGCTTTCCAGCATGCGCTTGACCGGCGGCGTGGCCTCTGCGGCCTTGGCGCCGTAGCGCTCCACGAAATACTCGCCTTGATAGGCCATGCGGTGCTGAACAGCGATCCCGCCGCCTAGGGCCGCGACGCGCTCCATCGAACGACCGGAGATGGTCTCCGCATGGTCAAAGAACCAGTTGAGCCCCTGGAGCGGGATGTCCTTGTTGACGCGCTCGAAGACGTCCAATGCTCGGCTGATGGTCTCGTCATACGTCGCGTGCATTCGCCAAGGCCAGCGGTTCTCAGCAAGCACGCGGACGACGGCCTCAAGGTCGGGCTCCATGGCTGGCCCCATCTCAGGACGTGGCTCGCGGAAATCCTCGAAGTCCGCCGCGGAGAACACCAGCATCTCGCCAGCGCCGTTGTGGCGAAAGTAGTCGTCGCCTTGCTTGTACTTGGACGACGCCGTCCAGCGCAGGAAATCTTCCTTCTCCTGCTTGGGCTTCTGTGTGAAGAGGTTGTAGGCCAGGCGGATCGTCAGCAGTCCGTCGCGTGCGAGCTGCTCGACGACCGCGTAGTCGTCGGGGTAGTTTTGAAACCCACCACCTGCGTCGATGGCGCCGGTGATGCCCAGCCGGTTGAGCTCGCGCATGAAGTGGCGCGTGGAGTTGAGCTGGTATTCGAGCGGCAGCTTGGGACCTTTGGCCAGCGTCGCGTAGAGGATCGCCGCATTGGGCTTGGCCAGCAGCAGGCCTGTCGGGTTGCCTGCCGAGTCCCTGAGGATTTGCCCGCCAGGCGGCTCAGGGGTGTTTCGGTCGTACCCCACGGCACGAAGCGCCGCCGCGTTCAGCAACGCGCGGTCGTAAAGGTGAAGGATGAAGACAGGCGTGTCCGGCGCAACGGCGTTCAGTTCCTCGAGGGTTGGAAGGCGCCTTTCAGCGAACTGCTGCTCGCTGAAGCCGCCCACAACGCGCACCCACTGTGGAGCGGGCGTGATGGCGACCTGAGCCTTCAGCATGGCCATCGCGTCCGCCAGCGAGCGGACGCCATCCCAGCGCAATTCGAGGTTGAAGTTCAGCCCGCCCCGGATGATGTGCAGATGGTTGTCGATGAGGCCGGGCAGTACCCGCCGCCCTCCCAACTCGATGACCGTGGTGTTGTCCCCGATGAACGATTTGATGAAGCGGTTGTCGCCGACCGCAAGGAAGCGACCGCCGCCAACGGCCACCGCCTGCGCCTCCGGTTGCCCCTTGTTCAGCGTGGTGATGCGGCCGCCGAGCAGGACCAGCTCTGCGCATTCAGCCATGTTGATCCCCTTCGCGCTTCAGGTCGGCGCATTGCGGCAGCTCACCGAACATGTGTGGCTTGACCTGGTGCTGAAGCCACGAAGCCTGACTCTCCTGACCGGCGAACAGCTTGCGCGCGAGCGGCGGCAGCTGTTCGCCGAGAAGGATGCCCAGGAGACCGACGAGCGCGATGACTGGCGGCGCCGGAGAGCGCACGTTGAGGACGGCATAGATGACGCCGACCAGCAGGCCGACGGCCAGCGAGAGCAGATAGGGCTTCATTGTCATCACGTTGCTGTATCAGCCTTCGTGACCGCCGAACATGGTGCCGGCGTAGATGATGCCCAGACCATAGGCGCCGCCAAACCTCGCAGCGATACCGGTGGTCAGCGCGTAGGTATCCGAGCGGCCCCAGTCGCGCTGCAGTTCGAGGAGGTACTGCAGCGACGTCATCGGTCGTGCGCCAGCCTGAACCATGCGCTCCACGGCGCGCTCATGCGCCTCGGTGGACACGTCGCCGCAGGCGTCGGTCAGCACATAGACCTCGAATCCCTGGGCCAAGGCTGAGAGCACGGGGTCGACGATGCAGACGGACGTCCATAGGCCCCCGAGGACGATTCGGTCGCGCCCGATGGCGTTGACGGTCTTGATGACGGCACCGTCCTCCCAGCAGTTCATCGAGGTGCGGTCGAGCAGTTCCTGGCCGGGAAACGCATCGGTCACCTCGCTGAACATCGGGCCGGAAAAGCTCTTCTCGGCCACGGTCGTCAGGATGGTCGGCACCCCGAAGCCAGCTGCTGCGTGGGCAACGAGGCCGGCGTTGTTCCGCAATTCGATAGCGTCGATAGAGCGGGTGGCGAACGCCATCTGCGACTGGAAGTCAATCATCAACAGTGCGTGATTGGCAGGGGTCAGCAGCTGCGCGGCGGGCGTCGGTGTGGCGGTCAGGGTCATGAAGCTCTCCTCAAAGTGGGGGCCGGAGTGGCAGCGCAAGTGTTCTTTCAGCGCTGATGCATGGCATCTGCCGCGTGGAGGACCGCGCAGCCTGCCGTTCGGCACTCATGGGCGAACGCCTCGAGGGCATCATCGAAGCGCAGCTCTGCCAGCAGCCTCTGCAATCCCGTACCGAAGGAGCAGCTGAGCGGCCGAGCATTGCGGCGGTACGCGCCTGGAAAGGACAAGCGGTGGCCTGTCTTTTCGACAAACCACCGCCGTTTGCGAGGATTAATTGCCCTAGCGAAGGAAGCGCAGAACGTCTTCACCGAACTCGTCGGCGTACTGGAAAAGGAACCCGTGGCCGGAGTCCGGGTAAATCTTCAACCAGCCATTCGGCAGTTCCTGGGCCATCGCGAACGATGCGTAGGTAGGCGCCATGATGTCGTGCCGCCCATTGGCGACGAACACCGGATGGCGAATTTCCCTCAGACGGGGCAGCAGCGAGGTCTCGGCATCGCGTACGCCGGAAGCGGATTTGAGCTGCGCCTGCCAAGCCGCTGCATCAACGTGCTTGAGGTACGCGTCCTTGCGCTTTGTGAGGCGGGAAAGGTAGTCCCGACCAGCGGCTTGGCTGGTTTCAGTCGGCTCGAAGAAAAGGTAGAGGAAGTCCTCGTCGGTGTTCACCGCTTTTGTGGCCACCGACCAGACCTCGTTGCCGGCCTGCTTGTTTGAGGGAACGTCGGCCTGGACGTAGCCAGGCACAGAGGCCGCAATCACCGCCCGGCGTACCGATGTGGGGTGGTCGAGGACCATTTGAAGCGCGACCGTTCCACCCATGGAGAACCCCAAGACGTCGAATTTATCGACGCCGAGTTTGTGCGCCACGTCAACTGCGGTTGATGCGAACGACTTGAGATTGTCCGGTGGCGTGCCCGAGGAGCGCGCAAACCCCGGTTGGTCAAACATGATGACGCGTCGCTGCGACGCCAGCTTGTCAATAAGCTTGGGGTCCCAAGTGTCCATGGTTCCTCGGAACCGATTGATGAGTAGAAGCGGAACGCCAGTCTTCGGTCCCAGGTCCCGATACGCGATGGTGCTGCCGGCGAGTTCCACGGTTCGCGTTTCCACGGAGCTAGCTCCTATCCCAGCCGCCAGACAGGTGGCCGGCGCGACGAGCATCGCGATGGAGGCAAAGAGCGCCCGCATCCCGCGGTTGATTTCACGAGGCAGAGGGCGGACTTGAGCTACGGCGGTCATGGCAGGTCTCCTGAAGTTGAGCCTCTTCATGCTGCAGCGGAACTGCAAGGCTCGGACCTACCGAACGGCCCCAAGACGACCCGCCGAACGGCAGATGGACGCGTTAAAAGTTGTTCAATGTCGCCAGAGGGCGCTCGCCTTCACGGCTCTTAACGTGATCTGCAGCGGCCATTCGCAGACGATGTCTTCACGGCGCGAGAAGCTCGTGGCCGAAGGAGGACGATCAACATGCAGTTCAACACAGTGCGCCCCATCAAAGTTGCCGTGCGACACCCAACGCCTCTCGTGGCGAATGGGGCAATCTTTGCTCTCTCGCAGGAGAGCAACATCAACGCCTCAGTGTGGCTGGACGGGCATCCCGTAGCGGCAGACCTTTTCATCACCGACCACGAAACAGCCATCGGTCTGGCCTCCGAGCGGAATGCGGGGCACGCGAGCCTTCGGGGGTGCCGTTTGGCGGTCATCGGCTCCAATGGCAGGGAAGTAGAGGTGCGGGCGGCTCTCGAGGCGGGTGTTGATGGCTACGTCCTGGCAATGTGCAGCGTGACCGAGCTGCTTGCTTGCGTTCGAACGGTTGCATCGGGTGGGCGCTACTTCAGTGAAGGCGTGTTGCGGTGCGTCGCGGACAGCCTCACGCACGAATCACTGACCCAACGCGAGCTGTCGGTGCTCCAGTGCATGTGGAAAGGCCTGGGAAACAAAGCTATTGCCAACTGCCTCGGCATTGGACATGGAACCGTCAAGGGCCATGTCGAATGCATTCTGGGCAAGCTGGGCGTCAACAACCGTACGCAAGCAGTCAACGTCGCCCTGTCCCGCGGTCTCATTGCGGAAGTCTCAGAACAACGTCATCGCGACGTTGCTCCGCCTGTGTGGAGAGGGATGGCCGCTGCAAACGAGTTTTGACCGGCGCCCGGCGGGGCATTGGCTGCTGCCCGCACAGACAGGAAGGCCCTGACCTAACGCCAGGGCCTTTTTGCTATCCGCGTAGCGCCTTCATGGCGCGCTCGACGCCGGCACCATAGTCAGGATCGGCCTGAGCGCAGTTGTGAACGTGCCTCGCCTTGACCTCATCGCTCGCCCCGTCGATGGCTCGAGCGGTGTTCTCGAAGAGAGTTTGCCGCTGTTCTGCGCTCATGTGACGGAAGAGTAGACCTGGCTGGGTGAAGTAGTCATCGTCCGCCGTGTGGTCCCAGTGGTCGGCCTCGCCGTCTAACTGCAGTGCGGGCGGCAGCAGCTCGGGATGGTCTGCCCACTTGCCGCGACTGTTCGGCACGATACCCGGCAGCCCGCCGGCGTTGCCGTCGACGCGCATGGCGCCGTCACGGTGGTAGCTGGTGAACGGGCAGCGTGGAGCGTTCACTGGGATGGAGTGATGGTTGACGCCCAGCCTGTAGCGCTGCGCATCTCCGTAAGAGAAGAGCCGTGCCTGCAGCATTTTGTCCGGCGAGAAGCCGATGCCGGGCACCACGTTCGCCGGCGTGAAAGCGGCCTGCTCGACTTCGGCAAAGTAGTTGTCCGGATTCCGGTTGAGCTCAAGGACGCCGACCTCGATGAGCGGTGAGTCGCTGTGCAACCAGACCTTGGTCAGGTCGAAAGGGTTGTAGGGCAGGCTCTTGGCGGCCGCCTCGCTCAACACCTGGACGTAGAGGGTCCACTTCGGGTACTGGCCGCACTCGATGGCGTTGTAGAGGTCACGCTGCGCGCTCTCGCGGTCGCCGGCCACCAGCTGCGCAGCTTCTGCGTCTGTGAGATTGCGAATGCCTTGCTGGCTTTTGAGCGTGAACTTCACCCAGTGGCGCTCGTTCGCGTTGTTGATGAAGCTGTAGGTGTGGCTGCCGAAGCCGTGCATGTGGCGATAGCCATCTGGCAAGCCGCGGTCGCTCATGACGATAGTGACCTGGTGAAGGGCTTCAGGCATCAATGTCCAGAAGTCCCAGTTGTTCTGCGCGGAGCGAAGGTTGGTGCGAGGGTCTCGCTTTACCGCATGGTTCAAATCGGGGAACCGGAGCGGATCACGGAGGAAGAAGACAGGAGTGTTGTTCCCTACAAGGTCCCAGTTGCCCTCATCCGTGTAGAACTTAATCGCGAAGCCACGGATGTCTCGCTCGGCATCGGCAGCGCCTCGCTCTCCAGCGACGGTTGAGAAGCGAACGAAGACGCTTGTCTCCTTACCGATGCCGCGGAACAGGCTTGCGCGCGTCAGGTCTGTGATGTCGTGCGTGACTGTGAATCGGCCGTAGGCGCCCGAGCCTTTGGCATGCATGCGCCTTTCGGGAATCACTTCTCTGTCGAAGTGAGCCAGCTTCTCGAGCAGCCAGATGTCCTGGAGCAGCGCGGGCCCTCGAGGCCCGGCCGTCTCGATGTTGAGGTTGTCGACGACGGGAGCGCCGTTCGCGTGGCTGATTCTGTGGTCCATGTCAAAGCTCCGTGGGGTGAACACCGGCGCACGTTGCCGAACTCATCGGCTGACTGCCTCTGTCAACGGGCTGGCTGGTTCGCATGCCAATCGGCTGGATGGCCGATGGACGGCGCTACGTTGTCACGGTCCCCGCCGTTCGGCACCCCTCGTCCCCACCCACCCGGCAGACGACGCGCGGCAACGCCGAAAAGACGATCCATGCACTGACTGGGCGAGCGTCGTCCAGGTCAAGAGTCCCGCACTGACAACAGCCCAAGGGTGAAGGAGAACGTCATGGATCAGTTCAGCAACAACGTGGACCAAGGTAGGCGCGACCTCCTGGTGGGCACCGCCACTCTGGCGGCCGCCGCTGCGCTTCCCTTGGCCGCAACCCTCAGCCCCTCCGTTTCCATCGCGGCCACGCAGGCCGCAGCAACCGTCGAAAGGCAAACCATGAGCTACATCACCACCAAGGATGGCACCCAGATTTACTACAAGGACTGGGGCCCGAAGGACGGCAAGGTCGTCACGTTCAGCCATGGCTGGCCGCTGAGCAGCGACGCCTGGGAAGCGCAGATGTTCCACCTCGCGTCCAACGGGTTCCGCTGCATCGCGCATGACCGACGCGGCCACGGTCGCTCCAGCCAACCCTGGAATGGCAACGAGATGGACACCTACGCCGACGACCTGCAGGAACTGCTCACCAAGCTCGAAGTGAAGGGCGCCATGATGGTCGGGCACTCCACAGGTGGCGGCGAGGTCGCCCGCTACATCGGCCGCCACGGCAACGCGCGCGTCTCGAAGGCGGTGCTGATGGGCGCGGTGCCGCCCATCATGGTGAAGTCGGCAAACAACCCGGTGGGCCTGCCGATGGAGGTCTTCGATGGGTTTCGCAAGGCCTACTTGGCTGACCGCGCTCAGTTCTTCCTCGACGTGGCCAGTGGCCCGTTCTTCAACTTCAACCGCCCCGGCGCCAAGGTGTCCCAGGGCCTGATCCAGTCCTGGTATCTGCAGGGCATGATGGCCGGCCACAAGAACGCCTACGACTGCATCAAGGCGTTCTCGGAGACGGACTTCACCGAAGACCTGAAGAAGTTCAACGTCAAGACGCTCATCATCCACGGCGACGACGACCAGATCGTCCCCATTCAGGGCGCTGCGCTGCTCTCGGCCAAGCTGGTCAAGGGTGCCGAGCTGAAGATTTACAAGGGCGGCAGCCACAGCCTGGGCGACACCGCCAAAGAACAGCTGAACGCCGACCTCTTGGCTTTCGCCAAGGCCTAAGCAGCCAGGGCCGCCCTCTCCGTGCGAGGGCGGCTTTTATCGAGCTGGAGCATCCATGCGACCCCTGCTTTTCGCGCTGATTTTGGCCTTTGCCTGCGTTGCAGCGACGGTACGTGCCGCTGACTTAACAGGACCTACGCGCGTCGCGGTCCAGCCCTTCGTCACGCTTCCCGCCGACGTGAGGCACCCCGAGGGCCTGGCCTCCAACCCGAAGAACGGCGACCTGTATGTCGGGACGTTCGATGCGCGTGAGCCGGCCAGTGAACGCAACAACCAGGTGCTGCGCTACTCAGCAGGCGGCAAGTTGCTGGCGAGGTACTCGTTCGGCCCGACACCGCTGACAGGCCTCGAGTATCTGGATGGGAAGCTCTACATCCTCAACTTCGGAGCGTCCAAGCTCCAGCGCCTGGACGGCGACTTTACCGAGAGCAGCAAGCTTGAAGACCTCGCATCCTTCACTGCCCTGAAGCCAACCTCGGTCGTCCCTCGCACGGTAAACAATCCCGACGGCAGCATGGACCGCATCGTGTTCGGTTCGGCCGGTTTTCCGGCCATCAACGGGATGGTCTTCGACGCCGACATAAACCTCTATATCTCTGACAGCTTCCAAGGCGCAATCTACAAGATCGAGAACGCCGCGACCTGCAGCTCGTGCACGGTGTCGGTCATCTCGCGTGACCCGCTGCTGGCCACCGCTGGGCATCTGCCGTTCGGTGCGAACGGCCTGGCTTTTGGCAGCACGCCCGGAGTGCTCTATATCAACAACGCCGGTGATGGCCGCCTTCTGAAAATGGACCTGGCCAGCGGGCAGTTAAGTGTCCTGTCCGAGAGTCTCCCCGGTGCGGATGGCCTCATGTTCCACAACGGGCTGCTCTGGGTTTGCGCCAACCAAGCCGATGTCGTACTTGGCGTCGACGAGAGCGGGCTCATCCGCGTGAGGGCGGGGGAGTTCGCCGGCATCAACAGAGACGGCTCACCTCAAGGATTGCTGTTCCCTGCGTCGACGGCCGTCTCCGGCAAGTACATGGTCGTCACCAACCTCGCGCTGCCGCTCACGCCCGTCGCCGGTGACGAGTGGGAGGAGCGCGTCACCCGCTGGAACCTCGTTCGTTTCAAGCTTCCCTGAGGAAGAGCGCCAGGCGTTCCGCCGGGCGTCTTTGATTGCATGCACTGAAGAGGCTCAATGCCCGGAAAGGAACATCATGCTTGGACTGTCCTCCCTCGGCGCGGTACACACCGCGTTTGGTCTTGTCGCCGTCATCTGCGGCTACGCCATGTCTTTCAGGTTCGGCCGCATCAGTGCCGAGCTGAGCCTCGGAAAGACCTACATCGCTTGCACGGCGATTGCCTGCCTCACCAGCTTCGGAGTCTTCATGCATGGAGGCTTCAACATCGCGCACGCGCTGGGCATCTTGACACTCGTGGTGCTTGGGGTGGCGGTGACGGCCGGCAGACATCGCGAGGAGAGCCGGCTCGCCACCTACGTCGAGACCATTGGCTACACGCTGACCCTCTTCTTCCACATGATCCCGGGTACTACCGAGACGTTCACGCGGTTCCCGGTCGGCGCGCCGCTGTTCACCGGGCCAGACGACCCGAAGCTGCAGAAGGTCATTGGCTTCATCTTTCTGGCGTTCATGCTCGGTATCGCACTGCAGGTCAGGCGCATCTGGAAGACGCCGACGCCGATTCGGCACCGTACTGGCTGGGCCTGAGGTCCTCGATGACCGGTGTCGTCGTCAAGAACGCCCTCATCGAGCGCGTTCTCGACGCCCATCGTGGCGTCCTGGGTGCCGATTTCGACGGCTACCGCAACCACATCTATCGGGTCGCCAGCTTCTTCAACGCGCTCGGCCCCAGCAGCTTCGAGTCGCTGCCGGCGCTGGCGGTCGCTGCGGCCTTTCATGACCTCGGCATCTGGGTGGACGACACCTTCGACTATCTCGAGCCGTCGGCAAGGTTGGCGATGAGGTTCATCGAGCAGGAGGGCCTCGAACAGGTCGACTCCTGGCTGGTGCATGAACTTATCGTCCAGCACCACAAGGTGCGCCAGTACCGGATGAGCCCGTGGGCCTCGATAGTCGAGCAATGGCGCAAGGCCGACCACGTCGATGTGTCCTTCGGCTTGCTGAGTTTCGGCATCCCCCGCCATCGCGTGCGCTTGATCCAGAAAACCTTTCCCGACTGCGGGTTCCATGCCTGCCTGGCGAAGCTGACCTTGCGTGAACTCGTCAGAAAGCCATGGAACCCGTTGCCGATGATCCGGTGGTAGTCGCACGCAGGTCGCCGACGCTGCCGCGAAGCTTGCTGCTCACCATGGCCGCTGCGTACGTTGACACGCTCGGCTTCATCGGCCTGTACGGGCTGTTCACAGCCCACGTCACGGGCAACTTCGTCCTCATCGGCTCCGAGCTGGTGAACCGCCATGCCGACATCCTGACGAAATCGCTGGCGCTGCCGGTATTCATCGTCACCGTCGGCCTGGCCGCCCAGGCGGAGGTGGCCCTTCGCCGGCTTGGCATGGAGGCCCTGGAGTGGCTGCTGTGGACCGAGGCGCTCTTGCTCGCGGTGGCGGCGGCCGCGCCGATGTGGCTGGGCCTCCCGGACCGCGCCGACGACATGCAAGCCGTGGTGATCGGTTTTCTCCTCATCAGCGCGCTGGGAATACAGAACGCATTGATGAGGACGAGCCTGGCCGGCCCGGTTCAGACAACGGTGATGACCGGCAACGTCACGCAGCTCACCATTGACGTCCTCGCGGTGTGGACCGGACGGGCCGACGCCGGCGTGAGGACTCGGGTGTCGCAGACCTGGCCTGCCGTGGCTGCCTTTGCCATCGGTTCTGCGCTTGGCGCCGGCGGATACGCGGCGCTTCGGTTCTACAGCCTCTGGGCGGCTGTGGTGACGGTCTCAGGCGCAGCACTCGTCAGCCGCTGGTCTCGATGATCCCTGGGTGCCGTGGCGGTTCAAAGCGAGACCGAGCGTGCCACCCCGGCGCAGCAGAGCTGGCCAGGGATGCCGGCCTTGTAGACCGCGCGGACCAATGTGAGCCCTTGGTCGAACTCCACCAACGCGCACGGCACTCGAATGACGTGGCGTACCGACCCATCAGACACGCCGACGAGATAGCAGTCCTCGCTTGCGCTGCAGTCGATGCAGGCCTGCGGCCAGATGAGGCCGAAGACGTACCGAACCGTGGATTCCCGCGCCCGCGGATCGCGGGCGGCAGCCCCGCGTTCAAGGCCGCTGAACATGATGGTTCGCCTGGATAGAGTCGTTGAAAGGTAGCTCGTGTTGCGCCATCAGTTCGAGCTCCCAGTTGAGGAACGCGAAGGTGACGGTCTCCACCATGCAGTCCATGAACCTTTCGGCCCTCTCTCGGCAGAGTTCCAGCTCTCCGCGTTCGAAAGAGGACAGCACGTAGCCGCGCAGGGTGGGAGACAGCTCGTCGAAGCAAGCGCCGGTCTCAGCGAGCAGGCCCGAGTCGAGGGCGGCCAGGCCCTCGAGAAGGAGTTGCTGGCGAGCGGCCCGGCTCAGGGGGCCACGGTGGAAGCTGGACGGGAGACCGGCACCCTGGAGGTGCAGGCCAGTCGTGGCATGGTCAAGCCCGGCCAGGTCGATGAGGACCGCGACCCGGTTCGGAGGCCAGGCGCCCCATCGTCCCTCGAAGTCGAAAAGCGCCTCGATGAGCGCAGGCAGTAGCTTCCCCTCCCGGTCGACGGTGAAGGCCGCCTTCGGTGTAAGCGCCGGACGAGATGGCGGGCGGGCACGCACATGGCCGCTGGCGGTGTGCGCCGGCCCTACGAAGTGGGGCAGGCCATGAAGGAAGCGAGAGAGACCCAGTTGCCAGCTCATTGCGAACGCTCCGTTTGGTGGAGGTGGTGCGTCCAATGTCCTTGAAGCGCACGGCAAAGGGCACTTCCTTCGAGCACTGCATTTAGACCGCCAAACGACGGGTGCAACCGTACGCCGCAGGGCCGGTCAGCTCAGCAGAAGTCCTTGAGATGAGCCTTGTCGACGGACAAGAGCCTGTCCAGTCGCACGCGCTCGCCACCTTCCAGGAGCAAATACTCTGCGCCGTCGTGGCTGAAGACGTCGTTCACGCAGGTGTGGCGGTGCTGTACGGTGCCGTCTTCATCCAGGAATCGAATCTGCGCTGCTTTGTGGGTAGTCGCCAGCGCTTCGAGCAGGTCATGAAAGTCGCAGCTGATGGGCTGATAGCCCTGTGGTTGCATGGCGGTCATAGCCTGCTCCTTGGTCAGTCGTCGGTGACGGCCATCTGCATAGGGTGTCCGGCTGAGATTGTCGGCGCCAAAAGTTCGACGGCTCCGCCGCGCGAGGGCGAACGTTCCCGCCCAGCAGACTTGCCGCATCGTCCTTCGCTGGTACGGCAGCGCGGACTCCTGCGACGTGCTTGGGAATGTCAGATGACGCCGCTCCCTGCGACACCGCCATCAGCCTGGACCCGCGCACGCCAAACGGCAGATGTCGCAGGCCGCCATCCGCCCTTCAAAGCTGGCGGCCGTTCGGGGGAGGCGCCGCCGCACACCAGTCCATAGGCTCTCAGTCGTCCGCAGTGATCCCACTCGGCGCTGTCACCTCAAGGAGCTGGTATGAAGCTGAACCGATTGACACTTCTCGCGGCGCTGGGCGCCGCCGGTCTGGCCTCGTGGCCGCTGACCACCGCGCAGGCTCAGCCGACCGAGTCGCGATCCAAACCTGCTCCCAGCGCATCAGGACCAACTCGCGCTGAGGTGCTGGCCGACCTGCAAGTTTGGCGTGCATCCGGCCTGGCCGACTTCGAGCACGACCCCAGCTTGGCGCATCTGGGCAATCAGCGCTACGAAGCTGCTCGCGCCCGGTACGGGCAGTTGCGCTCATCCCCCGAGTTCTCCGCACTGGTCCAGTCGATTGCGGCAAGGACCGGTGAGCGCCTGCCGCAGCAGCTTGCTGCCAGCGACGTCCAGATGAAGTAACACGCAACACAGCATGTGCGTCGACCTAGCCAGCTGCCCGCGTCACCAGGCAATTGCGGTTTCAGGCCAAGGGACGGACTTCTTCGCCGCGATGAGCATGCGACTTGCTGGCGAAGGTGGTCTGCTCTCAGAAGAAGCCTTGCAGGCGAGGTTCGACCGGCAAGGACGTCGCTTCGACGAGGTGAAAGGGTGGCTGCACGAGGGCAAGCTGCGTTCCATCGCCTGGGGAGACCAGCGGTGGCTGCCCATGTTCCAGCTCACGGACGCCTGCGCGTTGCGTCGGGACGTGATGGTCGTCGCCGACGAATTGGCCGGTGCCATGGATGACCTGGAAATACTTGCCTGGTTCGTCTGCCCCAACGAATCGCTTGGAAGACAAACGCCACTGGCCAGCCTCAAGTCCGACCTCCCGGGAGTGCTTGAAGCCGCCCGGCTCGACCACTTCCTCACTTCCGCGTGACTCGTCGGAGAGCACATGCGGGCGCTGGATTCCCCACGGCAGTTCCACAGCTGCAAATGCGCTTCGGCGCTTCTGAGCCGGAAGGCTCACAACCAAAGAGGTTCAACATGACAAAGGTTCTGGTGCTGTATCACAGCTTCTACGGGCACATCGAGCGCATGGCGGAAGCCGTCGCTCAAGGTGCTCGCGAGGTGCCTGGCGTCGAGGTGGTCGTGAAGCGCGTCCCCGAGACCATGACGGATGAGGCCGTCGCCGCGGCGGGCGGCAAGCTCGCGCAGGCGGCCCCCGTCGCAACGCCGGCGGAGCTGGGCGGCTATGACGCCATCATCTTCGGCACCCCCACGCGTTTCGGGAACATGACAGGCCAGATGCGCACCTTTCTCGACCAGACCGGTGCCCTGTGGATGCAGGGCTCGCTGATCGGCAAGGTCGGCAGTGTCTTCACGTCTTCGGCCACCCAGCACGGCGGCCAGGAGAGCACCATCCTGTCGACGATCCCCACGCTGCTCCATCAAGGCATGGTGGTTGTCGGGCTGCCGTACTCTGAACAGCGCCAGATGGGCATCGACGAAATCAAGGGAGGCTCGCCGTACGGCGCCTCGACCATCGCCGGTGGCTCGGGAGAGCGGATGCCGAGCGAGCAGGAGCTGGGCATGGCGGCCTTCCAGGGGCGGCATGTAGCAACCATCGCGAAGAAGCTGCACGGCTAACGCGCCTCCTGCTACTTCGCCAACGACTGGAGCACCACATGACCATCGAATTTAGCCAAGTCCGTCGCCTGCTGCTGGCGGCCGCGCTCTCATTGACCACCGCTGCCCAAGCGCATGACGACGAGCGTGGGCGACACCCACACAACCCACCGACACGCACCGTCGTGCTCGTGCACGGATCATTCGCCGACGGCTCTTGCTGGGGCGACGTGATACGTCTCCTTCAGGAGGAGGGCGTCAAAGTGGTTTCCGTACAAAACCCACTGAGTTCACTCGCCGCCGACGTGGCCGCCGCCAACCGCGTCATCAACCAGCAGACGCAGCCGGTAGTGCTTGTCGGCCACTCGTGGGGCGGCTTTGTCATTACCCATGCGGGGGTGAATCCGAAGGTGGATTCGCTGGTCTACATCGCAGCCTTCGGCCCCGACATCGGCATGTCCGTGGGCTCGATGATGGCGCCGTACCCTCCGGCCCCTTGGGGTGGCGACGTTGTGCCTGACGAGGCCGGCAATCTGGTCTTGTCCGAGAAGTCGTACATCAAATACTTCGTCCCGGACTTGCCGGACAAGGAGGCGAAGGCGCTCTCCGCCACGCAGGTTCCAGCGTTTCAGGGAACCCTCATCGAACCGGCTACACAGACCGCATGGCGCTACAAGCCCAGTTGGTATCTGCTCGCCCAGCGTGACCAGATCATCAACCCGGACCTGCAGCTCGTCATGGCCGCCCGCATGAACGCTCGGACGACGACCATTCGCGGCGGGCACGTTCCGATGCTCTACAACCCCCAGAGGGTGGTGTCAGTGATCCTGGACGCCGTGCGGGGCCGTGACCGGTAGGGAGGGCCTCCTTCGCTTTCTGCAGCTGTGCTCGGCTAGCCTCCTGGCCGGCTGCTCGACGCTGCACTATGAGGTCAATCTGCCCATCGAGACGGTCTCCGCGGAGAAGGGCTATCGGCTTCATCGGTTCACCGAGGCCGATGCAGACGACCACTTCTTCCTGCAGGTGGCCGTTTCGGGCGGCGGTGCTCGTGCGGCCGCGCTGGGATTCGGTGTACTCGAAGAGCTTGCGACACGCGCATTCGGTGGGAAGGCATAGACAAGCGGCTCATCGACGAGATGGACGTGATGATGGGGGTGTCCGGAGGCAGCATGCTGACCGCGTCCATCGCCTTGAATGGCGTCGATGGCATGGCTGGATTCGAGAGGGACTTCTTGAACGCCACTCTGCAGGACGATTTCCAGTCGCGCCTGCTGCGAGTTTCGAACCTGTGGCGCGTTACGTCGCCCACCTTCGGACGCAGTGATGTGCTGGAGAAGTTTCTCGATGACCGGCTCTACCGGGGTGCGACCTTCGCTGACTTGGCCAGAACTCCGCACAAGCCGTTTGGCGTGATTTACGCCACCGACATGGTGACGGGCGCGCGCTTCGAGTTCGTGCAGGACCAGTTCGACTTCCTCTGCAGCGACCTCGGCGGCACCAAGCTGGCGCGAGCGGTGGCCGCATCCAGTGCGGTCCCGCTTGTCCTCAGCCCCATCACGCTGTGGAACTACAGCGCCCCCCTAGAGGGGCGAGACTGCGGCGATCCCATGGTGCGCGCCGAGGCGGCACGTATGGGGGTAAAGAGCCGCCGCCTGGCCGAGCTGGAAAGCTTCCGCGAGGTTGGCGCCGGTGGGCTCCGCCGGCCCTTCGTTCACCTCATCGACGGCGGCCTCGCCGACAACGTCAACGCCAGAGGTGCAGGTGACTACGTTACGCAGTTCGGCGGCATCGGGAACGGCGCCAGGTTCGCAGGGTATCGAGGGCTGAGGCGGTTGGTGTTCATCGTGGTGAACGCCGAGACGAGTGCACGGTCGATGGAAGATCGAAGCGAGCGCGTGCCCGGACCGCTTCGCACGGCGCTGGCCCTGGCTGACATACCCATCAACCGGAATTCGTCCGCAGCGCTGGCTCAGATGCGCACGAATATGGACGGCTGGAGGGAGGAGGTGCGCCGCGCGCACGCGCGGGGCGACTTCTCGGTCTTCGCCCAGGACGTCCAGCTTCATGTCATCGAGGTCAATCTCACCGTGTCCGATGACCCTTCGCTGAGCGAGGACCTTCAAGCGATACCGACGATGCTTCAGCTGTCAGCGGCGGAGGTGAGCACGTTGAGGAGCCACGCGCGCAGGCAATTGCAGAACTCGTCCGAGTTTCAGCGTCTTTTGCAGAACCTCAACGGCGCGGATCAAGTCCTGTCGCGATAGCAGGCATCGTGCACGTTTTTTGGGCAAGGGATCGCCAACCCATGCCCGACAAGCGCTTAGGAAGGGCTCCCAGCGGTTATCAACAGGGTTGCTCACCAGTGCCGGGGACAACGCCCGCGCAAGCGGCGCCATCAAGAAGCTGAGCGTTCGCTATCGAAAGGCCTGCCATCTGACGGATGCTGGCAGCCGCTCCCATGCAGATGCGTGGTGCACGGTCTTGACCGAGGCTTGGTGCCATTGAGGGCAACCGGCTTGACGGCAATGAATGCAGTTTGGAGCTGCGCACGAGCGATGGTCGCGGCGGCCGCGGGGTGCGCTTCGGCAGGTGCTCAGGCGGACTGGAGCCCGAGCCAGGTCTTCGTCCAGGCTGGTAAAGCCGGTGATGCCGCCGCATTGAGTACGGGCGTTCTGTGGGAGTCGGCAGGCGGGCGGTTTGCAGGCGGTGGCTACGTCAGCCTGTACTGGGAGGCTTCGTTGGGGCGCTGGTCGGTGGATCGGCCTAGCGGTTCCAGGCGCTCGTCGTGGGTCACCCAGGTCGGGGTGACGCCGGTCTTGCGCTGGACCATTGGCGCGGAGCAATCACGCTGGTTCGTGGAAGGAGGCATCGGTGCAAACTTCCTTCTGCCCATCTACCGCAGTCGTGAAAAGCAGTTCAGCACGACCTTCAACTTTGGGGACCACCTCGGCATCGGGTTCCCGTTGGGCAACGAGGGCCGGCACGAGGTGGTGCTGCGAGTCCAGCACTTCTCAAACGGGGGTATCAAGCGGCCGAATCCGGGAGAGAACTTTTTGCAGCTCAGGTACGTTGCGAGGCTTTAATACAGGCGGATGCGGTGGGCGCGGAGCTGGACGGGCCATTTAGACCAACCAAGACCGAGGCGATGCTTCGGTAGTCCCTTTGTCAATCCGTTGTCCTTTACGGGTGGTCACCTCGGGTCGATCCCTAATGTGAGGCTTCCGTGCACTCAGCGATAGTGTTCGCTCAAGGGAGAGCAGCATGGAAGAACCGAAGATCGGTCGACGCAGCTTGATGGTCGCTGCGCTGTTCGCCGGGATGGCAGGCAGGGTGGAAGCCAAGGGCAGAGGTGGTAGCCGCAGTGGCGGGAAACGCTACAAGCACGGTGGTGGTGGCGGTAGCGGCGGCGGCAGCAGTGGCTGTGGCTCGAGAGGCGGTCCTGGCGGACCTCGGGATGCGAACGGCAAGTGCCCAGGCTGGAAGAAGTGACACGCCTCTGTAGCCTGAAGCGTCTCTAGTCGGGAGGCGGAATGCCCTTCGTGAATGAGGCCCGGATTGAGCTTCGCCGGTTAGAGCTTGATGCGGCTGTCAAAGAGCATGCGGAACTCTGGGATGGTTGGAAAGTGCTTGAGTCAAAGGCTCAGCCAGTGTCGACAACGGCTGGCGTGTTCCTGGCTGGGGTATTCGCATATGCGTCGCAACAGGCAAGCGCGGCGACGAAGGTAGAGAAGGCCTTGCTGGTGATCCTCGCAGCGGTTTTGCTCGTCTCTGTTGTCGAGGCGCTTAGGACGATTTGGGTCGTGACGGTGAAGTCTCCGCACCTTGGGCTCAGCACGAAGGATGAGGTCGACCTCATCATCGCGAGGACCCAACCACCCGACAGCCTCGAAGGTCGCTACGAAGGACTCCTCTCGGATACAGCAGCGAGATGGCTGACTGCTTGTGAAGAAGTCAGGTCTAGCCTGGATCGGAAAAGCCGGTTGCTCGTCCGGAGCTTGCGCTGGTTGGCCGCGGCGGCGGCCGTCACCGCGGTGTTGATACCGGTGACCCTGTTCTGCCGCGGCTGAGGGGATGACATGCTTTGCTTGATTTGCGGTGCGCGCCAAGTCACTGGGGGCAGCAACTACTGCGGCATCTGTACGAAACCGACGGGGAAGCCGCGGCCGGGCATTCGACGGGATTCAGGGTCCGGACAGTTCACGTCGAAACGCGGGGGGACAACGACGGCAAACAAATCACCGGCTCAGAAGAAGGCAGGATCACGGGGGAAGCGGTGACACCCTGGACACTAGATATAGTGTCCGTGCGTTGCATTTTGACTGCATATAGTGTGACGCGTCTTGACATGTCGTGCGGTCTTCGTAGTATTCGAGTCGTCTGAAGCCGCGAACTGCTTCGCTACGCGGCCTCATTGACCATCCCCGCGGAGCAATTGGAGCTGTCATGTCCAAGTCAGGTCGCACTTCGCCCGGCGTCGCCTCTCAGGCCGCGAAGACGCTTCAGTCCGGCAGCGCCAGCGCAGTGCAAAAGTCGCTCGCTGGTAGCGCGCTCGCGCAAGCCGGCACCGCCAAACGCACGTCGCCGGAGGTCGCATCCGCGGCGGGGAAGGCGCTCGCCAACCCCCGCGCCAGCGCTGTGACGAAGGATTTGGCCGGCAGCGTTCTCGAACAGCGCAAGCGCTGAGGCGTTCTCCAGGTTTGGTCTAGTCGCTTGAGGGCGCCTCGTGGTGAGGCTGACCTTCATGTCTCCTTTGCCTTACATCGAGTCGTTAGCGCCCGGCCCAGCCGCTGTAGCGGTGGGCTATGCTGTTACAAACAATCAATGGGCAAAGGGAAGGCTTGAAAAGCCTGAAATCCTTGGCTTTCGCGCTGCTAGCGCGTCAGCGCCCACAGGGAAATGGCTCGATTCTTCAGTGTCCACTGCAATCAGCTCCCGCTGAAGCCGCGCCTTCATGGCGTGTGTGCCGGCTATGAATCCGGAGCGTGGCGAGCCGCGCAGCTGGCCAGCTACCTGATGGAGTGGCTGCCCGAGTTTTCGCTGTCCTACTCAGAGCGAAAGTCCATCAACGCCACCAATTCGGTAGCGCAGGTCCGCAAGGCTGCTCAGGTTGTCTACGACACCGACAAGTACAACCGTCGGGGTGAGTTCGGCGAGCTTCTCCTTCATTCGCTGATGCGTGAGGCCATCGGCACTGAGCCGGCCGTCAGCAAAATCTTCTTCAAAGATGCCATCAACGCGACGGTCAAAGGATTCGACGCAGCTCACGTTTTGGACACCGACGGCGGCCTGGAACTTTGGCTGGGAGAGGTCAAGTTCTACACCGACATCAATCAGGCCATCCGGGACGTCGTGCCGGAGCTGGAGGCTCATTTCAAGGACGACTACCTTCGCAAGGAGTTCATCCTTATCGCCAACAAGCTTGACCCCACCTGGGCGTGCACAGGACGTCTGACTGACCTGCTTCATCGCAACAGGTCGCTGGACGAAATCGTGAGCTCAATCGTCGTGCCAGTGCTTCTCACGTACGACAGCGACACGGTCAAGAACTTCACGCAAACATCGCTTGCCTACAAAGCGGCGCTGGAGGCTGAGCTTCAAGCTAATCAGAAGAAGTTCGTGGCGAAGAACACGATGACAAAGGTGCGAATAGAGCTGTTCCTGTTCCCGATGGGTAGCAAAAAGGACCTGCTAGAGCAGTTGAATCGCCGTCTTGAGGCGGCGCGCAACCTATGAGCTACAGGGAATTGCGCGACGCCTTGGCCGGCAGTGACAACGTCGAAACCTTTGACGCTTTTGGGTTCCTGTCCAAGCTGTCGAAGTTTACGACGCTCGCACCGGATGAGGACCAGCTCCAGCTTGCGCGCGAGCTGCTAATTCGCGTGCTTGACCGCGAGGAGGTCTTTGAGCCGTATGCGCCTGTCGACATGACTGGGCGGAACGTCATCTTGAGTGCGCCGACCAGCTTCGGCAAGAGTCTCATCATCGACGCGGTAATAGCTAGCGGTCGCCACAACAACATCGTTGTCGTCGTCCCGACGCTGGCGTTGGTTGATGAGACTCGCCGGCGGCTAATGCGCTTTCGTGACCGCTACAAAGTCATCACTCATCTCAGCCAAGAGCCGGCTGCGCGGAACATCTTCGTTCACACTCAAGAGCGGGTGGTCGAGAACCCGCATATCAAGGACGTCGACTTCTTCGTCATCGACGAGTTCTACAAACTTCAGATTGAAGACCGCGATGGCGAAGAGCGCGCGGTGCTGCTCAATCATGCCTTCTACCGGCTCGCGAAGCAGGCCAAGCAGTTCTACATGCTTGGTCCCAACATCAATGAGCTTCCGGACGGCTTTGGCGCGAACTACGACTGCACCTTCTTCCGCACGGACTTCAGCACTGTCGCATCCGATACCCATCTGGTTCCGGCCGGCGGCGATGCAGAAGAAAGGATGAAGAAGTTGGTGCCTCAACTGTCGGGGCCGACGCTGGTCTTCAGCGGCTCAGTCAAGGGCGCGCGAAATCTTGCAAAGGCAGTCGCGCAGGTTCGTGGGCAGGTTGAACCCAGCCAGATGCTCCAAGCCGCTATCGACTGGCTCAGCAAAAACTACAGTTCTAAGTGGGGGTTGGTCAAAGCTCTCAAGAGTGGTGTCGGAACGCATCACGGCAGGCTTCCGCGCTCTGTTGCCCAGATGCTCGTCCGCCTCTTCAATCGTGGGCACCTTGACTACCTGGTGTGCACGTCCACGCTGATTGAAGGCGTCAATACGGCGGCACGGAATGTGGTCGTGGCGGACAACAAGATCAACAACAGGAAATACGACCTCTTCACCTTTAACAACATCCGCGGGCGCTCGGGCCGGATGTGGCAGCACTTCATCGGCCATGTCTACCTGTTCAGCGACCCCCCTCAGAAGGGACTTGAGTTTGTAGATGTCCCCGTTTTCACGCAGAACGAGAGTGCCCCTGATTCGTTGCTCATCCAACTGGATGAAGTCGATCTTTCGGGCGCCGCCAAGACTCGGATGCGACAAATTTGGGAGCAGGGATACCTGTCTCTGGACACCATTCAGGAGAACGCCGGGTTGGAGCCATGGGGGCAAATCAACCTGGCGCGTGAGATTGAAGACAACATCCAGACTCTCGGCCCTGCATTATTTTGGCGGGGCCTGCCAAGTTACGACGACCTGAAGGTCGTTTTCGACCTTGCTTGGCGGCATCTCGGAGCGCGCGCGGGTGCTGGTGTTGCGTCTGCGTCACAGCTCACATACCGGATCAACCAGTACCGGAGCCAGCCGGACTACGCAGCTCAGCTTCGAGATGCAGTCCAGGGAAAGACAGGTGAGGAAGCCGACGAGGCGCTAGAGACGTTCCTCGAGTTCGCACGAACATGGGTGAACTTCAAGGCTCCGCGCCTGATGAGCGCAGTCAATCGCATCCAGGCCGAAGTGTTGAGGCGGCACTCGCGGCGGCCTGGTGACTACACCTACTTCTGCGGCCAGCTCGAGTCTATGTTTATGAGCCCGGTCGTCATCGCCTTGGAAGAGTACGGCGTGCCGATTCAGCTCGGTCAGCGCCTTATCCCGATCTTGGGCAATCCGGAGACGCTCGATGACGCCCTTGCCGCCATGGCAAAGCGCCGCGCTCAGGACCTGGCCATTACGCCGTTCGAGCGGGCGCTTGTCCGCCCGCTATGCCGGGATGAGGCGTCTGAAGTTAGCCAAACATGAGTCCATGGTTTGTTGAGCGCAGCGGTGTTTTTAGGTCGGGCGCCAACCTTCGGTTGTAAAGGCGGTGACGCCAATGGATGTGCGCCGGGGGACCCTTTTTTGTCAGCGGACTTGCGCACTGAAACTGCATCCTGACCACCGCTGGCGCGGAGTGCTATTGCGATAACAGCTCTTATCGCGATAGCACGCTTTTCTGGCCAAAGTGGTGACGCGCCAAGCCATCGAGACCTGAGTTTGTTTGCTCTGAACGGAGAAGGCCTTCGCTCGGCGAGGCGCATCAGCCCCCTGGGTCCGGGCTAGGGTAGGGTGGCATTGCCACGACAGCCGATCCGGACAGAATTTCGGCTATTCCAGAAGACGCATCCCGGGGAGGGGCGCGATGAAATTCATCCATGCAGCCAACATCCACCTGGACAGCCCGCTGAACGGGCTTTCCGCCTACCCAGACGCGCCCGCCGAGCAGCTTCGCAGCGCGACTCGCGACGCCTTTGCCGAACTGTTAGACCTCGCAATCGCCGAAGAGGTCGACTTCATGGTGATTGCTGGCGACTTGTACGACGGCACCGGCGAGAGCGTCCGGAACCACTACACCGGACTGGTTACCCGCCAGGCCGAGGTTGACCGCTGGAGCTCGCAGGCGTTGCTGCGGAAGACCTGGGCTGGCCGGATTCGAGGGATGAGGCAGCTTTGCGCTCGCGGTTGCCGACGCAGCTCACCCTCCGCGAGGTTCAGCGCCTGGTCAACGAGCACGGAGGACTGCTCAAGGCCAAAACCTCCACTGCGAACAGCGTCACGACCAAGAAGGCCGAACTGGAGGAGGCTGAAGCTGAACTGAAGGCGATCACAGTCGCCGAGGTATCGACGGCGCTGCGCAGCGCCCTGTCCGACGCGCAGGCCTACCGGAACACGGCAGCGGCTCAAAGCAAGGCTGACTCGGCCGTGAAGACCGCAAAGCGCACTCTGGACACCGCCCTGGCGGGCCTGGGGCAGTGGAGGAGGGCGGTGGAGGACCTTCAAAGGATGTCGCCCCCGTCGTCGGAGCGGCTGGCCGGCTTGGTTGCCAAGCGCCAGCGACTGGATTCCGAGCTCAGCACGGCAGCGACGCTGCTGTCGCGGAGGCGCGCAGGCAGGAGGCGCTGGCCGGTATGGCCGACGCATCAGAGCGCTACATCAAGGTAACCGCGGCAGCGAAGCTGCTGAGCTGGGCCATCGAACGCTACCGGGAGCAGAACCAAGGCCCTATGCTGACGCGCGCCGGCGCCATCTTCTCGGCGCTCACGATAGGCATGTACACGAAGCTCTTTGTCGATTTCGACAGCACGCCGTACAAGTTGTCTGCGACCCGGAAAGATGGCAAGTCCGTCGAGGTCCCGGGCTTGAGCGAGGGTACGCGCGATCAGCTCTACCTGGCGCTGCGGCTCGCCGCCTTGGAGCTCCACCTGGCCAAGGCGAAGGCGTTGCCGTTCGTGGCCGACGACCTGTTCATCAACTTCGACGACGAACGGTCGACAGCTGGGCTTGAGGCCTTGCGGGAGCTATCAACAAAAACACAGGTCCTGTTCCTAAGTCACCATGACCATCTCCTGCCTCGCGTGCAGCAGGTGTTCGGGGCCGGGGTGAACGTGGTGCAGATGCAGCGATAGGCATGCCCGTTCGCTAGCCAGCGCCGTGCACCGCTACAAACCTGGCCTCAAGGGCGAGGGCATCCGCAAGTGCATGGTGCTGGCTAAGACCCATCTGCTCCCGCACGGAGGCCCATGTCTCCTTAGCCGCCTTGATGCCCTCTGGGTCTTCCAAGAGGTAGCCGACGTGGCTGGCCAAGAGGCTCGGCATCAAAGGCGTGCTCGCTTCTTCGACGAGCACTTCTATGAAGCCGTAGTCGGAGCTGAAGTCATAGACGACTTCGACTTCGGCCGCGCCGAGAGCGTTCAACCATTCCACCAGGCGGTCAGGCATGGCTTGCCTGATAGCGCAGCCTCCCTCGACACGACCGAATTGCGTCAAGACCTGCTTCCTGATGAAGTCGTCCGGACGCTGCTCTAGGTGGCTGGCCACCTCATCCATCGGCAGCTCCATGTAGAGATAGAGGTCTCCACCAGCTGCGACCAACCCGAGACTCAACAGCTGCGGTTCGGCAGAGCCAGCAGCGAACTCCGTATCGAGGAAGACGCGCAGGGGCATGTCGCGGTAGCCTGGGTATTCGGATCAGTTTTTGATGGGAGTTTCAAGTGAGCACAGCAATCGTCGGCGACGGAGGTTCTTTGACGCTCCCACCTGACGTGGCCCGTTCGCTGAACGTGCACATGGGGGACCGACTCGAATTCGTCGAGGTTGATCCAGGCCATTTCGTTGTTGTCGCTCTCAACCGGTCGGTGACGGAGTTGAAGGGATTGTTCGGCGTCCCTGCAGGACTTGCTTCTATCGAGGACATGAATCGCGCCATTGCCCGGCAAGCGACACGAGGAGCCCGGCGGGGCTGAGAGCTGCGCATGTTGGCGACGGAGAGTAGGGCGGTCACGCTCCGCCCGTTGGTGCCGCTCCAGGCACAACGCCGAAAACCCGCATCCAATCGCCTGCTTTGCAATGAGTGATGAGCGGGGGTTGCCAAGGGCGAGCCGGCATCCAGGCGATTGAAAACACCTTTCCGCCCTGCGGAGCCCAGATGTCGATGATCGAAGACAGCTCTGCGTCCATCGGAAGAACGAGGATGTTCTCGCCGAGGGTCAGGTGCCAACCTTCCTTGTCGAGGTCCCACGTCTCTGGCTGCGTCGCCGTCGGAGGACGGTGTGCCCCGCTCGCTCGGATGAGGTCGGGCAGGACCTTGATGCCGGCGGCCGCAACCTCGAGTTTGTCAATGCGAACCGTGCTTGTCGCCATCGTCACCTCATCGCTGTCTCGACGCCGAAATCGTAGGTGGCAGGCTCAGTTGATAGGCCAAAGGCACTACCAGTAAAGTGTGAAGGGTCGGTATAGCGCGAAATGCGCTCGCGGGTCGATGGCCCGAAAACCTTCGACCGATGGTCCGTTTGGCGCATGCGGTGCGGCGCCTACGCCGGGACGATGGTGGTCATGCAAATCATCCAGCACGACCTCCCGCAATCGAGCGAAGAACCCGGGGTGCAGCGAGTGCAACTGGCTGGCCCGGCCGTGGGGGTCCCAGCGCTCGACTGCTAGCTGCTGACGCTGGCGCCGAAGGCAAGCAGCGAGGGCAGGGCCAGTGGAGCTGGGCGGGGCGGCCACGTTTTCATCGCCCTCGCCGGCCGCGGCAAGCTGTTTGTCGCCGGCGCACCGCAGCGCTCTGTAGCGCCCTGCACTTTGGTCCTCCCACCCTGCGCCGAATACCGACTGGTCTGCCAGGGGTTGAGCCGCTGCAGTTGGTGTCGGTGCAAGCGCGCGGGTGCTGACGCGCCAGCGCCACGGCTCTAGGCGCCCTGGCCCGTCCCCGTCTTCATCGCCGTCTTCCGCTGGGCGAAATCTTCGATGGGGCCTTGAATGGGCGGGATGATCGAGTGGAAGCCGACGTGGAGGTTCTTGGCCAGCTTCAGTAGCGTCCCCAGCAGTTTGTGGGCTGAGTCTGAGGTCTCTCGGAGAGCCTGCTTCAACTTCACGGTGGTGTCGCCGCTGTCCCTGAGGTACTTCTCGTCGGCCTCGCCGCCGTTGTGCTCGTAGACGTGCCGCCGGTGGAACATCAGGGTCGCCATGGCGATTTCGGGTTCGTCAAGGCCGTCGCAGATGTCAATGTCGAACCAGTCGCGCAGCACCAAACGGGTCTCTTTGAGGTCATGGAAGCGCTGCTTGTTGAGGCGCGTGCGCCTGCGATCCGTCATGGGTACGAGCGCGATGAGCTGCTTGGCGTACTGACCAACCAGCGTGTCGAAGGCCGAAACGCCGTCACGAACGATGCCTTCGGGCTCTGCGCCGCCCCGGAACTTTTCTCGGATCGCGGCGATGGTTGAGCGCTCGAAGTCGGCAAAGTCGCTCCTGGTGGCACACCCAGAACAGGCGCCGAACTTGCCCAGGATGTCATTGAATTCGCCGCAGGCGGCGCATGTGAACTTGCGCTGCTGGCTTTCCTCTGAAACGTAGAAAGCGGGCCTTTCGGCGCTGCCGGTAGCGTCGGCAACGGCGTCCATGTCGATGACAGCCTGGCCGTCATCGCCGTCGAGCGCGTCGGTAAGCGTCTCGCAGTAGTGCTTGACAAATCGCAGCTGCGCTTCAGACAGGAATCTGTGCTCGGGGGCGCGGAAGCTGCAGTATGGGCAGGAGCGCGGCCAAGGGCCACTGCGCCAGTAGCCTTTGCACTTCGGGCAGTTGTGGCCGAAATGCCCCTCGCTGTCGGACTGAATAAGCACGGGAAGGCATCCAGGGAACGGCGGCGGACTCATCGGCGCGCCGAGCCCATGGAGGTGCATTGGCGCGACCGGGATGCCTTGATGGATGGCGTAGATGCCGATCAGCACCTGCGGATTTGGGCTGGAGCTGCTGATGCCGACGTTGAACATCTGCTGGCCGTCTGGCCTGTTGACGATGTCGAAAGTGATCTTGCCTCCCGAATGGGCAATTTCCCTGAACTCGGCCATTGGTGGTCTCCGTGTGAGCCGGAGATGCTACTGGGCCGCCCGAGTGGGAACGCTGCCGTGACGCCGCGCCGGTCGGTTGAGGAGCCGCCGAGCCTGGCTGCTGCCAGCTGGCGCTTGCGACATGAAGTCCCGACTCAGAGCGCAATTTCGGGCCGTCGGCGGAGTTGGGAAATCTTGTCGCAGGGGCCGCCGGCCACCGACATGGACATCCGGCCACTCTATGAAGACCAGTCAGCCGTGGGCCGTCTCGGACTCTGTGGGCCTGCTGGGCAGCGCGACACGAGTTCCGGACTCAAAGGACGGACTGGCCCGTTTTGGGGCCAACCAAGGGTCCGGAGGGCCGCACGATGCGACAGGATTGCCCGACTCGAAGGACAAATCGACCGGTTGGTGAATCGCGTCGCGGTTTTGGCCGATCTAGAGGGGGTTATCGTGTCGGCGCTCTGCCTGATCACAACGTAGCCGGCGACTGGGGAGCCAGGTTGGCAGGCGGTTTAGCATGCCAACCTCATCGGCGTGGCCGTCTTATTCAGTAGGCCCGCAGGGCGGGCCATAGTTACCTCAAGGATCCAACGTGCTGCAAGCCGATCAAGCCCATGTCTTCGGTGGCGACAATGTGCATTATGTCAACTCACAAAGGCGAGTCGCCGTGACCTGGTCTGGATGCGGCTGTTCGCGTGCTGTTGGCCGGGCCTGAGGCGTGGGATTCAAGCTTCTCGTCGGCATCGTCTGGCTGCTGAGCTGGCTGCCCTTTCGGGCCATCTCGGCCCTGGGCTGGCTGATTGGCAGCCTGATCGCGGCCTTGCCGTCGTCGCGGCGGCGTATCGGCGAGGTGAATCTGAAGCTGGTGCTGCCGGACTGGACGCCGGCCGCGCGCAGCCAGCTGCTGCGCCGCCACTTCATCGCCATGGTGCAGATGCTGCTCGAGTACGGCTACTGCTGGTTCGCGTCCAAGGAGCGCCTGCAGCGGGTTATGCGCATCGAAGGCCTGGAGCATCTGCGCGCCCTGGACGGCCGCAATGTCATTCTGATGATGCCGCACTTCACCGGCCTGGACCTGGCCGGCCTGCGGGTGTCGCTGGAGACGCCGCTGGTCAGCATCTATTCGGTGCAGAAAGATCCCTGGCTGGACGCCTTCTTCCGCGCCAAGCGCCTGCGTTTCGGCACCGGCATCATCTTTGCGCGCCAGCAAGGCACGCGGCCGACGCTGCGCGCCCTGAAGGACGGCTACCGCCTCTACTACCTGCCCGACCAGGACTTCGGCGCCCGCGACTCAGTCTTCGTGCCCTTTTTCGGCGTGCCCGCAGCCACCATCGGCGGGCTGTCGCGCATGGCGGCCGTCACCAAGGCGGCGGTATTGCCCTGCTATCCGCGCCGGGAGGCGGATGGCTATACGCTGGTCATCGAGCCGGCGCTGCAGGATTTCCCGACCGACGACATCGTGGCCGACGCCACCCGCATGAACGCTGTGATCGAAGCCCAGGCGCGCCGACAATTGCACCAGTATTTCTGGCTGCACAAGCGCTTCAAGTCCCGCCCGCCCGGCGAGGCCGACTTCTACGGACGATGAACGACATCCCCTACATCAAGCTCAGCATCGTCGCGATCTTCATCGCGAGCACGATGTATGTGCATTTCCGCGGCCGGGTGCGCCTGCGCTTCTTCCGCCAGTTGATGGATCACTCCACCTTCATGGCGCCCATCAACTGCCTGATGTATCTGTTCTCCAGGCTGCCGGCCAAGCCCTACCTGCCGGTGGCCGGCTTCCCGGAGCTCAAGCTGCTGCAGGACCACTGGCAGGACATCCGCGCCGAGGCCTTCAAGCTGGCCGACGCCGGCGAGATCAAGAAGAGCGACAAGTACAACGACGCCGGCTTCAACAGCTTCTTCAAGACCGGCTGGACGCGCTTTCACCTGAAGTGGTACGACGACGCCCACACTTCGGCCAAGGAACTCTGCCCGGTGACGACCGGGCTGCTGCAACGCATCCCGACCGTGAAGGCGGCCATGTTCGCGGCCCTGCCGCCCGGTGGGCGACTGGTCACCCACCGCGACCCCTTCGCCGGCTCGGTGCGCTACCACCTCGGCCTGGTCACGCCCAATGCCGACAGCTGCTACATCTCGGTGGACGGCGAGCGCTATTTCTGGCGCGACGGCGAAGGCGTCATCTTCGACGAAACCTATCTGCACTACGCCGAGAACCAGTCGGACATGATGCGCATCATCCTGTTCTGCGACGTCGAGCGGCCGCTGAACAACCCGGTGGCGCGCTGGTTCAACCACTTCATCAGCAACACGCTGATCCGCGCCGCCTCGGCACCCAACTCCGATACCGACAAGACCGGCGGCATCAACCGCCTGTTTGCCTATGTGCAGCAGGTGCGCATGTTCGGCAAGCGAATCAAGGCCAGGAGCCGGTTTGCCTACTACGCCAGCCAATGGATCATCTTCGGCGGCCTGATTGTCTGGTGGCTCTGGCCCTAGAACATGAGACCCCCACGCGTCCTGCGGCCGCTGCCCCCCCCGAGGGGCGCGTCAACGCCTGCGGGCGGCCGGGCGCCGTTGACATGCTGAGGCTGCGCCTGCTCGGTGGTTTCGAGATCGAGCGCGCCGGCCGCGTCGAGCTGACACGCCTGCCCAGCCGCGCCGCGGCACTCCTGCTGGCACGCCTGGCGCTGCAGCCCAAGCGCCAGCATCCGCGCGAGGAACTGGTCGAGCTGCTGTGGCCCGGCGTCGAGCTGGACGTCGGCCGCAACCGACTGCGCCAGACCCTGTCCACGTTGCGCGCCCTGCTCGAGACCGAGGACGCGCCCCTCTTCAACGCCGACCGCCAGCAGATCTCGCTGCTGCCCGGCGCCCTGGCCTGCGACGTGCAGGACTTCGAGGCCAGCCGCAGCCCGGCTCACTATGGCGGCGAGCTGCTGCCCGGCCATTTCGACGACTGGGTCGTCACCGAGAGGCATCGCCTGAGCGCCCTCGCCGACGACCTGCCCGCAGCACCGCCACTCGCAGCGCAACCGGCGCCGGCAGCCCCTGCCGCCCTGCCCTCCTTCGCCACCAGCCTGCCGCGCTATCTGACGCGCTATTTCGCGCCGCCCGGCCTGCTCGAGACCCTGGCCGCGCAGCTGCCCGAAGTGCGGCTGCTGACCCTGATCGGCCCGGGCGGTGTCGGCAAGACGAGGCTGGCGGTGGAACTGGCCTGGCTGCAGTTCAAGGAGTTCGACTGGAGCTGCGGCATGGCCGCCCTGGCCGAGGTGCGCGACGAAGCCGGCTTGGTGAGTGCGCTGGAGCGCGCGCTGATGGTCACGCGCGGCGGCGGCTGGCCTGCCATCGAGGCCGCGCTGCAGGAGCCCGGGGCTTTGAGCCTGCTGGTGCTGGACAACGCCGAGCAGGCCATCGGCGTCGTCGCCCAGGCCGTCCAGCGCCTGCTGGCCCTGGCGCCCAGGCTGTGCCTGCTGGTCACGTCCCGCCATGCGCTGGAGGTCGATGGCGAAACCCTGGTCGACGTCGCGCCGCTGGCAAGTGCTGAAAGCTTGGCTCACGACACGGCCCAAGCCCTGTTCATCGACCGTGCCCGCGCCGTGCGGGCCGACTTCCACGCCAGCCGCGACAACCAGGCCGCGCTGACCGAACTGATCCGCGAGCTCGAGGGCCTGCCGCTGGCGCTGGAGCTGGCCGCCGCCCGCGTGCGCAGCTTCTCGCCCGCGCAGATGCTCGAGCAGTGGCGCGGACTGCACAAGGCATCCAGCGCCCTCCCCACCTGGCTGGCCAGTCCGACGCGAGCGCCCCGCCACGCCTCGGTGGCGGGCCTGCTGGACTGGAGTCTGGCCCTGCTCGGCCCCGAGCCGCGCGCTCTGTTGCAGCGCCTGGCCGCCCTGCCCGGCGCCTTCGCCTGGGCCGACGTGGCGGCCCTGGACGGCACACCCGCCTTGCTGAACGAACTGACGGGGCATTCCCTGGTGCAGGCCGGCGGCGACGCCGAGCCGCGCTACCGCATGCTGGAGCTGCTGCGCCGCGGCGTGCTCGCGCGGGTGGATGCGGCCGAGCAGCGCGCCGCCCGCAGCACCCTGCGCGTTGCGCTGTGCGAATGGGCCGCATCGCTGGGCCTGCAGGCCCCCATCACGGCCTGGACGCCGCGCCGCGAGCTGGCCCGCGCCGTCATTGCCAGCGCCGCCGATGACGGCGATGCGGCCATGGGCCTGAGCCTGGCCCTGGCCCTGCGCCCCTGCTGGGAAAGCGATGGCGTGGACCGCACGCTGGTCGACCAGCTCGGCCAGTTGCTGCAGCTGGCAGCGGCGTCATCCGCCGGCCATGAACTGCGCGCCCACCTGGCCTTCACCCATGGCGACCGAGCGCTGGCCCTGGCCGAGGCCGAGCGCGCGCTGCAGGTCGCCGGTACCGATCCGGCCACCCGTGCGCCGGCCCTGGTGCGCCGCGCCTGGGTGCTGCTGGCCGGCGACAACCGCGAGCAGGGCCAGACCCGCCCGCTGGAAGAGGCCATCGCCCTGGCCCGCCGCGTCGGCGACGTGGCGACCGAGGCCCGCGCCTGGCAGCAGCTGGCGGCCATCGCCGTGTCGCGCGGCCAACCGGCCCAGGCCGAGGCCCTGTACGCCCGTGCCCAGGAGCTGTGGGAGGCCGTCGGCCATTCCCGCCAGGCTGCCGCGCGGCTGCGCAACCGCGCCCAGTGCCTGATCGAGCTGGGCGACACCGCCACGGCCGTCGGCTGGATCATGGCCTGCCAGCGCATGGCCGAGGAAGACGGCGACGGCGTGGGCCAGCTCGACGCGGCCTACACCCTGGCCATGGCCCATGAATCCCGCCGTGACTGGCCCGCGGCCCTCGCGGCTGCACGCCAGGCCCTGCGCATTGCGCACGGCCGCCAGCATCTGCATGCACGCGCGCTGACGCTGCAGCTCTTCCCCCGGCCGCTGGCCCGCCTGCGCCATGCCGAGCATGCCTTGCAGCTGGCCGCCTTTGCCGAACAGTACTGGCAGCGCCACCTCGGCGTGCTGGGGTCGAGGGAAGCGCGCGCCTTGGCGCGGGTGCGCCGGCTGGCCGCCTCGCAGCTCGGCAGCGATGGCGCCAAGGCTGCCTGGAGCCAGGGACAAACCCTGAGTTTGAGCGAAGCCCTGGCGCTGACAGGGGCGTGACGAACGGGTTTTGAAGCCGGCCTTCGCTAGCATCGAAGGTTTTGGTCTTCCCAACACCCGACTCCATGTCACGTCTGACCGCCGCCCCCGCCCTGCTGCTGGCCGCCGCCCTGGCCGCCAACGCTCAAGAAGCGCCGAAGGAAGCCCCCAAGGCGCCCGCCTGGAACGTCAACATGCCGCCTGGCGTGGCCAAGACGGCCAACATCGACGTGAAGACCGGCACCTGGATGAGCGTGGACGTCAGCCCCGACGGCAAGACTGTTCTGTTCGACCTGCTGGGGGACCTCTACACCCTGCCCATAGCCGGCGGCGAAGCCAAGGCCCTGACGCATTCCATCGCCTGGGAACACCAGGCCCGCTTCTCGCCGGATGGCAAGCAGATCGCCTTCCTCAGCGATGCTGGCGGCGGCGACAACGTCTGGGTCATGAATGTCGACGGCAGCGGCAGCCGCGCCGTGACCAAGGAAGACTTCCGCCTGCTGAACAACCCGGCCTGGCATCCGAGCGGCAAATACCTGCTGGCCCGCAAACACTACACCGGCACGCGCAGCGCGGGCTCGGGCGAGATCTGGATGTTCCACGTCGACGGCGACGCGGCCAAGAACAAGGGCGTGCAGCTCAACGAGAAGCCCAACTGGCAAAAGGACCTCGGCGAGCCGGCCATCTCGCCGGACGGCAAATATCTGTACTACTCCCAGGACACGACGCCCGGCCGCGTCTTTGAGTACAACAAGGACAGCAATGGCGAGATCTACAAGATCTTCCGCCAGGACCTGAGCGACGGCTCGGTCGAGGCCTTTGTGCAGGGCCCCGGCGGCGCGGTCCGCCCGACGCCTTCGCCCGATGGCAAATACCTGGCCTTCGTGCGCCGCGTGCGCAACCAGAGCACCCTCTTCCTGAAGGACCTGCAGACCGGCCGTGAGTTCCCCGCCTGGAGTGGCCTGTCGCGCGACCTGCAGGAGATCTGGGCCATGTGGGGCGTCTACCCCAGCTTCGCCTGGATGCCCGGCAGCAAGGAAATCGTCGTCTGGGCCGAGGGCAAGATCTGGCGCGTCGACCCCTTCAAGGGCACGGCCGCCGACATCCCCTTCCATGTGAAGGACACGCGCGAGATGCGCGAGCCCATGCGCTATGCGCAGGTGGTGGCGCCCGACAAATTCGCCGTGCGCCAGCTGCGCGGCGCCCAGGTGTCGCCGGACGGCAAGCGCGTCGTCTACTCGGCCCTGGGCTCGCTGTACATCAAGGATCTGCTGGATGGCGCTCAGGGCACGCCACGCCGGCTGACGAAGCAGGACGAGTCATTCGAGTTTGCGCCCAGCTGGTCGCGCGACGGCAAGAGCCTGGTTTACGCCACCTGGCGCGACGACACCCAGGGCAGCATCCGCCGCCTGGATGTCGCCTCCGGCAAGGAAACCGTCGTCGTCAAGGAGGCCGGCAAATACCTGGAGCCGCGCCTGTCGCCGGACGGCAAGCAGGTCGTCTACCGCAAGGTCAAGGGCGGCGGCCTGACCAGCCCCTGGCATGGCCTGGACACCGGCCTCTACCTGGCCGCGGCCGACGGCACGGGCAAGCCCGAGCGCATCAGCAAGGAAGGCAGCGGCGCGCAGTTCGGTGCGAAGAGCGATGAGCTCTTCTTCACCAAGACCAGCAGCACCAGCGAGGTCGAGTCCCGCTTCTCGCTGACCCGCCTGAACCTGCGCGACCGCAGCGAGACCGAGATCGCGCGCAGCGACGCGGCGGCCGAGTACAGCGTGTCGCCGGACGGCCAGTGGCTGGGCTTCGTCGAGCGCTTCCACGCCTATGTGACGCCGCTGCCGGCCGTGCAGGGCCAGTCCGGCAAGGTCATCACCGTCGGCTCCAAGATGGACGCCCTGCCGGTGCGCCAGCTCGATGTGAACGCGGGCACGGCACTGCATTGGAGCGGCGACAGCAAGAAGCTGCACTTCACGCTGGGCGAGGAGCTCTTCACCGCAAACGCGGAAGGCAAGGACAAGGCCACTGCGCAGAAGATCGGCTTCCAGCAGGCCAGCGACAAGCCCAGCGGCAAGATCGCGCTGACCGGTGCCCGCATCGTCACGATGAAGGGTGACGAGGTCATCGAGGGCGGCACCGTGCTGGTGGACGGCAACCGCATCGTGGCCGTCGGCAAGGACGTCACTGTGCCCGCCGACGCCAAGCGCATCGACGCCGCCGGCAAAACCATCGTGCCCGGCTTCATCGACGCCCACTGGCATGGCGCCATGAACGACTCCGGCCTGATCCCGCAGCAGAGCTGGGTCAACCTGGCCTCGCTCGCCTTTGGCGTGACGACGTTGCACGACCCGTCCAACCTCAGCTCGGCCATCTTCACCCAGGCCGAGATGCAGCGCGCCGGCGTCGTGCTGGGTCCGCGCATCTACTCGACCGGCACCATCCTCTACGGCGCCCGCACGCCCTTCTATTCCAACGTCAACAGCCTGGACGACGCGCTGACCCATCTGAACCGCCAGAAGGCCGAGGGCGCCGTCAGCGTGAAGAGCTACCAGCAGCCGCGCCGCGACCAGCGCCAGCAGGTGCTGGAGGCCGCGCGCCAGACCGGCATGATGGTGGTGCCCGAGGGCGGCTCGCTGTTCCAGCTCAACATGAGCATGATCATCGACGGCCACACGACGGTGGAGCATTCCCTGCCCCTGGCCGATGTGTGGGAGGACGTGAAGCAGCTGTGGAGCCAGAACGCCGTCGGCTACACGCCGACGCTGAACGTCGGCTACGGCGGCCTGGACGGCGAGCACTACTGGTACGCCCGCACCGAAGTCTGGAAGCACCCCCTGCTGAGCCGCTATGTGCCGCGCACGGTGCTGGAGCCGCGCTCGGTGCGCCGCGTGACGGCGCCCGAGGAGGACTTCAACATCATCAAGGTGGCGCGCACGGCGACGGCCCTGTCACGCGCTGGCGTCAACACCTCCATCGGCGCCCACGGCCAGCGCGAAGGCCTGGGCACGCACTGGGAGATGTGGATGTTCGTCATGGGCGGCATGACGCCGCACGAGGCCCTGCGCACCGCCACCATCAACCCGGCGCGCAACTTCGGCTTCGACAAGGATCTGGGCTCGCTGGAACCGGGCAAGCTGGCCGATCTGGTCGTCATCGACGGCAATCCGCTGGCCGACATCCGCCAGACCGACCGCATTGCCCAGGTGATGCAGAACGGCCGCCTGTACGACGCGATGACGATGAACCAGGTCGCCCCCAGCGCCAAGGCCCGCAAGCCGATGTTCTTCGAAGGCGCCGACGGCAAGACCATGCCCATCGACGCCGAGGCGCTGGAGTCCGCCCACCTGGGTGACTGAGTCCGACGCCTGACAAAGGGACCCTCGGCCAGCCAGCCGAGGGGCATGACTAGGCGCGCGTGAAGCGCCGCCGGGCCAGCAGCACGGCGGCGCCGCACAGTGCCATGGCCAGCGTGCCCGGCTCGGGCACGGGTGCCGCCTGCAGGTAGTTGAATCCCGAGCCCGAGGTCAACGTGGCCTGGTTCTGCTGCACGCCGTTGAGCCAGACCGTCATGCCGCCCCAGCGCAGCGTGTGCGACAGGTCGAATGCCGCCGTGGCCAAGGCACCACCGTGGCCATCGTTGGCCGTCTGAGCCACGCCCGTCAGCTCCACGGTGAGGGGCAGCGTGTGGCCGGTCAAGAAGGTGGCCGTGCCGGTCAAAGTGCCCAGCGGGGTGCCGAAGTAGCCATGTTTGGCCAGCGCCGGCGAGTTGTTGTACAGGGTCGCATCACCGCCCAGGTCGTAGGCGCCGCCACCCATGTCCGCCCTCACCTGCCAGGACGCCGAGCCGATGTTGGACGAGCCGACGCTGAGGCTGCCGTCGAACAGCAGCTGGAAGTTCACGGTCACCTGGGTATTGGCCGCCACACCCGGCAGGTCAAGCTTGAAGTCGTCGCGGAAGCTGGCGCGGGCCACGCTGTTCAGGCTGCCCACGGAGGTGCCGTCCACCTTCAGCGTGCCGATCTCGGCATAGGCATGCGCCGTGCCGCTGGAGTTGAAGCCGCCGGTCACCAGGCCACTGCTCAACTCAGCCGACCCGGCCTGAGTCAGCACCGTGTTCAGCGCGCCCGTGCCCCCGGAGAAATTCGGGTTCACGCCCAACTGCACCTGGACATTGGTGACGGCGCCGGCGGGAACCGCCAGAAAGGCGATCGCCAGAGCAAGCGCGGTGCGGATGGGGTGCATGGGCCGTCTCCTCATAAATGATGGCTGCGAGTCTGCCCCTAGCTGCTTGGCCGGACAGCCCCCTAGATGTGAATAGAATCCTCACTCGTCAGGAGAGCGCCCCGTTGATGTTGGGGGCCGCCGAAGGCGCAGGGCCCACAGCTCGAACGCTCAGGCAAAAGGACTGACAAAACGCCACCGGTGGCAGACACTGGGGCGTTCCTCACTGGAGAGAGGCCAGCCCTTGAGCTGGTCCACCGAAGGGGCAAGCTTGGCGCGGACTGCACACCGCCTTGTCAATCTCTCAGGTACCCCGGACAGCGAGGACATCCAAACCCGAATTCCGTCGGAGCTCTTGATGTCCTCTTTGCTGCAAACGCCTCTTCACGCCCTCCACGTCGAACTCGGCGCCAAGATGGTGCCCTTCGCCGGCTACGACATGCCGGTGCAATACCCCGCCGGCGTGATGGCCGAGCACAAGCACACCCGCGCCGCTGCCGGCCTGTTCGACGTGTCCCACATGGGCCAGGTGCGCCTCGTCGGCGCTGATGCCGCCGCCGCGCTGGAGACCCTGGTGCCGGTCGACATCGTCGACCTGGGCGTCTTCAAGCAGCGCTACGCCCTGTTCACCAATGAGCAAGGCGGCCTGCTGGACGACCTGATGGTCTGCAAGCGGCCCGACGACCTGTTCGTGGTGGTGAACGCCGGTTGCAAGGAGCAGGACATTGCTCACATGCAAAAGCACATCGGCAGCCGCTGCGAGGTCATTCCCGTGCCCGAACGCGCGCTGCTGGCCCTGCAAGGCCCGCAGGCCGTCGACGTGCTGAGCCGCCTCAACCCCGAGGTCGCCAAGCTGACCTTCATGACCGGCGGCTTCTTCAACCTCGACGGCATTGACACCTTCCTGACCCGCTCCGGCTACACCGGCGAGGACGGCTACGAGATCTCCGTCCACCAGGACGACGCTGTGGCCCTGGCCCGCAAGCTGCTGAGCCATGCCGAGGTCAAGCCGATTGGCCTGGGCGCGCGCGACTCGCTGCGCCTGGAAGCCGGCCTGTGCCTGTATGGCCACGACATCAACGAAACGACCACACCGGTCGAAGCCGCCATCACCTGGGCCATCCAGAAAGTGCGCCGCGCCGGTGGCGCCCGTGCTGGCGGCTACCCAGGCGCGGCGGTCATCGACGAGCAACTCGCCAACGGTGCCGCGCGCAAGCGCGTCGGCCTGGTCGGCAAGGAGCGCATGCCTGTGCGCGAGGGCGCCAAGATCGTGACCGCCGACGGCAGCGAGATCGGCACCGTCACCAGCGGCACCCTCGGCCCCACGGTCAACCAGCCGGTGGCCCTGGCCTATCTCGACAAGGCCCACACGGCCGTCGGCACCGAAGTCTTCGCCGTTGTGCGCGACAAGCGCACGCCGATGATCGTCTCTTCCACCCCCTTCACCCCCAACCGCTACTACCGCGGCTAATCCACGGAGCCTTCAACGATGAGCATCAAGTACACCCCCGACCACGAATGGCTTGACGTGCATGGCGATGGCACGGCCACCGTCGGCATCACCGTCCACGCGCAGGACGCACTGGGCGACGTGGTCTTCGTGGACCTGCCCGAAGTCGGCAAGACCTATGCCGAGAAGGAAGTCGCCGGCGTCGTCGAGTCCGTCAAGGCCGCCGCCGACGTCTACATGCCCGTGGACGGCGAGATCGTCGAAGTGAATGAAGCCCTGCGCGACGACCCGGCCCTGGCCAACTCCGACCCGCTGAAGGCTGGCTGGTTCTTCAAGGTCAAGCTGAGCAACCCCGCCCAGCTCGACGCGCTGATGGACTCGACCGCCTACGACGCCCTGCTCAAGACTCTGTAATTCCTCGAAGTAGACCTGCCATGCCGACGCCGCTCTCCCAACTCGAAGACGCCTCCGAATTCCACGCCCGCCACATCGGGCCGGATGCCGTCGATGAATCCCTGATGTGCGCCGCCGTCGGCGTGGCCAGCCGCACCGCGTTGATCGACGCGGTCGTGCCCAAGTCCATCCGCCGCAGTGCGGGCATGAAGCTGCCCGCGCCCATCACCGAGGCGGGCGCGCTGGCCGAGCTCAAGCTCATCGCCGGCAAGAACAAGGTCTACAAGAGCTTCATTGGCCAGGGCTACTACGGCGTGCACACGCCGGGCGTCATCCTGCGCAACATCCTCGAGAACCCCGCCTGGTACACGGCCTACACGCCCTACCAGGCCGAGATCTCGCAGGGCCGCATGGAAGCCATCCTGAACTTCCAGACCATGGTGACCGACCTCACCGGCATGGACATCGCCAACGGCTCCATGCTGGACGAGGCCACCTCGGCCGCCGAAGCCGTCACGCTGGCCAAGCGCGGCGTGAAGAGCAAGAGCAACACGCTGATCGTCGCCGGCGACGTGCACCCGCAGACCATCGAAGTGATCCAGACGCGCTGCGCGCCGCTGGGCATCGAAGTGAAGGTGGGCATGGCGCCCGCGCTGATGGCCGAGAACGACTATTTCGCCGTCGTCTGCCAGTACCCCAGCACCACCGGCCTCATCCATGACCTGAAGGCCTTCGCCGACCAGGCGCACGCCAAGCAGGCCGCCTTCATCGTCTGCACCGACCTGCTCGCGCTGACCCTGCTGGTCTCACCGGGCGAATTCGGCGCCGACATCGTGGCCGGCAACAGCCAGCGCTTCGGCATGCCCATGGGCGCCGGCGGCCCGCACGCCGCCTTCCTGGCCTGCAAGGATGCGTTCAAGCGCTCGCTGCCGGGCCGCCTCGTCGGCGTGTCCAAGGACGCGCAAGGCCATCCCGCCATGCGCCTGGCCCTGCAGACCCGCGAGCAGCACATCCGCCGCGAGAAGGCCACCTCCAACATCTGCACGGCGCAGGTGCTGCCGGCGGTCGTGGCCAGCATGTACGCCGTCTACCACGGCCCCCAAGGCCTCAAGCGCATCGCCGAACGCGTGGCCAGCTACACGGCCATCCTGCATGCCGGCCTGACCCGCATGGGCCTCAAGGTCGTCACGCCGCATGTGTTCGACACGCTGCTGGTCGAGTGCGAGCCCGGCGCCGTCATGGGCAAGGCCGTGGCAGCGCAAGCCAATCTGCGCAAGATCAGCGAGAAGCATGTCGGCATCGCGCTGGACGAGACCACCTCGCGCGCCGATGTCGAAGCGATCTGGAGCTGGTTTGCTCCGGCCGGCGCCACGGTGCCCACGGTGACGGAGTTCGCTGCCGGCGTGGAAAGCCTGATCCCGTCGCAACTGCGCCGCACGAGCGCCTACCTGACCCACCCGGTCTTCAACACCCATCACAGCGAAACCGAGATGCTGCGCTATATCCGCAGCCTGTCGGACAAGGACCTGGCCCTGGACCGCAGCATGATTCCGCTGGGCTCCTGCACCATGAAGCTCAACGCCACGGCCGAGATGATCCCCATCACCTGGCCGGAGTTCGCGGGCGTGCACCCCTTCGCGCCCCAGGACCAGTTGGCCGGCTACACCGAGCTGGACACGCTGCTGCAGAACTGGCTGACCGAGTGCACCGGCTATGCCGGCATCAGCCTGCAGCCCAATGCCGGCTCGCAGGGCGAGTACGCCGGCCTGCTGGCCATCAAGGCCTGGCATGAGTCGCGCGGCGAAGCCAAGCGCACTGTCTGCCTGATCCCTGAATCGGCCCACGGCACCAACCCGGCTTCGGCCCAGATGGTGGGCATGCAGGTCGTCGTCACCAAGTGCGACAAGGAAGGCAATATCGACTTGGTCGACCTGAAGGCCAAGTGCGAGCAGCACGCCGACAAGCTGGCCGCCATCATGATCACCTACCCCTCCACGTACGGCGTGTTCGACACGCACGTGAAGGAGATCTGCCAGATGGTGAAGAGCCACGGCGGCCGCGTCTATGTGGACGGCGCCAACATGAATGCGCTGGTCGGCATCGCCGCCCCGGGCGAGTTCGGCGGCGACGTGTCCCACCTGAACCTGCACAAGACCTTCTGCATCCCGCACGGCGGTGGCGGCCCGGGCGTCGGCCCCGTCTGCGTGGTGGACGACCTCGTGCCCTTCCTGCCGGCGCACCGCACCGCGGGCCTGGGCAAGGAAACCAACATCGGCGCCGTGTCCGCTGCGCCTCTGGGCAATGCCGCCGTGCTGCCCATCTCCTGGATGTATATCCGCATGATGGGCGCCGAGGGCCTGAAGAAGGCCACCGAAGTGGCCATCCTGTCCGCCAACTACGTGGCGGCCCGCCTGAGCGACCACTACGACATCCACTTCTCCGGCGGCATCGACGGCGTCAAGGGCGGCGGCGTCGCCCACGAGTGCATCCTGGACCTGCGCCCGCTGAAGGACACGTCCGGCGTCAGCGCCGAAGACGTCGCCAAGCGCCTGATCGACTACGGCTTCCACGCGCCGACGTTGAGCTTCCCGGTCGCCGGCACGCTGATGGTCGAGCCGACCGAGAGCGAGTCCCGCGCCGAACTGGACCGCTTCATCGACGCGATGATCCAGATCCGCCAGGAGATCGCCGACGTCGAGTCCGGCAAGGCCTCGCGCGAGGACAACCCGCTCGTCAATGCGCCGCACACCTCCATGGTCGTCAGCGCCACCGAGTGGACCCACAGCTACAGCCGCGAGGCCGCTGCCTTCCCGCTGCCTTCGCTGCGCCGCCAGAAATACTGGTCGCCGGTGGGCCGTGTGGACAACGTCTACGGCGACCGCAACCTGTTCTGCAGCTGCGTGCCGCTCGCCGAGTACGACGAGGCCTGAGCGGCCGGACGCACCGCGCGATGCTTGCAGTCCAGGTCGTTGAGATTCTGTGGACCAAGGCGACGCGCGGTGCGCCTCGCGCGCTCGAGCGCGTGTCTTTGCCTCGCGCCTTTCCCATCGATGGCCCGCCTGCATGCTTTCTGCTGCAGCGCTATCAACTGGCAGAGTGGCAGGACTTCGAGCCTGTATTGCTGAAGACGGAGCCAAGTGATCAGGTACCACGCTGCGAAGGCGTTCTCAGCATCGCAGGTGCCGCCGAACACGCGTTTACGCTCGGAATTCTGGGAACGCCAGACGGTGGCCGGCCGAGGCGCACCGCATTGCTGCATGCGGTGAAGCTGTTGCCCAAGCAAGCCGCGCGTCTGACGGTCAATGCCAGGCACGCCAACTACTCCGGGCAGTACTACTCGGAGACGATCTACAACGTTGCTTTGGACGGCGACGCCGTTCCACCGGATCGCTTTCTTCGTGGGCAACCCGACCACGAGATCGACCTCAAAGCCCACCTGTTTTGACCCGAGGCGCGTAGCCACGAGCTGCGCCGCTCCCAATAGGAAACGACATGGCCGTCTCAGTCTTCGACCTCTTCAAGATCGGCATCGGCCCGAGCAGCTCGCACACGGTCGGCCCGATGCGCGCCGCGCGGCTGTTCGGCCTGCGGCTGCAGCACGACGGCCTGCTCGACAAGGTGGCCCGCGTGCAGGTCATCCTGTACGGGTCCCTCGGCGCCACCGGCAAGGGCCACGGCAGCGACAAGGCGGTGCTGCTGGGCCTGGCAGGCCATGAGCCGGACACGGTGGATGTCGAAGCGATCCCCGCGCTCTTGGACGTGATCCGCGCCGGTGACCTCAATCTGGTCGGTCAGCACAAGGTGGCCTTCGACGAGGCCAAAGATCTCGTCTTCAAGCGCCGCGAAACCCTGCCCTTCCACGCCAACGGCATGCGCTGCATCGCTTTTGAAGCCGAAGGCAACGAGATCGCGAATCGCGTCTATTACTCGGTTGGCGGCGGCTTCATCGTCAGCGACGAAGTGGCGGCCGACGGCAGCAAGCAGAAGGTCATCGCGCCCGATGTGACCGTGCTGCCCTACCCCTTCAAGTCCGGCGACGAGCTGCTGCTGCAGACCAAGCGCCACGGCCTCTCCATCGCCGAGCTGATGCGCCGCAACGAGTGCCACTGGCGCAGCGAGGCCGAGATCGATGCCGGCCTGATGAAGATCTGGGACGTCATGCAGGCCTGCGTCACGCGCGGCTGCAAGACCGAAGGCATCCTGCCCGGCGGCTTCAAGGTCAAGCGCCGCGCCGCCCAACTGCACCGCGACCTGACGGCCAACCCCGAGGCTGCGCTGCGCGACCCGCTGCAGGTGATGGACTGGGTCAACCTCTACGCGCTGGCCGTCAACGAGGAGAACGCCGCCGGTGGCCGCGTCGTCACGGCGCCCACCAATGGCGCGGCCGGCATCATCCCTGCGGTGCTGCACTACTACACGCGCTTTGTCCACCACGCCAATGAACGCGGTGTCGTCGACTTCCTGCTGACGGCCGCGGCCATCGGCATCCTCTACAAGGAAAACGCCTCCATCTCCGGTGCCGAGGTCGGCTGCCAGGGCGAGGTCGGCGTGGCCTGCTCGATGGCGGCGGCAGCGCTTTGCCAGGTCATGGGCGGCACGCCCGAGCAGGTCGAGAACGCGGCCGAGATCGGCATGGAGCACCACCTGGGCCTGACCTGCGATCCGGTCGGCGGCCTGGTGCAGATCCCCTGCATCGAGCGCAACGCCATCGCCTCGGTCAAGGCCATCAACGCGGCCCGCATGGCCCTGCGCGGCGACGGCACCCACTTCGTCAGCCTGGACAAGGTCATCAAGACCATGCGCGACACCGGCGCCGACATGATGACCAAGTACAAGGAAACGGCGCGCGGCGGCCTGGCGGTGAACATCGTCGAATGCTGATCGACCGCGGCGTGCGCGGCTGAGCCTCCACACCGAAGGTCCTGCTCCGGGTCCGCCCTGCCCCCCATCCGGGTGGAGGGCGCTGTCGCCACTGCGCGACGGATGTCGCTGCCCGTGACGCCGCTCTTCCACGGCGGGCCTGCATTGGCAACAAGTTGCAACCGCGGCCGCATCCTCAAGCCGTCCAGGGGGCGCTGATTTCCCTGTGAAAATGTCCACGCGCGAGAGGGCTAGCACGCCTCCGCGAGGCCCCTCCCTGGCAAGGTTGCCAGCTATGGAGGGCGCGACGTCGCAAGAAGAATTTCTCCCACAACAGCCGCGGAACCATCCGCGGCCAGCAACCCGCTCAGAGGTTCAGGGAGATTCATGTCGACGACCGAGGCAAGGCCTGGCCCCGTGCCGCTTTTCCGTCCCGAAGTCAGGGAGAGCCAGCAGGCCCAGTGGCTGGGCAGCATCCGCATAGGACGGCCACTCAGCTTCACCGTGGCGACCGGCGCCGCGCTGGCGATGGCCCTGGCATTGGCGGCGTTTGCCTGCTGGGGCAGCATGAGCCGCAAGGTCACGGTCCAGGGCTTGCTGCTTCCGTCCGGCGGACTCATGCAGATCAAGGCGCCGCAGGCCGGCGTCATCGCTCAGGTGCTGGTGCAGGAAGGCGACGTGGTGCGCGCGGGCCAGGCGCTGCTGCGTCTGAAGAGCGAGCGCATCACCGCGGCCGGCGACATGGCCGCATTGAATGAACAGGCGCTCAACGCCAGGCGGTCCAGCCTGGATGCCGAGCGACGCCTCGCCGAGCAGGGCCTGATGCAGCGCCAGGACGGCCTGCAACAGCGGCTACGCAGCCTCCAGGCGGAAGAGCGCCAGGCGCAGGCCGAGCTGGAAACCCATCAGCTGCGATTGCAGCTGGCGCAGACGACGCTGGAACGCCAGCAGCAGCTCGCCCGTGAAGGCTTCGTGGCGGCGGCACAGGTGCAGCAGCGCCAGGAGGAGATGCTGGATCTGCAGCTGCGTGAACGCAATGCAAGGCGCAACCAGCAGGCCCTGGCCCGGGATGTGCAGGGCGTGAAGGCAGACCTGCAGGCCCTCGAGACCCAGACCCGCACCAGCCTCGAGCAACTGGGACGCAACCGGGCCGAACTGGATCAGCAGATCGCCGAGGCCGACAGCCGCAGCGGCATGGTCGTCACGGCGCCCCGGGATGGCCGCGTGAGCGCCATCACGCTGGGTGCCGGCCAGAACGTGCAATCGGCCAGCACGCTGCTGAGCCTGGTGCCGCTGGCGGCTGACACCGACGCTTCCGCCTCCGACCTGCAGGCCCAGCTGTTCGCACCCAGCCACACCTCGGGCTTCGTGCGGCCGGGCCAGGCGGTGTGGTTGCGCTATGCAGCCTTCCCCTATCAGAAGTTCGGCATGGCGCGGGGCGAGGTCATCGCCATCAGCCGCAGCCCCATCGCCCTGGCCGACCTGCCGACTGGTCAGGCGCCGCATGCCGGACAGGCGGGCGAGCCCCTGTATCGCATCACCGTGCGGCTGTCCGCGCAGACGGTGGCTGCCTACGGCCAGTCCATGCCATTGGTGGCAGGCATGCGGCTCGATGCCGATGTCCAGCAGGAAAGCCGGCGCATCTGGGAATGGCTGCTGGAGCCGGTGCTGTCCATTGCACGGCGCAGTGCCGACTGACGCCCGGCGTCCGCGAGATCTCCGCATTTGCCGCCGGCGGAATGAAATAAACGGCGGTGTTCCTATCGTTGAAAACCATGAACGAGCAATCGAAGCAAGCAACCCCCTCGACCGAACAGCTGCTGCACCGCAGCCTCGCCGTTGAACTGAGCCTGGAGCAACTCGGCGAGATCGCCGGCGCGCAGACTGGCCGCTACTACTTCACCGGCTGCGGCGGCTGCGGCGATGAGTGCAGCGCCGACTACGGCCGCGACAACGACTGAGCCCACTCGGCTTCTGACGTGAGAGAGCCCACGGTGTGGGCTCTTTCATCGCCACACGGACCCCCATGAGCATCCTGATCGTTTCGGAAAGTGGCGACGTCCACGCCAACATCGTCCAGCACACGCTGCGGGAACACGGCATCGCGACCACCCGGTTGGCCAGCGATCGATTACCCCAGGAGCAGACGCTGAGCTACTTGTTCAACCTGTCCGATGAAGCGGCGCATATCAACGGCTGCCCGACATCGGACATCCAGACCGTCTGGCTGCGCCGCCGCGGCCAGCCCGGCAACTTTGAAGCGGATCGCGACGCCATCGACGATCGCATCTCCCGACAGGAAGTCGGGGAGTTCTGGAAGTTCTGCCAGTTCGCGTTGCCACCCGCGGCCCGCCACATCAATCCCGTCCTGGCCAAGCTGCAGGCGCAGAGCAAAATCTTCCAGCTGAGGACGGCGCAGGGCGTCGGCTTGCGCATCCCCCGCACCATCATCAGCAACGACCCTGGCGAGGTCCTCGCATTCGCCAACAGCCTCGGCACGGTGGCGTTCAAGTCCTTCTCGCCGGTGCACTGGAATGCCCCCGGCCATGCTGCCGACGCGGTCACCGCGCTGTTCACGACCAAGATATCAGCCCGCCAGATCAGGGAGCACGCGCCATCGATCCGGCGCGCCCCCGGCATCTTCCAGGAGCTGATTGCGGCGGTGCGCGAGTACCGCGTGACGCTCTTCGGCTCGACCTGCATCGTCGCCAGCATCGAATCGACCCATGGGCATGCATCGCTGAGCGATTGGCGGGCCGGCTCGCAAGCGAGCCTGAAGGTCACGCCTGCCCGCCTGCCCGAGCCCTTGATCGCGCGCCTCCGGATGTTCATGGACCGCGCCCATCTCGCCTTTGGCGCCTTCGACATCCTGGAGACCGGCGACGGCGAGTTCCATTTCCTGGAGGTGAACGAGGCCGGGCAATTCCTGTGGATAGAACACCAGAATCCCGACATTCCAATGCTGAAACCGTTTTGCGACTATCTGGTGGGACATGCGGATTGGTCCGGCCCCATCGCCCTGGAGCAAGCCGCGGCAAGGGCCATCGCGCCGATGCCGGCTGCCGCCTGAGTGAGGCCCCGATGTTCTCCATGAAGCCATTGCCGAAGCTGCGCGATCTCCTCGGCGCCGCCATGCTGCTCCTCCTGCTGGCCGGCTCCGCTGCGCTCGCCCAGGACCTGTCCAAGCTCGACTGTCGCGGCGATCAGTCGGACCGGCGCGCGCATGACAAGGACGGCGCCGACTGGCAAAAGATCGCCGGGCGCGATGCCCAGCGTCAGCGCCAGGTGCTGCAGGACCTGAAGCTCCATCGCATTCGCCGCCAGCAGGACTACCACTGCGCGTCCCTGATCCTGCTGCATGCCGGCGACGAGCCGAATCTGCGCCTGTCCTTTGCATTGGCCGTGCAGGCGCAGTCGCTGTTTCCCGGCAAGCCCGAGTTCGACAAGCTCGCGGCGCGTGCCTGGGACCGCCTCATGATGGCCCGCCAGCAGCCTCAGTGGTTCGGCACGCAATTCGAGCAGACGGGATCCCAGGCCGCCGCCTACCGCCCCTATCCCCTGGCGAACGGGCTGATGAGCGAAGCGGAACGGGCCCGGCTGGGCGGGCTGAGCGACGCCGCCATCCAGGCCGAACTGCTGGCGCTGAACAGCGCCGCGAAGGCGGATGCCAAGGCGCCGCAAGCGCCGAGCCCCACAGAGGCCGCGGCGCCGGAACAGCGCTACGCGTTCAAGGTCGATGCGGGACTGCTGCTGTCGGCCCTGGACGTCGACGTCAGCCTGGCCAACTTCCTGGCCCTGGCCAGCCAGAACGGGCTCAAGGCCAGCAGCGCGACAGTCGCTGCAATGCAGGGCCGCAGGATCTTCATTCCACGCAGCAAGGACGCATTGCGCCCCTTCCTGGAGGGTCAGGTCTCGACCTTCCCCCGGCCCGAAGGATCGGCCACGCCCGTCACCGCCACCGGGGCGGACTACCAGGTTGAAGGCAAGGTGGATGGCCTGTACCGGATGACCGTGGGCATCGACGACGCCGTGCAGGCGGCAGCCACCATGGTGGTTCGGCCGAGCCGCTACTTTGAACTGCTGATCGAGGCACCCGCGCCGGATCAGCTGGTGCTGAAGAAGTTCAGCCCCCTGCCGCGGCACTGAGCGCATGGCCTACGAACTGCCCGCGCTGGAGGCCGGCGAATGCGGCCTCATGTGCCTCGCCGATATCGCGGCCCATCACGGCCGCCATGCCGTGCTGCCCGAATTGAGGCGCACGCGCAGCATCGGCAGGCGCGGACTGAATGCGCGCGACCTGCTGGCCATGGCCTCCGACCTCGGGTTCTCGGGGCGGGCCGTCCGCGTCGAACTGCAGGGCCTGGCGTCGCTCAACCTGCCCTGCATCCTGCACTGGGACCTCAACCACTTCGTCGTCCTGAAGAAGGTGGCCCGCAACCAGGCCGTCATCCTGGATCCGGCCTTCGGCCAGCGCACCCTGCCCATGGCCGAGGTGTCCCGGCACTTCACCGGCATCGCGCTGGAACTGTCGCCCACCAGCGAGTTCCAGGAGCAGGCGCCGGCCCCGCGGGTCAGCCTGTCCGCGCTGACCGGCAAGGTCTCGGGCCTCTGGCGTTCCCTCGCCCAGATCCTGACGGTGGCGGTCGCGCTGGAAGCCTTTGCCCTGGCCGCACCGCTGTTCCAGCAGATGGTGGTGGACGAGGTGCTGACGTCGGCGGACAGCGATCTGCTGACCGTGCTCGCGCTGGGATTCGGGCTGCTGCTGCTCGTGCAGACGCTGATCGGCCTGGCGCGGTCCTGGATGGTGGTCGTGCTGTCGCAGACCCTGTCCCTGCAATGGGCCAGCAATGTCTTCGCCCACCTGATGAAGCTGCCGATCGACTTCTTCGAACGCCGGCACCTGGGCGACATCACCTCGCGCTTCAGCGCGGTTCAGGCCATCCAGAAGACCTTGACCACGGCAGTCATCGAGGTCGCCCTGGATGGTGTCATGGCCATCGCCGCGCTGGTGATGATGCTGGTCTACGCACCGGCGCTGGCCGCGGTGAGCCTGACGGCCGTCGCCCTGTACGGCCTGCTACGCTGGGCCTGGTATGGCCCCCTGAGGAAGGCTTCGGCTGAACGCCTCGTCGCGGCGGCCCGGGAGAACTCCCATTTCCTCGAGACCCTGCGCGCCATCACCCCGCTGAAGCTTTTCGGCCGCGAGGACGAGCGCCGCGCGCGCTGGCAGAACCTCATCGTCGAGGTCCAGAACCGCGATGTGAGGACGGCACGGATGAACATGGCCTTCGTCGCCGGCAATGGGCTGATCTTCGGCCTGGAGAACCTGCTGGTGCTGTGGCTGGGGGCGCGCCTCGTCATGGGCGGCGTGCAATCCGGCGGCGCGGCCGTATTCACCGTCGGCATGCTGTTCGCCTTCATCAGCTACAAGACCCAGTTCGCGACCCGGGTCGCGGCCCTCATCAACTGCATGGTCGACCTGAAGATGCTGGGCCTGCACGCTGAGCGGCTGGCCGACATCTGCCTCGAGCCGCCGGAGAAGGACCTTGCTCCGCACAGCGACCTGAGCCACCTGGCGCCCAGCATCGAGTTGCGCGGCGTGAGCTTCCGCTATGCCGATGGCGAGCCCTGGATCCTGAAGAATGCCGAGCTCAGCCTGCGGGCCGGCGAAAGCCTGGCCATCGTCGGCGCCTCGGGCGCGGGCAAGACCACCCTGCTGAAGATCGCGCTGGGGTTGCTCAAGCCCACCGAGGGCGAGGTCCTGTTCGGCGGCCATCCGGTGCGCCAGCTGGGCTTGCAGAACTTCCGCCGCCAGGTCGGCACGGTCATGCAGGAAGATGTGCTGCTGACCGGCAGCCTGGCCGACAACATCGCCTTCTTCGACGCGCAGCCGGACCGCGCCCAGGTCGAGGCCTGTGCGCGAATGGCGCAGCTGCATGACGACATCTGCCGCATGCCCATGGGCTACGAGACCATGGTGGGCGACCTGGGCTCCGGCCTGTCCGGCGGGCAGCGCCAGCGCCTGCTGCTGGCCCGCGCCCTCTACAAGCAGCCGCGCGTGCTCGCGCTGGACGAGGCCACCAGCCATCTGGACCTCGCCAATGAACGCGCCGTGACGGGGGCGATCGCCCATATGCAGCTCACGCGGCTGGTCATCGCCCACCGTCCTGAGACGATCGCTGGCGCGCAGCGCGTCGTGCAGTTGCGCGATGGCCAGGTGCTGGAGCTCGCGCGGGCCGTGCCTGCGGCCGTGGTGCAAGAGGCTTGAGGGCGCCACAGCTGCTACAACGACGGCATGTGCCTCGCCGCCTTCGCCCTCAACGCCCACCCCCGCTTTCCCCTCGTCATCGCCGCCAACCGCGACGAGTTCTTTGCGCGCGACGCGGCACCCATGGCCTGGTGGGCCGACAGCCCTGACATCCTGGCCGGCCGCGACCTGTCCGCCGGCGGCACCTGGTTCGGCCTCGGCCGCGCCGGCCGCCTCGCCCTGCTGACCAATGTGCGCGAGCCCAGCCGCCAGGACCCCCACGCCCCTTCCCGCGGCGCCCTGGTCGTCGACTGGCTGAAGTCCTCTAAAGACGCGGCCGGATTCGCCGCCGGGCTGAGGGCGGGCTACAACGGCTTCAACCTCATCGCGGCCGATCTGGACCGCAACACCTGGCACTGGATCAGCAACCGCGCCCCTGCGCCGGTCGAGCTGCCCGCCGGCATCCATGCCCTGTCCAACGCCGCCCTGGACACGCCCTGGCCCAAGACGCTGGGGCTGAAGACCGCGATGGCGCTGGCCCTGGACAACGCTGCCGCCGCGCCCCAGCTGGCCGATCTGCTCTTCGCCGCCCTGGCCGATGCCGAGCCGGCGCCCGACGCCAGCCTGCCCGACACCGGCGTCGGCCTGGCCCGCGAGCGCCTGCTGTCGCCCCGCTTCATCCGCATGACCGACCCGGCGCGGCCCGAAGTCGCCCTCTACGGCACCCGCTGCGCGACCGTGCTGATCCGCGAGGCAGGGGGGGCTACCCACGTCATCGAGCGCAGCATCACCGCCGCAGGCCGGTGGCTGGCGCCGGTCCACCACGAAATGACCCATTGGCCCTGAGCCACGCGGCGTCCAAGCTGATATACAGGCGGGCATCGTCGTTCACCGCCGCCCGATGACCTCCCTGTTCCGCCTGTCCGCTGCCCGCTGGACCGCCCTGGCCTGCATGCTCATCGCGGGTTTCGTCGCGCTGCGCTGGTCGCTGAGGCTGGAGGTTGGCAATTTCCTGCCCGGGCTGGCTGGGATCGGCATCATGTCGTCCCTACTGCTGCTGCTCGGCGCCGCCACCGCCTGGGTCATGGCGGGCTGGCCCGGCGGCCATGCGCCCAGCCTGCGTGCCCAGCGCGCCGTGCAAGGCCTGACGCTGCTGATGTCGGTGCTGCCCCTGCTGATGCTCGTCGAGGAGGCCACACAGCTGTCCTTCGGCATCGACATCACGCACGCTGGCGTGCTGCCCACGGCCCTGAACCCCCACCCGGGCCGCATCTCGCCCAATGCCTGCGTGGCACTGTTGCTGCTGTTCGGCTGCCAAGCCCTGCTGGCCGGTCCGCCGAGCGCCCTGAGCCGGCGGCTGAGCGCGGCCTGCATCAGCCTCGCGGCCCTGATCGCCTCGCTCGGCATCCTGGGCTATCTGCTGAGCCTGGAACGCCTCTACCACTGGGGCGGCTTCAACCGCCTGAGCTTGCCGACGGCCACCTGCCTGGCGCTGTTTGCCATGTCGCTGTGGGAGCTGCGCATGGGCTGGAGCGGCGTGCGCCAGCGCATCGACCTGCACGAGCAGCGCATCACGCGGCGCTCGCTCGCCGTGCTGGCCCTGGTGGCCGTAGCCTCCGGCGCCGGCGGGTTCGCGGCGCTGGAGTCGGAGTTCGAGCACAGCCGCAAGGAGGATGTGCGCTCCTCCGCCGTCGTCACCGGCGAGGCCTTGGTCAGCGCCATGGACGGGGGTGTCTGGCTGGCCCAGACCATCGCCACCCGGCCCGTCATCGTCGAGCAGCTGACCGTGCTGGCCGGCAACCCTCAGGACGCCGTGCGGCGCGAGCGCCTGCGCGGCATCACGCGCAACCTGTTGACGGCGGGCGTCACGGCGGCTCGCTTCCTCGACGCCGCCGGCGCGCCGCTGGCCGAGGCCGGCAATTTCGCGACCCAGCCCGACACGCCCTCGCTGGCCCTGGCGCGCGACTATGCCGGCGCCGGCCGCCTGGTCTGGTCCGGCGGCTTCCTGCTGGTCACCGATGTGGCGGTCACCGAGAAGGGCGAGATCGTCGGCCGCTTCCAGAGCGAGCAGCGCCTGCCTCTGATGGACCGCCTCGTCATGCGCTTGCGCGACGCCGATGCCTCCTCCGACGTGCTGATCTGCAACCGCGTCGACAAGGTCGCGTCCTGCGTGCCGTCCAAGCTCTATCCCCAGGCCTTCACCATCCCGATGTTCGACGCGCACGGCAATGTCAACCTGCCGATCAACCGCGCGCTGCTGGGCCAGAGCGGCGTGCTGCTGACGCCCGACCTGCGGGGCGTGCCCGTGGTCGCGGCCTATGTGCCGCTGGGGCGCACGGGCCTGGCCATGGTCGTCAAGGCGGACATCGAGGCCGTCTTCGCCGTCATCCGCCAGCGCCTGGGCTGGCTGGCCCTGCTGCTGGCGGCGCTGACGCTGCTGGGCACCTGGGTGCTGAGGCAGCATGTGCGGCCGCTGGTGAAGCAGCTGGCCGGCGAGCAGGCGCTCTTTCGCGCCATCCTCGACAACTCCAACGACGCCTTCATCGGCCTGGACAGCCAGGGCCTGGTGACCGACTGGAATCTGCAGGCCGAGCGCCTGTTCGGCTACATGGCGGCCGAGGCCAGGAGCCAGCGCCTGTCGGAGCTCATCATCCCGCCCGAAGCGCGTGCCGCCCATGAGGCCGGCATGGCGCGATTCCGGCACACCGGCCAGGGCCGCGTCGTCAACCAGCGCGTCGAGGTCACGGCCCTGCACCGCGACGGCCGGCTGCTGGAGGTGGAGCTGTCCGTGGCCGCCATGGCCGCGAGCGAGGGCTATGTGGCCCATGCCTTCGTGCGCGACATCAGCCAGCGCAAGGCCGCCGCGCGCCAATTGGCCGCCAGCGAGCAGCGCATGCGCGACGTCACCAATGCCATCCCGGCCATGGTCGGCGTCTTCGATGCCGAGGAACGCTGCGTCTTCGCCAACGACCTGGCGCTCAAGGTGCACAACCTGGGCCGCGACAACGCCATCGGCATGCCCATGCGCGACGGCCTGGGCGAGGCCAGCTATGCGCTGCACGAGGCCCATGTGAAGGCCGTGCTGCAGGGGCGGCGCCAGACCTTCGAGGGCGCCCTGCCCTGGCGCGACGGCACCGGCTATTTCCAGATCCACCTCGTGCCCATGCGCGACGCCCAGAGCGACGCGGTCAACGGCTTCTACCTGATGACCTTCGACATCACGGCCCTGCGCAGCGCCCAGCTGCAGCAGGAGCGCAGCGAGCGTCGGCTGCGCTCCATCACCGACAACCTGCCGGCCCTGATCTCCCACCTCGACGCCGACGGCCGCTACCTGTTTGCCAACCGGCAGTTCGACACCCTGCTCCAGCTTGATCCCGACAAGCTGCTGGGACAGCGCATCGACGAGGTGCGCGACGCGGACTATGTCGCCCAGATCCGTCCCTGGCTGGACAGGGCCATGGCCGGCCAGACCGTCGTCTTCGAATCCGAAACCGGCCCGCGCGACGGCGAGGCGCGCCACTATCAGCAGACCTATGTGCCGGAGCTCGATGCCGAGGGCCGCGTCATCGGCGTCTTCGCCGTCACCTTCGACATCACCGAGCGCCAGCTCGCCGCCCAGCGCCTGAGCGACGCCCAGTCCCACCTCAAGGCCATCGCCGACAACCTGCCGGTGCTGATCTCCTATATCGACCGCCACCACCGCCTGACCTTCGTCAACAAGACCTTCGAGGAATGGATGGGCGTGGACCCCGAACTGGCCATCGGCAGCCACCTGAAGGCGCTGATCGGCCCCGAGCTCTATGCCCAACGCCAGCCGTCGCTGGAGCAGGCCCTGAACGGCGAGCGCATCGAGTTCGAGGTCGTGTCCCAGGCCCTGGGCCTGACCCGGCATCTGCACACCGTCTACATCCCCGACCGCCGCGCCAATGGCGTCGTCGCCGGCGTCTACACGCTGTCCACCGACGTGACGGCCACCAAGGACGTTGAACGCCGCCTGCAGGAGCTGGCCCGCATCGACCCGCTGACCCGCCTGCCCAACCGCCGCGAGTTCGAGGAAAGGCTGGGCCTGGCCCTGGCGCGCAGCCGCCGCAGCCGCAAGGCCATGGCCCTGATCTTCATGGACGTCGATCACTTCAAGCGCATCAATGACGGCCACGGCCACGCCGCCGGCGATGCCGTGCTGAAGGAGTTCGCCTCCCGCATCCGCCGCGCCGTGCGCAGCACCGACACCGCGGCGCGGCTGGCGGGCGACGAGTTCGTCGTCATCCTGGAAGGCCTGCAGAGCGACGCCGAGGCCTCCCAGGTGGCCGCCAAGCTCGTCGATGCCATCAGGCCGCCCATGCCCCTGCCCGACGGCGGCTCCGTGCTCGTGACGACCAGCGTCGGCATGGCCTGCTGGAGCGGCGTCGGCGAGGGTGCCGAAGACCTGCTCGACCGCGCCGACCGCGCGCTCTACCGCGCCAAGGCCGCGGGTCGCGATACCTTCGAGCAGACCATCTTCTGAGCCGGCGGCCTGCGCCGAAGAAAACGTTGCCGCGGAAGGCTTGCGCTGCGGAATGTGTCACAGCGTGAAAACGGGGTGCCGCAGATACTGCGCGCGCCTCTTCATTTCTGATCATGCTGAAGAAGATATCGACCGCCGATGTGACCCTGGGCATGTATCTGCAGTCGCTCGAAGGCCCCTGGCTGTCGCACCCCTTCTGGAAGACCAAGTTCGTGCTGAACGATCCGGCCGATCTGGCGACCCTCAAGGGCAGCCCGGTTCCGGCCGTCTGGATCGACATCAGCAAGGGCCGCGACCTGACCGGGCCCGTTCCGCCAGTGATGCCAGTGGCTGCGGAAGCCGCCGCCGCCCCGGCGGCAAGGACGGACACGCCCAAGGCGGTGCCACCGACCAGAGACTGTCTGGAGGCCGAGATCGAGCGCGCCACCCAGATCCTGAACCGCTCAAAGCAGGCCGTCATGGCCCTGTTCGGCGAGGCGCGCCTGGGCAAGACGGTAAACACCGACCGCTGCTACCCGGTCGTCGAGGACGTGGCCTGCTCGCTGGCGCGCAACCCGTCCGCCTTCGTCAGCCTCGCCAGGCTCAAGACGCGCGACGACTACACCTATATGCACTCGGTGGCCGTCTGTGCGCTGATGATCGGTCTGTCGCGCCAGCTCGGCCTGTCGGACGAGCAGACGCGCGAGGCAGGCCTGGCCGGCCTGCTGCACGACATCGGCAAGATGCAGATGCCGCTGGAGGTGCTGAACAAGCCCAGCGCCCTGACGGATGACGAGTTCAGGGTGATGAAGTCCCACCCCGAGCACGGCTTCGACCTGCTCAAGGGCGGCACCCAGGTACCGGCGGGCGCCCTCGACGTCGCCCTCCATCATCACGAGAAGTTCGACGGTTCCGGCTACCCGCACCAGCTGTTCGGCGACCAGATCAGCCTGCTGGCGCGCATGGGCGCCATCTGCGATGTCTACGACGCCATCACCTCCAGCCGGCCCTATCGCAACGCCTGGGACCCGGCGGGTTCGCTGCAGCGCATGGCGCAATGGAAAGGCCATTTCGACCCCGCCGTCTTCCAGGCCTTTCTGAAGAGCGTGGGCATCTACCCCAGCGGCACCCTGGTGCGCCTGCAGTCGGGCCGCCTGGCCGTGGTCGTCGAGCAGAGCGCGGCCTCGCTCGTGAAGCCACGGGTCAAGGTCTTCTATTCCACCAAGTCCAGCATGCCCATCCCGGTGCAGCTGCTCGATCTGGCGGCCGCTGGGGAGAAGGATGCCATCGCCGGCCGCGAGCCGCCCGAGAACTGGGGCTTCACCCATCTCGAGGAACTGTGGAACCCGGCGGCCAAGGGCTGATCCTGCCACGCCGCCCTCGGTTACCGGACCCCGCCCCTTGCCGGGCCACAATGCGCCAGCCGTGACTGCCGCCGTCGCCCTTCGCCGCCCGCCGCCCGACCCCCGCCAGTTGCAGCGCTGCCTGCTGCTGGCGGTGCTGCTGCACATCTGGCTGGTGCTGGTCTTCGGCAATGCAAGCGGCACGGCCGCGCCAGGCCAGGGCGTCTGGGGCAGCCTGACCGTCAAGCTGCTGGGCCGCAGCGGCAGCGATGCCAGCGCCCCGCCCAGCGACCAGAGCACGTCGGAAACCGGTGGCCAGGCGCAGCCGGCGGCCGAAGCCGGCGCCTCCAGGCTGGGCCGCAGCAACCCGCGGGAGGTCCCCCCCGAGGCCGCCCGCACCGACGAGGACTCGCCCGCACCGCCCAGCACCGCCACGCTGGAACTGCCCGAGGGCTTCCGGCCGGTGGAGCGCGAGAACCTCAACACCCCGCCGCCGCGCACCGCGCCGCTGCAGACGCCCACGGCCGAGCTGCCCGCCGCCGTCGGCCGGCTGGAAGCCAGGCCCGAAACCAGCGTCACGCCCCTGCCCTCGGCCGCCAGCCTGCGCACGCCGAGCCGGCCCGCGGAGTTGCCCACCCTGCCCACCGATCTGCCCTCGGCCGTGCGCCGCCTGGACGCCGCGCCCGCCGCGCCGACCACCGCCCTGCCGCGGCCGGCCGAGTTGCGCAGCGCGCCGACGCCGACGGCCGCCGCCGCGCCCAATGTCGAGCTGCCCGCACCCGTGCGCCGGCTGGAAACACCGGCCGAAACCGGCCTGAGCCGGACCCTGCCGAGCGCATCGGAACTGCGGGCGACGCCCCCCAGCCCGTTGCCGACCCAGCCCGCCCCCAGCACCGCCCTGCCCTCGGCCGTGCAGCGCCTGGAGGCCCCGACGGCGGAAGGCGCTGCCACCACGCCGCTGCCCCGCCCCAGCGAGTTGCGCACCCCGTCGCCCAACGCCGCGGCCACGGCGCCGGCGCTGAGCAGCCAGGACCTGCCGCCGGCGGTGCGCCGCCTGGAATCGGCGGACGCCGGCACGGCGGTCACGCCGCTGCAGCAGGCCCCCAGCCCGCGCGCCAGCCTGCCCACCACCGACGCGCAGTCCCTGTCCGAGCTGTCGGGCAAGCTGCCCGGTGAGGTCACGGCGCCGGCCGGCACCAGCGCCCCGGCGGGGCCCGCGAGAGGCGATCCCAGCGCCGACCCCTTTGCCGCGCCCAAGGCCTCGGCCGGCTCACCCGATGCCGGCTCGCGTCTCGGCCCCGACCTGCCCCCGCCGCCCTCGACGGCGGCCAGCTCGCCGCGCACGCCGCTGAACCTGTCGCTGCCACGCGGCGACATCGCCGCCCGCCGTGGTCCCGGCCTCGTCGACATGCTGCCCCAGCCGCCGGAACGCAAGTCCAAGCTCGAGCAGTCCATCGAGGAAGCCGCCAACAAGGACTGTCGCAAGGCCTACGCCAACGCCGGCATCCTGGCGGCCATCCCGCTGGCCATCGACACGGCACGCGGCAAGGGCTGCAAGTGGTGAGCGGGTCTCAGCGCAGCGCCTGAAGCCGCAGCGCGTCCTGCAGCGCCGCACCCGAGGCCGTGTTGTCAAAAACGCACCAGCAGGCCGCATCGCGAGGCAGGGCGCGAACGCGTTCCTTCAGCCAGTCTTCTTCATAGGCCGACCAATAGACGCGCGGCGAGCCGTGCCAGCGGAAGTAGTGCAGTCCCGGCCAGCCAGCGGGCAAGCCGGAACCGGGCCATCGCGCCGGGTCGACCCCGGCCCGGGCGACCTCGCAGTCGGCCAGCAGTTGTCCGGCCTCGGGGCTGTACCAGCTCGGATGGCGCGGCTCGCAAACCAGGGCTCCCTGAAAGACGCCATGCGCCTGTTCAAAGAAGCGCTCCGCCACGCGGGCATCGAACTGCAGGGAGGGCGGCAACTGCACCAGCAGCACTGCCCATTTGTCGCCCAGCGAAGCGGCCTCGCCGGCAAACCGCGCCAGCAGCCCGGCGGCGCCTTCGAGCCGCGCCGCGTGCGTGATCTGCTTCGGGCATTTGACGGCGAAGCGGAAATGCGCCGGCGTGCTGGCCGCCCAGCGCTCATAGGTCTGCGGCCGATGCGGGCGATAGAAGGAGGTGTTGATCTCGACACCGTTCATGACGGCGGCATAGCGCTCCAGCTGCGAGCCCTCGGCGGGAAACGCGCCGGCCGCCTTGGCGGGAATCGACCAGCCCGCGGTGGCGATGACGGGCCCATGCGCCGGCTCAGCGCGGCGGCCTGGCATGCAGCGGCATCCCGTCACTCGGCCCATGCGGCCAGGCTTCGCCGGCGCCGGCATCGTCCCGCAGCATGGCCTTCAGGCGCAGCGCATTGCGCACCGCCTTGCCACCGGCAGCGTTGCCGAAGATGCCCCAGCACGGCTGATCCACGGCTTGCTGCTGCAGCCATTGCGCACGTTCGCGCAGCCAGCCGTCGTCATAGGCGGACCAGTACTCGCGCGGCGACCCATGCCAGCGGCTGTAGAGCGTTGGCGCATGGTCCATCGCGAGGGCCTGCTTCCAGCCACCCGGCTCGTCCGATGCCGGCCACTTCGCGGGGTCGATCGCTGCACGTGACACCTCGAGTTCGCGCAGCAGGCCATCGGCCGCCGGCGTGAACCAGCTCGGATGCCGCGGCTCGCAGACGATGGCGCCCCCAAAGCAGCCGTGCACCTGCTCGAAGAAATGCCCGGCGACGAGGTCTTGGTAGATCAGCGACGTGGGCAACTGCACCAGCAGCACACACCACTTCGGGCCGAGCGCGCCAGCCGCATCCGCGAAACGCATCAGCGGCTCGCGCACGACTTCCAGGCGGCAGCCATGCGAGATCTTCTTCGGGCATTTGACGGCGAAGCGGAAGTCGGCCGGCGTGCATTCGGCCCAGCGTTCGTAGACGCGCGGGCGATGGCTGCGATAGAAGGACGAATTGATCTCGACGCAGTCCATCAGGCCTGCAAAGCGCTGCAGATCGAAGCAGTCCGCCTGGAAGGCTGCCGCCCCCTCGGCCCCGAGGGCCCAGTCCGACGTACCGATGAAGATCGTCATGCCGACAGCCTAGACAGGCCGCCGGCAGCGCAGCGTCGGACAAGGGCGCAGACAGGGGGCGCGCCCGTCCGACGCGGTTCAGAAGCCGCTGAGCACGATCTTGCCGCGCATGCGCCCCGATTCGACCAGTTCATGGGCCCGGCGCAGGTTCGCCGCATTGATGGGGCTCAGCTGCTCGCTGACCGTGGTGCGCAGCCGGCCCTCGTCCACCAGGGCCGCGACGCGTGCCAGCAGGCGGCCCTGCTCGGCGATGTCGCGGGTGCCGAACATCGAGCGCGTGAACATCATTTCCCAGTGCAGGGACAGGGCCTTGCGCTTGAGGGTCATCACGTCGACGGGGCCGGACAGGTCGTCGATGAGGCCCACGCGGCCCTGCGGCGCGGCGGCGTCGATGATGGCGTCCCAGTGCTGCTCGGTATGGGTCAGGCTGGCGATGAGCTCGACCTCGGCCACGCCGGCGGCCACCAGCTGCGGCCGCAGCGGCTGGCTGTGGTCGACGACGGCGTGGGCGCCCAGCGCCTTGACCCAGGCCTGGGTCTCGGGCCGGCTGGCCGTGCCGATGACACGCAGCCCGGTCAGCTCGCGGGCCAGCTGCACGAGGATGGAGCCCACGCCGCCGGCCGCGCCGATGACGAGCAGGCTCTCGCCCTGGCCGCCGCCCTCGGCCACGCCGAAACGGTCGAAGAGCAGCTCCCAGGCCGTGATGGCGGTCAGCGGCAGGGCCGCCGCTTCGGCATCGGTCAGGCTTTGCGGCGCCCTGGCCGCGATGCGGTGGTCGACCAGCTGCAGCTCGGCGTTCGAACCCGGGCGGTTGATGGCACCGGCGTAATAGACGCGGTCGCCGACGGCAAAGCCGGCCACGTCCTGGCCGAGCGCCTGCACGACGCCGACGGCGTCCCAGCCCAGCACTTCCGGCTGGCCGGCCTGCGGCGCGCGGCCGCGGCGCACCTTGGTGTCGACGGGGTTGACCGACACGGCGCTGACGCGCACCAGCAGGTCCTGCGGTCCGGGTACCGGCGCGGGCAGCGTCAGGTCGACGAGGGATTCGGGGTGATCGATGGGCAGGGATTGCAGATAGCCGACGGCTTTCATGGGAGTCCTTTCTGGGACGAGCAGCGATGGCCGTCATGGTGGGCCGCCGCATTCAATTCAGAAAGCCTAGGATGGGTGAATCAGTTTCACTGCAAACATGAAGATGGACCGCTTTGCTCCCCTGCAGCTTTTCGTCGCGGCCGCCGAGGCCGGCAGCTTCTCGGCCGCCGCACGCCGGCTGGACCTGGGCCCCGTGCAGGCCAGCGCCACGATCGCGCGCCTGGAGCGCGAGCTGGGCATGCGCCTGTTCGAGCGCTCCACGCGCCGGCTGCGCCTGACCGAGGCGGGCGAGCAATGGCTGCCCCATGCGCGCCAGATGCTGGCCGCCTGGGAGGAAGGCCAGGCCGCCCTGCGCGAGGCCTCGGGTGAAGCGCAGCCGCTGTCCGGCCGGCTGCGCGTCAGCCTGCCCAGCGACATCGGCCGCCAGTGGCTGTGGCGCTGGATCGAAGACTTCATTGCGCGTGAGGCCGGCGCCGGCGTGCAGCTGGAGCTGCGCCTGTCCGACCGCGTCGCCGACCTCGTGCAGGAACCGGTGGACTATGGCGTGCGCTATGGCGAGCCGCCTGATTCCAGCCTGGTCGCCCTGCCGCTGGCCCCCGACAACCGCCGCGTGCTTTGCGCCAGCCCGGCCTATATCGCCCGCCATGGCCAGCCCCGCACGCCGGCGGAGCTGAAGGCCCATGACTGCCTGCGCTGGGGCCTGGGCGAGAGCGTGCATGGCCGCTGGCGCTTCACTTCAGCCGAGGGCGAGCCGACTGCCATCGAAGCCCGCGGCAGCCGCGTCGCCGATGACGGCGGCCTGGTGCGCGAATGGGCGCTGGCCGGCTTGGGGCTGGCCTACAAGAGCCGGCTGGACATGGCCGACGACCTCGCCGCCGGGCGTCTCGTGGCCCTGCTGCCCGGCTGGCTGGGCGAGCCCGCGCCGCTGCACTGGGTGACCCTGGGCCGGCACCGCCTGACACCGGCCCTGCGGCGGCTGGCGGAAAGCATCAGGGCCCGCTGCGGGGCCCTGGATGCTGGCTTGGCGCGGCGCTGAGGCCGCGCGGATCAGGCGCTGCGGCGACGCAAGGCGCCCAGGCCCAGCAGCGCCAGGCCGGTCAGCGCGACGCTGGCAGGTTCGGGCAGACGGTTGGGGTCGCGGACGACAAAGGTCAGCGGACCGCTGTCGAAGCCGCAGCCGTAGTTCTGGAGATTGGAATTGAGGCAGGAGCCGGTGATGCCGATGAAGCCGACGCCCGCGGCGACGGCCGTGTAGTCCAGGATGAACAGCGACGGCTCAAGGTCCCACGCCACGCCGGCGCCCACGGTACCGATGGCGATGCTCATCAGGTTCAGTGCGGGCGCACCCGTGGAAGTGAAGCCGCCGCCGCCGGTGCCGCCGGCATCCACTTCGCCGGCCGCGCCGCCCTGGATGACCACTTCGACCTGGAACATCTGGCCGATCAGCAGATTGCTCAGGTCCACGCCACCGACGCCGCGCATGACCAGGACGGGGGCTGCGTGAGCGACCCATGCAGAAGCGGCGAGAACGACGCCGACAAGGACGCTACGGAAGTTCATCTTGTTCTCCAGGCCATTTGCAAGGTTGAAGCAAGCTTCGAGCCACACTGATTCCTCCCATGAAGCCCCATTCCAAGCCGCCGCCGCTGTAAAGCGCCTCGACACTGAAATGGCGGCACGCCCCCTCAACGGTGCTCGGCGGCCAGACTCGGCAAAGGCCACGCCGGTCTGCCGGCAGCGTCCCTGTCGGCCCCCTGCCGCCAGGCCTGCCGCCAGGCCTGCTGCCAGGCTTGTGGCGCATGCAGAGCGCCGGGCGCCAGGCCGCGCACGACGCAGCCGGCTTGCGCGCCGCTGGCAGCGATGTCGGCCAGTTGGTGAGGCTCCAGCACGCCGCCTATGCCCACCACCGGCGCCGGGGCCATGGCCGCCCACCAAGCCAGGTTATGCAGGCCCTGGGCCTGCCAGGGCATGGCCTTGGTCAGGGTCGGCCAGACCGGACCGCAGGCGATGTAGTCGGGCGACCAGGCCACTGCCCGCGCCAGTTCCCACAGGCTGTGCGAGCTCAGGCCCAGGCGCAGGCCGCGCGCGCGCGCCTCGGCGAGCTCGCGGCGGTCGGCGGGCGACAGGGCCAGCAGGTCTTCCTGGCCCAGGTGGATGAAGTCGACCTCGGCGGCCAGGGCCTCGCGCCAGTGGTCGTTGACGATGAGGGTGCGGCGCGGGCGGCGGGCGGCGGCGATCTCGGCATGCAGGCGCGCCGGCCAGCCCACCTCGTCAGCTGTCCGCTTGACGCGCAGTTGGACAGTTTGCAGGTCCGCATCGAACAGGCCGGCTGCATGGGCACCGCTGTCGGTGATCGCGTAGACGCCCTCGACGGCTGCCCCGCCCCGCCGCCCCGCGGGCCAGGCGGTGGGCGGCGACTCGTCGTCAAACAGCGCCGGCAGCAATCCGGCATCGCGGATGAAGGACGCGCTCGGCAGCACGGGGCCGGCGCCCGCCCCCGGCGATGGCACATCGTCGCGCAGGCCCGAGGTCGTCAGCATCTTGGCGAGGACGGCGGCATCGGCGGCGACAAAGCCGCGCCCCAGCGCGGCGGCCAGGGCGGTCGCAAAGCAGCAGCCGGTGCCGTGGTTGTTGGTCGCGGCGCGGCGCGGCAGGGCCAGCCAGCCCGTTGCATGCTCGCTCGCCAGCCAGTCCAGCGCGAACGCCCCCTCGGCATCACCGCCAGTGATGCAAACGGCGCCCACGCCCAGCTTGCGCAGCGCGCTTGCCTGCGCCACCACGCTGCCCTCGCCCACCAGGCGTGCGGCCTCGCGCTGGTTGGGCGTGACGACGCTGGCGCGCGGCAGCAGCTCCTCGCGATAGGCGCGCAGCAAGGCCTCGTCGGCAAAGCTGGCGCCGGTGGAGGCGCGCAGCACGGGATCGACGACGAGCTGGAGCGGCCGCCCCTCGCGCAGGCGGTCCACCCAGCGCACGACGACGCGCAACTGCTCGACCCCGCCCAGCAGCCCGGTCTTGAGGGCGACGGGCGGCAGGTCGTCGGCCAGGGCCGCGAGCTGGGCGTCGAGGCGCTCGGCCGACACCGGGAAGACGGCTTCGACGGCCACGCTGTTCTGGGCCGTCAGCGCGGCGGCGACGGGGCAGAGATGCACGCCGGCCGCATCGGCGGCGCGCTGGTCGGCGGTGAGGCCCGCACCGCCGCCACTGTCCAGGCCGGCAATGCTCCAGATGACAGGTGGCTTGCTCATGGGATCAGGAAGGGGCGTCCGCCCACCGGTGTGCTGGCCACGGCCATGTCCTGCTTGCTCATGACGCCGGCCTCGAAGCCGAGGCGCCCGGCCGCGATGGCCTGGCCGAAGGCGGCGGCCATGCGGATGGGATCGCCGGCCTGGGCCACCGCCGAGTTCAGCAGCACGCCGTCATAGCCCAGCTCCATGGCCTGGGCCGCATGCGAAGGCGCGCCGATGCCGGCGTCGACGATGAGCGGCACGCCCGGCAGGCGCTCGCGCAGCGTGCGCAGCGCAAAGGGATTGAGCAGGCCCTGGCCCGAGCCTATGGGCGCGCCCCAGGGCATCAGCACCTGGCAGCCGGCGTCCAACAGCCGGCGGCAGGTGATGAGGTCGTCGGTGCAGTAGGGAAAGACCTGGAAGCCGTCCTTCACCAGCTGCTCGGCGGCGCTGACCAGCTCCCAGGGGTCGGGCTGCAGCGTGTACTCGTCGCCGACGACCTCGAGCTTGATCCAGGGCGTGTCGTAGAGCTCGCGCGCCATCTGGGCCAGGATGACCGCCTCCATGGCCGTGCGGCAGCCGGCGGTGTTGGGCAGCAGATGGCCGCCGGTCTCTTTCAGGGTCTCGCGCAGGGCCGCGACAAAGCCGTTGTCGCCGGCCGCCGCCAGCGTGCGCTTGAGACCGACGGTCAGCACCTGGGCGCCGCTGGCGCGCAGGGCGTGGCGCAGCACCTCGGGCGAGGGATAGCCGGCGGTGCCGAGCAGGAAGCGGCTCGTCAGTTCGCGGCCGTAGAGGGTGAAGCTCATGGTCATCCGCCTGTGATGGGTTGGATCAGGGTCAGCTCGTCGCCGGGCTGGATCAACGTGGCTTCGCGGCGGGCGCGCGGCAGGAAGGCGCCGTTGAGCGCGGTGGCCACCGCATCGGCCGCCCTGCCCTGTTCGGCGAGCAGCGCGGCCACGCTCAGGCCCTCGCGCCAGGGCTGAGGCTGGTGGTTCAAGCTGAATTCAGACATGGGCGATGGCCCTCTCCGCCAGCGCCGGGGCCAGCAGCCAGCCATGGCGGAACAGGCCGTTGATGCGCAGCAGGCCGGGCGCGTGTTCGACGCGCGGCCGGTGGTCCGGCAAGGCCGGGCGCAGGTTGCTGTCCATGTGGACGATGCGCGCCTCGGCCAGGGCCGGCAGCACGCTGTGGGCCGCCGCCATCAGCTCGACGGCGCTGCGCAGGCTGACGGGCGAGCGGTCCTCGCTCTCGATCTCGGACGCGCCGACGACGATGACATCGCCCGGCCGCGGCACGAGATAGACGCGATGGCGCGGATGCATCAGCCGCACGGGGCGGTTCAGCACGACGCCGGGGGCGTGCAGCCACAGGATCTCGCCGCGCACGCCGCGCAGCCCGGCCATGTCGGGTTTGGCGCCGAGGCCGCGGGTGTCGATGACGAGGTCGGCGTCGAGGCGGCGGCCATCGTCCAGTTCGAGGCGGTGGGGCTGCACGGTGCTGGCGCGGCGACCCCAATGCCAGGCCACGTCCGCAGCCCGCTCGGCCAAGGCGACCAGCAGCTCGCGCGGCAGCAGCTGCCCTTCGCCGGGCAGCCACCAGGCCTTGAGATCGGGCGCGAGTGCGGGCTCCAGCATCTGCAGCGCGGCGCCGTTCAGCGCCTCGGGCTCGCCCTGCAGGCGCGCGAGCACGCGCAGGGCAGCGCCGAGGTTGCAGCCGTGGGCCAGCAGCAGGCTGCCCTCGGTCTTGACCAGTTCGGGCCGCCCCAGGGCCGCGGCAATCTGCGGCCACAACTGCAAGGAACGCCAGCCCAGCTCGACCACCTCGGGTTCGGCCTGCTCGCGCTCGGCCAGCGGGCTCAGCATGCCCGCCGCCGTGAAGCCGGCAGCACCTGGCTGGCCAGGACCCTCGGCGGGGTCGACGACGCTGACCTGATGGCCGGCCCGCGCCAGCTGCCAGGCCAGCAGCCGGCCCATGACGCCGGCGCCTGCAATGGCGATCGTCTTCATCAGGCTTTGGCGATGGGGATGTAGAACTCGCCGCCGCCGGCCTTGAACTCGGCCGACTTCTGCGCCATGCCGTCGGCCACCACTTCAGAAGCCTCCAGGCCGTTCCTGGCCGCGTACTCGCGCACGTCCTGCGTGATCTTCATCGAGCAGAACTTGGGTCCGCACATGGAGCAGAAATGCGCCTCCTTGGACGAGTCCTTGGGCAGGGTCTCGTCGTGATAGTCGCGCGCCGTGTCGGGGTCCAGGCCGAGGGCGAACTGGTCGTTCCAGCGGAACTCGAAGCGGGCCTTGCTCATCGCATCGTCACGCGCACGTGCGCCGGGGTGGCCCTTGGCGATGTCGGCCGCATGGGCGGCGATCTTGTAGGCGATCAGCCCCTGCTTGACGTCGTCGCGGTCGGGCAGGCCGAGATGCTCCTTGGGCGTCACATAGCAGAGCATGGCCGTGCCCATCCAGCCGATCATGGCCGCACCTATGGCCGAGGCGATGTGGTCGTAGCCCGGGGCGATGTCGATGGTCAATGGGCCCAGCGTGTAGAAAGGCGCCTCGTCGCAGTGCTTCAACTGCTCGGCCATATTGGCCTGGATGAGGTGCATGGGTACATGGCCGGGGCCTTCGATCATGGTCTGCACATCGTGCTTCCACGCCACCTTGGTCAGCTCGCCCAGCGTCTTGAGCTCGGCGAACTGGGCCTCGTCGTTGGCGTCGGCGCCGCTGCCGGGGCGCAGGCCGTCGCCCAGCGAGAAGGTCACGTCGTAGGCCTTCATGATTTCGCAGATCTCTTCGAAGTGCGTGTACAGGAAGTTCTCGCGGTGGTGGGTGATGCACCACTTGGCCAGGATGGAGCCGCCGCGCGACACGATGCCGGTGCGGCGCTTCGTCGTCAGATGGATGAAGGGCAGGCGCAGGCCGGCGTGGATGGTGAAGTAGTCGACGCCCTGCTCAGCCTGCTCGATCAGCGTGTCGCGGAAGATGGCCCACGTCAGGTCCTCGGCCACGCCGCCAACCTTCTCCAGCGCCTGGTAGATCGGCACGGTGCCGATGGGCACGGGCGAGTTGCGCACGATCCAGTCGCGCGTGGTGTGGATGTTGCGGCCGGTGGAGAGGTCCATCACCGTGTCCGCACCCCAGCGGATGGACCAGACCAGCTTCTCCACCTCTTCCTCGATGCTGGACGTCACGGCCGAGTTGCCGATGTTGGCGTTGACCTTGACGAGGAAGTTGCGGCCGATGATGGTCGGCTCCAGCTCCGTGTGGTTGATGTTGGCGGGGATGACGGCGCGGCCGCGGGCCACCTCCTGGCGCACGAACTCCGGCGTGATGATTTCGGGGATGGCAGCGCCCAGCGAGTCCCCGCGCAGGCGCTGCTCGCGCTCGGCGTCGCCGAGGTAGTCGCGCATCCATTCGCGCTTGCCGTTCTCGCGCAGGGCGACGAACTCCATCTCCGGCGTGACGATGCCACGGCGGGCGTAGTGCAGCTGGCTGACATTGCCGCCGCTGGCGGCGCGGCGCGGCTGGCGCTGCAGGGCAGCGGCCTCGGCGCGCAGCTGCGCGATGCGCTCGCTGTCCTCCTTGCCGCCGTCATCCAGCGCGACGCGGGTGCGGCCGGTATAGGCCTCGGTATCGGCACGGTCGCCCACCCAGCTGGAGCGGATGGGTGGCAGGCCGCGGCGCACGTCGATGGTGGCCTTGGGGTCGGTGTAGGGGCCGGAGGTGTCGTGCACGACGACGCGCTCGCCATTGGTCAGCGCGATCTCGCGCATGGGCACGGCCACGTCGGGCCGGCTGCCCGGGACGTAGATCTTGGTGGAGGCCGGAAAAGGCTCGCGCGTCAGCGAGAGGCGCTCATCGAGCGAGAGGTTCTGGTCGGGGGCATTCATGGCGGCGGTCTCCTGGAGCTGTGATGCGGTGCTCCAGGGCCGCCTGTGGGTGAGGCGCGGCCCGGCTGGGGCTGCGCCTGCACGCCGCGAGGCATGCGCTCTCCTTACGCCGGTATTAGCCGGTTCAAGTTCACGGGTTCGGTCCTCAATGACCGTCTCAGCGTCTGGGCTCGGTTTTTCAACCAGGCCCGGGCACCCCGGAGCGGGGGCGAATGTAGCGGCCCGCCGGGCGCGCTGTCAACGCGGGAAGGTGACGACGTGGTCCAGTTCGAGCCGGATGCCGATGGGCTCGCCGATGGCATGGTTGTGATGCGAGGGCACCAGCGACTGCACCGCCGCGCCGCTGGGCAGGCGCAAGGTGTACAGGAACTCGGCGCCGCGAAAGGCCTTGGCGGTGACTGTGGCGGTGATGGGGCTGGCGTCGTCATGCACCACGTCGTCGGGGCGCAGCAGCACGTCGACAGCGCCTGCCTGCAGCGGTGTCGCGCTGCGCACGACGCCCAGCTCCAGCCGCAGCTCCAGCTCGCTCTCCACCTGACCGGGCAGGAAGACGCCCTCGCCCACGAAGTCCGCCACGAAGCGGTTGGCTGGCCGGTGGTAGAGCTGGTAGGCGCTGTCCCATTGCTGGATGCGGCCTTCCGACATGACGCCGATCTCGTCGGCGATGGCGAAGGCTTCGTGCTGGTCGTGCGTGACCAGCAGGGCCGTCGTGTTGGAGGGCGCCAGCAGGCCGCGCAACTCGGCGCCCAGCCGCTCGCGCAGCTCGACGTCGAGGTTGGCGAAAGGCTCGTCCAGCAGCAGCAGCAAGGGCCGCGGCGCCAGCGCGCGGGCGAGCGCCACGCGCTGCTGCTGGCCGCCGGACAGCTCGTGCGGGTAGCGCGCCGAGGCATGCGCCAGGCCCACCGTTTCCAGCATCTCCTGGATGCGCTGCGCCGCATCGGCCACGCCGCGCAGGCCAAAGCCGACGTTCTGGGCCACCGTCAGATGCGGGAAGAGGGCATGGTCCTGGAACACCATGCCGATGCGGCGGCGCTCCGGCGCCAGCTCCCAGCCGGGGAAGCTGACGCGCTCGCCGTCGAGCCGGATCTCGCCGGCCAGCAGCGGCTCGAAGCCCGCGATGGCGCGCAGCACCGTGGTCTTGCCGCAGCCCGAGGGCCCGAGCAGGCAGCCGATGCGGCCGGGCGCGAGGGTCAGCGACAACTGCTCGACGACCCTGCGCTCACCATAGGCGATGTCGATGTGGTCAAGCGCGAGCCAGGGTGGCGTGTCGGTGGTGGCGGTCATGTCGGGCGGGTCGCGGTCATGATAATTGCGCGCCATGCCATCGGCCCTCAGCCTTCCCATTGCCGCACGCCGGCGCCTCCCTTCGCTGCGCTGGCTGGCCGTGCTCGCCGCGCTGCTGATCGCGGCACCGCTGCTGTCGGTGGCGGTCGGCGTGTTCTCGCCGGCCACGGCCGGCACCTGGCAGCATCTGCTGGCCACCGTGCTGCCGGACTACATCGTCGCGACGCTCTGGCTGTGCCTGGGCGTGGGCCTCGGCGTGGCGTCCCTCGGTGTCGGCGCGGCCTGGCTGGTCACCCGCTACGAGTTCCCGGGGCGCGCCACGTTCGAGTGGGCCTTGCTGCTGCCGCTGGCCATGCCGGCCTATGTGATGGCCTATGCCTACACCGACCTGCTGCAGTTCGTCGGCCCCGTGCAGGGCTGGCTGCGCGAAGCTTTCGGCTGGAAGCGCGGCGACTACTGGTTCCCCGACGTGCGCTCGCTGGGCGGCGCCGTCGCCATGTTCTCGCTGGTCCTCTACCCCTATGTCTACATGCTGGCACGCACAGCCTTCCTGGAGCGTGCCGGCGGCATGATCGAAGTCGGCCGCACGCTGGGGCTGTCGCCTCTTGCCGCGTTCTGGCGCCTGTCGCTGCCGCTGGCCCGGCCGGCCATCGCCGGCGGCGTCGCGCTGGCGCTGATGGAGACGCTGGCGGACTACGGCACGGTGTCCTATTTCGCCGTGCAGACCTTCACGACGGGCATCTACCGCGCCTGGTTCTCCCTCGGTGACCGCACGGCCGCGGCCCAGTTGGCCCTGGTGCTGCTGGGCTTTGTCGTCCTCGTGCTGGCGCTGGAGAGGCTGTCGCGCGGCGGCTCGCGCTTTCACGACAGCACGCTGCGCAGCCGCGGCATCACGCGCGTGAGCCTGCGCGGGCCGCGTGCGGCCCTGGCCCTGCTGGGCTGCGCGCTGCCGCTGCTCGGCGGCTTCCTGCTGCCGGCCGGGCTGATGCTGCAGATGGCGCTGACCGAGGGCGACGCGCAGTTCGGCCCGCGCTTTCTGACGCTGGCCGGCAACAGCGTGCTCGTCGCCGGCACGACGGCACTGCTGGCGACAGGCCTGGCCCTGCTGATCGCCTATGCAGCGCGCGTGGATCAGCGCAGTGCGGCGACACGCTGGTCGCACCGCGTCGCCGGCCTGGGCTATGCGCTGCCGGGCTCGGTCATCGCGGTGGGCGTGCTGATCCCGGTCACGCGCCTGGACCATGCCCTGGCGGCGCTTCTGCACGAGGGCTTCGGCGTGCAGGCCGGCCTGCTTTTCACGGGCAGCATCGCGGCCCTGGTGTATGCCTGTCTGGTGCGCTATCTGACGGCGGCGCTGCAGGCCATGGACGCTGGCCTGGCGCGCATCACGCCGCGCATGGAACAGGCCGCCCGCATGCTCGGCCACACGCCGGCGCAGACGCTGTGGCGGGTGCATCTGCCGCTGCTGCGCGGCAGCGCGCTGACGGCCGCCCTGCTCGTCTTCATCGACGTGATGAAGGAGCTGCCGGCCACCCTCGTCATGCGCCCCTTCAACTTCGACACGCTGGCGACCCAGGCCTACACGCTGGCCTCCGATGAGCGCCTGGCCGAGGCCTCCACCTCGGCCCTGGCCATCGTCGTCGTCGGCCTGGTGCCCATGGTGCTGCTGTGCCGGCACATCGTGCGCGGCACCCGGCACTAGGCCTTATTTCCAGCCGGCGCGGTCGAAGGCCTTCTGCGCGGCGGGCGTCGTCCTGGCCAGGTCGCCGATGGGCAGGGCGTCGGACTTGAAGGCACCCAGGGACTCCAGTTCCTTGTTCTTCACGACGGCCGACTTGACCACCGGCCACTCGTTGTTGCCGTTGGCGAAATAGCCCTGGGCCTCGTCACTGGCCAGGTACTCCAGGAACTTGACGGCGGCGTCGCGGTTGGGCGCGTGCTTGAGCACGCCGGCGCCCGAGATGTTCACATGCGTGCCCCAGCTCTTCTGGTTGGGCCAGACGATGCCCAGCGCCTTGACGACCTCCTGGTCCTCCGGCTTGGTGGAGCGCATCAGGCGGACCAGGTAGTAGGTATTGGAAATGGTCACGCCGCATTCGCCGGCGGCCACGGCGCGCAGCTGGTCGGTGTCGCCGCCCTTGGGTGCGCGCGCGAAATTGGCCACCAGGCCCTTGGCCCAGGCCTCGGTCCTGGCCTCGCCGTTGTGGGCGATCAGCGCGGCGCCGAGCGACAGGTTGTAGGGGTGCGAGCCCGAGCGCACGCAGACCTGGCCCTTCAGGCGCGGGTCGGCCAGGTCTTCATAGGTCTGCACCCAGTCGGCCTTGACCGCGGCCTTGTTGTGCACGATGACGCGGGCTCGCGTCGAGAAGGCGAACCAGGTCGGCGTGCGCAGGCCGGCCGGCACACGGGCCTCCAGCGCGGCGGACTTGACGGGCTGGAACAGGCCCAGGTTGTCCGCCACTTCCAGGCGCGAGGCGTCGACGGTGATGAGCACATCGGCCGGGCTGGCCGCACCCTCGTTGCGGATGCGCTCGACCAGCTCCTCCTCCTTGCCGTCCAGCCGGTTGATCTTGATGCCGGTCTGCTTGGTGAAGTTGGCGTACAGGGCCTCGTCGGTCTGGTAGTGGCGGGCCGAATAGATGTTGAGGACAGCCTCCTTGGCCGGCTGCGCGCCGGCACCCAGGCTGGCGAGGGTCAGGGAGATGCAAAGAAGGTGGCGGCGCTGCATGGAGGTCTCTCGGTAGGTGGCGTCGGCGGCATGCTATCAAGAACGATTCTCATTTGAAGCCCAATAGGCCCACAGGAAAACGGCCATCACCGGGAACCGGCGACCAACAGGGAAGCTGAAAAAAGGCCGGCCGCCGAAGCAGCCGGCCAAAGCGCCGCAGCGCTGGGGGAGATCAGGCGCCCATGAAGGCGAAGTCCAGTTCCGGCTTCAAGCCCGCCACGATGCGCGCGACCGACTTGCCGGAGCCGCAGGCATGGGTCCAGCCCAGCGTGCCGTGGCCCGTGTTCAGGAAGAGATTGGCCAGGCGGGAGCGGCCGATGAGGGGCACGTTGGACGGCGTCGCGGGCCGCAGACCGGTCCAGAAGCTGGCCTTCTCCACATCACCCGCCCCCGGGAAGAGCTGCTCGACGCGGCGCACGATGGCCTCGCAGCGGACGCGGTTCAGGTCGCGGTCGTAGCCGTTGAGCTCGGCCGTGCCGGCGATGCGAAGGCGGTCGCCCAGGCGCGAGAACACCAGCTTGTATTCATCGTCGGTCAGCGAGACCTGGTGGGCAAAGGCCTCGTCCTTGACCGGCATCGTCACCGAATAGCCCTTGGCCGGGTAGATGGGCAGGCGCATGCGCAGCGGCTCGACCAGGGCCGTGCTGAAGCTGCCCAGGGCCAGCACATAGGCGTCGGCGCGCAGGCGCTGGAACTGGCCGTCGGCATCCGTCACTTCCACATGGTCTAGCTTGCCGTCCACCTCGCGCAGCGCCGTGACCGCGTGGCTGAACAGGAAGCGCACGCCGTCCTGCGCGCACTGGGCCGCCAGCTCGCGCGTGAAGGCATTGGCGTCACCCGACTCGTCTTCCGCCGTGTAGGTGGCGCCGGCGAGTTGCGGGCGGATATGGCGCAGCGCGGGCTCGATGCGCACGGCTTCGTCGGCCGTGATGATGCGGCGGTCGCAGCCCAGTTCGCGCATCTGCGCCGTGGGGGCCGCAGCGCTCTCGAACTCGCGCTGGCTCGTATAGAAGTGCAGGATGCCCTGGCTGCGCTGCTGGTAGCGCAGGCCGCGGGCCTCGCGCAGGGCCTGCAGCACCTGGCGGCTGTAGCTGCCGAGCTTGACGATCTGCTCGATGTTGCGGCGGGTGCGCCAGGGCGAGCATTCACGCAGGAACTGCAGCACCCAGCGCCATTGCTGGGCGTCGGCACGCAGGCGGAACAGCAGCGGCGCGTCTTCGCGCGCCAGCCAGCTCAGCACCTTCCAGGGCGCGCTGGGATTGGCCCAGGGCTCGGCATGGCTGACCGAGATCTGGCCGCCATTGGCAAAGCTGGTTTCGGCGCCGGGCGCGGCCTGGCGGTCGACGACCGTGACGTCGAAACCCTGCTGGCGCAGGAAATAGGCAGAGGTGACGCCGAGCAGGCCGGCGCCGAGGACGATGACTTTCATTGCATGGACTCCAGAAGAGCTCCGCAGCACAGCGATCTGTGACGCGGTTGCCGCTCCCCCTGTCCTTGTTACCTGAGAGATTGAGCCCGCGGCGTGGTGGCCGCGGGCCTTGCTCCTTCGGTGCGCCCCTTGTGAGGGCGTCTCTCCAGACGGCGATTGGGTCGTTGCAGTACGGGGGCCTGAGCGGTTATGGGAGGCTGCGCCTTCGGCGGCCGGCACCTCGCGGCCCGGCACTCTCCTGCAACGATGAAATAAGGTCAGATCAAATCAGTGGTTCATGGCATACGCCTTTCGGGCCGAGCGCCGGGCCGCTCCCTAGCCGGCCCGTCGGGCGATGTGCGTGCCGGTCGATCCGGCAAGCATCGCCGTCCCCTCGGGGGCTGAGGCCGGACACAGGGCGTCCGGTGGACGGCCTGTGCCTGACGAAGAGCTGCGGCATCTGCCGCAGCGCGGTCTGCAAGACCGACCGGGCTTGCCTCGCGTTCAGCGGGCAAGACTGGGCGAGGGGTCAACGAACGCGCAAGGTATGCGTCCACTTGTGGTCGTTGGCGGACACCATCCAGTTGTAGAGGTCCTCCGAATTGCCCTCGCCCGGCCACGGGTTCATGTAGGTGACGTAGCTGTAGCCATTCCAGACCTCATAGCCGGTGCCGACCATGATGTGGCCGCCACCGCTGGTCCAGCCGAAGCGGATGACGAAGGGCTTGTTGGCGTTGATGTCGCTGACGATGGAATTCCACGACGAGGCGTAGGTGTAGGCATAGGTCGGCACGCCCCAGTTGGACAGGATGTTCTGCACGCTGCCGCCGCTGCCATACAGCGCATTGGGCTGGTTGGCGTAGCTGTTCCAGTTGAAGCTGCCGTTGCCGCAGGCGTAGTTGATGCCGAAGGCCCAGTTGACGATGCTGCATTGGGACGGTGCGGCCTTGTAGAAGCCGATGACCGCCTTGCTGGAGCTGGACCAGCACCACTGGCTGTGCTCCTGGATGGTGGTGGGCACGTTGAGCTGGCGGTATTGCGCCTGGGCCAGCGGCAGCGCGAGGGCAATGGCGAGGCCGGCGAAGACCTGCTTCAGTTGCAAGGACATGGGGGCTCCTGTTCCTTTGAAGTGCTTGGGCATCACGGCTTCAGTTCTGGCCATTGCTGTTGCGCTTGACGGCATTGCGCAGCGGCTCCAGCAGCTCATAGGTGTCGAGCAGCTTGGGCGCCGTGGCCTTGGCGGTCACGTCGGACGACAGCGCCGCGCGGGCCGAAGCCAGCGGCGCATAGCGCGCCTGCAGGTCGCTGGGCGAGACGACTTCCAGCAGGTCGGTCTGCGCCTGGTGCACGCGGATGAAGCGCTGGCGCTCGGCACCCACGTCGGCGTGTTCGGCCATCAGCTCGGACAGTTCCTGGGCCAGCCCCGCGCCGCCGAAGGACACGGCCTGCCAGCGCCCGTCCATGCGCTGCACGGTGACCAGGCCGACAGGCTTGGCGCCCACCTTGACGAAGAAGCGCCAGATGCCGCTGGCCTGCACCATATGGCGCAACTCGCTGCGGGCCGCGACGACGTCCTGCGGCGCGATGGTGTGCACCTCGAAGCCGCCAGCGATGCGCGTGCTGGCCAGATCGCCGGCACGCACGAGATCGAAGGCCGTGGCACCGGCGCCGCCCTGCTGCTGCTTGCGCTGGACATAGTCGGCCAGGCCCTGCTCGGCGGCGGCCTGGGCGCCGGCACGGTCGCTGTGGTCGGGCGCCTTGATGCGCGCCACGGCAGCACTCTGTGCCTGGGCCATCGGCGCGGCCACGAGGGCCAGTGCCGACAGCAGCAGGGCCATACCTCTGCGCAGTCGCAGGGTCGAATCTCGATCAGTTCGCATATCCAGGGTCTCCGTTTCGTGGGTTCGAAGAAGAGCCGGGCCTCTCGCGGCGCCACGGTTCTTCGTGGCGGCAGAGATCTCGGCGCCGACGCCGCGACGTCGACGGGTGATGTCGACTTGAACGGCTTCGGTGAGGGGCGTGTGGCGACCTGGCGCGAGTGCGCCGGACCCGTCACGACGGCAGCGGGGTGTGAGTGGGTGGTGTCAGTGAGTCAGCGACTCCAGCGGCTGTTGAACGACCACGAAAACCCCTCGGCAAGGCCAAAGGCCTCGCCAGGGTTCCGCGCCGCTCCCGCTGTCCTTGGTACCTGAGAGATTCGTGCCCCGGCGTGGTGTGCGCCTGCGGCATTTGCTCCTTCGGTGGGGGCGTTCGCGGTGTTGATCCGCGCCGTCCCGCTCTCCAGTGTCGGCTCCTGTGACAAACCAGTTCGGGGCCTGAGCGTGCATGGGAGGTTGCGCCTTCGGCGGCGCTCAGGGGTTCATTGTGTGAACCGGGCTGAACGCGCTCTCCTGGGATGTCGAGGCGGATGCTAGGAGGCCGCCATTCGGCACCGCATCCTGGTTTACTCGCACAGGGCTTTGCCGCGGTTGACGCCAATGAAAAAGGGCCGGCCACTTGCATGGCCGGCACGCGCAAGTAAAAAGGGCCGACCACTTGCGTGGTCGGCCCGGGGCGCTGGAGCGCGCTCGAGGGAGATCTGTCTTATTCCTTGTCCGCCGGCATCGCGCCGGGCATGCCGTGCAGCGGCAGCGTCGAGCCGCCCTGCTCCACAGCCTTGGTCACGGGCTTCTTGTCGCGCACCAGATAGCTGTAGAGCACCGGCACGACCACCAGCGTCAGCAGCGTCGACGTGATGACGCCGCCGATGATGGCGCGGCCCATCGGCGCCTGGATCTCGCCGCCGTCGTTCAGCGCGATGGCCATGGGCAGCATGCCGAAGATCATCGCGGCCGTCGTCATGATGATGGGACGCATGCGGATCAGGCCGGCCTGGCGCAGGGCCTCGGCCACCGTGGCGCCGGCCTTGCGGGCATGGTTGGCGAAGTCCACCAGCAGGATGGCGTTCTTGGTGACCAGGCCCATCAGCATGACCAGGCCGATCATCGAGAACACGTTCAGCGTCGAGCGCCACAGCAGCAGGGCCAGCATGACGCCGATCAGCGCCAGCGGCAGGCTGACCATGATGGCGAGGGGCTGCAGGAAGCTGCCGAACTGGCTGGCCAGCACGATGTAGATGAAGATCGCTGCCAGGGCCATGGCCGCCAGCAGGCCGTTGAAGGCCTCGGCCTGCTGCTTGCCGGCGCCGTCCACCTTGAAGCTGGTGCCCGGAGGCAGCTGGGTGTTCTTGATCAGCTTCTGCACATCGGCGTTGACGTCGCCGCCCGGGCGGCCCTGGACGCCGGCGAACACGGCCTCGCGGCGCTGCAGGTTCTCGCGGCGGATCACCTCGGGGTTGAACACCGGCTCGATGGTGGCGACCTGGTCCAGCGTGATGGGCGCACCCGTGCTGGAGAAGGCCACAGGCAGCTTGGCCATCTGCTCGATGCGCTCGCGCTGGTCGCGCGGCAGGCGCAGCAACACCTCGACCTGGTTGCCGTCGGGCGTCGTCCAGTAGGTGGCGATCTCGCCGTTCACATAGGCGCGCAGCGACGAGGCGATCTGCGGCGCGGTCAGGCCGAGCTCGCGGATGGCCGAGTCCTTCAGGCGCACGGCAAACGCGGGCAGGCCGGGCTTGACGGTCGTGTCGACGTCGACGGCACCGGGGATCTTCTTGATCTTCTCGACCAGGTCGGTGGCGGCCTGGGTCAGCACCTCGGGGTCGCTGCCGAGGATGGTGATCCAGATCGGGCGGTTGAAGCCGACGCTGACCTCGATGCCGGGGATCTTGGCGATGTCGGCGCGGATGGCATCCTCGACTTCCTTCTGCGTGCGCTTGCGCTCGCTGCGATCGGTCAGGGAGATGTTCAGCGCGGCCTGGTTGCGGCCCGTGGACAGGCCTTCGCCGGTGCTGCCGACCACCGTCGAGACGGTCTTGATCTCGGGGTAGTTCTTGAGGATCTCCTCGATCTGCGCGACCTTGGCGCTGCCGCGCTCGATGCTGGAGGCCACCGGCATGCGCAGGTTGACCTGGGTGAAGCCGTTGTCCGTCTCGGGCACGAACTCGCTGCCCACCATGGGTGCCAGGGCCAGTGCGGCGACGAAGCTGGCGAAGGCGCCCCACATGACCAGGCCGCGCGGCGTCAGCGTCGCGAAGCGCAGCACGCGCTTGGCGGCCTTGTTGCGCTTGCCGTCGGCATCGAAGGGCCGGCCATAGGCCGGGATCGGCGGCACGAAGACGCGGTAGCGGCGGCCGGAGAAGGCCCAGTCGATCAGGCGCTCGTAGGTGCTGTGCAGGCGGTCCATGCACCAGTCGGTGGCGCGGATGGCATGGCCGATGACGGGGATGCGCTTGACGCGCTCGTTGTTCGGGTCATGCCAGACCGAGGACAGCATCGGGTCCAGCGTGAAGCTGACGAAGAGGCTGACCATCACCGCCACCGCGACGGTGATGCCGAAGGGGTAGAAGAACTTGCCGATGATGCCGCCCATGAAGGCAACGGGCACGAACACCGCGCAGATGGCGAAGGTCGTCGCCATGACGGCCAGGCCGATCTCGTTGGTGCCGTCAAACGACGCCGTGCGGTGATCCTTGCCCATGGCCACGTGGCGCACGATGTTCTCGCGCACGACGATGGCGTCGTCGATCAAGAGGCCGATGCACAGGCTCAGCGCCATCATCGTCATGAAGTTCAGCGTGAAGCCGAAGGCCTGCACGGCGATGAAGCTGGAGATGACGGCGATGGGCAGGGTCAGGCCCGTGATGATGGTCGAGCGCCAGCTGTGCAGGAACAGGAAGACGATGGCCACCGTCAGCAGCGCGCCTTCGATCAGCGTGTGCTTGAGGCCGGTCAGCGAGCCCTTGACGAAGTCGGAGTTGGCGTAGATCAGGCGCAGCTCGACGTCCTTGGGCAGCACCTTGCGCAGCTCCTCCATCGCCTCCTTGACGGCCTCGCCGGTCTTGACGATGTTGGCGTCCTGCTGCTTGAAGATGTTGAAGCTGACGGCCGGCTGGCCGTTGATGCGGGCGATGCTGTCCTGCTCGCGCTCGCGCTCCACCAAGGTGCCGAGGTCGTTCAGCGTCAGCGCCAGGCTGCCGCGGCGGGCGACGATCATGTTGCCGAAGGCCTTGGGGTCCTTGACGCGGCCCTCGACGCGCAGGATGGCGTCGGCGGTCGAGTCGGACAGCAGGCCCACCGGCTGGTCGGCGTTCGCCTCGGCCAGGGCCTTGGCGATCTCGGCCGGCGTCACGCTGTAGGCGCGCAGGCGCATGGGGTCGAGGTCGATGCGCACTTCACGCGTCGTCATGCCACCCACATCGACCTTGGCCACGCCTTCGACGCGGCCCAGGCGCTTGGCGACCGTGAGGTCGGCCATCATGGACAGCTCGCGGGCGCCGCGGGTCTGGCTCAGCAGGGCCATGACGACGACGGGCTGGGCGTTGTCGGCCTGGAAGCGCTGCACCGTCGGCGGCTTCACGTCGCGCGGGAAGGCCGACTGGGCGGCGGCCACGCGGTCGCGCAGGTCCTGCATGGCGCGGCTCATGTCGGTGTTCAGCGTGAACTCGACGCTGGCCTGCACGCGGCCCTCGAAGCTGCGCGACTGGATGCGGTCGACGCCCGCAATCGTGTTCAGCGCCTCTTCCAGCGGCTTGGCGACTTCACGCTCGACGGCCTCGGGAGAGGCGCCGGGGTAGCGCACATCGATCCAGGCGCCCGGCAGCGAGATGTCGGGCATCTGCTCGACGCCCAGCTTGGAATAGGAAAACAGGCCCAGCACGCACAGGGCCACCATCACCATGGTCGCGAAGACCGGGTTCTGGATGGAAACGCGGGTCATCCACATGGCTGGCCCCTTATTGAACGGCGGCAGCCGACGCGGCCGAACTGGCCACCTTGGCCTTGGCGACGACGATATTGGCCTTGTCACCCTCGCGCAGATTGTCGAAGCGCGCGGCCAGCACCTGGGCTTCGGGCTTGAGGCCGTTCAGCACCTCCACGCGGCCTTCGCGGGCGTCGCTGCGGCCGGTGGTCACGATGCGGCGCACCAGGGCGCCGTTCTCGATCATCCAGACCTGTTCCTGGCCGGCATTGCGGCTGATGGCGGCGATGGGCACGGTCAGGCGCTGGGTGTCGTCCTGCAGCACCACCTTGGCGACGGCGTACTGGCCGGCGCGGTAGAGCTCCTTGGCGTTGTTCAGCACCAGGGTCACGCCGATGGAGCGCGTGCCGGGCTCGGCACTCGGGGCGATGCGATCGATCTTGGCTTCGACGGGCTCGTCCACGCCTTCGACCTTGACCTGCACCGTCATGCCGGGCTTCAGGCGGCTGACCTCATGCGTGCCGACCAGTCCGGCCAGTTCCAGCCTGGCGAGGTCGACGATGGTCAGGATCTGCTGCTCCGCGGCCACCTTCTCGCCGGGCACCACATGGCGCTTGGAGACGACGCCGTTGATGGGCGCCACCAGGGCGGCCTGGCGCATCGTCACCTGGCTGGTGTCCAGCTGGGCCTTGGCGGCGTTCCAGTTGGCGCGGGCGGATTCGTAGGCGGCCTTGGAGTTGTCCAGGGCCGTCTGGGCGATGAAATTCTTGGCGGCCAGGCCTTCGTTGGCCTTGTAGCTGCGCTCGGCCTGCTCCATCTGGGCCCGCATGGCCTCGACGCTGGCGCCGCGCTCGGCAATGCGATAGCGCAGCTCTTCCAGGTCGACCTGGCCGAGAGCCTGGCCCGCCTTCACGCGGCTGCCTTCGCCGACGGCGAGGTTGAGCAGGGTGCCGTTGGACTTGGCGCGGACCATGGCCGTGCCCGGCGCTACCAGCGGACCGCTGAACTCGATCTGGGCCGGCATGGCGGCCAGCGTCGGCTTGACGACTTCGCTGGCGACGAATTCCAGGGCCGGTTTGGCCTTTTCTTCACCCGGCTTCTTGGGGCCGTCACCCTTGCTGGCCATGACGGCCACGCCGGCACCACCCACCAGCAGCACGACCGCTGCAATGCCACCCAACTTGAAAGACTTCCGCATGGCTCCCCCAGTACGCTCTCTGATACAGACCTTTGCAGTCTAGAAATGAGAGCGCCGGGGCGCAGCGGCCTTGTGACGAAACGCCGTTTGCGTGGGCTGAGCTGCACCGGCCGGCGATCAGGCCGGCGGGAAAGCGGACGAACTGCAGACATGAAGGCGCCACCCCTGGCCACGCCCGCCACTTCCATCGCAAAAGGGCGGTCGGCCGCGTCGGCCTTCGGGCATGACATGGCCATCATCGTCTCAGCCAGTCAGCACAAGCGGTAGCTGACAATGCCGCCCACGAAAACGCAGCGACAGCCTGCGTAGGGCGTAGCTATCCGTACAGAGCCGTGGGAGGGCTCATCCATGAAGCATGTTTCAAGGTCGATTTCGACAGTCGCCCTGCTTGCCGCTTTGTCGGCTTGCGGTGGTGGTGGTGGTGGTGAGAGCGGCGGCAATGCCCCAACTCCGGAGCAATCTTGGCTTCAGTTTTCACCCTCGGCAGTAAGTATCAAGGCCTACGAGATGGAAGGCGCCAGGGTTTCGATCAAGGCAACCTCAAGCAAAATTATCACTGAGTCAATCCGGGTGGCGGTTATTGATACCACGGGAGTATTTTCTCCCTACAGCGATATTTTTAGTAACGGCGATTTATCCTACACCGCCAATTTGGCCATTGCCGCTGAACTTCGGCCGGGCACCTACACCGGCAATCTGGAAGTGCGTGTGTGCCGCGACAACCCGCAAGTTTGTAGCAATCCTTACCCGGGCTCCCCATGGAAAGTTCCCTATAGCATCACGATTCGCAGCAACATCAATCTGACGCCCTTGGCTTCCCTGAGCGGTGCTGTTGGATGGTCCACGTTTCAGGGCAATTCAGCGCGCAACGGCTATGTCGAGGCGACACTCGACCCCTCGCAATTCATTCGTCGTTTCCGCTCTAGCAAAGGATTCGACCAAGTGGTCGCAGATCGCGGACTGGTTTGCGGTCTGGATTCGTTTGTGCCACTCGAGAAATCATTGGCCTGCATCGATGAGAGCAGCGGCCAGACTCGCTGGACAAATAGTTTCTCCTCGAACACCCACCAAGTCGGCTCCCCAGCCCTCGTGGCAGGGAAGCTCTTCTACTTTGCCAATAGCGCGGCAGGCACGAAACTGTTCACCGTGGACGCCAATGACGGACGAACCTTGGTTGCCAAACCGGCAGACGGGGATCCGGCTTTCATGACACCCATCGTGGAAGGCAGCAGCGTCTATTCAAACGACGGGCGCGGCTATCGGACCAGCAAAGTAGATGCGGCGACTGGCATTGAAGCCTGGCGTTCCGGAGATGGCTATTTGAGGTTCGGCGCCCCCGCGGTCATGAACGGCAAGGTCGTCGCATTGACCCTCGCTTCAGTCGTCGAACATGAAGCTGACACAGGCGCGAAGTTGTCAGAGGTGATGCTCGGTGCCGCAGCGGGCCAGACTGGCGGCATGGCGTACTACACGGCCGTTGTGCTGGACAACAGTGATGCGGTGTACGTGTGCAAGGAAGCAAATCCAAGCGCCGTGCGTGCTGGCTATCTGACCAAGATAGATCGAAAGACGAAATCGATCGCTTGGAGCGTCAGCGACGCCAATATTCTTGGCAGTCCTGTGGTGGTCAAGGACATGGTCTACATCCGAACGCAGGACGGCCTGCAGGCAAGATCAGCCAAGGACGGCGCCTTGCTGTGGAAATGGTCCAACGGGCAAAGCACATTCGCGCCATACCTGCTGGTTGTCGGCCATCACGCATTTTTCTCGGTCGTAGATGGCACGGTCGCAGTTGACCTCAACACCCGACAAGAGGTCTGGCGAGATCGCTTTACTGGGGCGGTGGCTGTTTCGCCAAATGGGGTCTTGTACATCAGCGGAAGAGATGGCTTGGCTGCCATCAACCTGCACTGATCAAAGACTCGCCGCTTTGCGACTCAGTCGGGCCGATGCCCCGGGATGGGGTCCAGCGGCAGCTTGACGTCGCCGCATTGGGCCCGGTGGCGCAGCGCATGGTCCATCAGCACCAGGGCCAGCATGGCCTCGGCGATGGGCGTGGCGCGGATGCCGACACAGGGGTCGTGGCGGCCGAAGGTTTCCACCGTGGACGGGTTGCCGGCCCGGTCGATGCTGGCCTTGGGGCTGCGGATGGAGCTGGTGGGCTTGATCGCGATGCTGGCGACGATGTCCTGGCCGGTGGAGATGCCACCCAGCATGCCGCCGGAGTTGTTGCTGGCAAAGCCCAGCGGCGTCAGCTCGTCGCCATGCTCGCTGCCCTTCTGGGCGACGACGGCGAAGCCGGCGCCGATCTCGACGCCCTTGACGGCATTGATGCCCATCATGGCGTAGGCGATATCGGCGTCCAGCTTGTCGAACAGCGGCTCGCCCAGGCCGACCGGCACGCCGGTGGCTTCGACGCGGATGCGCGCGCCGACCGAGTCGCCGGCCTTGCGCAGGGCGTCCATGTAGGCCTCGAGCGCCGCGATCTTGCTGGCGTTGGCGGCGAAGAAGGGGTTCTCGCCCACATGCTGCCAACCTTCAAAAGGAATCTCGATCTCGCCCAGCTGGGTCATGCAGCCACGGAACTCGGTGCCATAGGCCTCGCGCAGCCATTTGCGGGCCACCGCACCGGCGCCGACCATGGGCGCCGTCAGCCGGGCCGAGGAACGGCCACCCCCGCGCGGGTCACGCACGCCGTATTTGCGCCAGTAGGTGTAGTCGGCGTGGCCCGGGCGAAAGGTGTCAAGGATGTTGCCGTAGTCCTTGCTGCGCTGGTCGGTGTTCTCGATCAGCAGGCAGATGGGCGTGCCGGTGGTGACACCTTCGTAGACACCGGACAGGATCTTGACCGCGTCGGGCTCGTTGCGCTGGGTGACGTGGCGGCTGGTGCCGGGGCGGCGGCGGTCCAGCTCGGGCTGGATGTCGGCCTCGCTGAGGGTCAGGCCCGGCGGGCAGCCATCGATGACGCAGCCGATGGCCGGCCCGTGGCTTTCGCCGAAGTTGGTGACGCGGAAGAGTTCGCCGAAGGTGCTGCCTGACATATGCCGGCAATTTTAGGTGCCCGCACAAGCAAAAGCGGCCTCGCAAGGCCGCCTTGTCGGGATGCGAACCGCTTCCTAGAGCTTCGGCTCGATCTCGGCAGGGTTCTCTTCCACCGGCCAGTCGCGGATATAGGCCTTGAGCATGCGGTTCTCGAAGTCCTGGCTGTCCACCACGGCCTTGGCCACGTCGTACAGCGAGATCACGCCCATCAGCGTCTTGCCGTTCATGACCGGCATATAGCGGGCGTGGCGGCCCAGCATCATGCGGCGCACCTCGTCGATCTCGGTCTCGGGGGTGCAGGTCAGCGGCGCATCGTCCATGACCGTGCGCACGATGGTCGTGCCGACCGCGCCATTGTTCTTGACGACCGCCGAGATGACCTCGCGGAAGGTCAGCATGCCGACCAGATCGCCATGCTCCATGACGACCAGGGAACCGATGTCGCGCTCGGCCATGACGGCCAGCGAATCTTTCAGCGGCTCGTCCGGCGTGACGGTGAACAGGGTGCCGCCTTTGACACGCAGGATATCGACGACTTTCATAGGGGCCTCCGCAGCAAAACTCATGGGCAACATAGCACACAATCCCCGCGCATCCACACCATAGAAAACACCATGCCGGGCTTCGACACCCTAGCTTTGCATGCCGGCGGAGCGCCCGATCCGGGCACCGGCGCGCGGGCGACGCCGCTGCACTTGAGCGCCTCCTTCGTCTTCGAGAACAGCGAGCACGCGGCCTCGCTTTTCAACATGGAGCGCTCCGGCCACGTCTACAGCCGGCTCTCCAACCCGACGACGGCCGTCTTCGAGGAGCGCATGGCGGCCCTGGACGGCGGCATCGGCTCAGTAGCCACCGCCAGCGGCCAGGCGGCCCTGCACCTGGCCATCTGCACGCTGATGGGCGCCGGCGGCCACATCGTCGCCAGCACGGCCCTGTATGGCGGCAGCCACAACCTGTTGCACTACACGCTGAAGCGTTTCGGCATCGCGACGACCTTCGTCAACCCGCGCGACCTCGACGCCTGGCGTGCAGCCATCCGTCCGGAGACACGGCTGCTGTTCGGCGAGTCGCTGGGCAATCCGGGTCTGGACGTGCTGGACATTCCGGCCGTCTCGGCGATTGCGCACGAGGCCGGCCTGCCGCTGCTGGTGGACGCCACCTTCGCCACGCCCTGGCTGCAGCGCCCGGCCGAGCTGGGTGCCGACCTGGTCTACCACTCGGCCACCAAATTCCTCTGCGGCCATGGCACCGTCATCGGCGGCGTGCTGGTGGATTCAGGCAGCTTCGACTGGCAGGCCGCGCACGACCGCCATGGCCGATTCGAGACGCTGTGTGAACCCTATGAAGGCTTTCACGGCATGGTGTTCAGCGAGGAGAGCACCGTCGGCGCCTTCCTCTTGCGCGCCCGCCGTGAGGGCCTGCGCGACTTCGGCGCCTGCATGAGCCCGCACACGGCCTGGCTGATGCTGCAGGGGCTGGAGACCCTGCCGCTGCGCATGGCCCGCCATGTGGCCAATGCCCAGGCGGTGGCCGAGTTCCTGCAGGCCCACGACCTGGTCGAGAAGGTGGCCTACCCGGGCCTGGCTTCCCACCCCGACCATGCGTTGGCGCAAAGGCTGATGCCGCGCGGCGCCGGCGCCGTGTTTTCCTTCGACATCAAGGGCACACGCGAACAGGGCCGGGCCTTCATCGAGGCATTGAAGATCTTCTCCCACCTGGCCAATGTCGGCGACGCCAAATCCCTGGTCATCCACCCGGCCAGCACCACCCATTTCCGCATGGACGACGCGGCGCTGAGGCAGGCAGGCATCGGCCCCGGCACCATCCGGCTGTCCATCGGCTTGGAGGATCCAGCCGACCTCATCGACGACCTGAAGCGGGCGCTCAAGGTGGCAGGCAAGGCATGAAGCTCATCGTCGACTCCCAGGAGGCCTATGCCTATACCGGCGGCAAGGCCTTTGATGCCGCCCTGCCCTGCGTCGTCTTCATCCACGGCGCGCTGAACGACCACAGCGTCTGGACCCTGCTGGCGCGCTGGTGCGCCCACCATGGCTACGGCGTGCTGGCCGTCGACCTGCCCGGTCATGGCCGCAGCGCCGGCGCGCCGCTGGCGAGCGTCGAGGCACTGGGGCAGTGGCTGCACCGGCTGCTGGACGTCGCGGGCGTGGCCAAGGCGGCGCTGGTGGGCCACAGCATGGGCTCACTGATCGCCCTCGAGGCCGCGCAGCGTGCTGCGACCCTGGTCATGGTCGGCACGGCCTATCCGATGAAGGTCTCCGATGCGCTGCTGACGACTTCGCGCGAGCGGCCTCAACAAGCCATCGACATGGTCACGGCCTTCTCGCATTCCATCGCCTCGGCCAAGCCCAGTTGGCCTGGGCCGGGCGCCTGGCTGCGCGGCGGCTCGACCGCACTGAAGCGCCGCATCCAGGCGCGCCAGCCCGCGCTGAATCTGTTCGAGCACGACTTCAAGCTCTGCGATGCCTATGCCAATGCCGAAGCGGCGGCGGCGCGCGTGGCCTGTCCCGTCACGCTGATCCTCGGCGCGCTGGACCAGATGACCTCGCCCAAGCAGACCGCGCAGCTGGAAGCCTGGCTCAAGCCGCGTGTGCACCGCCTGCCGGCGGGCCACGAGATCATGGCCGAGGCGCCCGATGCGATGCTGGCCGCGCTGCGCGGCGCGCTTCAGCCAAGCTCGTAGGCCGCTGCGTCCGGCCGCCGCACGGCCCTGACGTATTCAGCGGTGAACCCCGGCCAGATCGCGACGATGCGGCCGTTGTCCGCCCGGTACCAGGAACGGCACTGGCTCCAGACCGAGGTCGACAGCCGGCCCTGCTGGGCCTCGTCGTGGGCGGCCGCCACTTCGGGCCGGACGGCGATCCAGCGCCTGCCCTCCTGCCTCACCCGCTGCATGCAGGCGATCGCATGCCGCACCTGGGGCTCGATGTAGAGCAGCGTCGAGGTGTGGCCGGTCGCCGTGTTGGGCCCCAGCATCAGGAAGAAGTTGGGAAAGCCCGCGACGGCGATGCCGAGATAGGCGCTCGCGCCCTCGCGCCAGGCCTCGGACAGCAGCCGGCCGCCCAGGCCCTCGATGCGGGTGCCGGACAGCGGGCGCACCGTGTCGTAGCCGGTCGCGCAGACCAGGGTGTCCAGTTCATGCTCGCGGCCGTCATCGGTCAGCACGCCGCGCGGCGTCACGCGCACGATGCCGGCCGTCACCAGCTCGGACTGCGCCAGCGCCAGCGCCGGGTAGTAGTCGTTGGAATAGATGATGCGCTTGCAACCCAGGGGATAGCTGGGCGCCAGCCGCTCGCGCAGCGCGGCGTCGCGCACGAGGCGGCGCCGGTGGGCGTTGGCCCCGGCCACCAGCAGGCGCCGGGCCGCCGTGCCCTCGTCGAAACCGCGCCGGCCCCATTCCAGCACCTGCACCCACCAGCGCCTGGCCAGCGGCGCATAGCCCGGCAGGCGGCTCAGCCAGCGATCCAGCGGGCCATAGCGTCTGTCCATGCGCGGCAGCACCCAGTTGGCCGTGCGCTGGAAGACCGCCAGCTTCGCCACGCCGGGCGCAATCGCCGGCACCAGCTGGGCGGCCGTCGAGCCGGTGCCGATGACGCCGACGCGCTGGCCGGCCAGATCCGTGCCGGCCGGCCAGCGCGCGCTGTGCAGCAAGCGGCCCTGGAACTCGGACAGGCCCGGGATGTCGGGCCAGCGCGCGATGCTCAGAGCCCCGGTGCTGCAGGCGAAGAAGCGCGCGCTCAACTGCTCGCCGTTGTCCAGCTTCAGCCGCCAGCGCCCGGCCTCGGCATCGAAGCGGGCCTCGGTGATGGCCACGCCCAGCCGCATGCGCGCGGGCAGGCCATGCTGCTCGGCCAGACGCTGCTGATAGCGCTGGATCTCGGGCGCGTCGGCAAAGCGGTGGGTCCAATCCGGGTTGGGCGCGAAGCTGAAGCTGTAGGCCGGCGCGGGCACGTCGACCTGGGCGCCGGGATAGCGGTTGTCCCACCAGGTGCCGCCGATGCCGCTGGACTTCTCGATGATGAGGAAGTCCTGGATGCCGGCCTGCTGCAGCTGGATGGCCATGCACAGCCCGGACATGCCCGCGCCCAGGATGAGGACCTCGAATTCAGTGTCGGCGGCAGAACTCATCGCTGCATTGTTGCGAGGGCATCCCCGCTTGCCGCTCGGGCGCAACCCGCGTTTGAATCACGCCATGAGCACCGACCGCTTCTCCCGCTTCGCCGACTTCTATCCCTTCTACCTCAGCGAGCACAACAACGTCGTCTGTCGCCGCCTGCACTTCGTCGGCACGACGCTGGTGCTGGTCTGCCTCTTCCAGCTGCTGGCCACGGGCGGCCTGGTCTGGCTGCTGTACGGCTTGCTGTGCGGTTATGGCTTCGCCTGGATCGGGCACTTCTTCTTCGAGAAGAACCGGCCGGCCACCTTCAAATACCCGCTGTACAGCTTCATGGGCGACTGGGTCATGTACGCCGACATCTGGCGCGGCCGCGTGAAGCTCTAGTTCCGCCAGGCCACGCCGATCGAAGCGCCATGGCCGCCCGGCTTCTCGACCAGCGGGCTGTCCGCGGCCGGGCCGAGCAGGCGGCTGGCACCGGCACCGCCGAACACGAACCAGTGCTTGTTGACGGCATGCTTGAAGTTGATGCCGAAATGCACATCGCGCAGGCCGGCGCCGGGCTCGTAGGTGGGCTTGCCGCTGGCCACGCTGGCGGAAGCCGGCACGCCGAAATAGCTGCGCATGTTCAGGCCGTTGGCCGCGGAGATGCCCACGCCGCTGGTCCACTCGGTGGTGGCGCTGCGGTAGAAGCGCCAGCCCAGGTCCAGGCTGCTGGTCAGGCCGCCGCGGCGGCCCAGCATGTCCTGTGATCCCGAAGCGCCGAGATTCCAGTCCCGGCTCAGGCTGTAGTTGACATAGAGCTTGGCCCGCAGCGTGCGCCTCACATCGGGCAGGCCCTGCGTGGTGCTGGCGTCGTCGCTGTCGCGGCCGCCGTCCAGGCTCACGGAGACGCCCAGGCGCCAGCGGTCGCCCTCGATGAGCTGGGTGCTGGCGCCAGCCCCCGGCACCTCTCGCCCGAAGCCCAGCAGCGCGCCGCCGCCCGCCGTGGTCAGCCGCACACGCCCCAGCTTGGCGGCCCACACCGGCCTCAGCTTGGTTTGGCGCCGGCTCGCGCCTTCGTATTCGGGGCCGTTCGACACCGACAGACCGAGCAGGTAGCGGCTGGGCTCGGGCTCCCGGTCCTGCTCCTCGGCGCGCACCGAGGCCGCGGCCAGACAGGCGGCCAGTGGAAGCAGCAGCAAGGCTTTCATGCGACCCAGCCTAGCAGCCGAGTCCGAGCGGCGTCTGTCAGCCAAGCCTTACGCGGGTGTCAGTTCCGGTCGCATGTCATGCCGGGCCGGCCGGCGCGTGAGATGACCCCGATCAGGCGTCCGCCGTGTCCGCCAGCTCATCCTTGGCGCTGCGCGACAGGGACTGCGCATAGGCATAGACCATGGCGCCGCGCGAGCGCACACCGAGCTTGCAGTAGATGGTCTTCAGGTAGGAACGCACCGTGAACTCGCTGATGTGCAGCCTGGCGCTGACCTGCTTGGTCAGCAGGCCGTTGCAGATCAGCTGCACGATCTGCAGCTCGCGGTTGGTCAGCAGGGTGTGCAGCTCCGCCGGCGTGCGCGGCGGCACCGCCAGCGTCGCTTCCGGCACGACCGCATAGCGGTGGCCGGCCCACTCGAAATGGGCGATCTCGTCGGGCAGATAGCACTGGCGCAGCCTCGAGCTGCCCGACGTGGCGCTGTGGTCGGGCAGGCGCTCGTCGACGCAGACGATGCGCAGGCTGTGGCCGCCCAGCTCGATGGTCGCCGCCGGTGCCTCGACAGACACCTCCTGCTGCTCAGGGCTGTCCACGCGCATGTTCATGTCATGCCTCGTGGCGGCCTTGTCGTCGTGATTGCAAGCTGCTCATCGCGCGTCTCCCGGGAGTTGACGTGGTCCCTCGCTGGATCGTCCAGGGCGCCGGCATGTTGGCGCAGTCGGCTCCCGTTGGCACCTGGAAAGCTGGGGGGCTGCCGACGTGAATAAGTGCTGGACGTCGATGCAGGCCGAAGGCGCCCCCAGGGCTGCGCATCATGCGTCTGACGGGGGCCAAAGCGAGTCCCCCTCATCGATGCCCTCAAACGGGGGTCCTCCGATGGGTTGATCTGTCAGGGCTGGTGCGCGTTGGGGAGCACCGATGCGGTCGGCACAAAACACGTTTTGTGGACGGGAGCGTGGCTGCCTAGAGTGACTTCACGGTAGCGATGCCGCCCGGCCTGGAGACCACGACATGGATCAGAACCCTTTTGACAACGAGCTGATGGACGAGGCTGACGCCCTGGATGGTGCCGACGAAAGCGACGGCGCGGACGAGGGTTTCGACGAAGCCGACGGCAGCGACGGCATGGACCTGATGGAAAGCTTCGACAGCGACGCCGGTGACCACGGCGACGCTGGCGATGGCTTCGACGGCGATGCGCTGGACGGCGCGGACTACGCCGACGACGAGGTCGATGGCGGCGACGCGATGGCGCTGTGGGATGCCTTCGAGGACGAAGTCGCCGACGGCCTGGATGCCGCCGACGAGGACGAATTCCTCGGCCGCATCCTCGGCGGCCTCGGCCGCGCTGGCGGCATGATCCGACGCGGTGTCGGCGGCGCGGCTGGCATGGCCGGCCGGGTGCGCGGCATCGCCCGCCAGGCCCAGCGCGTGGCCGGCGGCGTCGGCCGCGTGGCGCGCCAGGTCTCTCCGGCGGCCATGGCGGCCTCCCGCCTGGCCCAGATGCTGGGCGCGCCCGGCATTGCCGGCGGCCTGCGCGGCGTGGCCGGCGGCGCGCGACGCGTGCAGGGCTGGGCCGGCACGGCCGGGCGCCTGGCAGGTGGCGTCGCCAACACGGCTGGCAGCGCGCAAGGCGTGCTGGGCCAGCTCAGCCAATTGATTGGCAGCGGCGGCGACGAGTTCGACGATTTCGACGCGCTGGCCGATGCCTTCGAGGACGGCGTGGACGAAGCCCTGCCGGCCGTGGTGGCCCTGGCCGCCCGCGCCGCGGCCCGCACGCTGGGCATGCGCAACATGGGCCATCTGGCCCAGGCCGGGCGGCGCGCCATCGTGCGCGGCACGGCCTCGGCGGCCCGCGAGCTGGTGCGCCAGCAAGGCCGCGGCGCGGTGCGCGCCCTGCCC
>NZ_JBWKOB010000006.1:0-474028 GCF_059415865.1 Roseateles sp. GW821-FHT09H10 | reverse complement strand
GCTTCGGCGGCGGCGCCGGCCGCGAGTGCGGCACCCCAGCCGGCCTCCGCCGCCAGCGCAGCCGCGCCGGCCCCCGAGGCCCTGCAGCTGGCCGGCTGGACACCGCGGGACGACGACGCTTGGGGCGGGCTGGCCCAGCGCTGGGGCCTGCCGCTGCCGGACCAGGCCGACGCCTGCACGGTCGCCGCCCAGCGCGGCCTGCAGTGCTATCGCAGCACCACCGGCAGCCTGTCGCTGATCCGCCTGATCGACCGCCCGGTCTTGCTGACGCTGCGGCGCCCGGGCCAGCCGCCGGCCCTGGCCGCGCTGGTCGGGCTGGATGGGCAGCAGGCCACGCTGCTGGTGGACGGCAAGCCGCGCCGGGTCGCGGTGGCCGAGCTGGCCGGCTTGTGGCGAGGCGAGTTCGCCACCTTCTGGCGCGTGCCGCCGGGCTATGTCAACCGCGCCGAGAACATGGGGCCGCTGCGTGAATGGCTGGCTGCCCAGCTGGCCCAGGTGCCGGGCATCGCGTCGCCCGCCAGCGCAGCCACTTCCACGCCGCAGGGCTGGGCCGAACTGACCCGCCAGTTCCAGGCCTTCCAGGCCAGCCAGGGCCTGCAGCCCGATGGCCGCATCGGCCCCATCACGCTGATGCAGATCAACCGTGCGACGGGCGTCGCCGAGCCGCGCCTGGACGCGGCACACTGAACGACAGAACTGCCATGTCCTACATCCTCGACGCCCTGCGCCGTGCCGAAGCCGATCGCGAACGCGAGCGCGGCCAGGTGCCGGGCCTGCACACCCAACCGCCTTCCGGCAGCGAGGCCGCGCGAGGCGCCGGCCGGCGCCGCTGGCTGCCCTGGACGGGTGGCGGCCTGCTGCTGCTGGCCGGCATTGGCGCCGGCGTCTGGTGGGCGAGCGGGCCGCAGGAAGCCGCGCCGCCGCCTCCGCCTGCCGCCAAGGCGCCGCCTGCCGAAGTCGCCCCGCTGCCCGCTCCTGCGCCGGCGTCGGTTGCCAGCGCGCCGATGCCGGCACTGGCGGCTTCAGCCTCGCCCTATCTGCCTGCCGTGCCGCCGCCGGCCGCCGTGGCGCCTGCCCCCATACCCCGATCGGCCCCTGCCTTCGACCCGCCCCCCGCGCCGGCCGCCGAGGCGCCCATCCCGCGCCTGGCCGAACTGCCCGAGGCCACACGCCGGCAGCTGCCCCAGCTGGCGATCAGCGGATCGGTCTACTCGGACAACCCGGCCAGCCGCTTCGTGATGATCAACGGCGAAGTGATGCGCGAAGGCGCCTCGCTGGGCGCCGACCTCGTGCTGGAACAGATCCGGCCGCGCGAGCTGGTGCTGCGCTTCAAGGGGCAGAGGTATCGGGTGCCGGTTTGAGGCGGGCACGCTGTCCAAAGTTTGGAGCTTCCATGCGCCATTGCTTGTTCATCGCTCTTGCACTGGGCTCCGGCGCCACGATGGCGCAGGACTTCAACTGGAAGCTGCTCGAAGGGAAATGGGCCGAAAGCACGAAGCATCAGTTCGGCTGCCACCAGGACAATCTGCACCAGACCTTCGAGGTCAGTCCTGACCGCAAGAAGCTCACGCTGAAGAATGATCGTCGGTGGAAGATCGGAACAGGCGCCGAGGTCACCGAGTACAGCGCCACCATCCTGCGTGCCGAAGGGAACTCACTGTTCATCAGCTACGGATCAGAGCTTCAGGGCATTCCTGCTGAGTACCGTGAGTGGGAAATGCGCTTCATCGGCCCTGGTACCTACCGCTGGAGGGCTGCATCCTGGGCACCGAATCAGTTCAACGACGTCATCGGTGTCCGGTGTGCGCAGTGAGGCTGGGTCCGTCGCTCAGTCAAGACATCAGCCATCAAATCCAATGCACATCAAGCGCCCTTGTCTCTACATCCTCCTCGCCGCGGCAACTCTGCTGGCCGGATGCGCCTACTCCAACGCGGACAGCGAGCGCTATCGCTATCACCCGATGGGATGGGGTGGCGGACACGAAGTGAAAGCCAAGTCCGCAGACGTCTATTCAGTTGTCTATGCGGGAACGAACCATCCTTCATGGGAGACGGTCCAGACCTTCTGGCTCTATCGAGCGGCGACCTTGGCCCGTGAGAAGGGCGCCTGGGGATTTCAGATCCTGGATCTCAATCCAGGCCTGTCGTCAGGGAAGTATGTGAATCCCAAGGCGACGTCCCCATGCGACATCGTTCCCACATTCGGAAATTTCAACTATCCGTCGTATCACGGCACGGTTCGACTCATCAGCGAACCAGGCTCAGCCCCATCAGGTCTGAGCTACAACGCCAGCGTCCTGCTGGCAGCTATCGAGCCCTATGTCACCGGCTCTGAGCGCTGCCCGACCGGCAATGTGATTCCGCATGACAAGACCTATCTTGTGCGGGCAAGGACCGGTGGCTGACTGCTCGATTCCAGCGGGGGCCGCAGCTTTCACTGTGACAGAACAGGGCCGTCACCCGGACGCCTTCCTGCTGCAAATCGCCGGTTGCTTCTGCGTTGGAGCTCGCGATGGGCGCTGAGATCAAGTTCGCACTTCTGGAAGTTCATCTGAGTCCTTGGGAGGCGCACGTCAGCCGCGCACTCCTTGAGTCGGAGGGCATACCTGCCACGCTTGCCAGCGAGCATCACGTTGGGGCCATCTGGCCGATGGCGCTCATGCTGGGTGGCGTCCGCGTACTTGTCCCCGCCGGCAGCCTCGCCAGCGCGCGCGAGGTCCTGTCGTTGCGAGACCAAGGCGTCATGCAACAGGCCCTGCTGGAGCAATGGCCGAGCGAGGCTCCCGTCTGCTCCAAATGCGGAGCCACCACCTTTGAAGAAGGGAAAGACTGGGCTTCTGTTGCGTTGTCATTCCTGCTGCTATTCATATGCAAGGCAGCCTTCCCGCCGGTCAAGGTTCGAAGGTGTATGTCGTGTGGTCAGCCTGCGCATGGCGAGCTCTAAGCTCTCGCTGCAGCCGACCCGAACCGGCTGCGCGGTACTGGTTGGCTGAGCTCAGAACTTGAGCGCCGCAGGCCCCAAGTTCGGGGTTCCGGCCTGCGTTCCAGCCTAAAGCCGACTGCCGCTCCGCAGCGGTTGCGGACAAGGGAGTTACGCTGCTGGCATGGAACACTTCCCCCTTTCCGTCAACAAGGCGCTCGAACAGATAGAGCACCTGAGCGGCACCGATGTCGCAGTCGAAGGAATCCTCAGCTTTGACTTCGAGGAAGTCTGCATCCGGCACTTCCCGGCATCGGAGCGACGCGAGGGATTTGAATCAGCGGTTTGGCTATGGGTAGGAAGTGGCGCACTCGGCTTCGATGAAAAGGTATGCACCCAGCTGCATGGCAAGAGAGTCGTCGTTGAAGGCACCCTGTCCAGCGCCATTGCGGAGGCGGGATGCGGTCACTTGGGCGCCTATCCTGCGGAACTCCTTGCGAGGTCGCTCCGTCGGGCCTAGCCTCAAGTCCGCTGTCAGCCTAGAGCCGACTGCCGCTCTGCAGCGCAGGCGGACATCACCGCTTAGGCAGAATCGATGCCATGACGGTCAAAGAGCATGTCTTCCCATGGAAGGTATTTGTCTTCGCGCCTCTAGTTTGGGTGCTAGCTTGTCCCATTGCGCTTTTCATTGCGGCCTGCATCGTTTCGCAGCACGACCTGAACCACAAATTTCAGGTTGGCGTCCTCTTCGGCTTCATTGCATTGCCGTATGCGTATGCAGCAACGCTCTTGGTCGGTCTGCCGACGTACGTTCTATGTCTGCTTAGAGGTCTGGAAAGATGGACGAGTTGGATATTCCTATTTGCCGGAGCCTCCGCCTCAGCATTCGTTGCCTGCCAGAGTGGCAGCGTCGACGAAATGGCGATCGGGCTCTTCTTGGCGGGATTTGCAGTAACGATCGCGGCTTGCCTGTTGGAGCGTCGAAACCGCCTAAAGCAGCTGACGTGAGACGAGAAAGTCCGCTTCCAGCCTGAAGCGGCCAGCATCTCCGCACTCTGCGCTGGACTGGGTGGTCAAGCCGCCGGACACGCCGCCCTGCAAAGCACCTCCGCACAAGGTGCTCATCAGGCGCCGGATTCCGTGCGCAGAAGATGCTGAACCTGGGCTCAGGTCGCATCGGAATATGCAGCTGCGCTTCGCCCTTCGCCGCCAGAATTCGCATCGCCGACCAGAACGGAGCTGAGGAGGACGCGTATGAACCTGAACACCGCCCGAGTCTTTGTGCGAGACCTTGTTGCAGCCGAAGACTTCTACGCGAGGAAGTTGCTTCTGCCGTTGCGTGCGGGAGGCGCGGCCCACGGCTACTGCGTGTTTGCGCCAGGCAGTGCGCAGCTCATCGTCGAGTCCGTGCCACCGGAGGCGCCCGAAGACGAGCAAGTCCTGGTAGGCCGTTTCACAGGCTTGTCCTTTGCCGTCAGCTCAGTGGCGGAGAAGTACCAGGAACTGGTTTCGAGGGGCGTCACGTTCACGGGTGCACCGGAGGCGCAATCCTGGGGCGGCGTGCTGGCCACGCTGCAGGATCCAGAGGGCAACCAACTGCAGTTGGCCCAGTATCCAAATGGCGTTTGACTGCCGCCCCCTGCATCAAGCCGCCAGCGCCCGCATCAACATCCAGGCCGGCAGGCCCAGGTAGAGCGTCAGCAGCCCCAGCCTCTCGAGCCAGGCACGCGCGACACCCGCCTGCGCAGGCCGCAGCAGCCCGCCGGCCAGCGCGCCGGCCTCGATCAGCGCGCGGACGGCCGCCGAGCACAGCACGACGCCAATGGCCCAGGCGGCCCACCACAGCGTGAAGGCCGCCAGATAGGCGCCCAGGCCATAGCTGTAGAGCTCGCCGAAGGGGCTGCCGTAGGCGATCTTCTGATGCAGCTGGAAGGCCGGCACGGCCAGCAGCAGGGGCAGCAGCAGGAATTTGAAGGCCGGCTGGGCCAGCCGGCTCCAGGGGCGCTGCGCGCGGCCGCGGGCATAGGCCCACCAGCCGCTTGACGGCGGGGCCTGGTGCAGGGGAATGCCCAGGGCGTGAGCCAAGGCCCAGGGATCGCGCAAGGCGAGACCGTAAGGCCAATGGCCTCCAGCGTTCAGGCGCAGCGAGACGCCAGCGCCGGGCAGGGGCAGGCGCCAGGGTTGGAGGGCGGCAATGTCCTGCAGCGCAACCTCCAGGCGCTGGCTGCCGCGCGCCAGCGCCAGGCGGCCATCGGCCAACGTGACCTCGGCCGTGCAGATGCGCAGCAGCACCCAGGCGGCCGCTTCTGGGATGAGGCACAGGGCCGCGAACATGCGGATCAGGGCCATGGTATTGGCCTGCACCAGGCCGTCGCCCCACAGCACGGCCGCGCCCATGGCGAGGGCGCCGCCGCGCGAGACCAGCCGCAGCAGGCCGGCCATGAGGCGAACTGCCGGCGGCAGCACGACGAGGCGGGCGGGCAGTGCGGCCGTGGCGTCGGCGGGCCGGGCCGTCAGCCCGCGGCGTAGCAGCGTCATGGCTGCCAGTGCGGCGAGGAAGAGGGCCGCCGCGCGGCCGACCCAGTCGCCCCAGCGGACCATCAGCGTCGGCGCCGGGTCGCGCACCGGCAGGTCGCCGATGACCAGGGTGCGCTCTCCCATGCGCGTGCCAGCGATGACCTGGCCACGCGCATCGATGACGGCGCTGAAGCCATTGGTCGTGACGCGGAACTGCGGCAGCCGGGTCTCGATGCTGCGAAAGGCCGCGACGGCCTGGTGCAGGGCGGCGCCCTGCTCGTGGGCCGTGAACCAGGCGTCGTTGGACATCGTCAGGATGACTTGCGCTCCGAGCCGTGCGCCGGCGATGGCGAGGCCGGGGTCGGTGTCGTCCAGGCAGATCAGCGGCAGCACGGGGATCTCGCGGCCGTCGGCCAGGCGCAGCGGGAAGACGCGGGCGCCATCGCCCGGCCGCCAGTTGCCGGCCCCAGGCAGGGCGGCGCGCACGGCAGGCCTGTCCAGCCAGGCCGGCAGGTATTCGGTGAAGGGGAAGAGCCGGGTCTTGCGGTACATGCCCAGCAGCCCGGCGCCCGGCTGCACGAAGGCGGCGGCGTTGTACTCGCCCTTGGCATCGCGGTCGTAGCTGCCGAAGACAAAGGGCACGCCGGCCGCGTCGATGATGGCGCGGATCTCGGCGTCCAGCTCGGCGCCGGCCTCGCTCTTGGGCTGGCCGAAGCTGGTCGGGTAGACGGTCTCCGACCACAGCAGCGCATCGACTTTCTGGCGCTCGACGGCGTCATGGCTCATCGCGAAATGGGTATCGAGCACCTCGCGCACGACGACCTCGGCGCCCTTCTCGCGGCGCAGCCGCTCGTAGTCGGTGATGTTGGACTGCACCAGGCCCATGCGCAGCGGCCGGGCTGTTGCTTGCGGCTGCGACGGTGCCATCAGGCCGTAGACAGCCAGCAGCAGCGGACCCACAGCGGCCAGGGCCAGAGGCTTCAGCAGGCCCCGGCGGCGGCGCGCCAGTGCGACAGCCAGGGCCTCGTTGGCCAGCAGCAGCACGACGGTCAGGCCGGTGGCGCCGCTCAGCTCGGCGGCCTGGCGCAGCAGCGGGGCGGGATAGAGGCCGTGCCCGAGGGTGTCGCCCAGCAGATGAGGAACCGCCCATTCGGTGCCGACCCAGGCGGCGGCACCTGCGCAGGCCGCGAGCACGGGGCCGTGGTGGCGACGTGCGACATGGCGCACCAGGGCGAAGACGAGGATCTGCGGCTGGAACAGCGGTGCCGCGAGCAGCAGCAGGGCCAGGCCCGCACCCGCGCCGATCTGCGTGTAGGCGCCGAGGGCGCTGCCGAACCAGTAGAAGACGGCGCCCGTGTAGGCCATCGACATGGCCCAGGCGCCGAGCAGCAGGGGCGCGAGCCGGGTTTCGGCATCCAGCGTGCGCAGCCAGGGGACGAGGGCCACGAAGCCAAGCACCCAAGCCGGGCCGCCGCGGGCATAGAGGCCGCACAGCAGGGCCGCCAGGACGATGCCGGCCCCGCGCTGGTCGGCGAGGCGGCTCAACGCGGGCCGTCCACCGGCGCAGGCACGACGATGCGCCGCAGCGGCAGGCCGGGCGGCGCCAGCTCGGGCGTCACGACGCGGTCGGCCGGCACGGCCACCGTGCGGCCGTTGACGACGACCGTCGAGGCATCCGGCGAGAACATCAGCATGGGCTCGATGCGCTGGCCGTCGTCGGTGGCCTGGTGGTGGCGCACATAGCCGGCCGGCAGCTCGAAGTTCTCGGGCACGGCCAGGCCGATGAGGGGCGGGCGGGTGCCGGGCGGATTGAAGGCGCCCAGGCCCGTGCGCACGCCGGCCGCATGCAGTCTCTGGATCACTTCAGCCATCGTCGGGCGTTCACCTTCGTTGACGTAGTCGGCCAGGTCGGGCGTCTGGTCGCCGTTGGGGTCGCGCTGGCGCGGGATGCGCGGCGCCGGTGCGGCCGGCGTGGTGGCCATCGCGACGACGGTGGCCTCGGGCATGCTGGCCAGGGGATGCGGTGTGACGGGCGGCGCAGCGGCGATGGGTGCGCTGGCGGGTACGGCGGCCAGCAGCGCGGGCGCGGGTGCCTCGGCCGTCGGCCACCACCAGGCCAGCCCGCCGGCCACGGCGGCGAGCGCGATCACCAGCACCCAGGGAGAGGGGCCCCAGGCGTTCTGCTTGCGCTCGCGCGGACGCGTCATGACACAGCTCGCTTGCCGTGGTGAACCTTTGCGGGCCGAGCGACGGGCCGCTCCCTGGCCGGCCCGCTGTGGCGATGTGCTTGCCGGTCAATCCGGCAAGCATCGCCGTCCTCTCGGGGGACCGGCCAAGGTCTTCCTTGGACGAGGGGCTTCACGTTATGGCGCTGCCGGGTTCGACGTCGAAATCGCCCAGCCCATGCGCTCATGCCCGTACTGGTTCCAGATCGGGCTCTTGCCGTTCGTGAACGAGGTGTAGCGCGCGGCGCCCGAGCCGGTGGTGCCGCCGAAGAGGCCGGCGGACACGGTGCCGCCCGTGTAGGTCGGGTGGGTGTCGTCGGACTGGATGTAGTCGTAGCTGCTGCTGGCCGACACGAACTTGGCGTTGGCGTCGCGGATGGTCGGCTTCAGCGCCCCGGTGATGCGGCCCACGTAGCTGGCCTCGCTTTCGCCCGGCACCCAGCGCAGCGCCTCGGAGTCGATGACGCCGTCGCCGTTGCTGTCGTAGTCGGCGCCCATGTACTGCGCGAAATTGTCCGCGCAGTTGAAGCCCTTCTGGCGGGCGTACTCGCACATCCAGTAGTTCATCGTCGCGACCTTGGGCAGGAAGCGGTCGCGCATGTTGACGGTGGCGCCGGTGCCGGGATCCTTGCAGCTGCTCTGCGCGTTGTCGGCGTTGTAGCCGGGGTAGTGCAGGTTGGAGATCTGCTTGAGCTTCACGCCGGCATAGGCGTTGGCGTTGATGAAGTCCATGGCCGCGGCCACATAGGTCTTGCAGCTGTTGACTGCGGCGTCCATGCCCGCGTAGTTGCAGGTGCCGGTCTGGCTCTTGAAGGCCGAGCGTGCCTGCAGGCCGTCGTTGCCGCACATCTCGAAGGTGACGACGCGCGTGGAGGCCGCCTGCATGTACGACTTCTCGGCCACGATCTTGTTGTTGTAGATGTCGGAGGCGACCGCACCGGACTTGGTGCGGCGCACGCTCTCGATGCTGGCATTCCACCTGGCCGCCAGGTACTCGGCATCCACCGTGGGCGCCGAGTATTTGGCCGCGTTCAGCACCGAGCCGTTGTAGCCGGCGTAGATGGAGTCGCCATAGGCCACGATGCGGTATTTGGCCGTCGTGCCGGCGCGGTTGATGGTCCAGGACACGTTCTGTGTCAACGTGCTGGCGGAAGCCGGTGTGGCGCATATCACTGCCAGCAGGGGCAGGCCGAATCGGCGGGTCGCGCGGCGGATGGCGGCGCTCAGGGAAGTCCTCATCTGTGTCTCCTAGCTTGTGTGTTGCAAAGGGAATCAACAGAGCGTCCGGCCGCCGCGTCGGCGGGCCGGAACCACGAACAACGGCTTCACGCTAGCACCGCGTCTGCGGGGGCCATTGCGGACATTCCCTCTGTGTGCGCTGCAGCAAGAGGGACGGGAGAACCCCCGTTCCTCCCCAAGGGTGGGGAGGCGCATTGCGGCGGCAGCGGCTACGTTTGCGCAGCGCCGCAGGCGCCCCTGTCCCTCCCGCCACCAGGAGTCATGCCATGGCCACCAAGAAGAAGGGCGCCGCTGGCGCCAAGACCGCTGCCCCGTCCGCCAAGAAGGCCGCGGCCCCCGGGCTGCATCGCCGCTGCGGCTGCATGTCCGTCCACTACTGGCTGCTGGAGCAGCATCCGCAATACCGCATGGCGCAGAGCGACCTGGAGCATTCCTTCATGGACTCGCGGCGCATGGCCAAGGTCGCGCCCAGGAAGCCCTACAAGGTGACCGTGGTCGTCCATCTGCTGCAGTCGCCAGGCGCGCCCAAGGTCACGGCCGCGCAGGTCGCCTCGCAGATCAAGGTCCTCAACCAGGACTTCCGTGCCAAGAACGCCGATCGCAGCAAGACCCCCCCGGTCTGGAAGGGTTTGGTGGCCGACGCCATGGTCGAGTTCCAGCTGGCCACCAAGGACCCCAAGGGCAAGGCGACCACCGGCATCCTGCATGTGCCGACCAAGGAGGTGGCCTTCGGGCAGAACGACTCGATGAAGGATCCCAAGCGCGGCGGCAGCGCGCCCTGGCCGACGGACCGCTACCTGAACATCTGGGTCGGCCAGCTCAAGGACGGGCTGCTGGGCTACGCCCAGTTTCCCGGCGGCCCGGCTGCGACCGACGGCGTAGTCATCTCGCTGAATGCCTTCGGCACCAGCGGCACGGCTCAGGCCCCGTTCAACAAGGGCCGCACCTGCACGCACGAGGTCGGTCATTACCTGAACCTGCGCCACATCTGGGGCGACACGCCGGACTGCAGCGGCGGCGATGGCGTCGACGACACGCCCAATGCGGAAGGCCCCAACTTCGGTGCGCCGGGCTTCCCCAGCATCAGCTGCCAGAACGGACCCAATGGCGACATGTTCATGAACTACATGGACTATGTCGACGACGCCGCCATGTTCATGTTCACGCCCGAGCAGGTGGCGCGGATGCATACTGCATTGCAGGGACCACGCAAGACGCTCTGGACGTGAACAAGCAGCAACTCCTCGGCAGCTGGGTGCATGCGCACGAGCGCGACGGCTCGGGCACCAGCGTCTACGTGGACGCCGGGGAGGCGCTGCCGCCCAGCCGGGGCCGCCAGCGCCTGACCTTCCTGGACGACGGCAGCTTCGAGGAAGGCCGGCCCGGCGCCGACGACCGCTCGGTCCAGGCGGCCGGCACGTACCAGCTCGACGGCAAGCGGCTGGTGCTGCACCGCAGCGGCTATGCGGCCGCGGTTTTCGAGGCTTCCTGCAGCGACGATGGCGCCAGCCTCAAGCTGAAGAAGCTGCCAGGCTGATCCGCGCGCTTCAGTACAGGCGGATGGCCGAGTCGAAATGCCAGGTGCGGCGGATCTCGATGACGTCGTACTCGCGCGCCAGCGCCGGCGTGAAGGCCGGGTAGTTGGCCTGGCTCTCGATGACGCGGCGGATGGCCTCGTCCAGGGCCGGCACGCCGCTGGAGCGGTAGAAGCTGACTGATTCCACCGTGCCGTCGGCGCGGATGGCCACGGTCACCAGCGGATCGGCATAGGGCTGCTTCAGCGCGTCGCGGACCAGATCCATGGTCGTCGGGTTGAGCTGGATCTTGCGCGCCCAGGCTTCGGCGTACAGCACCATCTCGGCATTGGCGTCGGTGCGGCCGAACAGCCGGCCGCGGCGCAGGCTGCTCCAGGACGAGGGGCGCGAATCCTGGGCCTGGCGGGCCGCATCGCGCTTGGCAGCTTCCTCGTTCAGCTGCTGGCCGATGGCGCGCAGCCTGGCCTCGCGCTGCTCCTCTTCGGCCTTGGCGGCCGCCTGCTTGGCCGCGGCGTTGCGGGCAGCTTCCTGCCGGGCCGCCTCGGCGCGGGCGGCTTCCTGCCGTGCGCCTTCCTGGCGGGCAGACTCGGCGGCCTGGCGAGCGGCTTCGGCGCGCGCGGCTTCCTGGCGCACCGCCTCCTGGCGGCTGGCCTCTTGCCGGGCCGCTTCGGCACGCGCCGCTTCGGCACGCGCGCTCTCCTGCCGCGCGGCTTCCTGTTGGGCGGCGGCGCGGCGCTCGGCTTCCAGGCGGGCCGCCTCCGCCTTCGCCGTGGCCTGGCGCTGGGCTTCGGCGCGTTCGGCTTCCAGCCGCGCGGCCTCGGCCCGGGCCGCGGCCTCGATGCGCGCCGCTTCCTTGCGGGCGGCCTCCTGCCGGGCCGCTTCCTGTCTGGCGGTTTCCAGGCGTTCCGCCTCGGCCAACTTCTCCGTCTGCTGCTGAGCCTGCTGCTGGGTCTCGCGCCGGGCGCGGTCGAGCTGGGCCATCTCCGCAGCGCGCTCGCGGGCTTCGCGGTCCGGGGCTGTGCGTGCGCTGTCGTCGCGTGTCAGCGCCGTCAGGGCGCTGGAGGCGGCGGACAAGGCGGCGAGAACGGGCGCCGAGGCCGGCGGCGTGGGCGGCACGGTCCAGGTGGTCTCGGCGGGGCGCTCCACGGCAATGAGGGCGGGCGCCGGCGGCGCGGCGGGCGGCGGCGCCTCGACAGCCTCGGCGCGGGAGGGCGGGACGGGCGCCTCAGGCGTCTCTTCAGGCGTTTCTTCAGCCGGCTGCGGCAGCGCGGCGGGCGCGGGTGCCGGTGCCTGCGCGAGCAGCACGACGCGCAGGTCGGGCGCCTCGGCGCGGCGTGCCTGCCAGGGCAGGCTCAGGCCCGGCAGGCCCAGGCCCGCGCCGCCGAAGGTCAGGCTCAGCAGCAGGGCGTGCAGGACCAGCGAGACGCCCCAGGCCGTCCAGGGGCGGGACGGCGGGCGCCGCCGCGGCCAGGGTGCCAGCGTCGGTACGCGGCTGGGGTTGCTGGACCAGCGGCTCAAGCCAGCCCCAGCCAATGGGGGCGATTCAGCTCGGCAGGGTCCAGGCAGCGCATGCGTCCCGTCCTCAGACGTGCTGGTCGATCAGCACCGGGTTGCCATCGGGGTCGGTCAGCGACAGATAGCCCGGCCCGGTGGCCGCGGGGTCGGCCTGCTGGTCCAGCTTCAGGCCTCGGGCCTGCAGCTGCTGCTGGATCTGGCGCACGTCGGTGAAGCTGGCCAGGGCCTGGGCATTGCTGTCCCAGCCGGGGTTGAAGGTCAGCATGTTCTTCTCGAACATGCCCTGGAACAGGCCGATGACGGTGGTCCCGTTCTTCAGGATGAGCCAGTTCTGCTCCTGGTTGCCGCCAAAGACGCTGAAGCCCAGGGCTTCATAGAAGGCGCGGGAGGCGGCAATGTCCTTGACCGCGAGGCTGATGGAGAAGGCACCCAGTTCCATGGCGGATCCTTGGCGAGGCAGAGGCCGGCAGCGTAGCGCAGCGGCCGGCCCCGAAATAAGGGGGGCGGGCGTGTCGCATCCGGTGTCGCGATGACGTCTGTTCCCTACACGCCTGCGATTCACTGCGATACCGCCGCCCTCGGGAGGTCCCATGAAGCCCCTGCTGCCTACGCCCCGCCGCCTGCTGACGCTGGATGCGCTGTTCGCGCGCCGACGGTCTGCGCGCGTGGAACCCGTGCTGGAGCAGGACACCCGCATGCCGGACGAACCCGAGCTGCGGGTGCTTCAGGCGCTGGCCAGCACCCAGATGGGGCGGCTGGCCGCCGAGGTGGCGCTGGAGGAGGGCAGCCGGCGCCAATACGCCGCCCGCGACGAGAGCGTGGTGCTGGAAAAGCGCTAGGGCCTGCGAACGCTGCGGCAATGGGCCCTATAGCGGCGTCACCAGGGCCTCGCCGCGCCGCCAGGCCTCGACATTGGCAATGAAGTTCTCCACCGTGGCGCGGATGGACTGCGGCGACCAGCCGGCCACATGGGGCGTCAGGATGACGTTGGGCAGGTCCACCAGTTCCAGCGGCGGCCGCGGCTCGCTCTCGTAGACGTCCAGGGCCGCGCCGGCGAGCTGGCCCGACCGCAGGGCCGCCGCCAGCGCCGCGGTGTCCACGCAGCTGCCACGGGCGATGTTGACGATATGGCCGCCGGCGCCCAGCGCCGCCAGCACCTCGGCATTGACGATGTGGCGGGTAGCCGCGCCGCCGGGCGTGGCGACGACAAGGTCATCGGCCCAGGCGGCGAGAGACAGCACGCTGTCGAACCAGGCCGCATCGCCGGCGTCCTCGCGCGGACGGCGGTTGTGATAGCCGATGACCATGCCGAAGGCCGTGGCCCGCGCGGCGATCTTGCGGCCGATGCCGCCCATGCCGATGACCCCCAGGCGCCGGCCCTTGAAGTTGGGGAAGAGCGGCAGGTCGTCGCGCCAGACGCCGGCGCGCAGCGCCGCACCCTGCTGGGGCAGGGCCCGCACGCTGGCCAGCAGCAAGGCCAGGGCGTGGTCGGCCACGCAGTCGTCATTGGTGACGGCGCCGTTGCAGACGAGGATGCCCGCCGCTTGGGCCGCGGCCACGTCGAGGTTCTCGTAGCCCGCGCCCTGGGCGGCCAGCAGCTTCAGGTGCGGGCAGGCGGCAAGCTCGGTGGCCGTGAATCCGACCGTGCCATTGGTCAGCACCAGTTCGATGTCGGCGCCCCGGGCCGCGATGGCGGCGGCGCGAGAGGCCGGATCGAGGGCTTCGACGACCTGGAAGCGCTCAAGCAGCAGGGCCTTGTGTTCGGCGGCGATGGGGACGAGGAGAAGCAGGGTGTTCATGGCCGGGGCAGGCGAATCAGAATGCGCCCATCATGGCCGAACCGCTCTACTTCTCTTCGCCGGCCGAGTTCCGAGACTGGCTGGCCAAGCATGGCGCCACGGCCGATGAGCTCATCGTCGGCTTCCACAAGGTCGCCAGCGGCGTGCCGAGCATGACCTGGCCGCAGTCCGTCGACGAGGCGCTCTGCCAGGGCTGGATCGACGGCGTGAGGAAGCGCGTGGACGAGCTGCGCTACCAGATCCGCTTCACGCCGCGCCGGCCGACCTCGATCTGGAGCCGCATCAACATCGACCGCGTGGCCGTGCTGACGGCCGAGGGCCGCATGCAGCCGGCCGGCCTGGCGGCTTTCGAGAAACGCACAGACAAGCGCAGCGTCGTCTATGGCTATGAGCAGGACGATGAGGCGGCCCTGCCGCCCGAGCTGGAGAAGCGCTTCAAGCGCCAACGAAAGGCCTGGGCCTGGTTCGAGGCCCAGCCGCCGGGCTGGCGGCGCCAGATGCTGCGCTGGGTGCTGGGCGCCAAGCAGGGGGCAACCCGCGACCGCCGCCTGGAGCAGCTGATGGCGGCGGCGGCCGAGGGCCGCCGGCTCTGATCCGGTCTGACGAATGGCTGTCGCCACGGCCTGCCACCACAATCCGCCCACTTCCAGATTTCCCGTTCCATCATGAAACGACTGCTGCTGCCCGCCCTGCTCGCGGCCACCTTGGCCCATGCAGCCGGCGAAACCCCGCTCGACGCCCTGCCCTACACGCCCAGCCTGGACGTGGCGGCCATGGACCGCACGGCCGATCCCTGCGACGACCTCTACCGCTTCGCCTGCGGCAGCTGGAGCCAGCTCAACCCCATCCCGGCCGACCAGGCCAAGTGGTCGGTCTACGCCAAGATGGCCAACGAGAACCAGCGCTATCTGTGGGGCGTGCTGAACAAGCTGGGCCAGGCCGGCGCCGAGCGCACGGCTCCCCAGGCCAAGCTGGGCGACTACTTCGCCAGCTGCATGGACGAAGGCGCCGCCCAGGCCGCCGGCCTCAAGCCGCTGCAGCCGCTGCTGGACCGCATCGCCGCGCTTCAGCACAAGAAGGACCTGCCGGCCCTGCTGGCCGAGCTGCAGCTGGCGGCGGGCAACGAGCGACTGTTCTTCGGCTTCAGCGCCGGCCAGGACTTCGCCGACGCGACGCGCCAGATCGCCTTCGCCTCGGCCGGTGGCCTGGGCCTGCCCGATCGCGACTACTACCTGAAGCGTGACGACAAGACGCTGAAGATCCGCAACGCCTACGAGGCCCATGTGGCCCACGTCTTCACCCTGCTGGGCGAGACGCCCGCGGCGGCCCAGGCGCTGGCGCGCAGCGTGCTGGCGACGGAGACCCTGCTGGCCAAGGCCTCGCTGTCCAAGGTCGACAAGCGCGATCCCTACAAGACCTTCCACGTCGTCGACGCCGCCGGCCTGAAGGCGCTGACGCCCGGCTTCGACTGGCCCAGCTACCAGGCCGCCCTGGGCACGACGCCCTGGCACGCCCGCTACAACGTCACCGAGCCGGCCTTCTTCAAGGCCTTCGCCGCGCGCCTCCAGGCCATGAGCCTGGCCGACCTCAAGACCTATCTGCGCTGGCAGCTGGCCAGCAGCCTGGCGCCGGCCCTGGACAACGGTTTCGTGCAGGCCAACTTCGACTTCTACGGCCAGACCCTGACCGGCACGCCCCAGCTCAAGCCGCGCTGGAAGCGCTGCGTGCAACTGGTCGACGTGCAGCTCGGCGAGGCCCTGGGCCAGGAGTTCATCGCCCGCAACTTCACGCCCGAGCTCAAGGCCGCGACGGTGGAGATGACGCACGAGATCGAGGTGGCCATGGGCCGCTCCATCGACAGCCTGGCCTGGATGAGCGCCGAGACCAAGGCCCGCGCCCACGAGAAGCTCAAGGCCATCGTCAACAAGGTGGGCTATCCCGAGCGCTGGCGCGACTACTCGGCCTTCGCCGTGCAGCGTGGCGACTTCCTCGGCAACGTCATGCGCGGCAATGCCTTCGAGGCCCGGCGCCGCCTGGCCAAGATCGGCCAGCCGCTGGACCGCGGCGAATGGAGCATGACGCCGCAGACGGTCAATGCCTATTACGACGCGCAGATGAACGACATCAACTTCCCCGCCGGCGTGCTGCAGCCGCCGCTGTACGACCGGCGCATGGACGAAGCGCCCAACTACGGCAACACCGGCGGCACCATCGGCCATGAGCTGATCCACGGCTTCGACGACGAAGGCCGCCAGTTCGATGCCAAGGGCAATCTGAAGAGCTGGTGGACCAAGAAGGACGGCCAGGCCTTCGAGAAGCGCGCCGCCTGCGTGGCCGACCAGTACGCCCAGTACCCGGTGATCGACGACATCAAGATCAATTCCAAGCTGACGCTGGGCGAAGACCTGGCCGACCTCGGCGGCCTCATCCTCGCCTGGGAGGCCTGGAAGGCCCACATGGCGGGCAAGACGCTGGAGAACCGCGACGGCCTGACGCCCGAGCAGCGCTTCTTCGTCGGCTTTGCGCAGTGGGACTGCGCGGACGCCCGCCCCGAGCAGCTGCGCGTGCACGCCAAGGTGGACCCGCACTCGCCGGCCAAGTGGCGCATCAACGGCGTCGTCGTCAACATGCCGCAGTTCGAGAAGGCTTTTGCCTGCAAGCCGGGCGCCAAGCTGGTGAAGCCGGCGGGCCAGCATTGCAAGGTCTGGTGACGCGCTGAGCGTGATTGCAAAGGCCGGCGAGGGGCACTCTCGCCGGCCTTTTTCTTTGCTTGTGGCGTTTGCCGCGCCTGCTGGCGTCGATTGGCGATACCCCGCAAAGCCTTCACCCGACACGATCCCGTCTTCCCACAATCAGCTCGCGCATCGGACCCCTGGCAGCGGTTTGCCGCGGGCCGGACGCGAGGAGGAAGACGATATGGATCGACGAAGGATGCTGGGTCTGGCGGCCGGTCTGCCGCTGGCGGGGCTGTCGGGTTGCATCACCACGCAGATGCATCGGGAGGCGAGCTACTCCGAGAAGCTCCAGGGCGTGCTGATCTCGGCCGACAAGCGATCCCTGGTGGTGGTGGGCGGGCGCTACCACTATGTCTTTGACGCGCCGACCCAGGTGGCGGCGGCCTTGGACCCCTTGCTGCAGCCGGCGATCGCAGCGGCAAACTTCCAGGGCTTTCGGGTCAGCGCCGACAACCGCATCCAGGGCCGGCTCGTCCTGCAGATGCGGCACGATGTCAGCCCGGCCCAGTTGCAGGCCGCCCGGTGGGCCGGCTTTCAAGACCGGGGTGGCCAGCTCGTTGGCGAAGTCTTGATGACGGGCCAGAGATACGCGGTACGCAACGAGATGCCCCTGCCCCTGCAGAAGCTGAACCGGGACTACTACGTCCACATCAGCGAGGAAACCTCGGACGCCGAGAAGGTGCTGAAGGCCGCCGCGACGCCGGTCACGGTCGCCGCGGACGGCGTGCTGTTCATCGGGGCCGTCGTGCTGTCACCCCTGTGGCTGCCGCTGCTGCTCGTCAGCCTCGGCAGGCCCTAGCCATCGCTCATTCCAGCGCGTACATGCGGCCGTCGGCGCTGCCGATGTAGACCACGCCGGCGACCACCAGCGGCGTCGAGAAGAAGGAGCCCACGCCCTGCTGGCGCTCGGCGCCTATGGCCATGGCGTCGTGCCAGCCCGAGGGGTAGAGCAGGCTGCCGTTGAAGCGCTTGTCGGCCGTCAGCGCCCAGCCCCGGTTGGCGCGCGAGGCCTCGGTCTGGAACTCCCACAGCAGGGCGCCGCTGGCCTTGTCGCGCGCCTGCAGCACGCCGTTGAGCACGCCCAGCAGCACGACGTCGCCGGCAATGGTGGGCGAGCCGAACACATAGGCCTGCACGCCATGCTCGCGCACCAGCTGGCCGGTGCTGGCGTCCAGCACCTTGTAGAGGGACGAGTCCGACGTCGCGACATGGACCTGGCCGGCGCTGACCGCCGGCGAGCTGTTGACCCAGCTGCCATTGGTGGCGTGCTTCCAGAGTTCGCGGCCGGTGGCGGCATCCAGCGCATAGACATGGCTGTCGCGGCAGCCGCTGTAGACCACGCCGCCCACCACGGCCGGCGAGGACTGGAAGCCCTGCTGGTTGAACATCAGCGGGTCGACACCGGCCTGGAAGGCCCAGGCCTGGGCGCCGGTCCTGGCGTCCAGCGCATAGAGCTTGCCGTCCCAGCTGCCCACGTAGATGCGCCCGCCCGCGTAGGCCGGCGAGGCATGCACGACGTCGCCGCTGCGGTGCTTCCACAGCAGGGCGCCGCTGGCCGCGTCCAGCGCATAGACGTGGCCGTCGCTGCTGCCGAAATAGACCCGGCCATCGGCCACCACGGGGCTGGACAGATAGACGTCGTAGGGATCGGCGAAGGTCTGGCCGCGCGGCCGCATGCCGTTCAGGCCGCGCGCCTCGAAGCGGCGCTCGCCCTCGGTGGCGAACTTCCACAGCACTTCACCGGTGGCGGCATGGGCCGCGTACAGGCGGCCGTCGAAGCTCAGCGCATAGACGCGGCCGCCGGCCACGGCCGGCGTGGAGGCCACCGGCCCGTCGGTCGCCAGCATCCAGCGTTGCCGTCCGGTGGCGGCGTCCACGCTGTAGAGGTGGCCGTCGTCGCTGCCGAACAGCACGGCGCCCTCATGCCAGACCGGCGAGGACACGATGCGCTGCCCGGTCGGGAAGCTCCACTTGACCCGCTTGAACTGGCGCGGCGCCTGGGCCTGCAGCACGCCGCTGTGGGCGGCGTCGCCGCGGTACATGCCCTGGGCGGCGGCGGGCAAGGCGGTGAAGGCCGTGAGGCCGAGCAGCAGATGGCGGCGCTTCATGGCGTGGCTCCCGGCGCCGCCTGGCGCAGCACGATGGCGGCCTCGAAAGGCCCCTGCACGACCTGACCCTCGATGCGGCCTGCCTGGTAGCGGCCCTCGATGCGGTAGTTGGCCGTGCTGGCCTTCAGGGTCAGGAACTCGCGGCCCTGGGCCACATGGTCGATGACGAGTTCGGTGCGCCGCCGGCCCACCACGACCAGCTGGCCGCTGCCCAGGCCCGCCGGGTCGTTGGCCAGCGTCAGCGTCACCTCGCGCGGGTAGCCGCCGAGCTCGTAGCGCCCCACCCAGCGCCCGAGCAGGGCGGCCGAGAGGGCGGTGTGGGCCACGGGCAAGTCGACCTGGGCGCTGCCGGCGCGCTGCAGCCGCAGCGGCGCGCTCAGGCCGCCCAGTGTGAATTCACCCGCCAAGGAACCGTCGGCCTGCCAGCGCAGGCTGACCTGCGGGGCCCTGTCGGCGGGGCCGGCAAAGGCGGCGCCCAGGCTGAAGCTCAGGCCGGCCTCGCTGCTGGCCATGGCCTGCAGCGGCGCCCCCTTGACGCCGCGCCCCGGCAGGATGACCGAACCCTGCAGCCCGCCCGAAGCCGTGCGCGACAGGTCGACCACCAGGAGCAGGGGCGCGCCGGGGATCTCGGCCGCGCCTTCCCAGCGCCCGCCGGGATCGGGGGCGGCCTGGGCGGCCGTCGTCAACAAGGCCGCGGCCAGCGGCAAGGCGATGCTTTTCAAGCGGTGCTCCATCCGTCAGGATGGCGCACCTTAGTCAGCGTCGGACCGGGCGCCAGACGTCATGCCAGCAGCTGGAACAGCATGTTGGGGTGGATGGCCAGGTTCATCAGCCCGGCCAGGCCCATCACCACGCCGCCGACGGTCGGCACCATGGAGACGAAGAAAAGCGACCACCGGTGCGTCAGCGCCGTCACGGCGAGCATGGCGATGGCGATGGCCAGCAGCGCGTCCGACAGGTCGAACTGGTCGTCGCGCTTGTTCAGCATCTTGTAGGTCTGCTCCGCCGTCTCGGCCTGCGCGCGCAGCTCGTCGCGCTTCTTCAGCTGGTCGGCCTGCTTGGCGCGGTAGCCGGCGATGGCCTTGTCGTAGTCGGCCGCCTGGGCCACCGGTGCGCCGGCCTTGGCCAGCTCGAGCTGGGTGGCGGCCTGCTCGGCGACGTCGGCGCGGATGGTGCGGGCCTGGTAGTAGGCCCAGTAGTCGAGCTTGTCGACCTGGGCCTGCTGCATGGTCTGGACGATGTTGTCGTCCTTGACCTTGCAGATGCCCAGGAAGGTGGCCAGTACGGCCACCATCACGGCGACGACGGCATTCAGCTTGTCCTCGCTGGCTTCCTTGGCGGCGGCGGTGTCTTGAGCTTCGGTCATGGCGGGGCTTGGCACTGTTGCGGTCTGCCCGCTGTGTGACAACTGGCCGCGTAGAGTTCCCGGGCATCGCCGTCCCCTCGGGGGAGGGGTGCCCAGGCTAGGCTTGCACGACGTTGCGTCCCTGGTTCTTGGCCCGGTAGAGGGCGGCATCGGCGCGCGCCAGCACGGTGTCGACGCCCGCATCGTCGCGCTCGGCCTCGGCGATGCCGAAACTGGCGCTGAGCGGCCAGTCCTGCTCCAGCCAGCGCAGCGGCGCCTCGTCCACCAGCATGCGCATGCGCTCGGCGACCAGGGCGGCGCCGGCGATGTCGGTGTCGGGCAGCAGCACGCAGAACTCCTCGCCGCCCAGGCGGCCGAAGCGGTCGACCTCGCGCACGCAGGGCTGCAGCTCGCTGACCATCTGGCGCAGGGCCGCGTCGCCGGCGGCGTGTCCCAGCGTGTCGTTGAGCTGCTTGAAGCGGTCCATGTCGATCATGACCAGGGCATAGCCGCGGCCGCGCTTGAGCCAGGCATGGGCCTGCTCCAGGGACTGGTCGAAGGCGCGGCGGTTCAGGGTGTCGGTCAGCGGGTCGCGCTCGAGCAGGCGCTCGATGCGGTTGATGAGGCGCATCAGCACCAGGAAGGCCAGCGTCGCGTTCTGCAGCAGGGCCAGCACCAGGGCCGTCCACAGGAAGAGGATGTTGAAGTCCGTGGGCACGCGCAGGTCGGGCGTGCGGCCGGGGTTGGTGAAGGTCTCGAGGCCGCGCGCCGCCATCAGGGCCGCGATGAGGAAGAGGGGCAGGGCCAGTGGCGCCGGCGTGCGGCGCCCGGTCGCCTGGCGGCCGAGGCCGCGCCAGGCCATCAGGCCGGCGGCCAGCGTCAGGCCGGCGCCCGCGAAGTTGACGATGCGGGCCTGCCAGTGCAGATCGCCCTCATAGGGCCGGGCCAGCAGCAGCAGGGCGGCGAGGGCCACGACGAGGGCGCCGGGCTTCCAGACCAGCTCGCGCGTCGTGATGCCGGGCACGGCGGCGCCGAGCAGGGCAAAGGAGGTGATGGCCAGCACGTCGCCCGGCCAATAGGTGAAGGCGTCGGGCAGCGCGCCGCGCAGCGCATGCAGGGTCAGCGACGCCGCCGCCGCCGCATTGGCGCCGGCCATGGCCAGCGAGGCCCGCGGCGCGATGCGCGCGACCAGGGCGAGCGAGGTCCAGACCAGGGTCGCGACGCACGCGATGAGGATGATGGCGGCCAGCAGGGTCTGGGTCTGGGCGGCCGTGATCATGGGCGCCCCCTGCGCGCTGCGCGCTGCCTGGCCGACAGAGCGGCCAGGCGTTCACCAGGCAGGCAATGCCCGCAGGGGCATTGCCAGTCCGGGTTCACTCCCGCCAAGCGGGAGCGAGCCCCTTCGGGCGGCCGTGCGGGGCTCATGCGACGGCCATCCCTGCCAGGTCCGCCGCCACGCAGACACGGTTGCGGCCCTCGGCCTTGGCGCGGTAGAGCTCGGCGTCGGCGCGCGCCAGGCCGATCTCGCCCTGCGGGTCGCCGGCCACGGGCAGGGCCACGCCAAAGCTGGCCGACAGCGGCAGCTCGAGGCCCTTCCAGTGCAGAGGCTGGGCGGCCAGGCTGTCGCGCAGGCGTTCGGCCACGCTGGCGGCGGTGGCGAGGTCGGCCGGCCCGTTCAGCGGCAGCAGCGCGCAGAACTCCTCGCCGCCCAGGCGCCCGAGGCAGTCCACCTCGCGCAGGCCGGCCTGCCAGACGCGCACGCAATGCTGCAGGGCCGCATCGCCGGCCTGGTGGCCGTGCTGGTCGTTGATGCGCTTGAAATGGTCGATGTCGATCATGGCCAGCGCGAAGCCGCGGCCGCGCTGCAGCTGGGCCTGGGCCTCGATCAGGGCCTGCTCGAAGGCGCGGCGGTTCAGGGCGCCGGTCAGCGGGTCGCGGTAGGTCAGGTGCTGGATGCGCTTGATGAGGCGCCAGATCATCAACGCGATCAGGCTGAGGGTGATGGCGGCGGTGATGACGAACCACAGCACTGCGCGTGCCGGCGAGGGCAGGGCGCCGCTGAGGAAGTGCTCGGCCCAGCCGGGCACGGTCAGCAGCTCGAAGGCGTGGACGGCGCCCACGACGACCAGGGCCGCGAAGGGCAGGGCGGTGCAGACGGTGACGATGCGCGACAGCTGGCTGCCGATGCCGCGGACGACCTCGCGCACGGCCAGCATGCCCAGGGCGGTGGCGCTGAGCGTGCTGGCCAGCTGGGGCGCCAGGCCCGAGCCGCTGGCCAGGCCGAGCGTGATGCCGATGGCGCCGAGGCCGCCGATCCAGTTGATGTCGCGCGGGCGATGGCGGCTGCGCAGCATGCGCCGCAGGGCCATCAGCAGCAGCACCATCGCGGCCAGCAGGCCGAACTCGGGGATGGCCTGTTGCGCAAGATCGGGCCAGCCGGCCAGGCAGTCGCCGCAGCTCTGGGAGGCGATGCGCACCAGGTGCGCCGCCGCCATCAGCCGGCCGGCGCGCGGCGCGATCCGGAAGGCCTGGGCGAGCGTCAGCCAGGCCAGTGCCGCCATCAGATTGAAGAGGGCACTGACCTTGAGGACCGTCGGGACGTCGAGGAAATCCATGCAGCAGGGGGTGGGGCCACGCATCTTCTCCGACCCGCCACAATCGCGGCCATGTCGGCTTGGGTATTGATCACCGGAGGATCGCGTGGCATCGGCGCGGCGACGGCTTTGCGTTGCGCCGAGGCCGGCTGGGACGTGGCCATCAACTACGCGCAGGATAGCGTCGCCGCCGAAGCGCTGGCGGCCAGATTGCACGGACTCGGTCGCCGCGTGCTGACGCTGAAGGCGGACGTGTCAGACGAAGCCCAGGTGGCATCCATGTTCGCGCAGCTGGATGCCGCGGGCGGCCGGCTGGCGGGCCTGGTCAACAACGCCGGCATCGTCGCGCCGGCCGCGCGCCTGGAGGCCATGACGCCCGAGCGCTGGCGCCGCCTCTTCGACGTCAACGTGATGGGCACGCTGCTGTGCTGCCAGCAGGCCGCGCGGCGCATGAGCACCCGGCATGGCGGCGCGGGGGGCGCCATCGTCAACCTCAGCTCGCGCGCGGCCGAGTTCGGCTCGGCCGGCATCTATGTGGACTACGCCGCCACCAAGGGCGCCGTCGACACGCTGACCAAGGGCCTGGGCCGCGAGCTCATCGCCGAGGGCATCCGCGTCAACGGCGTGCGGCCCGGCATCATCGAGACCGACATCCACGCCACCAGCGGCATGCTGGAACGCGCGCAGGCTCAGGTGAAGGACATCCCCATCCAGCGCATGGGCCGCGCCGAGGAAATCGCCGAGGCCGTCGTCTGGCTGCTCAGCGATGCATCCAGCTACACGGTGGGCACCTTGTTGGACGTGGCGGGCGGGCGCTAACGTTTCTCCACCACGCTGGCCTCGATGCCAGCTTCGTCTCGCAGCCTGGCCGCCGTCGCGCGCGCCTCGTCGGCGCTCGGGAAGGGGCCGGCGCGCAGCCGGTGCATGCCGCCTTCGCGCACCACGGTCAGCAGGGGCAGCAGGGTCAGGTCGGCCTCGGCGATGCGCTGGCGCAGGCCTTCTGCGCCGTCCAGCCTGGCGAAGGCGCCGAACTGCAGCCAGGCGCTGCCGGGCTTGCCGGCAACGACTGCCGTGGTGTCGCGCTGCGGGCCGCCGGGCGGCGTGTCGGGCACGAAGACGGGCGGCGTCTCATCGGCCGGCTTCTGGAAGCTGCCGGCCCGGATCTCGGCATAGGTGATGCGCCTGACCTCCACCGGCGCCACGCCGCGCAGCACGTCGAGCTTGAGGGCGGCCGTGTAGCTGAGGTCGACGATGCGTCCCTTGTGGAAGGGGCCGCGGTCGTTGATGCGCACGATGACCTCGCGGCCGTTGGCCGGGTTGCGAATGCGCGCATAGCTGGGGATGGGCAGGGTCGGGTGGGCCGCCGTCATCGCATACATGTTGTAGACCTCGCCGCTGGCCGTCGGCCGGCCGTGGAACTTGCGGCCATACCAGGAGGCCAGGCCGCGCTCGGCGTAGCTGACGTCGCCCTTCAGCGGCTCGTAGCGTTCGCCCAGCACCTCATAGGGCTTGTTGGGCCCGCCGATGCGGATGGGCTCCAGCCGCGGTACGGCGTCGGGCACGCGGGTCAGCTCGGCCGGCGGATTGGGCTGGGGGCCGTCGCGATCGGCCGGCGCCGGGGACTGCGTGGCGCAGCCGCCCAGCAGGGCCAGCACCAGGGCCAGCCCAGTATGCTGCGCGCTGTACTTCCATTGGCCAAGCCTTGCCATGAGCAATTTCGTCTTTCCTCCGGCCGAGATTCCCAGTGCCGCCGTGCGTGGCACGGAGGCTCGTTACGCGGTGCGCCGCATCTTCTGCGTCGGCCGCAACTATGCCGATCATGCCCGCGAGATGGGCGCCGACCCGACGCGCGAGCCGCCCTTCTATTTCACCAAGCCCGCCACGGCGCTGACGCCCTCGGGCGCGACGGTCCCGTATCCGACTGAAACCAGGAACTACCACTACGAGATGGAGCTGGTGCTGGCCATCGGCGCGCCGGTCTTCAAGGTCTCGCCCGAGGCGGCCATCGCCGCCATCTGGGGCTATGCCACGGGCCTGGACATGACGCGCCGCGACCTGCAGGCCGCGGCCAAGGCGGCCGGCAAGCCCTGGGACACGGCCAAGGGCTTCGACCAGTCGGCCATCCTCGGCGACATCGTGCGCAGGAGCGAACTGGGCACGCTGGACAAGGGCGCCATCACGCTGGCGGTCAATGGTGTGGAGAAGCAGCGCGGCGACCTGGCCGACATGATCTGGAACCAGGCCGAGATCGTCTCCAACCTGTCGCATCTCTATCACCTGCATCCCGGCGACCTGATCTACACGGGCACGCCCGCCGGCGTCGGCGCCGTGGTGCCGGGCGATGTGCTGACGGGCCGCATCGAGGGCCTGGGCGAGATCCAGCTGACGGTCGGCCCGGCGGAGTAAGCGCAATGTTCTCGACCGAAGAGACCGTGGCCCAGGCGCGCTCGCGCAACATCCAGGAAGCCATTGCCGAGGACATCGGCAAATGCGACTGGACGGCCCTGCTGGTGCCCGCCGGCCGGCGCGTGGCGGCCCAGGTGCGCGTGCGCGAAGCGGCGGTGCTGTGCGGCCGCGACTGGTTCGACGGCGTGTTCGCCGCGCTGGACAAGACGGCGCGCATCGAATGGCTGGTGGACGAGGGCGCGCTGACCGTGGCGGACAGCATCGTCTGCCGCATCGAGGCCGATGGCCGCGCGCTGCTGAGCGCCGAGCGGCCGGCGCTGAACTTCCTGCAGCTGCTGTCGGGCACGGCGACGATCACGCGAGCCCATGTAGACGCGGTGGCCGGCGCCAGCCCGAACGCCAAGGGCTGCGCCATCCTGGACACCCGCAAGACCATCCCCGGCCTGCGCCTAGCGCAGAAGTACGCGGTGCGCGTCGGTGGCGGGCAGAACCAGCGCCTGGCCCTGTATGCCGGCATCCTCATCAAGGAAAACCACATCGCCGCGGCCGGTGGCGTGGGCGCGGCGCTGCGTGCGGCCCAGGCGCTGAAGTCGGGCGTGGACATCCAGATCGAGGTCGAGACGATTGCCCAACTGCACGAGGCCCTGGATGCCGGTGCCGTCAGCGTGCTGCTGGACAACTTCAGCGAGGCGCAGATGCGCGAGGCCGTGGCCGTCAACGGCGGCCGCGCGCTGCTGGAGGTGTCGGGCGGCGTGGCGCTCGATCAATTGCGTTGGATCGCCGCCACCGGCGTCGATCGCATCTCCATCGGCCGCCTGACCAAGGATGTGCGGGCGGTGGATTATTCGATGCGGGTGCTTGGGCCGGTCTGAGCCAGGCAAGGAAAACGGCGCCCGCGGGCGCCGTTTCTCGGTCGGTTTCGCCGGCTCAGTGCTGGCGGCGACCACGCAGCAGTCCGAGCAGGGCCAGGCCGGCGAGGCCGAGCGTGCCGGGTTCCGGCACGCGGTGCACTTCTTCGCCGGCGATGAGGAAGATGTCGCCAAAGCCGCCGGTGTCGCAGGGGCCGATCGAGCCGCCGTTGGCCAGAGCCGGGCCCGCACCCCTCACGCCGTTGTTGAAGCAGCCCATCCAGACCTGCACTGACATGGTGTCATAGCCCTGGCTCTGCAGCGCCTCCAGGTCCATCGACGGGATGTAGTTGATGAACTCGACCTCGTTGGAGGCCTGGTTGGTGTTGACAAGCTGGCCGCCGTTCGGGCAGCTGGAGCCGTTGGGCGAGGGATAGGACACCGTGGCGTTGACGACGCAGACCGCGCCCACCGTCAGCGCGAAATCCGCCGCGCCGGGCGTCGTGACGGCGCTGCCGTCGAAGCTCTTGCCCGAGTTGTGCAGCGACGGATCCTTGAAGATGTTGTTGGGATCCAGGGCCTGGGTCTCGAAGTACTTGTTGCCCAGATTGCCGTCGGTATCGCGGATGGTCACCAGCGCCCAGATCGGGATGCTCGAGATGTCGTTCTGCGGATTGTTGAAGTCGAAGGCGATGGCCATGCGGTGATAGGCACCACCGAAGGTCAGCTTCTGGTTGAGGGCGCCGATGCTGGTGTCCCAGCTGTAGGGCGTGTCGCCGGCCAGGCCGCCGTTGTTGGTCGGGTCGTTGCCGTCGCCGGTGAAGAAGTACTTCTTGTTGCCGCCGTTGTTCGTCGAGAAGCCGTCTTCCGACGGATTGAGCTGGTCGCCGTTGTTGAGGATATTGCCGCCGTTGGCCGTCACGACAATGGTGTCGAGCAGTGCCCCCTGGCTCGCGGCGAAGCTGTAGGGGCCGGTGAAGCCGGCAAAGCCTCGTGAGGCCAGGTTGTCCAGCACCTTGGTGGAGCAGGACACCATGTTGCCGAAAGTGGCGCAGGCGGCGTTGGGTGATGGATAGGTCGGCGCGTAGACCGGCAGCGGTGCTGCACTGGCCAGGCCGGCCGGGAGGAGCAGGGCCAGAAGCCACTGCGGATGGATGCCCCAGGACGTCTTTTTCATATGTCACCTCTGACGCGAAATCTCGGATTCGCCATCAAAAATGAGCATTTATCGAGCCAGACCCCCTAAGTTGTTGATTCCAATGCGGTTGACTTTGCGCTGGTCATCGCGCTGTCAACGGACTCGACAGCCCTGAATGGATGAGACACCGTTGTCAGGCTTCGCGCCGCGAGATGGCTGTCAGCTTCAGGCGTTGATGTCGAACCAGGGTTCGTTGGGCAGGTCATCGAAGACCTTGCGCAGGCCGGCGCTCCAGCCCTTGCGCAGGGACTGGAAATAGGCGTCGTCGCGCTCGATGCGGTGGGGCGGCTGCATGGCCATCTCGAACTGGTTGGCGCGCAGCATCAGCATGTCGATGGGCAGGCCGACCGACAGATTGGACTGGATGGTCGAGTCGAAGCTGACCAGGGTGCATTTGGCGGCCTCGTCCAGCGGCGTCGTGTCGTAGCGGATCACGCGGTCGATGATGGGCTTGCCGTATTTGCTCTCGCCGATCTGGAAATAGGGCGTCTCTTCCGTCGCCTCGATGAAATTGCCCTGTGGGTAGATGTGGAAGAGGCGCGGGCCCTCGCCCTTGATCTGGCCGCCCAGCAGCATGTTGGCGCCGAAGTCCACGCCGCCGTGCTGGTCGGCGCTGTCGCGGTAGATGATTTCCTTCAGCGTGCGGCCCAGCAGCACCGCGGCGTCGTAGAGCGTCGGCACGTTGAGCAGGTGCTCGCCGTCACCGTGGACGCGCTGGTTCAGCACCGAGATGACGGATTGGGTCGTTGCCAGATTGCCCGCCGTCAGGATGACGATCTCGCGCTGGTGCGGGATCTGGAACTGGTACATCTTGCGAAAGCTCGCGATGTGGTCCACGCCCGCGTTGGTGCGGGTGTCGGACGCGAACAGCAGGCCCGCACGCAGGCGCATGGCAACGCAATAGGTCATGGGGAAGTCCCGGCGAATGAGCTGTCGGCCATGTTACGGCTGGGGCGCTGCTGCGGGCAGCCCAGGCAGTCCAGGCCGCGCAGCGAGGCCTCGACGGCATCCATCAGCGGCGTGTGCGGCTCGAAGCCCAACACCTCCATCAGGCGGCGGTTGTCCAGGCGCACCGGCTGCTGCCACAGATAGCGCATCTCCTGCATCTCCTTGAGCGTGGCGACGAAGGGCGAGGCCAGCTTCAGCAGCCACCAGGGCAGGGCGGCGATGCGCGGCGGCTGGCCGTGGCGGGCGGCGACGCGCTGGATGGCCTCGGCCATCTCGCGGCCGCTGGCGTCCCAGTGCCCGGCCATGTGGAAGCTGGCGAACGCCGGCAGGCGCTCGCGCCGCGCCAGCAGCTCGACCATGGTGCGGGCCACGTCGGGCAGATAGGCCCATTGGTGGCCTGCGCCGGGCGCGGCCGGGTTGCTGATGCGGCTCACCGGCTTGCCCGGCTTGATGAGGCCCTGGGAGAACCAGCTGTTGCCCGGCTGCGGGCCGAAAAAGTCGCCGGCCCGGACGATGAGGCTGCGCATGCCGCGCTCGCTGGCGGCGCGCAGCCGGGCTTCCATCTCGACGCGGATGGCGCCTTTGCGCGTGAGCGGGCGCTGCGGCGAGTCTTCGTGCAGCAGCGGGAAGGCGTCCGGGCCGAAGTTGTAGACCGTGCCGGGCAGCACCAGCGTGGCTTGCTGGATCGTCGCGGCGGCGATCGAGTTGTCCAGCATGGGCAGCACCAGGCGGTCCCAGTCGCGGTAGCCGGGCGGGTTGACGGCATGCACGATGACGCTGCACTCCTGGGCGGCGCCGGCCACGTCGGGCGCATTCAGCGCGTCGCCCCGCAGCCAGTGGACGCCTTCGCGCATCTCGTGCGCCGCCGCCTGGCCCCGCTTGAGGGCCTTCACCGTCCAGCCCGCGTCGCGCAGCTGGCGCGCCACCTCGCCGCCAATGCCACCGCTCGCGCCGAGCACCAGGGCCGTCTTGTCCTTGCCTTGCATCGCTGTTCTCCAGAAGTTGATGGGACGGATTCTGGAAACCGGCGAACGCTTTGAAAATTGCCGAAGCTGGCGGTGCTGCTATACATTTTTGTATGACTTCAACACCGCCCTGGGCGCTGCTGCACACCTTTCTGGGCGTGCTGCGCGAAGGTTCGCTGTCCGGCGCCGCGCGCCTGCTGGACCTGACCCAGCCCACCGTCGGCCGCCATGTGGCGGCGCTGGAGCAGGCCCTGGGCCAGCCCCTGTTCACGCGCTCGCCCACCGGCCTGCTGCCGACCGAGGCCGCCCTGGCCCTGCGCGGCCATGCCGAGCAGATGGAAGCCGCCGCGGCCGCCCTGCAGCGGGCCGCGACGGCGCGTGGCGACGAGGTCAGGGGCACGGTCAGGGTGACGGCCAGCGAGGTCATCGGCGTGGAGGTGCTGGCCGGCGTCTTCGCCGGCTTGCGCGAGGCCCATCCGGGCCTGGTGCTGGAGCTGGCCCTGAGCAACCAGCTGCAGGACCTGCTGCGCCGCGAGGCCGACATCGCGGTGCGCATGACGCCGCCCGAGCAGGGCCAGCTGATCGCGCGGCGCATCGGCAGCATCGAGCTGGGCCTGTATGGCAGGCCCGACTACCTCGACCGCCACGGCCGGCCGTCCGGCATGGCCGAGCTGCAGCGCCACACGCTGATCGGCTTCGACAAGGTGACACCCTTCATCCGCGCCGGCGCCACCCGCCTGGGCGGCATCACGCGCGACGGCTTCGCGCTGCGCTGCGACTCCGACCTGGCCCAGCTCGCCCTGCTGCGGGCGGGCGCGGGCATCGGCGTCTGCCAGGTCGGGCTGGCCCGGCGCGAGCCGGTGCTGGAACGCGTGCTGGCCGACCAATTTGCCTGGCCGCTGGAGACCTGGGTCGCCATGCACGAGGACCTGCGCCAGAACCAGGCCTGCCGCGCGGTGTTCGATGCGCTGGTGGACGGGCTGTCGCGCCACGTCGGCGGCTGAACTTCAGCGGATCGGGCTCGAAGCCGGCCAGGGGGGCGGCGCGGACGCAGGTGGGAAGGAAGGCGGCGCCACCGAAGGCGGCATCGGCGAGGGCGGCAGCACCGGCGGCACGGCGGCGGGATCGCGCGGGGCGCTGGCCGCCTCGGCCGGTGGCGTGGCGGCCGTGGGCGCCGCAGCCGGCTGCTGGGCCGGTTGGCTGCAGGCGACCAGCGTCGCCAAGGCGGCGGTGGCGGCTGCCAGCCAGGGCCGGGGGGTGTGGCTGGGGCTGTCGCTGGGCATGGCTTGCTCCTTGGGTGCGGGCGTGATGCCGGAACCTTGATTGGCGCAGCAAGCCACGCCAGCACTCATAGGCCGCGGCCTATCGCCATGTAGGAGAGCAGGCGGCCCGTGCCGACAGCGGCCCGTCCTGAAGACCGACAGGCGCCGGACCGGCCTCTGCCTAGGCTTGAGCTTCAGTCAACGCCAAGGAGCCGACATGCGAGACGACAGCCGCGACCTCAAGGATGAGGTCGGTACCGAGGAAGACCTGAGCGGCCCGGCCGCCGCGCAGAAGATCGCCGAACTGGTCAAGGCCGGCAACAGCTGCTTCTTTTGCACGCTGGGCATGGGCACGCAGCTGCATGCACGGCCCATGACGGTCATGGAGGTCGACGAGGGCGGCACCCTGTGGTTCTTCACCGAGATCGACAGCCTGAAGACCATCGAGCTGGAGCGCGACCCGCGCGTCACGCTGTTCTTCAAGGAGGGCGACAACGGCGGCCACCTGAAACTCGACGGCCACGTCGCCCAGGTCACCGACCGGGCCACCATCCACCGCCTCTGGAGCCCCAAGTTGCGCGCCTGGTTCACCGAGGGCGAGGACGATCCGCGCATCTGCGTGCTGCGCGTCGATCCGGTCAGCGGCGAATACTGGGACACCCGCGGTGGCAGCCTGGTGGCCGGCCTGAAGATGCTGTTCGGCGCCATCACGGCCCAGCGCGTCGACGAGGGCGTGCATGGGCATCTGAAGCTCTGAGCCCGCGCTCGAATTGAGCCGTCCAACAAAAAAGCACTTGGCTGTGGAGCTAAGTGCTTTTTGCGCTTGGCGCGCCCGGTTGGGATCGAACCAACAACCCCTGCCTTCGGAGGGCAGTACTCTATCCATTGAGCTACGGGCGCGAAGCCGCAGATTCTAGCAGCGGGGTTCCCATGAGGCCGGGGCACCATGGGGGCTGCCTATAATTCGCAGGTTTTGTGTCCCGCAGCGCGGGGCACTGCCGAGCCGAACAAGGACCGACAAGAGGAATCCATGAGCGCCAGCCACGATCACGACCACGACGACGCCCACACGGGCCCCATCAAGACCCCCAAGCAGCTGGCCTGGGCCGTCTTCTTCTCGTTCGTCGTGCCGGTCGTCATCATCATCATGCTGGCCAACTACGTCAGCACGGACACCAAGCCGGCTGCCGGCACCGGCGCCCTGGAAAGCCAGGCCGTCGCCTCGCGCATCGCGCCGGTCGGCCGCGTGGAAGTCAAGGACGTCAACGATGTCGCCGCGATGAAGACCGGCGAGCAGGTCTTCCAGGCCCAGTGCGCGGCCTGCCACGCCACCGGCGCCGCCGGTGCCCCCAAGCTGGGCGATGCAGCAGCCTGGGGCCCGCGCATCAAGAGCGGCTTTGACGCTCTCGTGCACTCGGCCCTCAAGGGCAAGGGCAGCATGGGCCCGCAGGGCGGCGGCGATTTCAGCGACTTCGAGGTCTCGCGCGCCGTGGTCTACATGGCCAACCAGGGCGGTGCCAAGTTCGACGAGCCCAAGATGCCGGCCCCGGCCGCTTCGGCCGCGCAGTAAGAAGTCGATCCCTGACCTGCAAGGGCTGCCTCGGCAGCCCTTGTCGTTTTTGGGCTCAGGGAAGCGGCTGGCGCACGAAGCCGAAGCGCTGCGGCAGCTCGTCGGCGCGCAGCTCCTCCGGCGTCCAGCGGGCTTGCTCGACGGCGTCCGCCGCCAGGCTCATGTCGGCCGTGTGGACCAGGCCCGGGCCGAGGTCGGTGAACAGGTAGAGCCGCCCGGCTTCGTCCAGGCCGCTTGATTGCACCGCCGCGGCGAGGCCGGTGTGGCTGAGCACCTGGCCATCAGGCTGCAGGCGCCAGATCCAGGGCGTGGCCTCCAGCTCCACATAGACGCGCTGCGGCCCGTTCTGGAAGAACCAGCAGCCGGCGTCGTCGGCCGCGTAGTTGCGCTCGATGAAGGCGCGCAGCTTGTCATGGGTGATGCGGCTGCCCTTGACCTGTGGGAAGGGGCCGGCGTGCTGGATGCGCTCGTCGCGCATATACCAGTCGCCACGCGCGTCCAGGGCCAGCCAGCCGTAGCAGTGCGGCACATGGGGCCACTTCTTCAATGCCGCTTCGACGATGGGGTCCATGGCGTCTCGGGGTCAACGGTGCCTGGCCAGCCAGTCGCAGACCTGCTCGGGCATGGTCAGCAGATGGCCGGGCAGGCGGCCGGCGGGAAAGCCGACGTGGCCGCCGTGGCCGGGCTGCCAGAGTGTCACATGCGGGCCGACCTCGGCGGCATGCGGCAGGCTGTGGCCGGGCACGAAGGGGTCGTTGCGCGCGTTCAGCACCAGGGCCGGGATGCGGATGCGATGCAGATGCGGCTTGGACGAGCCGCGCGTCCAGTAGTCGTCGGCGCTCTTGAAGCCGTGCAGCGGCGCGGTGAAGAGGTGGTCGAACTCGTAGATGGTCGAGGCCCGCTTCAGGCGCTCGCCGTCGAAGAGCCCGGGGTGCTGCTGCAGCTTGCGCAGGGCCTTGGGGATCATGGTGCGCAGGAAGCGGCGCGCATAGACCTGTTTGTTGAAGCCCCGGTCGATGGCCGCGCCGGCGGCATGCATGTCGATGGGCGAGCAGATGGAGCAGACGGCGCGGGCCACCTGGGCCGCCTGCGTGCCGGCCTCCTCGGCCCAGCGCATCAGCGCATTGCCGCCCAGCGAGACGCCAGCGACGAGGAGCTGGCCGCCGTGGCGTTCGCGCAGGCGCTGCAGGATCCAGCCCACCTCTTCATAGTCGCCCGAGTGGTAGGCGCGCGGGCCGCGGTTCAGCTCGCCCGAGCAGCCGCGGAAATGGGGCAGGGCCATCTGCCAGCCGCGCGCGCGGGCGACGCTGGCGAAGGCGACGCTGGAGTGGCTGGTGCGGTCGCCCTCCAGGCCGTGGAAGAGCACGAACAGCGGAGCGTCCGCAGGCGCATCCGTGAGGAAGTCGACATCGATGAAGTCGCCATCCGGCGTGTCCCAGCGCTCGCGTGTCCAGTTGGGCTGCGGGCCGTCGTGCTGGCGGCTGAAGAGGGCGGGCCAGATGGTCTGGGCATGGCCGCCGGGCAGCCAGCGGGGGGCGCGGTACTGCATGCGCTGACCTCCTAGTGCAGCGTGCCGGCGTCGGCGACGAGCTCCTGGACATCGCCCGCATTGCCCGGGCTGGCGTGGTGCAGCACCAGGCGCCAGCCCAGCGCCGTCTTCAGATAGACATTGGTCGCGATGACCCAGGACTGCTGGGCTTCGCCATGCAGCTGCACGCGCTCCAGCACGTGGTGGATGGCGCAGTCGCCGCTGTGCAGGCGGCGCACGCGCTCGGGATGGACGCTGACGGCGCCGCGCTGGAAGACCGCCTCGAAGGCGGCGCGGATGGCGCTCAGGCCGACGATGCGCGGGCCGCCCGGGTGGACGCAGGCCACTTCCTCGTCATCGGCCCACAGGGCCATCAGGTGGTCGAGGTCGGCATGCTGCAGGGCCTCGTAGAACTGGGCCTCGGTGTCATCGGGCGAGGCGAGCAGGGCGGCGGTCTGGGCGGCGGAGCGGGGCATGGCGCGATTGTAGGAAGTTGGCCGGCGGCTACATTGGCGCGGTCATCACGCTGCCCGACTCAACCCATGCTTCTGTTCAAGACGCTTGTTCCGGCCTTGCTGTGTCTGTTGTTGACGGCCTGTGGCGGAGGAGGCGGCGGCGACTCGACGCCGCCGCCCGGGCCGACTCCGGTGCCGCCGCTGGGCACGCAATGCCTCAGCGGCTCCGTGGCCCGCCTGGCCCTGCCCGCCACGGCCAGCGCCGGGCGCAACCAGGAGCTGGCGCTGCTGGCCTGCGCCGGCTCGCGGCTTGAGACCGTGCAATGGCGCCAGACGGCCGGCGCCACCCTGGCCCTGGCCTCGGCGCGCTCCCAGTCCCTCAGCCTCGCCCCCGCAGCAGCGGGCCGCTATGCCTTCAGCGTGGACTTCACCGACGCCAGGGGCGCCAGCCACAGCGGCCAGGCCGAGATCAACGCCGGCGCCGCCGAGGCGGCCACGCTGCTGATCCGCGGCGAGCCCTCGGTGTGGGCGGGCGGCCAGACCTCGCTGCGCGCCTGGGTCGACGGCCTGGCCGTGGCCGACTACGCGGCGGCGCGCGTGCGCTGGAGCCGCGTCGACGGCCCCGACGCCAACCTGGGCGACGCGGCCCAATGGCGCGTCATCTTCACGGCACCCACGGTCAGCGAGGACAGCCTGCTGCGCCTGCGCGCCGAGGTCACGCTGGCCGACGGGCGCAGCCTCAGCCAGGAGTTCAGCCTGCTGGTGCAGGCCCCGCCGCCGCCGGCCGCGTCGCCGCTGTTCGGCTCGGGCAATCTGTCCTCGCGCGTCTATCCCTATGTGGCGGCCAGCGCGCATGCCGCGGCGCTGCGCGAGTGCATCTACACGCCGGCGCTCAACAACGCCAATCTCTGCAACTTGAGCCGCCTGCCCCTGTTGGGCACCGAGACCCGCGGCGAGCTGCCGACGGTGGAGCAGGTCATGGCGCGGGTGCTGGTGTCCAACGACTGGATGGGCCAGCGCTTCGAAGCCTTCCTGCGCGAGCAGGACGGGAATGGCGACTTCCGCCGCCTGCTCAACGCCACCACGGCCGTCGTCATCGGCGCCCGGGTGCGGCCGGCTTTCTACTGGAGCGCCACCGGCGCCATCTATCTCGACGCCGACTACCTCTGGCAGACGGCAGCCGAGCGCGACACGGTCAGCGAGGCGCCCGACCCGCGGGCCGAGTACGGCAACGACCTCGCCTACACCATGCTGTGGCGCTATGTGCAGGGCAACAAGTCGGCCGGCGGCCGTCCGCCCGTGCTGGAGCGCGCCTCGCGCGACAGCGCCGCGCTGATCCCGGCCCTGGGCCGGCTGCTGTATCACGAGCTGACCCACGCCAACGACTTCCTGCCGCCGCGCGTGCATCTGCTGGTGAACGGTGGCCTGCGCGTCTACGAGGCGGTGCCGGCCAACACGGCGTCCGAGCAGCTGCGCAACCAGCTGCCCTTCTACTCACAGGACATGGTCGACCTGGGCCGGGTGCAGTTCTTCGGCGTGGCGTCCACGGCGACGCAGCGCGGCTACCAGCCGGAAGACATCACGCGCTTCTTCAGCAGCGACCGGGTCACCGACGAGTACAGCTATTCCATGCCCGCCGGCCAGACCGTGCCGCGCGAGGACACGGCCATGCTGGCCGAGGAGGCGTTGATGCAATTGCGCCATGGCGTGCTGCGCGACGTGGCCGTCACGCCGGCACTGCCGATGGGAGGCACGAGCGCCGACCTGGTCGTCGGCTGGGGCCAGCGTGGCCGTGTCGGCGATGCGGCCATCAAGCCGCGCGTGGCCCTGGTGCTGGCCCAGACCATGCCGTGGCTGCCGGCCGGCTTCACCAATGGCCTGGCGGCGCCGACGCCACTGCGCGCCGGCCTGAGCTGGGGCCAGAACCTGGACCAGGGCGCCCTGGCGATGGGGGTGGTGAAGCCGCTGTCAGTGGCGGAGCGGGCGCTGGAGGCCGACCTGGACAGCCAGCGCCGCGGCAGCCGCAGGGCCGCCGCGTTGGCGCGCTGAACTCAGTGGCCGGAGGAGAGGACCTCGCCGGCCTTGAGCTTGTAGGCGGTGCCGCAGTACGGGCATTGGCCCTGGCCGCCGTGGGTCAGGTCGATGAAGACCTTGGGATGGTTGCTCCACAGCGCCATCTTGGGATTGGGGCAGAAGACGGTGCCGTTGTCGTTGCAGTCCTTGGCCGTCACTTCGACGGTGGCGGCGGGCGTGGTGGTGGTGCTCATGTTTTCTCGTCAGTTGTGCGTTTCGCAGCGTGCATTGCCAGCGGGCCGAGCGCCGGGCCGCTCCCTAGCCGGCCCGCGTTTGGCGATGTGCTTGCGGCTCAATGCCGCAAGCATCGCCGTCCCCTCGGGGGACCGACCAGACTCGCTCGCGTTCAGCGACGCGAGGCTGGGCGAGGGGCTCAAACTGAAGTCAGCCACTCGGCGTACTTGGGGTTGCGGCCGTTGACGATGTCGAAGAAGGCCGACTGGATCTTTTCGGTGATGGGGCCGCGACGACCCGCATATTCACCCGAGCCGATCTCGACGCGGTCCAGCTCGCGGATGGGCGTCACTTCGGCGGCGGTGCCGGTGAAGAAGGCCTCGTCGCAGATATAGACCTCGTCGCGGGTGATGCGCTTCTCGACCAGCTTGAGGCCCAGGTCCTGGCAGATCGCGAAGATGGTGTTGCGGGTGATGCCGTTCAGCGCGCCGGCCGACAGGTCGGGCGTGTAGACGACGCCGCCCTTGATGACGAAGAGGTTTTCGCCCGCGCCTTCGGACACGAAGCCCGAGGCGTCCAGCAGCAGGGCCTCGTCATAGCCCTCGTCGACGGCTTCCATATTGGCCAGGATGGAATTGGTGTAGTTGGACACCGTCTTGGCCTGCGTCATCGTGATGTTGACGTGGTGGCGGGTGTAGGAGCTGGTCTTGACGCGGATGCCGCGCTTCATGCCGTCCTCGCCCAGGTAGGCGCCCCAGCTCCAGGCGGCCACCATCAGGTGGACCTGGTTGCCCTTGGGGCTGACGCCCAGCTTCTCGGAGCCGATCCAGATCAGCGGGCGCAGATAGGCGCTCTTCAGGCCGTTGGCCTTGACGACCTCGCGCTGGGCCTCGTTGACCTGCTCCTGCGAGAAGGGGATCTTCATGCGCAGGATCTTGGCGCTGTTGAACAGGCGCTGGGTGTGCTCCTGCAGGCGGAAGATGGCCGTGCCGTTGACGGTGTCGTAGGCGCGCACGCCTTCGAAGGCGCCGCAGCCGTAGTGCAGGGTGTGGGTCAGCACATGGATCTTGGCGTCGCGCCAGTCGACGAGCTCGCCGTCCATCCAGATCTTGCCGTCGCGGTCGTGCAGGGGGGCGGGAACCATCGGGTACTCCAGGGGCTGGGTGAAAACCGGCGATTTTACGAAGAGCCGTCCGCCCGTATCAGCCGCCACTCGACGAGCTTGCCTTTCACGAGCTTGACTTCCACGGCGTCCCCGCCGGCGTCGCGCCAGACAAAGGTCTCGGGCGCCTGTTTCACGCCCAGGCTGCCGGCCAGGCCGATCAGGTCGACCAGCTTCATGCCGGCGTGCAGCTTGGCTGAAAGCATGACGGCATTGGCCACCGAGCCCAGGGGCGCGGCGCCGGCCTTTTTCATGACCCGCATCAGCCGCGAGATCTGCAGCAGCAGCCAGAAGATGATGCCCGTGGTGGCGAAGATGACGCCCTGCCAGCCGAGCAGGGCGCCGCCGATGATGAGGGCCGCGAGGGCCAGTCCAACACCGATCCAGGGGTTCATGGCAGCGGGTCCTTCAGTCCGTCTTCGCGCGTCCAGGCATAGGCGCGCTCGACCTTGGCCACGCGCAGCGTGTAGTGCTGGTACCAGTCGCTGCGGCCGGTGTCGCGGGCGACCTTGTGCTCGGCGTCGCGGCGCCAGGCGGCAATGTCCTCGGGGCTGCGCCAGTAGGAGACCGTGATGCCGAGGCCGTCCTCGCCGCGGGCGCTTTCCACGCCCAGATAGCCGGGTTGCTCAGAGGCCAGGGCCACCATGCGGTCGGCCATGTCGCCATAGCCGCCGTCCACTGGCGTGCGTTGGCTGGTGAAGATGACCGCGTAGTAGGGCGGTTGCGGGAGTGCGCTCATGGCGCACATCCTAGAGCCGAGTCACTTCGACGCTGTCGGCTGTTCGCTGCGTCGGGCCGTGGTAGACGGCCTCGATGTTGTTGCCGTCGGGGTCCAGCACGAAGGCCGCGTAATAGCCGGGGTGGTAGTGGCGCGGCCCCGGCGCGCCCTGGTCGCGGCCGCCGGCGGACAGCGTCATCGCGTGGAAGCGCCGCACTTCCTCTTCACTGCGGGCCTGGAAGGCCAGGTGCACATGCGAGACCCGCCCCTGGGCCTCGTCGACATAGAACTCGTCGGCGTAGAAGCAGCCCGCCGCTTCGCCGAAGGCCTCCAGCCGGCCGATCGCCTCGAGGGCCGCACGGTAGAAGCGCCGGCTGGCCGCCAGGTCGCTCACGCGCAGATGCACATGGTCGAGCAGGCGGCCGTATTGGTCCATGACCGGCCTACTTGTTCACCTTGAGCAGCACGCAACGCACCCACTGGCCGGACTCCAGCGCGTCCTGGTGGCCGTTCAGGAACTGCTCGGCCGTGGAGTTGCGCGCCGTGAAGCTCATGCCGTGCAGGATGCCCATGCGAGGCACGGGGCGCGACCACTTGCGCTCGACGACGCCGTTGAACCAGGACACCTGCTCCTCCTCGTCGTCCATGTCGGAGCGGCCCAGCAGCAGCACGACCTCGTACTTGTCGTCCGTCAGCGGCTCGGCGGCGCTGGTCAGCACCTGCAGGCCGCCGTCGCTCATGTTCAGCACCAGGCCGGCCGGCCCCTGGCTGAACTGCACCGGCTTGAAGACCCAGCCCGGCAGGGAGTCGGCGTCGTGCTGGGCGGCGAGAAAGTCGGTGCGCGGGTACTGCCTGAGGTTGGCGGGGTCGGACATGTAGGGGCTCCTCCGTGGAGCCCCCATCCTAAGCAGACTTTGCGCCGGCGTGCACCATGGAAACCAGTTCAGACAATTCCGCGCAGCACTTCGATGGCCTGCTCGACGCGTTCGACGGCATGGATGGTCAGCCCCTCGATGGCTTTCTTGGGTGCGTTGGCCTTCGGAACCACGGCGACGCTGAAGCCCAGCTTGGCGGCTTCCTTGAGCCGCTCCTGGCCGCGCGGCGCGGGGCGCACCTCGCCGGCCAGGCCGATCTCGCCGAAGGCGATGAAGCCCTTGGGCAAGGCCCGGCCCCGCAGGCTGCTCTGGATGGCCAGCAGCACGGCCAGGTCGGCCGCCGGCTCGCTGATGCGCACGCCGCCGACGGCGTTGACGAAGACGTCCTGGTCGCCCGTCGCCACGCCGGCATGGCGATGCAGCACGGCCAGCAGCATGGCCAGGCGGTCGCGGTCCAGGCCGACGGACAGCCGCCGCGGACTGACGCCGCCGCTGTCCACCAGCGCCTGCAGCTCCACCAGCAGGGGGCGCGTGCCTTCCAGCGTGACCAGCACGCAGCTGCCCGGCACCGGCTCGGCGTGGGTGGACAGGAAGATGGCGCTCGGGTTGGCCACGCCCTTGAGTCCCTTCTCGGTCATCGCGAACACGCCGATTTCGTTGACGGCACCGAAGCGGTTCTTGATGGCGCGCACCAGGCGGAAGCTGGAGTGGGTGTCACCCTCGAAATACAGCACCGTGTCGACGATGTGCTCCAAGACTCGCGGGCCCGCGAGAGCTCCCTCTTTCGTCACATGCCCGACGAGCACGATGGAGCAGCCGCGCGCCTTGGCCGTGCGCGTCAGCTGGGCCGCGCATTCGCGCACCTGGGCGACCGAGCCAGGCGCCGAGGTCAGCTGCTCGGAGTAGAGGGTCTGGATGGAGTCGATGACGCAGAAATCGGGTTCCTCGGCCTCGATGGTGGCGAGGATCTTCTCCAGGCCGATCTCGGCCAGCACGCGTACCTTGGTGCCCGACAGGCCCAGCCGGCGCGAGCGCATGGCGACCTGGGCGCCGCTTTCCTCGCCGGTCACATAGAGGACCTTGACCGTCTGCGACAGCGACTCGACCGCTTGCAGCAGCAGCGTCGACTTGCCGATGCCCGGGTCGCCGCCGATCAGCACGACGCCGCCGGCGACGATGCCGCCGCCCAGCACCCGGTCCAGTTCCTCCTGGCCGGTGGGCGTGCGGTCGAAGTCACTGGCCTCGATCTCGGACAGCGTCGCCACCGGCTGGCTCCTGGCCAGGGACTGGTAGCGGTTCTTGGCGCCGCCTGTCGGTTCGGCGGCCGTTTCGGTCAAGGTGTTCCAGGCGCCGCAGTGCGGGCATTTGCCCAGCCATTTGGCATTGCTGCCGCCGCACTCGGTACAGGTGTAGATGCTTTTGGGGGTGGCCATGCGGCCATTGTCGTCAGTGCGTGCGCCAGATCCTGACGGCATGGGGCAGCGACTCGGCCTCGGGCATCCAGCGATCCAGCGCCGCACCGAGGGCGCTGCCGGCCAGCACGACGACCAGGGCGCCGACCCAGGTGTGCTGCAGCGCGCAGCGCAGCCAGCCGCCGCGCTCGAACTGGCGCTGGTGCCGCCAGGCCAGGCCCGCGGCGAAGGCGGCCAGGGCCACCTCGACGGACACGGCCATCAGCACCTCGACGCCGAACAGCAGGCTCACCCCCGCGCCCAGCAGCGCCGCCAGCGCGAATGCCATGGCGACGACGGCCGCAATCGGCAGCAGCACGAGGGCGCCTTCGTCCAGGCCTGAGGCCGCTTCGAAAACGCTGCCGACCCCGTCAGCCAGGCCGGCATCGGCGGCCACGTCGGCCACATCGAGGGCTTCCGCCACGCCGGCGTCCTCGCGGCTCAGCAACCAGGCCGCCCACAGCCGCAGCAGGCCCAGATAGACGGCATAGCTGATGGCCAGGCTCAGCGCGAAGCGCAGCGACAGCGTGTCGACGCCCAGCTTGCGCAGCAGGGCGCCGCAGCTCCACAGGCAGGCCAGGCAGCACAGCGCGATCAGGCCGACATGCAGGCGCAGCCAGCGGTGGGCCTGCAGCCAGCGGCGCGTGCCGAGGGCGTGGCGGTGGGCCGAGGGGGCGGGTTCGGGATCGCGGCGCATGGGCGGATTCTGATGGGGGCTTTGGCCCGCATGGGACACTTCGAATCCGTTGGTTTGTGGATGGAGCCCGACATGGAGTTCTCGGTCTGGTTGGCCTTTTTCGCGGCGTCCTGGGCGATCAGCCTGTCGCCCGGCGCGGGCGCGGTCGCGGCCATGAGCGCGGGCCTGTCGCATGGCTTCAAGCGCGGGTATTTCATGACCTTCGGCCTCATCCTCGGCATCCTGACCCAGGTCATCCTCGTCAGCGCCGGCCTGGGCGCGCTGATCGCCGCTTCCTCGCTGGGCTTTGCCATCGTCAAATGGGCCGGCGTGGCCTATCTGATCTACCTCGGCGTGCAGCAATGGCGGGCGCCGGCCAGGCCGCTGGCCGCGGCGGATGACGGCGCCGCCAGCGTCACGCGCCGCCAGCTGGTGCTGCGTGGTTGGGGCATCAATGCCGTCAACCCCAAGGGCACGGTCTTCCTGCTGGCCGTCGTGCCGCAGTTCCTGGACCTGCACGCGCCGCTGGCGCCGCAATATCTCGTCATCGGCTCCACGCTGGCCTTCACCGACCTGGTGGTGATGGCCGGCTACACGGCCCTGGCCGCGCGCGTGCTGGCGGCGCTGAAAAGCGAGGGCCACATCAGGATGATGAACCGCGTCTTCGGCTCCCTCTTCGTCGCGGCGGGTGCCCTGCTGGCCACGTTCAAGCGCGCGGCCTGATGACGGCGGAGAACAAGTCCGGCCGCCTGCCCACCTGGTTCCTCTTCCTGGCCCCGGTGCTGATCTGGGCCAGCACCTGGCACGTCATCCTCTACCAGCTGGCCTCCGAGGTGCCGGTGCTGACCTCGGTCGGCTGGCGCTTTGCGCTGTCGGCCCTGATGTTGGCCGGCCTGGCCCGCTGGCAGGGCGCGTCGCTGAAGCTGCCGGGCTATTCCCACCTCTACATGCTGGGCACCGGCGTCATCCAGTACGCCGGCAACTACTGGGCCATCTACGAAGCCGAGCGCTATGTGCCCAGCGGCCTGGTGGCCGTGCTGTTCTGCCTGCTGGTGTTCATGAACGCCTTCGTGGCCTGGCTGCTGTGGCGCCAGCCCGTGAGCCGGCGCTTCCTGGTCGCCTCCAGCGGCGCGGTGCTGGGCGTGGCCCTGGTCTTCTGGCCCGAGCTGGCGTCGACCGGCGCGCGGCCGGATGCGGCCCTGGGCCTGGGCTTGAGCTTCTTCGCCGTCGTCGTGGCCTGCATCGGCGGCTTCTTCACCATCGTGCTGACGCGCCGCGGCCTGCCCCTGGTGCCGGTGCTGGCCTGGAGCATGGGCTATGGAGCCGTCTTCCTGCTCGTGATGTCCCTGGTCCAGGGCCACGGCCTGCGCTTTGACGGCGCCTGGACCTATGTGGGCAGCCTGGTCTACCTGGCCGCCTTCGGCTCGGTCATCGCCTTCACGCTGTATTACCGCCTGGTGGAGCGCCGCGGGCCGGCGCACGCGGCCTTGATCGGCGTGATGGTGCCGGTCATCGCCCTGGTCGTGTCGGCGGTGCTGGAGGGCTGGCAGGCCACGCCGCTGGCCGTGGGCGGCATGGTGCTGTGCCTGGCCAGCCTCTTCGTGGCGACGCGGCCGGCGAAGGCCTAGCCTGCCCAGTTCATCCGCCAGGGGGCGAGTCTGTCGCATCGGCCTGGCGACCTCGGAGCGGCCTGCCTAGGATGCCGCCGCAAGGAGGATGGCGATGCGGTGGATGGCGTTGTTGTTGGCGGCCGGTCTGGCCTGCGGGTCCGCGGCGGCGCTGGTGGTGGAGCGCGTGGACCTCGGCGAAGGCCCGGCCCAGCAGGCCTACAACCTGCAGGAGCAGGGCGATGTGCGGGTGTTCGCGCGGTCGGCCCGGCGCTTCGAGAAGGCGCAGGTCTTCATCCAGCGTCGCGTGGCCGGGCAATGGCAGCCCGCCCAGGCCGCTCCCTTCAGCGATCCGCGCTGGCGCGATTCCGACCCGCATCTGAGCGACCAGGGCCGGCTGCTGAGCTTCATCTCCGACCGGCCCGGCGCCGACGGCACCCCGCGCGCCGACCTGGACCTCTATGAATCGCGCTGGCAGGAGGGCCGCTGGAGCGAGCCCCGCCGCCTGCCCGAGCCCTGGCAGAGCCCGGGCCAGGAGCTGGGCCCGGAGCGCTATGGCGAGACCCTCTATTTCGCGGCGAGCCGGCCCGGTGGCCAGGGCAAGCTGTCCATTTACCGGGTGGACGGCGTCGGCGCCGCCCTCCAGCCCTTGCCGCCACCCATCAACGACAGCGCCCAGAACAGCGACTTCACGCTCAGCCCCGATGGCCGCTATGCGCTGTGGTGGAGCGACCGCTTCGGCGCCGAAGGCGGCGGCGCCGACCTCTATGTCGCCGAGCGCGTCGGCGAAGGCTTCGGTCCCGCCCTGCGCCTGCCGGCGCCCATCAACGGACCGGGGCAAGAGTTCACGCCCTCCATCAGCGGCGACGGGCAGTGGCTCTACTTCGCTTCCACGCGCGGCGACGCCCAGGGGCTGGCCCATGTCCATCGGGTCTCATGGCCCGCGCTGCTGGCCGAACTGGGCGACGCCGCCAGCGCGCACAGCCAGGCGGCCCTGGACCGGGCGGTGAGCGGCTTGTGGCGGGCCATCGGGCATGCGCCCGGCCAGGCCTCGGACGTGAAGGCACTGGAGCGCCTGCTGCACCCGGAGGCGCGCGTCTTCGGCCAACGGCTGAAGGCCAGCAGCCTGCAGCTGGGCGTCTCGTCCACCGCGCAGTTCCTGGCCGACATGGCCCAGGCTGCCGAGCGCGGCCTCTCCGAGTGCGAGATCGAGCGCCAGCAGCGCCGCTTCGGCGGCCATGCCCAGGTCTACAGCGTGGTGCAGACCCGCCATGACCCGGCCCAGCCCCAGGCGGCCTACACCGGCGTCAACAGCATGCAGTGGCAGCTCGGGCCGCAGGGGTGGCAACTGCTCAGCCTGCACTACGCCTTGGAGACGCCGGGCCTGAGCCTGCCGCCACCGGCGGGCGCCCGTTGCCTGGGTTGAGTCAGTCCAGCACGCGGCCCCGTCCGGCCTTGACGCCGCTGCGCTTGGCCTTGCCCTCCAGCCGGCGCTGCTTGGAGCCATAGGTCGGCTTGGTCGCCCGTCGCGCCTTGGGCACATGCGCGGCGGCCTGGACGAGCTCGATGAGGCGGGCGACGGCGTCGGCCCGGTTGCGCTCCAGGCTGCGCGAGTCCTGGGCCTTGATGACGACGATGCCGTCCGAGCTGATGCGCTGGTCGGCCCAGTTCAGCAGCCTCGCCTTGATGGCCTCGGGCAGGCTGGAGGCGCGGATGTCGAAGCGCAGATGGACAGCGTTGCTGACCTTGTTGACGTTCTGGCCGCCGGGGCCGCTGGCGCGGATGGCGTCGAACTCGAGTTCGTCAGGCCTAGGGTGCCAATCCATCTCAATTACCAAGGCCGGCCGGGTTTGCGGGCCGAGCGCCGGGCCGCTCCCTAGCCGGCCCGCGCTGGCGATGTGGTTGCCGGTCAATCCGGCAAGCATCGCCGTCCCCGCGGGGGACCGACCAAGGTGCTCCTTGGGCGAGGGGCTTCATTTCAGGCATTCCGAACCGGGACCCGCGTCGTGATGGCGCACATCAGCTCATAGCCGATGGTGCCGGCCGACTGGGCCACCTCGTCGATGGGCAGGCGGCTGCCCTTGCCGCCAATGACAGGGCCCTCGCCCCACAGCGTGACCTCGCTGCCGAAGCCGCTGGCCGGCAGATCCGACAGGTCGACGGCCAGCATGTCCATGGACACCCGGCCCAGGGTGCGGGTGCGCTTGCCGTCCACCAGGATGGGTGTGCCGGTGGGCGCGTGGCGCGGGTAGCCGTCGGCATAGCCGCAGGCGACGATGCCGGCCCGCGTGACCTTGTCGGCCGTGTAGGCGCTGCCATAGCCAATGGTCTCGCCCGGCTGCATCTGCTGCACGGCTATGACCTTGGAGCGCAGCGTCATGGCCGGGCGCAGGTCCCAATGGGCGGCGTCGTGCTCGGGGAAATCCGGCACGCCGCCATAGCTCATGATGCCGGCGCGCACCCAGTCGGCGGCCGTGCGGCCGGGGTGGCGCAGCGTGGCCGCGCTGTTGGCAATCGTGCGCTCGCCGGCCAGGCCTTCGGTCACCGCGTCAAAGGCAGCCAGCTGGTGGGCGATGCCGTCCACGCCCTGGCGCATGGCGTCGGCGTCGGAGAAATGCGTCATCAGGCCGATCTCATCGACCTGGGGCAGGGCCTCCAGGCGGGCATAGGCGGCGCGGAAGGCCGCCGGCGTGAAGCCCAGGCGGTTCATGCCGGAGTTGAGCTTGAGGAAGACGCGGTGCGGTTCGTGGGTCTTGTGCATGGCCAGCCAGTCGATCTGCTCCTCGCAGTGCACCGAATGCCAGAGCTTGAGGCGCGAGCACAGCTCCAGGTCACGGGGCTCGAAAACGCCTTCCAGCAGCAGGATGGGGCCGCGCCAGTCCAGGGCGCGCAGGCGTTCGGCCTCGGCGAGGTCCAGCAGCGCGAAGCCGTCGGCGGCGCGCAGGCCTTCGAAGGCGCGCTCGATGCCATGACCATAGGCATTGGCCTTGACGACGGCCCAGACTCGGGCATTGGGTGCTTGCGCACGGGCGCGGCCCAGGTTGTGAGCGAGGGCTTCGGTATGGATCAGGGCTTCGATGGGACGCGGCATGCAAGCATTTTGGCCCTTGTCCAAGCCTTCATCGGTACAAACTAGGGGCGTGCTATAAACCCGCGCCGCACCCGCTCGGCAGCCTACTCAGAGACAGTTCAGGATTGCGCCACGCCCGATGAAACGCGGTTTCTACACGATCATGTCGGCGCAGTTCTTCAGCTCTCTCGCTGATAACGCGCTGTTCGTCGCCGCCGTCGAGCTGCTGCGTTCCTCCGGCGCCGCCGAGTGGCAGCGCGCCGCCCTGGTGCCGATGTTCGCCCTGTTCTACGTCGTGCTCGCGCCGTTTGTCGGTGCCTTTGCCGACGCGGTGCCCAAGGGCAAGGTGATGTTCTTCTCGAACACCATCAAGGTGGTGGGCTGCCTGATGATGCTGTTCGGCGCCCATCCGCTGATGGCCTATGCCATCGTCGGCCTGGGCGCGGCGGCCTATTCGCCGGCCAAGTACGGCATCCTGACCGAGCTGCTGCCGCCGTCCCAGCTCGTCAAGGCCAATGGCTGGATCGAGGGCCTGACCATCGCCTCCATCATCCTGGGCGTGCTGCTGGGCGGCCAGCTGATCGGCGACCGCATCTCCCACATGCTGCTGGGCATCGACCTGCCGATGCTGGACACCGGCATCGACACCGGCCCCGAGGCGGCGATTGCCAGCCTGGTCGGCCTGTATGTGCTGGCGGCCCTGTTCAATCTGCGCATCCCGCGCACCTCGGCGCCGCTGCAGCCCTATGCGCACAGCTTCCTGGGCCTGGTGCGCGACTTCTCGTCCTGCAACAGCCGCCTCTGGCAGGACAAGCTGGGCCAGATCTCGCTGGCCACGACGACCCTGTTCTGGGGCGTCAGCGGCAATCTGCGCTACATCGTGCTGGCCTGGGCGGCCGCGGCCCTGGGCTATGGCACGACGCAGGCCTCGTCCCTGGTCGGTGTCGTCGCCATCGGCACGGCCGTCGGCGCCGTCGTCGCATCGCTCTACTGCCGCCTGGACCGCGCCACCGCCGTCATCCCGCTGGGCATCGCGATGGGCCTGCTGGTCATCTTCATGAACTTCATCCACAACGTGTGGGTGGCGGCGCCCTTCCTGATCCTGCTGGGCGGCATCGGCGGTTACCTGGTCGTGCCGATGAATGCGCTGCTGCAGCACCGCGGCCACAACCTGATGGGGGCCGGCCGCAGCATCGCGGTGCAGAACTTCAACGAGCAGGCCTGCATCCTGGGCCTGGGCGCCTTCTACACGGCCATGACGCGCTTCGGCCTGTCGGCCTTTGGCGCCATCACCATCTTCGGTGTCGTCGTCGCCGGCACGATGTGGTGGATCAGGCGCTGGCACCAGCGCAATCTGGTCGAACACAAGGAAGAGGTCGAGCACCTGCTCGACCTGGCTCGCACCGACCATCTCCCGCAGGACCGCTGAGCGCGGCCCCGGCCGGGGTCAGCTGTTGGCGCTGCTGCCGCGGCCCTTGCGGCCGGTGGGGACCGGGATCAGGTGCTTGCCTTCCAGCACCATCTCGATGTGCTCGCTCCAGGCGCGCGCGATCTTGAAGCAGCCGCTGTGGTTGAGGTGGATCTCGTTGTGCCAGTCGCCGCTGATGCCGGTGGAGCCGGGCGCGGCCAGGGCCAGGGGCACGGCGGTCGAGTCGAAGATGAAGAGGCCGGGGAAGGCTTCCTTGTCGGCCGCCATGCTCTTCAACAGCTGGGCCAGGTGGAAGACCATCAGCCGGCTGACGGCCGCCCAGTCGGCGCTCGGCACGCCATAGGCCTTGAGTGCCGGGAAGAGCCAGGGGCCGCTGGCGCCCAGGTCGTCGCCGCCCTCGGCGCCCGCCGGCCGTGGCATGGGCACGGCATAGCAGTGCATGAAGACCGGCTTGCCCGACGAGGGGCCCTGGTTGCGCAGGCTCAGCAGGTGCTTGACGTTGGCGCGCATGTACTCCGCATACGTCGCCCAGCCGGGCTCTGAGAAATAGCGCGCGACGCCGGCCGAGGGGGCTCCCCATTCGGTCTGGCGGCGCAGCAGGCGCAGCTCCAGCGGGATGGGCTCGCCATTCCAGTTCATGGCCGGCGTGCGGGCGGCGGCGATCAGGTCATTGCCGCCGACCGACAGCAGGATGCCGTCCCAGGTCGGGGCGTCGGGGCCGGTCAGCAGGCGCACGAAGTCGGGGCTGGACTCCAGGTCCACCATGTGCGACAGCGCATTGCCCGTGCCGGCGCAGTTGACGGCGGCCGTGTTGCCCTTGAAGACCAGCTCCTGCAGCAGGTTGGCGTGGGCGTTGAGCTTGGCGCGCGCATTCGAGAACCACGAGTCCCCCTGGGCCAGCAGCTTCCAGCGGAAGGTGCTGAAGTCGGGCGGGGTGCGGCCGGCCAGATCGGCCGGGGTGAAGCAAGCCAGGTGATCCATGAAGGGGGTGATCCGAAGTTGCTGACCGTGCGGCGCCCCGAGGAGGCGGCGATCGAAGTTCGCGCGATTGGAAGGCCAGCCGCGCGCGCGGCGCCATGCTACAAACCCTCGGGCCTGCCCGCGGTTAGCATGGGCGTCCTTTCTAGGGAGGAAGCCCATGAGCGAGAGCGTCTTCGACTTCCAGGCCGTTTCCATCCGTGGCGAGCCGGCCGACCTCGCCTCGCAGCGCGGCAAGGTGCTGCTGATCGTCAATACCGCCAGCGAATGCGGCTTCACGCCCCAGTTCAAGGGCCTGGAGCAGCTCTGGGAAGACTACGGCCCCAAGGGGCTGGTCGTGATCGGCTTTCCCAGCAATGAATTCGGCGGCCAGGACCCGGGCAGCAACGACCAGATCGCGAGCTTCTGCGAGCTCAATTACGGCGTCAGCTTCCCGATGATGGAGAAGATCAGGGTCAACGGCGGCGAGGCCCATCCGCTGTGGAAGTTCCTGAAGAGCGAGAAACCCGGCTTCCTCGGCACCGAGGCCATCAAGTGGAACTTCACCAAGTTCCTGATCGGCCGCGACGGCCAGGTGATCAAGCGCTATGCGCCAAATGACCCGCCGGAAAAGCTCCGCGCGGACATCGAAGCGGCTCTCGCCGCATCCTGACCTAGTGGGCCGTGGCCCGGGGCATCACATCCCGCTGGCTGCGCAGATAGTCCCGCATCGTCGGTGACTGCTCGGCGGCCGCGCGGCGGATGTCGCGCACATGGGCCAGGGCCTGCTGGCTGACTTCCACCGCGATATGACCCGCCAGGCCGATGCCGCGGCTGGGCAGGCGGTGCAGGCCGGCCAGCAGATAGGACCAGTTGGAGGGGCCGAAAGGGGACAGCCGGCTGTCCAGGTCGGTGGCCGTCGGTACCTTGGCATCCCACAGCGCCAGCAGTTCCGCCAGGCGCGGCGGCAGTGAAGCCTCCTCGGTGCAGGCGCGCCAGAACGGCGTGTCCCGGCGCTGCGACAGCGCATAGTGGGCGACGATGAAGTCGCGCAGCTCCGCATGGAAGTCACCGGCCAGGCGGTTCAGCCGGTCGCGGCAGGCGGCGCTGTTGCCCGACGGCGCGACATGGTCGACAAACATCTGCAGCGCCCATTCGACGAGGTAGAGGCTGGTCGATTCCAGCGGCTCGACAAAGCCGCCGGCGGCGCCCAGCGCCAGGCAGTTGGCCTCCCAGACGCGCGAGGCATGACCGGCGCGCAGCGTCTTGAAATGAGGCGTGGCCAGGGCGCGGTGGCCGGCATTGAGCTGCTGCAGGCGCTGCAGCGCTTCGTCATCGCTGCAAAAGCGCGAGGCGTAGACCAGGCCGGTGCCGCGGCGGCTCTGCAGGTCGATCTCCCAGCTCCAGCCGGCGGCCTGGGCCGTGATGGCGGTGTGGCTGCGCAGCGCGGGATCGGCCTCGGCGTAGGCCACCGGGAGGGTGACGCTGCGGTCGCAGGGCAGCCAATCGGCGTAGGACACCCAGGGCACGCCCAGGGCCTGCTGCAGCAGCCGCGAGTCCGTCCCGCTGCAGTCGACGAAGAAGCTGGCGGCGAAGCGCCGGCCGTCGGCGAGCTCGACCGCCTGGATGCCGGCCGCGTTGCTCTCCACCCGGGCCACTTCGCCCTGCACATGGCGCACACCGCGGCGGATGGCGGTCTGCTGCAGCAGCATGGCGAGCTTGGCGGCGTCCAGGTGGTAGCCGTAGCTGACCGGCGCCTGGTAGTCGGGCGAGTCCATCAGCTTGGGGCTTTGGTGGCCGTCGAACAGCGTCGTCTGCACCGTGCAGGCCTGGGCCATGGGCTGCTGGGTCAGGCCGCGCTGCGTCAGGTTGAGCCAATGCGCCGTCGTCGCGAAGCCGCTGAACGGCGGCGGGGCGTCGAAAGGGTGGTCATAGACATCGCCCGGCGCGCTGCCGCCATGGCGCCAGCCATGGAAGCGCACGCCATTGTTCAGCGTCGCATCGGTGGCGCCGAACAGGGCGCTTTCGGGAACGCCCAGGGCCTGCATGATGCCGCGCAGCGTCGGCAGCGTGGCCTCGCCCGCGTCGATGCCGGCAATCTGCGGCGACTCGATCAGCGTGATGGGCAGCGGCGTCTGGCGCACGGCGCCCAGGGCGCGCTGCAGGAAGCAGGCCGCCAGCCAGCCGGTGGCGCCACCGCCGACGATGACGAGGGATTGGATGTCGGACACGGCATGAACTCCAGCAAGAAACTTGGCTGGCGCCACCTTACGGGCGAAGGCCCTTCGCGCGACTTGTAACGCCGCCGTTGAGCGTGCCGTCCTGCACGGGCGTTTCCGTCGTTACCTGGATCGCCAAAGCCAGCGGCCGCGGCCACGCCGGACCTGGCCGGCCGCTGCGGCGGCGCCCAGCAGTTCATTGGCCGTCTGGCGGGACAGATGGGCCAGCCGGGCCAGTTCGGTCTGCGTCGCCACCACCTCCGTCCAGCCGTCGCCGGCCGCGCGGCCGCGTTCGCGGGCCAGCTGGGCGAGGGCCAGCCCAAAGCGTTCCGCCGCGCTCTGGTGGCGCGCCGCCTGCAGCAGGCGCAGCGTGCCGTCGTAGCGGCGCGCGAACTCGGCCAGCAGGGCGCGCGCGAAGCCGGGCACCTCGTCCATCAGCCGCGTGTAGGCCTCGCGGCCGAAGATCAGCACCTCGCTGGCGCCGCGCGCGATGGCCTCGTATTCCGACGGCTGGCCGGCGGCGAAGGCGGCCAGGCCGAACAGGCGCGGCGGGCCGACGTTCTCGATGACCGACACCGTGCCGTCGGCGGCCGTGAAGCGGGTCTCGATCTCGCCGGCCGCCACCGCATAGAAGGCCGTCGTCTTCTGGCCCTGCACGAAGAGGCTGCGGCCGTCCGCCAGACGCCGGCTGGCAATGCCGGCGGCGATGTCGGCCGGCAGGGCGACGCCCGGGAAATGGGCCTCGAAGATACGTTGCAGGGCTGAGGCGTGGGCCATGCCGCATTGTCGGCTGGCCGACACAAGCCGCCGCCGGGCCTGCCTATGCTGGCCGCATGGAAAGAACACAGGACCTGTCGGCGCTGCTGACCCAGTTTGGCCGCGAGGGATGCAGCCAGGAGCCCCTCTATGTCGCCCTGTGCGGCGTCGCCGCCGAAGACGAGCGGGCCGTCGCCCTGCTGGCCGAGGCGCCGCCCGAGCAGCGCAAGGTCAATCTGCTGCTGGCCGCCCTGCATGAACGGGTGCTGGCCGGTACGGCGCCCGAGCTGGCCGCCTACTACGCCAGTGCCGGTGGCAGCCGTGAGCCCGATGTCGGCCTGGCCGCCGCGCTGTCGGCCTGCCTGCAGCGTGAATGGCCGGTGCTGCTGAACCACCTGCGCCATGGCGCCACCCAGACCAACGAGATCGCCCGCGGCGCCGCCCTCTGGCCTGCCCTGGATGCCGCGGCGCGCGCGACTGGCGCCCGCCATCTCGCGCTGATGGACCTGGGCTGCAGCGCCGGCCTCAACCTGGGCGTCGACCAGTACGCGCTGCGCTATCTGACGGACGACGGCCTCGCGCATGGGCGCGGCCCCGCCCGCGACGGCCGGCGCGCCGAGATCGAGTCGCGCTGGGTGGGCGCGGCGCCGCTGCCGGGCGCGGTCGGCTGGCGGCTGGCCCTGCGCCATGGCTTGGACCCGGCGCCCGTCGACCCGGCCGACGCAGAGGGCCTGCGCTGGCTGCAGGCCTGCCTCTGGCCCCACGACGCCGCCCGGCGCGAACGCCTGGCGCGGGCGGCGGCCCAGGTGGCGGCCCTGCCGGTCAGCATCGTGCAGGCGGATGACTGCGTCGCCGCCCTCGAGCCCTGGCTGGCCGGCCTGCCCGCCGGCATGCAGCCGGTGCTGCTGACCAGCTGGGTGCTGTATTACTTCAGCGCGGCCGACCTGGCCCGGTTGCGGGCGAGCGTCGACCGCCTGGCCCTGAGCCACGGCCTGGTCTGGATCTGCGGCGAACTGCCGCAGCTCAGCGCCCAGGATGCGGCCGTGCCCGCCCTGCCGGACCTGCCACCGGGCGAGGTCGCGGCGTCGGCCACGCTGTGGACGCTGCGCCAGGCCCGGGCGGGCCAGATCGGCGAGCGAATCCTGGGCTGGAGCCACCCCCACGGGCGCTGGGTCGCCTGGCTTGGATAATCAGGGCTCCCCAACGGAGCCCCACCCATGTTCGAGCATGTCGATGCCTACGCCGGCGATCCCATCCTGAGCCTCAACGAGGCCTTCCAGAAGGACCCCCGCGCCGGCAAGATCAACCTGTCCATCGGCATCTATTTCGACAACGACGGCCGCATCCCCATGCTGCCCTCGGTGCGCGCCGCCGAGCTGGCCGTCGTCGAAGCCGCCGGTGCCCGGCCCTATCTGCCCATGGAGGGTGCCGCCAACTTCCGCAGCGCCGTGCAGGCCCTGCTGTTCGGCGCCGGCCACCCGGCCATCAAGGCCGGCCGCATCGCCACCATCCAGGGCGTGGGCTCCAGCGGCGGCCTCAAGGTCGGTGCCGACCTGCTGAAGCGCTATTTCCCCGACAGCAAGATCTACCTGTCCGAGCCGACCTGGGACAACCACCGCGCCGTCTTCGAGGGCTCGGGCCATGTCTGCGAGACCTACCCCTATTACGACCCGGCCACCGGCGGCGTGCGCTTCGACGCCCTGCTGGCCGCCTTCCAGGCCCTGCCGGTCCGCAGCGTCGTGCTGATGCATGCCTGCTGCCACAACCCCACCGGCGTCGACCTGACGCAGGACCAGTGGCGCGCCCTGGTGCCCGTCATCCGCGAGCGCCAGCTGCTGCCCTTCCTGGACCTGGCCTACCAGGGCTATGGCGACGGCATCGAGGAAGACGCCTTCGCACCCCGCCTGCTGGCCGACGAAGGCCTGTCCTTCCTGATCGCCAACAGCTTCTCCAAGAGCATGAGCCTGTACGGCGAGCGCTGCGGTGGTTTGAGCGTGGTCTGCCCGGATGCCGACCAGGCCGCCCGCGTGCTGGGCCAGATGAAGTTCATGATCCGCCGCAACTATTCCAACCCGCCCATGCACGGCGGCCAGATCGTTGCCAAGGTGCTGACCGATGCCAAGCTGCGCGCGATGTGGGAGGCCGAGGTCAAGGACATGCGCGAGCGCATCCAGTACATGCGCCGCCAGCTGCATGATGTCCTCGCCGCCAAGCTGCCGGGCCGCGATTTCAGCTACTTCCTGACCCAGCGCGGCATGTTCAGCTACACCGGCCTCACGGCCGACCAGGCGGAGCGCCTCAAGACCGAGTTCGGCGTCTACATCCTGCGCTCGGGCCGCATGTGCGTGGCCGGGCTCAACACCCGCAATGTCGAGGCCACGGCGGAAGCCATGGCGGCCGTGCTGGCATGACCTGAAGCCCCTCGCCTGGTCTCGCGCCGCTGAACGCGGGCGAGCCCAGTCGGGACCGCTCTGCGGCCAGCGGCCGCAGAGCTTCGGCAGGCACGACAAGTCCACAGGACTTGCCGTGTCCGGCCTCAGCCCCCGAGGGGACGGCGATGCTTGCGGCGTCGAGCCGCAAGCACATCACCCTAGCGGGCCGGCTTGGGGCGGCCCGGCGCTCGACCCGCGCGAACAGCCTCCCAGGGCCCTTGCGCCATAACGCGGGGTGATGGCCGCAGCCGCCGCTTTCATTGGCTGCGCCTCCTGAGCGTCTTTACGCTGCCGGCCAAGACAAATGGCCCAGGGCAGGATGAAGCATTGCGTGGTGATTGGCGGCGGGGTGGTGGGCCTGACCACCGCCTGGGCGCTGCTGGAGCGTGGCCATGGGGTCACGCTGGTCGAGCGCGACGGCGAGGTGGCCCAGGGCGCCAGCCGCGCCAATGGCGGCCAGCTCAGCTACCGCTATGTGTCGCCGCTGGCCGACGCTGGCGTGCCGCTGAAGGCGCTGCGCTGGCTGCTTGACCCCGACGGCCCGCTGCGCTTCAAGCCCGAGGCGAACTGGGCGCAATGGTCCTGGCTGATCGCCTTCCTGCGCAACTGCCGTGGGCCGGTCAACCGCCGCACCACCGAGCGCCTGCTGGCGCTGGGCGCCTACAGCCAGGCCTCCTTCGCGCGCCTGCAGGCCGAGGCCCAGCTGGGCGACAGCATCGCGCTGCGCTCGCCGGGCAAGCTGGTCGTCTATCGCAAGCCGGCGGAATTCGCCCGCGTGGCCGCCCGCGTGAAGGGCAGCGGGGCCGAGCAGGCCCTGTCGCATGACGACTGTGTGGCGCTGGAGCCTGCTCTCGCTGACACCGAAGCCACCCTTGCCGGCGGCATCTTCACGCCCGGCGAGGCGGTGGCCGACTGCCATGCCTTCTGCACGGCCCTGTATGAGCGCCTCAGCCAGCACGAGGGCTTCCGCGGCCGGCTGGCCGTCCGTGTCGACGGCCTGCAGCTGGACGGCCAGGGGGGCGTGCTGGGCGTGCGGACCGAGCTGGGCAGCTTCGGCGCCGATGCCGTCATCCTCGCCGCCGGCCTGCAAAGCCGGGCGCTGGCCGCCACCGTGGGTGTCGAGCTGCCCCTCTACCCGCTCAAGGGCTACAGCCTGACGGCGCCCATCAACGGCGTGCACCGTCCGCCCGAGGTCAGCGTGACCGACTTCGAGAAGAAGATCCTCTATGCCCGCATCGGCCAGGAGCTGCGCATCGCGGCCATGGTCGACCTCGTCGGCGACGACCTCAGCCTGGATGCCGGCCGCCTGGCCTCGCTGCAGCGCTCGGTGCGCGCCACCTTTCCCAATGCCGCCGACTACGACCGTGCCACCCCCTGGGCCGGCCTGCGCCCCGCCACGCCCAGTGGCGCGCCCATCCTCGGCGCCAGCGGCGTGCCCGGCCTGTGGCTCAATGTCGGCCATGGCGCCCTCGGGTTCACGTTCTCGTTCGCGACGGCCAATATCGTGGCCGAACTGGTCTCGGGCCGTGAGAGTCCATTGCCACTTGAAGGCCTCACGCTGTGACCGCTGACGAACTCGCCCAGGCCCTGCTGGCGGCGGTGCGCGCCCAGCATTTCGAGCAGACGGCCGACAGCCTGCGTGGCGGCCAGCCCGTGGATGCGCCGCCCAGCATCGACCTCGCCGTGGCCGTCTTCCCGCGCGGCGGCGCGGCGCCGGTCTGCGCCGATGTGCTGTTCTCGCGCGAGCATCCCCAGGGCCTGGTGGCGCGCTTCGACCCGGCCACGGGCGCCGTCGCCAACATCGCCTTCCACGCCGATGTGCGCGATGCCAAGGGCGACTCCTACGCCTGGCTGCCCGGCGCGGACTGGAGCCGCATCGAATTCCCCGCATGGTTCGGCCAGGGCCCGCGCTTTGTCGCGCCCTATCCGGCCTCGCTGTTGAAGATGATGGTGGCCGTCGGCGTCGGCCGCCTCGTCGACGCCGGCCGCAGCGACTGGGCCCTGCCACTGGCCTACAAGGACAAGACCCGCGCCACAGCCGACTGGCTGTTCGACATGATCACCGTCAGCAGCAACGAGGCCACCTCGGCCCTGGTCGTGCATCTGCACGAGCGCGGTGCCATTCGTCGGGAATCGGGCCGCGAAGGCGGCCGCGAGGTGCACAACGAGATGCACGACGCTTTCAAGGCCGCGGGCCTGCCTGGGCTGATGATCGCCAACACCCAGCCCGACGGCGGCTGGGGCAATGGCGCCGGCTCGGGCGTGGGCCAGATCCAGACCACGGCCTGGGATGCGCTGCGCCTGATGTGGCGGCTGGACGCCGATGCGCCGGCGGTGCCGCAACTGCTCAGCCCCGCCAGCCGCGAGGTCATCCGCCGCGCGCTGGACGCGCAGAAGCTGCACCACAACCTCAGCAGCGAGTCCCTGCGCCACCTGCCGGGCTGGGTGCCGGGCATCCCGGCGCGCTTCGCGCACAAGACCGGCAACACGCAGAACTACACCAGCGACGCCGGCATCGTGCATGACGGCGAGCTGCACTACCTGATCGCAGTCACGACCAGCCTCGGCATGCGCTATGCGCCGCACCCCGAGGCGTCCACGACCTGGAAGGTGCCGGCCCTGGGTGCGGCGGTGCATGCATGGCTGAAGGCGAATTCCTGATCCCGCCGCTGCGCCCGGGCGCCGGCATCGCCGTCATCGCGCCGGCCGGCCCGCCCAAGCCGGGCCGGCTCGATCCCGTCGAGGGCTGGCTGCGTGAACGCGGCTATGCGCCCACGCTGCTGCCGAGCTGCTTTGGCCCGCCACCGTTGGACTTTCTCGCCGCGCCCGATGCCGTGCGCCTGGCCGATGTGCACACGGCCTTTGGCGATCCGCGCTTCGACGCCGTGCTGGCCCTGCGCGGCGGTTCGGGCTGCATCCGGCTGATGGATGGCATCGACCTCGGCCTGCTGGCCCACAGCCGCAAGCTGCTGATCGGCTACAGCGACCTGACCGTGCTGCATGCGCTGCGCAGCCAGGCCGGCATCCCCTCCCTGCACGCGCCCATGCCGGCCAGCGACTGGGGACTGCCCGGCGCCGAGGCCGACACCGACGCGCTGTTCGAGCGCCTGGCCCGCGGTTGGCGCGCCGGTGACGTCGTGGGCGAAGCCACGCCGCATGCGCTGAGCCATGGCGGCGCTGCGCGCGGGCCGCTGATCGGCGGCAATCTCGCGATGTTCTGCGCCCTGCTGGGCACGCCCTATCTGCCGGACGTCGATGGCGCGCTGCTCTTCATCGAGGACATCAGCGAGGAGCCCTACCGCGTCGACCGCATGCTGAGCCAGCTGCGCCTCGCCGGCGTGCTGGACCGCATCGCCGGCCTGCTGGTCGGCAGCTTCAGCGGTGCTGAAAGCCCGGAGGCTGTGCTGGCCGACCATCTGCCCCGGCTGCGCTGCCCGGTGCTGGCCGGCTGGCCTTCCGGCCATGGCCAGCCGAACCGGCCGCTGCCGTTGGGAGTGATGGCGGAGATGGACGTGGGGGCGCGCAAGCTGGCGCTCTGCTGAGCGGCCTCTCGACTGCCCATAAAAAAACAGCCCCGACACAGGCGGGGCTGGAAGCCGGCTTCCGGGGCCGGCAGGGAGTCTCCAGAAGGAGCCAGAGGAACTCAGAACATGCGGTACTCGACGCGCAGCGTGTAGGAGCGGCCGCGCGGGTCGGCCACGCGCGGCTCCCAGCTCGAGCCGGCGCCGGTGTTGGTGTCGTAGGTGACGCTGAACGGCGGGTCTTCGTTGAGCAGGTTCTTGATGCCGGCCGTGATGGTCAGGTTCTTGATGCCGCTCCAGGCCAGGCTGGTGTTGATGGTCGAGTAGGCCGGGACGCGCGGGTTCCAGTTGGCCGGCTTGACCGTGCCGTTGGCGACGCCCGGCAGCACGAAGTCCTGGTAGCCGGTGCGGTAGACATGCTGGACCGTCGCGGCCCAGTTGCCTTCGCTGCGGGTCAGCGTGGCGGTGTGCTTCCAGCGGATGCCCAGGTCGCCGGAGCGCGTGAAGCGGCCGACCTCGCTGCTGCCCATCGGGGCGCTCGGCACCAGGCGGGACTTCTTGTCGAGCAGATAGGACAGGTCGAAGCCGCCGGTCCAGGCTGCGCCGAAGGCATTGGCGCTGCCGCGCGTGCTGAACTCCAGGCCCTTGGTGATGGTCTCGCCGGCGTTCACATAGCGGGTGTCGACGGCGACGATCTTGCCGCTGCCGTCGCGGATGAAGTTGTCCTGGAAGTACTGGTAGTTGTCGGCCAGCGTCGTGAGTCCGAAGGACTGGATGGTGCCCTCGCGGCGCACCGACCACCAGTCGATGCTGGCCACCAGGTCCTTGCTCGGCTGCACGACGACGCCGGCGCTGTACATCTTGGCTTCCTCGGGGCCGAGGGTGGCCTTGCCGCCGAACAGCGTGGTGAAGTCGCGCACGCTGGCGCAGCCCGGCGCGTTGGAGACGACGCGGGTGGGGCAGGTGGCCGGGTCGGTGAAGTCGGCGCCGACGAAGGTGCTCTGCGTCACCGGGTCGAACATCTGCTTGAAGGTCGGCACGCGGAAACCGGTGCTGTAGGCGCCGCGGAACAGCAGTTGCTCCGTCGGGTTGTAGCGGATCGAGACCTTGGGGTTGGTCGTCGAGCCGAAGCCGGTGTACTCGTCGCGGCGGATGGCGCCGGTGATCTCCATGTTCTTCATGACCGGCACGGCCACTTCGGTGAACACGGCCTTGATGGTGCGCTTGAGCGTGCCGGCGGTGGCCAGCGCGTTGTCGAAGGGCACGTTGAAAATCAGCGCGTCGATGGTGTTGGCATTGGGGCGCTGGTCGCCGTCGAACTTGTACTTCTCGGTGCGCGAGTCCACGCCGACGGCGGCCATCACGGTGCCGCCGGGCAGCTTGAACAGCGGGCCCGACACGGTGGCGTCGGCCTGCTGCATGGTGAACTTGCCGCCATACAGCGTCACGCCGTCGGCCGAGATCGCATTCAGGGCCTTGATGGCCTCGGGCGTCTGCTCCAGCGAGAAGGGGTTGAGGACGCCGGTGTTGATCAGGTTGGCGAAGGGCGCCCAGTAGTGGTAGCCGCTGCCGATGGTGGAGCTGCCCTTGCTCTCGGCGCGCGAGAAGCCGACCCGGTAGTCCCAGTCCTTCAGGAAGGGCAGGGCGCCGTCGGCGCCGACCAGGAAGCGGGCCGTGTCGGCCACCGTGTCGATCTCGCGGTTGCCGCAGGGCATGCAGCGCCAGCGGAAGGCCATGCCCAGGCCGCGGTTGCCGGCCAGCTCCGGGAAGGACTTGACCAGCGCGTCGAAGATCTGGTTGTAGGACGCGCCGGTGCTGGGGTAGCGCAGGTCGCGGAAGGGGCTGGGCACCGTCGTGCCATTGGGCAGCGAGGTGTTGGCGGTGTTGGTGCCGCTGGTGATCTGGTTGGGCGAGAAGCTCTTGGTCGACTCGGCGCGGCCCAGCACGGCCTCGCCGAAGATCTGGTGGTCGCCCAGCTTGACGGTGGCGCGGGTGACGAGGTTGGTGTTCTTGATCGGCTGCTGGATGACGGCGGCGCGGCCGGTGTCCCAGGCGCAGCCGTACTTCGACGCGGCCGTGGCCCACAGCGCTTCCTGGTAGGGGCTCATGCCGTCCACCGACGAGCAGCCGGCGCCGCCGGGCAGGTCCAGGGTGTTGATGCCGTTGACGCGCAGGGCCGGGTTGGCGAAGTCCACCGGGCCGGCGGTGTTGCTGCGCGTGCCGTTGGGCTGGGTCACGGTCAGCACGTTCTCCTTGGTGCCCGCCACGCCGAACAGCGTCGCGATGGGCGTGCCGCGGGTGTCGGGGGCCAGGCCGCGGTCGGGCTGGTAGGTGTTGACGAAGTCGCGCTGGTCGCCGCGCAGCACCTTGTTGTCGCGCACCGACAGCGAGGCCAGGATGTTGAAGCCGTCGGTGTCCAGGTTGCCGAAGCCGGCCGTCACCGCGGCGCCGTAGATGGCGCCGCCCTTTTCCTGCGGCACGTCGGCCAGGGCGTTGATGGTCACGCCGCTGTAGTTCTGCCGCAGGATGAAGTTGATGACGCCGCCGATGGCGTCGGTGCCGTAGATGGCCGAGGCGCCGTCCTTCAGGATCTCGACGCGGTCCAGGGCCGCGAAGGGGATCTGGTTCAGGTCCACCACGCCGCCGTTCAGGCCGTGAGCCGCCACGCGGCGGCCGTTCAGCAGGATCAGCGTCGCGTTGCTGCCCTGGCCGCGCAGGTTGGCGCTGCTGGCGCCGTTGTTGCCGCGGGCGGCGCCGTCCACCACGTCGGCATTGCCGGCCAGGTTGTCCAGGCCGTTGCCGTTGATGTTGAGCTGCATGATCATCTGCTCGGCCGAGGCGATGCCGGCGCGCTCGAGCTCACGGCGCGAGATGACCTGGATGGGCAGGGCGCCCTCGTCCTTGAGGCGCTTGATGCTGGAGCCCGTGACCTCGACGCGCTCCAGCCGGTTGCCGTCGTTCTGGGCCAGCGCGACGCTGGTATGGGCGGCAAGACCGACGACGGCGAGTTGGGCGACCAGGCGGTTCAACTTCATCTCAAGGGCTCCTCAATGTGATTCGATTGCGGTCTATGTTCGCCGTCGCGCGCGGGCCCGCCCAGGGGGCGGCACCCCAGGTGTTGCGCGGTTTTCAATGAATGCTTGTGCGCTGCACATAACCTGCGGGAATGCGTGCCCGTACGAAAGCACGCCCCCTGTGCATGGCAGCCCCTCTACAGTGCCCCCGCTGAGCGTTTTGGAGCCCTGATGCGATTGATCACTGAAGCCGAAGTCGCGGCCGTTCTCGACCCGGACAGCGCCGTGAGCGCCCTGCGTGCCGCCTTCGCCCAGCAGGGTCGCGGCCAGGCCCAGGTGCTGGCCCGCCACCGCGCCACCGCCAGCCAGGACGGCGCCGCGCTGGCCATCAGCGCCATGGGCGCCATCCTGGATGCGGATGGCGAGCTGCCGGCCGTGCTCGGCACCAAGGTCTATTCGGCGCGCAACGGCAAGTACAACTTCCTCGTCAGCCTGTTCTCCGCCGCCACCGGCGCGGCGATCGCGACGCTCGAAGCCAATGAGTTCACGCGGCTGCGCACCGCCGCGGCCAGCGCGGTGGCAGCCGACCTGCTGGCACTGCCCGATGCGAAAACGCTGGCCGTCTTCGGTGCCGGCATCCAGGGGCGGGCCCACGCCGAGGCGCTGACCCGGGTGAGGCGTTTCGAGCGCGTGCTGGTCTGCGCGCGCTCGGGCGCCGGCGCCTTCGCCGCCGGACTGCAGGCTGCCCTGGGCCTGCCGGTGCAGGCCGTCGATCCGGCCACGGCGGCGGCCGAGGGCGATGTCATCGTGACGGCGACGCGCTCGGCCACGCCGCTGTTCGACGGCGGCCTGGTCAAGCCCGGCGCCTTTGTCGCGGCCGTCGGCTCCAGCACCCAGGCGGCACGCGAGCTGGACGATGCGCTGCTGGGCCGGGCGGCCCATGTCGTCGTCGAGTGGCGCACGGCCGCCGAGCTGGAGGCGGGCGACATCGTGCAGGCCGCGCCCGGCGTCATCGCGCCGCAGCGCCTGGTCGAGCTGGGCGAGCTCATCGTCAGCCCGCGCCCACGCGGGCCGCAGGACATCGTCGTCTACAAGAGCGTCGGCATCGGCCTGGAGGACGTGGCCCTGGCCCGCCTCGTCGCCCACCGGCTGGGAGCCCGCTGATGCGCACCCTGCTGCTTGCCGCCGCGCTGCTGCTCGCGGGCTGCGCGACGACCTCCGTCCCGGATCCAGTCCAGGCGGCTCTCGACAAGGCCGGCCTGCCCGCCGACAGCCTGGGTTTCGTGCTGCAGCCCCTGGACGGCTCGCGGCCTGCGTTCAGCCGCCGCGCCGACGACCCCATGTCGCCTGGTTCGACGATGAAGCTGGTCACGGCCACCGTGGCTCTGGACAAGCTCGGCATCAACCACCGCGGCCGCACCGAGTTGCTGGCGGCTGCGGCGCCGGTCAACGGCGTCATCGAGGGCTCCTTGATCCTGCGCGGCGGCGCCGACCCCGACCTCGACTGGCCGGCCCTGTGGTGGCTGCTGCGCCAGCTGCGCGACAGCGGCGTGCACGCGATCCGCGGCGGCCTCGTCGTCGACCGCACGCTGTTCAAGCCGACGCGCTTGGACGTCGGCCTGCCGCCTTTCGATGACGCTCCCGAGTTCGACTACAACGTCATTCCCGACGCCCTGCATCTGAACGGCAGCCTGCTGGACTTCGAGCTGCAGGCCAGCGCTGGCGGCGTCGCCGTGCACACCCTGCCGAGGCTGCCCGGCGTGAGCGTGGATGCGAGCGCGATGACGCTGTCGACACGGTTTTGCAAGGACTGGGACGAGGACTGGAAGCCTGCCGTCGTCGAACCCGCGGGCGACGGCTGGACGCTGAAGCTGCAGGGTGCCTTTCCGGCGAACTGCAAGCAGCGCGCGCCGCTGCAGATCGTCGACCGGCAATGGCTGGTCGCGCGGACGGTGCGCCAGTTCTGGAGCGAGCTGGGCGGGGCGATGGGTCCGGGCGCTGTGGAGGGGGCCGCGCCTGTCGACGCCGTTGTACTCGCCACGCACCGCGGCCGGCCGCTGGCCGAGGTGCTGCGCGGCGTCATGAAGCGCAGCGACAACGCGCTGACCCGCCTCGTCTATCTGCAGCTCGGCGCCCAGGCCGTCCAGGGCGGCGAGCCGACGCTGGCGGCCGCCGAGCGCGTCGTGCGCGCCTGGTTCGCGGCTCACGGCCTCGACGACCGCGGCCTGGTGCTGGACAACGGCTCGGGCCTGTCGCGCAGCGAACGCATCAGCCCGGCCCAGCTGGCCGGCCTGCTGCGCGCGGGCCAGCGCGGCGCCCAGGCGCCCGAGCTGCTGGCCACCCTGCCGATTGCCGGCGTCGACGGCACGCTGTCGCGCCGCCTCAAGGACGGCCCCGCCACGGGCCAGGCCCGGCTCAAGACCGGCACGCTGCGCGATGCCGTCGGCCTGGCGGGCTTCGTGCCCGATGCCAGCGGCAAGACCTGGATTTTTGTCGCCCTGCTCAACCACCCCGAGGCGGCGCGCAAGGGGCGGCCGGTGCTGGACGCCCTCGTGAACTGGGTGGCGATGCAGCGCTGATCGGCCTATCCTCGGCCGGCAGGAGGGCGGCCGGCATGAGGTTGATGATGGGCCTGGCGTTGGGGTTGGCCGTGGTGGCCGCCCAGGCGCAGCCGCGCACGATGCGCTTCGTCACCGAGGCGCTGCCACCCTACAGCTATCTGGCCGATGGCCAGCCCGCCGGGCCGATGATCGACGTGCTGCAGGCCGCCTGCACGCGGCTGGAATGGCGCTGCAGCGTCCAGATCCTGCCGTGGCGGCGTGCGCTGCGCATGGCCCAGGCGGGCGAGGTCGAGGGCATGTTCTCCATCGTCACGCCGCCCTACACGCCGCGGCCGCGCTTCCATGTGTCGCCGGCCGTCGTCGAGGGTCGCTACGTGCTGCTGGCGCGCAACGGCGAGGCCTTGCGCTTCGAGGGCGATGCCCAGCTGCTGGCCGGACGGGTCGTCGGCGTCTATGGCCCGTCCGCGGCGCAGGATGCCTTGAAGGCCCTCATCGACGGCGTGCCGGGCGCCCAGGCCGAGGTGGAGACCGACAACCGCGCGGTGCTGCGCAAGCTGGCCGCCGGCCGCTACGGCGACGCCGGCCTGGCCCTGGTCAACGAGGGCGCCGCCCAGCATCTGATCCGCGAGGAAGGCATCGCCGGCCTGCAGACCATCGGCGTGGTCAGGACCTTCGGCTATGCCTTCGGATTGAGCAACCAGCGCATCGACGCGGCCACGGCGGCGGCGTTCGCCAAGGTCCTGCAGGAGCTCTGCCGCAGCGGCCGCACGGCCGAGCTGCTCAAGCCCCACGGCCTGGGGGCTTCGGCCTGCGTCAAATGACCGCCGGCTGCAGCAGCCGGATCGTCCCCGCGTCGGCATCCATCTCGGCCGGGGCGCCCACCGGCACCGTCAGCTTGCGCTTGATGTGGCCGATAGCCGCGCCGCGATAGACGGGGATGTTGAGCGGCAGGAAATAGTCGTCGAAGACCTCGTCCAGCGTCAGGCTGCCATAGCCGTCGCCGGGCTCGCATTTGGTGAAACGGCCGAGCACGACGCCGCCCAGCTGCGACAACGCGCCCGCCAGGCGCAGCGTCGAGAGACAGCGATCGATGCGGTAGATGTACTCGTTGATGTCCTCGAGGAAGAGGATCGCACCGCGGCAGTCCGGGAAATAGGCCGAGCCGGCCATCGAGGCCAGCACGGTCAGGTTGCCGCCGACCAGCCGGCCCTGGGCCTTGCCGGCGCGCATCGTCGCGATGCGCTCCTCGCGGGCGATGAGGTCGTCGACCGGCTTGACGGCCGGGTTGCGCAGCAGCGCCGCCTCGGCATTCATCACGATGGCGCGGAAGCTCTGCACCGAATAGTCGTTCCACTCCGACACCGCCACCGGGCTGTGGAAGGCGACCAAGCCGGTCTGGCGGTGGATGGCGTTGACCAGGCAGGTCAGGTCGCTGAAGCCGCCGAAGAACTTCGGTTTGCGGCGGATCAGCTCGTAGTCGAGCTTGTCGACGATGCGGTTGCAGCCCGAGCCGCCGGTCACGGCGAGGATGCCGGCGACCGCGTCGTCCGCGAACATCGCATTGACGTCGGCGGCGCGCTGCGCATCGGTGCCGGCAAAGGGCCCGCGGCGGGCGGCGACGAACTCGCCCAGCTTGACCTTGAAGCCCAGGGCCTGCACCACCTCGACCGCCATCTTCAGCGGTTCGCGCTCGAAGGTGGCATTGGCGGGGCTGACCAGGCCGATCGTGTCGCCCGGGCGCAGCCGCCGCGCCAGCAGCGGGCCGCCGGCGGCCTGGGCGGGAGTGGCGGCAGCGAGCAGGCCGGCCGTGGCGGCGCTGAAGTGCAGTAGTTGACGACGTGACGGGTTCATATCGTTTGCAAACAGTCAGAAATAAGGGCTCAACCGCATACTTGGTCGCGTGGACTCGTCGACCTCGCGCGGCATTGTGTCCGCCGTGGCGGCGGCGTTGCGCCGCCATGTGCTGACTATTGCTGCATGCCTCATAACCGGCACGGCCGCGGCCGAGGCCTGTCCCGAGCGCCTGCGCATCGCCTTCCCCGACACCCCCGCCGAGCCCTTTCTGCGCGGCCAGGGCGACGACTTCGAGCGGCCGCCCGGCCTGCTGGTGGACTGGATGCGGGCCGCGCTGCGCCAGCTCGGCTGCCTGGAGCAGGCCGAGTTGCTGCGCCTGCCGGCGCGGCGAGTGCGGGCCATGATCGAGTCGGGTCAGCTGGATCTCGTCGCCGGCGTGGGCGAGGGCGGCCCCCTGGCCGCCTTGCTGACCCTGCCGCCCGCGAGCGGCGCCCGGCGCGAGTTCGATCTCAGCCTCGGCCATGTCGACTACGCCCTCTACGCCCGCCGCGGCCTGGTGGCCAGCCGCTCCGACGGCCAGGAGGCGCCGGTGCTGCCGCCCAAGGCCCGCGTCGGCGTGACGGCCGGCAGCCGGGCCGAGATGCTGGCCCAGGAACGCGGCTGGCCGCTCGAGCCGGCGCCCAGCCACGAGAGCGCGCTGCAAAAGCTGCTGGCTGGTCGCACGCCGCTGCTGCTGGTGCACAGCTATTACCTCGATGAGCGGCTGCGCCAGGACGCCGCGCTGGCGCGCCAGGTCGAGCGCTTCGGCCCCGTCGTCGAACGGCGCCGCCTGCATGTGGGGGCGGTGCCGGCGTTCGCGCGTGGCGAGAGTGCATTCGTCACCCGGCTGTGGCGCGAGATGTGCAGGCAGTCCGCCGCCACCAAGGCCGACGGCGCCTGCCGGCTGCCCTAGCAGCCGGGTTGTCCTCAAGGTGAATCTTCCGGGGCCTTCGCAGGATTGACGCTGCGCGGCCGGCCTCGCTATGTTGCGCGATCTGCGAAGAACAAGACGAGGAGCTCCTCATGACGCATCGCCTATTGGAACTGTTGGGCCTGCTGCTGCTGGCCGGCTGCATCAGCACCACGCCCCAGGCCAGCCTGGACGACACGAAGAACTGCGCGGCCATGGTGGCCGGGGGCTTCCGCAAGGTGGCCGACGAGCGCAGCGAGCGCTTCCAGGGCAAGGTGGGCGAGCAGGTGGCCCGTTGCCGTGGCAGCGACAAGGCCGCCGCCTTCCGCCACACGCCCTATGTCGACTGGGCCAACTACTGGGCCACCGGCGACAAGTCCACGCTGCTGCCGGGCACGACGGGCGTCGGGAGTCATCTCGGCGCCAACGGCCGCGGTGTCGACGGTGCCCTGCTGGACCTCGAGTACCAGCGCATGGAGCTGATCAAGTTCAACCTGTTCGACAACTCCGGCAGCTTCGCCGACTACGCGCTGGGCCGCGACGGCGTCGGCGGCGCCGCCATCAAGACCTGGCCCTCGATGCGCCTGCCGGCCGGTTCGCCGTTCTACGCGGCGGTCGGCGGCGATGGCACCCAGCTCTGCCAGGGCGAGTTGATCCGCTGGCGCCAGCTCGACGGCATCTGCAATGACATCCGCAATCCCCGCATGGGCGCCGCCGGCACGCTGTTCGCCCGCAATGCCCAGTTCGAGGCCACCTATCCCGACATCAGCAACGACCAGCTGGCCCGCAACCGCCATGGCGACCGCCTGTCCCTGCTGCAGCCCGACCCGCAGCTGATCAGCCGCAAGCTGTTCACGCGTGCCCAGAGCGATCCGGCCAAGTGCCGCGACGGCCAGGGCCTGCCGGGCAACCCGGTGGACGCGAACTGCGACTACCAGAAGGCGCCCTTCTTCAATGTGCTGGCGGCGTTCTGGATCCAGTTCATGACGCATGACTGGTTCTCCCATATGCAGGAGGGCACGAACGCGCCGCAATGGATGAGCGTGGGCTGCACGGGCGACGCCGCCAAGCTGGGCTGCCGGCCCGAGGACCGCATCGACCGCGCCCTGGTTGCCGAGGGCAATGCGCCGCCGCGCTACACGGCGGCCGACGGTACCCAGCCGCTGGCGCGCGCCTTCCGCACCCATGCCAACAACAACACGGCCTGGTGGGACGCGTCGCAGATCTATGGCTACAACGCCGTCTCGCGCCAGCGCGTCAAGCGCGACCCGGCCGACCCGGCCCGGCTGCTGATGCCCGCCGGTGCACGCGCCGGCGCCGGCGAGGCCTTGGGCCAGCTGCCGGTGTTCGCGGCGAACGACCCCATCCTGCCGCAATGGGCCGGCCAGGGCGCGGCCGCCTTTCCCGACAACTGGAGCATCGGCGTCGGCTTCTACCAGACGGTGTTCTCGCGCGAGCACAACGCCTTCGTCGCCGAGTTCCGCCGCCGCGCCGCGGCCACGCCCGAGGCCGACTCCGGCCTGCGCGACCCAGCCAACCCGGGCGCCGTGGTCCGCTACCGCGACGTGACGCCCGATGTGCTGTTCGAGGTGGGCCGCCTCGTCGTCGCCGCCGAGATCGCCAAGATCCACACCATCGAATGGACGACGCAGCTGCTCTACGACGAGCCCCTCTACCTCGGCATGAACGCCAACTGGGGCGGGCTGTTCGAAGGCCATCCCTTCGTGGAAAACGCCCTAGAGGCCATCGTCGTGCAGAACTACGGCAAGAGCACCGACGCCAAGAAGGCCGGCCAGTGGTATTCGGCCCTGGCCTCGGGGCCGGGCATCTTCGGCCTGGGCGCCAGGGTCTACAAGGACGACAGCCTGTTCGCGCGGCATGACGCCAAGAAGGACGACGTCTGGAGCCTGTCCAACCCCGAGCATGTGAACGGCGGCGTCAACCATTTCGGCTCGCCCTTCAATTTCCCCGAGGAGTTCGTCAGCGTCTACCGCCTGCATGCCCTGGTGCCCGACCTCATCGAGCTGCGCCACTGGGACCGCGACCCCAACCGCATCGCCGCCAAGGTGCCCGTCATCGAGACTTTCCGCGGCAAGGCCACCGGCGTGCTGGCCAGCGAAGGCGTGGCCGACTGGGGCCTGTCCATGGGCCGCCAGCGCCTGGGCCTGCTGACCCTGGGCAACACGCCGGCCTTCCTGCAGAACCTCGCCATCCCGCGCCTGCAATCGGCCAGCGGCAAGATCGACGTCGCGGCCCTGGACATCATCCGCGATCGCGAACACGGCGTGCCGCGCTTCAACGAGTTCCGCCGCCAGTACGGCCTGCGCCAGCTGACGAGCTTTGACGACTTCATCGACGCCCGCCTGCCCGCCGACTCGCCCGAGCGGGCCCGCCAGCAGCGCGTCATCAACGACCTGCGCAGCGTCTACGGCCAGCACCGCTGCGATGCGAAGAAGATCATCACTGCCGCGCAGAAGAACCTCGACGGCAGCCCCATCAACGACTGCCTGGGCCAGCCCGACGGCAGCCTGGTGGACAACATCGAGGACGTGGACACGGTGGTCGGCTGGCTGTCCGAGTTCACGCGGCCGCATGGCTATGCGATCTCGGAGACGCAGTTCCAGGTCTTCATCCTGAACGCCTCGCGCCGCCTCTTCAGCGACCGCTTCTTCACCAGCAGTTTCCGGCCCGAGTTCTATGGCCACCTGGGCATGGAATGGCTGCAGAACAACGGCCCGGGCGGCAAGCAGTTCGAGGCCCGGGAGAGCAACGGCCACCGCATCGAGGTCTCGCCCTTCAAGCGCGTGCTGCTGCGCACCGTGCCGGAGCTCAGCGCCGAACTGAGCCATGTCGTCAACGCCTTCGACCCCTGGGCGCGCGATCGCGGCGAGTACTACGGCCTCGGGTGGCAACCGCGCAAAGGAGCGGAAAGCGACCCCGCGTTCAAATAGCGCCCCATGAGCTCAGACCTGCCTCCGCTGCCCCACCTCGCCCCCGGGCGCTACCGCCACTACAAGGGCGGCGAGTACGAAGTGCTGCATGTGGCCCGCCACAGCGAGACGCTGGAGATCGTGGTGGTCTACCGGCCGCTGTACAACGACAGCGGCTGGTGGGTGAGGCCCTTCGAGATGTTCACCGGCAGCGTCGTCATCGACGGCGTCGAGCAACCGCGCTTCATTCGGCTCTGATCACGCGGCCGCGGCGACCTCGCTGACAACCTCGGCGATCAGCGACCGCAGCCAGCGGTGGGCCGGGTCGTGCCGGTAGCGCACATGCCAGGCCATCTCGACCGGGAAGCTGCCCAGGTCCACCGGTGCCGGCAGCACCTTGAGCCGCGGGTCGGACTGCAGCCGCCGGCAGATGAGGTTGGGCAGGGTGGCGCAGAAGTCCGTCACGGCCACCATCTCGGGGATGGCCAGGAAATGGGTCACCGACACGGCGACGTCGCGCTTCAGCCCCTGCTTCTCCAGCGCCTGGAACAGCCCGGTGCGCAGCCGCCCCGGCGGCAGCATGTTGACGTGACGCAGCTTCTCGTACTGCTTCTTGCTGATGCTGCCGCCGACCGTCGGATGGTCGGCCCGCACGACGCAGGCCAGGCCCTCGTCCATCAGATGCTGCACGACGACGTTGTCCGTCGGTTCGATGAAGCGGCCCAGAGCCAGAGCGGTGGTGCCGGAGATCACGCCGGTCTCGGCCAGGTCGCTGCCATAGGGCGTCAGCCGCAGGCGGATGCCCGGCGCACGCTCCTGCAGGCGCGCGACGATGGCCGGCATCAGCGCGAACTCGACATAGCTGTTGGGCGCCAGCGTGACCAACTGGTCGGCCCGGGCCGGGTCGAAGGCCTGCTGGCCGAGGATGACACCGTCCAGGCTGGCCAGGGCCGCGGCGATGACCGGCGCCAGCTCCTGGGCCTTGGGCGTGGGCTGCATGCCATAGCGCTCGCGCACGAAGAGCGGGTCCAGCATCAGCGCGCGCAGCCGCGTCAGCGCGTTGGACAGGGCCGGCTGCGTGATGCCCAGACGCTCGGCGGCGCGCGTCACGCTGCGCTCCTCCATCAAGGTCAGGAAGACGGGCAGCAGATTGAGGTCGTAGCGCACGCAGTTATGTTGCCGTGTGAATGTCTGGAATTCAACGGATAAATTGGATGAATGGCCTCCGCTTGCCCATCATTGAGGCATCGAAAGGAGCCCAGCATGTTCAACCAGATCCTTCTCTCCCTCGCCCGCACTGCACGCCAGCTGGCCGCTGCCTTCGACGGCCTGCGCCACGGCCGCAAGCCCTCCGCGGCTGGCCGCATCTGGCTGCCCGAGTTCCTCTGATCCGCTAGCCCACCCCACCCACCTCCTTGCAGCGGCCTTGCGTCGCGGCACAGGCGGAGCCTTGCCCACTGAAAGGAATCCTCATGCACACCCTGTTCACCCCCAGCCGCATCGGCGCCATCGAAGTCCGCAACCGCATCGCCATGGCCCCGCTGACCCGCTCCCGCGCCGGCATGGACGGCGTGCCCTCGCCGCTGGCCGCCGACTACTACCGCCAGCGCGCCACGGCCGGCCTGCTGATCGCCGAGGCCACCAACATCTCCGCCCAAGCCCGCGGCTATGCCTACACGCCGGGCCTGTACAGCGACGCCCAGGTGGCGGCCTGGAAGCAGGTCACTGACGCCGTCCATGCCGAAGGCGGCAAGATCGTCGTGCAGCTCTGGCATGTCGGCCGCATGTCGCACACCAGCCTGCAGGCCGACGGCGCCGCGCCGGTCGCGCCCTCGGCCCTGCAGGCCGGCGGCCAGGTCTTCACCGAGGCCGGCTTCGAGGCGCCGTCCATGCCGCGGGCGCTGACGCTGGACGAGATCGCCGCGCTGATCGAGGACTACCGCCAGGCCGCCCGGCGCGCCAAGGACGCGGGCTTCGACGGCGTCGAGGTGCACGCCGCCAACGGCTATCTGCTCGAGCAATTCCTGCGCGACAGTACCAACCACCGCGATGACGGCTACGGCGGCTCCATCGCGAACCGCGCCCGCCTGACGCTGGAGGTGGTGGACGCCGTGGCGAGCGTCTGGGGCGCCGACCGCGTCGGCCTGCGCCTGTCGCCGCTGTCCACCGCCATCGGCGACACGCCGCTGGACAGCACGCCCCAGGCGACGCATGAACACCTCGTGCGCCAGCTCGGCGCGCGTGGTCTGGCGTATCTGCATGTCGTCGAAGGCCAGATGCACGGCGACAACGCCACCTCGGCCATCGACCTCGACGCGCTGAAGCAGGCCTTCGGCGGCGCCTACATCGCCAACAACGGCTATGACCGCGAGCGCGCGCTGGCGGCCACGGAGGCCGCCCAGGCCGACATGGTCGCCTTCGGTCGCGCCTTCATCGGCAACCCCGACCTCGTGGCGCGCCTGCGCGACAACAAGCCGCTGTTCGACGCGCCTTTTGCCGGCTACTTCGGCGGTGGCGCCGAGGGCTACACCCAGTTCACCGCAGCCGCCGCCGCGGCCTGACCGAGCTGGCAGGAGGACCCACCATGGCCAGCCGTGCAAGAGTCCTGCTGCTCGCGGCCCTCGCCGCGCTGGGCAGCCCGGGCCGGGCCGATCCGCCCGTCCTGCACTTCGTCACCAAGCCCTTCCCGCCCTATGCGCTGACCGACGCGGCCGGCCGGCCCGCCGGGCCGCTGGTGGACCTGCTGCAGGCGGCGTGCGCCCGCCTGGGCTGGACCTGCAGGGTCGAGTCGCTGCCCTGGCGGCGGGCCCTGACCCTGGCCGAACAGGGCAAGGTCGACGGCATCTTTCCTCTCGTGGACTCGCCGGCCCGGCGCGCCAGTTTTCAGCTCAGCCCACCGGTCGTGACGGCGCGCTATGTGCTGCTGGCGCGGCAGGGCCAGGCGCCGGCCCTCAGCGCCGACCCGCGCGAACTGGCCGGCCGCACGCTGGCCGCCTATGGTCCCTCGGATGCGGCGGCCACCCTGCAGCAACTGCTCGCCGGCGTGCCAGGCGCGCGGACCGAGATCGAACCCGATCATCCCGCCGTGCTGCGCAAGCTGGGCGCCGGACGTTACGGCGAGGACGGTCTGGCCCTCGTCAATGAAGCCGTTGCGAGCCGTCTGCTGGCCGATGGCGGCCTCGGTGAGCTGCAGCCGGTGATGCCCGTGAAAGAGCTGGCCTACAGCTATGCCTTCGTGCCGGGCCGCGTCGATGCGGCGCAGCGGCTGGCCTTCACCCGGACCCTCCAGGCCCTGTGCAGCAGCGGCACGACGGCCACCCTCTTCAAGCCTTACGGGCTGCCGGCCGCCGCCTGCCAGCCGGCGCCGCGGGATGCCCCATAGTCGAGGCCGGGAGGACGCAGGGATGAACGAAGAAGGGCAGGCGCCAGCCATGGCGGCCGAGCCGCCGCCGGCCGCGCCTGGGCAGCCGGTGGCCCGAGGCGGCCTGGCCTGGCTGCAAGAGGGTGCGCGGGTGCTGGCCTTGCGCCGGCCTCGCTGGGAGGGGCTGGACGCGGGACCGCTGACGCTGGCCGCGCTGGTGCTGACCGGCTACGTGGTCGTGCTGGCCATGCAATGGGTCCTGATGGGCGGGGCGCCCCGGTTTCTCTGGCGCGGGATTCTCAATGGCTGGATGGGCACCGCCCTGCTGGCCTGGCTCTGCTGGACCGCCGCAAGGTCGTCCGGCAGGCTGAGCGCCGCAGCCGCCTTGAAGCCCGCCACGGTCCTGGCCGTGCTGCTCGGCGCGGGGCTGGCCTTGTGCCTGGGCAGCAGCGTCGCCCTGCTCGGCGCGAGGGCCCTGCTGGGTCCCTGGAGCGAGTGGCCCGATGCTTTTTCATGGAGCGCCTGGCTGCTGCCCCTGGCCTGGGGCTGGCTCGCGCAGACCCTGCTGCTCTGGCGGGTTGCCGGCCCGGGCGGGGCGCGCATCGTGGTGATGCTGTTCCTGGTCATCCCGCCTCTGGTTGGCGGCTGGCTGGCGCCGGTGAGCTTCTGGTGGCCGGAAGCGCCGGCCGCCGAGGAGGCTGGGACTGAAGTCAGCGACACCGGGTTGCCGCTGACCGACGAGTCCATCTTCAGGCAGGCGCGCCTCCTGGACGCCGCACTGCAGGCGGTGCAGCCACCACGGCCGGGACGGGTCAATGTCTATGCGCTGACCTACGCGCCCTATGCCTCGGAGGATGTCTTCATGCGCGAAAGCGCCACGGTCGCCCGCACGATGCGCGAGCGCTTCGGCGCGGACGGGCGGCTGGTTGAACTGGTGGCCAACCGCGCCAGCAGCGACACCCTGCCCTGGGCCACGCCGGCCCATCTGCGCGCGGCCATCACCCGCATGGCCGCGGTGATGGATCGCGACCGCGACGTCCTCTTCCTGCACCTGACCTCGCATGGCGGCCGGGACGGCAAGCTGGCCACCGACACCTGGCCCCTGCAGACCGAACCCGTCACGCCCGAGCTGCTGAAGCGCTGGCTGGACCAGGCCGGCGTGCGCTGGCGTGTGGTCTCGGTGTCGGCCTGCTACTCGGGCAGCTGGGTCGAGCCGCTGGCTGGCGACGGCACGCTGGTGATGACGGCAGCCGACGCCCAGCACACCTCCTATGGCTGCGGCAAGCATTCCGAGCTGACCTTCTTCGGCCGTGCGATGTACGAAGAAGAGTTGCGCAAGACCTGGTCCTTCACCGAAGCGCATGCGGCCGCGCGCAAGGTCATCGAGTCGCGCGAGCAGGAAGCCGGCAAGAGCGACGGCTACTCCAATCCGCAGATCAGCGAGGGGGCGGGCATCCGCCTCGTGCTGCAACGGCTGGCGCGGGAACTCGACGCGCGCGAAGCAAGAGCCTTCGCGCCGCGACCGTAGTGCCTTGTTGCGGGCCGAGCGCCGGGCCGCTCCCAAGCCGGCCCGTCTGGCGATGTTGGCCGGGCTCAATGCCCGGTCAATCGCCGTCCCCTCGGGGGCTGCGCCCGGACCCATGGCGCCCGGTGGGCGGCATGTGCCTGGCGAAGCGCTGAGGCGCGAGCCGCAGCGCGGTCCCAGACTGGTCTTGCCCGCGTCCAGCGCGGCAAGACCAGGCGAGGGGCTAACTGATCCTTGTCCAGTCCATCGACCAGTCCATGGCCCAGGTCTTGCCGCCGTCGCGCGAGGTGGCCTGCTGCCAGCGGCAGCTGGTCGGCGTGATGCGGTCCCAGACGCTGCGGTAGATGACCTTGACGCCGTTGTCCTCTTCCTCGCTCTGGAAGATGCCGGCGCCGCCCTCGAAGCTGCCGGGCAGGCCCTCGGCGCCCAGGGCGCCGGCGGCGCCGTTGACCCAGAAGTCGGACCATTGCTGCTTCTTCAGGTCCAGCAGGCGCAGGCCCATGCCGCTGAACTTGCGCGCCGGGATGCGCAGTTCCTCCACGCTGCAGATGCCCGCCAGGATGGCGTGCACGGTGGCTTCGCCGTCGAAGACATCCCAGGCGCCGTCCTTGCGCTTGTGGTTGCGGATCTTCCAGCGGCCGGTCAGGAAGTCGAAGTCGCCGGGCTTGCCGGGCGTCAGCGTTGCGGGCCGCGTGCCGGTCATGGCGGGGCCGGGCACGGGTTCGGCGGGCGCCGCCGGCGCGGCGGTGGCCGCGGCGGGAGTCAGGGCGAGGGCCGCGGCGGCTTGCAGCAGGCGGCGGCGTTCGGTGGTGTCGGTCATGGCGTCTTCCCGTTGAAAAAGTGGAGGTGGCGCATGCTGCTGGGCAAGACATGACAATCGACGTCATGTTTTACGAAACATCATCCCGGCCATGCGTGCGAGCCGACTGCTGTCCATCCTGATCCTGCTGCAGCTGCGCCCGCAGATCACGGCGCCGGCGCTGGCGCGCGAGTTCGAGGTGTCGGTGCGCACCATCCTGCGCGACATCGACGAGCTGTCGGCTGCCGGCGTGCCTGTCTACGCCGAGCGCGGCCGCGGCGGCGGTTTCAAGCTGCGCGAGGGTTCATTCGCGACGCGGCTCAACGGCCTGTTGGGTGACGAGGCCCAGGCCTTGCCGCTGCTCGGGTTGCCGGGCGCAGCCAGCGAGTTGGGGCTGGGTGGCGCGTCGCAGCGGCTGCGGCTCAAGCTGCAGTCGGCTTTGCCGGGCGAGTCGGCCGCGCTGGCGGGCCGGCTGCAGGCGCGGCTGCATGTAGATCCGCTGGACTGGTATCAGGGCGGCGAGCCGGCAGCCCATCTGCGGGCCCTGGCCCAGGCGGTGCTGGAATGCCGCGTCGTCGAGCTGGACTACCTCAGCTGGAAGGGCGAGCGGCATTGGCGCGCCGAGCCGCTGGGCGTGGTGCTCAAGGGCGGCAGCTGGTATGCCGTCGTGCGGTCCGGCGCGCGCTTGATGACCTTGAAGGTGTCGAATGTGCAGGCACTGAGCGTGACCGAGGAGAGCTTTGAACGCCCCGCTGATTTCGACCTGGCCGGCTGGTGGCAGGCCTCGCTGCAGCGCTTCGAGCGCGAGCTGCGGCCGCAGACGGCGCTGCTGCTGCTCACGCCCGAGGGGAAGCGGCGCCTGGCCGAGAAGGGCAGCTATGCCGCCCAGGCGGTCGCGGCGGCCAAGGTGGACAAGCAGGGCTTGGCCCAGGTCAGGCTGCCCATCGAGAGCCTGCAGCAGGCGGCGCGGCTGGTGCTGTCGCTGGCGCCCGAGGCCGAGGCCCTGGAGCCGCCCGAGCTGCGCGAGCAGATCGTGGCCTGGGGCGCGCAGCTGGCGCGGCGGCACAAGGCATAGTGCATTGCATGCGCATCGCCCTCGAATCCCCCGACCAGCCCGACGTCATCGCCCTCATCACCGAGCTGGACGCCTACCAGGACTCGCTCTACCCGCCCGAGAGCCGCCATGCGCTGGACCTCAGCGTGCTGGTGCAGCCGCACGTGCTGTTTGCCGTGGCGCGCAATGAAGGCAGCGAGGCCGTGGGCTGTGGTGCCATCGTGCTGGGGGCGGAGTTCGGCGAACTCAAGCGCATGTTCGTCAGCCCGCGGGCGAGGGGGCGTGGCGTGGCCAGAAGGCTGCTGGACAAGCTGGAATCCGAAGCGGCGGCCCAGGGCTGCCGACGCATCACGCTCGAGACCGGGCCCTATCAACCCGAGGCCTTGGGCCTGTATGCCGCCAGTGGCTACGAGAGGTGCGGGCCTTTTGGTGGCTATGCGGATGACCCGCTGAGCGTCTTCATGCAGAAGGCGTTTTGAGCCGCGGTGCCGACGCAATGCAAGACGCCCTTCGCAGCTTTGCGCTGATCTTCGGTGTGGTGTTGCTCGCCATCGCGGCGGTGCTGTCCGGAAAGCTGATGGCTGGCGAAAGTGATTGGGGATGGCCCGTCGCCGTTGTCGCCGGGCTGTCGGGGCTGGTCGCCTTCATCGCGGGGCTGCTCACGCCACGAGGGCAGTTGCTGAAGCCGGATGCTTCCGAGGGGCTAGCTCTGCCCGAAGTGGGATTGCCGGTTTCCGGGCTGGACGATTGAATCGCCGGCGGCAGCGCCTCAAAGCACCCGCGGCAGATCCCGCCTGACCGCCACGCGGTCGCCGAAATCGAAATGCCACCATTCCGTGCCGATGCCGTGAAAGCCGGCCTCGCGCATGGCCGCGCGCAGCCAGCCGCGCTCGACCAGATGCTCGGGCTTGAGCGCGCCCAGGGCCAGGTGTTCGACCTCGTGGTCGGGGTGGGAAGCCAGCGTCATTTCATCAAAACCTGACCCCATGTCGACCTCGCGGCCTGCGGGGTCGAGCAGGGTCAGGTCCACGGCCATGCCGAAACTGTGGATGGAGCCGCGCTCGGGGTTGGCGAGATACATCGTCAACGGCGTGCCCTGCAGTTCATCCCACAGGCGCTGTTGCACGCGCTGCGGGCGCAGCGCATCTAGCACCAGCAGGCGGTAGCCGGGGCGGCGCTGCGCCAGCCAGGCGGCGGCGGCTTCGAGGGCCTCGGCGGCCTCGCGGCGCAGCCAGGCGCAGTCAATGCCGGCATAGACGGAATGGCCGACGAAGTTGTCGGCCGTCGCGTAGCGCAGGTCGGTGGCGATGCCGTGCTGCAGCGTGTCCAGGCGGCGGAAGTCCGGATGCGAGGCGATGTCTTCGATGGGGATCACGGCAGACGCGAAAGATGCTCGTGCGCGGCGGCCGTGATGAACTTGACCAGGCGGCGCGAGGCCTGGCCCAGCGGCGCGCTGGCGGCACTGAGCAGATAGAGCTGGACCGGCACGGAAGGCGACAGCGGTCGCACGCGGACCTTGCCAGCGTCCGCACTGGCTGCTGTGAAAGGGTCGACCAGCGTCATGCCGACACCGGCCTCCACCAGGGCACGCGCCAGCTGGTAGGTCTGGACGGTGATGCGGCTGGCCAGCGGCTGGCCCAGGGCCTCGCCGGCATGGTGGAGCAGGCCGGCCAGCGGATCGTCGCTTTGCAGGCCGACGATTTCGGTGCGGATGTCGGCCAGGCCCAGCGGCCCTTCGCCCTGGGCCTCGGGGCTGCCGAGAGGGCAGAGCGCGACCATCATGCCGCCGGCGATGGCCTCGGCCTTGATGCCGGGGTGGCGCGGATCCTGCAGCGACAGGGCCAGGTCGGCCTCGCCCAGCAGCAGGGCCGACACGATCTCGCGGGTGTGATGCGTGGCCAGCGAGCAGTGCGCGTTCGGGTAGGCCTTGCACCAGGGCGTCATCGCGGCCGGCACGATGGCCGTGGCCAGGGCCGGCGTCGCGACGAGGCGCACCTGCTCGCTCTCACCGCTCTTCAGGTTGGCGGCCAGGCGGCGGATGCCGACGAGGTCGCGGTTCAGCTTGTCGATCTCGACGAAGAGGCGCTGGGCCTCGGGCGTCGGATAGAGCTTGCCGCGCACGCGGTCGAACAGCGGCATGCCGAGCTGCAGCTCGCAGTGCTGCAGCACCTTGGTCACGGCCGGCTGGGAGATGTGCAGCAGCTGGGCGGCACCGCTGATGGTGCCGGCCTGCATGATGGCGTGGAAGACTTCGATGTGTCTGAGGCGCATGGTTTCTGTATTCAGGGCCGAGCGCTGGGCCGCTCCCCGTCAACGAGTTGGCCCCCTCGGGGGGCGGACTGGCGTACTCGCCGGGCCGGGGGCTTCATTTTCTGTAGACGCCTTCAAAGTCCACCGAGCCGTTGGGCGCCATCTTGAAGCCGACGACATCCTTGCGCACCGGGATGTAGACGGTGGAGTGCGCCATCGTGATCCACGGCCGCTCGTGCTTGAAGATCTCCTGGGCCTTCTCGTACATGGCGATGCGCTTCTTCTGGTTGGGCGTTGCGCGGGCCTCGTCGATGAGCTTCTCGAACTCGGCGTTGCAGAACTTGACGCCGCTCTTGTTGGCCGCGCAGCTGAGGTTGGGCGTCAGGAAGTCGTCGGCGTCGCCGGTCTCGCCGCTCCAGCCGCTCATGTAGACGTTGTGCTCGCCGTTGTTGGCGCGCTTGAGGTATTCGCCCCACTCATAGGTCTTGATGCTGGCCTTGACGCCGATCTTGGCCCAGTCCTGCTGGATGAGCTGGGCCATCAGCTGGCCGTTGGGGTTGGTGGGGCGCTGCACGGGCAGGGCCCAGAGGTCGAGCTCGAAGCCGTTCGGGAAGCCCGCCTTGGCCAGCAGGGCCTTGGCCTTCGCCGGGTCGAACTCGTTCTTCAGCTTCTTGTTGTAGCCCGGGATGGCCGGCGGGAAGGCGCTGACGGCCTGCATGGCGTCGCCGCGCGGGAACAGGGCCTTGAAGATGGCGTCGCGGTCGATGGCGATGTCCAGGGCCTCGCGCACCTCGCGCTTGTCGGTCGGCGCCTTCTTCAGGTTGAAGCTCAGGTAGGAGATGTTCAGCGCCTGGATCTTCTCGATGCTGACGTTGGCATTGCCGGCCAAGCCGGCGATGTCGACGTCACGCACGGCCGCCGTCACATGGCATTCGCCGGCCGCGATCTTCTGCACACGCACATTGGGCTCGCGGCTGATGCTGAAGACCAGGTTGTTCGTCGGCTGCTTGCCGCCCCAGTAGTCGGGGTGGGCCTCCATGCGCAGCACGTCGTCCTTGGCATAACTTTTGAAGCGGAAGGGCCCCGTGCCGACCGGCTGCACATTGATCTGCGAGGCTTTTCCGTCCTTCAGCAGCTGGGCCGCGTACTCCGCGGACTGGATGCCCGCCCAGGCGAAAGCGAAGTTTGCGACGAATGTCACATTGGGCTGGCGGAGCCGGAAACGAATTGTGCGGTCATCGATCTTGTCGATGCCCTCGATCAGCTTGGCCAGGCCGAGGTTCTGCGGATAGATGAAATTTGCCGGAAACGCCTTGTTGAACGGGTGGTTGGGGTCGATGAAGCGTTGAAAAGTGAACAGCACATCATCTGAATTGAGGTCGCGGGTGGGCCTGAACCAGGGGGTGCTGTGGAACTTCACGCCTTCCCGCAATCTGAAAATGAAGCTTTTCGCGTCGGGCGAGATTTCCCAGCTTGTGGCCAGCTTGGGAGTCAGTTCCGTCGTGGGTCGTTTGAACCCCAACAGACCGTCAAAGAGCTGGGCGCTGACCGTGTTGGTGCTAGCGCTGTCCCACATTCCAGGGTCAAAGCCTTCCGGACTGGCGTCAGCACAGTAGATCAGAGGCTTGCCCTGGGCCTGCGCAGCGGGTGCGCCGGCCAGCGCAAGAAGGGTCAGCAGGGCGGCGTGAAGGGGCTTCATGACGGCGTGTTTTTCAGAGGAGAACGGGCGGGAATTGTTTGGAGCCTGAGGCGCCACGGCAAGGGCGGCAAAGGTCGAATCGCATAACTCAAACTTATACCCTCCGGACTCCCTAGTTCGTAACGTTTCGCCACGGTCCGGTCAGAGCCTGCCCTCAGAATCCGCTCCGCCAACCTAGGCCACCCCCTAGTACGAAGTGCAGCGACGTCCCGCTGCAAAGGATTGCTTTGCCATGACCGACCCGAAACGCCGTAAGTTCCTCCAGTATTCCGCCGCCCTGGGCGGCACCATTCCCCTCGCCGGTTGCGGCGGTGGCGGCGGCGGGGAGAGCGTGGGCGAGGCCATCGCAGCCCCCGCCGCGACGACGCCGACCGACGGGCTGCCGTCGAGCGACGCCGCGGCCGTCATCAAGCTGCCCAGTACGCCTGTCACGCCCAAGCCGACGCCCGCTCCCGCTCCGGCGCCCGCGCCGTCGGCCTTCACGACGCTCGGCCTGGCCACCGGTGCGATGCAGTTCAGCCTGGTCAGCACCAAGAACCAGGTGAAGGCGCCTTTCAGCCTGGGCTTTGCCTTCAGGCGCGGCGACGTTCCGGCCGGCAGCTCGGTGAGCTCCAACCTGAGCGCCCTGCAGGTCACGCCGCGCACGACCTGGCCCGACGGCTCGCTGAAGTTCGCCCAGTTGTCCGGTGTGGCCGACACGACCGCCAACGCCATGCAGACCGTGAGGCTGCGAGTCATTTCAACGGCCGCTGCCGCGGGCACCGCCCTGAGCCTGGCCGACCTGAAGAAGACCGGCATCACGGCCGAATTCGCTGCAGGCACGCTGGGCAGCGCCAGCTTCGCGGCCGCCGACTGGGATGCGCCGCTGACGACCTGGGTCAGTGGCGCCCAGATGTCGTCCTGGATCTTCCGCAAGCCCTTCGGCAGCGACGCCCACCTGACCGCCTGGATGGAAGTGCGCGTGTTCGCCGGCGGCGCCGTCGAAGTGCTGCCCTGGATCGAGAACGGCTACCTGAACGTGGCCGCCCCGACCAGCAAGGCGGCGACCTACAGCTTCAAGATCAATGGCAGCCAGCGCTTCTCCGCGGCCATCGACCTGCCCCACCACTGCCGCACGCCGCTGATCAGCGGCGCGGCCCTGTCCTACTGGCTGGGCGACGACCCCGCCATCACGCCGCGCCATGACCAGGCCTATCTGCAGGCGACCGAGCAGGTGCCGACCTACAGCGCGCGCGTCGACCCCAACGCCGCCGTGGCGACGCGGCTGGCGGCCAGCTACACGCCGCTGGCCCAGACCAATTTCACCTACGACTCGGACGCCATGCCGTCCAGCGGCTTCCAGGAGCCCATCGGCCTGCTGCCTCAGCACGATGTGCTCTACCTGACCTGCGACAACATGAACGCCTATGGCGCCGTGGTGCGCAATGGCTATGCCGCGGGCCGCTACGCCATCCATTACCGCGACGAGAAGACCCAGCGTCCGCTGCGCTTCTCCCAGTACCCCAACCTGGTGCTGCATGAGGCCAGCAATGTGCGCGACGTCGGCGCCTCGACGCGCGGCCAGTACACGCCCAAGCCGACCGGCAAGCTGCCGCCGATGTGGGATTGCGCGCACAGCCCCTCCGTCGGCTACATGGCCTATCTGGTGACCGGCCGCTGGTACTTCATGGAGCAGGTGCAGTTCGCCGCGACGGCCAACTACCTGACCAAGACCGACAGCGCCGACATGCGCAAGGGCGCCCTGGGCCTGGTGCATGCCGTGGCCGGCGGCTGGCAGACCCGTTCGAGCGCCTGGCAATGGCGCGCGCTGACCCAGGCGCTGGCCGTCACGCCCGACAACGACACGGCCCTGCGCCAGGAGTTCATCGCCAGCGTAGAAGCCAATATCGAGGACTATCACGCCACCTATGTGGCCCAGCGCAACAACCCCTTCGGCTGGGTGCAGCCGGGCGAGGGCTACGGCGGCGGCTACACCTTCGGCGCGCCCTGGCAGCAGGACTTCGTCACCGCGGCCTTCGGCTACTCGCTGGCCATGGGTCTGCCGGTCTCGGCCGCGTCCGCGACCAAGCACGATGCCTTCTTCCGCTGGAAGGCGCGCAGCGCGGTCATGCGCATGGGTACCTCCTCGGAGTTCTGGTACGCCAACGGCACGCCCTACACCATGACCATCTCGCCGGCCCTGATGCCGGACTACCTGGGTGGCAAGGGCCCCTGGCTGGCCAGCGACGCCGCCGTCTACCTGGCAACCTATCTGCTGCGCCCGAGCTGGCTGGGCAACCTCGAGGGCACGCTGTTCGGCGAAATCATGCCGGGCGAACGCGCCATGTGGGGCAATCTGATGCCGGCCCTGAGCTATGCCGTGCGCCATGGCGTCACCGGCGCCGCCGCGGCCTACGACCGCCTGACGCGGGCCAGCAACTATCCGGCCCTGCGCGACGGCTTCGACACCGGTCCCGTGTGGTCGGTGGCGCCCGCGCAGATCACGCCCGCGTGGCTGGCCGGCAAGCCCCTGAACACCTGGTTCGAGATCCCGGGCACGTCGGGTGCCGGCGGCTCGGCCGTCGATGCCTTCAGCGGCATGGCCATCAACGACCGCCACAGCGAGATCATCATCGCCTGCGCCGGCGGCCACGGCGATTCGGCGGACAACCGCGTCGTCTCCCTCCGCCTGGGCGCTGACGCGCCGACCTGGACGGTGCGTTCGCAGCCCAGCAAGGTCACGACCCAGAACGTGCCCTACTACACCGACGGCACGCCCTCGTCGCGCCACGTCTACAGCTCGCTGCATTTCGTGCCCCAGCTCAATCGCGTGATGCTGTTCGGCGCCCGCGCGGTGTACGGCGCGGCCTGGGACTTCGCCAAGGTCGACGGCTTCAACCTCGACAACAACACCTGGGACAAGGCCGGCACCTGGCCCGACATCCCGGCCGGCAGCTACGGCGCCGCGCAGATCCGCGCCACCGGCGAGATCGTCACCGTCGCCCTCAAGAAGTGGTCGCCGGTGGACAAGAAGTGGACGGAGCTGGTCAGCAGCCCCAACGGCGACCCGGTGCGCTGGCCGATCTCCTTCGACCCGCGCCGCAGCCAGGTGTTCAGCCTGCAGTGGGGCGACGGCCAGGGCTATGAGCCGCAGCGCCTGGTGGCCTACCGCATGCCCACCGGCAGCACCCAGCAGATCGCCGTCAGCTTCAACCCGAGCGCCGCGCTGACGCAATGGCTGGCCGACAAGCCCATCTATGCCGGCATGGACTACGACGCGGACAACGACCGCTTCCTGTTCTACAGCGGTCAAGGCGACGCAGCAGGCCGGGTCTATGTGATCAAGCCCAATGATGGCAATGTGTGGGACATGAGCGTGCTTGCGACCGCTGCGGGCAGCGTGAAGGTGGCATCGCCGGGCTCCGGCGGCCTGCAGAACCGCCTGCGCTACATCCCGGCGCTGAAGGGCTTCGTGCTGCTGGCGCGTGGCAGCAGCAACCTCTACTTCCTGCGCACGGCCTGACAGAATCGGTCCGCATGTGGACCGATTTCCAGCCTCTAACCATTCAGCGTGACGGCGTCACGCTGTTTGCCCGCCAGGGCGGCCCGTCGGACTCCGGCAGGCCGCCCTTGCTGCTTCTGCATGGCCACCCGCAGACCATGGCGATGTGGCATCGCGTCGCGCCGACGCTGGCCCGGGACCGCCGTGTCGTGCTGATGGACCTGCGCGGCTATGGCGACAGCGACCGCCCGCCGGCCGGCGACGCCAGCGCGGCCTACGCCAAGCGCGAGATGGCGAAAGACGCCGTCGCGCTGATGCAGTCCCTCGGTCATGAGCGTTTCGCCGTGCTGGCCCATGACCGCGGTGCCCGCGTGGCGCACCGCATGGCCCTGGACCACCCGCAGGCCGTGACCCGGCTGATGCTGCTGGACATCGCGCCGACGCTGGCCATGTACGAGGGCACGACCGAGGCCTTTGCGCGCGCCTACTGGCATTGGTTCTTCCTGATCCAGCCCGCGCCGCTGCCGGAGCGCCTCATCGAGGCGGACACCAAGGCCTATCTGCGCGACGGCATGGGTCGGCGGGGTGCCGGCCTGTTCGCGCCCGAAGCCTGGGCCGAATACGAGCGCTGCATGGCCCGGCCCGGCTCGGCCGCGGGGGTCTGCGCCGACTACCGCGCCGGGGCTGGCATCGACCTCGACCATGACCGCGCCGACCGCGCCGCCGGCCGCCGCGTGACGCAGCCGCTGCGCGTGCTGTGGGGCGCCAAGGGCGTGGTGGGGACCTGCTTCGAGCCGTTGAAGCTCTGGCAGGCTGCCGCCGACAACGTCACGGGCCGTGCCGTCGACAGCGGCCACTACATCGCCGAGGAAGCGCCCGCCGACGTGCTGGCCGAGGCGAGCACCTTCTTCGAGGAAGACTGACATGCAGAAGATTGCCGTGATCGCCGGCGACGGCATCGGGACCGAGGTCATGCCCGAGGGCCTGCGCGTGCTGCGTGCAGTGGCGGAGCGCTTCGGCCTGCCGCTGCAGTTCGACGAGTTCGCCTTCGCCGATTGCCGCTACTACGAGCAGCATGGCCAGATGATGCCGGACGACTGGAAGGAGCAGATCGGCGGCCATGACGCCATCTTCTTCGGTGCCGTCGGCTGGCCAGCCATCGTGCCCGACCACGTCAGCCTGTGGGGCTCGCTGCTGAAGTTCCGCCGCGAGTTCGACCAGTATGTGAACCTGCGCCCGGCCCGCCTGCTGCCCGGCGTGCGCTCGCCGCTGGCCGGCAGAGCGCCCGGCGACATCGACATGTGGATCGTGCGCGAGAACACCGAGGGCGAGTACTCCAGCGTGGGCGGTCGCATGTACGCCGGCACCGAGCGCGAGATCGTGCTGCAGGAGACGGTCATGAGCCGCATCGGCATCGACCGCGTGCTGCGCTTCGCCTTCGAGCTGGCCGCGTCGCGGCCACGGGCGAAGCTGACCTCGGCTACCAAGAGCAATGGCATCGCCATCACCATGCCCTACTGGGACGAGCGCGTCGAAGCCATGGCCGCGCAGTTCCCCGGCGTTGCGGTCGACAAATTCCACATCGACATCCTCTGCGCCCATTTCGTGCAGCGGCCTCAAGCCTTCGACGTCGTCGTGGCCAGCAATCTGTTCGGCGACATCCTGTCCGACCTCGGCCCGGCCTGCACCGGCACCATTGCCGTCGCGCCATCCGCCAACCTGAACCCGACTCGCGAATGGCCCAGCCTGTTCGAGCCCGTGCACGGCTCGGCGCCGGACATCGCCGGGAAAGGCATCGCCAACCCCATCGGCCAGATCTGGGCCGGCGCCATGATGCTGGACTTCCTCGGCCACCGGGGCGCCCACGATGCGGTCATGGCGGCCATCGAAACGGTGCTGGCCGACCCTGCCGCGCCAAGAACTCCCGACCTGGGTGGCAAGGCCTCATGTGCCCAACTGGGTGAGGCTATTGCAGAGGCTGCGAAAATAGGGGCATGAAGTCCATCGCCTACACCCGCGGCCAGTCCCTGCCGGCCTTGCTCCAGCAACGCATCGCCATCCTCGACGGCGCGATGGGCACCATGATCCAGCGCTACAAGCTGATCGAGGCCGACTACCGTGGCGAGCGCTTCAAGGACCATCACAAGGACCTGAAGGGCAACAACGAGATGCTGATGTTCACGCGGCCCGATGTGCTCAGCGAGATCCACGAGCAATACCTGGCCGCCGGCGCCGACCTCATCGAGACCAACACCTTCGGCGCCACCTCGGTGGCCCAGGAGGACTATGACCTCGCCGGCCTGGCCTACGAGATGAACGTCGAGGCCGCGAAGCTGGCCCGCGCCGCCTGCGACAAATACTCGACGCCCGACAAGCCGCGCTATGTCGCCGGGGCGCTGGGCCCCACGCCGCGCACGGCCTCCATCAGCCCTGACGTCAACGACCCCGGTGCCCGCAATGTCGACTTCGACACCCTGCGCGCGGCCTACTACGAGCAGGCCAAGGGCCTGCTGGAGGGCGGCTGCGACCTCTTCCTTGTCGAGACCATCTTCGACACGCTGAACGCCAAGGCCGCCATCTTCGCGCTGGACGAGCTGATGGAAGACACCGGCGAGCGCCTGCCCGTCATCATCTCGGGCACCGTGACCGACGCCTCCGGCCGCATCCTGTCCGGCCAGACCGTGACCGCCTTCTGGCATTCGGTGCGCCATGCGCGGCCCATCGCCATCGGCCTGAACTGCGCCCTCGGCGCGACGCTGATGCGGCCCTATATCGAGGAGCTGGCCAAGGTGGCCGGCGACGTGGCGGTCAGCTGCTATCCCAATGCCGGCCTGCCCAACCCCATGAGCGACACCGGCTTCGACGAGACGCCGGACGTGACGGCCCGCCTGGTGGGCGAGTTCGCCCAGGCCGGCTTCCTCAACATCGCCGGCGGCTGCTGCGGCACCACGCCCGACCACATCGCGGCCATCGCCAAGGCCGTGTCGGCCTACAAGCCGCGAGTCAGCGGCGAGAAGTTCTTCAGCCAGATGCTGGACGCGGCCTGAGCGACGCCGGCCGCCTGTGAAGCGTGGACAACACGCTTCACCTGCATTCCTCCGCAAGCAAAGTTCAGGACCGTGCAAGCACGAGTCCTGGCCGCCGCCTTTCACTCTCGCGCCATCAAGGACGGATACCTCAAGTCAGGCCGAAGGCTGACTTCGGATTCTGTTGTTGACATATGAATTCAAACGAATACATTCGTGTTCGTTGGAACTCATTTGAAGGCGGTGCCGCATGGCGACGCAGACGATCACGATGGAGCCCTTGTCGGCTCGCATCCCCAGCGACCTCTACCTCTGGCTGGCCCAGCTGCAAGTCGAAGGCGCCACGACCAACAGCGACAAGCTGCGCGTGCTGCTGGGCCAGCTCAAGCGCCAGCACGACGGCGCCTTCGACTACGTGGCCGCCCACGCCTGGGCACGCGAGCTGACGCACCGGCTGCGCGAGGCGCTGGTGCGCATCGAGGGCAGCGAGGGCCGGCACTCCGAGGTGCTCAACGGCCTGGTGGACCAGGTCACGACGCTGATGGCCCTGGTCATCAGCCATGCCCCGGCCAGCGCCGACGAGGCCGCCAAGCTGGAAGACGCCCTGGTGCGCCGCGCGGCCCTGCTGGGCGAGTCCCTGCTGCGCCAGGCCACGACTGGCGGGGCGCATGCCTTCGATCCCGAGGTGGTCAAGCGCCACCTCAACCCGACCGTCGAGTTGGCTTCCACACTGAAAGGAGCATGAGATGAGCGATTCCCTGAAGGCCCGCGTGGGCCGCGTCATTGCCGGCGGCATGCATGCGCTGCTGGACAAGATCGAAGACCTGAACCCGCAGGCCGCCATGGAGCAGGCCATCCGCGAGGCCGATGGCGTCATCGACGAGGTGCGTCATGAGCTCGGCATGGTCAGCGCCAACCGCCACCTGGCCCAGCAGCAGCATGCCAAGCTGAACCGCGGCCATGAGGAGCTGAGCGACCAGATCGCCCAGGCCCTGGCCGCCCAGCGCGAGGACCTGGCGCGCGCCGCCGTGTCGCGGCAGATCGACATCGAGGCCCAGATCCCCGTGCTGGAGACGACGCTGGCCGACCTGGCCCGCCAGGAGCAGGAGCTGCAGGGCTTCACCGCCGCGCTGCTGGCCAAGAAGCGCGAGATGCAGGAGGCGCTGGCCGACTTCCGCCAGAGCCGTGCCGCCGCCGGGTCTGCCGCCCAGCCGCAGGGCCAGTCCAACGTCGAGCAGCGGCTGGGCCAGGTGACCGATGCCTTCGACAAGATCTATCAGCGCCAGACCGGGCTGAATGGCTCCCAACCCGGCGGCCTGAAGCAGGAGGCGCAGCTGCGCGAGCTGGACGAACTGGCGCGCGACAACAAGATCGCCGAGCGAATGGCGCAAATCAAGGCGGGACAAGCCTAAGAATGCGCACCTCGAACCTTGAGGAGACGGGATGAACCTCTTCACTGCGCCACAGACCCTGCCCTTCGGCGTCGCCGTGGCGCTGATCGTGGCCATCGCCTTGCTGGAAGGCCTGGGCATGCTGGTGGCGCTCAGCCCCAGCAATGTCATCGACGACCTGCTGCCCCATGCCCTGCCCGAGTCCGGCCTGGACCGCGTGCTGGGCTGGCTGCATCTGGGCCGCGTGCCGGCCCTGGTGCTGCTGCTGCTCTTCCTGCTGGGCTATGCGCTGTTCGGCTATGCGCTGCAGAAGGTGGCCTTCAACCTGCTCGGCGGCTTTCTGCCGGCCTGGCTGGCGGGGTTGCTGGCGGTGCCGCCGGGCCTGGCCACGGTGCGCGGCCTGGGCTCGCTGGTGGCCCACATCATCCCGCGCGACGAGACGACGGCGGTCAGCGAGCAGTCGCTGGTGGGGCGGGGCGGCGTTGTCAGCGCCGGTGCCGCGCGCCGCGGCCTGGCCGCCCAGGCCCGCGTGCGCGACGCCCATGGCCGCATCCACTACCTGATGGTCGAACCCGACCTGGACGATGAAGTCTTCGAGGAAGGCGCGCAGATACTGATCGTGCGCAAGGCCGGCGCCTTCTACCGCTGCATCGCCAACCCGCATCCCAACCTGATCTGAGGGAGATCGACAGAACATGGACAACATCATCGAAATCAGCGCCATTGCCGGCATCGCCCTGCTGGGCCTGCTGACCATCGGCTTCGTCTTCGCGCGCCTGTACAAGCGCAGCACCAAGGAGCTGGCCTTCGTGCGCACGGGCCTGGGCGGGCAGAAGGTCATCATGGACGGCGGCGCCATCGTGCTGCCGGTCTTCCACGAGCGCGTGCTCGTCAACATGAACACGCTCAAGCTCGAGGTGCTGCGCCGCGAGCGCGAGAGCCTGATCACCAAGGACCGCATGCGCGTCGACGTGACGGCCGCCTTCTTCGTGCGCGTGAAGCAGACGGAAGAGGCCGTCAGCACCGCCGCGCAGACGCTGGGTGCCCGCACCATGAGCCCCAATGAGCTGAAGGCCCTGGTGGAAGACAAGTTCGTCGACAGCCTGCGCGCCACGGCGGCGACCATGACCATCCAGGAGCTGCAGGACAAGCGCCGCGACTTCGTGCAGGCGGTGCAGAACGCCGTCGCCGAAGACCTGGAGAAGAACGGCCTGGAGCTGGAGTCCGTCTCGCTGACGAGCCTGGACCAGACCGACAAGCAGTTCTTCAACCCCAACAACGCCTTCGACGCCGAGGGCCTGACGCGCCTGACGGAGCAGACCGAGGCGCGCCGCAAGCAGCGCAACGACGTCGAGCAGGACACCGAGGTGCAGGTGCGCACCAAGAACCTGGAAGCCTCCCGCCTGAAGCTGACCATCGAGAAGGACCAGGAGTTCGCCTCGCTGACGCAGAAGCGCGAGATCGAGATGGCGCGCGCCGAGCAGTCCGCGCAGATCGCGTCCCAGCAGGCCGAGCGCAACCGCGAGGCCGAGACGGTCAAGATCGAGGCCGAGCGCCAGGTGGGCCAGCGCCGCATCGAAGCCGAGCGCGAGATCAAGGCGGCCGAGATCGAGAAGAACCTCGTCATCCAGACCCGCGAGATCGAACAGGAGCGCCAGGCCGAACTCAAGCGTGCCGACCAGCGCAAGCAGGTCGAGATCGCCCGCCAGGACACGCAGATTGCCATCGCCACCAAGTCGCGCGAGCAGTCCGAGGCCGACGCCGCCGCCAACCTGGCCCGCGCCGAAGCCGTCAAGGCCGAGGAAACGGTCAACACCGCCCGCCAGGTGGCGGTGGCCGAGCGTGACAAGGCGATTCAGCTCATCGAGGCCAGCAAGGATGCCGAACAGAATGCCATCGCGGTGAAGGTGTCGGCCTCCGCCGAGAAGGAAGCCGCCATCGACCGCGCCGAGGCGCTGACGATCGAGGCCAAGGCCAAGCAGGCGGCGGCCATCGCCGAGGCCGAAGGCCGCCGCGCCATCAACGAGGCGCTGAACACGCTGTCGGCCGCGCAGATCGATCTGCAGGTGCGCACCCAGCTGCTGCAGCAGCTGCCCACCATCCTGGCCGAGGCCGTCAAGCCGATGGAGAACATCGACTCCATCCGCATCGTCCAGGTCAACGGCATGCCCGGCCAGGGCGGCTCGGAAGGCGGTGGAGCCGCCAACGGCGCCACCTTTCCCGAGCAGGTCATGAACTCGGCCCTGCAGTACCAGATCGCCAAGCCCATCGTCGACGCCGTCATGCAGGACGCCGGCCTGTCCAATCAGGGCATCACGGGCATGGCGCACAACCTGGCGGCCATGCTCAAGCCGACCACGCCGGCCACACCGGCGGAGTGAGGCTCAGGATGAACGAGAGGGCGCGCTCGCGGCGGGCTTGGCGCTGCGGCGCGGCCCCTCGCTGAAGTCGGCGGGCGGCTTCATCAAGCTCGCATCGGGCTCGCCGCGGCGGATCTTCTCGAGACGGTAGTTCTGCTCGCCCGAGCGCGGGTCGGCATCGCGGCTCTGCACCGTCAGCCCCAGCTCGGGGCTGCGCCAGACCTCGCGACTGATGACGATGGGCTTCTCGTTGCCGATCTTGCCGGCCTCGATGGTCCAGGTGGTGCGCTCGCCGCTGACCTTGACGCCCTCGATCTCCTTGGCGGCGAGCGTCGTCGTCGTGCCGCCTTCACGCGGCAGCATGGGACCCGGCAGCAGCAGGGGCATGGGCGGCACCGGCGGTACCGGGACGGCCATCGGCGCGGGCGGCGCGGGCGGTGCCGGCATGGCCGGCGGCATGGGCAGTTCGCTGGCGCGGATGACGCGCAGCTCGCGGCGCCGCTCGGTGGCGCTCGCGCCAGGCGTCGCCGGCACTGCCAGTTCCTGCTCGATGACGATGCCCGGCTCGCCGGCCCCGGCCCGGCTGCGGATGCGCTCCACATCCGCGGCCTTGGCGCGCTCGGCGACGCGGGCGCCCCAGTCCTTCCAGCGCGCGGCCTGCTCCTTCATGCGCTCGCCCCAGTCCTTCATCGACGCTTCCCAGGCGGCCTGGGCCGCCGCGTCGCCGCTCTGCATCCAGACGGCGTGGCCGCGCAGCCGCTGCACGCGCTTCTCGTCGGGATAGATGACCCAGCTCTCCTTGGCCACGGGATCGTTCAGGTAGACGACCTTGGGCCCGCCCTCGCGCTGCACCTCGCGGCGCGTGCGGCCCTCGCCATCACGGCAGAGCTGGCTCTGCTGCTTGCGCACGATGCGGTTGCCGTCGGCCAGGGGCTGCACGTTCTCGTGCACTGCCGTCGCGCAGTACGGTGCGCCCTTGACGACGCGCTCGCCCTCCAGCTCACGGCCGGCGAAGGCCAGCGTGCGCTCGTCCAGCGCGATGCGCATGGGCAGGTCGGACAGGGCCAGCTGCACGTGGCGCTCGATGTCGCGTTCGAAATTGCGCTCGATCAGGCGGTCAGCCTCCAGTGCGGTGGCCGAGGTGGCCAGCGCAATCAGTGTCAGAGCGGTGAGAGGGGTCTTCATGTCGTTCTCCGTCGTCAATTCAGGATGCGCACGGCCAGCACCTGGCCATTCGGGTTCAGCATCAGTTCGGCGCGCACCAGCTCGTCGGCGCGGGCGGCATCGAAGGGAAGGCCCAGCACGGCCAGGCGTTCGCGCGGCATCTCCGTGGGCTGCAGCCACACGGCCGCGCTGCGTCCGGCCGCCAGCGCGGCGCGGAATTCGCCCTCGGGTACCAGCGGGATGAAGCCACTGCCGGCCACTGGCCTGGCCTCGGCGATGCCGGCGCCGGGCGGGTCGAGCAGCAGCATGGCGCTCAGCAGCAGGGCCGCCGTCGCGCCCAGGGCGCCGCTGCCCCAGGCCAGGCGGCGCAGCCAGTGAGGCTCGTGGTCTTCGATATCGCGCCGGCGTGCATGCTGGGCCTGCTGCAGCGCCGTCAGGCGTGCGAGCAGGGCGGCATCCTGGCCGGCGTCGGCATGCAGGCGGGCGAGTTCGCCTCGCGCGGGCCGCAGCCAGTCGGGTGTGGTGTCGGGGGTCATGAGCGTTCTCCCACGGCCAGCAGGTCGGCCAGCCGCTGGCGGGCCCGGTGCAGCCGCGTTCGCAGCACGTCGACGCTGACGCCGGCAATCGCCGCGGCGTCCTCGTACGAGCGTTCCTGCAGGTCGACAAGGACGATGGCCTCGCGTTGCGGCCAGCTCAGGCGGCGGATGGCCGCCCAGAGCTGGCTCTGCTGCTGGGCGTCGGCCAGGCGCGTGTCGCTGCCGGGCAGGGCCACGGCTTCGTCCTCGGCCTCGGCCTCATCCAGCGGCACATGGCGGCGGGCATCGCGCCACTGGCTGAGCAGTTGATGGCGGGCCATGCCGGCCAGATAGGCGCCGAGCGAACCGCGCCCGGCCTGGTAGCCCTGCGGGCCGTGCAGCAGCTGCGCAAAGGCCTCCTGCACGGCGTCCAGCGCCGCCGCCTCATCGCCGGCCAGGGCCAGGGCATAGCGGTAGACCGAGCCGCTTTCGCGCCGGTAGACCAGGGCCAGGGCCTCGGCGTCGCCGGCCGCGACGCGCTCGAGCAGCACGGCCTCGTCGGTGCGTGCCGATGCGCCGGGGGCGACAAAGCCGAGGCGGGTCAGCCAGCTCATGTCGGGCAGCATGGGGTAGGGGCCTGCAGGAATTGCATGCCCTATTGAGCGCGACGGCCTCCTTTCGTTACTCGGGACAAACCCGTCGTCACTTTCGGCATGGGGCCGCCGGGGCATGATGCTGCGGCCCCCAAGGAGACTGCTGCATGCTGAAGCTGCAAGGCATTGACCATCTGGTGCTGCGCGTCATCGACCTGGACGCCATGGTCCGCTTCTATGTGGATGTGCTCGGCTGCGCCGTCGAGCGCCGCCAGGACGAGATCGGACTCGTGCAATTGCGCGCCGGCCGCTCGCTGATCGACCTCGTGCCGGTGGACGGCAAGCTCGGCCGCATGGGCGGGGCCGCGCCGGGCGCCGAGGGCCGCAACCTGGACCACTTCTGCCTGCGCGTCGAGCCCTTCGACGCCCAGTCCATCCGCGCCCACCTGGCGGCGCAGGGCGTGGAAAGCGGCAAGACGGAGAGCCGCTATGGCGCCGAGGGCGAGGGCCCCTCCATCTATCTGAGCGACCCCGAGGGCAATGTCGTCGAGCTCAAGGGTCCGCCGGGAGCCCTGCAATGAAACCGTTGACCCGCGCCATCGTCTGGGGCGGCCTGCTGGCCGGCACCGGCGACCTCGTCTTCGCGCTGAGCTATTACGGCATGAAGCTCAAGGTCTTCCAGACCGTCGCCGCCGGCCTCATCGGCCGCGAGGCAGCCTTTGGCGGCGGGCCGGCCACCTTCGCGCTGGGCGTTGCCCTGCACTACGGCATTGCGCTGATCTGGGCGGCCCTGTTCTGCATGGCAGCGCAGCGCCTGCCAGCCCTGCTGCGCAATGCGACGGCGGCCGGCCTGGCCTATGGCTTCGTCGTCTATTTCGGCATGAACAACGTCGTGCTGCCGCTGTCGGCCCTGCACACGCCCTTCTGGCCGCCCAAGCTCGATGCGGCCGCGATCGCGGCGCATTGCTTCGTGTTCGGCTTTCCGATCGCGCTGGCGGCGCGGCGGGTGCTGCTAGGTGGGCCGAGGCAGGCCTAGGGCCAGCACGCGGTTGCCATAGCTGTTGCCCTCGAAGCAGTAGCTCGTCGCGCCGACGTCGGCATAGCCGGCGCGAGCATAGAAGGCCAGGGCGCGGTGGTTGCCTTCCCAGGCCGTCAGCCACAGAGCCGGCAGGCCGTTCTCCAGCGCCAACGCCTCGGCCGCCTGCATCAGGCGCGCACCCAGGCCCTGGCCCTGGGCGGCCGGCTGCACATAGAGGCGGACCAGCTCGGCGCCGCCGACGCCGCCGGCCGGTGCGGCCAGGTCCTGCAGCAGCAGTTCCGCAAAGCCCAGCAGGCCCGTGCCCCGCTCGGCGAGCACGAAGCGCCGCTGCGGCTCGCGCAGGCGGACGTCGAAGGCCTCGGGCGAATACTCGTGCAGCGCTTCGCGAGCGAGGTCGGGGCGCACGCCCTCGGTGGCATAGGTGTCCAGAAAGACCTGGATGGCCAGCGCGGCGATGGTGGCGGCGTCAGCGGGCGTGCCAGAGCGCAGGGTGATGGGGTTGGAGGTCAAGGGCGTTGCATCGCGAAACGCATCAGCATAGGCGCTGGGCGCAGAAGGGCGGCTGCGCCTCACGCAGAATTGCGCCACCATGCCCGTTCTGCCCACCAAGCTGCCCAACACCGGCACCACCATCTTCACCGTCATGTCGGCCCTGGCCGCCGAGCATGGCGCCGTCAACCTCGGCCAGGGTTTCCCGGACTTCGGCGCCGATCCGGCCCTGCTGCAGGCCGTGACGGATGCCATGGCCGCCGGCCACAACCAGTACCCGCCGATGACCGGTGTGCCGGCCCTGCGCCAGGCCATCGCGGCCAAGCTCAACGACCTGTACGGCTCGGCCTATGACGCCGACCGCGACATCACCATCACGGCCGGCGGCACGCAAGGCCTGATCACGGCCCTGCACAGCTGTGTCGGCGCGGGCGATGAAGTCATCATCATCGAGCCGGCCTACGACAGCTATGACCCCGCCATCCGCCTGGCCGGCGCCGTGCCGGTGGGCGTGGCGATGACGCTGGACTACCGCATCGACTGGACGGCCGTGCGTGCCGCCATCACGCCGCGCACGCGGGCCCTGGTGCTGAACACGCCGCACAACCCCAGCGGCCGCGTCGCCACGGCCGCGGACCTGCTCGAGTTGGAGCGCATCGCCGAGCAGCACGACCTCTTCATCGTCAGCGACGAGGTCTACGAGCACATGGTCTTCGACGGCGCCCCGCACGAGAGCGTGGCACGCTACCCGGCCCTGCGCGAGCGCAGCTTCCTGGTCAGCAGCTTTGGCAAGACCTTCCATGTGACGGGCTGGAAGGTGGGCTTTGTCGCCGCGCCGCCGGCGCTGAGCGCGGCCTTCCGCCGCCTGCACCAGTACACGGTGTTCACGGTGCACACGCCGACCCAGCATGCGATTGCGGCTTACCTGGCCGACCCGGCGCCCTGGCAGGGTCTGAGCGGCTTCTACCAGGCCAAGCGCGACAGCTTCCGTGCCGCGCTGGCTGCCACGCCGCTGAAGCTGCTGCCCTGCGAAGGCACCTATTTCCAGACCGTGGACTACAGCGCGGTTTCGGACAAGAGCGAGCTGGACTTCGCCCGCTGGCTGACTACCGAACTCGGCGTGGCGGCCATCCCGCTGTCGGTCTTCTACCAGCAGCCGCAGGAGCGGCGGCATGTGCGGTTCTGCTTTGCGAAGCGGGACGAGACGCTGGCCGAGGCGACCTGGCGGCTGTCCCGGTTGGCGTGAGTGAACGGCACGCCGGCTTTCAGCGTTCTTTGCGCCGTGCCAGCACTGCCACCAAACCCAGGGCAAGCAGGGCAGCGGTGCCAGATTCCGGCACGGGTGACAGGTTGATGCTGCCGAACATGGTGTAGTCGAAGCGCCGATCGAAGGCGGCGACATCCCAAGCCGAGCCGTCGATCAACGTGTAGGTGGCTGAATAGGTGACGAGGGATCCCACGGGCGACGCATAGGAGAGGAAGTCTTCAGCGCGCGCTGAACCCGTCGGCGTATTCGAGTTCGACGAAATCCTGGCTGTGCCCGTCAATGTTGCGGTCTTGGACCCGAGCTCAGCGCGGATGACGATGGCTGACACCGGAACCAGAGAGCCCTCGGTCCACCAACCGACGCCCGGTTCGTTGCACGTAGGGCACCAGACCTGGCCGCGGGAGTGGAAGAGGGTGCCGTCGCCCTTCGCCCAGTTGAAGACCTTGTCGAATTCGTAGCTGACGACGTTGTCGTGCACCGTGACCGTCGACAGGCGACCATTCGTGTAGGGAATCCAGCCGGCACCGTATTGTCGAACTTGCCCGTCGCTCAATTGATAGGAAGACGCCGCGCCGAGGATGCTGAACCTGTCGTAATTGGTATAGGGCCCCGGGTAGTGGGTGTCACCGGATTCGGGGACCGTGCTGACGTTGATCTTGTCGATCGTCGGGTTGGTTGCGGCCTGGGCGGATGCAATGGCACAAAAGGCCAGGATGGCCCAGCGAAGCAGCATGTTTTCTCCCTATTGGTCTTTGGAATCCTTGGTCAAGGCGTTGCAAGCCCTGGACGAGAGCGAAGAATTCTCGCTGCAGCCGACGCTCGGGCAAGTCGTAAAAACGAGTGGCACGTGGCCAGTCCCCATCTGCGGGTGCCGGAGTCGCGACCTTTCTTTCACGCGGCCGGGCGCAACGGGCAGCTCGCACCCGTCTCGGGCGTGTCTGCCAGCCGGCTGGCCAGTTCGGCACGCAAGCCATGCAGGGCCGCGATGCGCTCGTCGATGTCGGCCAGCTTGCGCGCCAGCGTCGCCCGCAGCGCCGGGCCGGCGTCCTCGCCCTGGGTCAGCAGGGGCAGATCCGCTGCGATCTCGGCCAGCGTGAAGCCGAGCTGCTGGGCCGTGCGCACATAGCCCAGCCACTGCACGGCCTCCTCGGGATAGTCGCGGTAGCCGTTGTCGGCGCGGCGCGCCTGCAGCAGGCCGCGCTTCTCGTAGAAGCGCAGGCTGTCGCGGCTCAGGCCGGTCAGTTCGGAAAGGGTGCCGATCTGCATGGTGGTCGAGGAAAAAGGGCTTGACCTTGGAGCGTACTCGAGGGTCGAGCATGGCGGCCTTCGTCACTTCCGCAATCCGCCATGCCCTCCTTCAGCCCTGCCCAGTTCCGTCGCGTCGTATGGGCCAGCGCCGCCTACGACCTCCTCGTCACGGCGCCTTTCGCCACGCCCTGGACGATGGCCATCGCCATCGGCCACCTCGGCCTCGTCAACCAGGCGCTCGGTGGCCAGGCCATGCCGGCCTTCGAGCCCATGCAGACGCTGTTCGCGCTGCTGATGGGCAGCATCGTCATGGTCTGGTCGGTGCTGAGGCTGCGCGGGCCGACGCGGCAGTTCGGTCGCTACGACGCGGCCGGGCGGCTGTTGTTCAGCCTGTGGATGGCCTGGGCCTGGAGCCAGACCGGGGAGCCGGTGCTGCTGCTCTTCCTGCTGCCCGAGCTGAGCTGGGCCGTGGTGCAGCTGTGGTGCGTGCGGCGCGAGGCCGAGGTCAGCGCGTCAGCGGCGTGACGTCTTCGCGCAGCACCCGGTACTGGGCCGCCAGCCAGGGCCCGTTCGGATCGTGGCCGGCGCGCGGCACCAGGACGAGCTTCTTGCTCGGTGCGTCGAGGCGCTCGAACCAGGCGCGGGTGACGGCCGGCGGGGTCAGCAGGTCTTCCTCACCCTGGATCAGGAAGACCGGCAGCTTCAACCGCGTGCGCTGCTCGTTGAGCGCCAGCTGCCAGAACATGCCGTCGCCCTTGAAGCCGACGAACTTCAGGAAGGAGAACTCCTCGCCCGCTTCGTAGGCGGCCTGGTCCTGCGCGCCGGCGTATTCAGCCGCGGGGCGCCAGGCAGGGCCGGGATCGGTGCGTTGCGCCTCGTAGCCGCGCACGATGCGGCGCAGCTGGCCGAAGTTGCGCGGGTTCTGCCAGGGCGGGGTGCCGAGGGATTGCAGCGTAGCCAGGGCTTTCTCGTCACGCAGCTCCCGGGCGCGTTGCAGTGCGAGTGCGTGGCTGGCGACCAGATCCGGCGTGCCGACGAGCTGGGACATGCCGACATAGGCATGGAAGAGCTCGGGCTTCAGATGGGCCATCTCCACGGCCAGGGCCGAGCCCCAGGAGCTGCCGGTCAGGATCAGTTTGGCGTGCCCCAGGCGCTTCTGCAGGTACTCGGCCACCGCGATGCCGTCCGCGGCCATCAAGGGCAGCGTCAGCGGCGTGCTCTCGAACTCGGCTGGCTCCAGCTCACGCGCCGGCAGGTTCTTGCCGTAGGTGCGGCCGGCGCCGCGCTGGTCCCACTGCACGAGGGTGAAATCCTTGGCCCAGGCGTCATAGAGGGTGTCAGCGTAGGGACTCATGGGATTGCCCGGGCCGCCGTGGACGAAGAGCAGCACGGGGTTGCGGCAGTCCTGGCCGGTGATGGTCAGCCAGTGCGAAATGCCGTTCAGCGGCACGAAGCCCTGCTCGCGGACGGCGCGGTCCGAGGCCTTGGCCTCGCAGGCCGGCGCGAGCGGTTCAGCGGCGTGCGTGGTCTGCGAGAGCACCAGGGCGGCAAGGGTGAGCAGACGTCGGATCAAGCGGCCTCCTGGAGAGGCGCTGACAGCCGAGCGCCTTGGCGGCGCACTATAGGGGCAGGTCTTGCCGCTGCTCAGCCGGCGCGCTCGAGCATCGCCTGCAGCAGCACATTGCAGCCCGCCTCGATGTGCTCGGGCTTGGCGTCCTCGATCTCGTTGTGGCTGATGCCGTCCTTGCAGGGGATGAAGATCATGCCGGCCGGGGCCAGGCGGGCCATGTAGACGGCGTCGTGGCCGGCGCCGGAGACCGCGCGCATATTGCTGTAGCCCAGCGTGTCGGCGGCCTTCTGCACGGCGGCGATGCAGTCGGCGTGGAAGGGCTGGGCCGGGTAGGCACTGACGGGCGTGATCTCGATGGGCAGGCCCGATTCAGCGCTCAGCTTGGCGGCCACTGAACGGATGTCTGCGTCCATCGCCTCGCAGAGCGCATCGGTGGCATTGCGCAGGTCGATGCTGAACTTGACGCGGCCCGGGATGACGTTGCGGCTGTTGGGGTGCACATGCACCATGCCCACAGTGCCGCGGCCATGTGGCGGGTGGCGGTGGGCGCAGGCAACCACCTCCTGCATCAGCTTGGTCGCGACCTGCAGCGCATCCTTGCGCAGGGCCATCGGCGTGGGGCCGGCGTGGGCCTCCATGCCGGTGACGACGCAGTCATACCAGCGGATGCCCAGCACGCCGGTGACGACGCCGATGGTCTTGTCGTGGTCCTCCAGCACCGGGCCCTGCTCGATGTGGGTCTCGAAATAGGCGCCGATGGGGTGGTCGCCAGGAATCTGGTCGCCGACATAGCCGATGCGCTCCAGCTCGCCCTTGACCGACTTGCCCTCGGTGTCTGTCGCCGCGTAGGCATGCTCCAGCGTGAAGGCCTTGGCGAACACGCCCGATCCCATCATGACGGGCACGAAGCGCGAGCCTTCTTCATTCGTCCAGAAGGCGACCTCGATGGGCGCCTCGGTCTCGATGCCGTGGTCGTTCAGCGTGCGCACGACCTCGATGCCGGCCAGCACGCCGTAGTTGCCGTCGAACTTGCCGCCGGTGGGCTGGGTGTCGATGTGGCTGCCGGTCATGATGGGCGGCAGGCTGTTGTTGCGGCCCGGGCGGCGCATGAAGCCGTTGCCGATCTGGTCGATGGTGACCGTCATGCCGGCCTCGCGCGCCCAGCGCGTGACGAGGTCGCGGCCCTGCTTGTCGAGGTCGGTCAGCGTCAGGCGGCAGACGCCGCCTTTCTCGGTGGCGCCGATCCGGGCCAGCTCCATCAGCGAGTCCCAGAGGCGCTGGCCGTTGACGCGCAGTTGGGTGATGTCGGGCTTGGTGGTGGGCATGTCCATGTCGATTCCTTTCAGCGCGCGACGGCGGTCGGCGCGAGGTCATGCGCGCGCTTGGCGGCCGCATCGAATTGCGCGCCAAACGGCGGGCGCTTCAGATAGCGGCCCTTGCCTTGCTCGGCACGTAGTTCGCCGCGGGCGAACACCACACGGCCCTGCGCAATCGTGTGGCTGGGAATGCCACGCACGGTGCGACCTTCGAAGATGTTGAAGTCGTTCCTGGAGAACTGGGTCTTGGCGCTCAAGGTCTTGATGCCGGCCGGGTCCCACAGCACCAGGTCAGCGTCCGCGCCTTCAGCGATCACGCCCTTGCGCGGGTACATGTTGAAGAGCTTGGCCGCATTGGCCGAGGTGATGGCGACGAACTCGCTGGGTGTGAGGCGGCCGGAGTTGACGCCGGCATCCCACAGCACGGCCATGCGCTCCTCGACGCCGCCGCAGCCGTTGGGGATCTTGGCGAAGTTGTCGATGCCGGCGGCCTTCTGCGAAGCGCAGAAGGTGCAGTGGTCGGTGGCCGTCGTGTGCAGCTGGCCGCTCTGCAGGCCGCGCCACAGGAACTCCTGGTGGATCTTGGGGCGGAAGGGCGGGCTCATCACATAGGCCGCGGCCTTGGCGAAATCGGGATCGCGGTAGACGCTGTCGTCGATCAGCAGATGGCCGGCCAGCACCTCGCCGTAGACCCGCTGGCCGCGGGCACGAGCCCGGGCGATGGCCTCGGCGCTCTCGATGCAGCTGACGTGCACGATGTAGATGGGCACGCCCAGCACGTCGGCAATCGCGATGGCGCGGTTGGCGGCTTCGCCTTCCACCATGGGCGGGCGGCTCATCGGGTGGCCTTCGGGGCCGGTGATGCCCATCTTGGCGACCTCGGCCTGCAGCAGATAGACCAGCTCACCGTTCTCGGCGTGCACCGTCGGCATGGCGCCGAGTTCGAGCGCACGCTTGAAGCTGTTCACCAGCGTCTCGTCGTCGCACATGATGGCGTTCTTGTAGGCCATGAAGTGCTTGAAGCTGTTCACGCCCTCCTCGCGCACCAGGGTGCCCATGTCGGCATGGACCTGCTCGCTCCACCAGGTCACGGCGACGTGGAAGGCGTAGTCGGCCGCGCTCTTCTCGGCCCAGCCACGCCACTGCTGGTAGGCATCCATCAGCGGTTGCTGGGGGTTGGGGATGACGAAGTCGATGATGCTCGTCGTGCCGCCGGCCAGGGCCGCCGCGGTGCCGCTGAAGAAGTCGTCCTGCGTCACCGTGCCCATGAAGGGCAGCTGCATATGGGTGTGCGGGTCGATGCCGCCGGGCAGCAGGTATTGGCCGGTGCCGTCCAGCGTCGTCGTGCCGGCCGGCGCCTCGCGCACGGCGCGTTCACCAATGGCCGCGATGCGGCCGTCGATGCAGAGCACATCGGTGCGGGATTCGGCGTCGGCATTGACGACGACGGCGCCGCGGATGAGGAGGGAGGTCATGTCGTGCTCCTGGCGAGTTGCGGTTGCACCTTGCCGGCCATCATCACGCCATAGACGATGGCGGCGAGGGCCAGGCCGGCGAACCAGGCATAGGTGTAGATGGCCTTGAAGGCCGCGCCGACCTCGGGGAAGGCAGCCGGGAAGGCGGCGTTCAGGAAGCCGGGGATATTGGGCGCCACGCCGACGACGAAGGCGATGACGGCGGCGATGTTCCAGCCGCCGCGGTAGCTGTAGCGGCCGCCCTCAAAGTAGAGCTCATCCACCACCAGCTCGGTCTTGCGCAGCACGTAGTAGTCGACGATGAGGATGCCGGCCACCGGGCCCAGCAGGGCCGAATAGCCGATCAGCCACGTGAAGATATAGCCCTCGGTCGAGGCCAGGATCTTCCACGGCATCATGACGATGGCGATGCCGGCCGTCAGCATGCCGCCGGTCTTGTAGCTGATCTTGCCCGGCGCCAGTGCCGAGAAATCGTAGGCTGGGCCGACCAGGTTGGCGGCGAGGTTGACGCTGACGGTGTCGATCAGCAGCACGATGAGTGCGATCAGCACCGCGGCACCCGTCATGCGGCTGGCCACATCCACCGGGTCCCACAGCGCCTTGCCGTAGATGACGACGGTGGCCGACGTGACGAAGACCGCGAGGGCCGCGAGCAGGCCCATGGGCAGCGGCAGGCCGATGGCCTGGCCGACGAGCTGGTCGCGCTGGCTCCTGGCGAAGCGGGTGAAGTCGGGGATGTTCAGCGCCAGCGTCGCCCAGAAGCCCACCATGGCAGTTAGCGACGGCCAGAACACGGCCGAGAACTGGCCGGCCTTCTTGCCGCCTTCGACGAATTGCGAGGGCTGGTCGAGGATGGGACCGAAGCCGCCGGCCCTGTCCCAGGCCCACCACAGCAGCACGAAGCAGATGACGATCTTGATCGGTGCCGTCCAGGTCTCGAGCTTGCGGATGGCCTCGATGCCATGCACGACGAAATAGAACTGCAGGGCCCAGAACGCGAGGAAGCAGCCCAGCTGCGCCGCGTTGATGCCCAGGCCGGGCAGCGGGTCGCCGGCCAGCGGCTCGCCCATCAGCACGCCCACCAGCGTGTAGATCATCTGGCCGCCGAACCAGGTCTGGATGCCGTACCAGCCGCAGGCCACCAGGGCCCGCAGCAGCGCCGGCAGCCGCGCGCCCTGGGTGCCGAACGACGCGCGCGCCAGCACCGCATACGGGATGCCGTATTTGGCGCCGGCATGGCCGATCAGCAGCATGGGCACCAGCACGATGAGGTTGCCCAGGAAGACGGTGCCGACGGCCTGGCTCCAGCTCATGCCCGACTCGATGAGGCTGGCCGCCAGCGTGTAGGCCGGGATGCACATGACCATGCCCACCCACAGCGCGGCAAAGTGATACCAGCGCCACGTTCGCTGCGCGGCCGTCGTGGGAACGAGATCGGGATTGCTCAGCGTCGGGTCGGCAGTCATGTCAGCCCCTCGTCCGACGAGTACATCGGCCGATCCCCCGAGGGGATGCGGGCCGGCTCGGGAGCGGCCCAGCGCTCAGCCCGCAATGGGTACGCCAAGACGAGAGGTTGCATACGAACTCCAGTTAGGTGTTCTGAGGAAAAGCAAATTGCGGGCCCTTGGGCAGGCTGTCGGGCCAGCGCTGCATGACGGCCTTGTGCTTGGTATAGAAGCGCACCGCCTCGGGGCCATAGGCGTGATGGTCGCCGAACAGGCTGCGCTTCCAGCCGCCAAAGCTGTTGAAGGCCATGGGCACCGGCAGGGGCACGTTGACGCCCACCATGCCGACCTGGATGTGGTGCACGAACTCGCGCGCCACGTGGCCGTCGCGGGTGAAGATGGCCACACCGTTCGCATACTCGTTGGCCTCGATCAGCGCCAGCGCCGCGGCCAGGTCGGGCACGCGCACGACGCAGAGCACCGGGCCGAAGATCTCCTCGGTGTAGCAGCTCATCTCGGCCGACACGCCGTCCAGCAGCGTGCCGCCGACAAAGAAGCCGTCCTCATGACCCGGCACGCGGTAGCCGCGGCCATCGACCACGGCCTTGGCGCCAGCGGCAACGCCTTCGCCGATCAGCCGCTCGACGCGCTGCTGCGAGGCGCGCGTGATCAGCGGGCCCATCTCCATGCCGGCACCATGGCCCTCGCCGATCTTCAGCGCGGCAACCTTGGGCGCGAGTGCCGCCACCAGCGCATCGGCTGCGTCACCCACCGCCACGGCCACCGAGATCGCCATGCAGCGCTCGCCGGCCGAGCCATAGGCCGCGCCCATCAGCGCGTCCACGGCCTGTTCGAGGTCGGCGTCGGGCATGACGACCATGTGGTTCTTGGCGCCGCCCAGGGCCTGCACGCGCTTGCCGTGGGCTGAGCCGACCTTGTAGATGTGCTCGGCCACCGGCGTGGAGCCGACGAAGCTGACCGCCGCGATGCCGGGGTGGGCCAGGATGGCGTCGACGATGTCCTTGTCACCCTGCACGACGCTGAACACGCCGTCCGGCAGGCCGGCTTCCTTCAGCCATTGCGCCATCAGCAGCGAGGCGCTCGGGTCGCGCTCGCTGGGCTTCAAGATGAAGGCATTGCCGCAGCCGATGGCCAGCGGATACATCCACATCGGCACCATGGCGGGGAAGTTGAACGGCGTGATGCCGGCAACGACGCCCAGGGGCTGGCGCACGCTCCAGGCGTCCAGGCCGCGGGCGACCTGTTCGGTGTACTCGCCCTTCAGCAGCTGCGGCATGGCGGTCGCGAACTCGATGTTCTCGATGCCGCGGGCCACTTCGCCCAGCGCGTCGGGCTTGGTCTTGCCATGTTCGCGGACGAGGGCATCGGCCAGCTCATCGCGCTTGTCCTGCACGATGGACAGGAACTTGAACAACACGCGCGAGCGTGCCAGGGCCGGCGTCTGCGCCCAGGCCCTGGCGGCCTTGGTGGCGCTGGCCACGGCGGCGTCCAGGTCGGCCACGCTGCCCAGCAGCAGCTTGCCCTGCACGGCGCCGGTGGCGGGGTTGTAGATGTCCTGCTGGCCCTTGGCCTGGCCGCGCGTGACGCTGCCGTTGATCCAGTGGGCGACTTCGTAATGGCTCATGACGCTTCCTTCATGCGCACCCGGAACGCATGGGATTGTTGGGGTGCGTGGTCCAGTTCGCATAGCTGCCGTCGATGACGCGGCCCGTGCGGGCATCCGTCTCACCGGCCTCCAGCTTGCGCATCGTGATGGTGCCAGGGACGGGGCAGATCGACACGCAGAGATTGCAACCGACGCATTCGGCGTCGTTGACATGGAAATGGCGCTTGCCGTCCTTGGTGGCGAAGATGGCCTGGTGGGAGGTGTCCTCGCAGACGACGTGGCAGCGGCCGCACTGGATGCAGCTGTCCTGGTCGATGACGGCCTTCTCGACGTAGTTCAGGTTGAGCTGGTTCCAGTTCTTCACCGTGGGCACGGCGCGGCCCTGGAAGTCGGCCAGCGTCCTGTAGCCTTTCTCGTCCATGAAGTTGCTCAGGCCCGAGCACATGTCCTGCACGATCTTGAAGCCATAGACCATGGCGGCGGTGCAGACCTGCACCGTGCCGCAGCCCATGGCGATGAACTCGGCCGCGTCGCGCCAGGTGGTGATGCCGCCGATGCCGCTGATGGGCAGGCCGGCGGTGGCCGCGTCACGGGCGATCTCGGCCACCATGTTCAGCGCAATCGGCTTGACGGCCTGGCCGCAGTAGCCGCCGTGCGAACCCAGGCCGTCGGTGACCGGGCTCATGGTCATGCGGTCCAGGTCCACGCCCATCACCGAGTTGATGGTGTTGATGAGGCTGACCGCATCGGCGCCGCCGTTCTTGGCCGCGCGGGCCGGGAAGCGCACATCGGTGATGTTGGGCGTCAGCTTCACGATGACGGGCATCTTGGTGTGCTTCTTGCACCACTCGGTGACCTGCTGGATGTACTCCGGCACCTGGCCGACGGCCGAGCCCATGCCGCGCTCGCTCATGCCGTGCGGGCAGCCGAAGTTCAGCTCCACGCCATCGGCGCCGGTGTCGGCCACGCGCTCCAGGATGGCCTTCCAGGCCGGCTCGTTGACCGGCACCATCAGGCTCACCACCATGGCCCGGTCCGGGAAGTCGCGCTTCACGCGCTTGATCTCGTCCAGGTTGATCTGCAGCGGCCGGTCGGAGATCAGCTCGATGTTGTTGAAGCCGATGACGCGGCGGTCCTGGCTCCACAGCGTGGCGTAGCGCGGGCCGTTGACGTTGACGACCGGCGGGTCCTCGCCCAGCGTCTTCCAGACCACGCCGCCCCAGCCGGCCTCGAAGGCGCGGCGCACATTGACCTCCTTGTCGGTCGGCGGGGCCGAGGCGAGCCAGAAGGGGTTGGGGCTCTTGATGCCCAGGAAATCGGTGCTCAGGTCAGCCATGGGCCACCCCCGTCAGTTCAGCGTGAATGGATTCCGCGGCGCGCTTGCCGTGCTCGACGGCTTCCACCGTCAGGTCGCGGCCGCCGTAGCGGCAGTCGCCGCCGGCCCAGACGCGGGCCAGGCTGGTGCGGAACTGCGCGTCGGTCTTGATGCGGCCGCCCTGCAGCTCGATGCCGGCGCCGGCTGGTGCCGCCTCATAGGTCTGGCCGATGGCGCGCAGCACCATGTCGGCCTCGAGGAAGAACTGCTCGCCGGTGTCGACCAGCTTGCCGCCTTCCAGCCTCGTCGCCGCGAAGCGCATGCCGCGCAGCACGCCGCCTGCCGCCTCGACGGACAGGGGCCGCGCCCAACAGCGGATGGTCACGCCATTGGTCTGCGCCCAGTGCTGCTCGTGCTCGGAGGCCGACAGGCCCTCCATGCCGCGGCGGTAGACCATGGTCACCTGCTCGGCCCCCAGCAGCCGGCTCTGCACGGCCGCATCCACGGCCGTCATGCCGCCGCCGATGACGACGACCTTGCGGCCCACGGCTACCTGGGCCGGCTCGCTCTGGCGCAGCTCGGCGATGAAGTCCACCGCATTGCGCAGGCCCGTGACCTGCGGCTCGGCAATGCCCAGCGCATTCACGCCGGCCAGGCCGAGGCCGAGGAAGACCGCGTCGTATTCAGAAAGCAGGCCGTCGAGGGTGATGTCGCGGCCGAGCCGACAGTCCAGCTTGGGACTGATGCCGCCAATGCTGAGCAGCCAGGCTATCTCCTTCTGCGCGAAGCCGCCGGCGACCTTGTAGGTGGCGAGGCCATATTCGTTCAGGCCACCGAGCTTGGGGTTGGCGTCGAACAGCGCGACGTCGTGGCCGCGCCGCGCCAGGCCGTGGGCCGCGGCCAGGCCGGCCGGCCCGGCGCCGACGACAGCGATGCGCTTGCCGGTCGCCGCCGCGCGCTCGAACAGCGGCCTGGCTCCGGGATTGGCGAAGTGACCCTCGACCGCGAAGCGCTGCAGCAGGCCGATCTCGACCGGCTTGCTCTCATTGGTGTTGCGCACGCAGGCCTGCTCGCACAGCACCTCGGTCGGACAGACCCGGGCGCACATGCCGCCCAGCGGGTTGGCCGTCAGGATGGCCTCGGCCGCGCCGCGCACATTGTCCTGAGCCACGCGCTGGATGAAGCTGGGGATGTCGATGCCGGTGGGGCAGGCCGTCTGGCAGGGCGCGTCGTAGCAGTAGTAGCAACGCTCGGCCTCGATGAGCGCCTGCGTGCGGTTCAGCGGCGGGTGGGCGTCGGCAAAGTTCTGGTCATAGTCGGCGGCCTCAAGGCGGCCCGACTTCATGTCGGCAAGGTCCACGGGAGTCTCCCAAGACAAAACAGTCAAACATTACTACCCTGTAAAAATTGACCGAAGCGTAAAAACCCGCAGGGCCGGCTTGGTGCGCCCCGTCAGAATGCGGGCCATGACCGACACCGCCGCCGTGACGCGCACGCCGCGCGCCGCCACCCTGCGCAAGCAGGAGGCCATCCTTGCCGAAGCCGAACGCCAGTTTGCCCGTTACGGATTTGAAGGCGTCAGCCTCGACAGCATCGCCGCCGTGCTCGATCTGTCGCGCCAGAACCTGCTCTACCACTGGCCCAGCAAGGAGGAGCTCTACCGCGCCGTGCTGGACAGCGTCATGGGCGAGTGGATGGAGAACATGACGGCCATTGCCGAGGCCGACGAGCCCGAGGCGGCCATCCAGACCTATGTGGCGGTGAAGCTACGTTTCAGCCGCGAGCGGCCCAGCGGCAACGCCGTTTTCACGCGCGAGATCATGGCCGGCGCGCCGCGCTACCAGGATGTACTCAAGGCCCAGGTCATGCCGCTGCTGCACGCCGACGTGGACCGCTTCGAGGGCTGGGCCCGCGAGGGCTTGATCCGGCGCGTGGACTTCACCCATCTGATGTTCCTGATCTGGTCGTCCACCCAGGCCTACGCCGACCTGGGGCCGCAGTTCTCCCTCTACATGGGCAAGCCGCGGCTGGAAGAGTCCGATTTCGAGGCCGCGCGCGAACTGATCACCAGCCTGATCTGGCGCAGCCTCAAGCCATGACGGAGCCCCTCGCCCAGTCCTGCCCCGCTGGACGCGGGCATGCCTGGTCGGTCTTGCAGACCGCGCCGCGGCTCGCACCGCAGCCCTTCGGCAGGCACATCGCGCCCACTGGGCGCAATGTGTCCGGCCTCAGCCCCCGCGGGGACGGCGGTGCTTGCGGCATCGAGCCGCAAGCACATCGCCAGCGCGGGCCGGCTAGGGAGCGGCCCGTCGCTCGGCCCGCAGAATTCATGCGCCGCGCTTTGCTGGCCGTGGCCGCACTCGCGTTCAGCGGCCTGGCGTTGGCCGCGCCACCGGCCAAGCTGGTGGCCCAGCTCAAGGCCCAGGCCGATGCCTGGGACCAGGCTATCGTCAGGAAGGACCGCGCCGCCATCGAGGCCAATATGGCGCCGGACTTCCGCCAGATCGATGGCCGCGGCAATGTCGAGACCCAGGCCAGCTTCGTCGACGGCCTGGTGTCGCCCGCGCTGGTGCTGGATCCCTACACGGTGGAAGACTTCGAGGTGCGTGTCTACGGCGACACCGCCCTGGTCAGCGGCCGCACGCGCATGACCGGCAGCTACGAGGGCCAGGCCTTCAAGAGCCACTACCGCTACATCGACATCTATGTGCGCCGCAACGGGGCCTGGAAGATCGTCAGCGTGCAGATCAGCCGCATTCCCGAGTGAGCTCGCCATGATCCTTGAGATTGCCGATTTCCGCATCCATCCCGGCCAGCAGGCGGCCTTCGAAGCCGCGCTGAAGCTGGGCATTGCCGAGGCGCTGTCGCAGTCGCCGGGCTTCATCAGCGCCCGCGTCGAGCGCGGCCTCGAGTCGCCCGAGCGCTATGTGCTGCTCGTCGAATGGCAGACGCTGGATGACCATATGCAGGGCTTCCGCAACGGACCGCTGTTCGCCGTCTGGCGCAGCCATATCGGCAGCTTCTTCGCGAGCCCGCCGAGCATGGAGCACTTCAGCACCGTGCTCTGACGCCTGTCAGCGCCAGCCGGCGTCGCGGGCCGCCTTCTCCTGTTCGGCATTCAAAGCCTCGCCGGCCCTGGCCGCGTCGATGGCGGCCAGCACGGAGGGCGGCAGGCTGCTCGACGCCTGGCGCATCTCGCCACCCGAACCGCTCACGGCCGCGACCTGCTGCAGCGCCCAGGCGCCATCCGCCTCGCGGCAGGCCAGGCCGGCCGAGGCGCTGGTCGAGAAGCTGCGGCACCAGCGGCCGTCCTTGGCCTTGAAGCTGAGCTGCACGGCCACCGCGCCGCCCGGGGCGCTGGCCAGCTGCGTGTCCAGGGCCTGGGCAATCGCGCCACTGGCCAGCAGGCGCTCATCGCCCGACGGCGTGAGGCGCGTGCCGATCAGCGTGCCCATCACCAGCGTGGCCGCCATGCCGCCCCAGGCCATCCAGTTCGACATGCCGCGACGCTGGGCGCGCACGGCGCCCAGATCCACGACCTGGGCTGCCGGCTCGGCCAGCAAGGCCTTCAGGCGATCCGGCACCGGCTCCTTCAACACATCGGCGAAGGCCGCGCCCATGCGGGCGCGCTCGGCCTTCAGCATCTCATCTTCACTGCGGCTCATGGCCACTCTCCCAGCAATTCCTGCAGCGCCTCGCGGGCGCGGGCCAGGCGGCTCGTGACGGTGCCGACCGGCACGCCCAGGGTCTCGGCCGCCTCCTGGTAGCTCAGGCCTTCGACCAGCACCAGGCCGACGATGGCGCGGTGCTCGTCGCTCAACTTCGCCACGGCCTTGCGCACCAGGATGGCGTCGAGCTGCGAGCCCGAACCCGAGCCTGCCCCGCCGTCGCCGACATGCTCGCCTTCCTCTTCGGGCAGAAAGGTCTGGCCGCGCCGCTCGCGCGCCCTCAGTTCATCGATCCACGCGTTCTGCATGATGCGAAACATCCAGCTGTCCAGACGCGTTCCAGGCGTCCACTGGTCGGTGCGGGTCAGGGCCTTCTCGATGGCGACCTGCACGAGGTCGTCGGCGTCTTCGCGGGAGTGGGCCAGCGTGCGGCCGAAACGGCGCAGCCGCGGCAGCAGAGAGGCGATCTCCTGGCGAAGTTCGGAAAGGGTTGCGGGCATCGATACCGGAACAACGGACGAGGCATGGATTTTCTTCCCACCCTCGCTCGTTATCCTCAACAAACCACCCGATTGCCATGAAAGCCTTTGTTGCCCTGTCACTGAGCGTGAGCCTCGCGGCCCAGGCCCAATTGCGCCTGCCGCAGCTGCCGGGCGTGCAGCGCCTGCCCGGCGTGGTGGACCGGGTCGTCGACCGCGTGGTGCAGCCCCTGCCCGAGCTGCTGTCGTCCACAACCCAGCTCGTCGACCTGCGCCTGACCCAGGTGCGCGACCTGCTGCAGCGCCACCCCGACGTCGTCGAGGCCGACCCGCGTGGCGAGTTGATCCGCCGGGCCGAGCTGCTGCTGCTGGCGCCCAGCGAGGCGGCGCTGGCGACGGCGGCGGCCCTGGGTCTGGTCAAGCTGCGCGAGGAAGCCTGGCCCGAGCTCGATCTGCGCGAGGTGGTGCTGCGCGTGCCGCCCGGCCTGGGCACGGCCGAGGCGCTGGAGAAGCTGCGCGCCGCCCAACCCGATCTGCAGGCCGACTTCAACCATCTGTATTCGCGCAGCGGCGAGGTGGCGGCTGCTCAGGGCGCGCCCATCCAGCAGACGGGCCCGGTGCGCGTGGGCCTCATCGATGGCGGTGTGGACCGCCGCCACGCGGCCTTGCGGCGTGCCGGCGGCAACAGCCTGGGCTGCGGCGGCAGCGTGCTGCCCAGCGAGCACGGCACGGCGGTGGCCTCCCTGCTGGTCGGCCGCGACCGGGGCTTTGAAGGCGCGGCCGCCAAGGCCGAGCTCTTCGCCGCCGACGTCTATTGCGACAGGCCGGACGGCGGCTCGGCCGAGGAGGTCGTGCGGGCCCTGGCCTGGTTGGCGCGCGAGCGCGTCGCCGTCATCAATGTCAGCCTGGTCGGGCCGCAGAACCGCCTGCTGGAGCTGGGCGTGGCAGCCCTCGTGAAGCGTGGCCATCTGCTGGTGGCGGCCGTGGGCAATGACGGCCCGGCCGCGCCGCCGCTGTTCCCGGCGGCCTATGCCGGCGTGGTCGGCGTGACCGGCATCCATCCCAACCGCCGCGTGCTGGTCGAGGCCGCGCAGGGGGCGCAGGTGCTGCTGACGGCGCCGGGCGCCGACCTCGCCGTCGCGCGCAAGGGCGGCGGCTATGGCATTGCGCGCGGGACTTCGTTCGCGGCGCCGCTTGTGGCGGGCCTGCTTGCGGCCGAACTCCGTCAGCCCGATGTGGCTGCTGCCGCCGCCGCCATCGAGAGGCTGGCGTCGGGGGCCATCGACCTGGGCGCGCCAGGCCGCGATGCTGTCTATGGCCGAGGCCTGGTCGCCGAGGATCTGCGCGTCGTGCCCGAGCACTTGCAGGCTCGCCAGCGGCGCTGACACAAAGCGTTGCATCCCGGCCGGGAAGCATGTGGCGCCGGCGGTCGTTGTACTCAGTGAAAGGGCCGGAATGGCTGGCTCTTCCGCAACGACATCCGGAGATCCCTCATGTTTGCAACCCGTCACACCGAAGTTCTTCGCAGCACCTTGAGCGTTGCCGCCATGGCCGCTGCTCTGATCGCTTCTCACGCCCACGCCGGCCTGCTCGGCGGCGCCGGTGGTGGTCTCACCGGCGGCTTGACCGGTGGCCTGAATGGCGTGGTCTCGCCGCGCCAGCTCGACGTCGGCGGCCGTGCCAACGGCAACGCCAGCGGCTCGGCCGATGGCTCGCTGGTCAAGGGCGCGCTGGACAAGACCAAGGGTGCCGTCGGCGGCGTCAAGGACACGGCCACTGGCAAGGTGGGCGAGCTGAAGACCGCCGCTGACGGCGCCAAGGACTCACTGGGCAACACGGCCGGCAATGCTTCCGGCAGCGCTGACGGCAGCGTGACCGGCGCGCTGAACGGCACGGCCAACGGCGTCAGCGGCAGCCTGGCCGGACAGGGCAGTGGCGCATTGAGCGGCGCGCTGAAGCCGAGCGACACGCCGGCCGCGACGACGCCGGCCGCGCCCGCCACGCCGGCGGGCACGACACCCGCCGCACCGGCCACGCCCACGGCCACCACGACGCCCGCACCGCCGGCTTCGCCGCTGGCCCTGGGCGGCAACGCCAGCGGCAATGCCAGCAAGAAGGAAGTCGGCGGCAACGCCAGCGGCCAGGCCGCCGGCCGCAACACGCAAGCTGCAGGCAACGCCTCGGCCAAGGCCACGCGCACCGATAACGGCGTCGCGCTGAACGCCGCGGCCGACAGCTCGGCCAAGCGCTGATCGTCGCCACGGCTGATGGACCAGGCGGCCTGCGGGCCGCCTTGCTTTTGGCAGCCTCGGCAGGGGCGGTGAAGATAGGGCGCATGCGAATCCTGATCCTGGCCACCTCCGCGTTGGGCTTCTTGTTGTGCACGGCCCTGCTGGCGCTTTCATTCGCGGCGCCGCTTCAGGTGGAAAGGTGGGCGCGCCAGGCCATTGGGCATGAGGTGCAGAGCCGCGTCGAGGCGCGCTGGCAGAGCCTGGAGAAGCCGGGCCTGGTACGCGCTGCCGAGCAGAAGCTGCGCCAGCATGCCGATGAGATCGCCGCGGCTCGTCGTGCGCTGGTTGAACTGACGGTGCGGGAGATGCAGGATCCCGACTGCCCTTGCCGACGCAAATGGCGTGAGCTGGAACGTTCGGGATGGGAAGGGCGGATCGAGCAGCTGGGTTCGCTGAACGACAAGCTGCGGCAGTTCGCTCAGGCCAAGTACGCCGAGGTGTCCAGTGCGCTGATGCGGGAACTGCGCATCTTTGCCGCCAGCAATGCGGTGGTGTTCGCATTGCTGGGCGTCGTTGCCCTCATGCGTCGGCGGGCCACGGTTCAGTTGCTTGTGCCCGCTGCGGTATTGCTGGGTGCCGCCGCGGTGGTGGCCAGCGCCTATCTGTTTTCGCAGAACTGGTTGCAGACGATTCTGTTGAGCGACTACCTCGGCTGGGCTTATGTGCCCTGGCTGACGCTGGCCATTGCGGGTCTGGCCGATGTGGCCTGGAACCGCGCGCGTGCCAGCACCCTGGTCGTGAATGGCGTCGCCACGGCGCTGGGCGTCGCATTGATGGCCGTGCCCTGCTAGCCGCGCTGCTTCAAGCGATAGACCGCCACGGCGCTGCACATCACCGTGAAGCCCAGCAGCACGGCAAAAGCCATCTCCGGCGCGATCCAGCGGAACTTGCTCACACCGCCAGCGGCGAAGACCAGCTGGTCGAGATGGAAGTGCGGCCAGAACACGGTCTGGAAGTGCATGGACTTCGGGAGCGGGAAGAACACGCCCGACAGATACAGCCCCGGCAGATAGGCCAGGTTGGCATAGGCCGGCGCTGCCGAGCCGCTGGTCAGTGCGCCCAGCATGACGCCCAGGGCGCAGAAGGGAATCGTGCCGGCGACAAGCACGGCACTCATGGCCACCAGTTGCGCAGCGCTCAGATGGGCCTGGCCCGTGACAGCGGCCAGCACCAGGATGGGCAGATAGGCCAGGGCGCCGCAGACCACGCCGGCGACGATCTTGGCCGTCAGCCAGGCGCCGGGCGGCGCCGGCTGGGCGCGCTTGAGCGTCAGCAGCCCCTGCTCGCGCTCCATCGCGAGATTGGGGCAGGTGGCGAACAGGGCCGCCATCGTGACGGCCATCACCGAGAAGCCGGCGAACATGAAGCGGCCCGCATCCGGGTCCTTGGCCACCGCCTCGCCGGCCACCGCGAAGGCGAACAGCAGATAGGTGGCCACCGGCAGCAGAAACATCGGCAGGGCAAAGGCCGGCATGCGCAGCAAACGGACGAGTTCCAGCCGGATCTCGAGGGCGTAGACCGCCAGCGTGCGGTTTGCGGGCATGGGCATAGGGTGGGTCAAGGCAGTCATTGGTGCACCCTTCGCGCTGTGCGCTGTCCCGCCAAGCGGGAGTAGAGCCCCTTCGGGCGGCCGTGCGGGGCTCATGCGGCCTCCCGGGTCAGTTCGTTGAAGGCATCGTTGAGCCCGGCCTGGCGGACTTCCAGGCGCGAGAGCGCGGGATCGGCCGCGAGCAGGCGGCGCACGACGGCCTCGGCATCGGTCGCGACGATGGACAGCTGCGAGTGGTCGCAAGCCACGTCGACAACCCCGGCCCAGCGCCTCACCTCGATGGGCGGCAGCGTGGTGTTGCAGCGGATGTGGCGGCGCGACACCAGGGCGCGCATCTCGTCGACGCTGCCCGAGGCGATCAGGCGGCCCTTGTTCAGCACCGCGACGCGGGTGGCCAGGGCCTCGGCCTCTTCCAGGTAATGGGTGGTCAGCAGCACCGAACAGCCCTCGCGCAGCAGGGCGCGGATGTTGTTCCACATCGCCTCGCGGGCCTGGAGGTCGAGGCCGACGGTGGGCTCATCGAGGAAGAGCACCTGGGGCCGGCCGCAGATGGCGAGCGCGAACTGCACCTGGCGCTTCTGGCCACCGGAGAGCTTGCCGTAGGGGCGCTGGGCCAGCTCGACGATGCCGGCGCGCTCCAGCGCCTGCTTCACCGTCATCGGCTGGGAGTAATAGCTGGCCGACAGGGCGACCAGCTCGTGCACCTTCAAGTCCTTGGGCAGCTCGACGTCCTGCATCATGACGCCCAGGCCGAGCCGCTGCTGCAGCTGCTGCGGCGAACCGCCGAGTAGTAGCACGCTGCCGCTGTCGGCCTCCTGCAGGCCCAGCCACAGCGAGATGGCCGTGGACTTGCCGGCGCCGTTGGGGCCGAGCAGGGCCAGCAGCTCGCCGCGCTTGAGGTCGAGGTCGAGGCGGTTCAGGGCCTCCAGCGCGCCATAGCGCTTGGACACGCCGCGCAGCGAGGCGACCACGTCGCCCACGATGGGCGCTTCGACCGGGGCTGGGGCTGCGATGGCCCGGCGCGGATAGGCCTTGCCATTCAGCAGCCTGCCGATGACGGTCGAGCGCACCAGCAGGTGGTAGCTCGACAGCAGCAGCGCCAGGCTGGCCGCGACGATGAAGGGGTACTTCAGGCTCCAGTGCAGGGGCCAGTCGCCCACCCAGACCTGCAGGGCCGCGACGAGGGGCAGGTGCACGAGGTAGATCCAGTAGGAGGCGTCGGCCACATAGCGCAAGGCTGGGTGATGGCCGGACAGGAAGCGCAGGGCCAGGCCCGTGACGCCCAAGCTCCAGGCCCAGCTCGACGCGACGAAGGACAGCGTGAAGATCAGTTTCGGTTGCTCGGGCATGCCGAACAGCGGCTGGGTCTTCAGGATGTAGAGGCAGACGCCCGAGGAAGCGATCGCCAGCAGCAGATGCGGCAGCCAGCGGGAGCGCAAGGCGGCCAGCGCTCCGGGGGCGCGCTGCACCAGCCAGCCGAAGGCGAAGGCCGCGCCATAGCCCACGGTGGCGGGCAGTTGCGGGATCAGCGACTGGTCGGGCGTGGGGATGCCGATCATCGGCAGCCACATCGGCAGGGACAGCAGGGCGCTGGCGAGGGGCAGGCCCAGCATGAGCGCGCCGGCCGGCCAGCGGATGGCGCCGGTCACGACGCGATCGACGAGGCCGCGCAGTCGTTGCTGGCCGTCGAAGCGGACGATGAGGCTGCGCGCCAGCAGCGCACCGGCATACAGCCACAGCAGCTGGTAGAGGAACCACAGATGCGTCAGCGGGAAGGCGCCCGGCTGCTTGGGCATTTCCGGCATGGCGGGTGGTGCGCCATGGAAGACCTTCTGCAGGCCCAGATACCAGACGAAGGCGATGGCCGGAAACAGCAGCAGCCAGCCCACCACCAGCGGCACGGCGATGCGCTTGCCACGGTTGGCCCAGAAGCCGGCCGTGCCCAGGCGCTGGTGCAGCAGCCGCGCAAAGAAGCCGGCGATGAAGAAGAACAGCGTCATGCGAAAGCTGTGGGCCACGAAGCTCGCGTCGGCCAGCCAGGGGCTGGGCGAGTTGTCGACCATGGCCCAGACGCCGGGCGGCATGCCGGGGATGAAGGACAGCATGGCGTGGAAGGCGACGCCCAGCAAAAGGGCAAAGCTCCGCACTGCGTCGAGGGCGTGCAGCCTCTCGCCGTTGGGGTGGGGGTTCATGGGAACTCCTAGAGGAAGTCGCGCCGTCGCGCGGCGATGAGCAGGGGCAGGGACAGGGCGAGCAGGGTCACGGCGAGCTCGGCCGCGAGTACCTGCCAGAAGGCGCCGTTCCAGACCGGCGCAGCGGCGGCCATGTGCTGGCCGATTTCAGCGATGCGGGGGATGCCCATCATGAAGAGGGACACCGACATATTGGTGAGGACGATGACGCCGGCCATGCCGGCCTCGGACTTGATGTGCAGGGTGGCGCACAGCACCAGCGCGTAGTTGGCCAGCAGGTAGACGCACAGCAGCACGCCATAGGGCAGCAGGCCGTCGTGGATGCCGGGCGTGAGCGCCACCAGGGCCAGGGCGCCGCCGCTCAGCACGCTCCAGGGCAGCAGGAAGCACAGCAGCAGGCCGAGCAGCTTGGCCAGCACATAGTCCCGCGGCGACAGCGGCAGGCTGAGCACGAAGAGCAGGGCGCGCTCCTTGCGCTCGTTGGCGACGCCGAAGATGGCCAGCATGACGCCCAGGGCGATGACGGCCGTCAGCCAGACCAGGAAACCGACCTGGAACAGACCCTCGCCGCCCGGCGCCACCACCAGGCTGGCGAGTCCGGCCGCGGTGACGCTGACGAGGAACCAGCGGTTCAGATGCAGCTCCTTGGCGATGAGCTTGCGCACGACGAGGTTCATAGGCCGCGAGCCTCCCGGCTGTGCATGACGGTGGCGACAAAGATCTCTTCCAGGCTCATGCGCTGCACGGTCTGTACCGGGGCGCCGAGGCGGGCCAGGAAGTCGTCGCAGAAGCCGTCGACGGTCAGCGTGACGAGGGCGCCATCGCGCTCGCTGTGGACGATCTCTGGCAGGTCGCGGAGCGGCGTGTCCGTGCGCAGCTGCACGCGCCGCCAGCGCTCGAGGAAGTCTTCCTTGTCGCTGGACGCAACGACGCGGCCGCGGTCGATGAAGGTGATGCGGTCGGAGATGCGCTCCACGTCCACGGTGTTGTGAGAGGAGAACAGGATGGAGCGGCTGTCGTCGCGCAGCACATCCATGAACTCGGTCAGCAGCTCGTGCCGCGCGACCGGGTCCAGGCCCGAGGTGGGCTCGTCCAGCACCAGCAGGCGTGGCCGGCGCGCCAGGGCCAGCAGCAGGGCGGCCTTGATGTGCTCGCCCGTCGACAGGCCCTTGACCGGCTGCTCGGCATGCAGGCCGAAGCGCTTCAGCAGCCGGGAGGCATAGGCGGCGTCCCAGCCGGGGAACATCGAGGCCACCCAGTCCATATGCCAGCGCAGCGTGGCGTGCTGGAAGAGGCGCATGTCATCGCTGACAAAGGCCACCTCGGCCTTGGCCGCGGCCTGATGCTCGGGCATGGCGTGGCCGAGCAGGCGGATCTCGCCCGCGTCGGCCGCCAGCAGGCCCATCAGCAGGCGGATGGTGGTGCTCTTGCCGGCGCCATTGGGGCCGACCAGGCCCATGATCTGGCCCTGCTCCAGCGCCAGCGACACGTCTTCCAGCGTGAAGAAGCGAAAGGCCTTGCTGACGCCCTTCATCGCGATGGCCTGGGTGGCGCTCATTCCGTCGGCTCCTGGGGGTTCAGCGCGTGGCGCAGTCGTTCAATCAGTTCGGGCTCCTGCAGGCCCAGGGTGCGGGCGATGCGGCTGGCGGCGGCGAGATGGCCGTCCAGCTCGGCGCGCTGCCCGGCCTGGGCCAGGTCCAGGGCGTCGGCGATGAAGGAGCCCTTGCCATGTCGGGTCACGATGACGCCCTCCGTCTCGAGGTCGAGGTAGGCGCGCTTGACGGTGATGACGCTCACCCTCAGGTCGGCCGCCAGCGCCCGGATGGACGGCAGTTCCTTGCCCGGCGGCCAATCCCCCGCGGCGACGCGCTGACGGATCTGCTCGGTGATCTGCAGATACATCGGCCGCGCGTCGGCCTGGGAAATCAGGAGTCCACTGTGCATTGTGTGTATATGCTATGTGCACAGTTGGTGGATTGCAAGCCCCGGAATGCAGAAAGCGGCCCGTGGGCCGCTTTTGCGTTGAGGACTCCTCAGCCGGCCGTCAAAGCTTCAGCAGCGCTTCCAGATTGACGCGCAGCTTGAACTCCGCCGGCGCCAGGCTGGCGGTGATGGCCTGGGAGGCCAGGCGGGTGTCGCGCGGCACCGGATTGCTCAAGGGGCTGCCGCTCTTGCCGATCAGGGCCGCCACCAGCGGCTCGTTGGCGCTGAAGCCGCGCTTGAAGACCAGGCCGACCTCGCCATTGGCCAGGCGCACGATGCTGCCGGGCGGATAGAGGCCGACGGTCTTGATCAGGGCGGCGCCGGCTTCGTCGGGCTGGCCCAGTTCGTCCAGGAAGACGGCGCGGGCCGCGGCGGCGCCGCTCATGGCCTGGCGGCTGCGGCGCGGCGACAGGCGGGCGCCGAAGAGATCGATGCGGCGCAGCAGGCGCGCCAGCTTCTCGCCGTCGCTGCGGCCGCCCAGCGGCCCGGGGCCGGCCTCGTGGTGCAGGCGCACCGCCGTCAGCCAGACCGCGTCGTTGACGCCGACCTGGGCCAGGCGCTGGGCGGCACGGTCGCCATGGGCGGCCAGGGCCTGGCGCTGGGCCGGCGTGGCGGCGTCGAGCTGGGCCGCCATGCGGTCATGAGCGGCGGTGGCGCCGTAGTTCATCGTCAGCGCGGCGCCCTGCAGGGCAGTGCGCAGCTCCGGCGCCAGTTGCAGCTGCTGGGCGACGAGGTCGCAGACCAGCAGGGTCAGCAGGGCATGGCGGGCGCTGTAGTCGCCGAACTCCTGGCTGCTCTCGAAGATGAGCAGCATCAGCGTCGAATCCGGATGGGCGTGCAGGCGCTTCAGGGCCGTGTCGCGCAGTGTGGCCAACCGGGTGGCGAAGTCCGCCGGCTCGGCCTCGCGCAGCAGGCTGTGGGTGTGCATCAGCAGGTCTGACCAGACCTCGCGCGGGCCCAGTTCGACCTTGGCGGGCGCCTGCGCGTCCAGGCGGAAGCTGCCGTCGGCCTTGGCGATGTCGGACAGCGACACGTCCTGCATGACCATGGTGTCCAGGCGGTGGGCCAGGGCGCGCTGGTATTCCATGGTGTCGGCGGAATTCACCCAGGCGCCGCCGTCGATGAGGCTGCGCACCTGGGGCGAGTCGCGCAGCACCTGGCCACGCGCGAACAGCAGCTTGCCGCCGGCGTCGAAGAGGTCGTAGGGCAGGGTCATGCCCAGCCGCAGCGTGCGGGCGGGCAGGGGGATGAGTTCGGAGGCCATGGATTGCGGCATTCTCAACGGCCTTCGGCATTGCGGAGGCGTTCTTGAGCGACAGCGAAGGGCCCCCTGCGTAGAATTCCCGGCTCATCCGAGGAGCGCTGCGACGGGTTCAGCACCTGCCAGGCTCGGATTTCCAACGGCGCTCATCGAACCTCCCCACGAGTCCGTCGATGACCACCGCCCCGCCTCCCCTCAAGCTCTCCGGCCTCGAGCCCGTTGCCATCGACGCCAGCAGCCTGTTCGTCAACATCGGCGAGCGCACCAATGTCACGGGCTCCAAGGCCTTCGCCCGCATGATCCTGGCGGGCCAGTTCGAGGACGCCCTGGCCGTCGCCCGCCAGCAGGTCGAGAACGGCGCCCAGGTCATCGACATCAACATGGACGAGGCCATGCTGGACAGCCAGGCGGCCATGGTGCGCTTCCTGAACCTGATCGCCGGCGAGCCCGAGATCGCGCGCGTGCCGATCATGATCGACTCGTCCAAGTGGGCCGTCATCGAGGCCGGCCTGAAGTGCATCCAGGGCAAGGGCATCGTCAATTCCATCTCGCTGAAGGAAGGCGAGGCCGAATTCAAGCGCCAGGCCAAGCTCGTCAAGCGCTTCGGCGCGGCGGCCGTCGTGATGGCCTTCGACGAGAAGGGCCAGGCCGACACCTTCGCGCGCAAGACCGAGATCTGCGAGCGGGCCTACCGCTTCCTCGTCGACGAGGTGGACTTCCCGCCCGAGGACATCATCTTCGACCCCAACATCTTCGCCATCGCGACAGGCATTGAGGAGCACGACAACTACGCCGTGGACTTCATCGAGGCCACGCGCTGGATCAAGCAGAACCTGCCGGGTGCCAAGGTGTCGGGCGGCGTGAGCAACGTGAGCTTCAGCTTCCGCGGCAACGAGCCGGTGCGCGAGGCCATCCACACCGTCTTCCTGTACCACGCCATCCAGGCGGGCATGGACATGGGCATCGTCAACGCCGGCATGGTGGGCGTCTACGACGACCTCGACGCCGAGCTGCGCGAGCGTGTCGAGGACGTGGTGCTGAACCGCCGCCCCGATGCCGGCGAGCGCCTCATCGAGATCGCCGACCGCGCCAAGAGCGCCGGCAAGGACGACTCGGCCCGCCTGGCCTGGCGTGCCGGCAGCGTCAACGAGCGCCTGTCGCATGCGCTGGTGCACGGCATCACCGACTTCATCGTTGCGGACACCGAGGAAGCCTGGGTCGCCATCAAGGCCGGTGGCGGCCGGCCGCTGCACGTCATCGAAGGCCCGCTGATGGCCGGCATGAATGTCGTCGGCGACCTGTTCGGCCAGGGCAAGATGTTCCTGCCCCAGGTCGTCAAGAGCGCGCGGGTGATGAAGTCCGCCGTCGCCCACCTGCTGCCCTATATCGAGGAAGAAAAGCGCCTGTTGATCGAAGGCGGCGGCGACGCCAAGCCCAAGGGCAAGATCGTCATGGCCACCGTCAAGGGCGATGTGCACGACATCGGCAAGAACATCGTCACGGTGGTCCTGCAGTGCAACAACTACGAGGTCGTCAACATGGGCGTCATGGTGCCGGCCCAGGACATCCTCAAGAAGGCCAAGGAAGAGGGCGCCGACATCATCGGCCTGTCGGGCCTGATCACGCCCAGCCTCGAGGAGATGCAGCATGTCGCCGCCGAGATGCAGCGCGATGCCTACTTCGCCTCGCGCCACATGCCGCTGCTGATCGGCGGCGCCACCACCAGCCGCGTGCACACGGCCGTCAAGATCTCGCCGCATTACGAGGGCCCGGTCGTCTACGTGCCCGATGCCTCGCGCGCCGTGGGCGTCTGCTCCGAGCTGCTCAGCGACGAGCGCGCCGCGGCCTATGTCGCCGAGCTGCGTGCCGACATCGAGAAGACCCGCCAGCTGCACGCCAACAAGAAGCAGACGCCCCTGGTCACGCTGGCCGCGGCGCGCGCCAACAAGGCCGTGCTGGACATGGCCCGCGTGCCGCCGGCGCCGAAGTTCACCGGCCGCCGCGTGCTGAAGAACCTCGACCTGGCCGAGTTGGCCCGCTACATCGACTGGGGCCCCTACTTCCAGACCTGGGACCTGGCCGGCCCCTACCCGGCCATCCTGGACGACGCCGTCGTCGGCACCGAAGCGCGCAAGGTCTTCGCCGACGCCCAGGCCATGCTGAAGAAGATCATCGACGGCCGCTGGCTGCAGGCCCATGCGGTCTTCGGCCTCTACCCGGCGGCGCGCGTCAACGAGGACGACATCGAGATCCGCAGCGAACCGCCGATGACCTGGCGCGGCCTGCGCATGCAGAGCGAACGGCCGGTCGTCGAAGGCGTGAAGAGGCCCAACCGCTGCCTGTCCGATTTCGTCGCCGAGCAGGGCGACCACGTGGGCATGTTTGCCGTGACGGCCGGCCTGGGCGTCGACAAGAAGGAAGCCGATTTCCTGGCGGCCCACGACGACTACTCGGCCATCATGCTCAAGGCCCTGGCCGACCGCCTCGCCGAGGCCGCGGCCGAATGGCTGCACGAGCGCGTGCGCCGCGAGTTCTGGGGCTATGCCGCTGACGAGGCGTTGAGCAATGAGGAACTGGTCGCCGAGAAGTACAGCGGCATCCGCCCCGCACCCGGCTATCCGGCCTGCCCGGATCACCTGTCCAAGCGCGATCTCTTCAAGGTGCTGGCACCGGACGAGATCGGCATGGGCCTGACCGACAGCATGGCCATGACGCCGGCGGCCAGCGTCAGCGGCTTCTACCTGGCCCATCCCGACGCGGCCTACTTCAACGTCGGTCGCATTGGCGACGACCAGCTCGCCGACTGGGCCGCGCGCTGCGGCCTGGGCGAGGCCGAGGCCCGCCGCGCACTGGCGCCGCTGTTGGGTTAGGTCGACACCCCTAGGTCGAAGCGGCCTCGTCCTACAGGGCGGGCCGCAGGGGGGCGGCATCCTGCGGGTCATACGAACAGCCCCGGAGAGGCCCCATGTCGACCCCCACACATTCCGTCAAGTCCACCCAGATCGTCGCCGGCGTGGCCGTCGTGCTGGCGCTGCTCGGCGGCGCCTACGCGGTGGGCCGATCGCAGACGGCGGACAGCGAGCCGGTCGTCGCGGCGACCCAGGCTCCCGCGGCACAGCCGCAGCGTCTGGCCAGCGCCGACCCGGTGCGCCAGAGCCAGCCGGCGCCGGTGGTTGAAAGCCAGGCCCAACCGGCCCTGTGCAGCAGCTGCGGCCGCGTGACCGATGTGCATACCGAATCCCGCCGCGGCAAGGCCAGCGGCGTGGGTGCCGTGGGCGGCGCCGTCGTCGGCGGCCTGCTGGGCAATATGGTCGGTGGCGGCAACGGCAAGAAGATCGCCACCGTGGCGGGTGCCGTTGGCGGCGGCTATGCCGGCAACGAGATCGAGAAGAACCAGAAGAGCTACACCGTCTGGATCGTGCAGGTGCGCGAGCGCGACGGCCGCCTGCGCCGCTTCGAGCGCAGCGCCGATCCGGGCCTGCGCGCCGGCGACGAGGTCAGGCTGACGGAGAACGGCTTCTCGCGCGTCTGAAGCGCGGCGATGTCCGGCAACAACAGGGCGGGTTCCAAGGAGTGAAGCGATGAAATTGCTGATGACCACCGCCGCCCTGGCGGCCGCCCTGTCGTCCACCGTGGCCCGTGCGGATGACCATCCCGCGCCGGTGCTGTCCATTCCCACCCAGGCCCAGCGCGATGCGCTGTGCCGCGACTGCCTGTGGGTGCAGGAGATCCATGCCGAGACGCGCCAGGGCAAGGGCAGCGGCTTGGGTGTGGTCGGCGGCGCCGTCATCGGCGGCCTGCTCGGCAACCAGATCGGCGGCGGTACCGGCAAGAAGCTGGCGACCGCGGGCGGCGCGGTGGCCGGCGGCTATGCCGGCAACGAGGTCGAGAAGAACGCCAAGAAGTCCACCGTCTGGGTGGCCCAGGTGGTCGACCGCAGCGGCCAGATGCGCCGCGTCGAGATGAGCGCCGATCCCATGCTCACCGCCGGCGATACGGTGCGCGAGCGCGACGGCATGCTCGTCCGCCGCTGACCCCACCGTGCGCCGCCTTCAGGGCGCGTGCACGCGGTACTGGTTGCGGCCCGCGCCCTTGGCCAGGTAGAGGCCCTGGTCGGCCCGGCCCAGCAATTCCTCGCCGTCGAGTTCGTCGCCCGCGTGCACGGCGATGCCGATGCTGGTCGCAATCGCCAGCGAGCCCGCCGACAGCTCGAAGGGCCGGTTGATGGACTCGATGATCTTGCCCGCCACGGCCTCGGCCTCGGCCGCTGAATGCAGGCCCTCCAGCACGACGACGAACTCGTCGCCCGCCAGCCGCCCGACGAAGTCGGTGCCGCGCACCAGTTCCAGCAGCCTGCGCGCGAACTCGCGCAGCACCTCGTCGCCGACGCCGTGCCCATGGCTGTCGTTGATGAGCTTGAACTTGTCGATGTCCAGGTAGAGCAGGGCCGTGATGCTCTGGGCCCGCTGGGCGCGCTTGATGACGGTGGCCAGCTGCTCGTTGAAGCTGTAGCGGTTGGGCAGGCCCGTGAGGGTGTCGGTGCGGGCCAGTTCGGCCAGCCGGCGCTCGAGGCGGCGGTGCTCGGTCACGTCGGTGCTGAGGGCGTAGAGGCCGCGCACCGAGCCGTCTGGAGCCACGTCGGGCAGGTAGAGGTTGTGCAGGGAGCGGGCCACGCCGAGCGACCGGGATTCCAGCTGGAACTCCACCCGCTCGCCGGCCAGGGCGCGGGCCAGGGCCTCGCGGCGCTGTTCGTACAGCGGCGCCGGCACGGCCTCGGCCACGGTCTTGCCGATGGTGGCGCGGTGGTCCAGCCCCGTCCATTCGCTGAAGGTCTGGTTCAGGAACAGCAGGCGCTGGTCCTTGTCGATGTACGAGATCATGACGGGCAGGTTGTCGGCGATGTCGCGCAGCCGCTTCTCGCTGTCGGCCAGCCGCGCCTCGGCCTGGCGGCGTTCGGTGATGTCGAAAGAGACGGAGTAGAAGCCCTGCACCTCGCCGTGGGCGTCGAAGTCGGGCACATAGCGCTGCGCGAAGTAGCGGGTCTGCCCGTCCCGGGTCACGAAGGACTCGAATTCCTGAGGCTCCCCCTTCAGCACGGCGTCGATATGCGGCTGGGCGATCTCCCACACCGCATCGCCGCGGATCTCGCGGAAGGTGAGGCCCGTCAGCTCCGACACCGGCCGGCCCAGCACGCGCTCGACGGCGAGATTGCCGAAGTCGGCGCGCATGTCGCGGTTGAAATGGGAGACGACGACGGGGATGTTGTCGGTGATCTTGCGCATGCGCTGCTCGGCCTCGCGCAACTCGTCGGTGCGGCGCTGCAGGGCAATCGTCATCGCATCGAAGCGGCGCTTCAGCGCGCCGAGTTCGTCCTGGGCCGTGCTGGCGAACAGCGGCACCTGCTCACCGCGCTCCAGGGCCTCGGTGGCCTGGGTGAGCCGAGCCAGCGGGCGCAGCACGCGGCGCACGCCGACGATGGCCAGCACCAGCAGCAGCACACCGAAGGCTGCGACCGCGCCCATGGCGACGGCCTCGTGCCGGTCCTCGGCCAGACGGCGCGCATCGCCGGCATTGCGTGACCAGCGGAAGGCCGCGTCCGCCATGGCCTGGGTGTCGCCGAGCAGCAGGTCGAAGGCCTGGTCGTGGCGGCGGCGCTCGAACTCGCTGGCCGGCGCGGCGGCCGTCTTCAACGCGCGCTCAAAGAGGGCGGGCAGGCGCTCGACAGCATCCTTCAACAGCTCGACCTCGGCCTCGGACACGCCGTGGGGCTCGGCGCCGGCCAGATCGCGCACGATGTTGACATGCCAGCTCTTCCATTCCGAGATCGACAGCTCATCGCGCTCGCGCTGGAAGACATAGGTGGCGCCGACCAGGCCCGCCACATCCCGCGCCACCTGCTGGGCGCGCTGCTGATGCGCTTCGGCGAGTGCCTCCTCGCGGGTGGCCTGCCACATCGCCGCGATGGCCGCCAGGCCCACCAGCAGCGTGGCGGCGCCGGCGACGATGAAGAGGGTGCGGATCTTCATGGGCTCAGCGCGGCAGGCTGACGGCGTTGGGCAGCACGGCGCGCAGCGGCGCGGCCTCGATGAGGCTGCGGTAGTCGGCCGGCTTGCGGCCGCTGGCATGGCCTTCGCGCAGCGCCCAGTTCGCCTGCGACTGCAGGGCCCGCGGCAGGGACTCCTCCAGCGCCAGCACGGCATGTGTACGCTGCATGGACCACAGCGCGAAAGCCGGCTCGACGCCCAGGCGGCTGACGAAGATGGCCTCGGCCCGGCGCGGCTGGGCGCGGATGAATTCATTGGCCTTGTGCATGGCCCGCAGGAAGCGCTCGACGTCGGCGCGCCGCACCTTCAGGAAACGGCTTTGCGCCACGAGGTTGAAGGTCTGCTTGTAGTCGCCGGTCTCGCTGAGTACCACGGCGTCCACGCGCGGGCTGTGGGCGACCGCATAGGCGAAGGGCTGGAAGACGGCCACGGCGTCGACCTGGGCCGAGGCTAGCGCGTCCAGCGCGGCCTCGGGCTGGAGGGCGACCTGCAGCACGGTCTTGGGGTCGATGTCCTTGTCGAGCAGGAAGTTGTCCAGGAAATACTGGGCCGAGGTGCCCTTCACGACGCCGACGCGTTTGCCGACGAGGTCACGAGCCGACTTGATGCCGGCGGCGCGGCGGGCCACCAGTTCGACGTCGCTGGAGGTGCTGGAGAAGGTCGCGACGACGGCGAAGTCGCTGCGCTCCAGGGACTCGAAGGCGATGGCCGTCTCTGCTGCCGTGCCGAGGTCGGCCTGGCCCTCGGCCATCAGCTTCAGGCAGCGGCGGCCGCTGGGCGCCTCGATGGCCTTGACCGCCAGGCCCTCGGCCTCGAACAGGCCCTCGGCCAGGGCGACGAAGACGGGCAGGGAATGCGGCGAGCGCGACACCGCGATCGTCAGCGGCGCGGCGCTGGCCGTGCCGGCCAGCCAAGCGGCCATCAGCAGCAGGCCGGGCCAATTCAACGGCAGTGACAGCATGCAGATGTCCTTCCTGGAGAAACCCGCCGGTGCGGCTTCAGCGCGTGAGGGTGACGGCGCTCGGCTGCAGCGATTGCAGCGGGCGGGCGTCGATCAGCTGCTGCAGCGAGGGAGGCGCTTCGGTCGACTTGCCGTCCTGGCCGAGCTGCCAGCGGATCTGGCTCAGCATGGTGGCCGGCAGCGAGGTGTGCAGGGCGAGGCGGTAGTCCTGCTCGGCCATCAGGCGCTGCGCCACCGACGCGCTGACCTTGAGGCTGGCGGCGAGCAGGGTCTGGGCCTCGACGGGCGATTCCGCGATGAAGCGCTGGGCGCGCTGCAGGGCGCGCAGCACCTTCTCGAAGCGCGGCCGGTCCCGCTCGACAGCGCGGGCCTGGGCGACGATGCAGAAATGCTGGGTGTAGACGTGAGCCGAGGGCAGGCGCACCGCATCCTCGGCCAGCTTGTCCTCGATGCGGGAGGCCTCGGGCTCCCACACCACGGCGGCGGCGGCCTTGCCTTGGTGCACCAGGTCGCCCAGGGCGCCGGGCTCGGCGAAGCTGAGCTTGACGCGTTCGGGGTCGATGCCCTGGTAGGTGAGCCAGCGGTCCACGAAGTATTCGGCCGAGGTGCCGGCCACCGTCGCGATGCGCTTGCCGGCCATGTCCGCGCTCTGCCGCACGCCGGCCTTGCGGCTGGCGATGAGCTTGATCTGGGCCGTGGATTCGCCGATGGACGCGAGGATGGCGACGGCGGGCGTCTGGCTGGCCGTCATCGCGACGGCGAACTCGGCGCTCGCGGCGATGTCGGCCGAGCCCGAGCGCAGTGCCGCCAGGCAGGCCTTGCCGCTGTTGCAGGGGATGCGCACGACGTCCAGGCCCTCGTCCTGGAACATCCGCCGCTCGACGGCCACCAGCAGCGGCAGCGACACCGGGCCGGTGGGCATGGCGATGCTGATGGTGGCGGCGCTTGCCGATGAGGCGGCCATCGCCAGCAGCGCCGCCATCAGACCCAGGCGTGCGAGCCGCAGCATGCTCATGCCCCCTGGCCGGGCAGGCCGCGGCGCAGCTGCACGGCCTCGGCCACATGGGGGCCGGCGATGAGGCTGGCGCCGGCCAGGTCGGCCACCGTGCGGGCCACGCGCAGCACGCGGTGGAAGCTGCGGGCCGACCAGCCCAGGCGCTCGGCCGAGCGTTCCAGCAGGGCCTTGGCGGCGGGCTCCAGCGTGGCGTGCTCGTTGAGCTCCTGGGCCTGCAGCAGCGCGTTGGAGGTGCCCTGGCGGTCGACGGCCCGCTGGCGTGCCGCGGCGACGCGTTCGGCGACGGTGGCGCTGGCCTCCCCCGGCGCCAGGTCCTGCAGATCGCGCGGCGGCACGGCGGGCACCTCGATGAGCAGGTCGAGGCGGTCGAGGAAGGGGCCGCTGAGCCGGCCCTGGTAGCGCGACACCTGGTCGGGCGTGCAGCGGCAGGCTTTCAGCGGGCTGCCCAGGTGGCCGCAGGGGCAGGGGTTCATCGCGGCGACGAGCTGGAAGCGCGCCGGGAACTCGGCCTGGCGCGCGGCGCGCGAGATCAGGATGCGGCCGGTCTCCAGCGGCTCGCGCAGGGCTTCCAGGGCGGCGCGGGGAAATTCAGGGAGTTCATCGAGGAAGAGCACGCCGTGCTGGGCCAGCGAGATCTCGCCCGGCCGCGGCGGCGAGCCCCCGCCCACCAGGGCCACGCTGGAGGCGGAGTGGTGCGGCGAGCGCAGCGGGCGCTGCCCCCAGCGGCCGATGTCGAACTGACCCGCGAGGCTGAGCACGGCGGCGGACTCGAGGGCGGCCTCGTCGTCCAGCGCCGGCAGCAGGCTGGCGAGGCGCTGGGCCAGCATGGACTTGCCGGTGCCGGGCGGCCCCACCAGCAGCAGGCTGTGGCCGCCCGCCGCGGCAATCTCCAGCGCCCGCTTGGGCGCGGCCTGGCCCTTGATGTCGGCCAGGTCGGGCAGGCCGCGCGCGGCCTCGCGGGGCAGGGCGGTGGCGCGCGGCAGGGCGGTGGCGCGCGGCAGGGCCTCGCCGTCGGGCTGCAGGGCCGCCACGACGTCGAGCAGATGGCCGGCCTGGTGCACCACCAGCCCGTCGACGAGGGCGGCTTCGGCGGCGCTGGCCTCGGGCAGCAGCAGCTCGCGCTCGGCACCGTCCTGGCGCAGCGCGAGGGCCATGGCCAGGGCACCGCGCACCGCGCGCAGCTCGCCGGCCAGCGACAGCTCGCCCGCGCATTCGAAGCGCGCGAGTTTGGTCGCGTCGATCTGGCCGTTGGCGGCGAGCAGGCCCAGGGCCATGGGCAGATCGAAGCGGCCGCCCTCCTTGGGCAGGTCGGCCGGGGCGAGATTGACGGTGATGCGCTTGTTGGCCGGGAAGGACAGGCCGCTGTTCTGCAGCGCCGCGCGCACCCGCTCGCGGGCCTCCTTGACCTCGGTGTCCGCCAGGCCGACCACGGTGAAGGAGGGCAGGCCGTTGGCGAGATGGACCTCCACGGTCACCGGCGCGGCGGCGAGGCCATCGAGGGCGCGGCTGTGGACGGTGGCGAGGGACATCAATAGGTCGGGAAGGTGGAGAGCTGGGTGGCGAGGACGAAGCGGGTCCATTGGCGCTGATGCTGCTGCGCGCCGACGCAACCCATTGCAGCGGGTTGCAGGCGACAGGTCGCAATCATCGGGTCCACCTGGGCATAGAGGGTGGCCGTGGCGAGCAAATGGCGCGAGCGGGCCGCCAAGGCGCGGAACACATGGCCGTAAGGCGGCTGTTCGCCCATGAACTGGGGTGGGCGGGCTTGCATCGACAGGCCTGTGCGGTTGAAGACGAGCAGGTTGTCGATGTCGTTCGGATTGCCGCGGATCTGCGGGCCGGGCACCGGCATGCCATTCATGGGGTTGATGACCGTCGTGGTCAGGTTGGTGTCGAACTGGCTGAACACGAAGCGCGGCAGGCGTGGCGCGAGAACGCGGTTCTCGAAATCAACGGAGCGCGCCTGCAAGTCCTGGATCGCCGGCGTGGCGGTGCCCCACACCAGCTGCCGCAGCTGCCCGTCGCCGGAGCTGGCAACGCAGGCGGAGCCGTCGGGTTTCAATTCCGCCCCCAGCGGAACGACGGCGGTCGCGCCGCTGGGCGTGTGCACCCAGACGCGGTACTGCTCATTGGCCAGCGTCGCGACGCTGTCGCCGGAAAGCCCGATGACGTAGAGCAGGCGCTGCATGTCATCGGCGCCGCGCGCCAGCTCGCTGAAGCGCCGCAGCCCCATGTCCGTGAACTCCAGCTCGCCGCAACGCAGCCGACGGTTCTGTGCCAGGGCGCGCGAAACCTGGGTGAAGTCCTGCAGCGAGTAGTAGGTGCTGGCCACGCGCACCACCCGGTCCGTCGGCTCGCTGGACTCCAGCAGCCGCCGCACGCCGTCGCCCGGCCAGCCCCAGCTCGCCGGCGCGGCGCCGGCCTTGAGCCCGCCGGCGACGATGCCGATGACCTCGCCCGCGGCGTTGACGATGGGGCCGCCGCTCATGCCCGGCTGCAGCGCGACGTTGAAGCGCAGCACCTCGCGATCGACGGCGATGGGGCTGCCGCTGTTGCGCAGTTCCTCCGCCGCGGCCGCGGGCAGGATGTCCGTCAGCCGCGTGGCGCCGGTGGAGAAACGCACCTCCTGGTCGCCCGCCGTCGGCATGCCCAAGGCATAGCCGAAGCCGGCAAAGACCTGGTCGCGGGAGGGCGGCCGGCCGGCCAGGCGCAGCGTCGGCACGTGAGGCGGCGCATCGATCTGCAGCAGGCTGAGGTCGCCCGCGGCCAGCACGCGCACCACGCGGGCCTCGCGGCGCTTGGGGGCGGGCGACTTGACGGCCTCGTAGCTGACCTGCACCGTGCGGCAGCCACCGACGACATGGTGGGCCGTGACGATGCGGCCCGGCGCTTCCAGTGCAAAGCCGCTGCCGCTGCGCGACACGCCGTCGGCGCAGTCGCTCGCGGTCACCTGCACCAGGGTCTGCAGCACCTGCTGGCGGGTCTCGAAGCTGGGCGCCTGGGCCCCCGCCGCGCCGGCGCCCAGCAGAGCGAGCGCGGCGAGCTGCTTCATGGGGTGCACAGATAGGCCGGCGCGGCGCGCAGCGCGGGGACGCGCTCCACCTCGGGCAGGGCGGCGATGGCGCGCGCCGCCTGCCGGGCGCGTTCGCTGCCGGAACCGAGGTGCAGCAGCACATCGCCCGGCGCCGCCTGCTCGGCCAGTTGCCGGCGCAGATTGGGGCAGAAGTCCGGCCGCTCGCTGTACAGCACGTTCTGCCCGCCCTTGGGCGGCTCGGCGGCCTTGCTGCCGTCGGGCGCCAGGCCGAAGCGCAGATAGCGCAGCATGGCCTTCTGCTCGGCGGGGTCGGTGATGCCGATCTCGGCCAGCTGGTCGCGCAGCGCATCCACATCGGGCTGCAGCCAGCGCGTGCGCATCTGCATGCCGAGCAGCACGGCGACGGCGGCGGCCAGGGCAAAGGCGGTCAGGCGGTGGGCGCCGGCACGGCTCAGGCCTAGACCACCGACAGGCAGCTTGTCTGACAGGCCGAACATGGCGGCCAGCAGGGCGACCAGGCCGGTGACGACGGCCGACACCACCGGCGCGGTCGACAGGCCCACCAGCAGCCCGAGCAGCAGCCCAAGGGCGGCACCGGCGGCCCAGTCGATGGCCGTCGGCGCCGGGCTGGCTGCGGGGGCGGGCGGGGAGGCGGAGGGCTCCGGCATCGGGGGGCTCCCAGAGGTGTCGAGGCAGTCTAGCCGCCGGTCTGGCGCCAGTCGGCCCGGTGCTTCTCCCAACAACGCACCAATTGCGTGCCGTGTCCTTCATCGGGAGGATCCAGTTTGGTGCAAACGCCTGGGATGAGGGCGCCGGCGGCCCAGATTCGTGCGGCGTGACAAGGTGTGACGCTTGGCACGGAAGCTGCAAATACCCCGCCGGACCGTATCCCACCCCTTCTACCCACTCAGGAGCTCCGCCATGAAGTTGTCCCCTTCGCTGATCGCACTCGCGCTGTCCGCGGTCGCCCTGCCCGCGTTCGCCGATGAGCCGGCGCCGGACCCGCTGTCCTTCAACGTCGGCGTCGTCAGCGAATACCGCTATCGCGGCATCTCCCAGACCCGCCTGAAGCCGGCCCTGCAGGGCGGCGTTGACTACGCCCTGCCGGGCGGTTTCTACGTCGGCGCCTGGGGCTCCACCATCAAGTGGATCAAGGACTTCGGGGGCGACTCCGAGGTCGAGATCGACGTCTATGGCGGCTGGAAGGGCGAAGTCGCCAAGGGCCTGACCCTGGACGTCGGCGGCCTGCAGTACTACTACCCGAGCAACAAGCTCAACCCCAGCGCCAACACCTTCGAGCTGTACGGCGCGCTGAGTTTCGGCCCGGTCACCGTGAAGTACTCGCACGCGCTGACCGACACCTTCGCCAATCTGGACAGCAAGAACAGTGGCTATCTTGACGTCACGGCGAGCTTCGAGGTCGCCGACGGCTGGACGCTGGCGCCGCATATCGGTTACCAGAAGATCAAGGGCCCGTTCAGCGGCCCGGCCACCTACACCGACTACTCGCTGACCCTGTCCAAGGCCTTCGGCGGCCTGACGCCCAGCGTTGCGGTGATCGGCACGGACGCCGACAAGGGCTTCTACACCGTGAAGGACAAGTTCCTGGGCAAGACCTCCGTGGTCGTCGGGCTCAAGTACGCCTTCTGATCCAACGCGCGAGGAGAGAACCCCATGAAACTGATCACTGCCGTCATCAAGCCCTTCAAGCTCGACGAGGTGCGTGAAGCCCTCAGCGCCATCGGCGTGCAGGGGCTGACGGTCACCGAAGTCAAGGGCTTCGGCCGCCAGAAGGGCCACACCGAGCTGTACCGCGGTGCTGAATACGTCGTCGACTTCCTGCCCAAGGTCAAGATCGAAGCCGCCGTGAATGACGACGTCGTCGAGCGCGTCATCGAGGCCATCGAGTCGTCCGCCCGCACCGGCAAGATCGGCGACGGCAAGATTTTCGTGTCGCCGCTGGATCAGGTCGTTCGCATCCGCACCGGTGAAACCGGCAATGACGCGCTCTGAGGCACGTCCATAACAACCGCTTGGAGAACACTCAAATGAAGAAATTCCTTGCCGGCCTCGCCCTGGCGGCGGCCGTGCTGGCGCCGGGCGCGACCTGGGCCCAGGATCCGGCCGCCTCGGCCGCGGCCACCGCCGCGCCGGTTGCGGCTTCCGCGGCCGATGCCGCTCCGGCGGCTGCCGCTTCGGCGCCGGCCGAAGCCGCTTCCGCCCCCGCAGCCCCCGCGGTCCAGCCCAACAAGGGCGACACCGCCTGGATGATGCTGTCGACGCTGCTCGTCATCATGATGACGGTGCCGGGCCTGGCCCTGTTCTACGGCGGCCTGGTGCGCAGCAAGAACATGCTGTCGGTGCTGATGCAGGTCATGGTCGGCTTCTCGCTGATCGTCGTGCTGTGGGTGCTGTACGGCTACAGCTTTGCGTTCACCGAGGGCAACAAGTTCATCGGCGGCACGGACCGACTCTTCATGAAGGGCCTGTGGGACAACGTCACCGGCGCGTTCGCCCTGGGTGCGACCTTCAGCAAGGGCACGCCGATGTACGAGATCGTGTTCGCGGCCTTCCAGGCGACCTTCGCCGGCATCACCGCCTGCCTGATCATCGGTGCCTTCGCCGAGCGCATGAAGTTCTCCGCCGTGCTGGCCTTCCTGGTGCTGTGGTTCACCTTCAGCTACATCCCGATGGCCCACATGGTCTGGTTCTGGATGGGCCCGGATGCCTACAGCGCCGCCGCTGTCGCCGATGAGATGAACAGCAAGGCCGGCATGCTCTGGCAGTGGGGCGCGCTGGACTTCGCCGGCGGCACGGTCGTGCACATCAACGCCGCCGTCGCCGGCCTGGTGGGTGCCTTCATGGTCGGCAAGCGCGTCGGCTATGGCAAGGAAGCCTTCACGCCGCACAGCCTGACGCTGACCATGGTCGGTGCCTCGCTGCTGTGGGTGGGCTGGTTCGGCTTCAACGCCGGCTCCGCCCTGGAAGCCAACGGCTTCGCCGCCCTGGCCTTCTTCAACACGCTGGCCGCCACCGCTGCCGCCGTGCTGGCCTGGTGCGTGGGTGAAGCGCTGCTCAAGGGCAAGGCCTCCATGCTGGGTGCTGCCTCGGGTGCCGTCGCCGGTCTCGTCGCCATCACGCCGGCCGCGGGCAACGTCGGCATCGGCGGTGGCCTGGTCATCGGCCTGGTCGCCGGCTTCGCCTGCCTGTGGGGCGTGTCGGGCCTGAAGAAGCTGCTGGGTGCGGACGACTCGCTGGACGTCTTCGGCGTCCACGGTGTCGGCGGCATCGTTGGCGCCATCCTGACGGGCGTGTTCGCTTCGCCCAACCTCGGCGGCCCGAGCGCCATGGGCGACTGGGTCACCGCGACCATGATCACGCCGGACGCTTACTCCATCGCCGGCCAGGTCTGGATCCAGACCAAGGCCGTGCTGGTGACGCTGGCCTGGTCGGGTGTCGTCTCCGTCGTCGCCTACAAGCTGGTGGACATGACCATCGGCCTGCGCGTCACCGAAGAGGAAGAGCGCGAGGGCCTGGACATCTCGTCGCACGGCGAGACGGCATATCACAAGTGATGTGAACGCCTGGGGCCGGCAAGCGCCGGCCCTAGTTCACGACTGGCCGCCCCCCGGGGCGGCTTTTTCTTTGGGCCTGCCGACCGGCCGTTATGCTGGCCGGCCATGGATGTGCTCACCCTGCTCGCGGCGGTCCTGGTCAATGCGCTGCTGATGATGCTGGCGCTGTTCGTCGGTGTCGGCATCCGCTCGCGCAGCGGCCTGCAGGCCTGGCAGTTCATGCTGCTGGGGCAGGCGCTGGGCTTCGGCCTGCTGATCGGCGCCACCTTTGGCGCGCCGCGGCTGATGGCCACGCTCGGTGTCATGGCCTTGAGTGGGTCGGCCTCGGCCATGGTGCTGACGGTCTGCCGCTTCCTCGGCCTGACGGTGCCCAGCCGCTGGCTGCTGGCCGTGCCGCTGGGCCTGGGCGTCGTGCATGCCGCCGTCTTCAGCGACCTCGGCGTGGCGACCGGCGTGACCAACCTGACCATCGGTGTCCAGATCATCTGGGGCGGCTGGCTGCTGCTGCGCGGCGTCGGCCAGGTGCGCTGGCGCTGGCTGTGCGGCGTGGCGGCCGTGGCCAATGGCGTGCTGACGCTGGCGCGCGGCTGCCTGGTGCTGGGCTGGCCCGAGATCTACCCGCGCTTCCTCGCGCCCAATCCGCTCAACTTCAGCTCGATGATGCTGCTGAACGCCAGCCTGGTGCTGGGCACCATGGGCTTTCTGCTCGCGCACCGCGATGCCGCCGAGCAGGCCCTGGTGAGGCTGGCGTCGCTGGACATGCTGACCGGCCTGCTGAACCGCCGCGAATGGATGAACCGCGCCGGCCAGGCCCTGGGCATCCAGGCCGCGTCGGACAACCCCGCCGTGCTGCTGATGCTGGACCTGGACCATTTCAAGCGCATCAACGACGAGCGCGGCCATCCGGTCGGCGACGAGGTGCTCAAGCTGACCGGCGAGGTGCTGCGCGGCGAGCTGCGCGCCACCGACCTGGTCGGCCGCTACGGCGGCGAGGAGTTCTGCCTGCTGCTGAACCACTGCGAGCCCGAGGCCTTCCGCCGCCTGGACGCGCGCCTGCACATGGCGCTGACGCGGCGCTGCGAGAGCAGCCTGGGCTTTGTCGTCGATTTCAGCGCCGGCGCCGTGCGGGTGGAGGCCGGCGAGGCCCTGGCCGCGGCCATCAAGCGGGCCGATGACCAGCTCTACCGCGCCAAGCATGCCGGCCGCGCCCAGACCAGCTGCGCCGAGGGCGTCTTGTGATCCCCGCTGGCGCCCCCAAGTGGGACGCCCTTCCCGAGTTTGAGATCATTCGGCCATGGTTCCCCATCTGATCACCGCCCTGAACGGCCCCATCAACGAGCTGGAGGCCCGCATCCTGGAATCCATGCCGGCCACGGAACGCTGGTTCAGGCTGGAATGGATGGAGCACACGCCGACCTTCTACGCGTCGGTGGACCTGCGCAATGCCGGCTTCAAGCTGGCGCCGGTGGACACCAACCTCTTCCCCGGCGGCTTCAACCACCTGACCGCCCAGATGCTGCCCCAGGCCGTGCAGGCGGCCATGGCGGCCATCGAGAAGATCTGCCCCGAGGCCCGCAACCTGCTCGTCATTCCCGAGACCGGCGCGCGCTGCAGCTTCTACCTGGACAACCTCGCCACGCTGGCGCGCATCTTCACGCAGGCCGGCCTGAACGTGCGCTTCGGCACGCTGGACACGGCGGTCACCGAGCCGACCGAGCTGAAGATCGGCAACGGCGGCAGCATCACCGTCGAGCCGCTGGTGCGCAAGCGCGGCCGCCTGATGCTCAAGGGCTTCGATCCCTGCACCATCCTGCTCAACAACGACCTGTCCGCCGGCACGCCGCCGCAGCTGATGGGCCTGCACGAGCAATACCTGCTGCCGCCCCTGCACGCCGGCTGGACGGTGCGGCGCAAGAGCCAGCATTTCCGCGCCTACGAGGAAGTGGCCAAGCGCTTCGGCAAGCTGCTGGGCATGGACCCCTGGCTGATCACGCCGATGTTCCAGGGCGTCGACATGCACGGCAAGAAGGGCCTGGAGGCCCTGCAGACCGCCGCCGACGCCCAGCTGACCAAGGTGCGCCGCAAGTACAAGGAATACGGCATCAACGAGAAGCCCTTCGTCATCATCAAGAGCGACGTCGGCAGCTATGGCCGCGGCGTCATGACGGTGCGCGACGCCAAGGACATCGAGGGCCTGGCCGCGGCCCTGCCCGAGAACCTCGGCCAGCAGGTGATCGTGCAGGAAGGCGTGCCCACGCATGAGCGCGTGCATGAGGCGGTGGCCGAGCCCGTGGTCTACACCATGGACCGCTATGTCGTCGGCGGCTACTACCGCGTGCACGCCCACCGCGGCATCGACGAGAACCTGAACGCCCCCGGCGCCAGCTATGTGCCGCTGGCCTTCGCCGAGTCGCCTCATCTGCCCCGCCCCGGCGAGAAGCCCGGCGCCAGCGCGCCCAACCGCTTCTACATGTACGGCGTCATCGGCCGCCTGGCCATGCTGGCGGCCAGCTACGAGCTCGAGGCCACCGACCCGCAGGCCGAGGCCGAAGCGGCCTGAGGGCCGCGCGCCGGGAGGCGCGCGCAAGCCCGCGGGCCGGCGCCGAATGTTGCGCATCTGTTGCGTGCATGTGTCGGTTTGTCTAGGGGAAAACGCGGTTTTTGCGGGCTGACTTACGTCATGTGTGGGGGGCGTTCCCTAGGGTGACGGGATGCAGCCACTGGGCTGTCCACTGGAGTTCCCTCATGCGTCGAAATCCCACGATGCGCCGGCATGGCATTGCCGTCGCAGCGCTGGCCGTCCTTTGCGGCCAATCCCTTGCCCAGACGACCGCCGAGCCGGTCAACAAGATCGAGCGGGTCGAAGTCACCGGTTCGCTGATCAAGCGCGTCGACCGCGCCACGCCCTCGCCCGTCCAGTCCATCACCCGCGAAGACATCCGCGGCTCGGGCTACGCCACCATCGATGAAATGCTGCGCGCCAACAGCGCGGTCGACGCCAGCTCCATCCAGGACGGCGCCGCCACCGGCTTCGTCGGCGGCCTGTCCACCATCTCGCTGCGCGGCTTCGGCTCCCAGGGCACGCTGGTGCTGATCAACGGCCGGCGCATCGCGCCCGTGGGCGCCGTCGACATCAACTTCGGCCGCGGCACGCTGCTGAACACCAACACCATCCCCAAGGGTGCCATCGACCGCATCGACATCCTGAAGGACGGCGCCTCGGCCATGTACGGCTCCGACGCCATGGCCGGCGTCGTCAACTATGTGCTGCGCAAGGACTTCCAGGGCATCGAAGGCAATGCCGGCTACAGCGCCAACGACAAGGGCGTGGGCGGCCAGAAGACCGGCGGCGTCACCTTCGGCTTCGGCAACCTCGACACGCAGCGCTTCAACGTCTTCGGCGGCATCGACGTCTCCAAGCGCGATTCGGTCATGCACTCGGAACTCAAGGACCGCGGCAACCAGGCCCTGTACGACCGCTACCTGAACGCCACCGCCACCGCCACCGCCAACGGCCTGACCCGCTTCACGCCCGACTCCGTGGCCTCGATGTACGGCAGCTACTACAAGGTGCCTGCCAGCACCGCCGGCAGCACCGTCATCGACGGCAAGACCGTCGCCAACAACAGCCCCTTCGGCGCCAACTACCTGGGCACCATGCCTGGCTGCCCGGCCGACCGCACCGTCGGCCAGGGCGTGCCCAACCGCCCGGACGGCCTGGCCACCAACGGTGCCAGCCTGATCACCGGCCAGTGCCGCTTCAACCTCGACAACGCCGACGAAGCCATCTCCGCCCAGGAGAAGGTCAGCGGCATGCTGCATGGCAGCTTCGCCCTCAGCAATGACCTGACGGCCTACGCCGACGTGATGCTGTCCAAGACCAAGACCACCGAGAAGGGCGTGCCGCGCACGCTGACGACCGGTGTCTTCAGCAGCGCGACCGCACCTTCGGCCGTCACCTGGCCCAAGCTGGATGGTACTTTCCTGCGCCAGAGCGCCATCATCCTGCCCGTGGGCCACCCGGACAACCCGACCAACGGCACGGCCAATGCGCAGCCGGTGCAGCTGATCCACCGCTTCGAGGACGTGCCTTCGGACGACATCTCGACGCTGAAGTCGGGTCGCTTCCTGCTGGGCGTCGAAGGCGTCGTGGCCGGCTGGGACGTCGACGCGGCCATCATGCACAGCAAGCAGGAGAACGAGCGCGTGCAGCAGAACCGCCTGCGCTCCTCGAAGCTGACCGCCTCCATCGCTTCCGGCACCTATCGCTTCGGCAAGATCAACACGCCCGAGGCCATCGCCAGCATCGGCTCGGACGCCATCAACACCGGCGACTCCAGCATCACCAGCGTCGACGCCCGCGCCAGCCGCGAGCTGTTCGCCCTGCCGGGTGGCCCCGCCGCCATCGCCCTGGGCGCCGAATACCGCCAGGAGAAGCTGACCTCCACGCCGGACGCCAACTACCTGGCCGGCGACTACATCGGCCTGGTGGCCAACGGTGCCAGCGGCAAGCGCAAGGCCAGCGCCGCCTTCACCGAGCTGAGCCTGCCGGTGCTGAAGGATGTCGAGGTGCAGGCCGCCCTGCGCTTTGAGCACTACAGCGACTTCGGCAACTCCACCACCGGCAAGCTGGGCTTCAAATACTCGGCCATCCCGTCGACGCTGGCCTTCCGCGGCACGGCCGCCACGGGCTTCCGCGCACCGTCCATCTCGCAGATCGGCGACTCCTACCTGGCGTCCTTCCACAGCTTCCAGGACTACGCCGTCGTCGACAACCTGCGCTGCAACAACGGCGTCAGCCGCTCCGACCCGCCGAACCTGCGTGACTGCAACGTGCTGGGCCGCACCCTGACCAACGCCGTCGGCAACCTGCCGACCGTCGTCAGCGCCAACCGCAACCTCAAGCCCGAGGAGTCCAAGTCCTTCACGCTGGGCCTGCTGCTCTCGCCCAGCAAGGAGATCGACCTGAGCCTGGACGCCTGGTACTTCCGCCGCAACCAGGAAATCCGCGTGCAGCGTGGCGTGGACATCATGGCGGCCTACAACGCCGACCCGGTGGCCAATGCCGCGGCCGTCATCCGCGACCCGAACCCGGCCACCTGGCTGCCCGGCGTCGCCAACAGCGGTCCCATCCTGGCCCTGGTGCGCCAGTACGGCAATTTCCAGTACACCAAGACGGCCGGCCTGGACTACGAGCTGAACGTGCGCCTGCCGGCCGGCGAGTGGGGCAAGTTCGGCGGCAAGTTCAGCGGCACCTACACCCAGCGCTTCGACCAGCTCGTGCTGGCCGGTGGCGTGGTGGACCGCCTGGCTGGCACCTCGACGGCCGACCTGCCCAAGTCCAAGGCGACGCTGGAAGTGAACTGGAAGGGCGACACCGCCTCCGGCTGGGCGCGCTACAACCACCAGGACGCGCTGTGGCGCCCGACGACCGACGCCTGCCTGACGTCGACGGCGGCCGCCAACGTGATGCTGCAGGAGCAGACTGGCTGCCACGTCGGCCGCGAAGGCACCTTCGACATCGGCGGCGCCTACCGTGGCATCAAGGACCTGGTGATCTCGGCCAGCATCCTGAACCTGACCAACAGCTATCGCCGCTCCATCAACATCCCGTCGGCCTTCACCTTCTGGGATACCGGCACGACCGCCCAGCTGGGCCGTCGCTTCAACGTGTCGGTGGACTACATCTTCAAGTGATGCCAGTCCGCTGCCGGCCCCGGCCGGCGGCAAGGCTGCAGCGGCGCCCCTCGGGGCGCCGTTTTTCATTGGGGAAGGGCCTCATGGCGCTTGTCGGGCCGGATGTCAATAGATTGCTGCACTGCACAAAACACCAAAACCGGGCGCAGAATCCCCACTTTCGAACAACAAACGCCACTGCAGCAGCAGATGGCCTTCGCGACGTGAGTTCTTCTCATGCGGCCCGCAGCCCCTCGGCGATGGCGGGCCTGACCCTCGGGGCACTCGGAGTGGTCTATGGCGACATCGGCACCAGCCCGCTGTACGCCCTCAAGGAAGTTTTCCATGGCGGCCATGTCGCCACCACGCCCGACAACATCCTCGGCGTGCTGTCCCTGCTGTTCTGGACGATGACCGTCATCGTCTCGATCAAGTATGTGCTGCTGATCCTGCGGGCCGACAACAACGGCGAAGGCGGCCTCATCGCCATGCTGGCCCTGGCGACCAATGCCGTGAACGACAAGCCGCCGCTGCGGCGCACGCTGATGCTGGTCGGCCTGTTCGGCACCGCCATCTTCTTCGGCGACGCCGTCATCACGCCGGCCATGACGGTGCTGAGCGCCATCGAGGGCATCGAGGTCTATGCGCCGCAGTACCACGATGCCGTGCTGCCGATCTCCCTCATCGTGCTGGCCGGCCTGTTCGCGGTGCAGCGCTTCGGCACCGGTGGCATCGGCAAGGCCTTCGGGCCGGTCATGCTGGCGTGGTTCCTGACCCTGGCGGCGCTGGGCCTGCCCCACGTCCTCGAGAACCCGCGCGTGCTGGCGGCCGTCAACCCCGTCTACGCGCTGAACTTCTGCCTGGAGTACCGCTGGGTCGCCTTCGTCGCGCTGGGCGCGGTGGTGCTCGTGGTCACCGGCGGCGAGGCCCTCTATGCCGACCTGGGCCATTTCGGCAAGAAGCCCATCCGCATGGCCTGGTACGGCGTCGTCATGCCGTCGCTGGTCGTCAACTACTTCGGCCAGGGCGCGATGCTGCTGAACGATCCCTCGGCCATCAAGAACCCCTTCTACCTGCTGGCGCCGTCCTGGGCCGAGATCCCGCTGTTCCTGCTCGCCATGGCCGCGGCCACGGTGGCCTCGCAGGCCCTCATCACGGCGGCCTTCTCGGTCACCAAGCAGGCCATCCAGCTGGGCATCATGCCGCGGCTGCGCATCGTGCATACCAGCGTGCGCGACACCGGCCAGATCTACGTGCCCTTCATCAACTGGAGCCTGTTCGCGCTGGTGGTGGTCGCGGTGGTGTTCTTCGGCTCGTCGAGCAAGCTGGCCGGTGCCTACGGCGTGGCCGTCACCATCGACATGACCATCACCACGGTGATGACCTTCTTCGTCATCCGCTACGGCTGGCGCTACCCGCTGGCGCTGTGCGTGGCCGCCACCGGCATCTTCTTCCTCATCGACGTCACCTTCCTGGCGTCCAACCTGTTGAAGCTGCTGCATGGCGGCTGGTTCCCGCTGCTGATCGGCGTCTGCGTGTTCACGCTGATGCTGACCTGGAAGCAGGGGCGCCGCCAGCTGTCCGACAAGCTGCGCGAGGACGCCATCGAGCTCGATGCCTTCCTGGAAGCCGTCTTCATCAACCCGCCGACGCGGGTGTCCGGCACGGCCGTCTTCCTGTCGTCGGAGAAGGGCAGCACGCCCAATGCGCTGCTGCACAACCTCAAGCACAACAAGGTACTGCACGAGCAGAACATCTTCGTCACGGTCAAGCACCACGAGGTGCCGTGGATTGCCCAGGAGAAGCGCTGCGAGGTCGAGGCCCTGGGCAACAACTGCTGGCAGGTGGCCCTGCATTTCGGCTTCAAGAACGAGCCCGACGTGCCCGAGGCGCTGGAGCAGCTGAAGAAGAAGCAGGGCGTGCAGCTCGACGAGATGGAGACCAGCTATTTCCTGAGCCGCGACATCATCATCCCGACCATCGGCTCGGGCATGGCGCTGTGGCGCGAGAAGCTGTTCGCCAGCATGCACCGCAACGCATCCGCGGCGGCCGACTTCCTGCACCTGCCAACCAACCGCATCGTCGAGCTGGGCTCGAAAGTCGAGATTTGAATCTGGCCACGCCGGAGCGCCGCCTGGGCGCCCGCCACGCCGGCGCCCTGTGCGTCGGCATGGTCGTCGGCGCCGGCATCTTCAAGACCTCGCCCATGGTGGCGCAGTCGCTGCCGGATGCGGCCCAGCTCTATCTGGCCTGGGCCTTGGGCGGCCTGCTGTCCTTTGTCGGCGCGCTGTGCTTTGCGGAACTCGCCGCGGCCTTTCCCGACGCCGGCGGCGACTATCACTTCCTGAGCCGCGCCTATGGCCGCCGCCTGGGCTTTCTGTTCGCCTGGTCGCGCTTCGCCGTCATCCACACCGGCTCCATGGCCCTGCTGGGCTTTGTCTTCGGCGACTACCTGGCCCAGGTCGTGGACCTCAGCCCCTGGCTGGGCAGCCATGCCAGCGCGGTGCTGGCCGCGGCGCTGATCGTGCTGCTGACGGGGCTCAACCTGCTCGGCGTGCGCGTGGGCCTGGGCACGCAGCTGGGGCTGACCACCCTCGTCATCGCCGGCCTGCTGCTGCTGGGCCTGGGCGCGCAGCAGTTCGGCGACCGCCCTGCGGTGACCCAGGGCGCGGCGACCGCCAGCGCCGACTGGGGCACGGCCATGGTCTTTGTCTTCCTGGCCTACGGCGGCTGGAGCGACGCGGCGACGCTGTCGGCCGAGATGCGCGACGAACGCCGTGGCATCGTGCGCGCGCTGCTGCTCGGCCTGGGTGTCGTCATGGCCCTCTATCTGCTGGCCAACTGGGCCTATGTCAGCGTGCTGGGATTGCCCGGGCTGGCGCGCAGCGAGGCGCCGGCGGCCGAGCTGATGCGAGTGGCCTTCGGGCGCGGCGCCGAGCTGCTGATGGTGGGCGTCGTCACGCTGACGGCCCTGTCGGTCATGAATGCCATCCTCATCGCCGGCCCGCGCACCACCTATGCGGCGGCGCGCGATCTCGCGGCCGAGTGGCGGTTGGCGCAGTGGAATGCGCAGCGCGGCACGCCGAGCGCGGCCATCGTCGCCACAGCCGTGGTGGCCCTGCTGCTGGTGGCCCTGGGCGACGCCACGCGCGGCGGCTTCTCGACCATGGTGGACTACCTCTCGCCGGTCTACTGGGCCTTCCTGGTGCTGAGCGGCGCCGCCCTCATCGTGCTGCGCCGCCGCGAACCCGGCAGGCCGCGGCCCTTCCGTGTGCCGCTCTATCCTTGGCTGCCGCTGCTGTTCAGCGCCTGCAGCGTCTACCTGCTGTGGGCGAGCCTCGCCTATGTGAAGGCCGGCGCCGTCGCCGGCGTGGCCGTGCTGGCCGCCGGCGCGCTGCTGCTGTTGCTGATCAGGCGGCGCTAGCCCCGCAGAGCAGGCGCCGCTCGATGCGCCCGTCGTGCACATGCACGACCTCGCCCTTTGACAGCGGCTGCCAGGACTCGGCGTCGTCCCCCAGCGGCTCGGACGCGATCGCCCAGCCGCCCGGCTGGGGCTTGAGGTAGAGGCTGGGCGGCTTGTCGTCGCTGGCCCAGCGCACGGCCCAGAGCTGTTCGCCATCGGCCAGGGCCGCCGAGAAGCGCAGCGGCGTCGTGATGCCGCGGGCCTCCATCTCGTCCACGGTGTCCAGCAGCACCTGGCGCGTCGCCGCTTCCACCGTCGCGCCGGCCTTCACGCGGCCCATGATGAGGAGGAAGAGCAGCTCGGAGTCCGTCGCACCGCGGCGCAGGTCGTAGAGCTCGTCGGACAGCTGCGCCTCCATGCCGCGGCGCAGGCGCGGGAAGTCGCCGATCTGGCCGTTGTGGATGAAGAGATAGGGCCCCAGGTGGAAAGGGTGGCAGTTCAGCCGCGACACGCCGCCGCCGGTGGCCGCCCGCACATGGGCCATGAAGAGGTGGGAGCGCACATTGGCACACAGGGCCAGCAGGTTCTCGTCGCTCCAGGCCGGCATCACCTCGCGGTAGACGCCCGGCGTGTCGCGCTCGCCATACCAGCCGATGCCGAAGCCGTCGCCATTGGTCACCGACTTGGCCTGTTCGGCCTGCAGGCTCTGGCGCACCAGCGAATGGCGCGGCTTGCAGACCAGGTCTTCCAGATAGATCGCGTCGCCCGAGTAGGCGAGAAAACGGCACATCCGCGTGCACTCCCCGTCATTGATGAAGTGGTGGCTATGCTGGATGCATGCGTTCCTTGCTGCAAGACTTTTCGCCGTCCACTGTTGTTGCCGGCTTCGTGGCGGTGCTGGTGGGCTACACCAGCTCCGTCGCCATCATCTTCCAGGCCACCGTCGCCCTCGGCGCCACGCCGGCCCAGACCGCCTCCTGGCTGTGGGCCCTGGGCCTGGGCATGGGCCTGACCAGCCTGGGCTTGAGCCTGTGGACGCGCCAGCCCATCCTGACCGCCTGGTCCACGCCCGGCGCGGCCCTGCTGGCCTCGACCTCGGGCGTCGAGATGCCCGAGGCCATCGGCGCCTTCATCGTCTGTGGCCTGTTGATCGCCTGGGCCGGCGCCAGCGGCTGGTTCGAGAAGCTGATGGATCGCATCCCCGTGGCCATCGCCTCGGCCCTGCTGGCCGGCGTGCTGGCCCGTTTCGGCCTGGACGCCGTCGGCAGCGTGAAGACGGCGCCCCTGCTCGTGCTCGCGATGGCCGCCGCCTATCTGCTCGGCCGGCGGCTGTGGCCGCGCTATGCCGTGCCGGGCGTGCTGATCGCCGGCGTCATCGTGGCCCTGGCCCAGGGGCGGCTGAGCTTCGCCGGCGTCGACACCTCGCAGCTGTTCGCGATGCCGGCCTGGACGGCGCCGGTCTTCACCTGGCATGCCGCCATCGGCGTGGCCCTGCCGCTGTTCATCGTCACCATGGCCTCGCAGAACCTGCCGGGCGTCGCGGCCCAGCGCGCCAGCGGCTACCAGACGCCGGTCTCGGCCAGCATCGCCGTCACGGGCGCGGCGACGACGCTGCTCGCACCCTTCGGCGGCTATGCCTTCAACCTCGCCGCCATCACGGCCGCCATCTGCATGGGCCGCGAGGCGCATGAGGACCCGGCGCGCCGCTACACGGCCAGCGTGGCCGCCGGGCTGTTCTATGTGCTGCTCGGCCTGGCCGGTGGCGCCGTCGCCATCCTGCTGTCGGCCTTCCCGCGCGAGCTCGTGGCGGCGATTGCCGGCCTGGCCCTGCTCGGCACCATCGCCGGCGCCCTGGCCACGGCGCTGAAGGACGAGGGGCACCGCGACGCGGCCATCCTGACCTTCCTGGTCTGCCTGTCCGGCATCAGCGCCTTCGGCATCGGCGCGGCCTTCTGGGGCGTGGTGGCGGGCGGTGTGGCGACGGCTGTGGCCAGTTTCAGGCGGTCGCAACCCTAGGCGGGCAGGGCGGGTAGCCCTGTGCAACACTGGCCGGATTGCACAGGCGCCCCGACCATGAAGCTGCTTTTCGTTGCCGACCCTCTCGACACCTTCAAGACCTACAAGGACTCCACCTTCGCGATGATGCGCGAGGCCGGCCGGCGCGGCCACAGCCTCGTCGCCTGCGAGGTGGGCCAGCTCGTCTGGCAGCGCGGCGGCCGCGTGACGGCGCGCAATGCGTTGGAGATCAAGCTGACCGGTGATGCGGACAACTGGTACACGGTTGCGTCGACCGGCGATGTCGCGCTGGCCGATGTCGACGCGGTGCTGATGCGCAAGGACCCGCCGTTCGACAGCGAGTTCTTCTACGCCACCCACTTGCTCAGCCAGGCCGAGCGCGAAGGCGCCAAGGTGTTCAACCGCGCAAGCAGCCTGCGCGAGCACCCGGAGAAGCTGGCCATCCTCGAGTTCCCGCAGTTCATCTCGCCGACCCTGGTGACGCGCGACCCGGCCGAGATCCGCGCCTTCCACGCCGAGCAGCGCGACATCATCCTCAAGCCCCTGGACGGCATGGGCGGCATGGGCATCTTCCGCGTCAAGGACGACGGTCTCAACCTCGGCTCCATCATCGAGACGCTGAACAAGGACGGCACGCAGACGGTGATGGTGCAGCGCTTCATCCCCGCCATCACCGAGGGCGACAAGCGCATCCTCATCATCGGCGGCAAGCCGGTGCCGCATTGCCTGGCGCGCATCCCGCAAGGCAACGAGGTGCGCGGCAACCTCGCCGCCGGCGGCAAGGGCGTGGCCCGCCCGCTCACCAGCCGCGACCGCGAGATCGCTGAGTACCTCGGCCCCATCCTGGCCGCCCGCGGCCTGCTGCTGGTGGGCCTGGACGTCATCGGCGAGAACGTCACCGAGATCAACGTGACCAGCCCGACCTGCTTCCAGGAGATCACGGACCAGAGCGGCTTCGATGTCGCGAAGATGTTCGTCGACGCGCTGGAGGCGGCGCTGCGCTGAGCAGGGCGGCCTTTCTTTTGGCCATGACCTGGCCATGAGCGACGATAGCGGCTCAACCAGCTCGTCGCGCCCATGCCATTCAACCGCCGCCAGTTCAGCCTCGCCCTCGCCGCCGCCTCCGTCATTCCTTCGGTTGCGCGTGCCCAGGACAGCAGCTTCGACAAGCTGACCGACAAGTTCCTCGAGGCCTTGTGGCGCGTGGACGGTGATGCGGCCGTTGCCGCGGGCCGCTTCGAATTCGCGCCGCGCATGACCCTGCCCAGCAGCGCCCAGCGCGAGCGCATGCGCGTCTTCCACAAGCGCTGGCTGGCCGAGTTCGAACGCCAGACCGACGCTTCGCTGAGCACCAGCCAGCGCATGGACCTCGCCTTGCTGACGGCCAAGATCAAGAGTGACCTCTGGCGCCTGGACACGCTGCGCGAATGGTCCTGGAACCCGGCCGAGCACAACCCGGCCGCGCCGCTGGACCTGCTGCTGAACACCGACTACGCGGCCCTGCCGGCGCGGCTGAAGGCCCTCAAGCCGCGCGTCGCGCAGTTGCCGGCCTACTACCGCGCCGCGGCCGCCAGCCTGTCGGGCGTCGCCCGCGAGCACACCGAGCTGGCCATCCAGCAGGCGCCGGGCGTGCTCGGCGTGCTGGACGACATCGCCAAGCGCGCCGCCGAAGCCGGCCAGGCGGCGGCATTCAAGGTACCGCTGGCCCAGGCCCGCTCTGCCGTGAACGGCTATGTGGCCCATCTGAAGAAGCTCACGCCGGCACGGGGCTTTCGCCTCGGCGCCGAGCTCTACGAACCCAAGTTCGGCCACGACATCCAGTCGGCCCGCACCGGCAAGGAGACCTATGAGCTGGCGCAGGCGCGCCGCGAGGAGGTGCTGGCCAGCATGCACACCCAGGCTGCCGCGCTGTGGCCGACGGTCATCGGCAGCGAGGCGCCGCCCAGCGACCGCTTCGTGCTGATCGGCCGCGTCATCGCCAAGCTCAGCGAGCGCCATGTGGCCCGCGAACGCTTCGTCGACGAGATCCGCGCCCAGATCCCGCAGCTGGAAGCCTGGGTGCGCGACAAGGACCTGCTGAGCCAGGATGCCAGCAAGCCCCTGGCCGTGCGCGAGACGCCCGAATACCAGCGCGGCGTGGCCGGCGCCAGTATCGAGGCGCCCGGCGCCTACCGGCCGCAGGACCGCACCTACTACAACGTCACGCCGCTGGATGACCTGACGCCCGAACAGGCCGAGAGCTCGCTGCGCGAGTACAACCACTGGATCCTGCAGATCCTCAACATCCACGAAGCCATCCCGGGCCACTACACCCAGCTCGTGCACGCCAACCGCGCGCCGAGCAAGGTGAAGGCCCTGTTCGGCAATGGCGCCATGGTGGAAGGCTGGGCCGTCTACGGCGAGCGCATGATGATCGAGAGCGGCTACGGCGCCTCGCCCGAGATGCTGCTGATGTACGGCAAATGGCATCTGCGCTCGGTCACCAACACCGTGCTGGACTACAGCGTCCATGTGCTCGGCATGAACGAAGCCGACGCTTTGGACCTGCTGGTGCGCCAGGCCTTCCAGACCGAACGCGAGGCCAAGGAGAAATGGCGCCGCGTGCAGCTGACCTCCGTGCAGCTGACCAGCTACTTCAGCGGCTACAGCGAGATTTTTGCGCTGCGTGAGGTGCTGAAGGCCAAGCCGGGGTTCAACCTGAAGGCCTTCCACGAGAAGTTCCTGAGCTATGGCAATGCGCCGGTGCGGCTCATCGCGGCGGAGATGAGCCGCTAGTTCGCGGAGCTCAACGCCACGCAACCAGGTCGACTTCCCGCATCCGTCGCAGCAAGCGGTCGTTCAACACATCGACGATTTCGGCCGTGGCGGCGGTCTGTCTGCTGAATGCGCTGATGCCATAGCTGATCTGCAGGGTTTCTTTCCAAAGGCTTTGCCCGGCGGTATCCAGCACCTCGACCTCCACGCTGAGGCCGGAGCCATCCCACTCCAGCAGGCTTCGGTTGAAGTGAATGTGTCCGCCAACCGCTCGCAGGCGCAGCAGATGGTCGGTGCCCGTGGCTTTCACCGATTCCAAGGTCTCGCGCACCTTGCTTTCGGCGCCTTTGCGCATGAAGACCAGCATGTCGCCTACACGGGCCTGTGCCGTCAGCCGATCCTGGTCCGAGATCGGTGCCACGCCATAGTCCCGTCTCGAGATGCTGATCTTCAGCTCAGGGCTCTCAACCCATTCGATGCGTTGAGCCGCCAGTCGAAAGCCCACCGGTTGATTGCGCGCTTCCAATAGCTGCTCGCGGCGGCTCTGCGCGGCAGTCTGCATGCCGGCTGCGAGCGCGCCAACGCCAAGCAGGGTGAAACGGAGCCAGGCGCGCCGGTGCTGGGAATCCATCGGTTTTCTTCTGAATGCTGATGCGATGCCGCGCATTATTCGGTGAACCGCCCGGCGGATCACAAGCTGAACCTGTCATGCACCCGCGGCGCCGACGCCTGGGCGTCATCCGCCACCCACACCGGCCCGGTCCCCTCATTGCGCCTCCACCGCCGCGGCACCCGGTCCAGCGCGATGAACCACGCCGTCAGCGTCCCGCTCGCATCGATGCGAAAGCGCATGAACCCCTTGTGGTCCTGCCCGTCCAGCGCCGAATAGCCGTTGTTGGTCAGCAGGCCCAGCCCTGACATCAGCGCCAGGTAGCTGCCGAAGATCAGCGCGCCCAGCGGGGCGCCGCACAGGAAAACGCCCAGGCCGACCAGGCTGGCGTGGGTGACGAGGCCGCGCAGGCTGTCGCGGTTGCGGATCCAGTCCCAGTCGCCCACCAGCTGGTGCAGGCCGAAGGTCAGCGTGAAGATGGCCGCCACATGCACGACGGCGTGGATGAAGCCTATGCCCCAGGTGGCGCCCCAGCGCCAGGCCTTGCCGGCGTCGGGCGGCAGCTCGTCGACGGCCTCGCTGCCCATGACCATGCAGCAGAAGGCCATCGCCGCATTGATCAGCAGGCTCAAGGGACTGAACACCATGGCCTTGAGCCACAGGGCGGCGGCCAGGCCGTATTCGTGCAGGTCGAACTCCCACAGTGGCCGGAACAGGTCGCGCTCGAAGGAGCGCGTGAACGGCGTGGAGTTCAGATAGGCGTTGAAGCAATACAGCAGTCCCAGCAGCAGCGCAAAGCTGTAGTTGCCGCCCCAGCCGCTGGCGTCCTGGCGGAACAGTGCCCACAGATTGCCTTTGCTGCCGGCCCGTGATGCGATGGCGTTGGGATAGGCCGTCAGCTCCTGGCGCTCGAACTCGCCGCTCGGATAGGCATCCTCGGTCAGGCCGATGGCCAGGGAAGGGTGGGTGGTGATGGGCTCGGGCGGGATGCAGTCGCGCGTGTCGAACTCGCGCAGCCGAACCGGCCGCGTCGTCGGCTTGGTGTGGGTCGGGTGCGTGAAGGCACCGCCGGTGCCGCAGGTGACGAGGCGGCCCCAGTTCACCGAGTCCCAGCGCATGTAGTGGTGCAGGTCGCCGGCCAGGCGCAGCTTGACGCGGCTGCGCAGCAGGCCTTCCAGGCGCTGGTAGCGCTTGGGGTGGCTCTCCTCGGCGCCATCGCCGATGGGGCGGGTCCAGTAGGGCTCCGGATAGATGAGCAGCACGCGGTCCTCGGCTTCGATGCGGTACTCGTTGCCGTCTTCCGTGATGAGGCCGCGTTCGCTGAGCAGGGCCTCGAACTGCTCGTACTGGTCGCGGTCGATGTCGTGGTCGAGGGCGAAGTCCAGGCCCAGGGCCCACCAGCTGCCGGGCAGCTTGATGCAGAAATAGGTCTGGCGCTGCGGGATCCTGGCGCCCAGCAGGGGGGCCGAGTCGTTGCGGCGCGTGAAGTAGCGGCTGAAGGTGGAGGCCGAGTCCATCCAGTCGTGGTTCTGCGGGATGGCGGCCAGCGTCAGGCGCCGGCCGCGCACCAGCGTCGGCTCATGGCTGTTGCGCACGGCCTCGAACATCTCGACGAAGCGATAGCGGTAGTCCCGGGTGCTGGCGGCGGGGTAGGCCAGGTCGCCGCCGAACAGCAGCAGCTGGCCGCGGGGCAGCGTCTCGCCGTCAAGGTGCATCTCGTCCGCCAGTGCGGCGGTCGCGACGGTATAGCAGGCATTGCCGCCGTCGCCGGTGTCGGCGATGAAGTCGAACCAGCATTCGCCCTGGAAGGCGCCTTCGGTCTCGGGCTGGCTGCGGTCGACGACCTTCATCGGCAGCGGCTGGCTCTCGCGGCCGTCGCGGTTGCGCAGCTGGTCCAGGGACGACAGCACCTGGCGTGCGGCCGTCCACAGCACATCGGGCTGGTACCAGGCGACGGGATGGCGGTCGTGGGGCGGGACGGCGCGGCCGAGCTTGGGTCGTGACATGGGTCGCGATGATCGTCGCATGGGGCGCCGCGTCAATATCGGTCTTGGGAAATCGGCGGCGGCGCGCTAACCTCCTCAAGCCTCGCACCCCACCCCAGGCTAGCCATGACCCACCCTGACACCCCGAAGGACGGCGACTTTGCTGCGTTTCTCGAGCGCAAGGCGTCCGGCGCTCCGCGCGACGACGTCTCCGCCGTGGCGCCACCCGCGCCGCAGAAACCGGCGCCATACGGCAAGGACCAGACCCTCGATGACGTGCTCGATGGCGAGGAGCCCACGCAGGAGCTGCTGGAAGAGATCGACGCCCTGGAGCACGCGCCGCCGCTCTCGGATGAGGAGCTGGCGCGCCAGGCCCTCGAGCACCCCGGCGCCGACGGCGATCCCAGCACGCCGGAGTAGCGTGCCGGCCTAGCGCTTTTCCTGCAGGCGGTGCCCCGCCGCCGCCTTGTAGGCGTTGATCTCGGCGGCGACTTCGGCGGGGTCGATGACGTCTTCCAGCCGCGCAAAGCCCTCGGGTGCCAGCGCCTCGACGCGATCCAGGATGGCGTCCAGCCCCTCGCGGCGGTTCATCTCGACGATGCGGGCACACAGCGGGCGGCGCTCGTCCTCGTAGACGGCCAGGGCCGTGTCGAGGTCGGCGTGATTCGTCAGCGCGTCGGCCAGGGCCCGGGCATCCATGATGGCCTGGGTCGCGCCATTGCTGCCGATGGGGTACATCGGGTGGGCCGCGTCGCCCAGCAGCGTCGAGGGCCCGAGGCGCCAGCGTGGCAGCGGGTCGCGGTCCACCATGGGCCATTCCAGCATCTGCTCGGCGCCCGTGATCAGAGCGGGCACGTCCAGCCAGTCGAAGCGCCAGCGGCCGAAGGTCGGCAGCAGGTCGTCCAGCCTGCCGGCGCGGCTCCAGTCGGCGCGGTCGGGGGCGGTCAGGCCCGGCGTGGCTTCCTGCACACGGCGGTCGGCGATCCAGTTGATGAGCTGCAGGCCATCGCTTTCACGCGGCGCGCCTATCGGATAGACGACGAACTTGGCCTGGCTGTGGCCAGCCTGCACCATGGTGCGGCCATCCAGGAAGGGCGGCGCCCAGGAGGTGCCGCGCCACATCATGACGCCACGCCAGCAGGGCGATCCTTCGTCCGGCGCCAGACGCTTGCGCAGCGCCGAGTGGATGCCGTCGGCGCCAACGATGAGGTCGGCCGCCAGCTCGCGCGGGCCGTCGGCCGTCTCGATCAGCGCGACGCTGCCATCGCGCACGCCGACGACGCGCTGGCCGCTCAGCACCGTGACCTTGGCCGAGGCTTCGCGCCACAGCATCATCTGCAGCTCGCCGCGGTGAATGCTGAACTGCGGGTGGCTGTAGCCTCCCTCGACGCCGCGCGGGTCGCGGTGGATGGCCTGGCCATGCTTGTTGGCGAAGACCAGGGCCGAGGTCTCGACGGCCATGCCGCGCAAGGCGGGCAGCAGGCCCAGGCCATCGAGCACGCCGACGGCATGCGGCAGCAGATTGATGCCCACGCCCAGGGGCTTGGGTTCACGAACCGACTCCAGCACGGTCACCTCGTGGCCGCGCGCCTTCAGCGCCAGCGCCGCCGTCAGCCCGCCGATGCCACCGCCTGCGATCAGAACTTTCATGACTTCAGGGTAAGCGAGATGGTTGCATACCGCAACTAAAACTAATCTGGCTGCGTGACCAAGATCGACAGCCTTCATGACATCACGCCCGAAGGCCTGATGCTGCCCGTGCCCGGCGTGGACTACGGCGCGCTGGACGGCCTGCTGGGCTATGCGCTGCGCCGCGCCCAGAACGCCCTCTATCTCGACTTCTACCGCGCCACCGCCGAGTGGGACGTCAGCCCGCAGCGCTATGCCGCCCTGGTGCTGATCGCCCGCAATCCCGGCCTGCGCCAGGGCCTGCTCGGCCAGGCCATGGGCCTGCACCGCAGCGGCGCCCTGCGCCTGACCGACTGGCTGACCGCCCAGGGTTGGGCCGAGCGCCGCGACGCGCCCGACGACGCCCGCGCCTGGGGCCTCTACCTGACGCCCGCCGGCAAGCGCCGCCTCGTCAAGCTGGAAGCCGCCGTCGCCGAACACGACCGCGCGCTGATCGCCGCCCTCGGCGAGCAGGGCGCCGCACTCAAGGCCGGGCTGGAGCGCCTGGCCTGGGTGGCCACCGCACAGAGCACCGCCCCCGATCACAAGCCCAGGAGACAGAAACCATGATGGACCGACGCCACGTTCTCGCCGCGCTTGCGGCCGCCCCCTTCGCTGCCCGCGCCCAGGCCCAGCCGCCGCGCATCCTCGTCGGCTTCCCGGCCGGCGGCTCGGTGGACACGACGGCCCGCCGCTTTGCCGAGTTTGCACGCGGCAAGCTGGCCGAAACCGTTCTCGTCGAGCAGAAGGTCGGCGCCGGTGGGCGCATCGCCATCGCCGGGCTGAAGGACGCCGCACCCGATGGCCAGACGCTGCTGCTCAGCCCGTCGTCGATGTTCACCATCTACCCGCACGCCTACCGCAAGCTGGCCTACAACCCAGCGACCGACGCCATCCCCGTCGCGCCGCTGGCCCTGTCGACCTGCGGCTTTGGTGTCGGCCCCCAGGTGCCGGCCACGGTCAAGACCCTGGCCCAGCTGGCCGACTGGTTCAAGGCCAACCCCGACAAGGCCGCCTATGCCTCGCCGGCCGCGGGTGCCATGCCCCACTTCCTGGGCAACCAATTCGAGCACGCCGCCGGCCTCAAGCTGACGCATGCGCCCTACCGCGGCGCCGCGCCCGGCATGCAGGACCTGATGGGCGGCCAGATTGCCTCGGGCTGCTTCTCCATCGGCGACTTCCTGCCCCATCTGGCCTCCGGCCGCGTGCGCCTGCTCGGCGTGACGGACAAGCAGCGCTCGCGCTTCGCGCCCGACGTCCCCACCTTCGAGGAGCAGGGCTTCAAGGGCATCGTCGGCGTCGAGAGCTATGGCCTCTTCGTGCCGGCCAAGACGCCCCAGGCCGTGGTCGACAAGCTCGCCGAAGTCGCCCGCAACGCGGTGCGCGAGCCCAGCGTCGTCGAAGCCCTGGGCAAGCTGGGCTTCGAGCCCCTGTCACTGGCCCCGGCCGACTACGCCAAGCGCCTGGCTGCCGAGCGCGATTACTGGGGGCCGGTGGTCAAGGCCTCGGGCTTCTCTTCGGACGATTAGCATCGGCGCTCCACCAAGGAGCTGCCCCCATGCCCTGGCGCCAACTGGCCCTCTCGCTGGCCGTCTGCCTGACCCTGAATGCCGCGCAGGCGGCAACCGACACCGCCCGCCTGCAGACCCTGCTGACCCAGCAGCAGTACGGCGCGGTGCGTGCGGATCTCGACACGCTGTTGCGCGCGAAGCAGCCGGACGCCGCCGAGCGCGAAGTCATCTACCAGTGGCTGTTCGCGCGCGACGACGGCGCCGCCATCGACCGCCGCACCCTTGGCGTGCTGAAGGACGGCAAGGTCGAGGCCGTGGACCTGCTCGCCGCCGGGCGCCTGGCCCTGGAGCGGCGTGATTTCGAGCGCGCCAGGGCCTGCTTCGAGCGCGCGCTGGAGCGGGCGACGCGGCCGGTCGACAAGGCCCAGGCCCTGCGCGGCCTGGGGGCGCGCCACTACCAGCTGCGCGAGTTCGATGCCTCGCTGCAGAAGCTGGAGCAAGGCCTGGCCGCCGAGCGCACGGCCGATGGCCTCAGCGCGCTGGCCGACACCCTGATCCGCCTCGGCCGCACCGAGGACGCCATCGCCGCGGCCGAGGGCGCCGTCGCATTGAACCCGCATCACGAGGCCGCCCACTACCTGCTGGGCAATGGCTATGTGCGCGAGAACTACACCCAGCTCAGCGAGCGCCTAGGCGATGGATTCGCGCCCTTGCTCGTCGACGTGCGGCGCGCCTCCGACGCCTTCGAGAAGGGCGATTTCGACGCCGCCGTGCAGACCGGCCTGGCCATCCTGCAGCGCTGCCCCCAGCTGGGCCGCGCCCATGCCATCGTGGCGCGGGCCCTGGAGTCGCAGCGCTTTCGCATCGATGTGCACCGCGCCGACTACGAGCGCCGCTTTGCCGCGATGCCCATGCCTCAGGTCCCCGGCATCGAGCGCTATGTGCTGAACTGGCAGGAACTGTCGCCGCGCCACCAGAAGCGCGTGGCGCTGTCCGTCGCGCCGTGGAAGGCCTTCATCCCGGTGCTGGTGGAGGGGGGCGCCACCCACTTCATCAAGCCGATGTGGATGCGTCTTTCCGAGACGCCCCAAGCCCATGCGCTGAAGGATGCCCGCATCGACTACGACTCGCGCCTGTGGGACGACGTGCGCGGCATGGGCGGCCACTTCACCGTCACCGGCATCGAGGACGTCGAGCGCAACATCTTCGACCGCTACAACACCGTGCTGCACGAGCTGACCCACCAGGTCCACGGCGTGCTGACGGCCGACCAGTCGCGCAGCATCGAGGCCCTCTACCAGCAGGCCAAGGCACGGGATGCCAAGACCCGTGACAAATCAAAGGGGGGGTTCCTGTCCCGCTACGCCGGCGGCTCGGTGTGGGAGTATTTCGCCGAGGGCGCCAATGCCGAGGCCTCGCCCCGGCGTGACGCCTACGACGGCCGCGAGATCGTGCGCGAGCGCCTCATCGCCATGGACCCGGCCCTGCGCGCCGCCATCCAGCGCTTCTATGCGCAGCGCGACACGCGCGCCAGCCTGCCCATCGCGCTGGTCAACGCCGGCTACCAGCGGCTGGAGGACGGCAAGCTGGCCGAGGCCCGGCCGCTGTTCGGGCGCGCGCTCAAGCTCGCGCCGACCGACGAGCGCGCGTTGACGGCCGAGCTCTATGCCCTGGCGATCGCTGGCGATGGCGCCGCCGTCGGCGAGCTGGCCACGCGCGCCCTGGCCGCCCACCCGCGCAGCGGTGCCGTGCGCACCGGCATTGCCGATGCCCTCTGGCATGGCGGCCGCCCGCTGGCCGCCGAGGTGCTGCCCGGCCTGGCCCGCGATGTCGAGGCCTTGAAGGGCGAGGACCGCTTCCGTGTCGACCTGGCCCTGGCCGACTACCACCGCCGCCTCGGCGACGTCGCGAAGGCACAGGCCGCCTACCAGGCCGTGCTGGCCTACCAGGGCGACCAGCCCGAGGCGCTGTGGGGCCGCGCCGCCACGCTGGCCCTGGCCGGCCAGTGGGACGAGGCCTTCAAACAGTACGAGGCCGTGCTGCGCCTGCGCACCGGCCTCGTGCCCCTGCGCCGCGACTATGCGCTGGACCTGCTGCGCGCCGGCCGCACCGAGGCCGCCCGTGCCCAGGTCAAGGCGACGCTGCTGCTCGATCCGACCGACCCCGACACGCTGGCGCTGAAGGGTTGGCTGGCCCTGGTCGACGGCGACGCCGCGGCGGCGCGCCGCGATGCCGAGGAGGGGCTGCGCCTCGGAGCCTGGAGCGACCTGGCCCTCATCGTGCAGGCGGCGGCCCTGCAGGCCCAGGGGCAGCGCGATGCCGCCCAGGCGGCCCTCGCGCCGCTGAAGCAGCGCATGGCCTCGAATGCGGCGCCGCGCTATGTCTACCGGCCCGAGAAGTCGGGCTGGTTCTCGGTGCATGAGCTGCCGGCCAGCGAGCGCCTGGTGATGGAGCTGCTCGTCAAGTGAAGTTCCTCAAGCGCCTGGAGGCCGCCCACCTGAACGGGCTCAGCGTGGCCCTGGGCGTCGCGACGACCCACTTCGCCGTCGGCGCGCTGTTCGGCGAGACGGCTGGCCTCGCGGCCGTCGGCGGCGCCGTCTGCGCAAGCCTGACCGACCTGCCCAACCCGCCGCAGCGCGTGCTGCCGCGCGTGCTGCCGGCCGCCTTTGCCGCTGCCCTGGTGACCTGGCTGGTCGGCCTGGCGGACGGTTCGCTGGCGCTGACGGTGGGCCTGGTCGCCGTCGTCACCTTCCTGTCGCTGATGACCCTGGCCTGGGGCCTGCGCGCCGGGCCGCTGTCCTTCGCGCCGGTGCTGGCCATGGTCTTCGCCATGGCCTGGGACCGCACGGCCGGCGCCGCCTCGCCGCTGGAGCATGCGCTGTGGGTGGGGCTGGGCGGCTGCGTCTATGCGGCCTGGGCGCGGGGCAGCGCCGTCGTGCTGCGCCACCGCCTGCGCGAGCTGGCCCTGGCTGCGGCACTGCGTGCCACCGAGAAGCGCCTGCGCTCGCGCGCCGGGCGCATTGCCGGCGCGGTGGGCGGGGCCGAGGCCCGCATCCGCGCCTCCATCGCCGACGACGTCGTGCTGGCCGATGCGCTGCAGGCCGCCCGCGACCAGGTCTTCGCCGCGAAGCGCTCGCCGCGCAGCCGCCGCCAGACCGATCTGGTCCTCGGCCTCATCGAGCTGCGCGACCTGCTGCTGGCCAGTCGTCTGGACACCGAGCTGCTGGGCCAGGACTTCCCTGGCCGCCAGTGGCGCGCGGCCCTGGCCGATGCACTGCGCCATCTGGCCGATGTGCTCGCGGCCCTGGCCAACGCGGTAGCTCATGGCGCGCCGCTGCCCGAGGTGTCCGCCGAGGCCTGGCGGCGCCAGCTCGCGGCGCGGCTGGCTGACGTCACTGCGCCGGCCGGCGACTCGCGCAGCCACCTCGTGTCGGCCCTGCAGTCGCGCGTGGGTCACATGCTGGACGATGTCAGCGCCATGGTGGCCCGCCAGGCCGCGGCCGACGACGCCGACAGCCCCTGGACGCCCGAGCGCCTGGCGCCCTTTGTGTCGCCCGAGGGTTGGCCGCTGGCGGCCCTCAAGCCCCATCTGACGCTGCAGTCCAGCGTCATGCGCCATGCGCTGCGCTCGGCCCTGGCCCTGTCGCTGGCCTACTGGCTCGGCGCCCTGCTGCCCTGGGCGGCTCATCCCTTCTGGCTGATGCTGAGCGTCGCCGTCGTGCTGCGCGGCAACCTCGAGCAGACGCTGTCGCGCCGCAACGAACGCATCATCGGCACCGTGCAGGGCTGCCTGCTCGTCATGTTGCTGGCCCATGTGGACTGGGTGCCGCTGTTGAGCCTGTGCTTCATCGCGGCCGTCGGCGTGGCCCATGCCTATGTGAACCGCCGCTACCGCGTGGCTGCCACGGCCGCCACGCTGATGGCCCTGTTGCAGCCGCTGATGCTGGCGCCGGGCAGCAACCCCTTCATCGGCGAGCGCCTGGCCGACACGCTGATCGGCGCCGGCCTGGCCTGGCTGTTCAGCTTCGTGCTGCCGTCCTGGGAGCGTGCGGCCCTGCCGCGGCTGGGCGAGCAACTGAGCGGCGCCCTGGCCCGCCATGCCGGCAACATGCTGCAGTGGCGGCCCAGCGCCGACGCGCTGCTGGCCCAGCGCCTGTCGCGCCAGCAGGCCTACACGGCGCTGGCGGCCCTGGCCGGCGCGGCCCAGCGCACGCGCGTCGAGCCCGAGAGCGTGCGCCTGCCCGAGGCCGAGATCGAATCGGCCCTGAGCCATGGCTATCGGCTGATGGCCCTGCTGGGCGCGGTGCAGCACCAGGTGCAGCGCCGCGCCGACCGCCTGGACGCCGCCAGGGCCGAGACCGCGCTGCCGCTGGCGCGCACGGCCTGCGTCGATATCCTCCAGGGCGAGCCGGCCACCGGCGCCGATCCCGCCGAGATCCCCGATGGCGATGCCGGCGCCTGGCCCGAACATCTGGGCCAGCAGGACCTGACCCCCTGGCTGCTGAGGCGCTTGCGCCTGTGCCGCCACGAATCGCGCGAACTCGTCGCCGCGCTGAATCAACTTCAACCCTCTGCAGGAGAAGCCTCATGAGCATCCAAACCCGCGCCGCCGTCGCCTGGAAGGCCGGCCAGCCGCTGACCATCGAGACCCTGGACCTGGAGGGCCCGAAGGACGGCGAGGTGCTGGTGGAGGTCAAGGCCACCGGCATCTGTCATACCGACGACTTCACGCTGTCGGGCGCCGACCCCGAAGGCCTGTTCCCGGCCGTGCTGGGCCATGAAGGCGCGGGCGTCGTGCTGGAGAGCAAGGTGCCGTGGTTGAAGGCGGGCGACCATGTGATCCCGCTCTACACGCCGGAATGCCGCGAGTGCAAGTTCTGCCTGAGCCGCAAGACCAATCTCTGCCAGGCGATCCGCTCGACGCAGGGCAAGGGGCTGATGCCCAACGGCACCTCGCGCTTCTCGCTGAACGGCGAGCCCATCTTTCACTACATGGGCACGAGCACTTTCTCCAACCACATCGTCGTGCCCGGCATCGCGCTGGCCAAGATCAGGCCCGACGCGCCCTTCGACAAGGTCTGCTACATCGGCTGCGGCGTGACGACGGGCGTGGGTGCCGTGCTGTTCACGGCCAAGGTGGAGGCGGGCGCCAACGTCGTCGTCTTCGGCCTGGGAGGCATCGGCTTGAACGTGATCCAGGGCGCCAAGATGGTGGGGGCCAACAAGATCATCGGCGTCGACATCAACCCGGCGCGCGAGAAGATGGCGCGGCAGTTCGGCATGACGGATTTCGTGAACCCGAAGGACGTTGGCAATGTGGTCGACCATCTGGTGCAACTGACCGATGGCGGGGCCGACTACTCGTTTGAATGCGTCGGCAATGTGCAGCTGATGCGCCAGGCGCTGGAGTGCACCCACAAGGGTTGGGGGCGCAGCATCATCATCGGCGTGGCACCTGCCGGCGCCGAGATCGCGACGCGGCCGTTCCAGCTGGTGACCGGTCGGCATTGGGAAGGGTCGGCGTTCGGTGGGGCGAGGGGCCGGACGGATGTGCCCAAGATCGTCGATTGGTATATGGACGGGAAGGTGCGCATCGACGAGCTGATCACGCACAAGCTGCCGCTGGAGAGGATCAACGAAGGGTTTGAGTTGATGCGGCGGGGGGAATCGATTCGTTCGGTCGTGGAGTTCTGATCTGGTTGGTTTAGCGGAGCGGGAGCTTCATCGTTGCATTGCCGGGACGGACTCCCGGCAATGCACCGAGTCCACACGGCTCTTCGTATAGCTACCGCTTCTCGGGCGGTAGGCCGGCCAGGCTCTCCACCAGCCGCGCATGCGCCTCCAGATCCACCGGCCTCAGCTTGGGCACCGTCCTCGCCGGATAGTCCCCCAGATAGTTGCCACCCTTCCAATTGCGCACCGGCCTCACCGGCCTCGGCACAAACCCGCCGCCGCAGTTCGGGCACACATTGCTCAACAGCCCCTCCGCGCATTCCACACAGAAGGTGCACTCAAAACTGCAGATGCGCGCCGCCGTCGATTCCGGCGGCAGGGCGACGTTGCAGTGTTCGCAGCTGGGTCGAAGTTCCAACATGGTCAGCGGCTCTTCCGATAAGGCTCGTCTTCGACGATGAAGTCCTGCTCGCGCAGCGCGTCGGCCACCCAGTCCTCGACGGCGGGGTGGGCCAGCAGGGCGTCGCGATAGGCTGCGGCGGCCTCGGACAGGGGCAGGCCGAAGCGGCTCAGCCGAACGGCCACCGGCGCGAAATAGGCGTCCGCGGCGCTGAATTCGCCAAACAGGAAGGGCCCGCCGCTGCCCTTCAGCGCATCGCTCCAGGCCGCATCCATGCGCGCCACGTCGGCGCGCAGTGCCGCGTCCTCGTCCCAGAGCTTCTGGCCGACTTCAGGGAAGAAGGCCTCGATATTCATCGGGCAGACGGTGCGCAGCCGCGTGAAGCCGGCATGCATCTCGGCGCACAGGCTGCGCGCGCGGGCGCGGGCCTTGAGGTCGCGCGGCCAGACGGCGTGTTCGGGGTGGCGATCGGCGATGTATTCGGCGATGGCCAGGGTGTCCCAGACCGTGAAGCCGTCGTCCTCGACGATGACGGGCACGCGCTTGGTGGGCGTGATGGCCCCGATGGCGCGGCTCCACTCCGAGCCCTCGCTGAAGTCGAAGCGCAGCAGCACCTCCTCGAAGGGAATGCCGAAGGCGGTCAGCAGCACGCCAGCGCGCATGGACCAGGACGAGTAGTTCTTGTTGCCGATATAGAGCTTCATGCGCGGGCCGACGTTGGGGAAGGGCGGAGCTTAGAGCGCTGACGGCCCATGTGGGATGAGCAATGCGCAAGAGATTGATGCGCGCCGGTCGCGGCCCGGCATGGCAGCATGCGAGCCACGCAACAGCCACGACGGGGAGGCCTCTTGGGCATGCACTACGGATTCGTCGCGGTGCCCGCGACCGTGCAAGCGCTGCTGGGTGAGTTCGCCGCGACCTGGCCCCGCTACCAGGTGAAGGACAGGGCCACGCTGCAGTCGCTGGACGCCTGGTTCGACTGGAAGCGCCAGCACGAACGCTTTGTGGCCGCCCGGGACTGGACGCCAGAAAAACCGGGCGTGGAGGTGCTCGGCTTTGTGCAGGACGGCGACTGGGCGCTGCTGCTCGATACCAGCCACGTGCTGACCACCGACTCGGAGGCCTTGGCGCGGTTGAGCACAAGCTTCGGGCGCTGCCTGTCCTTCGTCATCGAGACGGCGGGCGGCTGCGCGAGCTTCGCGGCCTTCCGCCAAGGGCAGCTCGAACGCAGCATCGACAACGTGGATGGCGAGGTGCGCCTGCAGGGCGAGCCCTTGCCGGAAGAGGCCGGGGTGGACGTCGGCGCCTACTACATGGACGAGACCGAGGCGCTGCAGCAGCGCTTCGGGTTTCGCGCGTTCACGGGCGCGCCGCCTGCCGCCGACATCATCGCCATGGCCGTCGTGGACGGTACGGACTACAGCGAGCAGCAGCGCCAGATCGCAGCCGCGGCAGCGGCCAAAAAGCCCTGGTGGAAGCTGTGGTGAGTGGGCAGCAGCCCTAGCGCCTTGCCCGCCAGGCGTCCAGCCGCGCGACACCCGCGCTGGGCGCCAGATAGGTCGGCAGCACCGCCTCCAGCGAACTCGGCGCGATGCCCAGGTCGGCCAGCCCGGGCAGTTGGCCGCCCGGCACATTGGGCACGCTCAGTGAAGCCAGGTTGTCACGCGACAGCAGCGGCTCGCCGGGCAGGCATTCCATGACGAGGGCCTGCAGCGTGGCCAGCGCATGCGGCAGGCGCAGCACGGGCCGTTCGTGGCCGGAGATGCGGCCCGCCAGACGCACCAGGGCTTGCAGTGTCAGCTCGCGCGGCCCGGCGATCTCATAGGTCTGGCCGACGGCCTCGCGGCGCAGCAGGGTCTCGACCAGGGCGCTGGCCAGGTCCTGCACCCATACGGGCTGCAGGCGCGCTCCAGAGCCACCGAGGGGCATCAGCGGGAACAGGCTCTGCAGCCGCGCAAACAGGTTGACGCTGTGGTCACCGGCACCGAAGACCAGCGAGGGGCGCACCAGCGTCAGCTCCAGCGGATGGGTCTGGGCGGCAACCTGCAGCGCCGCCTCGCCGGCAGCCTTGCTGCGCAGATAGCGCGATGGCGCATGCTCGGCCACGCCGAGGGCGCTGACATGCACGAGGCGGTGCACGCCCGCATCGTTCATCGCATGGGCGATGCGCTTGGGCAGCTCCACATGCACATGCTCGAAGGCCGCCGCGCTGCCCTGCAGGATGGCGACGAGATTGACGACGGCGTCATGGCCCGGCAGCAGGCGCGGCAGATCCTTGAAGACATCGGCCTGCACGACGGTGACGCCCGGCAGGCTCTGCACGGACTGGCCGCGCGGCAGCCGTCGCGTGGGCACGGTGATGCGCACATCGGCGCCGCAGCGCCTCAGCAGTTGCTCGCACAGCGCGCGGCCGACAAAGCCGCTGCCGCCCAGAACCAGCACTGACATGCTCATGACGCCTCCTTCACGCTGCGCGCCGCCACGCCGGGCGGGCGTGCGGGACTCATGACTTCCCATCCCCCACGGCCGCCGGCGGCACATCGCTGACGTCGGCCGCGGCAGCGCCCGCCGGGCCGACGCTGGATCCCAGGCGGCCGCGCAGCGAGGTGGCCGGCAGGCCCATGACCTGGGCGTAGACGGCGCCGCCGAGCAGCACCTTGCGGACATAGTCGCGCGTCTCGTTGAAGGGGATGTTCTCGGCCCAGATGGCCGCGTCGATGACGGGGCCATCGCGCCAGCGCGCCGGCCGGCCGGGGCCGGCGTTGTAGGCCGCGGCGGCCAGGGCCTGGGCGCCTTCAAAGCGGTCCAGCACCAGCTTCAGGTACTGGGTGCCGATGCGCAGATTGAAGTCGCGGTCGTGCATGAGCTCGGCGCTGTAGTTCAGGCCGGCCTTCTTGGCCGTCCACTTGGCCGTGGCCGGCATGACCTGCATCAGGCCGGCGGCGCCGACATGGGAGCGGGCATCCAGCACGAAGCGCGATTCCTGGCGGATCAGGCCGTAGACATAGGCCGGGTCGATGCCGCTGGCCTGGGCCTCGCGCTGCAGCTCGGCGCGGTGAGGCATGGGGTAGCGCTGGGCGATGTCGATCTCGGCCTTGGTGCGCTCGCTGGTGTTGATGCAGCGGTCCCAGACCTCGCGGTCGCAGGCCTCCTGGGCGGCCGCGAGCAGGGCGCGGTCATTCATGCCGCGCAAGGAGAAATTCCATTCGCGCACGCCTTCGCTGCGCAGGCCCAGGTCGATGAGGCGCAGCGCGCGCGTGAGGCCCGCGTGGCCGCGCGCCGCGCGTCTCTCCTCGGCTGTCAGTGGCGCCGGCGCGGGCGGCAGCGGCGTGGGCAGGCCGAGGTCCTCGGCGGCGAGGCGGCCGAAGTAGTTCAGCGGCGTGGTCGCCAGCGTCGTCAGCTGCACGCGCGCGGCGTGGCCATCGCCCTGCTGGCGGGTCGCGCGGGCCTTCCAGTAGGCCCAGGCCGGGTCGCGCTGCTCGCCGGCGCTCATGCGATCGATGGCGCGCAGGGCCAGGGCCGGCTGCTTGGCGCGCAAGGCGGCGCGGGCGGCCCAGGCGGCGGCGTCGTCGCTCCAGGGCAGGTCGGGCGCGAGCTTGTCGGCACGCTCGAAGGCGGCGCGCGCATCATCCTGCAGGCGCAGGGCTGATTGGCGGCCGATCTGCACCCACAGCCAGGCCTGCAGGTCGGCGGGCAGGGCCTTCCATTTGTCGCGCAGCAGGTCGCTGGCCTGACCCGCATCGTTGGCGGCGACGCGGGCCAGGGCCAGGGCCGTCAGTTCGGCCTCGGGCCGGGGCGAGGTGCGGGCCTGTCGCGTCAGATAGCGGCCGGCGTTGTCCTGCAGCGCGACCAGCTTCTGATCCAGCGGCTTGGCCGCCAGCAGTGCGACGGCCTGGCGAGCGGCGCGGGGGCGGCTCTGCTCGGTGGCCAGGCGGGCCTTGGCCCACAGGGTGTCGGGCTTGAAGTGGCCGGCCTCGACCAGGGCGCCGGCGAGCTGCAGGCAGCCGTCGTCGCCGTCCTTCTGGGCCAGCCAGGCCGTGCGGGCGGCGTCGACATCGATCTTGCCGCCGGCGACATGGTCGGCCAGCATGGCGTAGCAGGCGACCTCGCGGTCGTCGCGCATCTGGTAGCTCGCGTGGTCGCGCCGGAAATTCGGCCAGTCGCGGCGGCGGCCCAGCTCCAGCAGCCAGTCATTGCGCAGCCTGTCCTCGACATAGCTGCCGGGATAGCGGGCATAGAAGGCGTCCATCTCCGGCTGGCGCACCTCGGCCAGGCGGGCATTGAGGTCGAAGTACTCGACCCAGCCCGCCAGTGCATGGTTCTGGCTGCGCGCGGCTTCCGCATAGGCGGCCAGGCGCTTGCGGTCGCGCTTGACCCAGGCATCGCGGGCCTGCACGGCCAGGTCGTTGTCGGAAGAAGGGGCCGGGGCGGCATCGGCGCTCAACGCCACCGACAGCAGCAGGGACAGCGCCCCGCGGCTCATGCATTGAAGAAAAAGAACTCGACCACCCATCTGACTCATGCGCTTCATGCCCCGCAACTGCTTCACCTGGCGTGCGCACCGGTCAGCTGGCCGAGCGCCGCGCCTTGGTCCTGAATTTAACCCAGGGAAACCCGTGGCTTCGCGCTTTACGCAGGCGCACGCCTTGCCCACGAGTTAGGGGCTGGAGATAGCGCTATCTCTTCCTTAATCTTGGCCGCCAGTCGACCAGGAGACCGTGGATGAAGACCGCTGCCGCACGACGCCTGTGGATGGGGGCTTCGGCCCTGCTGCTGAGCCTGGCCGCCCAGGCCAACCCCGCCATCTACCCGACGCCCGGCACCCAGGCCCCGTCCAGCAGCTTCACGGCGGGCGCCACGGGGACGCTGGTGGCTTACTACACGGGCGAGGCGGGTGGCTTCACCAACCTGGTCGGCGTGCGCATCAACGGCGTGGACGGCGCGCCCGGCCTGGACAACCATGCCAGCGCCTATGGACAGACCTTCGCGCTCGGGCAGGTGACGGCCGGCGACACGCTGGTGTTCTTCATCGATGCCAACAGCGGCGCGGCGCGCTATTACAGCGATGTCAGCCTGAACAGCGATGGCGTCAACCATGTCTGGGCGGCGCCCTTTGCCGGCGACGCCCAGGTGCCGGCCGGCACCAACCTGGCCTTCGAGGACCTGCCCGGCGGCGGCGACTTCAACTACCGCGACCACAGCTTCGTCTACCAGATCGCGGCCGTGCCGGAGCCGGCGAATGCGGCCCTGCTGCTGGGCGGTATGGCCCTGCTGGCCTGGCGCCGCCGCAGGCCCTAGTCCGCCGCGTCCAGGTTCCAGCCTTCGATCTCGAAGCGCAGCCGGCCGCGGATGCCGGGGTTGGTCGGCTTCATCTTGCCGTTGGCGGCGATGGTGCTGCTGTCGAAGGGCACGCTGACCTCGATGCGGCCCGACTTGAGCTGCTTGGCGGCGATCTCGGTGTCGGCCATGGACACGCCGGCGTCCTGCCAGGCGTACTTGACCTTCCAGGCCTCGCCCTCGGCGGCCGGCGGCACCATCTCCAGAATCAGCGCGTTGCGGAACAGATAGCCGCCCTCGAAGTGCTCGTTGAGCCACAGCCGCTTCTCGATCTCGTAGTCGGGCACGCGCACGCCCAGCGTCATGCCATAGGCCAGCGAGCGGCGGCGCGGGTTGACCTTGGCCCGGTTGGCGAGGAAGACGCTGCTGAGGTAGAGGCTCGCGTCCTTCTTCCAGTTGGCGTGGGCCACGCAGGCGACGGAGTCCTCCTCGGTGGTGCGCCGCGTCAGATACCAGAGCTTGCCGCGCGGCGAGGCCTGCACCTCGATCTGGTAGAGGGCATTGATGGCACGGCCGGCGTCGGCCTCCTCCTGCACCTTGTCGGGCAGGCGGATGTCCTCGATCTCCAGCCACAGGTCCACGCGCACATCACCGAACAGGAAGCGCGCCAGGTTCTGGAAGCCCTCCTCGCTGTTGACGATGCCGAAATAGCCCGAGTGGGCGCGGTAGACGAAGGCCTTGGCACATTGGTCGGTGATGCCGCCCTTGGCGTCCAGGCCGCACAGCGTCGCGTTCTCGATCTTGACCAGGCCGTCGCTGCCGTGGCCGACGAAGCTGCGCGACATGCCGGCGGCGGCTTCATAGTCGAGCCGGTTGGTGCCGATCAGCGTGAACACGCGCCGCGACGGGAAGCGGGCTTCGGGGATGAGGTCGACGCGCTTGTGCTTCTTCGCGGCCGCGGCCAGGTCGAGGTAGGCCGGCATGCGCTTGTCGCGGTCGAAGTTGGAGATGTCGTTGACACTCAGCCAGGACGGGATGTTCTGGCCCAGCACGTCGATGCCGTTGTGCGGCGTCGCGTAGGTGAAGAACTTGTCGACGAGCTTTGCGACCTTCTCGGTATCCAGGGCCGCGTTCTGCAGGAAGGCGCGGCAGACCAGGCCGCCCATGGAGTGGGCGACGAGATAGCAGCGGAAGTCGGCGGGCTTGATCTTGTTGTCGGGGTTCTTGCAGACCAGGTCCCGCACCCGCGCCACCAGCTTTGACAGGCCCTGGGCGAAGTCCTCGATCTCCGGCGTCTTGCCGCTGCCGAGGTAGGAGGAGGCGGCGTCGTAGTAGCGGTAGATGACGATGCAGCGGCTGCCGAGCTTGTTGTCGGTCGGCTTGCCCAGGGAGTCGGACTCCCACTCGGGGTCGACGATGTCGTAGCCGTCCTCGTAGACGTCCTGGTAGCCGTACTCCGAGGCCAGGCGCACGACGGGCGACTCGAAGACGTATTTGCGCGGTCTCTCGTCCTTCTTCGGCACGGCGCGGTACATGGTCGAGCCGAGGTTGAAGCCGCAGAAAGGGTCGGCCGTGGTCTCGTCGATCTCGCCGCGCGACATCGCGTAGCCGCGCACATAGATGATGGGATGGAAGGGGGCGTCGGGCGTGGGCATGGCGGCTTCCCGCAGTAGCGACGGGCCGACCATAGTCCCAGGCAGGCCTGTCCAACCGTCCTGCGCAGGGCCGGCGTCCTCAGGGCTGAGGAACGACATCGATGCTGGGTTTTAATAGCCCGATGAGCGCCGCCCCTCCCGACCGTCCCAGCCTGCGCCGCGAACTGCTGGCCGCGCGCCGCGAATTCGCAGCCAGTCCGGCCTTCCAGACCGCCCAGGCCGCGCTGGCCGCGCCGCTGCGCGAACTGCTGGATCAGCTGGAGCCCGAGCTGCTGGGCGTCTATTGGCCGCTGGCGGGCGAGTTCGATCCCGGCGAGCTGCCCTATGCGCGGGCGCTGCCTTTTGCGAAGCGCGATCCCGCCGAGATGGTCTTTCGCCGCTGGGACGGCAAGCCCGCCACGGCCCAGGACGAATGCGGCATCGCGACGTCCACCGGCGCGGTCGCCGTGCCCGACGTCGTGCTGGTGCCCTGTGTGGGCTTCACACGCGAGGGTTTCAGGCTGGGTTACGGTGGCGGCTATTTCGACCGCTGGCTGGCCTTGCACCCCGGCGTGACGGCCATCGGCCTGGCCTGGTCGGCGGCCGAGACCCATTTCCCCGTCGAGGCGCATGACCGCGCCTTGACCCTGATCCTCACCGAGCGTGAAGTGATCGCTCCCGACTGAAAGGAACTCCCCCACGATGCATGACGGCATGACGCTGATCTCGACGCTGGCTGCGGCCTTTGGCCTGGCCCTGGTGCTGGGCCTGCTCGCGCAATGGGCGCGGCTGCCGGCCCTGGTGGGCTATCTGCTGGCCGGCGTGCTGATCGGGCCGCATACACCGGGTTTTGTCGGTGACGTGCATCTGGCCCAGCAGCTGTCCGAGGTGGGCGTCATGCTGCTGATGTTCGGCGTCGGCCTGCATTTCTCGGTGGGCGACCTGATGTCGGTCAAGGGCATCGCCCTGCCGGGTGCCCTGGTGCAGATGGCCGCGGCCACGGCCATGGGCGCCGGCCTGGCCCATTGGTGGTGGGGCTGGAACCTGGCCGCGGCGCTGATCTTCGGCCTGGCCTTGTCGGTGGCCAGCACGGTGGTGCTGCTGCGGGCCCTGGAGTCGCGCGAACTGCTGCACACCGGCAATGGCCGCATCGCGGTGGGCTGGCTGGTGGTGGAGGACCTGGCCATGGTGCTGGCCCTCGTGCTGATCCCGGTGCTGGGCGGCGAGGGCGGCGCCAGCGGCAGCGCCCTGTGGCTGACCATTGGCAAGACACTGCTGGCCGTCGCGGTGTTCGTCGCCGTGATGCTGGTGGCCGGGCGGCGCCTGCTGCCGTGGATGCTGTGGCAGGTGAATCGCACGGGCTCGCGTGAGCTGTTCACGCTGGCCACCGTGGCCGCCGCCGTCGGCCTGGCCGTGGGCGCCGCAGCGCTGTTCGGCGTCAGTGTGGCCCTGGGTGCCTTCTTCGCCGGCCTGGTGCTGCGCGAGTCGGCCTTCAGCGAGCGCGCGGCCCACGAGAGCCTGCCGCTGCGCGATGCCTTCGCCGTGCTGTTCTTCGTCGCGGTCGGCATGCTGTTCGACCCGCGCATCCTCATCGACCAGCCGCTGGCCGTGCTGGCGACCGTGGCCGTCATCCTGGTCGGCAAGACCATCGCGGCCGGCGCGCTGGTGCTGGTGTTGCGCTACCCGCTGTCCACCGCGCTGACGGTGGCGGTCAGCCTCGCGCAGATCGGCGAGTTCAGCTTCATCCTGCTCGGCCTGGGCCAGAGCCTCAATCTCGTGCCGCCCGAGGCGACCAGCCTGATCGTGGCCGGTGCCATCGTGTCCATCGCGCTGAACCCGGTGCTGTTCGCGGGTGTGGAGCCTTTGCGCAGCTGGGTGCTGAAGCGCTCGGCCTGGGCACGCAAGCTGGAAGCCCGTGACGATCCGCTGGCCGAGCTGCCGGCCGACACGCCCGAGAGCGCGCTGGCCGGCCAGGTCGTGCTGGTCGGCCATGGCTCGCTGGGCACGGCCCTGCATGACGAGCTGGGCGCCCGGCCGCTGGTCGTCATTGACCATGACCGCGACGTCGTCGAGAGGCTGCGCGCCGCCGGCCAGGCCGCCGTGCTGGGCGAGGCGACCGAAGCCATGACCCTGGTGCAGGCCCATATCGCCCAGGCCGCCTGGCTGGTCGTCGCCGTCACCGATGTGCGCGGCGTACCGGCCATGCTGACGCTGGCCCGCCAGCTCAATCCCGAGCTGCGCTGCGCCGTCGTCGCCCATACGCGTGAAGAGGCGCAATGGCTGAAGGAGGCGGGCGTCAACGAGGTGCTGCGCTCGCAGCAGGCCATGGCGCAGGCGCTGGCGAAAGTCGTCGCGGCCTAGGCTTTCTGCCTTGCCATGAACCGCGGATTGCGCAGCAGGGCCGCCGACACCAGCGACACCAGCAGGCCGACGGGAACGATCTCGCCCATGGTCATCGGGAAGCGGTAGAGCGGGTTGGCGTACATGCGCTTGAAGTCGTCCATCTCGGCCGCCAGCTTGGCCAGTTCGGCCTCGGGCAGGCCCTTGGCCTTGCTCTGGGCCAGATACATCTTGGCCCACTCGGTGCCGAAGTCCATCTTGGTGACGGCCAGCGTGACCTCCCAGGCGGCCGCGTAGACGACGCCGGCGACCAGGCTGATGGCCAGGCCCAGCAGGAAGGCCGGCCAGAAGCGGATGACGCCGCCGAGTTCGTCGTCGCGGCGGCGCTTGATGGCGACGAAGACCAGGCTCAGGGCCACCAGCATCAGCGTGTAGCCGATGAGCATGCCGTGATCCGGCGGCGCGCCCCGGTTCAGGATCAGCAGGGCGAACAGCGGGATGCCGGCAGCCAGGCCGGCGACGGCGCCGAAGGACAGGACGGTTTTCAGCATCGGGACCTCATGGCGGTTGAAGGAAGTGCCGCCATGGAACGATGTTCGGGCCGCCAAGGCCATCGGACAAATGGGTGATTTCGCTGGATTCACCCCTATTGCCTGTCGTCAGCGCAACAAACCCAGCTCGCGTGCCTTCAATACGGCCTCGGTGCGCCGCCGTGCGTCCAGCTTTTCGTAGAGCCTGGCCACATGGGTCTTGACCGTGTGCGGCGACACATTCAGCTTGTCGGCGATCTCCTTGTTGGAGAGGCCCGCCGCCAGCAACTCCAGCACCTCGCGCTCGCGCGGGCTGATGCCCAGGGTCGCCTGGGCCTGCGGGTTGCCGTCGAAGGGCGGCGCTGGCGGCGCGCGGTGGCCGAGCAGCTTGACGCCGGCCCAGGCGCCCAGGCCCAGGAAGGCGAGGGCGACGATGGCGATGTAGAAGGTCTCGGACTGGGCGCGGGCGAAGTGGCGGTAGTCCAGCCATTGCAGCAGCCCCGTGCCGGCCGCCAGGGCCAGGCCATAGACGAGGACGCGCTTCCACATGGCTAGACGCCTACCAGCGCGTCTCGGGTGAGCGCGGCCTGCTCGCGCACCCAGTCGGCGAACTGCTGCACCTCGGGCCGGCGCGCGGCCGTGGTGCCCAGGATCATCCAGTAGCTGAAAGGGCAGCCCAGGCGGCCGGCCTTGCCGAAGGGCTCCACCAGTTCACCGCGCTGTACGGCCTCGTGCACCAGGGGCAGGCGGGCCAGAGCCACGCCCTGGCCGGTCAGCGCGGCCTGCACCTGCTGGTAGGTGAAGTTCAGGTACAGCCAGCGGCGCGGCTGCAGCTCCGGCTCGCCCTGCTCGGTCAGCCAGCGTCGCCAGCTCAGGAACTCGGCGCTGGGGCGGGCGTCGTCCTCTTCGGCCAGCGCATGGCCGGCCAGGTCGGCAGGCTTCTTCAGCGGCGCGGGCGGTTTCTGCAGATACCAGGGGCTGACGCAGGGCGACAGCATCTCCTCGAACAGCTGCACGGCATCCGGCGGCACCGAGGGGCGGTCGTCGTAGCGCAGGGCCAGGTCGGTCTCGCCGTCCTCCAGGTCGACCTTGCGGTCATAGGCCGAGACGCGGATGTCGATGTCCTCGTGTTCGCGCTGGAAGGCCTCCATGCGCGGGATCAGCCACAGCGAGGCGAAGGAGGCGAAGGTGCTGACGTTGACGACGCGCCGGCCGCGCGAGCGGCGGATCTGGCGCACGGTCTGGTCCAGCTTGGACAGCACCGCCACAGCCGTGGGCAGCAGCTGGGCGCCGTCGCTGGACAGCTCCACCTTGCGCGTGCCGCGCAGGAACAGCGTGCAGCCGATCTCCTCCTCCAGGGACTGGATCTGGCGGCTGATGGCCGACTGCGTCAGGCTCAGCTCATCGGCCGCGGCGCGGAAGCTCAGCAGCCGGGCCACGGCTTCGAAAGCGCGCAGAGGGCCGACTGAGAGGGGTCTTTGGCGGATGGGGGCTGTCGGCATGGCAGAAGGCGGTGCGAGAGGGTCTGCGCGGGCGCAGGGCTAGACAGCAGGTCATGGTCGGGCTGGTTGCCCGGCCATGGCCTGCAACAACGCCATGCGCCCGCGCAGACCTTCTCCCGAAGGGTTGTCACTCGAAAGTCCGCGCGCGCGGCCGGTCTGCAGGGTAGCAACCCATCTTGGCATCAAGGCCTTCCGCGGACTTTCGGGTGGCAACGCGCCGGCTTGTGGCGTGCCGGCAGTCCCCTTTGATTCATGCGTGAATGGTATCAATCCGCGCCGCGGAGTCATTGGACCGTCGTGGGCAATCTAAGCAGAATCCCTGACATCAACCCAGGAGTCTCATCATGAGCGACGCGCAATCTACATGGCATCTGGACGGTGGCCGGGCCCTGACCCTGGCCGGTGCAGCCGAGGCACGCCGCCTGGCGGTGGCCCACGGTCGCGTCTGGCTGACCCTGTCCGGCACGGCCGACGAGCCGGCCGAAGACCAGTGGCTGGAAGCCGGCGAGGCCGTGGCCCTGGCCCCGGGCCAGACGGCCGTGCTGGAAGGCTGGCCGGCTGCCGATTTCGAGCTGCTGGTGCCGCCCACTTCAGCTGCGGCCAGCCGCGGTCTTCTTGGCCGTCGGTTTTTTACTCGCTGAGGTCTTTTGGGCGGCCGGTCGCTTGACCGCCGCCTTCTTGACCTTGGCATTCGCCGCGCGCAAGGCCGCCTCGAAAGCCATCCGGGCCCAGGGCAGCATCAGCGGCGGCGATTCCATCGCCTCTTCGGGCGGCCGGTAATAGCGCATCGACGTCTGCTGGCCATTCTTCATCTCGAAGGTGAAAGGCTGGCAGCCGGCGGCCTCAAAGCGGGCCTGCGTCGTGTCGTCGACCTTCAGATAGAGCTCACCGCCTGCGATCAGCGCGGCGAACAGGTCGTCGATGTAGAGGCCTTGGCCGCCGAACATCGCCCGGGCGCGCACGGGTCCCAGCGGCGACAGCAGCTCCACGCAGAGCTCGGTGAAGGCGTCCAAGGGCTTCAGCCTTTCCAGGTGAACGGAAAGTGCAACTGCTTGAAGAAGCCGTCCGGCACATAGTCCCCCAGCACCCCATAGCGCTCCGGCCACTTGCGTTCCGACTGCACCGCCGTGCCGAAGAGATGGTCCAGGAAGGCGAAATGGGCCGCGTAGTTCTTGTCCAGCGCTTCCTTGTCCTGCGAGTGGTGCCAGTGGTGGAAGTTGGGCGTCACGATGATGTAGCGCAGCGGCCCGAGTCGCACGCTGACATTGGCGTGGTTGAACACGGCCTGGAAGCCGACGACGACGATGTAGGCGTCGATGACCTCCTTGCTGAAGCCCAGCACGAAGATGGGCGCCAGCACCAGGGTGCGGGTGATGATGAGCTCCAGGATGTGCTGGCGCGAGCCGGCCAGCCAGTCCATGCTCTTCACGCTGTGGTGCACGGCATGCAGCCGCCACAGCATGGGCACCTCGTGATAGGCCCGGTGCGTCCAGTACTGCACCAGGTCGGCCACCAGGATGATGAGGAAGAGGGCGACCGGGAAGGGCAGGCCCTGCACCCAGCCCTGGATGCCGTCCTTGGCCGCCCAGCCGAAGAATTTGTGCACCAGCAGATTGGTGGCCAGCAGCACGAAGCCCACCGCCAGGTGGTTGACGATGAAATGCTGGAAGTCGGTCTGCCACTCGGGGCGGAACACCGGCTGGTCGCGCCGCAGCGCGAACAGCTTCTCGATGAAGACGAAGATCAGCGTCGAGCCCAGCAGGTCGAGGATGAACCAGTCCAGGCCGATATAGGGCGTGTTGTCGGCGAAGTTGGGGTCCACCTCGACCTTGTGGGCGCCCAGCGCGAGCGTGATGCCCAGCAGGATGAAGGTGCTCAGGGCCAGCCAGCGCTGGCGGCTGAAGACGATGTTGAACAGCGCCAGGCCGCCCGACAGCACCAGGCTCCAGTACAGCAGGCGGCGCATGACCTCGACGTCATAGGACTTGCGCAGCTGCGGCGTCGTCAGGTACTCAGGGAAATGGAAGGCCAGCGCGCCGAGGAAGCACAGGATGGCCAGGCCCAGCGCGATGACGCCGCTGACCATGCCGCGGCCCGGCTTGAGCGCCCCGCTCGATTCACTGAGTTGGTTGAGCTTGTCCAGCATTTCTTGTTTTCCCCTGCATCACAGTTGCGTGGCGCGACTTTAGTGATGCAGGCCCTTGGCCCACAATGGCCAGATTCCCAGGCATGGCAGGAATCTTCACCCTTGGACGCCAACGACCGCGCCGCCATCCGGCACAAGCTGATCGAACAACGCCTGGCCCTGCCCAACCGCCTCGGCCTGGCCGCCGACCTGCAGGAAGTGCTGCGCGTCTGGCTGCTGCGGCGCAAGGAGGCGACCATCGGCGCCTACTGGCCCATCAAGGGCGAGTTCGACCCGCTGCCAGCCCTCTACCGCTGGGCGGAGGACCATCCGGAAAGGCGCATTGGCCTGCCGGTGGTCGACAAGGAACACCGCACGCTGCGCTTTCACGTCTGGTATCCCGGCTGCCCGATGGAGGAGGACGCCTTCCACATCCCCAAGCCCAAGGGCACCGAGGAGTTCCGCCCCCAGTTGATGCTGGTGCCTTGCCTGGGCTTTGGCCCCTGCGGGTTGAGGCTGGGCTATGGCGGCGGCTTCATGGACAAGACCCTGGCCGAGATGCAGCCGCGTCCGGCGGCGGTGGGTATCGGGTATGCGCATGGCTTCCTGCCCTTGTTGAAGCCGAGCGCGCTGGATGTGCCGCTGGATGCGATGCTGACGGAGGAGGGGGTGGTGTGGGATCGGGAGGGGTGAACCCCGCGGGCGGCCCTGTCTTGGTTCTGCACGACGATGCCTGCGTATGGGCTCGCACGCGTCCAGCGCTCTTCTTCGGCCAGGGAGCGTCGAATCTGCGTGAGCTGAAGGAGCAACTGCTGATCGGCGCGCGGACCCTCAGCACGGGTGCGGTCGAGGACCTTTCCTTTGGCGACTGGCAGGTGGTCGCAGCAAGCGATGACTGGTTCGCGAGGGGAGCGACGCTGGGGCCGGGCCGCTCGCTATTCCACCACCTGCATGCGTTTCCGGAGTTGGGACAGAACTGCAGTCGGCCGGAGTTCGTCGTCCATGCCTTCGCCGAGGATGTGATCTCGCTTGGGCCTGAAGGCACGAGCGTCGTCAAGGGTGGCACCGATGTTGCCGGGTCGGCCGTATGGGCATCGCTTCATGCGCAGGGTTGGCGGCGGGTCGTCGCTTTCCGAGGGCTGGACGCCGTGCCAGGGCTGATGGAAGGCCGCTTTTGCGGCGAGAGCTGCTGATCGCTGCATTGCCGGGAGTCCGTCCCGGCGGCCGGGTAACTTTCTTCTGCGGGGCCAGAAGAAAGTCACCAAAGAAGAGGCCCTGAACCGCACTCCAGCACCATGCCGCCATGAACGGCGCGCGAAAACAACCGCTGTCGTGTCGACAAGAAGCGAACCGCTGCGCTCTCGCACACGACTTGTGTAGGCAGCGCCCTATCGCACCCGCTGCCCATTCGACGCGCGGCTGCACGCCGGGCTCATCAAGGAATACCGAACAGCCGCGTCGCTCGGGCGACGCTGCATTGGGTTTCCTCGCTGATGAGCCCGGCGTGCAGCCGGCGTCAAGCGGTGCAATGAAGCGATGGATGATGCTCGGCACAAGTCGTGTGCGAGAGCGCAGCGGTTCGCTTCGGGGCACGGTCCAGTTCGAGCAACGCGAGCGCCTCGTCCCGCTCGAGTGCGGATTGCGTTAGCGCTCCTCTTTTGGTGACTTTTCTCTGGCGCGTCAGAGAAAAGTTACCCGCCCTCGCGGGGCGGATTCCCGCGGCACTGCACCGAGTGGGAAGGCTCTTCGCAAAAGCAAAAAATCAAGCCGTCTGTCCCACAATCCAATCTCCCCGTTGCCACAAGCAAGCAAATAACGCCATGACCAAGCCCACCCTGCTGATCCTCGCTGCCACCACCCTGCTGCTGGCCCAGACCGCCCATGCCGCCGCCAAGCCCTGCGATGAACTCAAGGCCGAGATCGCCGCCAAGCTCGACGAGAAGGGCGTCAAGGGCTATGAGATCGCGGCCGTCGACAGCGACAAGGTCGGCGACGCCAAGGTCATCGGCAGCTGCGATGGCGGCACCAAGAAGCTGACCTACGTCCGCAAGTAAGGGTGGCCGCATGAGCCTCTACACCGACCACCTCGCCGCGCTGCAGCAGCATGCCGAAAGTGCGCTGGAGCGCACCGGCTTCGACACGCTGCTGATCGCCTCCGGCATCGAGAAATACGCCTTCCTCGACGACCGGCCCTATCTCTTCCAGGGCAACCCGCACTTCAAGCACTGGCTGCCGCTGACGAATCACCCGCACTCCTGGCTGGCCGTGCGGCCGGGCAAGAAGCCGCGCGTCGTCTATTACCAGCCCGACGACTACTGGCATGTGCCGCCGAGCGCACCCAGCGGCGAATGGGTGGATGCGGTCGAACTGGTCGTCATCCGTGAACCCGAGGAAGCTTCCAAGGCCCTGGCCGACCTCGTCACGCCGCGCACGGCCATCGTCGCCGAGGCCGATGCGGCCCTGCCCGGCCTCACGCCCAACAACCCCGAGGCCCTGCTCAACCTGCTGCACTGGGCGCGCGGCGCCAAGAGCCCCTATGAGCTGGAGCAGATGCGCGCCGCCCAGCGCCGCGCCGTGCCGGGCCACAACGCCGCCCGCGCGGCCTTCCTGCGCGGCGAGAGCGAGGCTGGCATCCATCGCGCCTATCTGCTCGCCACCGGCCACAACGACCGCGACCTGCCCTACACCAACATCGTCGGCCTCAACGAGCACGCCGCGGTGCTGCACTACCAGTACCAGGACGAGAGCGCGCCGGCCGAGATGCGCAGCTTCCTCATCGACGCCGGCGCCCAGGTCAACGGCTATGCCAGCGACATCACGCGCACCTGGGTAGCGCCCGGCCACGACGAGTTTGCGGCACTGGTGGCGGCGATGGAGGTCGAGCAGCTCGGCCTCGTCGACGAGGTGCGCGAAGGCGTCGACTACCGCGACATCCACTTGAGCACCCACCGCCGCATTGCCGGCGTGCTGAGCCGCGCCGGCATCGTCAACGGCCTCAGCGTCGAGGCCATGGTGGAGGAGGGCGTCACCAAGCCCTTCTTCCCGCACGGTGTCGGCCATCTGCTGGGCCTGCAGGTGCATGACGTCGGCGGCTTCATGGCCAGCGAGACGGGCGGCGTGGCCGACAAGCCCGAAGGTCACCGCTATCTGCGCCTGACGCGGCCGCTGCAGGCCGGCATGGTGGTCACCATCGAGCCCGGCCTGTACTTCATCCCGACGCTGCTGCGCCAGCTGCGCGCCTCCCCTCACGCGGGCAACGTCGACTGGACCTGCGTGGATCGGCTGTCGCGCTATGGCGGCATCCGCATCGAAGACGACGTGGCCTGCCGCGGCGCGGGCGAGGCGCCCGAGAACCTGACGCGGGACGCCTTCGCGGCCGTGTCATGAACCTGGCTGCGGTCCTGCTGGCGGGCGCGCTCGCGCTGCCTGCCAGTGCGCCGCAACGCGACGCCCAGCTGGGCCGCGTCGAACTGCAGGGCCAGGCCGCCACCGCACGCGAGAAGAAGACGCTGGGCCAGCTCTTCAAGGCCGAGGACTTGTTCGCGAAGCATCAGGCCCTGGCACCTGGCGCCGAGCTGAAGTTCAAGGTCTACGCACGCACCCAGGCCGACGCCGCGCCCAGCCTGGAGCTGGGCCTGATGACGCCCGGCGGCCGCCGGCCGGTGACGCTGGATGCCGAGGCCCGTTTCGTCATCGACCCCGCCTGGCATCAGCTGCCCGAGCGCACCGAGGTGCGCAGCCGCCTGGCCGACGGCCGCGTGACCTGGCGGCCCGACATCCGCACGCCGGGCCTGGCCGAGGGGGAGCGTCGCCTCGGCGATCTGCGCCTGCAATGCCGCGTCGGTTTCGGCAGCGGCGTGGCGCGCGGCACGCTGCTGTTCGGCTTTCTGGCCCTGGACACCGCCGACTGCGCGGACCGCGACTGGAGCCCCAGCAACTTCGCTGACCGGCCCGTCTTCGCGGTGACGCTGGTGAACGGCGAGCGGCGGCTGACGCTGAGCGCCCGGCTGCTGCATGGCCTGCGCGATGAGGGTGGGCCGGACTACGACTGGGGCTATTCGCTGCGCGAGCGCATGTTCCGGGTGCCCATGGGCGACGACAGCTGGCCGGACGACACGCGCGTCGTCTTCGAGGCCATGGACGATCCGCCGGCGCCGGTCGACGCAGCGGTGCAGGCGATCCAGGACGAGTGGGTCCGGGGAGCCCTGTCCCTCAGGCCCGACATGACGCCGGCCGAGGTCGCGCAGCAGGTCGGCCGGGCCAGCGACGACACGCGTTTCGAATCGGGCCGGCGGCTGCAGCGCCATCAGCGCGAGCTCAAGACCGCGACGCCTCCCGTGCGGCTGGAACTGGTCAGCCTCTTCGACGCCAACGACCGTTTGCTGAAGACCTCGCTGCGCCGCTTCGAGCTGCCGACCCAGAAGCGCTAGCGCGGGTCGCCGTACTGCACGCCGCGGCCGTGGGTGCCGGCATAGACGCGGCCGAACACCTTGGGGTCGCCGCTGACCTGCAGGATCAGGCCCCATTGGTGGGCGTCGTCGTTGATGCGCTGCCAGCTGGCTGCCGAGTCCGTCGAGCGGAAGATGCCGTAGCGGCCCGAGACGGTGCCGACCACATAGAGGGCCGGGTCGTTGGCGCCAGGTGCTGCGCGGCCGAAGCCGAAGGCGTGGATCTCGCTGACGCCGGGCAGGCGCTCGAAAGCCTGGCCGTCGCTGCCACGATAGAGGCCGTGGAAGGCGGCCAGCCAGAGATCGCCCTCGCGGCCGGGCGTCGCATAGAGGCGGTCCTGGCCGCCGCGATCGTCGCCGCGGTTGCTGTGGTTGTTGCTGCCGGCAGCGGCGCGCAGGACGGGGCCATCGGGCAGGGCCAGGGGCCTGGAGCTGAAGGTACGGCCGCCGTCTTCGCTGGCGTAGAGCAGGTGGTTGAACAGGGCCATCGCGTGGAAGCGCCTGGGGTTCACGCGGTCGGCGATGACGCGGGTGCCGGCGGGCAGGCCCTGCACCGGCGTCCAGCTGTCGCCGCGGTCATGGCTGACGTGGGGGATGCCTCCCTTGGGCGTCCACACCCAGGCCTTGCCGTCGGCGGACACGGCAATGAAGCCGTCGCTGGACTTGGCATCTGGCACGCTGGCGGGCTCGCGCCAGGTCTTGCCGCCGTCCAGCGAATAGCCGAGGTTCTTGTGGCCGTCGCGCGGCTTGCCGATGCGCACCATGACCTCGGGCGCGGCTTCGGCCCCCGTCACATCATGCGTGTTGCCGAAGAAGGGCGGCTTGGGGTTGCCGGGGGCGGGCTGGTCGAGATTGGTGTGGACAAAGCCCGAGTAGTCGCCGATGGCCGTCACCAGCGGCACGCCCTGCGTCGGGCTGTGCAGGGCCAGGGCGACGGTCTCCTCGATGCCGCTGGCCATGACCCGCCAGTGCGTGGGCTGGGCGCTGTCGGCCTGCGTCAGGTCCAGCGTCTCCCAGCCGCCATAGCCTGTCGTGAAGATCGCGTGGTCGGGATTGGCGGGGGCTATCTTGACGTCGTAGAGCCAGTGCAGATGGGTGTCGGCCACATAGGGTGCGGCCGAGGCATCGAACTTCGCGGCCTTGAATAGCGGCTTCCATGTCGATCCGCCGTCGGTGCTGCGGAACAGTTCATCGCCCTTGCCGCGGCCGGCGGTGCTGGCGAGCAGGCGCTGCGGGTTGGCCGCATCGACGGCGATGGCCGCGTAGCCGAAGGGATCGGCGGCGCTGGGGCGCTCGGGGGTGATGTCGGCCCAGGCCTGCTTTGCGGTGTCGTAGCGCCAGACCGCGCCATCCTTCATGCGATGCGGGCCGGGCTCGCTGGCATAGGCGATGTAGAGCTTGCCGTCGCTCGCCAGTGCGGCGCGCATCGGGCGGTGGGTGGTCGGCGCGCCGGGCACAGACTGCCAGCTCACACCTGCGTCCAGGCTGCGCCAGAGGCTGGGCCGGCCGACGACCGACACGTCCGCATAGATCGTGCGACTCGCCTGGCCGCGTTTGCCGCTGGTGGGGTCGAAGAAGATGAAATTGATCGTCGCTTTGCCGTCGCTGCCGCCCCAGCTGGGCGGTGCGCCGTCGGAGGCGTCACGGCGCCAGGCCGAATCGGGGAAGGCGTCGACGCGCTGGAAGCTCCGGGCCGCATCGCCACTGCGCCACAAGCCGGCGAGGCGGCTGGCCAGGTAGATCACGCGGCCATCGTTCGGGTCCACCGCCAGCCGCTCGCCATTGCCGCGGCCGCCCTCGTTGCCGCCGAGCTTGAAGGGCAATTCGGTACGCTGGAAGCTCTTGCCGCGGTCGCTGGAGCGCAGCACGGCGCCGTTGGGCACGGCCGGGTTGGTGTAGGTGCCGCAGGCCAGATACAGCGCATCGGCATTGTTGGGGTCAACGGCCAGGCTCTCGACGCCCATCAGGTTCACGTCCTTCAGCGGCAGCCAGTCCAGCAGCGGCTGCCAGGGGCCGGTGGCCGTGTCGCGGCGGTAGGCGCCGCCCATGTCGGTGCGGGCATAGGCCAGGCCCGCCACGGCGGGGTGGAAGGCAATGCCATCCACAAAGCCGCCGCCGACGGTGGCGACGGGCTTCCAGGCGTAGGGAGCATCGGCGGGCGGCGCAGCCAGTGCGGCGGATGCGGCGGCCAGGGCGAGTGCGCCCAGCCAGGGCTTGAAGGGGGTCATGTCTGCGGCACCGTCTTCTCGTTCAACTGCCGGCATCGTCTGTTTGTTCGTCTGTCGAACAAATACGGTTTACCCGTGGGAACCCGGCGTTTCCGGCCCGCCCTGGCATCATCGAACCCTCCCGCCATCCTTGGCCGCACGCGGTCCACCATGGGCGACAGCAGTCCGAAATACTGGGGGCATGCAGAGTCCCAGTCCCTGTTGACAGCCAGCGCAGCGCCCCTCGCGGGGGTGCTGCTGTCGCTGTCGGCGCTGTGGATCATGGCCTTGCCGGCGCCCTCGCATGCCGTCGCCATCGACATTGTCGGCAACTGTCCGGGCGCGATCGGACCGGACCCGGTCGTCCACACGGTGGTGGTCGATTTCGACGGCGTCCTTTTCTGGGATGGCGAAACCCTGGCGGGCCCCGCCGAACTCGACGCCAGGCTGCGAGCCGTTGGCGCCGAGGAGAAACCCCGCCAGGCCGATGTGCACATCAAGCCGCACAAGCTGGCGAGCTACCGCGCCGTTGTCGCCGTGATGGCGGCGGCTCAGCGCAACGGCGTCGTCAGGATGGGCGTGATCGGGGACGCGTCCTTCATGTCCAACATGGGCTGCCTGGTCTGCCGCGAATAGCTCAGCGCCTGCTCAGGGTCGCGATCAGCCCGTCGCAGGCCGCTTCCACCAGATCCAGCACTTCCTCGAACCCCGCCTCCCCGCCGTAATACGGGTCCGGTACATGCGGTTTGCCAGCCTGCGGCGCATAGTCCATCAGCAGCTTCAGCCGATGCCGCTGCCCCGGCGGGCAAAGCCGCTCCGCATGGGCGAGGTTGTCGCCATCCATGGCCAGCACGAGGTCGAAGCGGCTGAAGTCCTCGGCCACCAGCTTGCGTGCCCGCAGCGGGCTCAGGTCGTAGCCGCGCTTGAGCGCATGCTCCTGGCTGCGCTCATCCGGCGGCGCGCCGACGTGATAGCCATGGGTGCCGGCCGAGTCGACCTCGATGTCCAGGCCGGCGGCCCTCAGCTTGGCGCGCATGACGCCGTCGGCCGTCGGGCTGCGGCAGATATTGCCCATGCAGAAGAAGAGGATGCGGCGTGTCATGGCCGCATTGTCTAGAACCGCATGTCCGCTCGCAGCGAGACCACGCGGAAAGTGCGGTTGCGCGACCAGCTTTCGGTCAGCCGATGGTTGACGAGGTCCACGCCTTCCGACGACGACGTCGAATCGCGCGGTACGAGATTGGCCATGGACAAGCGCCAGTTGATGCCGTCGCGCACCGAGCCGCTGCTCCAGGAGAGGTAGGCGTCGAAGACGCGGCGGTCGCTCTCCTCGCGGCGCAGGGTCTCGGTCTGCTGCACCTTCGTGCCGGGCACGTAGTTGACGTTGAAGCCGCTGCCGAAATTCTGGCCCAGGGCCTTCCAGCGGTGGTCGATGCCGAAGTTGATGCTGCCGCGCGGCTGCTGGTCCAGGCGGTTGTTGGCGCCAGGGATGCCCAAGACCCGGCTGTCGAAGACGGCGATGTTGAAGCGCAGCAGCATCAGCTGCAGTTCGGGCGGCGCGTCTTCCCAGATCTCGTCCATGCGGGCCTTGACCTCGAGTTCCAGGCCCATCGTCCGCGCGCCTTCCATGTTGCGCGGCCGGCTGACCCAGCGCTGCGAGGCGTCCCAGCTCACCGTCTCCAGCATGACCTGGCTGCGGATCAGGCTCTTGATGTCGCGCACGAAGGCGCTGCCCGACACGATGCCGCCGGTGGGCAGCCAGTGCTCCAGGCTCAGGTCGATGCCGGTGGCCAGCTCGGGCTTGAGGTCGGGGTTGCCGGCGCGGTCGGCGTAGGTCTGGTAGTTGGGGCCTTCGGGGTAGGTGGCATTGATGCTGGGCCGCGCGATCAGGTCGTTGAGACTGGGCGAGCGGTAGCTGCGCGTCAGGCTCAGGCGCACCTGGTCCTTGGGGAAGGCCTCGGGCTTCCACAGCAGATGGAAGAGGGGCGAGGTGACCTGGGACACATTGCGCGTCCCAGCCAGCACGCCGGTGGCGTCGGCGCGGGTCTCGATGCGCTCGTAGCGCACGCCGGCATAGACCGACCATTGCTTGCTCGGGCTCCACTCGTCCTGGGTGTAGGCGGCAAAGCGCTCGTTGCGCGAGCCCAGGGTGTTGCCGAACTTGATGAGGCCGGGGATGACGGCGCCGTTGACCAGGGTGTCGCGCACCTGGGTGCGCTGGCTGCGCTCAGCCTCGACGCCGCTGACCCACTGGTGCTCCTGGGCCGTCTTCAGGCTCCATTTGCCGCCCAGGCTGGTCTGGTCCTCGTCGACGACGTTGTGGTCGTCCTGGATGCGTTCGGTCGTGATGCCGGCGGCGGTCTGCGTGTCGCGGCGGTGGCTGTTGCTGGTGTTCTTGAAGCCGCCGTGGCCCAGGCGCAGGTCCCAGCTCTCACCTGGTTTGGGCCGGTAGTTGGCCGACAGATTGAGCCGGAGGTTGTGCATGCGGCCGTCGAACTCGCCGTGCACGTCGCGAAAGCGCGTGCCCTCGGCATTGCTCTGGCTGCTGCCCTCGTTCTGGGACAGCGCGAAGAAGGGCGAGAGGTTGAAGCTCAGCGTGTCGCTGTACTTCCAGCGCAGCCGGGCATTGCCATTCAGGTTGGCGCTGTTGCCCACACTGGTGCCGACCTGCGAGGTCTCGTCGATGACCTGTCCGGTCTCGCTGTCCGTCACGCGGTTGTGCGTGTCGATGTTGTTGAAGCGTCGGTGCAGGCCGCCGTTGGTGGAGACGGCGCCGACGAATTCGTCGTTGTTGGGCCCGCCCCACTTCAGGTTGCGCGTCCAGCTGAAGTCGGCCTGCGGCTCGTTGCGGTCCCAGCCGGCGGTGAGGCGCACTTCGTGGTTGGACTTCTGCAGCGGCTCGCGCAGGATGATGTTGATGGTGCCGGCAATCGCGCGGGCGCCCGTTTCGGCGGTGGGGGCGCGGTAGACCTCGATGCGCTCGACCTGGTCGGGCGGCAGGTCTTCCACGGCGAAGCCGGCCGGCGCGCGCTCCCCGTCGACGAGGATTTGCGTGAAGCCGCTCCCGAGGCCGCGCATGCGGATGTCGCCGCCGCGGCCCGGCCGGCCGCCGATGGTGACGCCGGGCAGGCGGCGCAGCACGTCGCCCAGGGCCGTGTCGCCATAGCGGTCCAGGTCCTCGCGTTCGATGACGATCTTGCTGGCCGTGCTGTTGCGCCGGCGGCTGTTGGCCGTGGGGCCGCTGGTGACCTCGACGCGGTCCAGCTTGTTGCCCGCGGCGCTGGCGGCCGGCGCGGGCGGGGCAGGGGTGGGCTTGGCCGTCTGGGCCGCGCTCAGCGCGCTGGCACACAGCAGGGCCAGCGTGACGAGGAGGCGGCTCATGGCCGCGCATTCTGGCGGCGCGGTGCTCGGGCCAGCGAACGTAAAGCGCTCATTTACATGAGCGGAAGTTATGGACTTACTTGCCCAATCCCAGGCGCTTGCAGAGCTCCAGCGTCAGCGCGCTCTGGTTCAGCGTGTAGAAGTGGATGCCCGGCGCGCCGCCGTCGATGAGGCGTTCGCAGAGTCGGGTCACCACATCCAGGCCGAAGGCGCGGATGCTGGCCGTGTCGTCCATGAAGCCTTCCATCTTCAGCTGCACCCAGCGCGGGATGTCGATGCCGTCGCGCTGCGCGAACTGGGCGATGCGGCCATAGTTGTGGAAGGGCATGATGCCCGGCACGATGGGCTGGGTGACGCCGAGCTTGCGGGCCTCGTCGACGAAGTGGAAATAGGCGTCGGCGTTGAAGAAGAACTGCGTGATGGCGCCGTCGGCACCGGCCTTCATCTTGTCGACGAAGTGCTGCAGGTCGCGCGCGGCATAGCGCTGCTGCGGGTGCACCTCGGGGTAGGCGGCCACCTCGATATGCCAGTCCTTGCCTTGGGTCTCGCGGATGAAGCTGACCAGCTCCGAGGCATAGCGGAACTCGCCCGCCGTGGCCGTGCCGCTGGGCAGGTCGCCGCGCAGCGCGACGACGCGGTGGATGTTCTGGGCGCGGTAGGTGGCCAGGATCTCGGCGATGTTCTCGCGCGTGGAGCCCACGCAGCTCAGATGCGGCGCGGCCTCGAAGCCGGCCGCGGCGATGTCCATCACGGCGCCCAGGGTCTTGTCGCGCGTGGAGCCGCCGGCGCCGTAGGTGACGCTGAAGTACTGGGGCGACAGCGCGCCCAGGTCCTGCACGACGGTCTTGAGCTTTTCGACGCCGACCGGCGTGTTGGGCGGGAAAAATTCAAACGAAACAGCGGTAGTCATCGGGACGCCCACAAGAAGAATTCGCGGTTGCCATCACCGCCGGTGATGGGGCTGTCGAAATAGTCCAGCACCTTGAGGCCGAGGGCCGTGCAGGCCAGGCGCACGCGGGCTTCCAGTCGCGGGTAGTCGGCCTCGTCCTTGACGAGACCGCCCTTGCCCAGGGCTTGTGGCCCCAGCTCGAACTGCGGCTTGATGAGCACGAGCAGATGGCCGTGCACCTCCAGCCAGGGCAGCAGCTCGGGGAGGCTGCCCACCATGGAAATGAAACTCAGGTCTCCGACGATGAGGGTGAAGCCCCCCGTCGGCTGGTGCTGGCGCAGCACGTCCAGCTCGCGCACATGCACGCCCTCCAGCGCGGTCACGCGGTGGTCGCTCTGCAGCTTGGCGTGCAGCTGGCCATGGCCGACGTCCACGCCGACGACATGGCGCGCGCCATGGGCCAGCAGGCAGTCGGTGAAGCCGCCCGTGCTCTGGCCGACGTCCAGCACCGTGTGCGTCGACACGTCGAAGCCGACGCGCGCCAGCGCGCCTTCCAGCTTGAGCCCGCCGCGCGACACATAGCGCAGCTCCGCGTCGTCGGTGACGCGCAGCTGCGCCGTCTCGGGCAGGTCCTCGCCGGCCTTCTTCAGCGCGGCCCAGCCGGTGGGCGAGGCCCACTCGGCGGCGCCGTTGCTGATGAGGCGCTGGGCCACCGAACGGGTCGGTGCCAGGCCTTGGGCAACGAGGAGCTGGTCAGCTCTCATGGACGCCAACGCTGCGCGAGCAGCGCACGAAACCTGCGGGCCGAGCGCCGGGCCGCTCCCGAGCCGGCCCGCCGTGGGCGATGTGCTCGCGGCTCGACGCCGCGAGCATCGCCGTCCCCTCGGGGGACCGGCCAGGCACGCCTGCGTTCAGCAGGGCGGGAGTGGACGAGGGGCTCATCAGTACCTGTACGTGTCGGGCTTGTACGGGCCGGCCTTGTTGACGCCGATGTAAGCCGCTTGCTCTTCCGTCAGCTCGGTCAGCTGCGCATTCAGCGTGGTCAGCTGCAGGCGGGCGACCTTCTCGTCCAGGTGCTTGGGCAGCACATAGACCTGGCCGATGGCGTAGTTGTCCTTGTGCGCGTACAGCTCGATCTGGGCGATGGTCTGGTTGGCGAAGGACGAGCTCATCACATAGCTCGGGTGGCCCGTGCCGCAGCCCAGGTTCACCAGGCGGCCCTTGGCCAGCAGGATGATGCGCTTGCCGTCCGGGAAGATGACGTGGTCGACCTGGGGCTTGATCTCTTCCCACTCGTATTGCTCGAGGGCCGCGACCTCGATCTCGTTGTCGAAGTGGCCGATGTTGCAGACGATGGCGTTGTTCTTCATCGCGGCCATGTGCTCGTGGCGGATGACGTTCTTGTTGCCCGTCGTCGTCACGAAGATGTCGGCCTTGTCCTGGGCGAACTCCATGGTCACGACGCGATAGCCTTCCATCGCGGCCTGCAGGGCGCAGATGGGGTCGATCTCGGTGACCCACACCTGGGCCGACAGCGCGCGCAGGGCCTGGGCCGAGCCCTTGCCCACGTCGCCGTAGCCGGCCACGACGGCGATCTTGCCGGCGACCATCACGTCGGTGGCGCGCTTGATGCCGTCCACCAGGGACTCGCGGCAGCCATACAGGTTGTCGAACTTGCTCTTGGTGACCGAGTCGTTGACGTTGATGGCGCGGAACAGCAGCGTGCCCTTGGCCGACATTTCCTTCAGGCGGTGCACGCCCGTGGTCGTCTCTTCGGTCACGCCGATGATCTCGGCGCTCTTGCGGGTGTACCAGGTGCCGTCCTCGGCGACCTTCTTCTTGATGGCCGCGAACAGGATGCGCTCTTCCTCGCTGCCGGGGTTGGCCAGCACGGACAGGTCCTTCTCGGCCTTCTGGCCCAGGTGCATCAGCAGCGTCGCGTCGCCGCCGTCGTCCAGGATCATGTTGGGGCCTTCGCCCGCCTCGCCCTTGCCGGCGAATTCGAAGATGCGGTGGGTGTAGTCCCAGTAGTCTTCCAGCGTCTCGCCCTTGTAGGCGAACACGGGGGTGCCGACGGCAGCCAGGGCGGCGGCGGCGTGGTCCTGCGTGGAGAAGATATTGCAGCTGGCCCAGCGCACTTCGGCGCCCAGGGCTTGCAGGGTCTCGACCAGCACGGCGGTCTGGATGGTCATGTGCAGGGAGCCGGTGACGCGGGCGCCCTTCAGCGGCTGCGATGCGGCGTATTCCTTGCGGATGGCCATCAGGGCCGGCATCTCGTGCTCGGCGATCTTGATTTCCTTGCGGCCCCAGTCGGCGAGCGAGAGGTCTTTGACGATATGGTCGGCGGTGCTCATGCGGGCTCCTTCAAGTGAATGAAGCCGCTGGCGTCGGACAAGGGGATCAAGCATCACCCAGGCACGGTCGGCCAGCGGGTGAGCGCGGTTGCAGGTAGAAATTCCGAGCCTGGCCTCAAGGGTGCTGAGGTTGCAACGCTCCTCGGAAAGACGCGCATTCTAGGCCGGTTGTGAGGGGCTTTGTCGACGCGGCGATGATGTCCCGCAGGAGATCCGTGATGACAAATGCCGTTTCCGCCCCAATCCCGCGCCGCCGCCTGGGCGCCGCCGGCCCCGAAGTCTCGGCCCTGGGCCTGGGCTGCATGGGCATGTCCGACTTCTACGGCCCGGCCGACGACGCGCTGTCGCTGTCCGTGCTGAACCACGCCCTGGACATCGGCATCAACTTCCTGGACACCGCCGACATGTATGGCGTGGGCGCCAACGAGAGGCTGCTGGCCCGGCTGCTGGCGGAGCGTCGTGACGAGGTCGTCATCGCGACCAAGTTCGGCAATGTGCGGGCCCCCGACGGCGCCATGCTGCGCATCGACGGCAGCCCGGCCTATGTGCGCGAGGCCTGCGACGCCAGCCTCTCACGGCTGGGCGTCGACCACATCGACCTCTACTACCAGCACCGCGTCGACAAGACCGTGCCCATCGAGGAGACCGTCGGCGCCATGGCCGAACTGGTCAAGGCTGGCAAGGTCAGGCATCTGGGCTTGTCCGAGGCCTCGGCCGCCACCATCCGCCGCGCCCACGCCGTGCACCCCATCGCGGCCGTGCAGACCGAGTATTCGCTGTGGACTCGCGATGTCGAGGCCGAGATCCTGCCGACCTGCCGCGAGCTGGGCATCGCCCTGGTGCCCTACAGCCCGTTGGGCCGGGGCTTCCTGACGGGGGCGATCCGCGGCGTCGATCAGCTGGCTGCCGACGACCGCCGACGCGTTCATCCGCGCTTCCAGGGCGGCAATCTCGACCACAACCTCGCCCTGGCCGACGCCCTGCGCGCCCTGGCCGAGGAATGGAGCTACACACCCGCCCAGCTCGCCCTGGCCTGGCTGCTCGACCAGGGCGAGGACATCATTCCCATCCCCGGCACGCGCAGCGTCTCGCGGCTGGACGAGAACGTGCTGGCCGCCCGCATCCAGCTCGACGACGGCCGGCGCGAGCGCATCCAGGCGCTGCTCGCGGCGCACGCGGTGGCGGGGACGCGCTATCCGGCGGCGCAGATGGGTTCGCTCAACGTCTAAACGCGGACGATGGTGCCCTTGAGGGAATACAGGATGCCCAGCACCTCGGTCCGCGTCGGGCCATCGATGTCGTTCTTGCCCAGCGCTCCCATGATGTCGTCGACGACGGCGAGGTATTCCTCCTCGCTGATGTTCATGCCGCGGTGGGCGGCCAGCATGTCGCGACCCGTGTAGGTCTCGGGGCCGCCGGCGCCGACGCAGAAGAATTCGCGCGCCAGGCGCTTGGCCTTGTCGAGGTCGGCGATGGCGGCGAAGCGCGGCTTGACGACCGGATTGTCCAGATGGGCGGCCATGACGTCATCGACCAGGCGGCCAATGCCGTCGGCCTTGCCCAGGCGTTCGTAGAGGGAGGCTGTCATGGCGAGTCCTTTCGGGTGCCCGAGGGCGGTGTCCGAACCTTAGGAAGGACGCCGCTGCGCCGCATGAGCGAACCGTGAGGAAACGCTGAGGTTTGGCTGAGGCGGGCGCGGCCCTCACAATCGTCGACAGCCATCTCCCCGCAGGGCTCACGGTTTGCTGCTGGCCTTTCTCGACTGCACCCTGGACACCTACCGCCACCAGCTGAGTCGCGGCGGCGAGGTTTGTGCGGTCGAGCCGCTGGTGTTCGACCTGCTGCTGCACCTGGCCACCCACCGTGACCGCACCGTCACGCGCGACGAGTTGCTGGAGCGGCTGTGGCCCGGCAAGGTGGTGACCGACGGCGCCCTCAGCACCGCCATCAAGTCGGCGCGCAAGGCCGTCGGTGACGATGGCCGCGACCAGGCCTGCATCGCCACGCTGCCGCGGCGCGGCTACCGCTTCGTGGCGCCCGTGCGGCTGCTGGACGAGCCCGCGGCGCCCTGCGGGTCGGGCCTCGCCGAGTTGCAGGCACCGGCTCCGCGCGCCTGCGTGGCCGTGATGCCGCTGCGCGACGAGTTCGGCTGGAATGTCGGGCCGGTGCGCACCTACGGCCTGACGCATGACGTCATCGCCTGCCTGGCGCGCCTGCGCAGCGCGGCGGTGATCGCCCACGGCAGCGTGCTGGAACTGCAGGCGCGCGGCCTCGGCGCGATGGAAGCGGCGCGCTGCCTGCAGGCCGACTATGTCGTCACCGGCGCGTTGCGGCCCCACCCGCGGGGCCTGGCGGTAGACGTCGAACTGGCCGACGTGCGCAGCGGCCATGCGGTCTGGGCCGACACCTTCGTCGCCGCCCAGCAGATGCTGCTGAACGTGCTGGACGACGTCGGTCAGGCCATCGCCTCCAGCCTGGCCAACGAGGTGGAGGCGGCAGAGCGCGCCCGCGCCTTGCGGCGGCCCGCCGATTCGCTGGACGCCTGGCTGGCCTACCACCGCGGCCTCTGGCATATGTACCGCTTCGATCGCGACGACAACCAGCGCGCCCGCGACTTCTTCAGCGCGGCCCTGCGCCAGGATGCCGGCTTCTCGGCGGCCCATGCCGGCCTGTCCTTCACCCATTTCCAGGACGCCTTCCAGGGCTGGGGCGATGCCGCCAGCCAGTCGCGGCTGGCCCTGCAGGCCGCCGAGGCCGCGCTGCTGGCCGATGAGCGCCAGCCGGCCGCCCACCTGGCCCTGGGGCGTGCCTGCTGGCTGCTGGAGCGCTCGGACGAGGCGGTGCAGTCCCTGCAGCAGGCCATAGCACTGAGCCCGAGCTTTGCGCTGGCGCATTACTCGCTCGCCTTTGTGCAGGCGCAGTCCGGCGACCCCAGGGCCGCCATCGGCGCCGCCGACCTGTCGCGGCGCCTGAGCCCGCACGACCCGCTGCTGTTCGGCATGATGGGCGCGCGTGCCCTGGCGATGCTTCGCCTCGGCGACTTCGAGGCGGCCGCCGACTGGTTCCTGCAGGCCGCCGCGCGGCCGAATGCGCATGTGCACATCCATGGCATCGCCGCCTGCGGCCTTGCCCTGGCGGGGCGGCTGCCGGAAGCCCGGGCGCAGATCGCGCAGGTCCGCCAGCGGCGGCCGGGCTATGGCGTGGCGGACCTGCTGGCAGCTTTCCGCTTCGAGGCGTCCGCGACGCGGCTGATGCGCGACGGCCTGCGCCGCGCCGGCCTGGATTGAGGCCGGCTCAGCGGCGGCTGCTGCTGCGATAGGCCCAGAAGCGCGGCAGCAGGAAGCCGGTGGCGATGACGCCGGCGAGGCAGATCGCGCCGCCCATCCAGATCGCGGCCGACACGCCCCAGGCATCGGCCATGAAGCCGGCCCGCGCGTTGCCGATCAGCGGGCCCGTCAAATAGCTGATCATCTCGATGCCGGCCAGGCGGCCGCGCAGCGTGTTGGGGATGGTTTCGTTCCAGATCGTGCCGCGGAAGACGCCGCTGACCATGTCGGCGGCGCCGGCGATGGCCAGGCAGACCAGCCCCAGCATCAGGCTGGGCGCAAAGCCCAGCGCCACGATGCCCAGCGCCCACACCGCCGCCGCGATGACGACGGCGCGGCCGTGGCGGCTGACCTTGCCGGTCCAGCCGCTGACCAGGCCGATGATCAAAGCGCCCACCGACATGGCCGACAGCAGCCAGCCCACCGACTCGGTGCGCCCGTCGGCCGCCGCCATGGCCGGGAACAGGGCGACCGGGAAGGCAAAGGCCATGGCGACGATGTCGACGATATAGGTGCCCATCAACGCCGGCCGTGCCCAGGCGAAGCGCAGGCCCTCGGCCAGGTCGGCCAGCAGATGCGGGCGCTCTTCGGGGGCGTCGACCTGGCCGATGGCCTCGCGCGGGATGCGGACGATGAAGAACAGCGCGACGATGAAGCTCGCGAAGTCGAAGATATAGGCGCCGACGGCGCCCCATTTCGCCAGCAGCAGCCCGGCCAGCGCCGGACCGGCCACCATGCCGATGGTGCCCCGCACCGACGACAGGGCCGCCACGGCCGCGTACTCCTCGGGGCGGGCGAACTTCTGCGTCAAGGCCTCCAGCGCCGGGCGATGGAAGCCGCTGGCGCCCTGCAGCACGGCCACCAGCGCATAGATGGCGAGCACGCTGGGCGCGGCGCTCAGTGCGTTCGCCAGCAGGCCGGCCAGGCACAGGGCCATCAGCGCTTCCGAGCCGATCAGCAATCGCTTGCGGTCCACGCGGTCCGCCACCGCGCCGCCGAGCAGGCCGCAGGCGACGACGGGGATCAGCTGCACCAGGCCGAGCAGGCCGACCTGGGCGTTGGAGTGCGTCAGTTCGTAGAGCTGCCAGGGCACGGCCACATAGCTGACCATGGTGCCGAGGCCCGAGATGAACTGGCTGGCGAAGAGGCGGCGAAAGGCGGTGTTGCGGCGCAGCGGCCCGATATCAAGAAACATTCAATCAGCGTGATTGGCCCTCGAAGCGGCTGAAGCGGGCTTCCAGGTCCCATTGCAGGCGGGCCTTGGTGTGGGCGGCGAGGAAGTCGCGGCAGCGGGCACTCCTGGCTTCGCCGCGGCCGGGGCGTTCGCCGGTGCAGGCAGCCACGAAGCGGCCGCTGGCGGTGTCGGCCAGCAGGGCCTGGCCCTCGACAAAGCCGTAGTGGAGCGCATTGCGCGACAGTTGCTTGAAGTCACGGTAGGTCAGCTTGGGGTAGGTCGCTGCCGCGCGCTGGTATTCGTTCGTCAGGTCGATGCGGAACACGCCTTCGTCGTCGGCCGACAGGGCGGTCGGTACGCCGAACTGGCGGTAGAGCAGCCACGGGTGCTGCTCGCCCTTGAGGTCGTGGACGATCGCATTGCTGGTCAGGTTGATCTCGACGGCGATGCCGCGCTTGGCCATGTCGCGCAGCGTGTCGAAGGCGCCGACCTCCAGGCCGATGGCCTCGCCATGGCCGATGCGGCGGGCGCCGGCGATGTCCAGGGCCTGGCGGATGTGGTCCTTGAAGTCCTCGGGCGGCACCAGGCCGAAGCCGAACTCGCCGGCATGCAGGCTGACCTGCACCTCGGGGTAGAGCTTGCTCAAGTGCCCGATGACCGTCATCTGCTCCTTGTAATGGCGCAGCGTGCTGGGATCGTCCTCCGGCGCGACGAGGTTGAGCCCGACATAGCGAGGGTCGGCCTTGACGAGGAGAAAGGCCAGTGCGATCTGGGCATTGACCTGCTCGGGCGGGAAGGTGCGGATGACTTGCGCCAGATAGCGCAGCGTGACGCCGCAGCCCGGCTCGGCCTGGGCCTGGCCGCAATGCGACAGCTCGCGCCAGCGCTTCTCGATGCGGTCCAGCTCGATGCGCGTGTCGGCGACGATCTTGTGCAGGGCCGGGTGACTGGCCCAATCGCGCGCCGGCCGGTCGGCGCGAAAGGCACCGGCCTCGGCCGCGGCGATGGCGCGGGCCTTGTCCATGCCCCAGGACTGCAGCAGCTCCAGGTAGACGGTGTTCTCGGCGCCGCGGCGGTTCAAGGCCTCGCGCAGCATGTCGCCTTCGCGGCCCAGGGTGCCGGGAATGAAGCGGCCGAAGGTGTCGAAGACCTGGTCATGGCCGGACTTCGGTCCGCGCTCGTAGTTGCGCACCGAATAGGCGTCGACGAGCTGGCGGTAGTTGACCGAGTCGGCCGCGTAGTCCTTCATCGGCGGGCGTTGAGCGTCACAGGGCGGATAGCTGATCTGTCCGTTGCCCAGAGCCACGCATTTGCCGTCCTCGGCCGCCCACTGGATGATGTTCTCGGCATAGATGCTGCCGTCCAGGTGGTTGTGCAGGTCGCCGCCCTTGGGGAATTCGGCCATGAACTGGCGCAGCAGCCAGGGACTGGTGCGCAGCTTCTGGAAGGCCTTGGCGGTGCTGGCTTCGTCGGCGTGGGCGAGCGGGCTCAGGGTCAGGGCGAGCAGCAGGAGGGCGAGACAACGCATGGCGGCGATTCAGGCGGTGGTTGTGGCGTTGGCGATCCTAGAGCGCGCCTGCGCGTTTTGCCGGGCAGCAACTGGCTTACAGCTCTGACCAGGCAAGGCAGGACGGGCGAGCTGACGACTGCAGGAACTCTCTCGCTGCAGCCAGGCCAGTTTCGGCCGGTATGAGTGAGTACGCAGGCAGATCAAAGCCATCTGCTTCGCAGCCGCCTGCCTGGAGAAAGCGCGTGCAGTGATCGCCCGCCGCAGGATTCGGGTTCAGGGACTGGAAGCCCGGGTGGTCCGGCGCGGGGAAGTAATGGATGTAGGCCACCGAACCGTTCAGCAGCACGGACAACCAAGGGTGAGGCAGGTCGTGGGAGAAATGGAACGCGGCATAGACGTCTTGCCTCCACTCGGCAAAGGCTGATTCAAGCTCCTCTTCGGTGCGAATCTGCAGCCTGTGGTTCGGAATGATGGTGTCTGCGTTCATGGCCCTTCCACGCCCAGGAAGGCCGCGAGCCGCGCCTTCTCCTCCTCCAGCGCCGCCTTGAACTCAGCATCCCGTGGCGCCTTACCGGCCACATAGCCGCACTCGACCTTCAACGCACCGCCCTTGACGCTGGCATTGGCCCAGCCAATGACCTGGTCGCGCCACAGCAGCGGCAGTGCGTAATGCCCGCGCACCCGCTTGGCCGCCGGCGTGTAGGCCTCGAAGCGGTAGGCCCAGCCCCACAGCAGCTCGAAGCGGCGGCGGTCCCAGACAACGGGGTCGAAGGGTGCCAGCAGCCGCACCTGCGAGGGAATGCGCCAGCCCCGCCTCGGATCCTCGTCGGCCGGCCAGTACCAGTCCACGCCGTCGACCCTGGCATGCGCCAGCCTCTCCTTGGCGCGGGCAAACGTTGGCCTGCGCAGCTCGGTCCATTGGTGGGAGGCGTTGAACAGCATGCTGATCAAGGTGGACAGGCTGCCGGCCGGCAGCGGCGCGTACTTCTGCACCAGCACGTCGGCCATCGCGTCCATGGCGGTCTGCGGGTCGGGGTGGGCTTCCCAGGTCGGCGCCAGGCGGTAGACGCGCGTGCCGCTGTCGCGCCGCACGACGTCGAGGTGGCCGCGGTAGTGCAGGCCGTCCAGCAGCTCCGTGGACAGGCGGCTGTTGCCGCCGAACCAGTTCTTCACCGGGCCATGGCCCAGGGCCGCGTCGACCTCGGCCGGGTGAGCCTCGCCCAGGCGCTCGACCTCGGCCAGCACGGCGTTGGCCAGCTTCCAGCGCGGCTCGTCCCAGACGCGGCGCGCGGTGCGTGGGTGCATCAGCGCGCGCAGCTCGGGCGTGACGAAGCCGTAGTTGATGAAGAAGTCTTCCTGCAGGTTCAGGCGCGGATAGCGGCGCTCCAGGTCGCCGGCCTGGTAGCCCTTGACGCGGTGGCGCAGCGTCAGGTCCTGGGCGCGGGCGGGGGCGCGCAGCGGGTCGGCCTGCACGAAGCCGCCGAGCTTCTCGACGGCTTTGGGCAGCGTGGTGGGCGTGAACAGGCTGCGGGCGACGGCATGGCGGCGCAGGGCCGCGAGATCGAGTTCAGAACCTGGAGACATCGGCGGGCGGCGGCGGCTTGCGGGAGAACATGTCGGCGTCGGCATGCCTGAGCAGGCTCTCGGTGTCCTGGCCGTCGTCGGGATAGAGGGCGATGCCGAAGCTGGCACCGATCTGGAAGTCGGCCGGCGCCAGGCCAGCCAGGGCTTCCAGCGGCGCCTGCATGGCGGCTTCCAGGTGGTTGCGCGCCGCCTCGGCGTCGGCGCGGTTCTCGACCGAGTCCAGCAACAGCACGAACTCGTCGCCGGCATAGCGGGCCACGATGTCGCCGATGCGCACGCCGGCGCGCAGGCGCTGGCCGACTTCCTTCAGCACGGCGTCGCCGACGCCATGGCCGAAGCGCTTGTTGATGTCCTTGACGCGCTCGAGGTCGACGAACATGACGGCGAAGGGCCAGCGGTCGCCGCGGCGGCGCTGCTGCAGGATGCGGTCCTCGATGCGGCGCAGGATGGCGCTGCGGTTGGACAGCCCCGTGAGCTGGTCGGTCAGCAGCCGCCTTTGCATGTCGGCGAAGCTGCGCGCCAGCTCGCCGAGTTCGTCGGTGCGGTGCACCTCGGGCGGCTCGTCCAGCACGCCGTCGCCGACGCGCCGGGCCGCCTCGGCCAGTTCGCGCAGCTCGCGGGTGACGATGCCCAGCACGGCCCAGCCCAGGCCCAGGGCGATGACGACGCCCAGGCCGGCCAGGGCGGCGGCCTGCACGAAGTTGCGCTGCACGCCGGCCAGGAAGTCGGCCCGCGGCACGGCGACGATGATGAGCCAGTTCAGCCCCAGGGCTGGCTCGACGCGGGCATAGCCGAGCTGCACGACGCGGCTGTCGGCATCGGTGAAGCTGGTGGTGCGCGCGGCCGTGCCGAGGGCGTCGGGGCCGGGCGCGGTGCGCTGGCGCACGGCTTCGAAGGCGGCCGTCACGAGGGCGTCGCTGCTCTGGGCGGCGTTCAGGCGCTCGTGCTGGCCAACGGACACCGTCTTCATGTGGGCGCCGCGCGAGACGCCGACGAGCTGGCCATCGGCCTCCACGACCATGGCGACGGCGTTCTGCGTCAGGGCCAGCCGCTGCAGCAGGGCATTGACCTGTTTCAGCGGCAGGTCGGTCGCGGCGACGCCCTCGGGCTCGCCGACGTCGTTGCCGACGCGCTTGGTGCGGGTCGTGACGAGGTCCAGGGTCTTGAAGTCGATATAGACCGGCGTCCAGCTCAGCGAGGCCGGGTTGGCCAGGGCGGCCTGGTACCAGGGGCGCTCGCGCGGCTCGAAGACCTTGTCCTCGACGACGGGCGAGCGCAGGTCGCCCATGATGCCGCTCAAGCGGTAGATGGTGCGCGGGCCCTCGCTCTGGGTGCGGGTGCGGAGCTCGGCTTCCAGCTCGGAGAAGCGCCACAGGCCGAGGAAATGGCCGTGGCGGTCGCCGTAATAGACGTAGTTGTTGGGGTCGCGGTGCACCGAGGTGGCCAGCCAGAAGCGGGTGCGCAGGGTGTCCAGCTCCTTGGGCAGGTTCTCGGGGGCGGGCAGGCCGGTGGGGAAGGCGGCCTCCAGCACGGCGTCGGCGCCGCCGACGTGGCGCTCCAGCGCCACCGAGATGCGGCTCACGGCCTCGACGAGGAGCTGGCCGGACAGGGCGTCCACCGTGTCGCGGCCGGCCCGCCAGGACAGGGCGCCCACCAGCAGCACCAGAGCCAGCACCAGCACGACATAGGGCAGCGTCAGCAGGCTGCGCAGGCTCAGTCGGTCGGTCAGCGTCCTGATCGGCAAGGCGGGAACTCCGGTTGGGTGGGCGGCGGCAGGTTATCAGGGGTGAGCGTCGCGGCGTAGCCCCTCGCGCCCCGTCACGGGGGTGTCCGGCGGGCCGCACTAGAATTCAAGGTTGCCCTGCGGTTTCTCGTAGCCGCCCATCCAAGGAATTCAACGTGTTCATCTCCAACGCCTACGCCCAGGCCGCCCCGGCCGCCGCCAGCCCTGAATCCGGCCTGCTCGGCATGCTGCCCCTGGTGCTGATGTTCGTCGTGCTCTATTTCGTCATGATCCGGCCGCAGATGAAGCGCCAGAAGGAGGCGAAGGCCATGATCGAGGCGCTGGCCAAGGGCGACGAGGTCGTCACCGCCGGCGGCGTCATCGGCAAGATCGCCAAGCTGGGCGACAACTTCGTCCACCTGGAAGTCGCCAATGGCGTGGAAATCCAGATCCAGCGTGGCGCCGTCACCCAGGTTCTCCCTAAGGGCAGCTTGAAGTAACTGGCCCCGCGCCCATCTCCCGGGCCAGCCCCGTCCGGGCGATGGCTACGCCGCCCAGGCGAAGACAAGGAAGTCCCCCATGAACCGCTATCCGCTCTGGAAGTACGCGATCCTGCTCGTCGCGCTGCTGATCGGCACGCTCTACACGCTGCCCAATCTCTTCGGCGAGTCGCCGGCCGTGCAGGTGTCCAGTGCCAAGGTCACCGTCAAGGTCGACGCCGGGCTGGGTACCCGCATCGAGGCGGCGCTGCAGCAGGCCGGCATCAAGGCGGACTTCGTCCAGTTCGACGGCACGTCGATCAAGGCCCGCTTCGGCGACACCGACACCCAGCTGAAGGCCAAGGACGTCATCAGCAAGGCGCTCAATCCGGATGCGGCCGAGCCGAACTACATCGTCGCGCTGAACCTGCTGTCGCGCTCCCCGCAATGGCTGACCAGCCTGCATGCCAACCCCATGTACCTGGGCCTGGACCTGCGCGGCGGCGTGCACTTCCTGATGCAGGTCGACATGAAGGCGGCCCTGACCAAGAAGGCCGAGGCGCTGACGGGCGACGCGCGCACCATGCTGCGCGACAAGAACATCCGCCATGCCGGCATCACCCGCGACGCCAATACCGTCGTCATCGCCTTCCGTGACGCCGAACAGCGCACCGCGGCGACCGAGGTGCTGAAGGACAAGCTGCCCGACGTCACCTGGACGGCCCGCGGCGAAGGCAGTGAACTGCAGTTGACCGGCGCGCTGGCGCCGAAGGCCCAGGTCGCCGTGCAGGAAGCGGCCGTCAAGCAGAACATCACGACGCTGCACAACCGCGTCAACGAGCTGGGCGTGTCCGAGCCCGTCATCCAGCAGCAGGGCCTGGACCGTGTCGTCGTGCAGCTGCCCGGCGTGCAGGATTCCGCCCGCGCCGAGAAGATCATCGGCCGCACCGCCACGCTGGAGCTGCGCATGGTGGACGACGGCAGCGAGGCGCTGGAAGCGCTGAAGGGCAACGGCCCCGTGCCCTTCGGCACCGAGCGCTTCATCGACCGCGGCTTCGGCCCCATCATCGTCAAGCGCCAGGTGGTGCTGACCGGTGATGCCCTGGTCGACGCCCAGACCGGCTTCGACGAGAACCAGCAGCCTTCGGTCGACCTGACGCTGGACGCCAAGGGCGCCCGCATCATGAAGGACCTGTCGCGCGAGAACATCGGCAAGCGCATGGCCATCATCCTGTTCGAGAAGGGCAAGGGCGAGGTCGTCACGGCGCCGGTCATCCGCAGCGAACTGAGCGGCGGCCGCATCAAGATCTCGGGCGCCATGACCACGGTCGAGGCCAACGACACGGCCCTGCTGCTGCGCGCCGGCTCGCTGGCCGCGCCGATGGAAATCATCGAATCGCGCACCATCGGCCCGAGCCTGGGCAAGGAAAACATCGAGAAGGGCATCGCCAGCGTTCAGTGGGGCTTTGCCGCCGTGGCCGCCTTCATGTGCGTCTACTACCTGCTGTTCGGCATGTTCTCGTCGCTGGCCCTGGGCTTCAACCTGCTGCTGCTGGTGGCGGCGCTGTCGCTGATGCAGGCCACGCTGAGCCTGCCGGGCATCGCGGCCATCGCGCTGGTGCTGGGCATGGCCATCGACTCCAACGTGCTGATCAATGAGCGCGTGCGCGAGGAACTGCGCGGCGGCGCCTCGCCCCAGCAGGCCATCCACCTCGGCTACGAGCGCGCCTGGGCCACCATCCTGGACTCCAACGTGACGACGCTGATCGCGGGCATCGCGCTGCTGGTGTTCGGCTCCGGCCCCATCAAGGGCTTTGCCGTCGTGCACTGCCTGGGCATCCTGACCTCGATGTTCTCGTCCGTCGTGTTCTCGCGCGGCCTCGTGAACCTCTGGTACGGCCGCAAGAAGAAGCTCAAGAGCGTGTCCATCGGCCAGGTGTGGAAGCCCGAGCCCGATGCCGTGGCCGAGACCACCGACGCCGCCGCGAAAGTCTGAGGAAGCTGGAACATGGAACTCTTTCGCATCAAGCGCGACCTGCCGCTGATGAAGCATGCGTTGATCTTCAACGTCATCTCCTTCCTCACCTTCGCGGCCGCCGTGTTCTTCCTGGTCACCCGCGGCCTGCATTTCTCGATTGAATTCACCGGCGGCACCGTCGTCGAAGTGGCCTATCCGCAGGTGGCCGAGATCGAGAAGACCCGCCACACCATCGAGAAGATGGGCTATGGCGAAGTCCAGGTGCAGAACTTCGGTTCTTCGCGTGACGTCATGATCCGCCTGCCGGTGCGCCCCGGCGAGAAGCAGACCGAGGTCGTCGGCAAGGTCTTCAGCGAGCTCTGCAAGGCCGAGGCCGGCGTGATCAGCGAGCACCAGGAGGTGACGGCCCAGGGCGAGCAGGTCAGCAAGCAGATCTGCAAGAAGCCCGATGGCGCCGAGCCCATCAAGCTGTCGCGCTCCGAGGTCGTCGGCCCTGCCGTCGGTGCCGAGCTGGCTCTGGACGCCGCCAAGGCGCTGACCGTGACCGTCATCGGCATCATGATCTACCTGGCCATCCGCTTCGAATGGAAGTTCGCGCTGGCCGGCATCATCGCCAACCTGCACGACGTGGTCATCATCCTGGGCTTCTTCGCCTTCTTCCAGTGGGAGTTCTCGCTGGCGGTGCTGGCGGCCATCCTGGCGGTGCTGGGCTACTCGGTGAACGAGTCCGTCGTCATCTTCGACCGGGTGCGGGAGGCCTTCCGCAAGTTCCGCAAGATGAACACCCACGAGGTCATCGACCACGCGATCACCTCGACGATGAGCCGCACCATCATCACCCACGGCTGCACCCAGCTGATGGTGGTGTCCATGCTGCTGTTCGGCGGCCCGACGCTGCACTACTTCGCCGTCGCCCTGACCATCGGCATCCTGTTCGGCATCTATTCCTCGGTTTTCGTGGCGGCTGCCATCGCGATGTGGCTGGGCGTCAAGCGGGAGGACCTGGTGAAGGCCGCCGTGAATCGTGACGACCCCAACGACCCGAACTCCGGGGCCGTCGTGTAGAGTGACCGCAACCATTCACTCCAGCCGCGCAGCCATCACCCGTCCATGACCGCCGCTCGTAACCAGGCCCTGGCGACCCAGGCGCGGCGCGTCTATCTGGAAGCCCTGGTGCGCGGCATGACACCGCTGGTCGCGGCCGTCGGCCAAGGAGCCAGCCAGTTGCTGCTCCAGGCAGCTCCCCACGCCATCATGATGGCGCGGCGCGACGCGGTGCAGGCCTGGCAGAAGCTGGGCCCCAACTGGCAGATGGCCATCGTCGCGGCCCTGCGCCATGCGGCCGTTCACGGCGTGTCCGACAACTCCCGCGAGCACGATTCCACCGTGCCGGCGCAGTCGCTGAAGATGAGCCTGGTCGACGACTCGACCATCGAGCGCGAGATCACCAGCTCCCGCCTGGCCCTGGTCATGATGGATCGCGCCACCTGGGAGTTCACCGACCTGCGCACCCGCATGCAGGCCCTGGAGGCGCACGACGACTTGGAGCCGCTGGACCTGCTGCGCGCCCATGTCGTCGCCCGCGTCGCGCTGGACGCCTGGAGCCGGGTCGGCCTGGACGCCAACATCTGGCAATTGCTGCACCATGAGCTGCACGAGGAATTCGCCCAGCTCATCAGCGAGGCCTATCACGAGACCAATCGCTGGCTGATTGCCCAGAAGGTGCTGCCCGAGGTCGACTTGCGGCCCTTCATCCGCCGCACCGCCCAGGCCGCCAGGGAAGCGACGGCCGCCGCCTCCGGCGTGCCGGCCCCGCCGCCGCCCCCGGCGTCGCCCGGCGCCGGCCTCGGCTCCACCTCCGGCCCGGTGCCCATGGCGCCTGGCAGCCCGGCGGCGCGCAGCAAGGCCAGCACCCAGGCCGACGAGGTCATGGCCCAGCTGCAGCGCGTGCTGGCCCGCCATGTGCCGGGCTTTCCCGTCACCAAGAGCCAGGTGCCGGCCCGCCCGGGTGGCGGCAAGCCCAGCCTGGCCGATGCCGCGCCCAGCCATCCCGGCAGCCTGACCGGCGCGGTCGGCGCGTCGGCCGCTGATGCGCCGGCAGCGGGGTCAAGGCCTTCGCTGGCCGATGCCCCGCCCGTCGCGGCCGCCTCGCCGCGGCTGATGGGGGCGATCAAGCATGCCCAGGAATCCCTGCAGCGCCGGCCAGGTGCCGCCGACACGGCGCCCGGCGCAACCCCGAGCGCCCCGCGCGCGCTGGAGGAGATCGGCGCCCGCAACCAGGCCTTCAAGCAAGTCCTGAAGCAGGCGGCCAGCAACCCGGCCGAGCGCGCGACCATCGAGATCGTCGCGATGATGTTCCAGAACATCCTGACCGAGGAGCGCATCCCGGCCACGGTGCGGGTCTGGTTCGCCCGCCTGCAGATGCCGGTGCTGCGCGTCGCCGTCAGCGAACCCGACTTCTTCGCCGCCGCCGACCACCCGGCGCGTCGTCTCATTGACCGCATGGGCGCCTGCGTGATGGGCTTCAACACCGCCCATGTCAGCGGCCCCGGTTCGGAGCGCGCCAGCAACGACGCGCTGGAGCGCGAGATCAAGCGCGTCGTGCAGGTCGTCGAGGCCTATCCGGACACCGGCCGGCGCGTCTTCGCCACCGTGCTGACCGAGTTCGAGAAGTTCCTCGACCACTATTTCGAGAACGAGAACCAGGCCTCCAAGCGCGGCGTGTCGCTGGCCCAGCAGGTCGAGCAGCGCGAGACCCTGGCCATCCAGTACACCATCGAGCTGCGCAAGATGCTGTCCGAGGTGCCGGTGCAGGACGGCGTGCGCGACTTCCTCTTCCACGTCTGGGCCGACGTGCTGGCCGTCACGGCGGTGCGCGCCGGCGCCCAGTCCGACGTGACCAAGGCCATGAAGCGCGCCGCGGCCGACCTGATCTGGAGCGCCAGCGCCAAGGCCTCGCGCGAGGAGCGCGCCGAGGTCATCCGCCGCCTGCCGCCGCTGCTCAAGACCCTGCGTGACGGCATGAGCCATGCCGGCCTGCCCACCGACAAGCAGGACGAGCATGTGCGCTCCCTGAACAACGCGCTGGCCGCGGCCTTCACGGCCAAGACGGCGGCCATCCCGCGCGAGCGCCTGGACGAGCTGATGGACCAGCTCGAGACGCTGGAGGCCATGCTGCCCGAGGACGTCGACGGCGACACTCATGTCGACGAGATGCTGGTGCGCGACCTGTCCGGCCACGAATCCGAGGGCATGGAAGTCGTCGCCGAGGGCGGCTCGGCGCCGACGCCGGCCATGGTCGCCTGGGCCCGCGAGCTGCAGGTGGGCGGCTGGTTCATGCTGGACTACCGCGGCCGCAACGAGCAGGTGCAACTGGCCTGGCGCGGCCTGCGCAAGCAACTGGCCCTGTTCGTCACGCCCAAGGGCCGCGGCGTGCTGTTCTCGCTGAACCGCATGGCCGCCTTCCTGCAGGCTGGCCTCTTGCTGCCGGCCCAGGACGAGGCCCTGACCGTGCAGGCGACGCGCAAGGCGCTGGCCAAGCTGGATGCCGACCCGGGGCAACTGCTCAAGTGAGTGAGCAGACCCAGAAATGAAAACGGCGCCCAGGGCGCCGTTTCTCATTGCAGACCTTGGCGGTCTAGTGGATCAAGCGCTCTTCCGGCGCGACGAAGAGTTCGTCCAGGATCAGCGCGTCGGGCTCCTCGCCCAGGCTCCAGAACACCATCAGCACGATGATCTTCAGGTCTTCCAGGTCCATGGGATTGCCGGAGATGGCCATGGCGCGGTCGATGACCATCTCGCGCATGGGGCCGGGCAGCACGCCGGCGGATTCCAGGAAGCTGATGAAGCTGATGGACGCCTCACCCAGATGCTCCATCTCGGCCGGTGAATAGACGCGCATGGCGAGCGCGCTCTGCTCGCCCTGGTAGGACTCGCCGGAAGCGGCCAGACCGTCCAGCCAGGAGAGGGCCTCCTGGATCTCGTCGTTCTCGAAGCCCACCGCCGTCAGCTTGCGCGCGAGCTGCGCGTGGTCGGGGCAGGCGTCCGGGCGCCAATAGGTCTCGTAGAGATAAACCAGGACATCGAACATCGTGAGGGGATGATAGCCCAGGGTCTGGCGGGCCTCGGACGCGAATAACCCCTCGGATCGGGCTCTGATATCCGGGGTTAAGCTCGTCATCCCGCTCTACGGCGCTGGAAGAGCTGACCCGCCAGGCGGGCCACCTGGCCGTCCAGTTCCAGCTCCAGCAGGGCCGCGCTCAGCTCGGCCGCCGGCCAGCCGCAGCGGGCCATCAGCGCGTCCAGGCTGACCGGATCGAAGCCCATGGCGTCCAGCAGGGCCTGGAGTTCGTGCGGCGTTTCCACTTCCAAGATCTCGGCTGCCGGGCGGGCGGCGCCCGACGGCGCCAGCTCCTCCAGCACATCCGCGGCCGATTCGACCAGCTTGGCGCCCTGGCGGATCAGCGCATGGCAGCCGCGCGCTTGCGGCGAATGGATGGAGCCGGGAATGGCAAAGACCTCGCGGCCGGCCTCGACGGCCTGGCGGGCCGTGATCAGCGAGCCCGACTGCACCGCCGCCTCGACGACCAGGCAGCCCCGGGCCAGCCCGGCAATGATGCGATTGCGGCGCGGGAAGTTGCCGGGCAGCACTGGCGTGCCCAGTGAGTATTCGCTCACCATGAGGCCGCCGGCCTCCAGCAGCCGCGCCACCAGTTTCTCGTTGCTGCGCGGGTAGACCTGGTCCAGGCCGGTGCCGACGACGGCGATGGTGGCGCCTGCGGCCTCCAGCGCGCCCTCGTGGGCCGCGGCGTCCACGCCCAGGGCCAGGCCCGAGACGATGGTGTAGCCGGCCTGGGCCAGGGCGCGTGCGAAGGCGCGTGCGTTGTCGCGCCCCTGGGCGGTCGGGTTGCGGCTGCCGACGATGGCCAGCGAAGGCGTCGCCAGCAGCTCGCGCCGGCCCTGCAGCCACAGCAGCAGTGGCGGGTCGGCCGTGGCCAGCAGTTGGGCCGGGTAGTCCACATCGCCGAGCACGAGCAGGTCGTGGCCGGGCTCGGCCAGCCAGGTCGTTGCCCGGGCGATCAGTTCAGCCAGATGCTCTGGCGGCCGGTTGAAGGATTCGCGCTGCTTGCCGGACAGCGCCTGGCCCAGGGCCACGGCCGGCAACTCGAAGACGGCCTGCGGGCTGCCCGCCATGGCCAGCAGCCGGCGCGCTGCCGCCGGGCCGACGCTCTCGGTCAGCCGCAGCCAGGCCGCCAGTTCGGTGTCGCTGAGCATTTCACCAATTTGCGGGCCGAGCGCTGGGCCGCTCCCGAGCCGGCCCGCCGTGGCGATGTGCTTGCCGGTCGATCCGGCAAGCATCGCCGTCCCCTCGGGGGACCGACCAGGTGCGCCCGCGTTCAGCGGGGCGCGACTGGGCGAGGGGCTCCATGTTCTAGGGTTGGGTGAAGCGGTCGCCCGGCTTGACGGGTTCCTTGACCGAGATGATCAGCGCATAGGACACGCGCTCATAGACCTCGAAGACGAACAGGACGCCGTGGCGCTCGTCGGGCAGCTTGATGGCCTGGGCCTTCTCGTAGGTCTTGTCCACGACGCGGGCGCCGTCGCGCCACAGCGCGAACACATGGCCGCGCTCGACGCCATCGCGCTTGCCGCGGTTCAGCGCGACGATCTGGTTCTGGCCGGCGATCAGGGCCTCGCCATAGACGGCCGCGATCTGACCCGCCATGTCCTTGTCGGGCGCATGCGGCACATAGCGCTCCAGGTTGCGCGCCGGGGCCGGTGCCAGGCGGTCGCCGATGCCGACCTCCTGCTTCACCTGGCGGATGACCATGGTCGCCGGCACGATCTCGACCTTGCCGTCAGGCAAGGGGCGGTTCTCGCCGGCGCGGGTCAGCTCGGCGGTGCCGACATAGGGCGCCTCGAAGCCCAGCACTTCCTTGGTGGTCGGGTCGATCAGCGGGCGGGCGGTGCGGAAGATGCGGAAATCCGTGCCCTGGCCGAAGTCGCCGCGGGCATAGGCCAGGTCGCCCTGGCCGAGCACCACATGGCCTTCCTGGGCGGCCACGATGCGCGGCGCCGCGGCCAGCGCGTCGGTCTCGAAGACGACGGCATCGGTCAGGAAGGGCTGGATCAGGTGCAGGGGGATGGTCGGGATCGGGCTGGAATCCAGGGCCGAGATGCGCATCTGCGGACGCAGCTTGACGGTGCCGCTGGCGGCGCCGCTGCCACCGACGTTCTGGCCCATCTGCAGCCGGGCGCGGCCGTCGGCCTTGACCAGCATCAGCACCTGGCCCGGGTAGATCAGGTGGGGGTTGCGGATCTGGTCGCGGTTCATGCCCCAGAGCTCGGGCCAGCGCCAGGGGCTCTTCAGGAACAGCGAGGAAATGTCCCAGAGCGTGTCGCCGGCCTTGACCACATGCTGGTCGGGCGCATTGGGCGCCAGTTCGGACAGGGGCACGCCGGCACTGGCGACCTGCTCGGCCACGCGACGCTGCTCGGGCGTGATGGGCAGTTGGCTGGCTTGGGCCCAGGCCGTGGTTGTCGCAAGGGTCAGACAGGCCGCAAGGACAGAAATTTGGGCGGGGCGGGCAGCGGGCATCGGGCGCGGTCTCCGAGGGGATTGCCGGATCGGCGAAAATCCAGGCGATTCTGCCCGCAATCAACGGGGGCAACCAACAACCGCTAGCGCTCGTTTGCGAGTGCTTACAAGGCGCCATGGCCCAACTGCACATCCTCCGCTACCCCGATCCGCGTCTGCACACCGTCGCCAAGCCCGTGGCGGCCGTGGACGAACGCATCCGCCAGCTTGTCGACGACATGCTGGAAACCATGTACGCCGCCGACGGCGTCGGCCTGGCCGCGACCCAGGTCGATGTGCACGAGCGCGTCGTCGTCATCGATACGTCGCAGGATCGCGACACTCCGCGCGTGCTGATCAACCCGGAGCTGGTGAAAACCAGCGAGCGCATGGTCGACGGCGAGGAAGGCTGCCTGTCCGTGCCGCAGATCTACGACAAGGTGCCCCGCCACGCCGAAGTCACCGTGCGGGCCACCAACCGTGACGGCGAGGTCTATGAATTCGAGGCCGACGGCCTGCTGGCCGTCTGCGTGCAGCACGAGATGGATCACCTGCTGGGCAAGGTCTTCGTCGAATACCTGAGCCCGCTCAAGCGCGACCGTATCAAGACCAAGATGGTCAAGAAGACGCGCGAAGAAGAGTTGGAAGCCAAGAAGCGCAACCAGCGGCTCTGATGAGAGTTGTCTTTGCGGGCACGCCCGAGTTCGCCGCGGTCGCGCTGGACGCCATCCTGGCGGCCGGCTTCACCGTGCCCCTGGTGCTGACCCAGCCCGACCGTCCGGCCGGGCGCGGCATGAAGCTGCAGGCGTCGGCGGTCAAGCAGCGCGCCGTGGCGGCGGGCATCCCGGTGGCCCAGCCCCAGGGCCTGAGGCTGGACGGCAAATACGCCACCGACGCCGCGGCGGCCCGCGAGACCTTGCTGGCGGCGGATGCCGACATCATGGTCGTCGCCGCCTATGGCCTCATCCTGCCGCAATGGGTGCTGGACACCCCGCGCCGAGGCTGCCTGAACATCCACGCCTCCCTGCTGCCGCGCTGGCGCGGCGCCGCGCCCATCCACCGCGCCATCGAGGCCGGCGACGCCGAGACCGGCATCACCATCATGCAGATGGACGCGGGCCTGGACACCGGCGACATGCTGCTGGTCGGCCGGGAGCCCATCCGTGGCGACGACACCACGGCCGTCCTGCATGACCGGCTGGCCGACCAGGGCGGCCGCCTCATCGTCGAGGCTCTGCAGGCTGCCAGCCTGGTGCGCACGCCCCAGCCGGCCGAAGGCGTCACCTACGCCCACAAGATCGAGAAGGCCGAGAGCGCCATCGACTGGAAGCAGCCCGCCGCCGAGATCGAGCGCCGCCTGCGGGCCTTCGATCCCTTTCCGGGCGGCGTCGCGACGCTGGCGGGCGAGGCGGTCAAGGTCTGGCGCGTCGAAGTCGTCGCTGGCAGCGGCGCGCCGGGCGAGGTCATCGCTCCCGGCCCGGTCGTCGCCTGCGGGGAGGGCGCCCTGAAGCTCACCGAACTGCAGCGCGCCGGCGGCAAGCGCGGCCCGGCATCAGCCTTCCTGCAGGCGCGCCCGATCGCCGTGGGCGAGCGCTTCGAAGCTTGAACCAGGCCGACATGGCACCATCTGCCATGTCACCTGTCACTTCGAAAGCGTACTGAGATGTTCAACCTCGTGAAGACTGCCGTCCTGATGGCCGCCATCACGGCGCTGTTCATGGTCATCGGGTCCTACATCGGCGGCCAGACCGGCATGCTGATCGCGTTGGTCGTCGCCATCGGCATGAATTTCTTCAGCTACTGGTTCTCGGCCGACATGGTGCTGAAGATGTACAACGCCCAGCAGGTCGACGAGAGCTCGGCGCCGCAGTTCTACGGCATGGTGAAGGAACTGGCCCAGCGCGCCGGCCTGCCCATGCCCAAGGTCTACCTGATCCAGGAAGACGCCCCCAACGCCTTCGCCACCGGTCGCAATCCCGAGCACGCTGCCGTGGCGGCGACGACCGGCATCCTGCGCGTGCTGTCCGAGCGCGAGCTGCGCGGCGTCATGGCCCACGAGCTGGCCCATGTGGCCCATCGCGACATCCTGATCAGCACGATCAGCGCGACCATGGCCGGCGCCATCTCCATGCTGGCCAACTTCGCCGCCTTCTTCGGCGGCCGCGACGAGAACGGCCGCCCGACCAACCCGCTGGCCGGCATCGCCATCGCCATCCTGGCGCCCATTGCCGCCGGCGTGATCCAGATGGCCATCAGCCGCGCCCGCGAGTTCGAGGCCGACCGTGGCGGTGCCGAGATCTCCGGCGACCCGGCCGCGCTGGCCTCGGCCCTGGACAAGATCCACCGCTACGCCCAGGGCATCCCCCTCGCGGCGGCCGAGGCCCACCCCGAGACGGCGCAGATGATGATCATGAATCCGCTGTCAGGCGGCGGCTGGCGCGGCTGGTTCTCCACCCACCCGCCGATCGAGGAGCGCGTCACGCGCCTGCTCGCCATGGTGAAGCGTTGAGCCGGTGCGATCTCAAGTTGGCGCGCCCGCAGCCGATAGCTGAGCCCATGAAGCGCCTTCTTCTTGCCCTGCCCCTGCTCGCCGCCCTGTCCGCCTGCGAGCAGCTCGGCATCGACGACCCCGCCAAGGTGGCCGCCGCCAAGGAGGCCGAGGGCAAGGCCGTCGGCAGCGCCTGCCGCCACGCCATGCGCGCCATCGAGGACTGCTACGTCCTCAACCCCAAGGCCCAGAAGGCGGCCGTCTACACCGGCTGGCGCGAGATGGACGAGTACATGCGGGAGAACAAGCTCGAGGGCGTGGCGCCCGTCGTGCCGCGCCCGGGCTCGGTCAAGCCCAAGGAGGACGAGGCCGAGGCCAAGCCGGCGGAAAAAGCCGCTGAGAAGCCCGCTGAAAAGGGCGGCGACAAGGCCAAAGCCCACTGATCCGGCGCACGCAGCCGCATTTCGCGCCCCCGTTCCTGCGCATCGTCACCTCCCCCGGGCGGCGCCCGCGGCGGCCCGGCACCATGGGAACCATCACAACCCAGATGGAGCCCGACATGAACTTCTCCCGCCGCCAGTTTTCCCGCATCGGCGCCCTCGGTCTCGTCGCCGCCGCCGTGTTCAGCGGCTCCGCCCAGGCCTGGAGCTGGACCATCAACAGCGAGCGCGTCAACGGCAATGGCGACATCGCCACCGAGGCCCGCGACACCGGCGCCTTCGACGGCGTGGCCCTGACCGGCGGCTTCAATGTCGTCATCCGCCAGGGCGCGGGCAACAAGGTCGAGGTCAAGGCCGACCGCAACCTGCTGCCCCTGATCGAAACCCGCGTCGTCGAAGGCAGCAAGGGCCGCACGCTGGAGATCTCGCCCAAAAAGGGCGTCAACGTGCACAGCTCCACCAACCCCATCCTGACCATCGAGATGCCGAGCCTGCGCTCCATCGCCGTCGCCGGCTCGGGCACGGTCAAGGTCGAAGCGATGAAGACGGCCGGTGTCGACGCTGCGATCGCCGGCTCCGGTGACATCCGCTTCGCCAGCCTGGACACCGAGCGCCTGGGCATGAAGGTCAGCGGCAGCGGCGACATCGTCGCGGCCGGCCGCTGCGCCAACGCCCAGGTGACCATCGCCGGCAGCGGCGATGTCAAGGCCGCCGACCTGGTGGCCGAGGACGTCAAGGTCAGCATCGCCGGCAGCGGCGACGCCCAGGTCAATGCGACCAAGCGCCTGAACGTGACCATCGCCGGCAGCGGCGACGTGAAGTACGCCGGCTCGCCGGAGATCAGCTCCAACGTCGCCGGCAGCGGCAAGGTCCGCCGCATCGGCAACTGATGAACCGCCCCGGGCTTCGCCAGCCAGCTGACCAGCTCAAAGGCTGGCGAAGTCAGGGGAAACCCGTCCTGCCGCCACAATGGCGGCATGAGCTGGACCTCCAGGCTGCGCGCGCTTGCAGCCGACCCTGATTTCCGCCAAGGCGCGCGCGACATGGCCTCCCCCTCCCTGGGGCTGGCCGCCTGGGGCCTGGTGACCGGCGTCACCATGGTGAAAAGCGGCCTCAGCATCCCGCTGGCCATGGGCATGTCGCTGCTGGTGTTCGCGGGCAGCGCCCAGCTGACGGCCCTGCCGCTGATCGCCGCCGGCGCTCCGCTGTGGGTGCTGCTGGCCACGGCCTTCTGCGTCAACCTGCGCTTCGTCATCTTCAGCGCGCAATGGCGCAACTACTTCGGCCATCTGCCGCGTGCCAGGCGGCTCACGCTGACCTATTTCGCGGCCGACCTGAACTTCGTCTATTTCGTGAAGCGCTACCCCGACCCGGTGCCGCTGCCGGAGCAGCGGCGCTATTTCTGGGGCGGCGTGGCCGTCAACTGGCCAACCTGGCAGGTCTGCTCCTTCACCGGCATCCTGCTGGCCGACAGCATCCCGACGCACTGGGGCATCGGCTTCGCCGGGGTGCTGGCGCTGCTGGGGCTGTCGTATTCCCTGTTGAACGAGAAGACGCTGTGGTGGGTGGCACTGACGGCCGGCGCGGTGTCGATCGCGACCTACGCCTTGCCGCTCAAGCTCAACATCCTGTGCGCCATCGTCGCGGCGGGCGCCGTGGGCTGGTGGCTGGACAGCCGAAAGGCCGCCCGATGAGCGAATGGATGATCTGGATCGCCCTGTTTGGCCTGGGCGCCATCACCGCGCTGACGCGCGGCTTCTTCATGATCGGCGAAAAGCCGCTACCCATTCCCGACTGGCTGCGCGAGCTGCTCAAGGTGGCGCCCCTGGCCGCCCTCGTCGCTGTGGTGGCGCCCGAGATCTTCATGACCCAGGGCCAGGTCATCACGACCTGGCAGGACGCCCGCTGGCCGGCGGCAGTGGCCGCGACGGCCTACTACTTCTGGCGCAAGGGCATCCTCGGCACCATCCTCGTCGGCATGGCGGTGATGCTCCCCCTGAAGCTGGGCCTCGGCTGGTAACCGCGCCGGAACGCGGGGCGGAGAGAATCGCGGCAGTTTTTCACCAACTGCCTCCGCCCGACCATGAACGTCATCCGCTTCTCCGACCTGATCGCCGCCGGCAAGGTCTCTGGCCAACGCGTCTTCATCCGCGCCGACCTCAACGTGCCGCAGGACGACGCCGGCAACATCACCGAGGACACCCGCATCCGCGCTTCCATCCCGGCCATCGAGGCCGCGCTGAAGGCCGGTGCCGCCGTCATGGTCACCTCCCACCTGGGCCGCCCGACCGAAGGCGAGTTCAAGCCCGAGGATTCGCTGGCCCCCGTCGCCAAGCGCATGGGCGAGCTGATGGGCCGCGACATCCCCGTCGTCGCCAACTGGGTGGACGGCGTCAGCGTCGCGCCGGGCCAACTGGTCATGCTGGAGAACTGCCGCCTCAACAAGGGCGAGAAGAAGAACAACGAGGAACTCGCGCGCAAGATGGCCGCGCTCTGCGACATCTTCGTCAACGACGCTTTCGGCACCGCCCACCGCGCCGAGGGCACGACCTATGGCATCGCCCAGTTCGCGCCCGTCGCCTGCGCCGGCCCGCTGCTGGCTGCCGAGATCGACGCCATCACCAAGGCCCTGGCCGCGCCCAAGCGCCCGCTGGTGGCCATCGTCGCCGGCTCCAAGGTCTCGACCAAGCTGACCATCCTGAAGTCGCTGTCGGCCAATGTCGACGGCCTCATCGTCGGTGGTGGCATCGCCAACACCTTCATGCTGGCCGCCGGCCTGAAGATCGGCAAGTCGCTGGCCGAACCCGATCTGCTCGGCGAGGCCACGGCCGTCATCGAAGCCATGAAGGCGCGCGGCGCCGCCGTGCCCATCCCCGTCGACGTGGTCTGCGCCAAGAGCTTCTCGGCCGATGCCGAGGCCACCGTCAAGCCTGCGACGGATGTGGCCGACGACGACCTCATCTTGGACATCGGCCCCCAGACGGCCGCCATCCTGGCCGAGCAGCTCAAGGCGGCCGGCACCATCGTCTGGAACGGCCCGGTCGGCGTGTTCGAGTTCGACGCCTTCGCCAAGGGCACCGAGACCGTCGCCCGCGCGATTGCCGACAGCAGCGCCTTCAGCATCGCCGGCGGCGGCGACACGCTGGCGGCCATCGCCAAGTACGGCATCGAAAAGGACGTCGGCTATATCTCCACCGGCGGCGGCGCCTTCCTGGAAGTGCTGGAAGGCAAGACCCTGCCGGCCTTCGAGATCCTCAGCAAGCGCGCTGCGGCCTGATGCCGCGCAGCAGCGCACCGGCGCCTGCGCTGCTGGCCGCCGTCGCCCTGGGCGCGGCGGCGCTGAACCAGTTGTTCTGGCTGCTGCCCCTGGCATTGATGCTGGGGCTGCCTGCGCTTTGGTGGGGCAACGCCTTCATCGCCGGCATGGCGCTCGTGGCCACCCTGGTGCTGGCCTGGGTGCTGCAACCGCGCCAGCCCTCGCCGCCGCATGAACTGCGGCCGGAAGACGCGCCTCGGCTGTTTGAACGGGTGCATGCGCTGGCCGATGCCCTGCAGGCGCCGCGCGTGCATGCCATCGCGCTCGACGACGAACCCAATGCCGGCGCGCTGGAGCTCAACCGGGGCGTGTCGCTGCGCCCGGTGCGGCGAGTGCTGGTGCTGGGGCGGCCGCTGCTGGTGGCGCTGGATGTGCCAGCGGCCGAGGCTGTGATTGCCCATGAGCTCGGGCATTTCTCCCACCGCCACGGCCGGCTGGGCCATTGGCTGTACCGCACCCGCCAATCCTGGGAGGCCTTGAGCCGGCTGGAGGAGGGTGGGGCTCTGGCCGCAGACAGCTCGGCCTGGGAGCGAGCGGCGGCGGGTTTCGCGAACCGCTTCCTGCCCTGGTTCGACCGGCTCAGCTTTGCGCACATGCGCCGCTGCGAGTTCGAAGCCGATGCGCTGGCGGCACAGGTCGCCGGGCCCGCCGAGCTGGCGCGGGCGCTTGTGCTGCTGCAGCGGCTGCATCCGTCGCGCGCCCTGATCGGCGAGGCGACTCGGCGGCGCCTGATGCGCGAGTTTGCTGAGCCTCCTGCCGACTTGTTGGCGCGCGAGGTGGCAGCCTGGCGCGAGGCGGCGCTGGGCGTAGATGAGGTGCGGGACACCGCCGGCGCCGGCACCCATCCGCCTTTGGCTCAGCGGCTTGCCGCTCTAGGCGTGGTGGCCCAGGACGTGCCTTGGCCGTCGGTGCCGGCTGCCGCTGATTGGTTGCCTGAAGCCCTTGACCGGGGGGCGCCGGCCGACCTTGCCCTGGCCCGGCTGCACTGGCGCATCGGCCATCGCCTGCTCAATGGGTTGGCGCCGGGGCCGCAGGCCACGCCGGCGCGGCGTCTGAAGCTGGCGCTGACGCTGGGTGAGCCCACGCAGGCACTGGTTCAGGGGCTCGGAGATTCGCCGCTGGAGTTGCTGCTGCGTGCACGCGTCGAGATCCGGGCGCATCGCCACGAATCAGCGCGGCAGCTGCTGGAAGCCTGCCGTTCCCACAAGACGGCCGAGCGCGATGCGGCCACGGCCTGGCTGGTGGCGGAGGACCTGGGCGCCGGCGCCGAGGAGCAGCGCCGCAATGAAGGCCGGTTGCGCCTGGTGCATGCACGCCAGGAAGCCGCGCTGGAAGAACTCGCCGCCGAGCGCGAGCAGGGCAGGGTCGGTGCCGCACCCCTGGAGGCCGCCGACTGCGCAGCGCTCGGCGCTGCCTTGCGAGAGCATCCTGCGGTGCGCGAGGCCTGGCTGTTTGGTCAGGCGACGAAGGTCCAGGACGTGTCCTACGAGGCTGCTGTGCTGCTGCTGCGTGTCGACGCAGCCGCTGCACAGGCGCTGCAGCTCGACGAGGATTCGCTGGCCGACTTCGCCCATGAATGGCTGTCCTGGGTGTCGCCGCCAGGGCAGTTGCGGCTGGTGTTGACCCGCTACACGACGGAAGGCCTGGCGCCGAAGCTGGGCGCCGCCCTGGCCGCGATACCCGCCACGCGCCTGTTCTGAGCCGGACCGATTTCACGCCCCCGGGCAGGGCCCTATGACGGTTTGATGACGCCGGCCAGCACAATGGCCGGATGGTCCTCCGCTGGCTGCTCGCCCTGCTCGTCGTCACGACGCTGCTGGGCCTTTACGCCAATGAGCATTGGATGACGCGTCATCTCGTGCTCGATGGGCGCGGGGCGGGCCAGCATCTGGAATTGGTCGACGACCGCGGCAGCGGCGGCAAGAGCGAGGCGACGCTGGACGCGCCCGCGGGCGGTCCGCTGACCATGGGCTGCGAGATCAAGCCGGGCTTCGAGTGGCCGTTCTGCGAGTTGCAGATCGAGATGCGCGACGGCGACCTGGACTTGAGCAACTTCAGCCACATCCGCCTGTGGCTGCGGGCCGAAGGACCGACCCAAGATGGCGGCCCGGCCCAGGTGCGCGTCTTCCTGCGCAACTACAACCCGGCCTATTCGCGCCAGGGCGAGGCCGAGGACCTCAAGCCGCAGGAAGTCATCTTCTCGCCGAGCGCCCAGCCCCAGCCGGTGGAGCTGCGGCTGTCGCAGTTCGTCGTCAGCTCCTGGTGGGCCCAGACGCACGCGCTGCCCGTGTCCCTGGTCGGGCCGGAACTGAACAGCATCCGCATCATCAGCTTCAGTACCGGTGGCAAGGTGGCGCCCGGCAAACATCTGATACGCGTGGACCGCGCCGAACTGGTGGGCGACTGGGTGCCGCCCGAGACCTTCCGCCTCGGCCTCGTCGGCCTGTGGATGTTCAGCCTGCTGGGCTATCTGGCCTGGGAAAGCTGGACGGTGCACGGCCGCCTCAAGCGCTCGATGAAGCGCTCGCGCGCGCTGGAGAAGATGGCCCTGCGCGACCCGCTGACCCGCGTCGCCAACCGCGACGGCCTGAACCGCGCGCTGGAGCTGCTGATGCAGGTGCAGGGCGACATGAGCTTCCCGCTGTCGGTCGTGTTCGTCGATGCCGACCACTTCAAGCGCGTCAACGACGAGCATGGCCACGAGGTCGGCGATCAGGTGCTGGTGCTGCTGGCCCGCACCCTGCGCGCCAACCTGCCGCGCGATGACATGCTGGCGCGCTGGGGCGGCGAGGAGTTCGTCATCGTCATGCCGCAGACGCCGGCCGAGGAGGCCGTGGCCGTGGCCGAGCGCCTGCGCCAGGTGCTGGCGCGCACCGAATGGCCGGCTGGCCTGCAGGTGACGGCCAGCTGGGGCGTGGCCCAGGCCGCGGCGCCGGCCGATGTGGACACGGCCCTGCGCGAGGCCGACCAGGCCATGTACCGCGCCAAGCATGAGGGCCGCGACCGGGTGATATCGGCTTCGGCATAGATCGCCAAGAAACCTGCATCGCGCAGGCCATGAAACGCGGCGTAATCTACGGGGTTACCCCTGGAGACCCGCCCTCATGGAAAAGAACAACGCTCCCTTGTCCCCTGCCGAAGCCGCACTGCGCGACGCTGCCCTGGAATACCACCGCAGCCCGACGCGCGGCAAGATCTCGGTCACGCCGACCAAGGCCCTCTCCAACCAGCGCGATCTGTCGCTGGCCTACTCGCCGGGCGTGGCCTATCCCTGCCTGGACATCGAGCGCGACCCGTCGCTGGCGGCCGACTTCACCTCGCGCGGCAACCTCGTCGGCGTCATCACCAATGGCACCGCCGTGCTGGGCCTGGGCGACATCGGCCCGCTGGCCGCCAAGCCGGTCATGGAGGGCAAGGGCTGCCTGTTCAAGAAATTCGCCGGCATCGACGTCTTCGACATCGAGCTGGCCGAGCGCGACCCCGACAAGCTGATCGCCATCATTGCCGCGATGGAGCCGACGCTGGGCGGCATCAACCTCGAGGACATCAAGGCGCCCGAGTGCTTCTACATCGAGCGCGAGCTGTCCAAGCGCATGAACATCCCGGTCTTCCACGACGACCAGCATGGCACGGCCATCATCTCGTCGGCGGCCCTGCTGAACGGCCTGGAGCTGGTGGGCAAGGACATCGCCGCCGTCAAGGTCGCGGTGTCGGGCGCGGGCGCGGCTGCCATTGCCTGCCTGGACGTGATGGTGGGCCTGGGGCTAAAGCGCGAGAACGTCTTCGTCTGCGATTCGCGCGGCGTCATCCAGAGCGAACGCGAAGACGCCAAGGCCGGCAAGCTGGATGAGTCCAAGCAGCGCTATTGCCAGATCAGCAGTGCGCGCACGCTGGCCGATGTGGTGGCCGGCGCCGACGTCTTCCTCGGCTGCTCGGCCGCCGGCGTGCTGACCGCGGAGATGGTCAAGACGATGGGCAGCCAGCCCATCATCCTGGCCCTGGCCAACCCCGAGCCGGAGATCCGCCCCGAGCTGGCCAAGGCCGTGCGGCCCGACTGCATCGTCGCCACGGGCCGTTCGGACTATCCGAACCAGGTCAACAACGTCCTGTGCTTCCCCTACATCTTCCGTGGCGCGCTGGACTGCGGCGCGACCAAGATCACCGAGGGCATGAAGCTGGCCTGCGTGCGCGAGATCGCCGCATTGGCCAAGGCCGAGACGAGTGACGAGGTGGCCGCGGCCTATGCCGGCCAGGAGCTGGCCTTCGGCCCCGACTACCTGATTCCCAAGCCCTTCGATGCCCGCCTGATCCTGCGCATCGCGCCCGCTGTCGCTGCGGCTGCGGCCGCCGACGGCGTGGCGACGCGGCCGGTGGAAGACCTGGTCGCCTACCGCCAGTCGCTGGAGCGCTTCGTCTACCAGACCGGCATGTTCATGCGCCCGGTGTTCTCGGCCGCCAAGACCGCGCCGGCCCGCGTCATCTATGCCGAGGGTGAGGACGAGCGCGTGCTGCGCGCCGTGCAGGTGGCGCTGGACGAAGGCCTGTGCAAGCCGACGCTGATCGGCCGCCCCGAGGTGCTGGCCTCGCGCATCCAGCGCGCCGGCCTGCGCCTGAAGCTCGGCGACGACGTCGCCGTCATCGACCCCGAGGACGACCCGCGCTTCCGCCTCTACTGGGAGGCCTACCACGCACGCATGAAGCGCAATGGCGTGACGCCCGAGATGGCCAAATCGGCCGTGCGCCGCTCCAACACGGCCATCGGCGCCCTGGCCATCGAGCTCGGCGATGCCGACGCGATGATCTGCGGCATGGTGGGGCGCTTCGACCGCCACCTGGAGCAGGTGCGGGAACTCGTCGGCCTCGCGCCGGGCGCGCGCCAGTTCGCGACGATGAACGCGCTGATGCTGGAGAGCATGACGCTCTTCATCACCGACACCTTCGTCAACGACGATCCGAACGCCGAAGAGCTCGCCGACATCGCCGCGATGGCCGCCGATGAGGTCAGCCGCTTCGGCCTGCCGCCCAAGCTGGCCTTCGTCAGCCACTCCATGTTCGGCTCGTCGACGCGCCCCTCGGCGCTGAAGATGCGCCGCGCCCACGAGCTGTTCGCCGCGGCGCATCCCGAGGTCGAGTGCGACGGCGAGATGCATGGCGACGCCGCCCTGTCCGAGAGCGTGCGCCAGGCCTTCCTGCCCGACAGCAAGCTCACGGGCGCTGCCAATCTGCTGGTGCTGCCGACGCTGGATGCCGCCAACATCCTCTTCAATGTGCTGAAGATCAGCGCCAGCCATGGCGTGACGGTGGGCCCCATCCTGCTCGGCGCGGCCCGGCCGGTGCACATCCTGACGCCGTCGGCGACGGTGCGCCGCATCGTCAACATGACGGCCCTGGCCGTCGCCGAGGCCAACGGGGTGCGCCGCTGAGTCCAGGGGGCGCGGGGTTTGCAGCGGACGGCAGGCCGGCTACCCTGCCTGCCGTGAATCCGAGCGCTCGCCCCTCCCTCAGCCTGCTGCTCGCCTTGCTGGCGGCCTGCGCGGCTGGCCGGGCGGCGGCCGCCGACCTGGTGCTGTACTACGAGGAGAGGCCGCCGTTGATGAGCCGTCAGGATCAGCAGCTGACGGGTGTCCAGGGGGCGCCGGCGACGGCCGTCCTGCAGCGTGCCGGCATCACGGTGGAATTGCGCGAGGCGCCGGTGGCCCGCCAGGTCGCCCTGATCACGCGCAACGCCGAGCCCGCCTGCGCCCTGGGCCTGTACCGCACGGCCGAGCGCGAGAAGGTCGGCAAGTATTCGCGCCTGCCGATCTACAGCAGCCCGCCCCAGAGCCTGATGATCCGCAGGGATGGCCGGCTCAAGGACATGCACCGCTTCGCCGCCGTCGTGCAGTCGCCCGCGGTCACGCTGGCGCTGCGCCATGGCTATTCCTACGGCGACGAGACCGACAAGGCCCTGGCGGCCAGCAGCGCCCGGATCATCCGTTCATCGGACAACAGCATGGCCCGCGCCCGCCTGGTGCTGCTGGGTGTGGCCGACGGGACCCTGTTCACCGCGGAGGAAGGCGAGGCCCTGATCAAGCAGCTGGGCGATGCCGGCGCGGCCCTGGAGCTGCGCCACTTCCCCGACGCGCCTCCCGGGGCAGGGCGCCACTTCTTCTGCAGCAAGGCGACGCCGGACCGGCAGATGCGGGCCCTGGATGACGCCATGGGGGCGCCCCGCGCGACTCCCTAGCCGGCGACGTTGCTGTCCAGCGGGCGACGCGCCGGCCACAAGCCGGCCGCACCGAATTGCGCCAACGCCACGCCCGCCAGGATGAGGGCGGCCGCCAGGATCTTGTGCAGCGAGAAGGTCTCGCCGCCCCAGGCCCAGGCCGCCAGGCCGGCGATCAGCGGCATCAGATAGATCAGCGGCGCGGTGCGGGCCACGCCGCGCTCCTCATTGGCCCAGCCCCAGGCCAGCCAGCCCAGGAAGCCGCCGCCGATGACCTGCCAGGCCAGGCCCGGCCAGATCCACGCCGGCTGGGCCGGCCAGTCCAGCGCCAGCAGCTCCGGCGCGCACCACAACAGCATGGGCAGGGTGCAGATCAGGCTGCCATAGCCCAGCACCGTCACGCCGCCGTGATGCTGGATCAAGGGCTTGCTGGCCACCGTGTAGTAGCTGAACAGGGCGGCGGCGACCAGCAGGGTCAGGTCGCCCAGGCCGGCATGCCAGTCGGCGGCCAGCAGCTTGTCCGACGTGAACAGCAGGGCGCCCGCTGCGGCCATGGCCACGCCGGCGACCTGGCCGCGCGACAGGGTCTCGATGCCGCTGAAGCGCAGGATGAGCAGCGTGAACACCGGGCCGCAGGCCAGCAGCACGCTGGCGCTGAAGGCGGTCGAGCCCTGCATGCCATAGGCCGACAGCAGCAGGTGCAGGCCCTGGCCGATCAGGGTCAGCCTGACCAGCGGCCAGACCTCGCCGCGGTCCAGCCGCGGCCAGCGCAGGCCGAAGCGCCAGCACAGCAGCACGATGGCGCAGAACGGCATCAGCAGATAGCGCAGGCCCAGGAAGCCGGCCGGCCCGACCTGGTTGAACAAGGCCTTGGACAGCGGGAAGTTCAGCCCCCAGGTCAGCACGACGGCGAGTGCGGCAACAAGAGGGGCTGTGTGTTTGTCCTTCATATCGGCTAGCATATTCTCATATGAGAGAAGAATTCTCCGATTTGAACGAAGTAGGCCAGTTCGAGCGCCAACTGGCCGAGAGACTGGCCGCGCTGCGCACCCAGGCCGGCTGGTCGCTGGACGAACTGGCCACCCGAAGCGGCGTCAGCCGTGCGACGCTGAGCCGGCTGGAGCGCGCCGAGACCAGCCCGACGGCGACGCTGCTGTCCCGCCTGGCGCGCGCCTATGGCCTGCCCTTGAGCCGCCTGCTGGCCGAAGCCGAGACCCTGCCGGTGCGCCTGCTGCGCGCCGCCGACCAGCCGCGCTGGCATGACGTGCAGAGCGGCTTCGAGCGCCTGATGCGCTGCCCGCCGCTGGCCGGCTTCGCCACCGAGGTCATCGAGGGCCGCCTCGCGCCCGGTGCCGAGCTGGTCTACGAGGAGCCGACCGTGTCGCGGCTGGAGCACCACCTCTGCCTGCTCGACGGCCGCCTGGGCCTGAACCTGCAGGGCCAGGCCTTCGAGCTGGCGGCGGGCGACTCCATCAGCTTCCGCTGCATCGGCCGCACCGTCTTCACCAACCCTGGCACTGAGCCCGCGCGCTATCTGCTCGCGATGACGGTGCCCGCCCTGTAACTGGTATCGAACCACCATGACCGCCGACCTGCCCGTTCGCCTCGCCACGCTCGACCCCGGCCACCCCGATGCCCAGCGCCTGATGGCCCTGTCCGAGGCCTATATGAGCGCCCTCTATCCAAGCGAGAGCAACCATTTCGAGCCGGCCGACGGCCTGCGTCCGCCGGGCGGCAGCTTCTTCGGCGCGTGGCGCGGCGAGCGCCTCGTCGGCTGCGGCGGCGTCAAGTGCTTCGAGGCCGATGGCTATGGGGAGATCAAGCGCGTCTTCGTGCTGGACAGCGAACGCGGCCGTGGCGTCGCGCGGCAGCTGATGGCGCAGTTAGAAGCCGACCTGGCCGGGCGCGGCTTGCGGTTGGCCCGGCTCGAAACCGGCATCCACCAGCCGGAGGCCCTGGCCCTGTACCGGCGCCTGGGCTATGTGGACCGCGACCCCTTCGGCGGTTACGCGCCTGACCCCTTGAGCGTCTTCATGGAGAAGGCGCTGGCTTGAAACGAGGCGAAACTTCGGCGGGATGCGGCGGAACATAATTCCGCGCCGCCAAGAAACTCGAGACAAGCCATGACCCGCGCCACCAAGATCGTCGCCACCCTCGGCCCTGCTTCCAACACGCCGGAGATTTTGGAGAAGATGATCCGCGCCGGCGTCGACGTCGTGCGGCTGAACTTCTCCCACGGCAAGGCCCAGGACCACATCGACCGCGCGACCATGGTCCGTGAAGCGGCGGCGCGTGTCGGCAAGTCGGTGGCCATCATGGCCGACCTGCAAGGCCCCAAGATTCGCGTCGGCAAGTTCGAGGGCGGCAAGATCGAGCTCATCCCGGGCGCGCCCTTCATCCTCGATGCCGACCGCACCGAGCCGGGCAACCAGGAGATCGCCAGCCTCGACTACAAGGAACTGCCGCGCGACGTGAAGCCCGGCGACACCCTGCTGCTCAACGACGGCCTGCTGGTGCTGACCGTCGACCATGTGCGTGGCGCCCAGGTCCACACCACCGTCAAGCTCGGCGGCGAGCTGTCCAACAACAAGGGCATCAACAAGCAGGGCGGCGGCCTGACGGCCCCGGCCCTGACCGGCAAGGACATGGAGGACATCAAGACGGCGATGTCCTTCCAGTGCGAATACCTGGCGGTGAGCTTCCCCAAGAACGCCACCGACATGGAGATGGCCCGCCAGCTGGCCAATGTGGCCGGCGAGCCCTATCGCCACAAGCCGGCCATGATCGCCAAGATCGAGCGCTACGAGGCCATCCCCCATCTCGAAGCCATCCTGAAGGCCAGCGACGGCATCATGGTGGCGCGCGGCGACCTGGCCGTGGAAGTCGGCAACGCCGCCGTGCCGGCGCTGCAGAAGCGCATGATCAAGATGGCCCGCGAGCTGGACAAGGTGTCCATCACGGCCACGCAGATGATGGAGTCCATGATCGTCAACCCGGTGCCGACGCGCGCCGAGGTCAGCGACGTGGCCAATGCCGTGCTGGACGGCACCGACGCCGTCATGCTGTCGGCCGAGACGGCCGCCGGCCGCTTCCCCATCGAGACCGTCGAGCAGATGGCCGCCATTGCGCTGGAAGCCGAGCGCGCCGAGTTCGTGAGTCTCGACACCGACTTCGCCGGCCGCCAGTTCGGCCGCATCGACCAGTCCATCGCCATGGGCGCGCTGTTCACGGCCTACCACCTGGGCTGCAAGGCCATCCTGGCCCTGACCGAGTCCGGCTCGACGGCGCTGTGGATGAGCCGACACCGCATCCAGGTGCCCATCTTCGGCCTGACCACCCAGCCGGTCAGCCAGCGCAAGATGGCGCTGTATCGCAATGTGCTGCCGCTGCTGATGGACAAGTTCGACGACCGCGACCAGGCCCTGGCCGCCGCCGAGAAGATCCTCGTCGAGCGCGGCGTGCTGATGCCCGGCGACACCTATGCCATCACCTGCGGCGAGCCGATGGGCTACCCGGGCGGCACGAACATGCTGAAGGTCTGCCGCGTTCAATAGACCACCCCCTACCGGCTTCGCCGGCCCCCTCGAGGGGGCTGAGCCCGGACACAAACAGTCCTGAGGACTGTTTGTGCCTGGCGAAGGACAAGGCCTCTGGCCTTGGCAGCTGCCAGCGCCCTGGCAAAGCCAGTTCCGCGGCAGTCGCTGGAGGAGAAGCCGGCCGCAAGCGGCGGCTTCAGTGGCTGTGTCCGATATGGCTTTTGGCGGGTAGCTCGGCCCCCGGCTCGGCCAGGCTTTCGAGGATGGCGCAGGCGGGTTCGTCGCCCTGACAGCGAGCCCTGATCGCGCGCAATTCCTTCTCCAACTCCTGCAGTGCGGCGATGCGCGCGGCGACATGGCCGATGTGCTCGTCCAGCAGCGCATGCGCCTCGCCGCCATGCCCGCCGCCCTGCAGGGCCAGCAGGGCGCGCACCTCGGCCAGGTTCATGTCGAGGGAGCGGCAGCGGCGGATGAAATGCAGGCGCTCGGCGTCGGCAGCGCCATAGACGCGGTAGCCGGCGTCGGTGCGCGGGGGCGGCGGCAGCAGGCCTTCGCGCTCGTAATGGCGGATGGTGTCCACCGGGGTGGCGGTCAGGCGGGAAAGTTCACCGATACGCATGTGACGATTCTCCGCTTGACTCTGGAGTGGCTCCAGGGTTTGCAATGGCGGCAGTTTCCAGCCAAGGTCTTTGTCCATGAGCCACGCCTGCCAACACCATCACGATCACGACGACCACAACCCCGGCGATTCGCCGCGCTACCGCCGCGTGCTGTGGGCCGCGCTGCTCATCAATGCCGCCATGGCCGTCGTCGAGATCGCGTCGGGCTGGAAGGCCGGCTCGCTGTCGCTGTGGGCCGATGCGCTGGACTTCATCGGCGACGCGGCCAATTACGGCGCCTCGCTGGCCGTGCTGTCGGCCGGCCTGCTGTGGCGGGCGCGCCTGGCCTGGGTCAAGGGCTGGGCCATGGCCCTGTTCGGCATCGGCGTGCTGGCGCGCGCGGCCTGGGCGGCCTTCTCAGGCGAGCCGCCGCAGGCCGCGACCATGGGCATCGTCGGCACGCTGGCGCTGGCGGCCAATGTCGGCGTCGCGGTGATGCTCTATGCCTTCCGCGAGGGCGACGCCAACATGCGCGCCGTCTGGCTGTGCAGCCGCAACGACGCGCTGGGCAATGTGGCCGTGGTCGCCGCGGCCGGCGGCGTGGCGTTGACGGGCCAGGCCTGGCCGGACCTGCTGGTCGCCGTGGGCATGGCCAGCCTGGCCCTGCATTCCTCGCGCGAGGTGCTGCGCCAGGCTCGCCACGAGATCAGGCAAGCGCCAGTGCCAGCACGGTGACGGCCATGACGGCCGTGGCCAGCCAGCCCATCGCGCGCAGCCGCGGCCCGATGGCATGGCCGCCCATGATGGACGGGCGCGAGGCCAGCACCATCATGGCGACCATGATGGGCACGGCCGTCACGCCGTTGAAGACCGCCGACCAGAACAGCTCCTTGACCGGGTCCATGGGCGTGAAGCACAGCGCCACGCCGCCCAGCGTGGCGGCGGCGATCACGCCATAGAAGCCGCGCCCCTCGCCCCGCTCCAGCTTGAGGTTCAGCGAGCCGCGCCAGCCGGCCACTTCGGCCACCGCGTAGGCGGCCGAGCCCGCCAGCACGGGCACGGCCAGCATGCCGGTGCCGATGACGCCGAGGGCGAACAGCAGGGCCGCATGCTGGCCGGCGACCGGGCGCAGGGCCTCGACGGCCTGGGCCGAGGTCTGGATGTCGGTGACGCCCGCGACGTGCAGCGTGGCGGCGGTGGACAGCATGATGAAGAAGGCGATGAGGTTGGAGAAGCCCATGCCGATGTTGGTGTCCAGCTTGATGCGGCGCAGATGCTGCTTCACCTCCTGCGCCGTGTGCGGTTCGCCGGCGCCGGCGGCACGGTCCTCCACCTCCTGGCTGGCCTGCCAGAAGAAGAGGTAGGGGCTGATGGTCGTGCCGAACACCGCGACGAGCATCAGCAGGGTGTCGCGGTTCCAGCGGATGTCGGGGTGCAGGGTGCGGGCCAGCACCTCGCCCCAGTCCAGGCCCAGCACCAGGATGACGCCCACATAGGCCAGCAGGGCCAGCGTCAGCCACTTGAGCCAGCGCACATAGCTCTGGTAGGGCAGGAAGACCTGCATGGCGGCGCAGGCGATGCCGAAGACCAGGGCATAGGCATCGGCCGAGCCGCCCGCCAGCAGCCGCACGGCCTCGGCCATGGCGGCGATGTCGGCGGCGATGTTCAGCGTGTTGGCCGCCAGCAGCAGGCCCACCAGGGCCAGCAGCACCGGCCGTGGGAAGGCGCGCTTGAAGTTGGCGGCCAGGCCCTGTCCGGTGACGTAGCCGATACGCGCGCTGACGATCTGGATGGCCGTCATCAGCGGCAGCGTGAACACCAGGCTCCACAGCATGGAGTAGCCGAACTGCGCGCCGGCCTGGGAGTAGGTGGCGATGCCGCTGGGGTCGTCGTCCGCCGCGCCGGTGATGAGTCCGGGGCCGAGCTGGCGGAGGTAGAGGCGGATGCGGCTGAACATCGCGCCAGCCTAAAGGCAGGACGCTCGCGCAGGTGTCGGACGGCTTGCGCCCCGCGTCAAGAACTGTTGCGCGCCGGCAGGCGCCGCGTCTCGCCGATGGCCAGGGTGAAGAAGTCGTCCTCGGCCAGCCCGCGCGCCGGCCGCTGGGCGCCGAGCTGGCGCGGTGGTTCGTCCAGGGCCTCGTCGGTCAGCTCGAAGGTGCCCCAGTGGACGCCTAGGGAGCGTTTCGCGCCGAGGTCGGCATGGATGTTGATCGCCTCCTCGACGTTGACGTGCTGGCTGGTCATGAACCAGCGCGGCTCGTAGGCGCCGATGGGGATCAGCGCGATGTCGAAGCCGCCGTCCTGCTGCCTCGCGGCGAAACGCTCGCGGATGTCGGCGAAATCGCGCGAATAGCCGGTGTCGCCGGCGAAGAAGAGCTGGCAGTCGGGCGCGAACACGGCGAAACCGCCCCACAGCGTCTTCATGCGGTCGTTCAGGCCGCGCGCCGACCAGTGCTGGGCCGGCACCAGGACGATGTCCAGCGCACCGAGGCGCTCGGACTGCCACCAGTCCAGCTCGACGACCCGCTCGACGCCGCGGGCCTGGAACCAGGTCTTGAGCCCCAGCGGCACGACGAACAGCGGGCTGCCGCCGGGCTGGCGGGCCAGCGCGCGGCAGGAGGCCAGGTCGAGATGGTCGTAATGGTTGTGCGAGACCAGCACCGCGTCCACATGCGGCAGGTCGGCCAGGGCCACGCCGGGCGGCTGCTCGCGCTTGGGACCGGCGAAGGAAAAGGGCGAGGCGCGCTCGGAGAAGATCGGGTCGGTCAGCAGGCTGACGCCGCCCAACTGGGCCAGCACGGTGGCGTGGCCTATCCAGGTCACGGCCGGCTGCTGGGCGGTGCCGTGATTGGCGCGGATGAAGCCGAGGTCGGCCGCCTGCGTGGGGATGGGCGTCTGCGGCCTGCGGGGCAGGCCCAGCCGTGCGGCGTTCCACTTCCAGCGGATCACCTCGGCCAGGGATCTGGGCTCGAAATCGCCGTGGTTGTTCTGGAAACCGCCCTCGCGATGATGGGCCGGCTTGCTCACTTCGTGACGATGTCGCGGTGGAAGAAGGCCATGCGGGCCAGCAGCTGGTTCTGCGTGGCGAAGGGCACCTGGGCGGCGTCCATGGCCCACTGCAGGTTCTCGACCAGCGCATTGAAGGCGGCGCGGTCGATGCCCAGATGGGTGTGGGCGTCCTTCATGCCGACGCCGTCATAGGTGCAGGGGCCGCCGGCGACGACGCAGAAATAGTCGGCCAGCACGCGCTTCAGGTGCTTCATGTTGATGCCGTCGAAATGACGCGCAATGCGCGCGTCCTGCAGCATGCGGTCGTAGAAGTCGTCGGTGAAGCGCTGGATGGCCTCCTTGCCGCCGAGGTCGCGGTAGAGGCGGTCATCGGCGGGAATCGGTGCCGTGCCCGGCATCGCCGTGCGGGCCTCGGTCTGCGCCTGGGCGAGCGGGGCGGCCAGAGCGAGGGCCAGAGCAAGGGCGATAGGCAGCAGGCAGGACTTCATGGGCGGGTTGGGAGGGCGCCGGCCAGTCTAGCGAGAGCACCCCCGTTTCAGGGGGGCTGGCCGGCTGCTTTTCGTGCGCTGGTCACGTTCCTGGCGCCGGCCATCCACCCGGCCGTGCGCTGGTCTTGGCAGGCGCGGCATGATGCCGACCCATGGCGGGCGTGCGGGGTCATGGGCGGCGTTGGGTGCTGGGCAGTCTGCTCGGCCTGCTGCTGCGCGGCGCTTTCGCCGCCGAACCCGCGCGGCCCCTGGTGATGCTGGTGGAGACCAGCGCGCTGATGCCCCAGGCGCGCATCGAAGCCGATCGAGTCATGGAGGGCCTGCATCTGGACCTGGGCCAGGCCCTGGCCCGCCGCCTGGGCCGCGAGCTGGTGGCCAGGCCGGTGCCGCGCAAGCGCCTGGCCGAGGCCCTGCAGCGCGGCGAGGGTGACCTGCTGTGCGACTACCAGAGCGACTGGCTGCCCGGTGCCTTCGCCTGGAGCCGGCCCTTCCTGCCCGACCAGGCCTTGCTGATCAGCGCGGCCGCCGTGCCGGCCCCTGCCGGGCTGACGGCGCTGGCGGGCCAGCCGGTGGGCACGGTGCGCGGCTACGTCTACCCCGAGATGGCCGATGCGCTGCGTTCGGGCTTCATGCGCGATGACGCGCCCGACGCGGTCGCCAATCTGCAGAAGCTGGAGCTGGGCCGCATCCGCCATGCCTTGACCGGCCGGCGCGTGCTGGAGTACCAGCAGCGCATCGGCCATTTCAAGCTGCCGCTGCACTCACCGCTGGTCGTGTCCGAGGTGATGGCCCAGTGCGCGCTGTCGCCGAGCAGCCCGGTGGGCCTGGCGGCGCTGAACGCCGCCATCCAGGGACTGGTCGGCGAGGGCGAACTGAATCGCCTGCTCGGCAAATACCGCTAGCCTGGCAGGCCGCGCCAAGTCAGTGACTTGGCCCTTCGCTAGGCATAAGACGCCCACTGCGCGTCTTATGTCCGAGCTCAGCCTTCGGCGATGCGCTTGGCCAGGTGGGCCAGCGCTGCTTCCACCTGGTCCACCAGCACCAGGCAGAGGTCGCCCGGCTGCAGCTTGGACAGGGCGCGGTCTATTGCCGTGAACTCGCCGACGATTTCCTCGATGTGCTTGGTGCGCGAAGCGCCTTCCAGCCCCGAGCGCAGCAGGGCCACGACCTCGCCGGCCTGACGGCCGCGCTGGCAGGCGTCTTCGTAGAGGATGACCTCGTCGAAGGCGGCGCCGAGGATCTCGGTCTGCACGCGGATGTCCTCGTCGCGGCGGTCGCCGGCGCCACTGATGACGACGCTGCGCTTGTTGGCCGGCAGCGCGGCGACAGCACCCACCAGCGCCTTCATCGCGTCGCCGTTGTGGCCGTAGTCGGCGATGACGGTCGCACCGCGATAGTCCATCACGTTGAAGCGGCCCGGCGCGTTGTCGGCGTCGTTGGCGAAGCTGCCGACGCCGCGGCGGATGGTGTCCCAGTCCAGGCCCACGGCCCAGGCCGCGGCGACGGCGGCCATGGCGTTCTCGACCTGGAAGCCGATCAGGCCGCCTCGCGTCAGCGGCACGTCGCGCAGCGGAATGCTTTCGCGCCACACGCCCTGGGCGGCGACAAGCTGGTCGCCGTCCACATAGACGCAGCGCTTGCCCTGGGCGCGGTGGGTGGCCATCAGCGGGTGGTGGCGGTCGGCGGCGAAGTAGATGACCTGGCCGGGGCAGACGGCGGCCATGCCGGCCGTCAGCGGGTCGGTGGCGTTCAGCACCGCATAGCCGTTGGGGGCCACGTTCTGCACGATGACGCGCTTGACCAGCACCAGGTCTTCCGCCGTGTGCAGGAAGTTCATGCCCAGGTGGTCGCCCGCGCCGACGTTGGTGACGACGGCGACCTGGCAGCGGTCGAAGCCCAGGCCCTCGCGCAGGATGCCGCCGCGGGCGGTTTCCAGCACGGCGGCTTCCACATCGGGGTGCATCAGCACATTGCGGGCGCTCTTGGGGCCGGAGCAGTCGCCGCTGTCGATCTGGCGACCGTCCACATAGACGCCGTCGGTGTTGGTCATGCCGACCTTGAGGCCGCAGCTGGCGAACATGTGGGCGATCAGCCGGGTGACCGTCGTCTTGCCGTTGGTGCCGGTGACGGCCACGACCGGGATGCGGCCGTCCTCGGCCTTGGGGCCCGAGCCGAACAGATGGCCGACGATGCCCTCGCCGACATTGCGGCCCTTGCCGAAGCTCGGGCTCAGGTGCATGCGCAGGCCCGGCGCGGCGTTCACCTCGACGATGCCGCCGTGGATCTCCTCCAGCGGGCGCAGCACGCTCTCGGCGACGACGTCGACGCCGCAGACATGCAGGCCGACGACCTGGGCCGCGGCGATGGCGCGGGCAGCGACTTCGGGGTGCACGTCGTCCGTCACGTCGGTGGCGGTGCCGCCGGTGGACAGGTTGGCGTTGTTGCGCAGGATGACGCGCTGGCCCTTGTCCGGCACGGATTCAGGGGCCAGGCCTTGCTGGGTCAGGCGCGCGACGGCGATGTCGTCGAAGCGGATCTTGGTCAGCGAGGTCGCGTGGCCGTCACCGCGGCGCGGGTCGGCGTTGACCTTGTCGACCAGCTGCTTGACCGTGTGCACGCCGTCGCCGATGACGTGGGGCGGGTCGCGGCGGGCGGCGGCGATGAGCTTGTCGCCGATGACGAGCAGGCGGTAGTCGCCACCCGGCAGGAATTTCTCGACCATGACCTGGCCGATCTCGTCGGCGGCCTTGTAGGCGGCCTCGATGCCCTCGCGCGTCGTCACGTTGACGGTGACGCCCTTGCCCTGGTTGCCGTCCTGCGGCTTGACGACGACGGGCAGGCCGATCTCCTCGGCCACGGCCCAGGCGTCATCGACGGACTCGACCGGGCGGCCGATGGGCACCGGCACGCCGGCGGCCTGCAGCAGGCGCTTGCACAGGTCCTTGTCCTGGGCGATGGATTCGCTGACGGCGCTGGTCGCGTCGACTTCGGCGGCCCAGATGCGGCGCTGCTTGGCACCCCAGCCGAACTGCACCAGGCTGCCTTGCGTGAGGCGGCGATAGGGCACGCCACGGGCGAGGGCGGCGTTGACGATGGAGCCGGTGGAGGGGCCTAGGCGGATGTCCTCGTCGAGCTCGCGCAGCTGGGCCAGCACGGCATCGGCGTCGAATTCGCCGCCATTCAGCGCGGCCAGCACGAGCTTGAGCGCCTGCTCGAAGGCCAGGCGGCCGACGTCTTCCTCGCTGTACTCGATGACGATCTGGTAGGTGCCGGCCTCCGGCGTGACATGGGTCTGGCTGAAGGTGACCGGGCAGCCGGCCTGGGCCTGCAGGGCCAGCGTGGCCTGCTCCAGCACCTGGGCCAGGGAGGTGTCGGTGCGCAGCTCGCCGATGGTGGGGAAGAGCTGGCGCAGGCGGGCCTCGAAGCCGGGCAGGCGTTCGAGCGAGCGCTCGGCGTCCTGGCAGTGCACGACGGCCTCGATGGTCGTGTGGCGGCTCCACATATTGGGGCCGCGCAGGGCACGGGTGCGGGAAACGTCCATGTTCTGTTTATGCGAGGTGGAGTGCGGGGACGAAGGTGTCGAGGCCGGCCGCGATGAGCTCGGGCGAGATGCCCAGGGCCCAGGCGGTGGCGACGGCAGCCAGCAGCGTGGAGGCGTCGGTGGCCTGGGCGCCGAAGCGGCGCAGCAGGGCGTCGATGTTGGCGCCGGGGGTCTCGGCGGGCCCTTGGGCCAGCACGGCGGCGCCGCCGCGCAGGAAGACGGCGCGCCCGCCACGGTCGCGGTGGTGCTGGACGGCTTCCAGGCCGCCGTCTTCGGCATAGAAGACGACCTCGCCGTCGCTGAGCTCGGCCATGTCCACGAGGCGCGGGTGGGCGGCATTCAGCACGCTGGCGCCGTCGCTGAGCACGACGTCGATCTGGGTGCGCAGCACCTTGTAGAGCTGGTCGCTGTCCTGCACGTCGAACTCGGCCAGGGCCTCGATGCCGTCCATGTCGGTGACAACGCCCACGAGGGCGCGGTCATAGGCAAGCCCATCGCGCAGGATGGAGGCGGGGTCGTTCTCGACGACGACGGCATTGACGCCACGGTTCATCAGCAGGCGGTGGGCGGCGTCCCAGCGGGCGCTGTTCTTCTTCTCGACACGGCGCGTGCCGAGGAAGAGGCCATCGCGGCAGGCCAGGCCGACATGGCGGCCGTTCAGGTGCAGCAGCCAGGCGACCAGGCGGGAGATCTGGTGGCCGCCGCGCGAGCCGGCCACGCCGACGATGGGGATGCGGCCCGACTCGTCCTCGGCGAAGAGGTGGTCGATGATGGCCTGGCCCACGGGCTGGGGCGCGCCGCCGGCGGGTTTCAGGTGCATCAGCAGGCCCGGGCCGGCGTTCACCTCGACGATGGCGCCACCGGTCTCGGAGAGCGGCTTGGAGATGTCCTCGGTGACGAGGTCGACGCCGGCGATGTCCAGGCCGATGGTTCGGGCCGCCAGCGACACGGCATGCGCCACCTCGGGGTGGACCTCAGGCGTGCAGTCGATGGCGACATTGCCGTTGCGCTGGATCAGCACGCCCTTGCCCTGGGCCGGCACGCTCTCGGGCGTGACGCCCTGGCGCTGCAGGTCCAGCAGCACGACGGGGTCCTCGCCGAGGATGATCTTGTTGAGGGGGAAGTCCTCGGTCAGGCCGCGGCGCGGGTCGGTGTTGATCTGCAGGTCGATCAGCTGGGCGACGCTGTGCGTGCCGTCGCCGTGGATCCAGGCGGCTTCGCCGCGCGCGGCGGCCACCACCTGGCCGCCGACCACCAGGATGCGGTGCTCGTTGCCGCGGATATAGCTTTCCACCAGCACCGAGGAGCCTTCCTCGTCCGCCAGCTTGAAGGCGGCGGCGCAGTCGGCCTCGTTCTGGATGTCCAGCGTGACGCCACGGCCATGGTTGCCGTCGCTGGGCTTGATGACGACAGGCAGGCCGATGTCCTGGGCGGCTTCCCAGGCGGCGGCGGCGCTCTTGACCTCCTGGCCGTCCGGCACCGGCACGCCGACGGCCTTCAGCAGGGTCTTGGTCAGGTCCTTGTCGCCGGCGATGCCTTCGGCGATGGCGCTGGTCATGTCGGTCTCGGCCGTCCAGATGCGGCGCTGGCGCTGGCCGTGGCCGAGCTGGACGAGATTGCCGTCGTTCAGGCGGATGTGGGGGATGCGCCTGTCGGTGGCGGCGGCCACGATGGCCGCGGTGGAGGGCCCGAGGTAGCAGTCGTCGAGCTTGTCCCGCACGCGGGCGACGGCAGCGGGCACGTCGAATGCCACATCGTTGATCATGGCCATGATCAAGGCATGACCCTCAGCCAGGGCCGCCCGCGCGACCTGCTCGTCGCGCGCCCGGAACACCATGCGGTAGACGCCCCGCTGGCTGGTGCTGCGCGTCTGGCCGAAGCCGGTGGGCATGCCGGACAGGTTCAGCAGCTCGATGACGATGTGCTCCAGCACATGGCCGCACCAGGTGCCCTCGCGCAGCCTCTCCAGGAAGCCGCCACGCTCGCCGACGCCGCAGTGGTGCTCGATGAGATTGGGCAGGGCGGCCGTCAGGCGGTCGTTGAAGCCGGGCAGCAGGTGGCTGGGGTGGTCTTCCAGTTCGCCGAGGTCCAGCCAGACTTCCAGCACCGGCCGGTAGGTCCACATATTGGGCCCGCGCAGGTAGTTGACGCGCAGCAGGCGGATGTCTTCTTTTTTGCTCATGAGGTAGGGGGTAGGCACGGCAAGCGCGTGGAATTGTGCGCCGAAGTCATGAAGGAGAATCGGCTGCGTCCGTAAGAGCGAACAACAACATGCAAGACCAACCTCCCGTGACCACGCCTCATCCACAAACGGCTGCCCTGCAGGGGCGGCTTCTGGCTGGCGAGAACGTGGTGGCCACGCAAGAGGTTGACCTGGACGCCCAGGGCCGCTTCGCCCAAGGGCTTGTCGCGCTGACGAATTCACGCCTGCTGGCCTTCGAACCCGGCCAAGGGACCTGGAGCGAGTTTCCGCTGGCGCCGGGCCAGGTGCTCAAGCTCAGCGACCATGGCGGCCTGGCCTTCATGGAGCTGTTCGACTCCCACCAGCGCCTGGCGCGCTGGCGCTTCACCCTGGCCTGCAACCCCACGGCGGTGCGCTTTGTCGACGCCTTCGACCGCGAGGTGGAGCGGGTGTCGGGCCATGCGGTGCGCGAGCAGGAGGAGGAGGGCGAGGATTCGGCCTTCGACTTCGGCGAGACCAGCGCGCCGCCCAGCACCTGGGTGCTGCTGCGGCTGTGGCGCTTCGCCCGGCCCTACCAGGGCCAGCTCTTGCTGGGCTTCGCGCTGATGCTGGGGGCCACCGGGGCCACCCTGGTGTCGCCTTACCTGACCATGCCGCTGATGGACCGGGTGCTCATCCCCTTCCAGAACGGCCAGGCTATCGATCCCGGCCTCGTCATGTGGCTGCTCAGCGGCCTGTTCGGCGCGGCCCTGGTGTCCTGGGGCCTGGGCTGGGCCAAGACCTATCTGCTGTCTTTGGTGTCAGAACGTATCGCGGCCGACCTGCGCACGGCCACCTTCGAGCATCTGCTCGGCCTGTCGCTGGAGTATTTCGGCAGCAAGCGCACCGGCGACCTGATGGCCCGCATCGGCTCCGAGACCGACCGCATCAGCGTGTTCCTGAGCCTGCATGCGCTGGACTTCATCACCGACGTGCTGATGCTGGGCATGACCTCGGTGATCCTGTTCAGCATCCACCCCGGCCTGGCCCTGGCCACCCTGGTGCCGCTGCCCTTCATCGCCTGGCTCATCCACCTGGTGCGCGACCGGCTGCGCACCGGCTTCGAGAAGATCGACCGCGTCTGGGGCGAGGTCACCAACATCCTGGCCGACACCATCCCCGGTATCCGCGTCGTCAAGGCCTTCGCCCAGGAGGCGCGCGAGGCGCGGCGCTTCAAGGAGGCCAATGCCAAGAACCTGCAGGTCAATGACCGCCTGAACAGGACCTGGAGCCTGTTCACGCCCACCGTCGCCCTGCTGACCGAGATGGGCCTGCTGGTGGTCTGGGGCATCGGCATCTGGCTGATCGCCCACCAGAGCATCACGGTCGGCGTGCTGACGGCCTTCCTGGCCTATATCGGCCGCTTCTATGCACGGCTGGACTCGATGAGCCGCATCGTGTCGGTGACGCAGAAGGCCGCCGCCGGCGCCAAGCGCATCTTCGACATCCTCGACCACGTCTCCAACGTGCCCGACCCGGTCAACCCCCAGGCCTTCGAGAACGTCACCGGCGCCATCTCCATGCAGGGCGTCAACTTCCGCTATGGCTCGCGCTCGGTGATCCGCTCGCTGAACCTGGACATCCGTCCCGGCGAGATGGTGGGCCTGGTGGGCCACAGCGGCTCGGGCAAGAGCACGCTGGTCAACCTGATCTGCCGCTTCTACGACGTGACCGAGGGCGCCATCAAGGTCGACGGCGTGGACCTGCGCCGCGTCAAGGTGTCCGACTACCGCCGCCACATCGGCCTGGTGCTGCAGGAGCCCTTCCTGTTCTTCGGCACCATCGCCGAGAACATCGCCTATGGCAAGCCGGACGCGACCCGCGACGAGATCGTCGCCGCCGCCCGCGCCGCCCATGCCCACGAGTTCATCCTGCGCCTGCCGCATGGCTATGACAGCCTGGTGGGCGAGCGCGGCCAGGGCCTGTCGGGCGGCGAGCGCCAGCGCATCTCCATCGCTCGCGCTCTGCTGATCGATCCGGCCATCCTCATCTTGGACGAGGCCACGTCCGCGGTGGACACCGAGACGGAGAAGGAAATCCAGCGCGCCCTGGACAACCTGGTGAAGGGCCGCACGACGATTGCCATCGCCCACCGCCTGTCCACGCTGCGCAAGGCCGACCGCCTCGTCGTCATGGACCGTGGCGAGATCGTCGAGCTGGGCCCGCACGACGAGCTCATCGCCATGCAGGGCCATTACTGGCGCCTCTGGGAAGCCCAGGCCCGCCGCGTGGACCAGGAGGACCTGGAAGACCACGAAGTCGCCCCCAACCCCAGCGCCCATACCGCCAACGCCTGAAGTGGACGACTGACATGACGACAAGCGAACGAGACCTGGAGCTGGACGCGGCCTGCGCTGAGCATGGCTTCGACCCCAGTCAGCCCCTGCAGATCGGCGGCCGCTACACCTCGCTGGTGCGCGATGGCCGCACCCTCTACCTCAGCGGCCAGATCCCGCGCATCGGCGACCACATCGCCGTGACCGGTGTCGTCGGCGCCGAAGTGAGCATGGAACGCGCCAAGCGGGCCGCCGCCATCTGTGCGCTGCGCGCGCTGACCCTGCTGCGCCAGGAGCTGGGCAGCCTCAACAGGCTGCAGGCCGTGCTGAGGGTGACGGTCTTCGTGCACTGCGAGGCCGGCTTCACCCAGCAGAGCGAAGTGGCCGACGGCGCCTCCGACCTGATCTGGCGCGTGCTGGGCCCGGCCGGTGCCCACACCCGCACCTCGGTCGGCGTGCTGCAGCTGCCCAAGAATGCGTCGGTCGAGCTCGACCTGATCGCCAGCGCCACGGAGTCCTGAATGAGCACGCTGCCCTTTCGCGACCTGCGTCTGGATGCCCACGGCCGGCTGCTGCTGACCGATTTGAACGGCGACACCCATGTGGCCGTTACGCCGGTACGCGCCCATCCCATCTCGGCGCCCGACGAGGGCCTGTCCCTGGTCGGCTCGCACGGCCATGAGCTCGCCTGGGTGGAGCGCCTGTCGGCCCTGCCCGAGGGCCCGCGCCGCCTGCTGGAGGCCGAGCTGGCCGCCCGCGAGTTCCACCCGACGCTCAAGCGCCTGATTTCGGTCAACACCTTTGCCACGCCCAGCACCTGGCGCATCGAGACCGACCGCGGCGAGGTCGATTTCGTGCTGAAGAGCGAGGAAGACATCCGCCGCCTGGAAGAGGGGCGGCTGCTGATCACGTCCACCCACGGCGTGCAGCTGCAGGTGGCCGACCGCTGGGCCCTGGACAAGCACTCCAAGAAGCTGCTGGAGCGCTTCCTCTGAGGGCGCGCCGTGGACGTCTTCAAGGCCAGGTCCACGGAAGAAGAACCACCGGCGCTGCTCGTGGTGCCGACGTTCCCGGCCCTGCTGCTGCTGTTCGGCGGCCTGATGCTGGCGATGTTCCTGTTCTGCAGCGGGGCGCTGCTGCCGTCGCGCCAGGAGCTGCAGGTCGTCGAGGCCCTGGGCGGGCGTGTGGATGCCGGGGCTGAATTGCAGCCGGGCGACTTTGTCGAATGGAAGCTCTCGACCTGCGAAGGCACTTGCCCGTCCTATCGCGTCAGGCTGGACCGCCATGGCGGCGTCGAATACGAGGGCCTGCTCTTCACCTGCAAGGCAGGCCCGCACAAGTACCAGATCAATGTCCGGCAGGCCGAGGCCGTACTGGCCGCGGCCGATGTCGCGCTGCGGGAGGCGGTCGCCGAGCCCTTGATCATCGATGCCCCCGTCGCGGCGGTCAGGTCGCGAGTGGCGGGCCGGAGCCGGCAACTGGACATCAGCCTGAGCTTTAGCGCGTCGCAAGGGCAGGTGACCCGCTTCTTGCGCGATGGCGCCCCGATGGTGCTGGAACCCAGCTGGCTGCCGGTCTGGACCAGCGCCTCGGGCGGCTACTGCCTGGGCCCGGGCGGCGAGCGGGTGCCCTACGAACCCTGGCCCGACAGCGCACGCGAACGATGATGAAACCCGTTGAACTCCGCCACGCCAGCCGTCTCGTCAACCATGGGCCCACCGTGCTGGTGGGCAGCGCCCATGAAGGACGCCGGAATCTGATGGCCGCGGCCTGGTCCATGCCGGTTGAGTTCACGCCGCCGCGCATCGTGGTGGTCATCGACAAGAGCACCTTCACGCGCGGCTTGGTGACGGCCTCGGGGCAGTTCGTGCTCAGCGTGCCCGGCGCCAGCCAGGCGGACATCGTCTACACGCTGGGCAGCGAGAGCGGGGTCGAGGGCGACAAGTTCGAGCGCTACCGGCTGGAAGCGGACGCCGGCCCGGTATTGGCGCTGCCGCTGTTGCGCGGCTGCGTGGCGCATCTGGAATGCCGCCTGATCGAGGAGCCGCACGCCCAGCTGGCCTATGACTGCTTCTTCGGCGAGGTGGTGTCGGCCCAGGCCGATGAGCGCATCTTCAAGGAGGGGCGCTGGCTCCCGCCCACGGCGGACAACGCCGACCTGCACACCCTGCACCACCTGGGCGCCGGCCTGTTCGGTGTGGCAGCCCAGGCCGTGCAGGCCCGGCGGATGGACACCGTCGGGTGAAGCAGAGTAATTCGGGCCGAGCGCTGGGCCTGCCATTGGCCAGAGGCCAATGTCCTTCCGTAGGCACAAGCAGTCCGCAGGGACTGCTTGTGTCCGACTCCAGTTCCCGAGCCGGCTCGTCTGGCGATGTGCTTGCGGCTCGATGCCGCAAGCATCGCCGTCCCCTCGGGGGGGGGCCGACCAGGCCTGCCGGCGTTCAGCCGAAACAGGACCGGGCGAGGGGCTTCATTCCTCCATTTGTGACTGCAGATAGTTCTGCTGGCCGACGGTGTTGACCAGTTCCAGCTGCGTCTCGAGGTAGTCGATGTGCTCCTCGGTGTCGTCCAGGATGGCGACGAAAAGTTCGCGGGACACGTAGTCGCGCACGCTCTCACAGTAGGCGACGGCATCCTTCAGGTGGGCGTAGCCCATCTTCTCGATCTTCAGATCGCATTCCATCGTCTCGACGGCGTTCTCGCCGATGTAGAGCTTGCCGAGGTCCTGCAGATTGGGCAGGCCGTCCAGCGTCAGCACGCGCTCGATGAGCTTGTCGGCGTGCTTCATCTCCTCGATGGACTCCTCGTACTCATGCTTGGCCATCTTCATCAGGCCCCAGTTCTTCAGCATGCGGGCATGCAGGAAGTACTGGTTGATGGCGGTCAGCTCGAGCTTGAGCTGGGCGTTCAGGTGGGCGATGACTTGGGGGTCGCCTTTCATGGAGGGCTCCAGATTCGTGAATTTGCCGCCAGTATCGCGAGCGAAAGCCCTTCGGCAAAACCGCTCTTTTTGCAAATGAGATCGATTCGCATTAGACTTCGCACCCATGATTGTTTGTGTCTGCCACCGCGTCTCCGACCGTGACATCGCCATTGCGGCGTCGTCGGGCTGCCCGAATTTCGAGGCCCTGCAGGACGACCTGCGCGTGGCCACGGCCTGTGGCGCCTGCCGCGACTGCGCCTGCGAAGTCTTCGAGGAAAGCCGCATCCAGGGTGGCGCCCGGGCCCGCAACGCGGCCGTCGCCATCCCTATGCTGATGCCTGCCTGACACGGCTCGTCAAGGGGCAGCTGGCCTGCCCCTACAATCCCATCCTTCGGCTGGCAATCGCCGCCGGCGCCCGTCCTGTCTGATCTTGTGTGTTGTGTTTTGCCGCAGCCGCTCGGGCTGAGGGCGAATTTGATTCAACAACACCAAGGAAACTCTCATGAGCACCATGCAATCCGGCATCGTCAAGTGGTTCGACGACGGCAAGGGCTTCGGCTTCATCACGCCCGCTGACGGCGGCAAGGACCTGTTCGCCCACCACAGCGAAATCAAGAACAACGGCGGCTTCCGCACGCTGGCCGAAGGCGCCCAGGTCGAATTCGAAGTGAAGCAGGGCCCCAAGGGCCTGCAAGCCGCGAACATCCGCGCGCTGTAATTCACGCCCCGGCCTAGTGCCCCGAGCCCGCGCCCCGCGCGGGCTTTGTGCTTTCTGGGCCTGCCGTCGACAATCCACCTCTTATGTCCGCACTGCCCGTCACCGCTCCGAAGGCCCTGACCGCTTACCGCCCCTTCTGGGCCAAGCGTTTCGGTCCCGCCCCCTTCCTGCCCATGAGCCGGGCGGAGATGGAGCAGCTCGGCTGGGATTCCTGCGACATCATCATCGTCACCGGTGATGCCTATGTGGACCATGCCAGCTTCGGCATGGCCGTCATCGGCCGCACGCTGGAGGCCCAGGGCTTTCGCGTCGGCATCATTGCCCAGCCGGACTGGAACAGCGCCGACGCCTTCAAGGCCCTGGGCAAGCCCAATCTGTTCTTCGGCGTCGCGGCCGGCAACATGGATTCCATGATCAACCGCTACACGGCTGATCGGAAGATCCGCAGCGACGACGCCTACACGCCGGGCGGCGAGGGCGGCAAGCGCCCCGACCGCGCGACCCTGGTCTACACCCAGCGCTGCCAGGAAGCCTTCAAGGACGTGCCCATCGTCATCGGCGGCATCGAGGCCTCGCTGCGCCGCATCGCCCATTACGACTACTGGCAGGACAAGGTGCGCCGCTCCGTGCTGGTGGACAGCAAGGCCGACCTGCTGGTCTACGGCAACGCCGAGCGCGCCATCATCGAGATCGCCCACCGGCTGGCGCGCCGCGAGCCCATCGAGGCGCTGACCGACGTGCGCGGCACCGCCTTCATGCGCCGCGACGACGACCCGACGGCCGAGGGCTGGTTCGAGCTCGATTCGACCGAGGTGGACCGCCCGGGTCGCATCGACGAGCTGATCAGCCCCTACCAGATCATCGAAGAGAACAAGGCCTGCGCGTCCAACGACGCGCCGGACGCGCCCAAGCCGATCAAGATCCACAAGACCGGCCGCATCGCGATGCCGCCGCGCGAGCGCACCGTGGTGCGCCTGCCCGCCTACGAGACGGTCAAGAGCGACCCGGTGCTGTATGCCCACGCCAACCGCGTGCTGCACCTGGAGACCAACCCGGGCAATGCCCGCGCCCTGGTGCAGCGCCACGGCGAGCGCGACCTCTGGATCAACCCGCCGCCCATCCCGCTGACGACGCCGGAGATGGACCATGTCTTCGACCTGCCTTACGCCCGCGCGCCGCACCCCAGCTACGCGGACGACACCGGCAGCCATGACGGCGCGACCAAGATCCCGGCCTGGGAAATGATCCGCTTCAGCGTCAACATCATGCGCGGCTGCTTCGGCGGCTGCACCTTCTGCTCCATCACCGAGCACGAGGGCCGCATCATCCAGAGCCGCTCGGAAGACTCCGTGATCCGCGAGATCGAGGAGATGCGCGACAAGGTCAAGGGCTTCACCGGCATCGTCTCGGACCTGGGCGGCCCGACGGCCAACATGTACCGCATCGGCTGCAAGAGCCCCGAGATCGAGGCTGCCTGCCGCAAGCCCAGTTGCGTCTACCCGGGCATCTGCCCGAACCTGAACACCAGCCACGACCCGCTGATCAAGATGTACCGCCGCGCGCGTGCGCTGCCGGGCGTCAAGAAGATCCTCATCGGCTCCGGCCTGCGCTACGACCTGGCCGTGCAATCGCCCGAGTACGTGAAGGAACTGGTGACGCATCATGTGGGCGGCTATCTGAAGATCGCGCCGGAGCACACCGAGAACGGCCCGCTGTCCAAGATGATGAAGCCGGGCATCGGCAGCTACGACCGCTTCAAGCAAATGTTCGAGGCTGCCAGCGCGGCCGCCGGCAAGAAGCAGTACCTGATTCCCTACTTCATCGCCGCCCACCCCGGCACCAGCGACGAGGACATGATGAACCTCGCCGTCTGGCTGAAGAAGAACGGCTTCCGCGCCGACCAGGTCCAGACCTTCTACCCGAGCCCGATGGCCACGGCCACGGCGATGTACCACTCCGGCAAGAACCCGCTGAAGGGCATCAGCCGTGACGAGACACGCGGCGAGAGCGTGGACATCGTGCGTGGCGAGCGCCGCCGCCGCCTGCACAAGGCCTTCCTGCGCTACCACGACGCCAACAACTGGCCGCTGCTGCGCGAGGCCCTCAAGGCCATGGGCCGGTCCGACCTGATCGGCAACGGCAAGCACCACCTGATCCCGAGCTATCAGCCGGTCACGGATGGCAGCTACGAAAGCGCCCGGCGCAAGAACTCCACCACGGCCAAGCCGGCGGCAAAAGCCCCGATGAAAGCGGCCACGCCTCGCAAGGGGCAGCTCTTGACCCAGCACACCGGCCTGCCGCCGCGGGTGACGGGCGCAGCTCGTAACAGCCCGTCGCGTCCGGGCAAACCCGGTAAGCGATAAGGCGAGCAGCGGGACATTTGCCCGCGCTTTTCGTGGCGGCTGCTGCGCGGATGCACTACGCTTGCGGCTCTTGATCGACGAGGCTGCCGCTCACGTGGCCCTCGCCCGCGCCCGGAGCCCTCGCCCCCCATGCAAGAAACGCCAGCCGTAGACGACGACCTGCTCGAGCTGCTCGATGAACCCGAGCATGCCGAAGCGGATCACCGCCCGCACGACCGGCCCTGGCGCATCCTCATCGTCGACGACGACGGCGACGTTCACAAGGCCACCGAGCTGGCCATGCAGGGCCTGACCGTCGAAGGCCAGCCCCTCATCTTCCTGCACGCCTCCTCGGCGGCCCAGGCCCGCCAGCTGCTCGCCAGCGAGGACGACCTCGCCGTCGTGCTGCTGGACGTCGTCATGGAGAGCGAGGACGCCGGCCTGCAGCTGGTGCGCCACATCCGCGACGAGCTGCGCCTCAACGCCGTGCGCATCGTGCTGCGCACCGGCCAGCCCGGCTATGCGCCCGAGATCGAGACGGTGCAGGCCTATGACATCAACGACTACAAGACCAAGTCGGAGCTGACCCGCACGCGGCTGTACACGGTGCTGACCGCAGCCGTGCGCTCCTACCGCCAGATCTGCGCGCTGGAGGCCAACCGCCGCGGCCTGGAGATGATCGTCGACAGCAGCACGTCGCTGTCGCGCATGCGCGGCCTGAGCCGCTTCGCCGAAGGCGTCGTCACCCAGCTCTGCGCCCTGCTGGGCATCCTGCCGGAGGGCCTGGTCTGCGCCCAGGTGGGCGGCGAGACCGGCGACGAGGTCCGCATCGTCGCGGCCGCCGGCCAGTACAGCGGCCTGATCGACCGGCCGCTGGCCCAGGTCAAGATCGCCACCGTGCGCGACCGCCTGGAGCGCTGCCTGCAGGAGGAGCGCAACCTCTACGACGACGGCACCGTCCTGTACTTCGGCATGGGCCAGGGCCGCGCGATGGCCGCCCTGGTCGACGTCGGCCGCGAGCTCGACGATCTCGACCAGCAGCTGCTGCGCGCCTTCTGCTCCAACATTGCCGTCGGCTTCGAGAACGTCGTGCTGTACAGCCAGCTGCTGGACCAGGCCTACAACGACCCGCTGCTGCGCCTGCCCAACCGCAACCGCTTCGTCGAGCTGCTCGACAAGAACCTGAAGGACCCATCCGGTGTCACGCTCGCGCTGATCGACATCGACGATTTCTCGGACATCAACGACGCCTTCGGCCACCATTTCGGCGACCAGGTCCTGCAGGCGGTCGTGCACCGCATGAGCGAGATGCTGGGCCTGAACACGGCCATGGCCCGCGTCGGTGCCGACACCTTCGGCGTGCTCGGCGAGCATGCCAAGGTCTGCCCCGAGACCGTCAGCGGCGTCTTCGCCGACCCCTTCGTCGTCGCCGGCGAGCGCCTTCAGCTGTCCGCCACCACCGGCCTGGTGCGCCTGGGTGAATCCACGGCGGTCGGGTCCGAGCTGCTGCTCGATGCCCAGATCGCGCTCAAGCGCGCCAAGCAGCAGCAGCGCGGCTCATCCCGATACTTCTCCGCGGCCATGGGCAGCGACGCCCGCGAGCGCTTCAAGCTGCTCAAGGGCCTGCGCACCGGCTTCGAGGAAAGCCAGCTCTTCGTCGTCTACCAGCCCCAGGTCAGCCTCGAGACTGGCCGCGTCATCGGTGCCGAAGCCCTGCTGCGCTGGAAGACGCTGGACGGCCGCTTCATCCCGCCCGACCAGTTCATCCCGCTGGCCGAGCAGAGCGGACTCATCATCCCCATCGGCGAGTTCGTCATGCGCACCGCCTGTGCTCAGCTGAAGAGGCTGCAGGCCTTGGGCCACGCCGATTTCCGCATGGCCGTCAACGTGTCCATGGCCCAGTTCCGCCACCCCGGCTTCATCGACATGCTGCGCCGCTCGCTGGGCGACTGCGGCGTCAACGGCCAGCACATCGAGCTCGAGATCACCGAGTCCATGGCCATGGAGGACGCCGACCTCGTGCTGCGCGTGCTGGCCGACATCAAGCAGCTCGGCTTCAGCGTCGCCATCGACGACTTCGGCACCGGCTTCTCGTCCCTGAGCCAGCTGCGCCAGCTGCAGGTCGACCGGCTCAAGATCGACCGCGCCTTCGTGCAGGAGGCGCAGGCCTCGTCCGCCGGCTCCACCATCGCGCAGATGGTCATCAACCTGGGCCGCGGCCTGGGCCTGACCGTCATCGCCGAGGGCATCGAGACCGAGGAGCAGCGCCAGTACCTGATCGGACTGGGCTGCCATGAAGGCCAGGGCTGGCTGTTTGCCCGGCCCATGCCCGCGGAGCAGCTGGAAACCTGGATGCCGAAATGAGCCCCCCGCCCAGCTTGCCGCGCTGAACGCGGGCAAGTCTGGTCGGTCTTGCAGACCGCGCTGCGGCAGTGCCGCAGCCCTTCGGCAGGCACAAGAGGCCCACTGGGCCTCTTGAGTCCGGCCTCAGCCCCCGAGGGGACGGCGATGCTTGCCGGATTGGCCGGCAAGCACATCGCCCAACGCGGGCCGGCTAGGGGCGGCCCGACGCTCGGCCCGCAAATCACACCAGCCGCTGAGCGCTCAGGTGCCAGGCAGCACGACGACGTTGCCGACCTGACGGCCGGCCTCCACCATCTCGTGGGCTGCGGCCGTGTCGGCCAGGCCAAAGCGCGCGGCGATCTTCACGTCCAGCCCTGCGGCCAGCGCCGCATGCACACCTGTGATGCCCGCGGCCAGTTGCCGCGCGTTCAGCTCGTAGACGATGAAAAAGCGCAGCGCCAGGCCGTGGACCAGGTAGTCCACCAGCGGCAGCACGGCCTGCCAGTTGTCCGAGCCATAGACCGTGATGCGGCCGCCGGGGCGGACGATGCGCGTGTACAGCGCGGCATTGGCCGAGAGATTGACCTCGATGACGCGGTCCACGCCGCGCCCGCCCGTCAGCTCGGCGATCCGGTCTGCGACGTCCTCGCCGCGGTAGTCGATGGCGGCCTCAGCCCCCGCTGCCAGGGCCAGCGCGGCCTTGTCGGCCGAGCTGACGCTGGCGATGACGCGCTTGCCGGCCCGCGCCGCGAATTGCACGGCCAGATGGCCCACCGCGCCGGCGCCGCCCTGGATCAGCAGGGTCTCGCCGTCCACGGCGTCCTCGCCATGCACGGCCTCCCAGGCCGTCAGCGCCGGGATGCCCAGGCAGGCGGCGATCTCGAAGCCCACGCCCTCGGGCAGGGGGACGGCCAGCCGGTCCGGCAGCACGACGTATTCGGCGGCCGTGCCGAAGGGGCGCTTCCATTGCCCGTTGAACAGCCACACGCGCTCGCCCACGCGGCCGGCCGGCACGCCTGCGCCCACGGCCTCGATGACGCCGGCGCCATCGCTGTGCGGTGTCACCTGCGGGTGGCGCATCTGCGGGGCGCGCCGGCTCTTCACGTCCGACGGATTGACGCCCGAGGCATGGACGCGCACGCGCACCTCGCTGGGGCCGGGTTCGGGCAGGGGCACGGCCTCCAGGCGCAGCACCTCGCGGGCAGGGCCGGTGCGCTCATAGCGGATGGCGCGCATCGTCGGCAGTTCGGAACTCATTGGGCACTCCTCAAGAAAGGCCGTCAGCCTCCCACGCGGCGCCGTCGCTGTGAAGTACGCACAATCTTCTGCCTCGGTATCACGGAGGACACCTTGGACGCCTCGCTCGAAGACGCCGCGCCGGCCTGGCGCGCCTGCACCGTGTCGACCACGCTGGAGGTCATCGGCGGCCGCTGGAAGGCCGTCATCCTCTTCCACCTGCTGCACGGCATGCGCCGCTTCAACGAACTGCAGCGCGAGCTCGGCAGCATCACCCAGCGTGTGCTGACGATGCAGCTGCGCGAGCTCGAGGCCGACGGCATCGTCGAGCGCACCGTCTACGCCGAGGTGCCGCCGCGCGTCGAGTACCGCCTCACGCCCTTCGGCGAGAGTCTCAAGCCCGTGCTGCTGAGCCTGCGCGACTGGGGCGAAAGGCATCGCGCCGAGGTGGCCGCGCTGCGCGCTTGAAACCGCGATGAAACTCCCGCGCCCCTAAACTGCGCCGTCCTCGTCGACAGCCCAGGAGCGCTCATGAGTCTCGCGAAGAAGATCCTCGTCGCCCAAGGTGGCGGCCCCACCGCCGTCATCAACCAGAGCCTCGTCGGCGTCGTGCTGGAGGCGCGACGCCAGGCCGGCGTGGCGGCCGTCTACGGCGCGCGGCATGGCGTGCGCGGCATCGTCAACGAGGATTTCGTCGACCTGCTGCAGGAAACCAGCCACAACCTCGAGCTGGTCGCCGGCACGCCCGCCTCGGCCCTGGGCTCGACGCGCGACAAGCCCGATGCGGCCTACTGCCGCGAGATCTTCACGGTGCTGCAGGCGCACGAGATCACGCACTTCTTCTACATCGGTGGCAACGACTCTTCCGACACCGTGCGCATCGTGTCGGAGGAGGCCCAGGCGGCCGGCTATCCGCTGCGCTGCGTCCACATTCCCAAGACCATCGACAACGACCTGGTCGGCAACGACCACACGCCCGGCTTTGCTTCGGCGGCGCGCTTCGTGGCCCAGGCCTTTGCCGGCGCCAACCTCGACAACGCCGCCCTGCCGGGCGTCTATGTCGGCGTCGTCATGGGCCGCCATGCCGGCTTCCTGACGGCTGCCGCGGCCCTGGGCAAGAAGTTCGATGACGACGGCCCCCACCTCATCTACCTGCCCGAGCGCAGCTTCGACACCGAGCAGTTCCTGCGCGACGTGAAGGCCACTTACGAGCGTTTCGGCCGCTGCGTCATCGCCGTCAGCGAAGGCATCCACGACGCCTCCGGCACGCCCATGCTGTCCAAGCTGGCGGGCGAGCTGGAGCGCGACGCCCATGGCAATGTGCAGCTCAGCGGCACCGGCGCCCTGGCCGACCTGCTGTGCGAGGAGATCAAGTCCAAGCTCGGCATCAAGCGCGTGCGCGGCGACACCTTCGGCTATCTGCAGCGCAGCTTCCTCGGCTGCGTGAGCGATGTGGACCAGCGCGAGGCCAGGGAGGTCGGCGAGAAGGCCGTGCAATACGCCTTCCACGGCGACCGCGACGGCTCGGTCGCCATCAAGCGCGTGGGCTATTACTCGGTGAACTACGAACTGATCCCGCTCACCGACGTGGCCGGCAAGACGCGCACCATGGAAGACGAGTTCATCAACGAGGCCGGCACCGACGTCACCGACGCCTTCCGCCTCTATCTGCGCCCGCTGCTGGGCTCGGGCATGCCGGACGCCTACCGGCTGAGGCCGAACGCCGTGCCCAAGGTGCTCAAGCGCGGCTGAGGCGGGCCAGGGCCCAGGCCTCGAGCCGCTGCTGGCCAAAGCCCAGCACCAGCGTGGCCGCGATCCAGATCGGCAGCGCGAAGGCCCAGGCTACCGCATCGCTGCGCCCGCAGACGCAGGCCAGCGCCAGCAGGCCGGGCAGCAGGCCGAAGCGCCAGCCCCAGCGCACGCCGATGGTCAGCGTGTTGATCACGGGCCTGAAGCTCGACGTGATGACGTCGCCGGCCGCCAGCCGGCCCTCGAAGAGCGCCGCGCCCACCAGCACATAGAGCAGGCTGGCGGCCAGGCAGGTTGAGCCGGGCGCCAGGCCCGTGTACACCGCGCCGATGAAGAAGGGCAGCACCAGCCCCATGCAGAGGGTGCCCGCGACGGGCTTCAGGGGCCAGGCGAGCAGCGCCGCGACCAGACCCAGCAGCCAGGGCGCCATCGACGCCGCCCAGACGAGCAGGGCCTGCAGGTGGGGTGACGTGGTGAGCCCTGTCGTGGCCTCTTCGAGGCGATCGCCGGCCATGCCCAGCAGGGCGGCCACGGCGAGGAGGACCAGGCCGGCGACAGGCTGGCTGCGACGCCGGCGCCAGCGGGCCAGCGGCCCGGCCAGCGGTGCCTGCCCCTGGCCCAGCATGCTGAAGCCGTAGTTCATGAACAGGCTCAGGCAGAAGGCCGCGCCCAGCCACACGACAGCGCCCAGCCCCCAGAAGAAGGCCAGTGCGCCGGGCTCGGGCAGATGGGGCGAGCGCAAGCCGAAGACGACTCCAATGACGGCCAGGAAAGCTGCCGCGCGGACCAGCCAGGCCACGGTGGTCAGCTGGTCGAACTGACGTCGGTCGTAGAGGTCCAGGCCGAGCTGGCCCAGCGTGCGGGGGCCGAAGCTGGCCAGCAGGGCTGACAGCCGGGGCTGCAGGGCCAGGCCGAGCAGCAGGGCCAAGCTGCCGCGTCCTTGCTGGCGCAGCCGCTTGAACTGCAGCAGGGGTTCCGCCCGGTCCACTTCTTCCGGTGAGGGCGGCCTGGCGATCACCAGGCGTTCGTGCAGGGTCAGCTGCAGGGCCTGGGCCAGCGCGGACCCCAGCTGCCGTTCGACGCGGAAGTCGCCCAGCCAGCCGAAGTAGGTGAGCAGCTCGGTCACCAGCGCGTCCGGCAGGGTGTGATGCTGCAGCACCCATTGCGCGAAGCGGATGGAGCTGGCGCCGCGCTGCGACAGCGGCTGGTCTTCCAGCAAGGCCCGGATCCGCGGCCAGTGGGCCAACGCCGCGGCATCGCCCTGCTGCTGCCAGCGTGCATGCAGTTCATCGACCCAGGCCTGCGGGTCGGCGGGCGCGGCGTCGTCGGACGCTTGCGCCGGGACGGCAGCAGGTGCGGGCGCGGGCTCGACGGCGAGGGCGGGCAGATCCTGGGCTTCGGCCGGCGGCGCTTCGAGCCGCCATTTCACCCACTGCTGCGCTCTCTCGTAGGCAGCGCGCAGCGCCTGGTAGGCCGCGGCATCGTCGTCGGGCCGCGTGACGCGCAGCTTCAGCGCATAGGCCTTCTTGATCGCCGCCAGCTCGGTCGTCGGCGCGATGCCCAGCAGGGTCCAGTCCTGTTCCCACATGGCGTCAGCCGTTGCCGGCGAGGCGGGCCAGCCAGCGCAGGCCGCGGCTCTCCAGCGCCGCCTGCAGATGGCCGATCAGCAGGATGAGCATGGCCCAGGCGAACAGCGCCGTGGCCAGTCGCATCTCGGGGTTCAGCAGCAGGACGACGCCGCACATCGCGAAGGCCGGCGTGACGGCCAGATGCAGGCCCCAGCGCTCGCCCAGGCCCAGCACATTGGTGGCCGGCCGCAGCAGCCAGCCCAGCCAGCCGACTCCCGCGATACGCTGTTCGTGGACGAGGCCGCCCAGCACGAGCCAGGCCCAGCAGCCGAACCAGGTCGTGATGACGGGCGTATTGCCCTGCACCAGGTCCAGCAGGTCAGGGCCGGTCAGGCCGCGCAGGGGGCCGTTGTCGGCGCCTTCGAGGGCCACCTGGACCAGATAGGTCAGCAGCAACACCTGCCCCGCCAGCACCTGGCCACTGAGGGCCGCCAGCGGCCAGGCGATGACCAGGCCCGCCAGCCCGAGAGCCAGCGGGCCCAGCAGGTCCAGCCAGTAACCGGTGCGCAGCGTGTCCGTCCCGATGAGCCGCATGGATTGCACGCCCTCGATGGCTTGCGTGAGGGGCACGCTCTCGGCGTTGCTCAAGGCGTGATGGCCGCCATAGCGCGCCCAGGCCAGCCAGGCGGCGGCAGCCAGCAGGGCCAGCCCGAGCCAGGGCGCCCAGGGGCGCTGGCGCAGCCGCTGCAGCCCGGCGTGGTAGCGGCCCGCCAGGCGCTGGGGCAGCAGGCCCTGCCGCAGCGCGGCGGCGGCGCCCCACGCGAAGCCCATGCCGCACAGGCCGCAGACCAGCCAGGCCAGGGCCGGCCAGCCCAGTTTCTCGGCCTGGCCGTGATGCATCCAGGCCAGCAGGGCCAGCGGCGGCAGGCACAGCCCGAGGCGCAGCACGGCGGAGATGTCCAGTGCCGTCGTCAGGGCCTGCTGCTCGCGCTGGCGCAGGCCGAGCCGGCGCAGGCTGCCCTCGTCGAGGCCGCGGTACAGCCGCTGCAGCCCGGGGCCGATGAGGGCGGCCAGCAGCGGGGCGGCCGCGCCCCACCAGCGGTCCAGCACCTGGTAGAGATGCAGCAGCGGCGCGGCATGGCCGCGCAGTTCCGGCCCGGCGACCTGGCCGAGCAGGCGCCCGTCGAGGGCGTGGTGCAGGGCCTGCACCAGCTCCGGCCCGATCTGCCGCTCCGCGCGGAAGTCGTCGAGCCAGCCGAACTGCTGGTTCAGGGCCGACACCAGCTCATCGGGCAGCCCGGGCTGGTTCAGCACCCAATGCGCCAGCGCCGCCGAGAACTCGGCGCGGCGCGCCAGCGGGATGTCGTCCAGGCGCCGGCTCAGGTCCGGCCAGGCCGCATGCAGGGCCTCAATGCCATGATCGCGCCACAGGGCGTCCGCCTCGGCCACCAGGTCCTCGGGCTCGACATCGGGCGGCGCAGGCTCTTCGGCCTGGGCGGCTGCTTCAGGCTGGGGCGCGGCTTCGGCGGCGGGTGACGGCTCGGGGGCGGTGACAGGGGCAGGCGCCGCCGGCATTTCGATCCCGCCGGCCTGCTGCGGCTCCAGTGCCTGCCAGCGAGCCCACTGTTGCGCGCGCTCGTAGGCGGCGCGCAGGGCCTGGTAGGCCTCGGCATCGTCATCCGGCCGCGTCACGCGCAGCTTCAGCGCATAGGCCTTCTTGATCGCGGCGAGATCGGTTGTCGGCGCGATGCCCAGCAGGGCCCAGTCCTGCTCCCACATGGCTCAGAACCGGAAGCTGGTGTCGATGCTGTCCAGCGCTTCCTTGAACTGCTGCCGGGCCGCGCGGATGGCGCGCGGGTCCTGGGTCTGCAGCACGAGTTCGAACTGGGCCAGCCAGTCCTGCAGCATGACGCGGTCGTTGCCGAGGCGGTCCTCGAACAGGCGCTTGGCGCGCTCGATCTGGTAGCGGTTGTCCTGCTCGTCGCGGGGATGGCGCTTTAAGGCCTGCAGGCGCTCGCGGGTCGTGGCGATCTCCGCCGGGCTCAGGCGCGCGCCCTGGCTCTCGATGATGAGCTCGTGGCGCTTGCCGCCGGGGAAGTCGTGGGCCTCGACCTCGAGCAGGCCGTTGGCGTCGTAGGTGAAGCGCACGTCCACGCCGGCCTCGCCGGCGGGCGCGGGCGCGACGGCGATCTCGAGCTTGCCCAGGGACAGGTTCTCGGATCCCACCGGCGACTCGCCCTGGCGCACGTCAATCAGGATGTGCTTTTGCTGGTCGCCCAGCGTGCGGTACTGCTCCACGCGCGAGACCGGCACCGGCGTGTTGCGTTCGATGATGGGCGAGAAGCGGTCGTTGACCATGCGGCCGCCGATGGCCGTGGCCGCGATGATGCCCAGCGAGTAGGGCATGACGTCGGTCAGCACGACATCGTCCAGGGCCGCGTCGCGCGCCTTCAGGCCGGCCTGCACGGCGGCGCCCATGGCGATGGCGAGGTCGGGGTCGAGGTTGCGCAGCGGCAGGCGCTGGAACAGGCGGGTGACGAGCTGGCGCACCATGGGCATGCGCGTGGCCCCGCCCACCAGCACGACCTCTGCCAGGCTTCTTGGGTCGAGCTGGGCATCGGCCAGGGCGCGCTCGATGGGGCGGCGCAGGCGTTGCAGCAGCTCCTGGGAGCCGGCCTCGAAGTCGGCGCGGCTCAGCGTGGCGGCGAGGGGGCGGTCGCGCCAGAGGGTGCGCATCTCGGCACTGTCGCTCTCGCCCAGGTCGCGCTTGGCCTGCTCGGCAAGCCGCCACCAGGTCTCGCTTTCCAGCCAGGCCTGGCGCTCGGCGCTGCTCAGCCCTTCGGCCTGCCGGGCGAAGAGCTGGGCGATCGCGCGGCTGAAGTCCTCGCCGCCCAGGCGCGTGTCGCCGGCACTGGCGCGCACCTCGACGACGCCCTCGAAGTACTCCAGCACCGACACATCGAAGGTGCCGCCGCCGAGGTCGAAGATCAGGAAGCTGCTGTGCTCGGGGCGCTGCTGCAGGCCGTAGGCCAGGCCGGCCGCCGTGGGCTCGTTCAGCAGGCGTTCGACCTTGAGGCCGGCGAGTTCGCCCGCCGTGCGCGTGGCGCGGCGCTGGGCCTCGTTGAAATAGGCCGGCACGGTGATGACGGCCTCGGTGACCGGCTCGCCCAGGAAGGCTTCGGCATCGGCCTTCAGCGACTGCAGCACGAGGGCCGACAGCTCTTCGGCGCGCAGCGACTTCTCGTGCCTGCCGGTGCGAAGCTGGATGCGCTTGTCGCTGCCCATCCAGCGCTTGAAGGCCAGGGCCGTGGACTGGGCATGCAGGCCGGCGCGCTCGCGCGCGGCCAGGCCCACCAGCGTGTGGCCCTCCTCGTCCAGGCTGACGGCCGAAGGCGTCAGGAAGTCCCCGTGGGCGTTGGGGATCAGCACCGGCGCGCCATCGCGAAAAACGGCGGCCGCGCTGTGCGTGGTGCCCAGGTCGATGCCCAGGATCATGTTGGAAGCCTCCCTTGAATACGGGCGGCAGCTTAGCGGCTCGGCAGCCGCGATCCGGGGCGGGCCCCCGCGCTGTGGGGCTGGGACCTTCCCGAGGCTAGGGCTTGGGCTTGATCAGCTTGGGATGCCACTCATTGACCGACAGCAGGGCCGCCGAGCCGAAATGGCGGTGCACGTCGGCCACCATCTCGCCATTGACGATGACGGGGTCGGTCTCGACGGCCTTGCGGGCCACCTCCAGGTCCTTGGTGGCGAAGATGAAGAGGCCGCGCAGGCCGTTCTGGCCGTCCAGCGGGCCCGCGTAGACGAGCAGCCCCTCCTTGGCCAGGCGCTCCATGTTGGCGAAATGGCCCTTGAACATCGCGTCGCGCTCGGGGCCGTCGGGCATCTTCTTCGGCCCGGTCTTCAGCAGCACGAAGACATAGGAGCGCAGGCCCTGGTCATTGGCCCCCCAGGCCTGGGCCTTGGCGGCGTCGTAGGCGGCGGGCGCCTCCTGGGCGTGGGCGGACAGGGCGGCGAGCAGGGCGAGGGCGCAGGCGGCAAGCAGCTTCATGGTGTGGCGGCGTGGCAGTCCGGATGCGAGCATTGAACCCCACCCCAGCTCCAGCGAGACCGCGATGAAAACCCTTGGTTTCGCCAAACCCACCCCACCCGGCTGGCTGCGTCGACCCGACGGCCCTCTGTGGTGGTTCAGCCAGCGGCTCAGGAACCCGCCCTGACCCCTGCCAAAAGGCACTTGCCGACGGCCGAAAGAATCTTCTACATTTGTAGTACGACAACTGTAGAAGATCGTCATGGACGAGGACACCGGTAGTGGTGGGGACGTGTCGCTGAGCGAGTTGCAGCTCGGCCTGATGCGGGTGCTGTGGGCGCGGGGCGAGGCCAGCACGGCCGAAGTCGCCGAGGGCCTGCGCGGCGAGCGCGACCTGGCTCACACGACGGTGGCGACGCTGCTGACCCGGCTGGAAAAGCGCGGCCTGCTGGCCAGCCGCCGCGAGGGCCGGGCCCTGCTGTACACGCCGCTGGTCAGCGAGAGCGAGGTGCAGCGCTCCATGGTGGGCAGCCTGGTCGACAGCCTGTTCGCCGGCCGCGCCAGCGCCCTCGTCAGCCATCTGCTGGATGCGCGCGGCGTCGACGCCAAGGAACTGGCCGAACTGCAGGCGCTGCTGAAGCAACGCAAGGGAGAAGCACGATGAATGCGATGACCGATGTGCTGCTGACCTGGCTGTGCAGCTATCTGCTGCACAGCAGCCTGTTGATAGTCGGCCTGTGGGCGGCCGAGCGCGTGGGCTGGCTGGCCGGCATGTCCACGGCGACGCAGGAGACGCTGTGGCGCCTGGCCCTGCTGGGCGGCCTGGTCAGCGCCAGCCTGCCGCTGCTGTCCGCGCCCGCGGTCCTGCCGGCCGACAGGGCCAGCCCTGCGCCCATCGTCCAGGAAGCCGCGGCCGCGCCGGCCGACGTCCAGCCCCTCCTCATCGAGGCACCCGTGGTCGCCCTGCCCAGCGCGCAACTGGGCGCCCTGCCGATCGCGACCTCGCTGGTGCCCGAGGCCCATGACCTCGCCGTCGGCTTCGTGGCGGTCTGGCTGGCGGGCGCCCTGCCGATGCTGGCAGGCCTGGCCCTGCAATGGGCCTGGCTGCGCCGTGCCGTGCGGCGCCTGCCCGAGCTGGCGGATGCGCGCTGGCAGGCCCTGGCCGCCCAGCTCGCCGCCGACATGGCCGTGCCGCTGCCGGCTCTGCGCCATGCGCGCGCCGGCTGGGCCAGCCCGCTGCTGGCGCCGGGCCGCGTGCTCTGCCTGCCGGCCTGGTGCCTGGACCTGCCCGACGACGAGGCCCGTGCCGTGCTGGGCCATGAGCTGGCCCATCTGCGCCGCGGCGACCCGGCCTGGCGCCTGCTGGCCGCCGCCATGAAGGCCCTGCTGTGGCCGCAGGCCCTGAACCGCATCGCGCTGCGGCGCCTGGACCTGCTGGCCGAACTGGCCTGCGATGCCGCCGCCGCCGAGCGCGCCAGCCAGCGCCTCGCCCTGGCCCAGAGCCTGCTGCGCTGCGCCGAGGCCTTGAAGACCCAGGGTGGCCGCCACGGCCCGGCCCTGGCCTGTGGTGCCGCCAGCGCCGGTTCACCGCTGATGGCCCGCGTGCGCCGCCTGCTCGGGCCCGAGGGCGAGGGCCCGCGCGAACGCCGCGGCCTGCGCTGGGGCCTGGCCGGCGTCATGCTGATTGCGCTGGTGGCCCTGCCGGCCGTCGTCGTCAGCCACACCGATGGGCGCAACCTGCTCGACCGCCTGGACCTCGGCGGCCTGACCGACAACCTGTCCATCTCCTCGCGTGGCGGCACGCGCATGTACAGCCGCTACCCCGGCGGCAGCTTCTCGGTGAGGCTGGATGGCCAGGTCGCCTTCAACGACGCCGAGGACGAGGTGCAGACCCTGACCGGCACCCTCACCGTGAAGGAGCGCGAGGGCGGGCTGCTGCGCGAGATGGTGCTGAAGTCCATGGGCGAGGGCCGCATCGAGCGCGAGTACCGCGTCGGCAATGAAAGCCAGGCCCTGGATGCGGCCGGCCGCCAGTGGTGGGCCCAGGCCGTGCAGCGCATGGCCGAGAACCTGACCGACCCGCTGGTGCGCGCCCGCAAGCTGTTCGCCAAGGGCGGCATGGATGCCGTGCTGGCCGATGTCGAGCGTGCCCGGGAGGACTTCCAGCGCCGCCGCCGCATCGAGGCGGCGCTCAAGCTGGATGCGCCGCTGCCAGCGGCGGCCCTGGACCGTCTCATCGCGGCCTCCAGCGGTCTGCGGGGCGGCTTCGAGCGCCGCGAGGCCCTGAGTGCCATCGCCCGCAAGCCGCTGGCCGAGCCCCAGCAGCTGGCCTGGCTGGACGCCGCGGCCGGCATCGACGGCGACTTCGAGCGCCGCGAGGCCTTGGGCGCGCTTGCCCCCAGACTCATCAACAGTCCGGCCGTGCTGGCGGCCTGGACCCAGGCCCTGGGCCGCATCGATGGCGACTTCGAGCTGCGCACGGCCATCGACACCCAGGTGTCGGCCACGCCCCAGCCGGCCGTGCTCGCGGCCGCCATCCAGGCCGCTGCCCGCATCCATGGCGACTTCGAGAAGCGCGAGGCCCTGGGCGCCGTCGCGCGCCGCCTGCAGGGCGATGAGGCCGAACTGGTCGAGGCCTATGCCCGTGCCGCCGGCAGCATCGGCGGCGGCTTCGAGAGGCGCGAGGCCCTGAACCAGCTGCTCGACCGGCCCCGGCTGGGCATGGCGGGCCTGGAGCGTGTGCTGGCCAGCGCCGAGAGCATGGATGGCGACTTCGAGCGTCTGCAGGTGCTGCTGCGCGTGGCGCAGAAGATGAGCGCGGCCAAGCCCGTCGAAGCCGGCCTCGTCGAGCGCCTGCGCCGCGCCGGCCGCGGCATGGGCGAGCATGAGCGCGGCCAGCTCGAGAACGCGCTGGACCGCTTGACCTAGCCGGAAGTCACTTCCGCCGCCTGGCCCTTGCTGCGATGCTGCGCGCCGTTCCAGCCTGAACGGAGCCCATCTTGCAACGACGCATCTTCATGAGCAGCGCGGCCCTGGCTGCCGCATCGACCGCGGCGACGGCGGCGCCCGAACCCGAGGCCGCCGGCATCGAGGCCTGTGCCCGCGACTACATCGAGGGCTGGTACGGCGGCGATGCCGCGCGCATGGAGCGGTCGCTGCATCCCGAGCTGGCCAAGCGCATCGTCAAGCGGCTGCCCGACGGCCGCGGCGAGCTGCAGAACATGGGCGCGATGACCCTGGTGCAGTTCACGCGCTCGCGTGCCGGCAAGCCCGAAGCCGGCAAGCGCGCCGACGTGAAGATCCTCGACGTCTTCGGCCGCACGGCCAGCGTGCGCGTCGATGCCGAGGCCTGGATCGACTACATGCACCTGGCCCAGGTGGATGGCCGTTGGCGCATCGTCAACGTGCTCTGGGAACTGAGGAGTTAGTCCGGAACGGCCTGGATGAGTTTTTCCAGGCCGACGCGAACTTTCAGGCCGGCCAGCGGCACCACGGCTGCAATACCGAACTCGGGCTTTGCCGTGTCCCGCTTGGCGGGTTCGATGCGCAGATTGCCCTGGCGGTCCGTCAGCACGGCGACGACCGGCGTGCTGGCGCTGTCGCCGCGCTTCATCACCATGCCCACCTCACCCGACTTCAGCCGCACCGTGCAGCCCGGCGGGTAGAGGCCGAACTCCTTGATGAGGGCCGCCGTCAGCGCGTCGCCCTTGGCGCATTGGTACTGCAGCCGTGCCGCCGCGTCGGCCAGCAGGGGCGGCCGCTTCAGCCGCGGGCTGAGCTTGGCGGTGAAGCAGTCGGCGCTGTGCACCAGCTGGGCCACTTCGTTGATCTTGGCCGGCCGCAGCGGGTAGCCGCTGCCGTCGTGCTCCTCGTGATGCTGGCGCACGGCCTCCAGCCAGTCGCTGTCCGTCACGCCGGCCATCTCCAGCATGGCGACGCTGCGCTCGGGATGGGACTGGATCTCGGCGCGCTGCATCGTCGTGACCGGCGATACCTGCGTCACGAGCTTGTTCTGCAGCTCGGCCATCGAGATGTTCATCGTCAGCGCGGTGCGCAGCACGCATTGCTTCTGCGCCGTCGACCAGCCCAGGCGCGTGGCCGCCAGGCAGGCCGCCGTGGCCGTGTGCACGGCATGGCGGCTGGCATAGGCCGTCGGGCCGCCATCGACAGCCTCGGTGCGCACCGCCTGCAGGATGGCGAGATCCGGGTCGCGTTCGATGAGGGCCAGCAGAGGCCGCGAAGCCTCGTCCAGGGATTCGGTGAAGTCACCCTTGGGGCTGGCGCGAAGCAGCCGGCCCACTTCGCCCATGCTCTCGTCCCAATAGGCGGGCAACTGGTCGCGCCGCGCGTTGGCGATCTTGCGTGCCGTGTCGTCGAACTCGCGCACGTCCACCGTCGCTTCGCGCTCGATCAGCTTCTCGAGCTGCTCGCTGCTCTCGAACTGATGGCCGCGTGCCAGCAGCAGACGTCCGCCGACATCGAAGATGCCGAACGGCGTGGGCTTGCCCGCATGGAAGCGGGTCTTGTGCAGACTCAGCGGCTGAAAGTTCATGGCCTACCGCGAGTGGCCCGCATCGTTGTCTCCAATGCGCCCCGGCCAACCCAACGTCCTTGTTATGTGTGACGGGGCGGATTACAGCCGGGGTCGGCCGCGCTCGGGTCAGTTTTCAGTAAGGCGGGATGTGACAACCGACACGGGAGCGCCCGTGTAAACGAAGGTCACGGGCCGCCAGGCCCGTTGCCATCGGGGTGAAAGCCTGTTTCAGTTTTAACCGGATCGCTTGGCGAGCACCGCCCGCGCAACGCGCGACACCGGCGGGCGGCCCAGCACGTTCGAGATGAAGGCGCCGGCATCGACGAGCTTGTCGAGGGCTATGCCGGTCGCGATGCCCAGGCCATTGAGCATGAAGACGACGTCCTCCGTCGCCACATTGCCGGTCGCGCCCTTGGCATAAGGGCAGCCGCCCAGGCCGGCCACGCTGGCGTGGAAGCTGTGCACGCCCAGCTCCATGCTCGCGTAGATATTGGTCAGCGCCTGGCCATAGGTGTCGTGGAAATGGCCCGAGACCTCGGCCAGTGGAAAGTGCTTCAGCGCGCGCTCCATGGCGGCCTGCACCTTGCGCGGCGTGCCGACGCCGATGGTGTCGGCGATGTCGATGGCGTCCACGCCCAGCTCGCGCAGCGGCCTGACGACGGCCTCGACCTGGTCGGCCGTGATCTCGCCTTCGTACGGGCAGCCCAGTGAGCAGGACAGGGCCGCGCGCACCTTCACGCCCGCGGCATGCGCGCCGGCGATGACGGGGGCGAAGCGCTCCAGGCTCTCGGCGATGGAGCAGTTGATGTTCTTCTGCGTGAAGGCTTCGCTGGCCGCCGTGAAGACCAGGATCTCGTCGGGCTTCGTTGCCAGCGCCGGCTCCAGGCCCTTGGTGTTGGGCACGAGGACCGAGTAGCGCACGCCGGCGCGGCGCTCGATGGCGGCCATGACGGCGGTGTTGTCGCCCATCTGCGGCACCCATTTCGGGCTGACGAAGCTGGTGACCTCGATCTCCTTCAGCCCGGCGTCCTGCAGCATGGCGACCAGCGTCGCCTTGTGCTCGGTGGCGACGTTTTCCTTCTCGTTCTGCAACCCGTCGCGCGGGCCGACGTCGAGGATCTTGACGTGCGAGGGCAGGGCCATGGTCAGGCCTCCAGTTTCAGCAACTCGGCGCCATCGCCGACCTGGTCGCCGACAGCGAACAGCAGCTCGGCCACCTTGCCGTCGCGCGGCGAGGAGATGGTGTGCTCCATCTTCATCGCCTCCATGACGGCCAGGGGCTGGCCCTTGGTGACGGTGTCGCCGGCCTTCGCGAGGAAGGCCACCAGCTTGCCAGGCATGGGGGCGGTCAGGCGGCCACCCTCGGCCGGGCCGTCGCCGGCATGGGCGATGACGTCGACCTCGGTCAGCACGGCCGAGCCGTCGGCGCCGAAGACGGCGACGCGCTCGCCCTGGGCATAGGTCTTCACGCGGATGCGATCGGTGCCGAGGAAGAGCTCGTGCGTCTCGGCATCGCTGCTGTGCACGGCGAACTCGATGGCCTCGCCTTCGACCGTCAGCGTCATGCCGCCGCGGTGATGGCGGGACAGCAGCACCTCGTGATGCGTGCCGCCGGCTTCCAGGTCGAAGCGGCGCGTGGCCGAGCCGAACAGGCGGAAGCCGTCGCGGGCGCTCCACGGGTCCGTCCCCTGCGTCGCGCCTTCCACGGCCAGCGTGTGGGCGACGACGGCCGCGGCGCTGACGCGCAGCGGCAGGCCCGGCTGGTCGAACAGCACGGCCTTCTCGCGCTCGATCAGGCCGGTGTCGAGGTCGGCGCCCGCGAACGAGGCTGTGGCTGCGCAGCGGCGCAGGAAGGCGACATTGGTGTGCAGGCCGACGATGTGGGTGTCGCGCAGCGCGGTGTCCAGGCGAGCCAGCGCTTGTGCGCGGTCCTCGCCCCAGACGATGAGCTTGGCGATCATCGAGTCGTAATAGGGGCTGATGGCATCGCCCTCGCGCACGCCGGCGTCGATGCGCACATTGCCGCGCTGGAAGGCGACATGGCCGGGCCAGCGCGCCACGTCCAGAGAGCCGGTGGCAGGCAGGAAGCCGCCATCCGGGTTCTCGGCGCAGATGCGGGCCTCGATGGCGTGGCCGTGCATGCGCAGTTCCGATTGCTTGAGCGGCAGCGGTTCGCCGGCGGCGACGCGCAACTGCCACTCCACCAGATCCTGGCCGGTGATGGCCTCGGTGACCGGATGCTCGACCTGCAGCCGCGTGTTCATTTCCATGAAGTAGAAGCGGCCGTCCTGCTCGGCGATGAACTCCACCGTGCCGGCGCCGACATAGCCGACGGCCTTGGCCGCAGCCACGGCGGCCTCGCCCATCTGGGCGCGGCGCTCGGGCGTCATGCCCGGGGCAGGCGCCTCTTCCAGCACCTTCTGGTGGCGGCGCTGCACCGAGCAGTCGCGCTCGAACAGGTAGACGCAGTCGCCGTGCGAATCGCCGAAGACCTGGATCTCGATATGGCGGGGTTTCTGCACATAGCGCTCGATCAGCACCGCGTCGTCGCCGAAGCTGTTGGTGGCCTCGCGCTTGCACGAGGCCAGAGCCGCGTCGAACTCGCCGGCGTTGTAGACCGCGCGCATGCCCTTGCCGCCACCGCCGGCGCTGGCCTTGATCAGCACGGGATAGCCGATGCGGTCGGCTTCCTTTTTCAGCAGGGTCGGGTCCTGATCCGCGCCGTGATAGCCCGGCACCAGCGGCACCTGGGCCGCTTCCATCAGTCGCTTGGACTCGGCCTTCAGGCCCATGGCCAGGATGGCGCTCGGCGGCGGGCCGATGAAGACGACGCCGGCATCGGCGCAGGCCTGGGCAAAGGCTTCGTTCTCGGACAGGAAGCCATAGCCGGGGTGGACAGCTTGCGCGCCGGTTCGCTTGGCTGCGTCAAGGATGCGCTCCCATTGCAGATAGGAGTCGCGCGGCGCGGACCCACCGATGTGCACGGCCTCGTCGCAGGCGGCCACGTGTTGCGCGTCGCGGTCGGCGTCGGAATAGACGGCAACCGTCTCGATGCCGAGGCGCTGGGCAGTCGCTGCCACTCGGCATGCGATTTCACCCCGGTTGGCAATGAGGATCTTCTTAAACATGGCGGGCTCCCGGGGTGAACTCGCCTGCGTGCCCGGCTTCGCCGTTCACCATGCAATCTGTCGCTGGCGCGACCGCGCCTGCGGCGCGAGCACCACGGTTGGCGATCAGGATCTTCTTGAACATCTTCTTTATCTCCTCAGCCGTCTTCTCGTGGATTCAGGATCGGGGCGCGCTGCAGGTCGATGGGCCGTCAGCGCGCGGGTGTCGCAGGGATCAGTGCGTGCAGACCTGCACCTTGGCCGCCGCGTCCGACGGCGTCAGCTCGGCCTCGGTCGAGCAGCGCATGCCCAGGCGCTCCAGCAGGGCCGCGTCCATGCGGCGGGCCGATGCCGCCACTCGGCAGGCGATCTCGTCACGGTTGGCGATCGGGATCTTTCTGAGCATTCTTCTTGGTCTCCAGGCAACTTGATCAAATGTTGTAGCTCAGCCGGAACTCGCAAGGTTTAACGTCGCCCGAGCAACGCAACCAGACATCGTCCTGGCCATCGGCGAGGCCCTCGGCAAGGGGGACGCCCGCTCTTGCGGCGCGAGAGGCATCGCCGTCCTTGAACCGCCAGCCATCCGCCGCCATCACATGCGCCAACGGCGCCACGGCGTTGGCAGGTAGAGGGCAGATGAGCTGCTTGAACTTTGGGTAGTAGTGGCAGTCCGCAACTTGGGCGCTCTCGCCCACCTGCGCAAAGAGCGCGTTGGCGATGACAAGGTAGCGGGCTTTCAATGCACCGGTCTCGGGCTTCACGTCATGCGGCACCCGCGAAGGTGCCAACCAGTTCAGAAGCGCAACGATGCAGGCGATGCCACCCACCAAAAAGGCGACGAAGAACGATTTGCCCGCGTCGCCCGAGGCATCGCTGCGAGGAAGCTGTTCTTCATGCATGGGCGGCCCCGGCGCGTCAGTGCGTGCAGACCTGCACCTTGGCGGCAGCGTCCGACGGCGTCAGTTCGGCCTCGGTCGAGCAGCGCATGCCCAGGCGCTCCAGCAACGCGCGGTCCTTCTCGGCCTGAGGGTTGCTCGTCGTCAGCAGCTTGTCGCCGTAGAACATGGAGTTGGCGCCGGCGAGGAAGCACAGGGCCTGCATGGTCTCGGGCATCTCCTCGCGGCCGGCCGACAGGCGCACCATGGCGCGCGGCATGGTGATGCGGGCCACCGCAATCGTGCGGATGAACTCCAGCGGGTCCAGCGGCGCGGTGCCGGCCAGCGGCGTGCCTTCGACCTGCACCAGGTTGTTGATGGGCACGCTCTCGGGATAGGGATCGAGGTTGGCCAATTGCACGATGAGGCCGGCGCGCTGGCGGCGCGTCTCGCCCATGCCGACGATACCGCCGCTGCAGACCTTCAGGCCTTGCTGGCGCACGCGCTCCAGCGTGTCCAGGCGGTCTTGATACGTGCGCGTCGTGATGATCTGGCCGTAGAACTCGGGCGCGGTGTCGAGGTTGTGGTTGTAGTAGTCCAGGCCCGCGGCGGCGAGCTGCTCGGCCTGGCCGTCTTCCAGCATGCCGGCCGTCAGGCAGGTCTCCAGGCCCAGGGCCTTGACCTCGGAAATCATCTCGCCGATGGCTTCCAGGTGACGCGGCTTGGGCGAGCGCCAGGCGGCACCCATGCAGAAGCGCGTGGCGCCGTTGAGCTTGGCGGCGCGGGCGGCTTCCATGACTTCCTCGAGGGGGATCAGCTTCTCGGCCTTCAGGCCGGTGTCGAAGTGGGCCGACTGCGGGCAGTAGGCGCAGTCCTCCTCACAGCCGCCGGTCTTGATGGACAGCAGCGTGGACAGCTGGACCGCGTTGGCGTCGAAGTGCTCGCGGTGCACTTGCTGAGCGCGGAACAGCAGGTCGTTGAAGGGCAGGTCGAACAGGGCCACGACGTCCTTGACCGTCCAGGGCGTGGCCTGGCGGCGGTCAGCGTCGGTCGTGGGGGTGAGGGTCTGGATCTGGTTCATGCGTGGTCGAGCAGCAGGGCTGAGATGTCGAGACAGGCTGGCGCGGCCAGCGGGTCGGAAAGTCGGGGCAGATGCCCGATGCAGGGCGCCTTCAGGCCGGCCTGCAAAGAGGCCAGATTGTCGGCGACATGGGTCTGGTGGGGGTCGACGGTGTTGGCCACCCAGGCCGTCAGGCGCAGGCCGCGGGCGCGGATGGCCTCGGCCGTCAGCAGGGCGTGGTTGATGCAGCCCAGGCGCAGGCCGACGACCAGGATGACGGGCAGGCCGAGGTCCACGGCCAGGTCGGCGGTGTCCCAGCTGCCGGCCAGCGGCACGCGGAAACCGCCCACGCCTTCGACCAGGGCAATGTCGCCCTTGGCCGCCGTCCTGCGAATGGCGGCCAGCAGCGGCTCCCGCTCGATGGACTTGCCTTCCAGGCGCGCGGCGATATGGGGCGCGCAGGGCTCGCGGAGTTGCAGCGGGCCGACTTCGCCGTCGCTGAGGTTGACGTTCTGCGCCGCCTGCAGCGTGGCCACGTCCTCGTTGACCCAGCGGCCCTCGACGAAGTCCTGGCCGGCCGCCAGCGACTTGATGGCCGCCACGCGCAGGCCGCGGGCGATCAGCGCGCGGGTCAGGGCGGCGGTGACAAAGGTCTTGCCGATCTCGGTGTCGGTGCCGGTGACAAAGAAACCGCGGCTCATGCAGCCCGCTCCTGGGCGGCCGCCGCGCGCTCGAGAGCAGTCAGCAGCGCGTCGACATCGGCCGCGGTGTGCGTGCCGCACAGCGTGATGCGCAGCCGCGCTGTGCCAGCCGCGACGGTAGGCGGGCGGATGCCGGGCACGCGCAGGCCGGCGCCCTCCAGCGCGGCGGCCAGGGCCATGACCTCGGCATTGCCGCCGACGATCAGGGGCTGGATGGGCGTGGCCGAGTCGATCAGCGACCAGCCCAGGCGCGGGTGGTGGTCGATCAGCGCCAGCAGGCCCTCCCGCAGCCGGGACTGCAGCGCGACGAGCTGGGCACGGCGGGCGGCGCCCAGCGGGCCTTCGATGAGCGCAAAGCTGGTCAGCAGCGCATGCTCGATGGCCGGCGGCGAGGCGGTCGAGAAGATGAAGTTGCGGGCGGCCTGCAGCAGGTAGTCGACGATGGTGGCGTGGGCCGCCACAAAGGCGCCGGCCAGGCCCGCGGCCTTGCCGAGCGTGCCGACGAGGATCAGCCTTTCGCTGTTCAAGCCGAAGTGCTCCAGCGAGCCGCGGCCATGCGCGCCCAGCACGCCAAAGCCATGCGCGTCATCGACGACCAGCCAGGCGTCGAATTCTTCAGCGAGGGCCAGCAGCGCGGGCAGCGGCGCCAGGTCGCCGTCCATGCTGAAGACGGCATCCGTGACGATGAGCCTGACTTTGGCGGTGCTGGCCGCCAGCAGCGTGCGCAGGCCGGCCACGTCGGCATGGCCATAGCGCGTGACCTTGGCCTTGGCCAGGCGTGCGGCATCGATCAGCGAGGCGTGGTTGAGCTGCTCCGAGAAGATCTCGGTGTGCTCGTCGCCCAGGGCCGTGACGACGGCCAGGTTGGCCATGTAGCCGGTGCACAAGCCGATGGCGCGAGCCTGCGGGATGTGCGGCGCATACCAGCGGGCCAGCGTGTCGGTGACGGCCTCATGCGCAGCGCTGTGGCCGCTGACCAGGGGCGAGGCGCCGGAGCCGCCGCCCCACAGGCGCGCGCCTTCGGCTATTGCCGCGGCGATGGCAGGCTCGGCGGCCAGGCCCAGATAGTCGTTGGAGCAGAACATCAGCAGCTCGCGGCCGTTGATGGTCTGGCGGGGCGCCGTGCCGTTGTCGGCGGTGCGCAGTTTGCGCGTCAGGCTCTGCGCCGAGATGGCGGCGAGCTTGGCGCTCAGGTGATCAAGCAAGGACATCGTTCAAGGTCGCCGTCACGGCCCCGGCCAGCCAGGCCGCGGTCGCGTCGTCGATCAGATAAGGTGGCATCAGGTAGACGGTGGCGCCGATCGGTCGGATCAGCAGCTCGTGTGCGCGCGCCGCGAGGTGGAAGGCTTCAGCGAAGCGCGGTGGCGCTTCGGGCACATCAAAGGCCAGGATCATGCCGCGTTGGCGCAGATGTTTCACACGCGGGGCCAAGGGCGCAAAGGCGCGGGTCAGCCGCTGCGCCTGCGCCTGGTTGTCTTCGAGCTGGCCGGCATCGAAGCGGTCCAGCACCGCATTGGCCGCGGCGCAGGCCAGGGGATTGCCGGTGTAGCTGTGCGAATGCAGGAAGCCGCGCGTGACGTCCTCGCTCCAGAAGGCGGCAAACACGTCGTCGGTCGTCAGCACCAGCGACAGCGGCAGGGTGCCGCCGGTGATGCCTTTGCTGAGCAGGATGAAGTCGGGCCACGCGGCCTGGGTCTGCTCCCAAGCGAAGAAGGTGCCGGTGCGACCGCAGCCGACGGCGATCTCGTCGGCGATGAGATGGACATTGAACTCGCGCGTCAGCTCGCGCAGGCCCTTCAGATAGCTCGGCGAATACATGACCATGCCGGCCGCGCCCTGGATCAGCGGCTCGACGATGACGCAGGCGATGTGGTCATGACGTTCTGCCAGCAGGGTGCGCATCGCATCCAGCGCCTCGGCCTCGTTGGCCAGGCGCGCGTCGGGCGAGGCCACGATGTGGGCGCGCATCAGCAGCGGGTCGTAGGCGTCGCGGAAGACCTGCACATCGGTCACGCTCAGCGCCCCCAGGGTCTCGCCGTGATAGCTGTTCTTGAGACAGACGAACTCGCGCTTGGTCGTCAGGCCGCGGTTCTTCCACGAGTGAAAGCTCTGCTTCAGCGCGATCTCGACGGCGCTGGCGCCATCGCTGCCGAAGAAGGCGTGGCCGAGGACGCCGCCGGTGCGGGCCGACAGCCTTTCGGCCAGGCGCACGGCGGGCTCGTGGGTGCAGCCGGCCAGCATCACATGGGGCAGGGTGTCGAGCTGGGCCTTGATGGCGCCATGCAGCGCCTTGTCGCTGTGGCCGAAGAGGTTGACCCACCAGGACGAGTTGGCGTCGAAGTAGCGCTTTCCGTCGGTGTCGAACAGCCACGGGCCCTCGCCACGCGCGATGGGCAGGGGCGGCACGTCGGCCAGGCGGGCCATCTGCGTGCAGGGATGCCAGACAGCGGCACGGCTGCGGTCTTGGAGGGAAGTCATGCGGGAGAGGGGGCACGCAGGCGCCGGACGAGGGCGCGCACGAACTTGAAGCAGAACCAGATCAGCACGCCCATGACGGCCAGGGACGTCACGAGCAGCGGGAAGAAGATGAAGGGATGGGCCCAGGCCAGCCACAGCATGGTGGGCACGGCCACGTCGCCGGCCAGTGACAGGCCGATATTGGAGAAGGGCTCGGGCGATGTGTTGGCCGCCGCCCGCGTGCTGGCCTTGGCCGCATGGGCCGTCGCCGCGAGGCCGCCGCCGATCAGGGCCGCCACCACGCCCCAGGCCTGGCCCTGGTCGCCGGCCCAGCCGCTGACCAGGCCCGCCACCAGTGCGGCGCCGGCAGGAATGCGGATCAGCGTGTGCAGCGCGTCCCAGGCGCTGTCGACGAAGGGAACCTTGTCGGCCAGGAACTCGACGAAGGCGAGCGCGGCGGCGGCGGTCATCACCAGCGGCGAGGCCAGCACCTCCAGGCCCGGCGGCAGGGCGATCCAGCCCCAATGCCCCGCCATGCCGACCAGCAGCACCGTCAGGTAGAGGCGCAGGCCGCTGGCCCAGCCGAGAGCGGCGGCCAGGGCGAGCAGCTGGATGACGTCAAGCTTCATTGGCGGGCGGCTGAGCGGCCCTGCTGCAGCAGCAGGGTGCCGAACAGGGTTTCGATGAGGGCGCCGGCCAGGGCGCCGAGCAGAGGCCCGCTGGCCTTCAGTTCGGGCGACGGCGCCGCCAGCAGCGCGCCCAGCACCAGGCCGGCCGCGGCCAGCGTGAAGCCGACGGCCCAGTAGATGCGCAGGCCATAGACCGCTGTGAACACCAGGTAGCGCCCCCCGATGACCAGCAGCATGGTCGGGAAGAACCACTCCAGCTTCTGCGTCGCCACCGCCAGGGCCAGGCCGCAGCCCGCCAACAGGCCGAAGGTGCTGAACATGGCGAGGCGGCCCAGCGGGTTGGTCTTCTCGTGCATGCCGCGGCGGCCGGCGAGTTTGGCCATTCCCATGCTGACCGGGAAGATGAACATGCCGCCGATCAGCAGGGCCCAGACGGCCTGCTGCGGCTTGGCCGCAGCCGCGATGCCGGCGGCAATGCTCCAGGCCAGGGCCGAGGCCAGCACGCCGAAGGCACCATGCCAGTAGGCTTGGCGCATGTCGGCCTGGGCTTGCGCAAGGGTCTGGGTGCTCATCAGGCTTGTGTCCAGGGGGCAGGGGTCTTGGAGAGGAAGCTCTGCACGCCGGCCCGGCCTTCGTCGCTGGCGCGGATATCGGCGATGCGGCGCGCCGTGTTGTCGCGCAGCTCGGGCGTGATCTCGCGGCTGGCGACGTCCTTCACCAGCTGCTTGCAGGCGCGCGCGGCGGCGGGGCCGTTGGCGCAGATGGCAGCGACGAGTTCGTCGACCTTGGCATCCAGGGCCTCGGCGGCAACCACTTCATGCACCAGGCCCAGGCGCCTGGCCTCGGCGGCGGAGAAGCGCTCCGCCGTCACGAAATAGCGCCGCGAGGCCTGCTCGCCCAGGGCCTTGACCACATAGGGGCCGATGGTGGCCGGCAGCAGGCCCAGCTTGGCCTCGCTGAGGCAGAAGCCGGCGGTCTCGACCGATACGACGATGTCGGCGCAGGACACCAGGCCCACGCCGCCCGCATAGACATCGCCCTGCACGCGCGCGATGACGGGCACGGGGCAGCTATAGAGGGCCCACAGCATGTCGGCCAGCTTGCTGGCGTCGGCATGGTTCTCGTCCCAGCTGTAGCCGGCCATGGCCTTCATCCAGTTCAGGTCGGCGCCGGCGCAGAAGGCCTTGCCCTCGGCGGCGAGCACGATGGCGCGCAGGTCGCTGCGCTGGCCCAGGGCATTGAAGGTGCCGGTCAGCTCGGCGATCAGCGCCTCGTTGAAGGCGTTGCGGACTTCCGGGCGGTTCAGGGTGACGCGGGCGACGTGGCCGTCGACGGTGATGTTCAGGGTGTTCATGGCTTTGCGTTCAGGGGCTTGAGCATCAGCACGCTGCGATAGGTTTTGCCGGCCCATTGCACGTCGCCGACCGGGGCGTAGCCGCGGCGCGCATAGCGGCGCTGCAGTGCGACGGCCGGTTCGGCGGTGTCGAGGGCGACATGGGTATAGCCCTGTTCGGCGGCCCAGGCCTCGGCGGCGTCCATCAGCTTCTCGGCCAGGCCCTGGCCGCGCTCGTCGGGATGGACGGCCAGCTGGGCCAGGATGGCGTGGCCGGGCTGCGTGTAGCACTCGGGCACGGGGTCGCGCAGATAGCTGCCGTCGACGGGCTTGGGGCCGGACATGGCGATGGTGCCCACCAGCCGCCCCTCGCGCTCGGCCACCCAGGCCTGGCCGGCCGACACGCGCTCGCGCGTGACCTCGACGCTCTGGTCCACGGCGGTGAAGTTCCAGCCCTGGGCCGCCAGGCTGGCATAGGCTGCGTGCAGCAGCTCGGTCAGCGTCTGCAGGCAGTCGGTGGCGGACAGGGGGCGAACGCTGATGTCAGGCATGGCTCAGGGAGTGGCGGGGGTGACGATGCGCACGAGGCTGGCTTTCAGCACCACATGCGATTTGAGGGTGCCGGCGTGGCATTCGACGTGCTGGGGATCATCGAAGCTGTTGCCCCTGTAATTGGAGACGATGCCGACAACGCCGTTGGCGCCGGCCTTGCGGGCGGCCAGCGCGAGCTTGGCCAGTGCGTCGAGCAGCGCACGGTCGCAGACCTCCGCGTCGGTCGGCTTGCGGTAGCCGACGTCCGTGGTCCAGCCCACGCCGTGGGCCTGGACATTCTTGCTGACGAGGCTGCCGTCGCCCGCCGTCGCCGCGCCGAACGCGATGTGCAGCTCGCCCATCAGGGCGCGACCGTCGCCGTTCAGCAGCGGCCCGGTGGGATGGGTGATGGCGTCGTCGCGCGCCATTGCGGGCTGGGCCAGCACCAGCGCTGCGGCGGCCACCAGGGAGGGCAGGCGGGAAAGGCGCATGGCCATCACATCCGGAACACGCCGAATCTGGTCTCGGGGATGGGCGCGTTCAGCGAGGCGCTCAGGCCCAGGGCCAGCACGCGGCGCGTGTCGGCCGGGTCGATGACGCCGTCGTCCCACAGCCGGGCCGACGCGTAGTAGGGGTGGCCCTGGTCCTCGTACTGCTGGCGGATGGGGGCCTTGAAGGCCTCCTCCTCATCAGCCGACCAGGCCCCGCCCTTGGCCTCGATGCCATCGCGGCGGATGGTGGACAGCACGCTGGCCGCCTGCTCGCCGCCCATCACCGAGATGCGCGCGTTCGGCCACATCCACAGGAAGCGCGGGCTGTAGGCGCGGCCGCACATGCCGTAGTTGCCGGCACCGAAGGAGCCGCCAATGATGACGGTGAACTTGGGCACCTGGGCGCAGGCCACGGCCGTCACCATCTTGGCGCCTGCGCGGGCGATGCCCTCGTTCTCGTATTTGCGGCCGACCATGAAGCCGGTGATGTTCTGCAGGAAGACCAGCGGGATCTTGCGCTGGCAGCACAGCTCGATGAAGTGGGCGCCCTTGTTGGCGCTCTCGGCGAACAGGATGCCGTTGTTGGCGACGATGCCCACCGGCATGCCCTCGATATGGGCGAAGCCGCAGACCAGGGTGTTGCCGTAGCGGGCCTTGAACTCGTCGAACTCCGAGCCGTCGACGATGCGGGCGATGATCTCGCGGATGTCGAAAGGCTTGCGCGTGTCGGTCGGGATGACGCCGTGCAGTTCGCTGGCGTCGAACAAGGGCGCCCTGGGCTCCTGCATGGCCAGCGGATTGGCCTTGCTCCAGTTCAGGCGCGCCACCGAGTTGCGGGCGATGGCCAGGGCATGGGTGTCGTTGTTGGCGAGGTGGTCGGCCACGCCCGACAGGCGGGTGTGCACGTCGCCGCCGCCCAGGTCCTCGGCCGTGACGACCTCGCCGGTGGCCGCCTTCACCAGCGGCGGGCCGCCCAGGAAGATGGTGCCCTGGCTCTTGACGATGATGGTCTCGTCGCTCATGGCCGGCACATAGGCGCCGCCGGCCGTGCAGGAACCCATCACGACGGCGATCTGCGGGATGCCCTCGGCGCTCAGGTTGGCCTGGTTGAAGAAGATGCGGCCGAAGTGGTCGCGGTCGGGGAAGACCTCGTCCTGGTTGGGCAGGTTGGCGCCGCCGCTGTCCACCAGGTAGATGCAGGGCAGGCGGTTCTGCTGGGCAATCTCCTGGGCGCGCAGATGCTTCTTGACGGTGATGGGGTAGTAGGTGCCGCCCTTCACGGTCGCATCGTTGCAGACGATGACGCAGTCCACGCCCGACACGCGGCCGATGCCGGCGATCACGCCGCCGCCGGGCGCGGCGTTCTCGTACATGTTCAGGCCGGCCAGCGGGGCCAGTTCGAGGAAGGGCGTGCCCGGGTCCAGCAGCATCTCGACGCGGTCGCGCGGCAGCAGCTTGCCGCGGGCGGTGTGCTTGGCGCGCGCGGCGTCGCCGCCGCCCTGGGCGATCTTCTCGAGCTTGGCGTTGAGGTCGGTGATCAGCCCGCGCATCGCGTCGGCATTGGCCTTGAAGTCGGCCGAGCGGGGGTTGAGCTGGGTGTTCAAAACCGGCATGTTGTCTCCCGGCGAGTGCTGCTTAAGCAGGACTCAACTAATTGGTGATCGGCCTCGTGAGCCGCGCAAGGGGCGCCAGAATAATCCAGGGTGAACACGGATGCAATGCCGACTTGAGTGTTACTCAAGAATTGCGCAGAATACAGCCCGATGACTGTCGCCGCCGCCCCGCAACGCCGTTCGCCCGCCGGCCCCAAGGCCGAGCAGCGCGTGCGCGACATCTTGCGCGTCGGCCGCGAGGTGTTCGCCGAGCGCGGCTACGAGCGCGCCACGACCACCGAGATCGCCCAGCGCCTCTCCATCTCCGAGGCCACCGTCTTCACCTATTTCCGCGGCAAGCGCGAGCTCTGCATGCGCGTCATCCAGGACTGGTATGACGAGATCATCGACGCCATTGAAGCCGGCCTGCCGCGCGAGGCGGGCGTGCGCGAGCAGCTCGAGTTCGTCGTGTTGACGCATCTGCGCCTCTTCCTGATCCAGGGGACGGGGCTGTGCGCCCTGGTGCTGTCCGAGGGGAGGACCAAGGGCCAGGACCTGGGCGAAGGCTTTGTCGAGCTGCAGCGCCGCTACACGGCACCGCTGATGGACCTGCTGTCCCGCGGCCAGGAGGCCGGCGAGGTCAGGCGCGACATTCCGCTGCGCCTGCTGCGTTCCCTGGTCTTCGGGCCCATGGAGCACATGCTGTGGGAGGTGGTCATCACCGGCCGGCAGATCGACGTCGAGGCCAGCGCGCGCGACCTGGTCGCCCTGCTGTGGCCGGCCCTGCAGGCGCCCGACCAGGAGTTGCAGAGGCTGCGCCGGCTGCGCGGCCAGCTGCAGGACGCCCTGGCCCAGGCCTAACGGGTCCAGGACTGCACGAGCACCGTCTCGCACACCTTGAACAGCAGCCAGGCAGCCATGGCGCCGACGGACGAGGCCAGCAGCTCCAGCAGCTGACGCAGGCCGCCGTCCTGCAGGCCCTGCCAGCCATGGTCGGAGAGGAGGGCGGCATTGGCGCCGACCAGGCGCACCAGGTCCAGGGTCAGCAGGCCGAAGGCCATGAAGCACAGCACCATCAGCCCGAAGCAGGCGATGCGGTGGCGGCGCAGCCAGGCCGTGAAGCCGGAAATCGTCAGCATCGTGGGCACTCCTCCAATGTTCGGCCTGGGCCAGCGTGGCTAGTATTCGGCATCCTGCAAGGGAAGGGGAGGCTGCTATGAAAGCAATGAGAGTCTGGCTGGCCATGGTCCTGCTGTGGGCCTGCGTCGGCGCGCACGCGCAGACCGAGGCGGCCGACGCCGATTGGCGCTACCGCATCCAGCCTGGTGACACCCTGATCACGCTGACCGACGCCTGGCTGGCGCCGCCCAAGACCTGGCGCGACCTGCAGAAGCTCAACCGCGTGCCCGATCCGCTGCGCCTCAAGCCCGGCTCGACGCTGCGCATGCCGGTGGCCTGGCTGAGGCGCGAGGCCAGCGTCGCCGAGGCCGTGTTCGCGCGCGGCCAGGTCACCCGCCAGCGCGGTGCCGGCAGCGAGCCCCTGGCGGCAGGCGCCACGCTGCAGAGCGGCGACCGCATCCGCACCGGCGCCCAGTCCAGCGCCTCGCTGCGCTTTGCCGACGACTCGCGCCTGCTGATCCCGCCCGAGAGCGACATCACCCTCGAGCAATTGCTGGTGCTGGGCCGTGGCGCCCTGCCGGCCGTGCGCATCGGCGTGCAGCAGGGCGGCGCCGACAGCCGCGTGACGCCCAATGCCCAGCGCGTGCCCTTGTATGAGGTGCGCACGCCGCATGTGAACCTGGGCGTGCGCGGCACCGAATTCCGCGTCCAGACGGCGCAGGCGCAAAGCCGCATGCAGGTGCTGTCCGGCGCCGTGCATGCCGACGGCCTCGGCCCCGACGTGGCGGCCGGCCAGGGCCTGCTGGCCGAAGGCAAGGCCCTCAGCGTCGCGCCGCTGCTGCCCGCGCCCGACCTCAGCGGTCTCTCGCCCGTGGCCGAGCGCCTGCCGCTGCATCTGTCCTGGGTGGGCGGGCCGACCGGCGCGGCCACCTGGCGTGCCCAGCTCTACGTTCGTGGTGACTTCGACCGCCTGCTGCTGGATGACGTCGTCGGCGAGCCGACCACCAACTGGGCCGAGGCCCGCGATCTTGCCGACGGCGACTACACGCTGCGCGTGCGCGCCATCGATGCGCGTGGCCAGGAAGGCGTCGCGGCGGACAAGGACATCCGCCTGCAGGCCCGGCCCGAGCCGCCCTTCATCCAGTCGCCGGCCCAGGGCGCGGTCAGCTACAACGGCGGCATGCCCCTGGCGTGGACGCGCAACACGGCAGCGCCCAATGTGCGCCTGCAGATTGCGCGTGACGCCGGCTTCAAGGATGTGGTTGTGCAGCCGTCGCCCATTGACGGCGCGAACCATGACGCCCGCCTGCCGGATGGTGTCTATCACTGGCGCATCGCTTCGGTCGAGGCCGGCGGCCGCTCCGGCCCCTTCGGCGACCCGCAGAGCTTCGAGATCAAGCCCCCGCCGCCCGCGCCGCCGCCGGCCGAGCCCGAAGTCGATGGCGACCAGCTCAAGCTGCGCTGGCGCGCCGACCCCGGCGTCGTGCGCTACGAGCTGGAGTGGAGCAAGACGGAATCCTTCGAAAGTACGGGGGGTAGCGACGTGCAGCGCTTCAACACCGACAAGGCCGAGGTCGCGCTGCCCAAGCCCTCGCCGGGCAAATACTTCCTGCGCGCCCGGGCCTTCAATGCCGCCGGCGCGCCCAGCCCCTGGGGGCAGACGCAGATGATCGAGCAGCCCTATCCGCGCTGGCTCTGGCTGCTGCCGCTGCTGCTCATCCCCCTGCTTTGAAACGCTGGCCCTGGCTCGCCCTGCCCGCAGCGCTGCTGCTCTGGGCCCTGCTGAGCCTGACCGGCGCCCAGCCGCGCATCGACCGCGCCGTCGGCGACCTGCTGCTGCGCGCCGCGGCGCCGCCGCCCGCGCCCGCCACCAGCGTCATCGTCGACATCGACGACGCCTCGCTGCGGGCGCTGCGCCAGGCCCTGGGCGAGTGGCCGTATTCGCGCGAGGTCTATGCGCTGATGCTGGACTATCTCGGCCAGGCCGGCGCCCGCCTGGTGGTGGTCGACATCGTCTTCTCCGGGCCGCGCGATGGCGATGCGCGGCTGTCGTCGACGCTGGCCGCCGGGCCGCCCACGGTGCTGGCCGCGGCCGGCCTGCGCCAGCGCGCCGCCGTCGAGCTGGCGCCGGCCAGCACCGCCGAGCAGCGCGCCCTGGCCCGCCTGGGTGCGGCCCACGCGCCGGGCCTGGACTGGGACGCCCTGACGGCGCCCGCCGACACGCTGCTGGAGGCGCTGTCCGAGCCGGCCAGCCTCGGCGTCATCTCGGTGGCCCTGGATGACGACGGCCTGCTGCGCCATCTGCCGCTGCTGCATCGCGTGCAGGGCCGCAGCCTGCCCAGCCTCGCCTTCGCCGCGCGGCTGCGCGCCGACGGCGCCCTGGCCTGGCGGCGCGAGGGCGGCGAGCTGGTCGCCGGCGCGCGCCGCTGGCCGGTGGACGAGGCCGGCCAGCTGCGCCTGCGCCTGCCGCTGAACGGCGGCGAGCCGCCGCGCGTGAGCTGGCAGCGCCTGATGCGCGCCGCCCTCGGCGAGACGGAGGACGCCGAGCTGGGCCGGCTGCTGGCCGGGCGCAGCGTCTTCGTCGGCAGCAGCGCCTTCTTTGCCGACGAGGTCATGACGCCCGAGGGCCGGCTGTCGGGCACGGCCCTCAACGTGGCCGTCTTCGAGGCCCTGGGTCAGGACCCGCTGCCCCTGCTGCGCGAGCGCGGTGCGTCCGTCATGGCCGTCAATGCGCTGCTGCTCGCCCTCGGCCTGCTGCCGCTGCTGCTGAGCCGCCAGGCCGTGGCCGCCGGCCTGGGCCTGGGCGCGCTGATGCTGGCGTCCTGGGGTGCCGTGCAGGCCGGCCTGCTGCCCACGTCGGCGCCGGCCTTGTATCTGCTGGCCCTGGGCCTGCTGCTGACGGCCATCGAGCATGAGCGCGCGCATCGCCAGCGCGAGCGCGAGCTGACGCGCGAACGCGAGCTGGCCGATGCGCGCAGCCGCGCCAAGACCGAGCTGCTGGCCCAGGTCAGCCACGAGATGCGCACGCCCATGAACGCCGTGCTGGGCTTCTCCGACATCCTGGCCCGCTCGCCCCTCAAGCCCGACCAGGCCCATTACGTCGAGGTGCTGGGCCATGCCGGCCGCCAGGTCTTCGCGCTGATCAACGACCTGCTGGACAACGCCCGCATCGAGAGCGGCCGCCTGGAGCTGGCGTCCCACCCCTTCAACCTCGTCGACCTGGTCGAGCTGCAGCTCGAGCTGCTGCGCGAGCGCGCCCAGAGCCAGGGCCTTTGGCTGAGCGTGTTCGCGCGCACCGAGGCCACCGGCTGGGTGCTGGGCGACCAGCAGCGCGTCGCCCAGATCGTCACCAACCTGGTCGGCAACGCGATCAAGTTCACCCGCAAGGGCGGCGTGACGGTGGAGCTGTCGCGCCATGCCGAGGGCCAGGTGTTGATCTCCGTGCAGGACACCGGCATCGGCATCGCGCCAGACCGGCTGGAGCGCATCTTCCAGCCCTTTGCACAGGCGGATGCGGCCATCGCCCAGGAGTTCGGCGGCACCGGCCTGGGCCTGGCCATCACGCGCAGCCTGGCGCGCATGATGGGCGGCGACGTCAGCGTGCAGAGCCGCCCGGGCGAGGGCAGCCGCTTCGAGGCCAGCCTGGACCTGCCGGACGCGCGCCCGCCCCACGACGACCTGGTCGAGCCGCGCGGCGAGCGCATTGCGCCGGGCCGGCCGCTGCAGCTGCTGCTGGCCGAGGACAACGATGTCAACGTGCTCGTCATCGACGGCATGCTGACGCCGCTGGGCCACCACATCACGCGGGTGCGCGACGGCGAACAGGCGCTGGCCGCCCTGCGCGACGCGGACTTCGACCTCGTGCTGATGGACATGCTGATGCCGGGCACCGACGGCCTGACGGCGACGCGCCAGTGGCGGGCCGTGGAGGCCGCCGAAGGCCGGCCGCGCACGCCCATCGTCGCGCTGACGGCCAATGCCTTCGACACCGATGTGCAGCAGTCGCTGGCGGCGGGCTGCGATGCCCACCTGACCAAGCCGCTGAGCCTCGCGGCCCTGCTGCAGGCCCTGGCCAGGCACGCCCGCCCATGACGACGCTCGTGCGCCGCTGCCTGCTGGCCGCCGCCCTGGTGGCGGCCTCGGCATCGGCCTGGGGGGCGGAGGAGGTCGTGTCGGCCTGTTTCGACGAGGCCGACCGCTCGGGCTATGGCCACCCGGATGCCCAGGGCGTCTGGCGCGGCGCGGCGGTGGACCTGGTGAAGGCCCTGGCGCAGCAGGCCGGCGTGAGGCTGGTGCTGCGGCCGCTGCCCTGGGCCCGCTGCCTGCGCCAGGCCAAGGCGACCGGCAGCGAGGCGGTGGACTTCGCCTTCTACGCCAGCAGCAACCCGCAGCGGCAGGCCGACTACGCCTTCCTCGGCCCCATCCACCAGCTGACGGGCGGGGCCTGGTTCGTCACCGCGCGCAGCGAGCTGCCGCACGAGCTGGCGTCCTACCCGGTGCTGGGCCAGTACCGGCTGTGCGGCCTGTCCGGCTCCAACTACGCCTGGCTGCAGGAGCGGGGCATCCGCGGCGGCGTGGATGCCGGCGCGCACAGCCTGAAGGCGGTCGTCACCAAGCTGATGCTGGGGCGCTGCGACTACCTGCTGGGCACGGCCGAGTTGCGGGCCTCAGCCGAGCGCCATGGCATCGCGCGGGCCGACATGGAGGCGCTGAGCTTCGCACCCTATCCGGAGGCGACACCGGTGGGCTACTACCTGCTCTTCAACCGGCGGCTGGCCCGCCACAAGCCCGTGTTCGACGCCTTCACGGCCGCCTTCGGCCAGCTGTCCCGCGCCGGCGCGGTGGAGCGCATCTACCGCGACTACGGCTTGCGGCCCTGAGGGCCGTAGAGGCAGGTACGCGCGAGTCTGGGCCGTCGGGCTGATGCACGGCCCGTGCGGAAAGTCAGGCCCTAGTTCTTGGTGCTGCGATTGCGCCACAGCCTGACTTCCCGCAGGGGAGGTCATCTGAAACGCCGCACAAAACTTCTTTGCATGAGGGCAACACGCCGCGCCGCGGCGGGGGTCGGGGCGACCCCCTTCACAAAGCCCCAACCGACAGAGGAGTACTGCTTCCATGCAACACCGCCACACCCGACTGGCGCTGGCCCTGCTGGCCGCCGGCATCGCCGGCACGGCCGCCGCGCAGGCGCCGGCCCAGCAGCAGCTGGAGCGCATCACCATCACCGGCTCGTCCATCAAGCGCGTCGAATCCGAAACGGCCCTGCCCGTGTCGGTCATGACGCGTGACCAGATCGAGAAGACCGGCGCCACCAACGTCGAGGACATCCTGCGCCGCATCGGCGCCAACACGGCGATGCAGTCCGACAGCACGCAGGGCGCCGGCTACTCGCAGAGCTTCGCCAACCTGCGCGGCCTGGGCCCCAACTCCACGCTGGTGCTGCTGAACGGCCGGCGCATGGCCAACTTCGCCTTCGGCTCCATCGGCGGCAACTCGTCGGTCGACCTGAACAGCATCCCCTTCGCGGCCATCGACCGCATCGAGGTGCTGCGTGACGGCGCCTCCGCCGTGTACGGCACCGACGCCGTCGGCGGCGTCATCAACTTCATCACCCGCAAGGACTACGACAAGGGCGCCATCACGCTGAAGTACGGCGCCCCCGAGAAGAGCATCGGCGGCAAGGAGACCAGCGCCTCCATCGCCTTCGGCATGGGCGGCCTCAAGACCGACGGCTACAACCTGCTCGTCACCGGCAACGTCAAGAAGCAGACCAAGGTCAGCGCCCTCGACCAGAAGTGGTATCTGCGCGGCCTGACCGAGATCCCCGGCTCCGATCCCCCGACCTCGGGCCGCTCCTTCCCGGGCCGCCTGGTTGACTTCAACATCACGCCGGGCGCCTATGCCAACGCGGGCGCGGCCTTCAGCCCCTGCGACCCCAACTACAACACCATCCAGACGCTGACGACGACGACGCCCAACGGCACGCCGATCAAGCGCTGCCGCTTCATCTATCCGGCCATGCAGGAGAACCTGCCCGACTCCAAGAAGGCCGACGCCTTCGGACGGTTCACGCTGGACACGGGCGGCGACTCGCAGGTCTTCGTCGAGGCCAGCTATGCGCGCAACGACTCCATCGGCCGCACGGCCGCCGTGCCCATCGACTCGACCGCGGGCCATGTGAAGCCCAACGGCACCTACCCGTCCTTCGCCCTGCCCATCTCGAGCAAGTACTTCCCCGCGGCGCTGCTGACCAGCCTGGGCTACACGCCGGCGCAGTTCGACACCCTGGGCGGCGGCTTCACCGAGATCGCGATGCGCTCGGTGCCGGTCGGCCCGCGTACCAACAATGTGTTGAACGAGCAGACCCGCTTCGTGGCCGGCGCCACCGGCATCTTCCAGGGCTGGGACTACGACGCCGGCCTGACGATGTCGCAGGCCAAGGGCTCGCTGGACTACTACAACTATCTGCACGAAGGCCGCTTCATCACCGAGCTGGCCACGGGCGTCATCAACCCCTTCGGTCCGCAGGACGACGCCGGCCTGGCCGCGCTGAACCGCGCCCGCATGGAAGGCCCGATGCGCCGCTCCAAGAGCACGACCTATGCGCTGGACGTCAAGGCCAGCCGCGAGCTGATGAGCATGGCCGGCGGTCCCATGATGCTGGCCGTGGGCACCGACCTGCGCCAGGAGAAGGCCGACGACCGCGCCGTCAACCCGGACTACGAGGCGGGCCTGCACATCGGCGGCGAGGGCTCGGTGCCCAAGACCGTGGCCTCGCGCAAGATCTACGCGGTCTTCAGCGAACTCTCCATGCCCTTCGCCAAGGGCTGGGAGGCCACCGTCAAGGCGCGCTACGACAAGTACAGCGACTTCGGCGGCACCTTCAACCCGGGCGTGACGCTGCGCTTCCAGCCCAGCCGCGAAGTGCTGCTGCGCGGGAGCGCCGGCACGGGCTTCCGCGCGCCGACGCTGTGGGACGTCAACAGCCCGACGGCCTTCACCAACACGGCCAACTCCCTGGTCGACCCCAACTGCCCGGCCGGCCAGGCGGGCGACCCGCGCTGCGAGACCCAGTTCAACGTGCGCCTGTCCAGCGACCCCAACCTCAAGCCCGAGAAGTCGCGCCAGTACTCCCTCGGCGCGGTGTTCGAGCCTGTGCGTGACCTGTCCATCGCACTGGACTACTGGCATATCCAGAAGAAGGACCAGATCGGCACCATCGGCGGCGACGCCATCATGTCCGACCCGACCCTCTACCAGCGCTACATCTCGCGCGTCCACCGCCTGCCCTCGCCCAGTCCCGCCTTCATCAGCTACATCGAGACGCCGGTCGAGAACCTGGGCGACCTGAAGACCAACGGCATCGACCTGGATGTGAAGGCCAGCTGGCAGCTGGGCAGCATGGGCCGCCTGGGCGCCAGCTTCACCGGCAGCTACATCAACCTGTGGAAGCAGCAGAACGGCAAGGGCACGCCCTTCGTCTCCTACGAGGGCACGGCCGGCGACGGCGCCGGCGTGCAGCCGGTGCCCAAGTGGCAGCACACCCTGGGCCTGGACTGGAACCTGGGCAACTGGAACGTCTCGCTGGAGAACGTCTTCGTCAAGGGCTGGACGGAGTCCGCCGGCCTGGTGGAGGCCAATGTCGGCGTCGCAGTGCCTTACAAGGTCAAGGACACCAGCCGCTGGAACCTGGCCGTGGGCTGGAAGCCCATGCCCACGCTGGCCCTGCGCGTCGGCGCCCGCAACCTGCTCGACCAGGATCCGCCGTTCACCGCCGTGTCCAGCTACGGCTCGCATGTGACCGGTTATGCCGGCTCCTTCGTCGACCCGCGCGGCCGCTTCTGGTACGCAACGGCGAGCTACCAGTTCAAGTGAAATGACCCGTCAGCGGTGCTGACGCCACAAGGGGCTCTTCGGAGTCCCTTTTTTCTTGTCCGCGGCGACAGGGGCGGCTGGGTTGCCGCTATCGTGCGCCGCATGAGCCTGCCCGCGCATCGCGACCTCGACACCTCTTTCCTGGCCGGCGGGGGTGAGTTGGGCGAGCTGATGCGCGCCCACGACTGGGCGGCCACGCCGCTGGGCGAGCCGAGCGGCTGGCCGCGCAGCCTGAAGACGGTCGTGCGCATCATGCTGACCTCGCGCCAGCCGATCTGGATCGGCTGGGGGCCGCAGCTCATCTACCTCTACAACGACGCCTACCAGTCCATCATCGGCGGCCGGCATCCGTGGGCCCTGGGCCAGCCGACCGCGACGGTCTGGCGCGAGATCTGGCTCGACATCGCCCCGCTGCTCGAGACGGCGATGAACGGCGACGGCATCTTCATGGAGAGCCAGCTGCTCATCATGGAGCGCAACGGCTACCCCGAGGAGACCTACTACACCTTTTCCTACAGCCCCATCCCGGGCGACGACGGCGTGCCGGCGGGCATCATCTGCGCCAACTCCGATGAGACGTTGCGCGTCGTCGGTGAACGCCAGCTCGACCTGCTGCGCGAGCTCGCGGCGCGCGCGGCCGATGCGCGCACCGTGGCCGACGCCGTGCGGCGCTGCACCGAGGCGCTCGAGACCAACCGCAAGGACGTGCTGTGCGCTGCCGTGCTGCTGCGAGGGCATGGCGAGGCCGCGTTCTCGCTGGCGGGCGCGGCCGGTGGCGAAGGCCCGTGGCTGGACGCGGTGCGCGCGCTCGACGTGCGTGGCGAGCCCTGGCAGGCCAGTGAGGTGCTGCGCACGCAGCGCCCCCGCGTTGTCGCAGCGCTGCCGGCCGGCATCTCCTGGCCTCGCGGTGACTGGAAAGAGCCTGCCCGCATGGCCATGGTGCTGCCCATCCGACCCAGCGGCGATGCCGGGCAGGAGGGCGTGCTCATCGTCGGCCTCAACCCCTATCGGTTGCCGCGCGACCACTACACCGACTTCCTGCGCCTGGTCGCCCAGCAGCTGTCGGCCGCCATCGGCAACGCCGAGGCTTATGAGATGCAGCAGCAAAGGGCTGAGGAACTGGCCCGCCTGGATCGGGCCAAGACCCAGTTCTTCTCCAACATCAGCCACGAGTTCCGCACGCCGCTGACGCTGATGACCGGGCCGCTGCGCGATGCCCTCGACCACGAACAGCTGCCGCCCTCGGCGCGCAGCCGGCTGCTGATGGTGGAGCGCAACACGCTGCGCCTGTCCAAGCTGGTCAATGCGCTGCTGGAGTTTTCGCGCATCGAAGCCGGCCGGGCCACCTCGGTGTTCCGGCCCACCGATCTGGCGGCGCTGACGGGCGAGCTGGCGAGCAGCTTCCGCTCGGCGATGGAGAGCGCGGGTCTGGTCTTTCGCGTCACCTGCCCCGAGTTGCCGGCGCCGGTCTATGTCGACCGCGATCACTGGGAGCGCATCCTGCTGAACCTGCTGTCCAACGCGCTGAAGTACACGCTGCAGGGCGAGGTCAGCGTGCGCGTTGGCGCCGAGGCGGGCTGGGCCGTCGTCGAGGTCGAGGACACGGGCATCGGCGTTGCCGCCGAGGAGCTGCCGCGGCTGTTCGAGCGCTTCCACCGCGTCGAGGGCGTGCAGGCGCGCACCCATGAGGGCAGCGGCATCGGCCTGGCCCTGGTGCAGGAGCTGGTGCGCCTGCATCACGGCCGCATCGACGTGGACAGCGAACTCGGGCGCGGCAGCCGCTTCACGCTGCGCCTGCCCTTCGGCCATGCCCATCTGCCGCCCGAGCAGGTCAGGCAGGAGGGCGCCGAGGCGCCGGGCACCGGCCAGGCCTCGTCCTATGTGCAGGAGGCGCTGCGCTGGCTGCCGCAGCAGGAGGTGACCGGCGACGCGCCGACCGGCAGCCTGGCTGAGATCGGCGAGCGCTACCGTGCGACCCTGGGCGCCCGCATCGTCATAGCCGATGACAACGCCGACATGCGGCAGTATCTGCACAACCTGCTGGCGCCGTATTTCCGCGTCGAGCAGGCGGCCGACGGCGAGCAGGCCCTGGCGGCGGCGCGCCGCGAGCGGCCGGCCCTGCTGCTGTCCGACGTCATGATGCCCCGCCTGGACGGCTTCGGCCTGCTGGCCGCCCTGCGCGCGGACGACGGCCTGCACACGCTGCCCGTCATCCTGCTGTCGGCCCGCGCCGGCGAGGAGGCCCGCATCGAAGGCCTGGGTGCCGGCGCCGACGACTACCTCATCAAGCCCTTCACGGCGCGCGAGCTGCTGGCACGCGTGTCGGCCCTCATCGAGCTGGACCTGGCGCGCCGCTCGGGCGAGCAGCAGCTGCATCTCTTCCTGGCCAACGCGCGCATGTTCACCTGGGAGATCGACCTGCCGTCGCGCAAGCTGCGGGTGTCGGACAACGCCGTCGACGTGCTGGGCGCCTCGCTGCGCCATCTCGAGGAAGGCTTCGCCCTGGTCCACCCCGACGATGTCGGCGCGATCCGCCACCGCATCGACGAGGCGGCGCGTGGCCAGGGCGGCTTCACCCTGGAGCAGCGCATCGTGCGCCCCGACAACGGCGAGCTGCGCTGGCTGGAAACGCGCGCCCAGGCCGTTTGCAACGATGCCGGCGACGCGGTGCGCCTCAGCGGCATCTCCTTCGACATGACGGAGCGCAAGCGCATGGAAGAGGCGCTGCGGCAATCGGACCGCCGCAAGGACGAGTTCCTGGCCATGCTGGCCCACGAACTGCGCAATCCGCTGGCGCCGATACGCACGGCTGCCGAGCTGATGCTGCGCACGACGGCCGCCGCGGCGCCGCAGCGCCGCGCCGTGGAGATCCTCGATCGCCAGGTGAGGCAGATGTCCCGCATGGTGGACGACCTGCTGGATGTGTCGCGCATCACCCATGGCCGCATCGAGCTGGAACGACGGCCGGTCGAGCTGGCGGGCGTCATCGCCGCGGCCGTCGAGGCCGTCGGCCCGGCCCTGCTGGAACGCCGCCACCACCTGAAGCTGGCCACCGGCCAGGCGCTCACGGTGCTGGGCGATGCGGCGCGCCTGCAGCAATGCCTGGTCAACCTGCTGTCCAACGCGGCCAAGTACACGGACATCGGCGGCGACGTCCTCGTCGAGCTGCTGCGCGAGGGCGAAGAGGCCGTCCTGCGCGTGACGGACAGCGGCGCCGGCATCGCGCCGGACATGCTGCCCGCCGTCTTCGAGCTCTTCGTGCAGAGCAACCGCACCCTGGACCGCGCCGACGGCGGCCTGGGGCTGGGCCTGGCCATCGTGCGCCGCCTCGTGGAGATGCACGGCGGCCGCGTCAGCGCCAGCAGCGCCGGCATCGGCCAGGGTGCCTGCTTCGAGATCCGGCTGCCGCTGCTGCAGCAGGTCGCCGCGCCAGCGCCGGCGGCGGCCCCGGCCGGCCAGCCGCCGCGCCGCGTGCTGCTGATCGACGACAACGAGGACGCCGCCGAGTCCCTGGCCATGATGCTGCGCGCCGATGGCCACGAGGTGCAGACCGGTTTCGGCGCCCAGGACGCGCTGACCCTGGCCCTGTCCTGGCAGCCCGATGTCGTGCTGCTGGACATCGGCCTGCCGGGCATGGACGGCTACGAGGTGGCGCGGCGGCTGCGCGCGGCGCCCGAGGGCGCGCGCCTGCGCCTGGTGGCGCTGACCGGCTATGGCCAGCCCGAGGACCTGCAGCGCTCGGCCGCGGCCGGTTTCGACGGCCATCTGGTCAAGCCGGTGGGCCTGCAGGCCCTGGACCGGGCCATCCATGCATCAGCGGCTAATGCCTGACTGATGTACTGGGACGCTGCTTCTGGCTAGAGTCGCCGCGTCCCACCCCCCCGGAGGAATCCATGATCAACATGACCGTGAACGGTCGCGCCGTCGCGCTGGACGCCGACCCCGACATGCCCCTGCTGTGGGCGGTGCGAGAGGAACTGAAGCTGACCGGAACCAAGTTCGGCTGCGGCGCGGCCCAGTGCGGCGCCTGCACCATGCATGTGGGCGGCACGGCCATCCGCTCCTGCCTGACGCCGATCTCCTCGGTGAGCGGCCCGGTGACCACCATCGAGGGCCTGGCCGGCGACAAGGTGGGGCAGGCCGTGCAGGCCGCCTGGGTCGAGCATGACGTGGCCCAGTGCGGCTACTGTCAGAGCGGCCAGGTCATGAGCGCCGTCGCCCTGCTCAAAGGCAACAAGAAGCCCAGCGACGCCCAGATCGACGAAGCCATGGCCGGCAATATCTGCCGCTGTGGCACCTACACCCGCATCCGCGCCGCCATCCACGCGGCCGCGGCTCAATTGGCTTGAGGAGGACGACATGCTGAACCCACGTCGCATCGACCAGGTCCTGAGCCAGGCTCGCGCCGGCCTGTCCCGCCGCAGCTTCGTCACCACCACGGTGGGCGGCGCCGTCGGCCTCGCCCTGCTGCCAGGCGTCGCCTCGGCCCAGGCGCCCAAGCCCGGCTCCAAGCCCACCGAGCAGCCACTGGCCTTCGTCACCATCGCCAAGGACGGCACCACCACCATCCTGTGCAACCGCATGGACATGGGCCAGGGCATCGAGACTGGCCTGGCCATGATCTGCGCCGAGGAGCTGGACGCCGACTGGAGCAAGGTGCGCACCGGCTTCGGCGACCAGAAGGCCGCCTATGTGGACCCGCTGTTCGGCATCCACCTGACCGGCGGCTCCAACTCCGTCAAGAACAGCTACCAGCAATACCGCGAACTCGGCGCCCGCACCAAGGCCATGCTGCTGGCCAGCGCGGCCGAGAGCTGGGGCGTGCCGGCGTCCTCGCTGAAAGCCGAGAACGGCATCATCAGCGGCGGCGGCAAGAGCGCCGGCTATGGCGAGTTCTTCGACGCCGCCATGAAGGGCGCGGTGCCCGAGGCCGTCACGCTGAAGGATCCCAAGAACTTCAGGATCATCGGCAGGCCCACGGGCCTGGTCGTCAGCCAGGCCAAGAGCACGGGCACCCAGGCCTATGGCATGGATGTGCAGCTGCCTGGCATGGCGGTCGCCGTCATCCAGCGCCCGCCGGTCTTCAACGGCAAGATCGCCAAGCTGGACTCCGCCGAGGCGCTGAAGGTCAAGGGCGTCAAGGCCGTGCTGCCGGTGACCCTGGACCGCGGCGGCCAGGGCGTGGCCGTCGTCGCCAGCGGCTACTGGGCGGCCAAGAAGGGCCGGGATGCGCTGAAGGTCGACTGGGACCTGGCCGGCGTCGCCAAGCCCGACACCGCGGCCCTGACCAAGCAATACCTGGCCCTCGCGAAGACGGCCGGCACGCCGGCGCCCAAGCCCGAGTTCCAGGCCGACGTGGCGGGCTGGAGCAAGGCGCCCCGCAAGATCACGGCCGACTTCGTCTTCCCCTATCTGAACCACGCCCAGATGGAGCCGCTGGCCTGCACGGTGGACCTGAAGGCCGACCGCTGCGACTTCTATTACGCGGCGCAAATGCCCGGCATCGACGCGATGAATCTGGCAAAGACCGTCGGGCTCAAGCCCGAGCAGCTGCAGATCCATGTGCAGATGGCCGGCGGCGGCTTCGGCCGCCGTGCCACGCCCGCGACCGAATGGCCGCGCGAGGCGGCGGCCGTGGCGGTGGCGCTGGCCCAGGCCGGCAAGCCCATGCCGGTCAAGGTGATCTGGAGCCGCGAGGACGACCTCAAGTCCGGCTACTACCGGCCCATGACCGTGCACCGCGCCGAGATCGGCTTCGACGCCACGGGGAAGATCGCCGGCTGGCAGCACCGCATCGTCAGCCAGAGCATCCTGAAGGGCTCGCCGCTGGAGGGCTTCGGCTACCAGAAGGGCGTGGATGGCACGACAACCGAGGGCATGCGCGATCCCTACGAGATCCCGATGAACTTGAGCGTCCACCATCCGGACATCAACGTGCCGGTGCTGTGGTGGCGCTCGGTCGGCGCCACGCACACGGCCTATGTCATGGAGACCCTGCTCGACGAGATCGCGTTTGCCACCAAGCAGGACCCGGTGGCCTACCGCATGAAGCTGATGGAGGGCAATGCCAAGGCCGACCGCCATCGCGCGGCCCTGCAGGCGGCCGTCGACAAGAGCGGCTATGGCAAGCGCAAGCTCAAGGCCGGCCAGGCCTGGGGTGTGGCCGTGCACGAAAGCTTCGAGTCCGTCGTCGCCTATGTCGTGGTGGCCAGCATGAAGGGCAAGGGCAAGGACCGCCAGCCGGTATTGCAGGAAGTGCATGCCGGCGTGCACTGCAATCTCTGCATCAACCCCAAGGCCGTCGAGACGCAGGTGCAGGGCGCGGCCATCATGGCCCTGGCGACGACCATGCCCAGCCACCGCATCACCTTCAAGGACGGGGCCGTCGAGCAGAACAACTTCTACGACATGGCCATGCCGCGCATCACCGATGCGCCCAAGGTCATGACGGTCAGCATCGTGCCCAGCAACGATCCGCCCAAGGGCATGGGCGAACCGGGCCTGCCGGCCCTGGCGCCGGCCCTGGCCAATGCCGTGGCGCGGCTGACCGGCAAGCGCCAGCGCGAGCTGCCTTTCAGCTTCGCCTGAGGCGAGCGGGCATGAAAGAGGCGGGCCCTCGGGCCCGCCTTGTCATTTGGGGGAGCTGCGCTTCAGCGCTTGGCGCTGCGGCGGCGCACGCCACCGGCGGCCAGCAGGCCCGCCAGCACCAGGCCGGCGCTCAGCGGTTCCGGCACCTGGTTGGGCAGGGCGCGAGCGATCGGGTCGGCATTGGGCATGGGGTCGCCCAGGCGGCCACCGGCGCCGCAGTAGGCGGCGAAGGGCGAGCCGGGCGTGGCCGTGCCGGCCTCGCCTTCGGTGTTGACGCCGTTGAAGAGCACGCCCGTGCAGGCGGCCTGCGACGTCAGGTTGCCGGAGGAGGTGGACTCCATCACATAGGAGATGGTGTGTTCCTGGCCGGGCGGCAGCGAACCCAGGGCGACCGAGAAGGCGCCGCCGTCGATGCCGTAGCTGAAGAAGCCGGCGCCGCCGGTGCTGGTCCAGCCCACCGACAGCAGGCCGGTGCTGCTCTGGCTGTTGGTGAGCAGGCCGCCGGCGCCGATCTCGGCACTCCAGGCCTGGTCCAGGTAGACGGTGCCGTCGATGACCAGCTTGAGGGTCAGCAGGGCCTTCTGGAACTCGCCGGCGCCGAAGGCCGTGCTGCCGAAGGCACCGATCTCGCCGGGATTGATGAAGAAGGAGAAGTCGGTGGCGTCGCTGCCGCCGAAGGTGCCCAGGATGGACGATGTGGCCTGGGCGTAGAAGACGGCCTCGCCGGAGGTGCGGGCGCCGAAATTGGACGCGCTGTCGTCGCAGGAATAGGCGCGCACGGCGATGTTGTTGTCGCCCGAGCCGGTCACGTCGCCGGCATCCTGGCCGAAGACATTGCCGCAGCTGCTGCTGGGGGCGGCCGTGCCGCCGGGCGGCGTGAAGCTGCCGACGTTGTAGGTGGCGGAAGCCGTGTAGGTCAGGCCTGCCCAGGCCGGGGCGGTCAGGGCCGTCAGGGCGGCGGTCAGGCAGATTTTCTTGAAATTGGACACAACAGGCTCCTTGGGCGCAATCGGCAGCATGCTAGGGGGAGGCGCTAACCTTGAATGTCCCCGGCATCGGTCTCCGCCCCCCTCAAATGGGGGTGTTGGCGGGGCCAGGTGTGTAACCTGCCGCAGTCAGCGCGGTTTCGAGGGCCTGGCGGGGCAGGGCGCTGTCGACCTGGGCGGTCCGGGCCTCGCGATCGATCTCGATGCGGGCCTGGGCGTCGACGGCCTTCAGCGCCTCGGTGATGGCGGCCACGCAATGGCCGCAGCTCATGTCGGGCAGGGAGAAGCTGTGCATGCTGGCATCATGCCTTCAACCCCGCCCCCTCCGACTGCCATGCACATCATTGCCCTCAGCGGCGCGCTGCGCCGCGCCTCCTACAACACGGCCCTGCTGCGTGCGGCCCTCGCGATGGCGCCCGAGGGCGTCACGATGGAGCTGCGCACCCTGCACGGCATCCCGCTGTATGACGGCGACGTCGAGGCCGAGGGCATCCCGGAGGCCGTCACCAAGCTGCGCGAGGAGATCCGCGCCGCCGATGCGCTGCTGATCAGCACGCCCGAGTACAACAACGCCATCCCGGGCGTGCTGAAGAACGGCCTGGACTGGCTGTCGCGTCCGAGCGGCGAGGGCGCCAAGCTGTTCGGGGCCAAGCCCACCGGTTTGATCGGCGCCACGCCCGGCGGCTTCGGCACCGTGCAATCGCAGGACGCGCTGCTGTCGGTGCTGCGGGCCTTCGGCAACGACTTCTGGATGGGCGGGCGGCTGATGGTGTCCAGGGCGGGCACGGTCTTCGATGCCGACGGCAAGCTGGTGGACGACAAGGTGCGCGGGCAGCTGCAGGCCTTCGTCCAAGGCTTTGTCGATTTCGTTCGCCAGAGGACGTCATGAACGTGCCCGTCGAGCGCATCGCCAGCCATATCGGCGACGTTGGCGGCATTCCCATCCAGCGCGCCCTGCCCAGCAAGGCGCGCCGCATCATCGGCGCCTGGTGCTTTGCCGACCACGCCGGCCCGGCCACCTTGCCGCCCGAGCGGCGCATGAAGGTCGGCCCGCATCCGCACACCGGCCTGTCGACCTTCAGCTGGATGATCGAAGGCGAGATCCTGCACCGCGACAGCCTGGGCTCGGAGCAGGTGCTGCGCCCCGGCCAGGTCAATCTGATGACGGCCGGGCAGGGCATCTCGCACAGCGAGGAGTCGCTGTCCGATCGCATCCACCTGGCCCAGCTGTGGATCGCGCTGCCGGACGCCGAGCGCGAGCGCAGCGCCAGCTTCCAGCATTTCCCCGAGCTGCCGCGCTGCTCGGTCGGCGGTTTCGACGGCACCCTGCTGGTCGGCGAGCTCGACGGCCTGCGTTCGCCGGTGCCCAGCTTCACGCCGCTGCTGGGCGTCGACCTCGTCGCCGACGGCCCGGCCGATGCGGTGCTGAAGCTGGATGCCGGCTTCGAGCATGGGCTGATGCTGCTGGAAGGCGAGGTCGAGGCCGCGCCTGCCGGCCATGACGCCGTCGAGACGATCACGCCGGGGACGCTGCTCTATGTCGGCCGCGGCTGCGAGTCGGTCGAGCTGCGCTGCGCCGGCGCGTCGCGCCTGCTGCTGCTGGGCGGCGAGCCCTGGGCTCAGCCGCCGCTGCTGTGGTGGAACTTCGTCGGCCGCGAGCCTGCCGAGATGCAGGCCTGGGCGCTCGACTGGGCCCGCGAAGATGGCGGGCGCTTCGGCGTTGTGCAGGGCTACGACGGCCCGCGCATCGCGGTGCCGCCGGTGCCAGCGCTCAGGAAGCCCTGAGGCGGGCTCACAGGCTGGCGGGATCGCAGGCCGTGATGGCGTCGCTCTTGGGCGGATCGCAGCGGTAGGCGCCGCCGTCGAAGCGGCATTCGCGGTGCAAGGCCTTCGGTGGGCTTGCTTCGCCGGCGGGGGCCTGGTGGGTGATCTGGTCGGTGAGGCGCAGCCGGCGCCAGCCCGAGGTCTGCGGGTCGAGCAGGCTCAGGCTCGTCTGCGCCTCGTTCCAGGGATCCTGGCCGATCACGCCCAGCCCGGCGTCCTGCCAGCTCATGGCCTGGCAGAACACCGGTTGCAGGCGGCGGCCTTCGGCAACATACAGACGCAGCCAGGAACTGCTGCGGCTGTTGGCCACGTTGTTGGAGCGGTCGCTGCTGAAGCGCAGCCCCAGGGCGCGCACCCCGGCCTTGATCCAATACGGCGCGAGATCCAGGCTCAGGCTCTGGCCGGTCAGCCAGGTGGTGGCGTCCTCCTGCAGCGTGACGCGGTGGCTGCTCAGGGCCTTGCCGCGGGCCGGGTCCACCAGGGCGACGACGACCTGCCATGCCGTGTCGTTGCTGCTGCCGCTGCCGGGTTTCTGGAAAGCCATCACGGCCGCCATGGTGCGTCCCGGTCCGGCCGGCCAGGGGCGGCAGTCGCTGGCCGCGACATCGCCGCGAATCCTGTTCTTGCCGCCCACCGCGCGCAGCGCGGCTTCGATGTCTTCGGTGCAGGCTTCGCTGCCTGCCCGAACCCCGCTGGTGAAAGCTGCCAGCAGCAGCGCGATGGCGAACCTCATCCAGCCCGCGCGCTTTTCACCAGTGCTTCGATGCGCGGCGTCGCATTCACCGCCACCAGCTCGATCTGCGGATTCGCCTTGGCGAAGACGCGGAAGAGCTCGTCCGTGAAGCCATGGCCGACGTCGGTGACGCCGTCGAAGTCGATCTCCGCGCGCTTGAAGGTGGCCAGCCGCGACCCGACGCGGCGGGCCTGGGCGCGGGAATCCAGGGCCTGGCCTTCGCTGGTCAGCAGGCGCAGCTGCACCCGGGTCTGGTCGAACTCGATGCCGTCGCCCGCCAGGCTCCAGGTCTCCATGATGCCGTCCAGCGTGCGCGTCGTATTCAGCGCGATGGCCATGTAGATGGAGCTGCCCTGGCGAGGCAGGGCTCGGCCCTTCTTCCAGCCGGCGCTTTCCCAGGCGCGGCGCTGGTAGGCGGTGTTGTTGGCGTGGATGTCAAAGACATCGGCCAGCTGGCTGCTGAAGAACAGGCCGCGGCCGGTATGGGCGTCGGGCGCGCTGGTCAGCCGCCCCTTGCTGAGCTCCAGCATGGCGTGCTGGGGGTCCTCGAGGGCGAAGGCGCTGCAGATCTTGTCGAAGACGCCGATGCCGTCGTCGCTGACCAGCAGCTGCACATGGGTGGGCGTCTGGCGCAGCGACACGGTGACGCTGCTGCCGCCGGAATGGTCGGCCGCGTTGTTCACGAGCTCGGTGAAGCCATGCTGGACCATGCGCTCGACATGCTTGGGCAGGGCGAAGTGGGGCGCGAAGTCGCGCTGCCAGGGCAGGTCTTCCTGCAGGCCGTAGAGGGTGTAGCTGCGCGCCACCTGGCGCAGTGCGCCGGGCGCGTAGACGGGCCGGCGGCCGCTGCCCGTGCGCGTCAGCCAGCCGGCGTCCATCAGGCGCTTCAACGCCGACAGCACCGCCCGGTGGCTGGCCCCGGTGCGCTCCTCGATATGGGTGGCCAGATCATGCGAATGCTCGCTCGCCGCGGCCGTGATCCAGTTCGTCAGGTGGTCGAACACCAGTCTTGTCATGAGCGCGCATTGTGCTGACTACTCTCATCCGTGGGGGTGGGGCATGCCCGGGACTCCATAGAATCCCCAACCAGTTACGACGCGGTTACAGCCTAGGGTGGCTACCGCAGTCGGCCCAGATTTCTCAACTACACCGGGGACATCCCATGCCTCTCGTTTCCATGCGCCAGTTGCTGGACCACGCCGCCGAAAACGGCTACGGCATTCCAGCCTTCAACGTCAACAACCTGGAACAAGTGCAGGCCATCATGGCCGCTGCCGACGAAGTCGGCGCACCGGTCATCCTGCAGGCCTCGGCCGGCGCCCGCAAATACGCCGGCGAGCCCTTCATCAAGCATCTGATCCAGGCCGCGGCAGAGATGTACCCCCACATCCCCCTGGTCATGCACCAGGATCACGGCACCAGCGTCAAGGTCTGCGCCGGCGCCATCGACCTGGGCTTCGGCTCGGTCATGATGGACGGCTCGCTGATGGAAGACGGCAAGACGCCGGCCTCGTTTGAGTACAACACGGACGTGACCCGCAAGGTCGTCGAGATGGCCCACAAGGTCGGCGTCACCGTCGAGGGCGAGCTGGGCTGCCTGGGCAACCTGGAAACCGGTGAAGCCGGCGAGGAAGACGGCATCGGCGCCGAAGGCAAGCTGGACCATTCCCAGATGCTGACCGACCCCGAGGAAGCCGCCGTCTTCGTCAAGGCCACCCAGCTGGACGCCCTGGCCATCGCCATCGGCACCAGCCACGGCGCCTACAAGTTCAGCCGCAAGCCCACGGGCGACATCCTGGCCATCGGCCGCGTCAAGGAAATCCACGCCCGCATCCCCAACACCCACCTGGTCATGCACGGCTCGTCCAGCGTGCCCGAGGATCTGCTGGCCATCATCAACCAGTACGGCGGCAAGATGAAGCAGACCTTCGGCGTGCCGGTCAGCGAGATCCAGGAAGCCATCAAGCATGGCGTGCGCAAGATCAACATCGACACCGACATCCGCCTGGCGATGACGGGCGCGGTGCGCAAGTTCCTGCACGAGAACCCCGACAAGTTCGACGCCCGCGAATGGCTCAAGCCCGCCCGCGAAGCCGCCAAGGTCATCGCCAAGCAGCGCTACATGGAATTCGGCTGCGAAGGCCAGGCCGCCAAGATCAAGGGCCGCACGCTGAGCGATATCGCCGGTGCCTATGCGCGCGGCGAGCTGGCCCAGAAGATCCAGTGAAGGGTGCAGTGACCCGTCACTGCTTCACCTACGGCTCGCTGATGTGGGCCGACATCATGGCCCGCGTCTGCGGGCATGAATTCGCCAGCGAGCCGGCCTCGCTGGCCGATCATCAGCGCCACCCGGTGCGCGGCCAGGACTACCCCGGCCTGCGCGCCGTGGTGGGCGGCACGGTGCCGGGGCGGCTCTACCTGGACGTGACGGAAGACGCCTGGGCGCGGCTCGATGCCTTCGAGGGCGCCGAGTACGAGCGCGCCGACGTCCTCGTCGCGCTGGCCGATGGCCGCAAGCTGCCGGCCCAGGTCTACCTTTTCCGCGCCGGCTTCGCCGACCGCCTGATGGCCGGGCCCTGGGACGTCGAAGCCTTCGAGCGTGAAGGCCGCGAGCGCTTCATTGCCCGCTATGTGGGCTTCGAGCTGATCAACTCCCGGGAATAAGCCACATTCCTGCGGATGCACCCCCCGTTCGCGGGGTCACAATGCATCGGCATAACCCCTCAGTCGTTAGGGGGCGGGAGTGTCGGATGGACGAGCTGACGGGGATCGTCGCGCGGGCAGGTTTCCTGCCCCACGGCTATTGCTTCCAGTGGTCGCCGGGCCTGCTCTGGACCATGGTCGGCGCCGACATGGCAATAGCCCTGGCCTATTTCTCCATCCCGCTGGCCATCGCGAGCTACGCCCGCCAGCGTCCCCAGGTCAACCTGGGCAGCATCGCCACGTTGTTCGCCGTCTTCATCTTCGCCTGCGGCGTGACCCATGTGCTGGATGTCTGGACCATCTGGCGCCCCGACTACGAGTTGCAGACGGCTGGCAAGGTCTTCACGGCCTGCGCCTCGGTGCTGACGGCCGCCATCGCCTGGCGGCTGATGCCGACGCTGCTGGCCCTGCCGTCCATCGACGAGATGCGCAGCGCCAACGAGGCCCTGCGCTGCGAGATGGACCGCCGGCACAGCGCCGAGGACCACCAGCTGGAGGCCGAGCAGAGCCTGGCCACGACGCTGCAGGCCATCGACGCCGGCTTCATCACGACCGATGGCGAGGGGCGCGTCACGCGCATCAACGCGGTGGCCGAGCGCATCACCGGCTGGCCGGCGCGCGAGGCTCTCGGGCAGCCGGTCTGGGAGGTCTTCCAGCGCGAGGGCATGCCCGCCGACCTGAAGACGCGCAACCCCATAGCCGTGGTGCGCGAGGGAGGCTTTCGCCGCCAGGCCGTCTGCGTGGCCCGCGACGGCAGCCAGCGTCCCGTCGAGGTGCACGCCGAGCTGACCCACCATGCCGACGGCCGCCCGCGCGGCGTCGCCATCGTCGTGCGCGATGTCGGCCGCCTGACCGAGGCCGAGGCCGAGGTGCGCCGCCTGGCCGCCGTCGTCGAGTCCTCGGCTGACGCCATCGTCGTGAAGACGCTGGACGGCCGCATCACCAACTGGAATTCGGCCGCCGAGAAGATGTTCGGCTACACCGCCGCGGAGATCGTCGGCCAGCCGGTGCAGATGCTGATCCCGCCCGAGCGCGAGGCCGAGGAAATGGGCATCCTGGCGCGCATCGCACAGGGCCAGCATGTGCCGCCGCTGCGGACGGTGCGCATCGCCAAGGACGGCCGCCGCGTCGAGATCTCGGCCCAGGTCTCGCCGCTGCGCGATGCCGCAGGCCGCATCATCGGCGGCATCAAGTCGGCCCGCGACCTGACCCACCAGCGCCAGATCGAGGCCGCCCTGCGCCAGAGCGAGGCGCGGTTGCGCTTCGCCCTCGAGTCCGCGGCCATCGGCGACTGGGAGCTGGAGCTGGACAGTGGCGCCATCCATCGCTCGCGCCGCTACGACCAATGCTTTGGCCTGCCCGACGCCACCGGCGCCTGGGATCGCGAGCGCATGCTGGCCGTCGTCCATCCCGACGACCGCGCCATGGTGGAGGCGGGCCTGGCCTCTCTGCCCGAGGGCCACCGGCCCTGGCATGCCGAGTTCCGCGTCGTCTGGCCGGACGACAGCGTGCACTGGCTGCGCCTGGACGCCCGCGTCACCCACGACGACGCCGGCTCGCCACGCCTGGTCGGCATCGCCGCCGACGTGACCGCCATGCGCACCGCCGAGCAGGCCCGCCAGCAGTCCATCTGGCTGGCCGCCGAGAACCGCCGCGTGCAGGAGAGCAGCCGGCTCAAGAGCCTCTTCCTGGCCAATATGTCGCATGAGCTGCGCACGCCGCTGAATGCCGTCATTGGCTTCGCCGACCTGCTGGCCATGAGCACCCAGCCGGTCGACTCGCCGCGCCAGCGCGAGTGGCTGCAGCACATCGCCAGCAGCGGCCGGCATCTGCTGACCATGATCAACGACGTGCTCGACCTGTCCAAGATCGAGGCCGGCAAGATGGACTTCCATGCCGAGCCCGTCGTGCTGTCCGCCGTCGTCGACGACGTGATGGCCACCGTCGCGGTGCTCGCCGAGCAGCGCGGCTTGAGCCTCAGCGCGTCCATCGAGCCCGGGCTGCAGGGCTTGGTGCTGGACCCGGCGCGGCTCAAGCAGGTGCTGCTGAACTATCTGTCCAATGCCATCAAGTTCACGCTGACCGGCGGCCATGTCGAGCTGCGCATGGTGGGCGAGGGCCCGCGGCTGTGGCGTTTGGAGGTCGAGGACAACGGCATCGGCATCCCGGCCGACCGTCTGGGCCATCTCTTCGTCGAATTCCAGCAGCTTGACGACGGCCTGACCAAGCGCCACCAGGGCACCGGCCTGGGTCTGGCGCTCACGCGCCGCCTCGTCGAGGCCCAGGGCGGCCGGGTCGGCGTCTACAGCGAGCCGGGCCGCGGCAGCCGCTTCTACGCAGTGCTGCCGCGCCAGCCGCTGGACGAGAGCCCGTCCCTGGACCGTGCCGTCCACCAGCAGCTCATCGCGCTGCGCGACCATCCGCTGCGCGACGGCCTGGCCCGCGAGCTGTCCCAGGCCGGCGTCACGGCCGACACCGCGGCCACCGCCGGCGAGGTGCTGCGCCTGACCCGCGTGCGCCGCTACACCGAGCTGGCCATCGACCTCGGCTTGCCCGATGCGCCGGGCCTGTCGCTGCTGGCGGCCCTGCGCAGCGGCGGGCCTTCCATGCATGCCGCCGTCAAGGCCCTGGCGCTGACGCCGCCGGCGGGCAGCGCGGGCGTGGCCTTCCCGGTGTCCGACGTGCTGGCAAAGCCGCTGCGCCGCCCGGCCCTGGCCCGCGCCCTGCTGCCACTGCGCGAGCGCCTGGGCCCCGGGCGGCCGGTGCTGGTCGTCGACGACGAGCTCACGGCGCGCGAGCTGATGTGCGGCGCCCTGCAGGCCGCCGGCGTCGAGGCGGTCGCGGCAGCCAGCGGCGCCGAGGCCCTGCAGCGCCTGCCGGGCTTGCAGCCCGCAGCCCTGGTGCTGGACCTGATGATGCCGGGCATCGACGGCTTCCAGGTGCTGCACGAGCTGCGCGGCGACCCGCGCTGGGCCGACCTGCCCGTCATCGTCTGGACGGCGCTGACCCTCAGCGTCGAGGACATCGAGGCCCTGACCCGCTCGGCGACGGCCATCGCCAAGGGCGGCGAGGCCCAGTCACTGGCCGAAGTGCGCGACGCGCTGCTGAACGCCGCCCGCCAGGAACGGCGCGGCCGGCGTCGGGGAGGCTGACATGACTGGCAACCGCATCCTGATCGTCGACGACAACGAGCTCAACATCGACCTCGCGCAATACGTGCTGGAGGCCGAAGGCTTCATCGTCGACCGCGCCCTGCATGTGGACGAGGCCTGGGCAAGGCTGCGTGCCTGCCGGCCCGCCCTGGCCCTCATCGACATCCAGCTGCCCGGCGCCGACGGCCTGAGCCTGGTGCGCGCCATCAAGGCCACCCCCGACCTCGCCGACCTGCCCGTCATCGCCTTCACGGCCTTTGCCATGCCGGGCGACGAACAGCGCTTCCGCGCGGCGGGCTGCGATGGCTATCTGACCAAGCCCATCGACGTCCACAGCTTCGCGGACACCGTTCGCGCTTATCTGGATGGAGGCGGCACCTAAAATCCCGGCCTTCTCCCCGAGTCGCGCCGCCATGCCCCAAGCCCTCTACGAATCAAGCCTGAAGTCCCTTCCCCTGCTCGGCCGCGGCAAGGTGCGCGAGAACTACGCCGTCGGCGAGGACCGCATCCTGATGATCGCCAGCGATCGCCTGTCGGCCTTCGACGTCATCATGGGCGAGCCCATCCCCGGCAAGGGCGCGCTGCTGACGAAGATGGCCCTGTTCTGGTTCGACAAGCTGGACGGCATCGTCCCCAACCACCTCACCGGCCAAGATCCGCTGTCCGTCGTCAGCGGCGAGGAGCGCGAACAGATCCGCGACCGCGCCATGCTGGTCAAGCGCCTCAAGCCCCTGCCCATCGAGGCCGTCGTGCGCGGCTACCTCGCCGGCAGCGGCTGGGCCGAGTACCAGCAGAGCCAGAGCGTCTGCGGCGTCCAGCTGCCAGCCGGCCTGCGCAACGCCGACAAGCTGCCCGCGCCCATCTTCACGCCGGCCACCAAGGCCGAGATGGGCGACCACGACGAGAACATCAGCTTCGAGCAGGCCGCCGGCATCATCGGTGCCGACCTCGCCGCCCGCGTGCGCGACATCTCCATCCGGCTCTACCAGCGCGCCGCCGATTTCGCGCTGACCAAGGGCATCATCATTGCCGACACCAAGTTCGAGTTCGGCCTGGACGCCGACGGCACGCTGACGCTGATGGACGAGGTGCTGACGCCCGACTCCTCGCGCTACTGGCCGGTCGAGAGCTATGCGCCGGGCAGCAACCCGCCCAGCTATGACAAGCAGTTCGTGCGCGACTGGCTCGAGGCCGTGCGCGTCGATGGCCAGCCTTGGGGCAAGAAGGCGCCCGCGCCGGCCCTGCCGGCCGAGGTCATCGCCAACACCGTGCAGAAGTACGAAGAAGCCTTGCAGCGGCTGACCGCATGAATGTGAAACTGCGCAGCCGCCTGGCGCAAAGGCTGGACGGGGAAATCGCCGCCGTCGCCGCCATGCCGGCGCGTGCCGCCGTGCTGCAGGTCCAGCGCGCCATCCTGTGGCTGCGCCATGGCCGCGAGGCCGAGGCCCGCGAGGAGCTGAACCGGCTGCAGGCCCGCGTGCTGGCGCAGCCGCGCGTCGAACTGGCCGCCTGGCTGCATCTGGCCGAAGGATTGACGGCTTATTTCAGTGCCTTTGGCGGTGGAGCACGCGAACGCGTGCGCCGCGCCCTGGTGATGGCCCAGGCTGCGAAGCTGCCGCCCCTGCAGGCCCTGTGCGACGCCTGGCTGGCCCAGATGGCCTTTGTCGACCGCGACATCGACCGCCTCGTCGGCCATGCGGCGGCCGTGCTGGCCGCACCGGCAGACAACGCGGCGGCCTGCCGCGTGGCCTCCTCCCTCGGCATGGCCTGGGACATGGCGCAGGACGAGGCCGCCGCCTCCGCCTGGTACGCCTGGGGCCGCCGCGCCGCCAGCGCCGAGGGCGACGACGCCGGCCTGGCCGCCTTGCTCTACAACCAGATGCAGATGCGCGCGCTGCGCATCCGCCATGCCGCGCTGGCCGGCGAACCCGGCGAGGCGCCGGCCGTGCTGCTGGGGGTGGACTCCATCGGCCACTTCGACGACGCCGTCGGCGGCTCGGCCCGCGCCGACCTGACGCCGCTGCTGCGTGCCCAGTTGCTCACCGCGCAGGGTGACTTCCAGGCCGCGGCCGCGCTGCTGGAAGCCCACCTGCCCGAGGCCGTGGCGGCCGGCCTGGCGCGTACCGGCATCAGCCTGCTGGCCGACCTGGCCTGGTGCTGGGCCAACACCGGCGACCCGCTGCGCGCCCGCGCGCTGGCGGACCAGGCTGCCGTCGAGGTGCAGGCCGAGGACGCGGCCCATTGCGACCTCGACGAATGCGCCGCCCTGCATGCCCGCCTGGCCCAGGTCTATGCCCGGCTGCACGAGGACGGGCTGTCGGCCCGCCATGCCGACGCCGCCCAGGCCGCCTGGCGCGATGACGCCGCCCAGCGCCGCCTCTGGGCCGAGCGCCTGAGAGCCGCCGGGCTGGGCACTCCGCCACGCTGACCGGCTTTTTCCGGAGAGTCGACCCGCCCCGGCTGGGGTACCCTCGCCGGCCTATGACCGCCGACTCCCGCGACGACGACGCCATCAACGCCTTGCCGGTGGGCACCCGCTTTGGCGAGCTCGAGATCACTGGCACCCTGGGCGTGGGCGGTTTCGGCATCGTCTACCTGGCGCGCGACCACTCCCTGGAACGCGAGATCGCGATCAAGGAGTACATGCCCAGCCAGTTCGCGCTGCGCGACGGGCAGTCCCATGTGTCGGTGCGCTCCGTCTCCATGAAGGAGACCTTCGACCTCGGCCGGCGCAGCTTCGTCAACGAGGCCAAGCTGCTGGCCCGCTTCGACCATCCCTCGCTGCTCAAGGTCTACCGCTTCTGGGAAGCCAATGGCACCGCCTACATGGCCATGCCGCGGCTGGTGGGCCAGAACCTGCGCGAGGCGCGCAGGGCCCGCCCGACGCCGCCGCCCGAGGCCTGGGTGAGGCGCATCTTCGACTCCGTGCTCGGCGGCCTGGAGACCCTGCATGCCCAGCAGGTCTGGCACCGCGACGTCGCGCCCGACAACATCTTCATGCCGGCCGACGGCAGCCCGCCCATCCTGCTGGACTTCGGCGCCGCCCGCCAGGCCATCAGCGACCGCACCCAGGTCTTCACGGCCATCCTGAAGCCCAGCTTCGCGCCCATCGAGCAATACGCCGAGGCGACGACGCTGCGCCAGGGGGCCTGGACCGATTTCTACGCGCTGGCCGCGGCCATGCACGAGCTGCTGACCGGCCGGCCGCCGCCGCCGGCCACGGCCCGCGCCATGAGTGACGAACTGGCGCCGCTGGACGTGCCCGGCTATTCGCCGGCCTTCCTGGCCGGCCTGGACTGGGCACTGCGCGTCGCGCCCCATCAGCGGCCGCAGACCGTCGGCGCCTGGCGCGAGGTGCTGGACGGCCGCGCCGCCGTGCCGGAACTGCAGGCCGCGCCGCCGCGCTTCGTGCCGCCGCCTCCGCCCCCGGCGCCGGCCGCGCCGCTGGATCTCGAGTTCGCCGACACCGTCCAGGGCCCGATGCTGGACGACGATGACGGCGCCACCGTCGTCGTGCCGCTGCGCAAGTCCGCGCCCAAGCCGCCACCGCCGCCTCCGCCAGCAGCGCCGCCGCGTGCAGGCACGCCGGCCGCCCAGCCCGCCGCAGCGCAGCCGCCCGCCTGGCACAAGCCGGCCATGATCGGCGGCGGCATTGCCGCCCTGGTGCTGCTCGGCCTCTTCGTCATGCAGCTGCGTGGCGGCCCCGACAAGCCCGAGCCCGTCCCGGCTGAACCCGCGGCGTCCGTGGCCGCGCCGGCGCCTGCGCCCGCGCCGGTCCAGCAGCCCCAACCCGAACCCCAGGTCCCCGTGGCCAGCGCCCCGGCACCGCAACCGGCTTCCGCGCCGGCACTGGTGCCGGTGCCCGTCAAGCCCGCGCCGGCGTCCGCGGCGGTCGTGCCTGCACCCCGCCCGGCTTCGGCGCCAACGCGCCGCGAGCCGGCCAAGCCCATCGTCACCGAGAAGGCCGGCGACTTCCGGCCCGTGCCGCGCAGCCCCGTCTTCGCGGCCCCCGAGCCGGCGGCTTCCAGCCCGGCGACGCCGTCCAGCAAGGCGGCTCCCGCCCCCGCCTCGACGCCCGCATCCTCCGGCGAGCCGCGCACCGCCAACGAGGCCTGCGGTGGCCGCGTGCTGTTCGCCCGCGCCTGGTGCATCGACCGGCAGTGCGAGAAGCCCATCTATCGCAACGACCCCGAATGCGTGAGGCTGCGCGACATCCGCAGCAACCGCGGCAACAGCGGCGTGCCCTGAGCGCCGAGTCTGGCGCCCGGACTTAGAACAGCGCCATCGACAGCTTGCGGCGGTAGCTGTCGATGAGGGGGTCGCTGTGCACGACGGCGGCCTTGCCGGCGAGTTCCAGCGTGCCGCTCTTGGCTTCGGCGGCCGGCTTCGGCGCCGGCTTGGTCAGCAGCTCCAGGATGGCCACATAGGTCTTGCGCGCGGCCTCGCCGTTCCAGGCCTTGTCGCGCATGATGATTTCCAGCAGCTCGTCCATGGCCTCGGTGAAGCGCTGGCCGGCCAGATGGATCTGGGCCAGGGTGAAGCGGGCGTCGAAATCGCGCTTGTTGGCGGCGATCGTGGCCTGCAGGACGCTCGGATCGGCGCCGGCGCTGGCCTCGAAGGCGCTCAGCCAGGTGGCCAGGGCGGCCAGGCGGGGCGAGGGCACCAAGGTGTCGGCGGCCTTGGCCGCCACCGGGGCGAAGGCGGCCTGGGCGTCCTGCAGCAGGCCGAGCTCCAGCAGGGCCTTCACATAGTCGAAGCGGGCGGCATCGTTGGCCGGGTCGGCCTGCACGGCATGGGCCAGCTTGGCCAGGGCGGTCTCCAGGTCGCCGTCGGCCATCAGGTCCTCGGCGTCGGCCAGGTCGGCCTCGGCTTCCAGCTCCTCGCCGGGCGGCACATGCTTGTCCAGGAATTCGCGGATCTGGGCCTCGGGCAGGGCGCCGACGAAACCGTCCACCGGCTGGCCGCCGGCGAACATCACGCAGAAGGGAATGCTGCGCACGCCGAACATCTGGCTCAACTGCGAGGCGATCTCGGGCACCTCGTCGCTGTTCAGCTTGGCCAGCGTGAAACGGCCGGCGTAGGCCGTTTCCAGCTTCTCCAGGATGGGGCCGAGGGTGCGGCAGGGACCGCACCAGGGCGCCCAGATGTCCAGCAGCACCGGCTGGGTCTGGGACGCGACGATGAGTTCGGCTTCGAAGTTCTGGAGGGTGATGTCGATCATGGCGGAGGGGAGAGTGAGGGGCGCCACCTACAATTCAAGGCTTTCCTGAGCCTCGGAGCGCGCTTTGTCTTCTACGTCAGCCTCTTTGACCCCTGATGCCGTCGTCGGCATCGTCATGGGCTCCAGCAGCGACTGGGAGACGATGAAGCTGGCGGCCGAGATTCTGACCGAGTTCGGTGTCGCCTTCGAGGCACGGGTCGTGTCGGCACACCGCATGCCCGACGAGATGTTCGCCTATGCCGAGGCCGCATCCGGCCGCGGGCTCAGGGCCATCATCGCCGGCGCCGGCGGCGCCGCCCACCTGCCGGGCATGCTGGCCGCCAAGACGACGGTGCCCGTCCTCGGCGTGCCCGTCGCCAGCCGCCATCTGCAGGGCGTCGATTCCCTGCACTCCATCGTGCAGATGCCCAAGGGCATCCCGGTCGCCACCTTTGCCATCGGCAATGCCGGGGCGGCCAATGCGGCGCTGTTCGCGGTCGCCATGCTGGCCACCGGCGACGCGGCCCTGCTGGACAAGCTGAACGCGTTTCGGGTGAAACAGACGGAAGTTGCCCGCGCGATGAGCGAGGAACTGCGCTGATGACGCCCTTGCTCCCCGGCGCCGCGACCCTCGGCGTTCTCGGTGGCGGCCAGCTCGGCCGGATGTTCGTCCATGCGGCCCAGGCCCTGGGCTATCGCTGCATCGTGCTGGACCCCGATGCCATCAGCCCGGCCGGCGCCGTGGCCGAGAAGCACATCCAGGCGGACTACCTCGACCACCTCGGCCTGGCCCAGCTCGCCCGCGACTGCGACGCCATCACGACCGAGTTCGAGAACGTGCCGGCCCTGGCCCTGGACACCCTGGCCGGCATGCGCACCGTCGCGCCCTCGGGCGCGGCCGTCGCCGTCTGCCAGGACCGTGCCGTCGAGAAGGCGCATTTCGAGGCCGCCGGCGTGCCCTGCGCGCCGCATGCCGTCATCACCAACGAGATCGAACTGGCCGCCGTCGACCCCGGCCTGCTGCCCGGCATCCTGAAGACCAGCCGCATGGGCTATGACGGCAAGGGCCAGGTGCGCGTTTCCAGCACCGCCGAGCTGGCCCGCGCCTGGGAGGACCTCAAGCGCGTGCCCTGCGTGCTCGAGCAGCTGCTGCCGCTTCAACGCGAGCTCAGCGTGCTGGTGGCGCGCGGCGCCGACGGCCAGATCGTCAATTTCCCCGTGCAGCAGAACCTGCACCGCGGCGGCATCCTGGCCGTCACCGAGGTGCCGGCGCCCGACGTGCCGGCCGAGGTCGACAAGCTGGCCGTCTCGGCCGCCCGCCAGGTCGCCCAGGCGCTGAAGTATGTCGGCGTGCTGTGCATCGAGTTCTTCTGGCTCGACGATGGCCGCCTGGTCGTCAACGAGATGGCCCCGCGCCCGCACAATTCCGGGCACTGGACCATGAACGGCTGCGACGTGTCGCAATTCGAGCTTCAGGTTCGCGCCCTGGCCGGCCTGCCGCTGCCCGATCCGCGCCAGCATTCGGCCAGCGTCATGCTGAACCTGCTGGGCGACCTGTGGTTCTCGGACGAAGGCGGCCCGACGCCGCCGGCCTGGGACCGCGTGCTGGCCCTGCCAGGGACGCATCTGCACCTGTACGGCAAGAGCGACGCCCGCCATGGCCGCAAGATGGGCCATCTGAACATCACGGCCGAGACGCCCGCCGTCGCCCACGCCGTGGCCCTGCGGGCCGCCGCCCTGCTGGGCCTGCCGACAGACTTCTGATGCTGCTGCTGCCCGGCAACGATCCCGAAGCCATCCAGGCCGCCGCACGGCGCTTGGCCGATGGCGAACTGCTGGGCCTGCCGACCGAGACCGTCTATGGCCTGGCTGCGCGGGCGGACGACGATGCGGCCGTCGCCAAGATCTTTGCCGCCAAGGGCCGGCCCGGCGACCACCCGCTGATCGTCCATGTGCTGGATGCCGCCGGCGCCGAGCCGTTCGCCGCCCACCTGCCCGCCATGGCGCGGCGGCTGATGAAGGCCTTCTGGCCCGGCCCGCTGACCGTCATCGTGCCCCGCCAGCCCGGCATGGCCGAGGCCGCCGCGGGTGGGCATGCCACGGTGGCGCTGCGCTCGCCGGCCCACCCGCTGGCCCGCGCGGTGCTGGCCGCGGCGCGGGCACTGGGCGTCGACGGCGTGGCCGCGCCCAGCGCCAACCGCTTCGGCCGCGTCAGCCCGACGCTGGCGAAGCATGTCGTCGAGGAATTCGGCCCCGAGCTGATGGTGCTGGACGGCGGCGCCTGCGAGGTGGGCATCGAATCCAGCATCGTCGACTGCAGCCGCGAGCGCCCGGCCCTGCTGCGCCCCGGGCTGATCAGCCGCGCCCGCATCGAGGCCGCCCTGGGCGAGGCCCTGGCCGACCCCGACGCCACCGCGCCCAAGGCCTCGGGCACCCTGGCCGCGCATTACGCGCCGCGCGCCCATGTGCGCCTGCTGGACGCCCAGGCACTGGCTTTACGTTTGGCCACAGGGGCCGCCAGCGGGGGGCTGGAGGGGGTGGCGGTATATTCACGCGCCCAATTGCCAGCCTGGCGTTGGCAGGCCATGCCGGCCGACCCGGCGGCAGCGGCCCACGAATTGTTCGCGGTGCTGCGAGCCCTGGATGCGGCTGGCGCCCGTGAGATCTGGGTCGAGGCGCCTCCGCGCGACCCCGCCTGGGATGGTGTGCGTGACCGGCTCAGCCGGGCCGCCGCCGCCTTCGAAGATTGAGTTTGTTGTTGTCTCCTGTCCTGAATTGATCGCCATGCAACGTGTTGTCTCCAAGAATCTGAAGCGCGGCCTGGCCGCGGTGGCGGCTGCGGCGCTGATGGCCGGCTGCGGCGGGGGCACCTCGCAGATCGAGCCCTTTGCGCCCACCCGCGCCATCGCCTTCGGCGACGAGAGCGGCGTCATCCTGCAAAGCGGCAAGAAGTACACGGTCAACGGCGTGAACGCCGACACCAAGCAGGTGGACTGCAAGTTGGGCCCGATCTGGAGCCAGCTGCTCGCGACCACGGCCTTCGGCTTCGTCTACCCGCAGTGCAACACCGACTTCGTGGCCCTGCCCCAAGGTGTCATGTATGCCACGCCGGGCGCCAAGGTGGCCGACGTGCGCGACAAGATAGACCAGCATCTGTCCAACGACCGCTTCGGCCCCAAGGACATCGTCGGCATCATGGTCGGCGTCAATGACATCGTCGAGCTGTACCGCCAGTTCCCGGCGCAAAGCCGCGACTCGCTCATCAACGAGGCCAAGGCGCGCGGCAAGCTGCTGGCCGACCAGGTCAACCGCATCGCCAATGCCAATGGCCGCGTCATCGTCAGCACCATCTTCGACGTCGGCGTGTCGCCCTTCGGCCAGAAGGAAAAGCTGCAGCAGACCGACATCGACCGCGCCATCTTCCTGAACGACCTGAGCTCGGCCTTCAACACGACGCTGCGCCTGAACCTGCTGAACGACGGCCGCCTGATCGCCCTGGTGCTGACCGACGAGTACATCCAGCAGCGCGTGCGTTTCCCGTCCATCGGCGGCTTCACCAACGTGACGGACGCGGCCTGCCGCACCGACGTGGCACCGCAGGACTGCACGACCGAGACGCTGGTGCCCGACGCCAGCGCGACGCAGTGGATGTGGGCCGGCGACCTGCTGATGGGCCAGACGGCGCAGCTGGACACCGGCAGGGCCTTCCTGTCGCGCGCCAAGAACAACCCGTTCTGACGCCGCCCGCCTGCGGCGGCCGCGTCAGCGTCAGGCCGTGTTGGTTCTGAGTTCGCGGCGCAGGATCTTGCCGACGTTGCTCTTGGGCAGCTCGTCGCGGAACTCGATGAACTTGGGCCGCTTGTAGGCCGTCATCTGCTGGTTGCAGTAGGCGGCCAGGTCTTCCTCGGCCAGGGCCGGGTCGCTCTTGACGACGAAGAGCTTGACCGCCTCGCCCGACTTGGCGTCCGGCACGCCGATGGCGGCGCATTCCAGCACGCCGGGGTGCATGTTGACGACCTGCTCGATCTCGGTCGGGTAGACGTTGAAGCCGCTGACCAGGATCATGTCCTTCTTGCGGTCGACGATGCGCACATAGCCGCGCGCGTCCATGATGCCGATGTCGCCGCTCTTGAAGAAGCCGTCGGCGCACATGACGTTGGCGGTCTCGTCGGGTCGCCTCCAGTAGCCGGCCATGACCTGGGGCCCACGGATGCAGATCTCGCCGCGTTCGCCGATGGCGACGTCCTTGCCGTCGTCGTCGCGGATGGCGATCTCGGTGGACGAGATGGGCAGGCCGATGCTGCCGTTGAAAGTGCGCTGGTCCAGCGGATTGATGGTGGCGGCCGGGGCGGTCTCGGACAGGCCATAGCCCTCGATGACCGGGCAGCCGGTGACCCTGAGCCATTTCTCGGCCGTGGCCTGCTGAACGGCCATGCCGCCGCCGTTGGAGATGGCCAGTTCGGAGAAGTCCAGCCGCGCGAACGCCGGCTCGGCGGCCAGCGCATTGAACAGCGTGTTGACGGCCGGGAACATGTGGATGCGGTGGCCGCGCAGCGTCTCGATCAGGCCGGGGATGTCGCGCGGGTTGGGCACCAGGATGTTGAGGTGGCCCATGCGCGCGCCCAGCATGAAGCAGGCCGTCAGCGCGTAGATGTGATACAGCGGCAGCGCGCAGACATTGGTGAACTGCATGTTCTGGTCGGGCAGCCGGGCCAGCATGGGCTGGAACCAGGCCTCGACCTGCAGGATGTTGGCAACGATGTTGCGGTGCAGCAGGGTGGCGCCCTTGGAGACGCCGGTGGTGCCGCCGGTGTACTGCAGGAAGGCGACGTCGTCGGGACCGAGCTCGGGCTTCTTCAGCGTCAGGCGGTCGCCGTGGCGCAGCGCCTCGTTGAAGCGCACGACGGTGCGGCCTTCGCCCACCGGCAGGCGGAACTCCGGCACCATCTTCTTCAGGTGACGCACGGCGAAGTTGATCAGCGGGCCCTTCCACCAGTTCAGCAGGTCGCCCATGGAGGCGAGCACGACATGCTTGACTTCGGTCGCGGCGATGACCTCGGACAAGGTGTGGGCGAAGTTCTCCAGCACGACGATGGCGCGGGCGCCCGAGTCCTTGAGCTGATGCTCCAGCTCGCGCGGCGTGTACAGCGGGTTCACGTTCACGACGACGAAGCCCGCGCGCAGGATGGCCGCGATGGCCACGCCGTACTGCAGCAGGTTGGGCATCATGATGGCGACGCGGTCGCCCTGCTTGAGCCCCTGGGCCTGCAGCCAGGCGCCGAGCTGCAGCGACAGCTGGTCCATCTCCGAGAAGCGCATGCGCTGGCCCATGCAGATGGCGGCGTCGCGCTGGGCATGCTTGCGGAAGGCCTCGTTCAGCAGCTCGACCAGGGAGCCATAGACGCTGGTGTCGATCTGGGCCGGCACGCCGGCCGGATAGCTGGCCAGCCAGGGCTTGTCACGCGAGCTCAGCACGGGAGCGTCATCAAGGGCGGCAACGGCGGCGGTCATCGGCAGGCCTCGGCGAGAGAAGGTCTCCGATCTTGAGTTCCCGCGTGTAACCCGGCTAGGGGACTTGCCCTATGAGCGCAAGTCGCGCCGGTGACAGGGCGCAGCTCAGCCGCCGTTGAACAGCGTGAGGGCCAGCGCCTCCTCGCGCTGCTTCACGGTGGCCAGGAACTCGCCCGCGCCGCGCATGGCCTTGAAGGTGTCGAAGCCGCTTTCGAGAAAGGCCTGCAGGGCACCCAGGCCGGCCATCTGGGCCGGGCCGCGCATCAGCCTCAGGGTCTGGCGCAGCAGGGGCTTGCGGGTCAGCTTGTCCAGCGACTGGCCCACCGCCATGGTCAGGTCGATCTGGCGCTGGCGCGAGGCCGGCTCGCCGCAGGCCCGCCAGGCGATGGCGTACTCGGCGAGCGTGATGTCATCGGACAGCAGATGCTCGGCCATGCGCGTGTCCAGGCGTTCGGACAGGGCGTGCAGCTTGGCCAGCTTGGCGACGGTGTCGACCACCTCCTCGGGGAAGAGGCGGGTCAGCGTCGGGATGACGCGGGCGAACTGGGCGTCGCGCTGGCGGTAGTCGTCGGGGCCATAGAGCTCTTGCAGGAAGAAGCGCGTCGCCGCCTCGTAGCGCGGGTCGGCGAGCAGGTCGGCATAGCTCTGGGCGAAGCGCTGCTGCTGCCAGGTCTTCAGCGCCTGCACGCGGGCTTCGAGCTCGGGGTCGGCGGCGCGGCGGGCGCGTTCGGCTTCGACGGCGCGCAGCTCCTTCAGCAGGGATTCGGCACTCAGATGATCCATGGGTCGGCGGAATTCTGCCCGCTTAGACTGGTCGGATGAATGGGAGGCTGCAGAGGATCTGGTTCATCGCCCGGCTGGCCGTGGCGCTGTGGGTGGGTTGGCGCTTCGGCGTGTTGTGGGGCGTGCTGACGCTGGGCCTGCACGCCGTGGTGCTGGCGCTGGGGTTCGCGCAGCTGCCGTGGGTCAACCGCGGCGCGGCGAGGCCGACCTGGGCGCAGTTGCTGCGTGCCTGGCGACGCGAGGTGGTGGCCAGCGAGCTGGCCTTCTCGTGGCGGCAGCCTTGGCGCGAATGGGCCGAGCCGGACCACTTGCCCGCGGGTGCGCAGACCGGCGTGCTGCTGGTGCACGGCTTCGCCTGCAACCGCGGGCGCTGGAACGGCTGGATGCAGCGGCTGCGCGCGCAGGGCACCGCCTTCGTGGCGCCGACGATGGAGCCGGCCTTCGGCAGCATCGACGACTATGCCGACGAGATCGAGGCGGGCGTGCGCCAGCTGGAAGCGGCCACCGGTCGCCCGCCGTTGCTGGTGGCGCACAGCATGGGCGGGCTGGCGCTGCGGGCGTGGTGGCGCATGCATGGCGCGGGGCATGCGGTGCCGCCGCGCGTCATCACGCTGGGGTCGCCGCATGGCGGCACGCGCATGGCGCGCTTCGGCCAGGGGCGCAACGCCAGGCAGATGCGCCTGGGTAGTCCTTGGGTGAAGGAACTCACCCAGTTGACCGATGTCGACTGCTTCTGGACGCCTTGCGACCAGATCGTCAACCCGGCCGAGACGGCCATCCTGCCGGGCTCACGCGCTCACCGGCTGGATGGCGTGGGCCACATGGGCCTCGTCCATTCGGAAGAGGCCTGGCAGTGTCTTCAGACTGCCTTGGCCGGCTCGTCCTTGAGCACACCGCGGCGGATCTGATCCAGCTCGATGCTCTCGAACAGGGCCTTGAAGTTGCCCTCGCCGAAGCCCTCGTTGCCCTTGCGCTGGATCAGCTCGAAGAAGATCGGGCCGATGACTTCCTTGGTGAAGATCTGCAGCAGCAACTCGTTGTCGACGCCCAGGTGGGTGGCGCCGTCGATGAGGATGCGCAGGCGGCGCAGCTCGTCGACGTTCTCGCCGTGGCCCGGCAGGCGCTTGTCGATGAGGTCGAAATAGGTCTCGATGGTGTCCTGGAACACCACGCCCGTGCTCTTCATGCCTTCGACCGACTTGTAGATGTCGGTCGTGCCCAGGGCGACGTGCTGGATGCCTTCGCCGTGGTACAGGTCCAGGTATTCGGCGATCTGGCTCTTGTCGTCGGAGCTCTCGTTGATCGGGATGCGGATCTTGCCGCAGGGGCTGGTCATGGCCTTGCTCTTCAGGCCGGTCAGCTTGCCCTCGATGTCGAAGTAGCGCACCTCGCGGAAATTGAAGAAGCGCTCGTAGAACTCCGACCATTCCTTCATGCGGCCACGGAAGACGTTGTGCGTCAGGTGGTCGATCTCGATCAGGCCATGGCCGGCCGGATTCGGGTCGACCGGCTGGCCCTGGGCGTCCAGCAGCGGCACGAAGTCGACGTCGTAGATGCTGATGTTGCCGATGGCGCCGGCCTTGGCGCCATGCTTGCCCTGCCAGCGGTCGACGAAATAGATCAGCGAGTCGCCGATGCCCTTGATGGCCGGGATGTTCAGCTCCATCGGGCCGGCCTTGTTGTCGAAGCCCCAGGCGCCCAGTTCCAGCGCGCGGTTGTAGGCGTGGGCGGCATTGTCGACGCGGAAGGCGATGGCACAGATCGACGGGCCATGCAGGCGCGCGAAGCGCTGGGCGAAGGAGTCGGTCTCGGCGTTGATGATGAAGTTGACGCCGCCCTGGCGGTAGAGCGTCACGCTCTTGTGGCGGTGCTTGGCCACGGCCTTGAAGCCCATGGTCTCGAAGAGCTTGCCGAGTGCGGCCGGGTCCGGCGCGGCGAACTCGATGAACTCGAAACCATCGGTGCCCATCGGGTTGTCCCAGGGAGTGAACTTGGCCATGCGGACCTCGCGCAAGAAAGCTTTGGAAGCTGAAAATTCTGCGGCGCGCTGGGCGCAGTTTTCATGCAATCTCGGGCGTCGACATTGGAATTTGTGCAGGAAAACTGCAAAATACATCCAATGGACGCTTCCATCGATCTCGATGCCATCGATCGCCGCATCCTGCGTGCGCTGCAGGCCGACGGCCGCCTGACCTATGACGCGCTGGCTGCCGAGGCCGGCCTGTCGTCGTCGGCCGTGCTGCGCCGCGTGCGCCGGCTGGAGGAAGCGGGCGTGATCGCGGCCTATGTAGCCCTGGTGGCGCCGGAGCGTGTCGGCCTGGGCCTGACGGCCTACATCAATGTCAGGCTGGAGAAGCAGACCGACAACCCGCTGCGCAACCCGCGCGACCTGTTCCGCGCCGCCGTGCAGACCTGGCCCGAGGTCGTCGAATGCGCCGCGCTGACGGGCGAGATGGACTATCTGCTGCGCGTGCTGGTGCAGGACATGCAGCACTACGCCCGCTTCATCAGCGACACCCTGCTGATGCACCCCAGCGTGCAGGACTGCAAGACCAGCTTCGTGCTGGAGCGGCTCAAGAACACGACGGCAATGCCGGTTTGAACCATTGACCGCGTGGCCGGTATTCACCGGCCATGGCCAGCCTGCAACCCTTCCCATCGCCCGACGCCGGCACGATGCTGGGCTGGCTGCCGCGCCTGCGTCTGTATGCCCGCGTGCTGCGCCGCAACCGCGAGGACGCCGACGACCTGGTGCAGGACACGCTGGAGCGCGCCTGGTCGCGCGCCGGGCTCTGGCAGGGCGTGGGTGACATGCGCACCTGGCTGTTCAGCATCATGCACAACCTGCACGTCGACGCCCTGCGGCGCGGCCGCCTGGACATCGTCGATCTGGACGAGCAGGTCCCCGAGATTCCCGTCGCCGCAACCCAGGCCGAACGCCTGGCCCTGCGCGATCTGCACAAGGCCCTGGCCGCGCTGCCGGAGGAGCAGCGCGAGGTGCTGCTCCTCGTCGCCCTGGACGGCATGGCCTATGCGGAGATCGCCCAGGCCCTGGGCATCCCTATCGGCACTGTCATGTCGCGGCTGTCGCGCGGCCGCGATCGCCTGCGCGGCCTGATCGCGGAGCCGTCGCGCCGCCCTCATTCCTAGGGGGCCGGGGAATACGCCGGCCCCGCCACCGTCCACGCAGCAAACCCTTTGCCACGGAGTTCCCATGCGCCTGCTCGTTTCCGCTTCCGCCGCCCTGGCCCTGCTCGGCCTGCCCCTGGCCAGCCAGGCCCTGGACGGCATCACCGATCCCCGGGGCGACTTCCTCGCCACCTTTGCCGGCAGCAGCGCCAGCCACGACCTGGACGTGCTGGCCGCCAGCGTCTTCTACAACCCGACGACCGACATCTTCACGCTGACGGCGACGCTGGATGGCGCCATCGGCAGCACGGCCACGGGCTTCTATGTCTGGGGCGTCAATCGCGGCGCGGGCACGGCGGGCTTTGCCAGCCTCGGCATCACGGGCGTGCGCTTCGACCGCGTCATCATCCTGCGTCCCGACCTGACCGGCACCATCGGCGGCGTCGGGGCCCTGCCGGCAGGTTCTGTCGCCGTCAGCGGCAATGTCATCACCGGCACCATCAGCGGCAGCCTGCTGCCCAGCACCGGCTTCACCAACAAGCTGGACTACACCTTCAACCTGTGGCCACGCGACGGCGCCTTCTCGGGCACGGCCGCCATCTCGGACTTCGCGCCCAACAACGCCAACTTCACGGCCACGCCGGTGCCGGAGCCGGCCGGTGCGGCGCTGCTCCTGAGTGGCCTGGGCATGATTGCGCTTGCTGGTCGCCGCCGTCTTCAGCGTTGAACGGCGGGCGCAGCGACGCCGTCCCTCAAGCGGCTGCCATGGAACTGGCTTTGCCAGGCCATCGGCAGCGCCCCTTGAGGGGGCCGGCGAAGCCGGTACGGGGTGGGCCCGTCCAGCGGCGCCGTCAATCGAACTCGTGAAGCAGTTTCAGCGCGTGGGCTTCGCTGAGGTTGAGCAGCTCGGCGATGTCGTGCAGATCGTCGGGCACGCCGGCGTCGTCCCAGCCGCGCGCGGTATGGCGGGCCAGGCGCACGGCCAGGTGGACGCAGCGCACCTGCGGGTCGCGGCCGTCTTTCTCGCTGGTGATGCGGGTCAGCAGCTCGGGCAGACGCCAGCGCCGCATCAGCGCCTGCTCCAGCTCGTGCAGCTCGATGCCCAGCACCTGGCGCTGGGCGGCCGTGCTGCGCAGATGGCGGTCGGCGTCCTGCAGGGTGGCGATCTTCAGGGCCAGGTCGGGTGCGTGCACCCACAGCAGCATCTCGGCGAAGTCATGCAGCAGGGCGGCGCTGTGGATGACGGCGGCGTCGGGGTCGGCGCGGTGGGCGGCAAAGCCCAAAGCGAAGCGTGAGGCGCGCTCGGCGCGCTGCATGACGCGCGACAGGCCCAGCAGGGCCTCATCGTTGTCGGCCAGCACCATCTCCAGCGTCGGCTGCGGGCCGAAGTCGCGGAAGAAGGGGGTGATGCCCATCAGCACGATGGCGGCCGTCACCGTCTCGGGGGCCGCCTGCAGGCCGGCGCTGCGGCTGCGCTTGAGCTCGCTGGCGTGGGCCAGCACCTTGAGCGTCATCAGCGGGTCGCTGGCGATCATCTCGCCCAGGCCGTGGGCGTCGACGTCGTCCTCGGTCGCCCGCATGTGCTCGAGCGACTCGGCGGTCTCGGACAGCACGGGGATATCAGCCTGGGCAAAGGCGTTGACCCAGCCGTCCAGGCTGGACAGGGGGGAGGTCAGGCGCAGGCGGGCGGACATGATGGTCCGATGCTAGGCCTGAGCGGGGCTGCCCGCTCGTCGGAGGCGGCCCCGTTTTGCCAACCATTTCGGCTTTGACGGCTGCTCGATTTCGGGCCGAGCGCCGGGCCGCCCCCAGCCGGCCCGGTTGGCGATGTGCTTGCCGGTTGATCCGGCAAGCATCGCCGTCCCCTCGGGGGCTGAGGCCGGACATGGTGAGTCCTGTGGACTCGCCATGCCTGCCGAAGCGCTGCGGCCTCTGGCCGCAGCGTGGTCCCGGCCACGCTTGCCGGCGTTCAACCGAAGCAAGCGTGGACGAGGGGCGCCTGTCAGAGCCTGCGCACCCCTTCCAGCTGGGCGGTCAGCTTGCCGTCGATATAGAGCGCCCCTTCGGGCGCGCCGGCTTCGGCATAGAACTCCAGATGGCTGCGGGCCTTGCGCCGGCGGTAGGCCGGCGAGAACACCAGGCGGATGGCGCGGGCGGCGCGCTTGATGCGCTTGAAGCGCAAGGCCCAGGCGTCGTGGGTTTCGGCGGCGTCGGGGCCGCGCAATTCGATCAATCTCATGAGGGTCTCCTTGGCACCTGGCCGGCGGCCCTCATCACATGGATCGAGGGGCTGGCGGTGCGCTGTTGTCAGGGGCTGTCGTCCGGAAAACGGTCGCGCAGCAGGCGTCGCAGTTCGAGGCGGGCTTGCTGGCGCTGGGCATGGGCGCTGTGGGCGCTCTGGTGGGCACCGGCCTGGCGTTTCATGGCGGGTGCGACCAGTGGATTGCGCGGCTTCAGCGTCTTGATCTGCAGCGGGCGGGGGGAGGTGAATTGGGGCATGGCGTGCTCCGGTGGGTACCGCGCGGGGGCGGCGGGCAATGCGGCGGCGCGACCCTGATGGGCCTGCTTTTGGCATTCGAGGTTTGGGAGTGCCCGGGGCTTGCGCTCGAGACAAGCGGGCCGGGCGGTCAGGGGCTTGAGGGGTGCTGCGTCGCCGTAACGCTTGAGGACTTCTGCGTCACGACTTGCGCAAATGATAAACAAACGTTGCTCTTGCGCAAGCGGTTTTTATCCAACACCCCTAACGTTGAGGATGCGGCCGTCCAATGACGGATGCGTCGAACAGCGCGCAGGCGCTGTCCTCGGTCCGGCGTCAGCGCTTTTTGGGCTTGAGCGGGGCGATTCCCGCCTGCAGCTTGCGCCATTCGTCCAGCTCGGCCTGCGGGCTGGGGGCGGCCTTGGGCGCGGCACGGGGCGGCGCGGCGGGTTCTGGCGTCAGCACCTCGCCGAGCAGGTCCAGCAGCCGCGTGCGGGCGCGCTGCGGGTGGCGGCGGTAGTAGGTCAGGACCAGGCCGATGATGAAGCGCTCGTCATCGTCCTTCGGGAGGCTGGGCGATGCCTCGGCGGGCGGCGCTGCAGGCGCCAGGGCCGCGGCCATGCTGGTCAGCGGGGGCGGCGCAGCGGCTGCGCCGTGCTCCAGGTCCATCCAGCCCGGCGGCTTGTGGCAGAGTTGTTCGAACTGGCGCGCCAGGCGCTCGCCGATCTGGCGCGAGCGGCCCTTGATCTGGCTCCAGTAGCTGGGCTGGATCTGCAGTCGTTCGGCAAAGCGCCGCTCCAGGCCACGCAAGGTGGCGGCATCGGCATGTTTGACGGTGGCGCTGACGAACTCTTCGAACAGCCGCATCGCGTTGTCCAATCGGATCTGCGCGACGTCGCGGGGAGCGGCAGGCATGGCGCAATGATAAATGAGCCTTAACCAAGAGCATTTCACCCGTAGGCGCACGCCGACCGGCATGCGGTCGCAGTTCCTACGGTGGCCGCTCGCGTTGGCGCCCATATTGAACTGATCCCAACCGATCAGGAGATCGACATGCACAGCGCCGACACCACCCTCATCGCCCTCGAGAAGAAGTTCTGGCAGTCCATGGTGGACGAGGACACCGACACCGCCCTTGGCATGCTGGCCGAACCTTCGCTGATGGTCAGCTCCCATGGCGCCATGCAGTTTGACCATGCCCAGTACCGCGAGATGGCCGAGAAGGGCAGCATGGTCATCAAGTCCTTCGAGCTCAGCGACATGCAGGTCATGCACCCGAGCGAGGACACGGCCGTGCTGACCTATCGCGTCAAGCAGGAAATGGCCCAGCGCGACAGCGATGCCAAGCCGGTGGCCCAGGAGATGGCCGATTCATCGGTCTGGATGCGCAAGGACGGCGAGTGGCAGTGCGTGATGCACACCGAGACCGAGGTCGAGGCCCAGAAGAAGCCGGCCGCCAGGAAGACGGCCAAGAAGTCGTCCTCGCACTGAGGCGGCTTTTACTCCTCCTCGCCGGCCTTGTACGCGCCTACCAGGGCGCTCTGCGTGTTCGGCGGCACCGGCTCATAGTGGGACAGCAGCAGGGTGTAGCGCCCCTCGCCGGCCGTGATCGCATTCAGCCGCGACTGGTAGCTGGCCAGTTCGGCCAACGGCGCCAGGCCCTGCACGATGAGGCTGCCGGGCACGGCGGCGCGCGTGCCGTTCACCTGGCCACGCCGTGAAGCCAGGTCGCCGGTGATGTCGCCGATGCTGTGCTCGGGCGCGGTGATCTCGACCTGCACGATGGGCTCCAGCACCAGGGGCCGGGCCTCGCGAACGGCCTCGATCAGCGCGCGCCGGCCGGCGGTGACGAAGGCGATTTCCTTGCTGTCCACCGAGTGGTGCTTGCCGTCGTAGACGACGACGCGCAGGTCCACCAGTGGATAGCCGGCGATGGCGCCTGTGGCCAGGGCCGAGCGCACGCCCTTCTCCACGGCAGGCATGAACTGGCCCGGGATGGTGCCACCCTTGACCGCGTCGACGAACTCGAAGCCCGCGCCGCGCTCCAGCGGCTCGATGCGCAGATAGACCTCGCCGAACTGGCCGGCGCCGCCGCTCTGCTTCTTGTGGCGGTAGTGGCCTTCCGCCGGCGCCGAGATGGTCTCGCGGTAGGCGATGCGCGGCGGCTGCGTGACGACCTCGCCCTTGTAGAGCTCGCGCACCCGGTCCAGCAGCAGGCGCAGATGCAGCTCGCCCAGGCCGTAGACCAGGGTCTGGTGAGTTTCGCCGGCCTGCTCGATGCGCAGGCAGGGGTCCTCGTCCACCAGCCGGGCCAGCACCTCCCAGAGCTTCTGCTCGTCGCCGCGTCGCGCCGGGCTGATGGCCACGCCATGCACCGGCGTCGGGAAGGCCAGCGGCTTCAGGAAGATGTGCTCGTCTTCCTGGGCATCGTGCAGCACGGCATCGAAGGCGATGTCGTCCACCTTGGCCACCGCGCAGAGATCGCCCGGCAGGGCCTCGTCCACCTCGACGTGCTTGGCGCCCTGCTGCATGAAGAGATGGCCGACGCGGATGGGCTTGCGCGCATGGCCGACGAAGAGCATGCCGCCCTTGGCCACGCGGCCCTGGTGCACGCGCAGCATGCCCATCTTGCCCAGATAGGGGTCGGCGACGATCTTGAACACATGGGCCAGCACATGGGCGGCCGGGTCGGGTTTGGCGGGGTAGGGCTGGGGCTCGGGCCCCTTGCCCTCCAGGAAGGGCGGCGGGTTGCCTTCGGCCGGGTTGGGCATCAAGGCCTCGATGGCGCCCAGCAGCTCGGCGATGCCGGCCCCCGTCTTGGCAGAGCAGAAACAGACCGGGATCAGATGGCCTTCGCGCAGTGCCTGCTCCAGCGGTGCGTGCAGCTCCTTGGGGTCGACGTCGCCGTCGGTCAGGTAGCGGTCGACGAAGGCGGCATCGACCTCGACAACCTGCTCCACCAGGGCCCTGTGGGCTTCGGCCACGGACGAAAAATCGGCGTCCCCAGACGCCGCGAAGAAGCAGTCGGCGACGCGCTTGGCGCCGTCGGCGGGCAAGTTCAGTGGCAAGCACTCCTTGCCGAAGACCTCGCGCAACTGGGCCAGCAGGCCGGGCAGATCGACCTCCGGGCAGTCGATCTTGTTGACGACGATGAGCCTTGTGAGTCCTCGCTCACCGGCCGCGCCAAGCATGCGCTGGGCCATCAGCTCGATGCCGTTCTGGGCGTTGACGACGACGATGGCCGTGTCCGCCGCTTCGAGGGCCGGCAGGGCCTGGCCGACGAAGTCCGCCGCCCCGGGCGTGTCGATGGCGTGGACGCGGATGCCGCCGTGGGTGAAGTGGGCCAGGCTGGACTGCAGCGAATGCCCCAGCCGTTTCTCCAGCGGGTCATGGTCGGAGACCGTACTGCCGCGCTCGATGCTGCCGGCCTGCGGGATGGCGCCGGCATGGGCCAGCAGGGCGTCCAGCAGCAGGGTCTTGCCAGCGGCCGCGGGGCCGACCAGCGCGACCGTGCGGATAGCGCTCACTCGTGAATCCAGGCTTTGTTCAGCGCTCATCGGACCTCCTCGGTGGTGGGCCCAGCGTAGAAGAAGCCGGCCGAGCCGGCAAGGGCAGAATCATTTGCATGCACCGCCTCGCCGCCGCCGCCCTCGCCCTGCTCGCCGCCTCCACCCAGGCCCAGCAGCCCCTTCCTGCCGACGAACTCAAGGCCATGCTGGCCGAGGTCAGCCCGGCGCGCATCGAGTCGCGCATCCGCAAACTGGTCAGCTTCGGCACCCGCCACACCCTGTCCGACATCGCCTCCGATACCCGCGGCATCGGCGCGGCCCGGCGCTGGATCACGGCCGAGCTGTCGACCTGCGCCAAGCTTGCGGGCGGCCGGCTGCAGGTGGAGGAACAGAGCTTCATCGAGCCGGCCGGCAACCGCGTCAACCAGCCGACCGAGCTGGTCAATGTTGTGGCGACGCTGCCGGGCCGCGGTGCCAGCAAGGGCCGCGTCCTCGTCGTCAGCGGCCACTACGACTCGCGCAACAGCGATGTCATGGACGCGTTGGGCGAGGCGCCCGGCGCCAACGACGACGCCTCTGGCACGGCCGCCGTCATGGAACTGGCCTGCGTGATGGCACGGCGCCAGTTCGACGCCACCCTGGTCTTCATGGCCGTGCCGGGCGAGGAGCAGGGCCTGCTGGGTGCCGCGCAATGGGCGCGCGAGGCCCGCGCGGCCAGCACCAACGTCGAGGCCATGATCACCAACGACATCATCGGCAGCTCGCGCGGCGATGCCGGCCAGCACGACCCCAGGCGGCTGCGCCTGTTCGCCGACGGCCTGGATCCCCTGGTTCGCCTGCTGACGGCCGCCAACGCCAACCGCCCGCCCAGCGAAGCCGACGCCAAGTCCGTCGCCGCCATGCAGGCCGAGCTGCTGCCGCTGCTTCAGGCCGGCGCCAACGAAGACCTGCCGACCCATCAGTTGGGTCGCCACATCAAGTCCGCGGCCGAAGCCGCCATGCCGGGCTTCACCGTGCAGCTCATCCAGCGCCGCGACCGCTATCTGCGTGGCGGCGACCACATCCCCTTCCTGGAGCGCGGCTATGCGGCCGTGCGCATCAGCGAGCCCTTCGAGAACTTCGCCCACCAGCACCAGAACCCGAGGACGGAAAGCGGCGTCGTCTATGGCGACCTGCCCGAGTTCGTAGACTTTGCCTATGTGGCCGACGTGACGCGCGCCAACCTGGCCGGCCTGGCCACGCTGGCCTGGGCGCCCGCGCCACCCAAGGCCGTCAGGCTCGATGCCCGCGAGCTGACCAATGACTCGACGCTGGAGTGGGCCGCCAGCGACGACCCCGAGGTCGCCGGCTACCGCATCGTCTGGCGCGACACCGATTCGGCCGCCTGGCAGCAATTCAAGGATGTGGGCAAGTCCACCCGCGTGACCCTGCCGGTGTCCAAGGACAACGTCGTCTTCGGCGTGCAGGCGGTGTCGAAGAAGGGCTTTGCCAGCCTGGCCAGCTATCCGCTGCCGCGGCGCTGACGGGCCGTCGCCAACGGCAAGATTTGCTTACCGCGCGGCGCGCGGCTTTGGCGCATCATGGCCCCGCCGTCACCGCCAGGGCCTTGTTTGTATGAGCATGACCGCCTTGCCCGTTCCGTCCTGCGCCCGCGTGGCTGCGCTGATCCTGGTGATCGGCGTCGCGGGCTGTGGAGGGGGCGGTGGTGGCACGGGCGCGGAGCCCGTGGCTTCGCCCGCCTCCGCGCCCACCCCAACCCCCTCCCCGCCGGCCGGCCCAGCCCGTGCCACGGTGCAGGGGGCCCGCCTCAGCAGCCCCTGGGGGCTGGTGCAACTGCCCGACGGCGGCTGGCTGGTCACCCAGCGCGGCGGCAGCGTCGTGCGCGTGGCGGCCGATCTGGTCAGCAGCCAGCCCGTCAGCGGCGCCCCCTTCGTGGACAGCGCCGGCCAGGGCGGCCTGCTCGACATCGCGCTGGACCCCGACTTCGCCAGCACGCCCTGGGTCTATCTGAGCTATTCCGAGCCGGGCACGGGTGCTGAGGCGGGCAAGGCCGGCACCGCGGTCGCGCGCGCCCAGCTGGTCGGCAATGCGCTGCAGGGCCTGACGGTCATCTTCCGCCAGGCGCCCAAGGTCAACGGCGGCGGCCATTACGGCTCGCGCCTCGTCTTCGCGCGCGACAAGACGCTGTTCGTGACCCTGGGCGAACGCCAGCTCGGCAGCCCGGCCCAGGACCTGGCCCAGACCCTGGGCAAGGTGGTGCGCATCCAGCGCGACGGCAGCATGCCGGCCGACAACCCCGTCTTCGCCGGCGGTGCGCGCGCCGGCATCTGGAGCCTGGGCCACCGCAACCCCCAGGGCGCCGCCCTGCATCCACTGACCGGTGAGCTGTGGGTCGGCGAGCATGGCCCCCAGGGCGGTGACGAGATCAATATCGCGCGCGCCGGCGCCAACTACGGCTGGCCCACGGTCAGCTATGGCTGCAACTATGGCGATCCGGTCGGCGACGGCTGCCGCCTCGGCAATGGCGCGCATGCGCCACGCTTTGTCGAGCCGCTGACCTACTGGGTGCCGACCTCCATCGCGCCGGCCGGCATGGCCTTCTACAGCGGCAGCATGTTCCCCGAGTGGCAGGGCCAGCTCTTTGTCGGCGCCCTGGCCGGCCAGGCGCTGTGGCGGCTGACGCTGGCTGGTGACAGCGTGACGGCGCGGGAAATGATGTTCGCCGACCTCGGCGAGCGCATCCGCGACGTCAAGCCCGCCGGCGACGGCGCCCTGCTGATGATCACCGACAGCGGCAAGCTGGTGCGCGTGGCGCGTTAGCAGGGCAGGCCGGAGGTCTGGGCCGAGCAGGACTGGCTGTCCAGCTGCAGCACCAGGCCGTCGGGCATGCGGCCCAGGATGCGCAGCAGCTTGTAGCTGGTGGTGTTCAGGGCCGTGTTGCCCACGGTGGCGGCCAGCGAAGCCCCCGTCGCGAAGGCGCCCTTGCTGCTGACGCCGAGTTCCAGTTCGGCGAGCTTGGCCGAGCAGGCCGTGTCGGTGCAGAGCAGGGCGCGGTCCGGCAACAGGTCGCCGCGCGGCAGCGTCCAGGTCGGGCCATAGCTGATCTTGGCGTTGACGGCGCCCTTCATGCCCGTCAGGTCGGTGACGGCCTTGGCCACCAGCACCGGCCAGGGCTGGCCGCTCTGGCCGCTGGCCGTGATGGGCAGCTGGCCGGCCAGGTCGATGGCCAGCGCGTCGCCGTCCAGGCCGCCGAGGGGGGTGGCGCAGGCGCTGTCCTTGAACAGCTCGATCTTCAGACCGCGGCCCGCGCGCACGAAATTGCGCGCCACGGCGTCGCCGGCGGCACCGGCCGGCACCGGCAGGCTGACGATGCTGTTGCCGCGCGTGGCGCCGCTGGCGGGATCCAGGCTGGGCGTGGCGTCGCTGGCGCTGACGCTCCACAGGCTCAGATAGGCGCCCGCGCCGGCCTTCTTGAAGAGGCCCAGCGCGACGTCGGCGCCGCTTGCGTCCTTCTGGCTGACGCGGGCGCACTGCAGCACGCCGCCGCCACTGGCGGTGATGGCCGGGATGCTGATGTCGAGATAGCGCGCATACCCGCCCGGCGCCGCGCTGTCGACGCGGCGCGTCAGCACCAGGCGGGCGGCGGCCGTGGCCTGCACCTCCAGGCGGTTGCCGAGCAGGGTCCAGCCCGTGGGCCGCTTGACGGCGGCCTGCTCGATGCCGAGACGGCGTTGGAAGCCGGCGGTGTTCTGGTAGACGAAGCCGATGCGGCACAGCGGGTCGCCGGCGCCGAAATCGCAGCGGCCGAGCAGGGCGGGCAGCAGCTTGCCGCCGAACATCTTCTCGCCCTCGCCCAGGATGCCGTCCATGCGCAGGCAGACCAGCTGCGCCGCGTTCTCGCGCCCGCTGAAGGGCGCCGAAATGGCATCGACGCTGGCGCGCGCGCTGGCGTCGAAGAGGGTTTCCAGGCCTATGGTCTTGCTCTGGCAATTGACGATATTGGCCGTGGCGGTGGCCAGCTTGGCGACCAGCGCGTCCAGGCCGGTGAGGTCGATGCCGGCGGCGCCCGCGTCGAAGCTCAGGCTGCCCTGGCTGGTGCCGGTTTCAAGATAGGCCGTGCCCGAGCCGAGGCGCGAGCTCAGCGTCACGAAGGCCTTGGTGTCGAAGCCGAGGCCGATGGCGACCGTGTCCAGCAGCCGGTCATAGCCGGTGTGGGCGCCGGGCGTCAGCGCACCGGCCAGCAGGTCGAAGTCGCTGGCCAGGCCGGCGTCGGCCAGGGCCGGCGCGAGGGCCGTGCGCAATTGCGTCTGGGCGCTGGCCAGGGCGGCGTCGCTCAGGCCCTGGGCGGCGCCGTTCATCAGCGTCTCGGGCGGCTGGCCGCTGGCCAGCACGGCGATGGCGCTGGTCAGGGGTGTCAGGTGCAGGGTGCCGCCATTGTTGGTCGCGCCCCAGAGGCAGACGGGCCTGTCGCCGACGCTGCCGCAGGCTTCGACGCGGTAGGGGCCCGCGCCGGTCAGCGTGATGGGGCCGTAGGCGCCCGTGCCGGCGGTGACGGCCTTCTTGTCGGCGACGACCTTGCCGGTGGCATCCAGCACGCGCACCAGGGCGCCGGCGTTCAGGCCCAGGCCGGCCGCCACGACGCCTGACACGGGCGGTGGCGGGGGAGGCGGGGGCGGCGGCGGTGTCGGCGTGGGCGCCGGTGAGGGGCTCGGACTGGGGCTAGGTGATGGACTCGGGCTCGGGGACGGGCTCGGGCTGGGCGACGGGCTGGGGCTCGGCGATGGCGACGGGCTCGGCGAGGGACTGGGCGCGGGTGACGGCGAGGGCGACGGACTGGGCGTCGGCACGGGCACCGGCATGGGCAGCGGCGCGGGCGCCTCGGCCGGCGGCGGGCTCGGCGGGTCGCTGGTGGCGGAACCGCCGCCGCCGCAGGCGGCCAGGGCCAGGGCGAAAGGCCAGGCATACGCCGAGACACGGCGCGGGGCCGGCGGCGGGGTCAGCGGGAACGGGGCGGGAGAAGCAGAGGCGGAGTCGGGCATCCGGGCCAGCCGCGCGGGCGCGGCACAACGGTCAGGGTTGACCCGACTTTAGGACGCCAGGCCCGCCGGCGGTGGCCGGAACTGCGGGGCTGGCGCGGCCTTTTGCCGGCTATCAGTCGCGATGGCCGTGACCGTGGCCATGCCCGTGGCCGCGGCCGTGATGATGGTGGTGACGGCGGTCGTCGTGGCGCCAGTCGCGATCGCGATCGCGGTCGCGGTAGACGACGACGTTCTGGCGGTACCAGCCGTCCTCGACGAAATAGACGGGAGCGCCGCAGGCGCCGTAGTGGCCGCAATGGCGGCGCCAGTTGCGGCGGTGGTCGGGCGGCACCCACAGATAGACGGGGTCGGCGCGGTAGACCGGACGGCCGATGACGACGGGCTGGTGCGCGATCAGCACCGGCTGGGGATAGCGGCCGACATCGACGCGGCCATAGACGCCGGGCTGGCTGAAACCGATGGAGACGCCGACGTCGGCGGCCTGGGCGACAGGCAGGGCGGTCACGGCGGCCAGGCCCAGCAGGGCCGGGGCGATCCAACGGGTGACGGGGTTGCTGCGCGTGGTCATGAGGAGCTCCTGAGGAATGCGGCATGGCCGCTGTGCCCAGTGAACGCCGCGTCGCGCGCGGAGGTTGTCATCCCGAGGCCGAGGCGCTTGTAGGACAGGCGGCGATGGCCGCCGAATGCGGCCTTGTCCTACAGGCCGGCGCCCGGACTGCCGACGCTTGGCCGGGGCGGCGGGACTCAAGCTTGCCCTTCTTGGCTTGGAGCAAGCATCGATGAGCGAATCCCAGCAGACGGGTGTGCCCGCAGACGAGGCGCAGCGCGCCGGGCTGGCTGCTTCCGTCACCGCCGCCCAGCTGGCGCTGGCGCAGAACGCCCGTTTCCTGGAGCGTTGCAGCCGCCTGGCTGGTGTCGGCGCCTGGGAATGGCAGGCGGACACGGAAAAGCTGACGCTGTCGGATTCGGCCTGCGAACTGCTGGGCCTGCCCAAGGGCCAGGTGCCGACGCTGGCCGCCCTGTTGCAACGCTTTGGTCCCGACGGCGCCGCCATGCTGGACGCCGCACTGCAGCGCGCCGCCGCCGATGGCGAAGGCTGGGACGTTGAACTGCCCTGCGAGACGGGTCTGGAGGGCGGCCGCCGTGTGCTGCGCGTCGTCGGCCGCCATGACGAGGATGAGACCGGGCGGCGCGTCGGCGTCGTCATGCTGGACGTCAGCGAGCCCGCCGAGGTGAGGGCCGAGCTGGAGCGCACGCTGGAGCGCCTGGCCCTGGCCACGCACAGTGGCGGCATCGGCGTCTGGAGCCTGGACCTGCAGGACGGCCGCCATGGCCAGCTGGCCTGGGACGACACCATGTGGAAGCTGCATGGCGAGCCGCGCCAGGGGCAGATCAGCCTGGCGCGCTGGCGCCGGCGCCTGCATCCCCAGGACCGCCGCGCCGCCGCGGCGGCCGTGCGCGAGGCCCTGCGTGACGGGCGCCAGTTCGAAGGGGAATGGCGCTTCTGCTGGCCTGATGGCAGCAGCCATGTGCTGCGCGGCTCGGGCCGCGTGCTGCGCGACGGCGCTGGCCGGCCGCTGCGGCTGTCGGGGGTCTGCTGGGATGTCAGCGAGGCACGCCGCCTGCAGCGCCAGCTCGAGGAACAGCACGAGCTGCTGGAGGTGACGCTGCAGTCGATTGCGGATGCCGTGCTGACCACCGACGCCCTCGGCCGCGTGACCTGGCTCAATCCCGTGGCCCAGCGCCTGACCGGCTGGGCCGCCACCGAGGCGCGCGGCCAGCCGTCCAGCCGCGTCTTCCTGCCCCAGCGCGAGGAGACCGGCGAGTTGATCGCCGACCCGGTGCAGCGCTGCCTGGACAGCGGCCGGCCGACGCGCCTGCCGGCGGGCGCCATGCTGCTGAGCCGCGACGGCGAGCTGCGCGCGGTGGACGACTCGGTGGCGCCCATCCGCGACGCCGAAGGCCGGGTGCTGGGCGCCGTGCTGGTGTTCCGCGACGTCACCCAGCAGCGCCGCCAGTTCGACGAGATCCGCTGGCGCGCCAGCCACGACGGCTTGACGGGCCTGGTCAATCGCGTCGAGTTCGGCCAGCGCCTGGCCCGCACGCTGGAGCGCGCCAAGCGCGACGGCAGCGGCCATGCGCTGCTGGCCTTCGACCTGGACCGCTTCAAACTGATCAACGACCACTGCGGCCATGCCGCCGGCGACGAGGTGCTGCGCGAAGTGGCGCGGCGCCTGGAAGCCGGCGTGCGCGGCCGCGACACCGTGGCCCGCCTGGGCGGCGACGAGTTCGCTGCCATCCTGGAGAACTGTTCCCTGGACGAGGCTCTGCATGTCGCGCAGAAGCTTTGCGACGCGATGGACCAGTACCGCTATGTGCACGGGGAGCAGCGTTTTCGCATCGGCACCAGCATCGGCGTGGCGCCGCTGGACGGGCGCTGGCCCGATGCTGACGCGGCCCTGCGCGAGGCCGACGCCTGCTGCATGATCGCCAAGGAGCAGGGCCGCAACCGCGTGCAGCTGTGGGCGCCCAACGACGCCACGCTGCGCGCCCACCAGAGCGAGCACCGCTGGGCCACGCGGCTGCAGCAGGCCCTGGACGAGGACCGCTTCGAGCTGGACCTGCAGCGCGTCATGCCGGCCCAGGGCGAGGACGACGGGCAGTTGCGCGGCGAGCTGCTGCTGCGCCTGCGCGAGCGTGACGGCAGCCGCGTGATGCCGGGCGCCTTCATGCCGGCGGCCGAGCGTTTCCATTTCGCGCCGCGGCTGGACCGCTGGGTGCTGCGCCAGGCCGTGGCCCTGCTCAAGCGCGACCGCGGGCCGCGCTTCGCGGCCTTGTCCATCAATCTGTCGGCCCTGACCCTGCAGGACGCGGCCTATCACCAGGAGGCCCGCGCTCTGCTGACCGAACTGGGGCCGGCGCGCGCCAGGGCCCTGTGCCTGGAGATCACCGAGACGGCCGTCATCACCCAGCTCGGCGAGGCGGTCCGCTTCATCCAGCAGATGCGGGCCCTGGGAGCGCGCATCGCGCTGGACGACTTCGGCGCGGGCGCCTCTTCCTACAGCTATCTGAAGGCGCTGCCGGTGGACCTGTTGAAGATCGACGGCCAGTTCGTGCGCGCGCTGATGACCGATCCGCTGGACCAGGTGGCGGTGCGCAGCTTCGTCGACGTGGCCCAGACCCTGGGCCTGACGACGGTGGCGGAATGCGTGGAGACGCCCGAGGTGCTGCTGGAACTGGTGCGCCTGGGTGTCGGCGAGGTGCAGGGCTTTCTGCTGCACCGGCCCCAGCCGGTGGCCGAGCTGCTGGCCGCCACCGCCCAGGAGGCGGTGCCGGCCTGAGCCTGGCTATCGCGTCGGCTGCAACTGGCGCGGCATCACATCGGCCCGAACGGCTGCCTCGTCTTCATCGGATTTCGCCACAGGCGTCGCGGCCTGGGCGACGAGGCTGGCGTCCGCGGGTGCCGCCGGGGTGGAGGTTTCACGGCCGTCGGCCACCGCGCGCAGCGACACCTGCAGGCCGCGCGACAGCTGCTCCTGCCAGCCGCGCAGGGTCTCGCCGGCACGGTGCAGGGCAACGCTCATCTGCACGTCCAGCGGGCGCGGGTCGTCGACCATGTTGAGGCCGGCGCTGGCGCCGAGGGCGGCGACGGCGACCAGCAGGGCGGCCGCATGGAAGCGGCGGCTGTTTACCGGCGGCGACAGCGCGTCGGCGTCACGCGTGACGATGGGGATGTCGCCCAGCGGACGGGCCGGCAACTGCGCGTGCCAGCCTTCTGCGTGCGTAGATTGCGGGAATTGCATGAGGCCCTCCAAACTAAGTCTGCGTTGCACGCTCTGACGGCGCAGCAACATGACTTGAAGTTTGGGTGCAGGGTCGACCGAGGCGTGTCGGCCCGGGCAGACTTGGCCTGTAGGAATTCAGGAAAGGCTGGGGCCGCCCAGCTCGCCCGGCGCCGTCACGGCGATCGGTTCGGGCTCGGGGTCTTCGCGCAGCGGCAGGCGGGCCAGCACCAGGGTGCCGCGGCCGGGGGCGGACAGCAGCTGCAGCGTGCCGCCCAGGCTCTCGATGCGGTAGCGCATGCCGAGCAGGCCATGGTGGCCGGCACCGACGGCTTCCGGGTTGAAGCCCTGGCCGTCGTCGCGGATGTGCAGCTGCAGCCAGCCGTCGGTCTCGGCCAGCGAGACCCGCACATGCTTGGCCTTGGCATGGCGCATCACATTGGTCAGGGCCTCCTGCACCAGGCGGTACAAGGCCAGGCGGCCGGCCTCGTCGGTCGGGGCTTCCATCAGCTCCAGGCTGAGCTGCAGGCCGGAGCGCTGGGCGAACTCCTGGGTCAGGATCTCCAGCGCCGGGATCAGGCCGAGGTTGGACAGGGCCGAGGGGCGCAGGTCCTCGATGATGCGGCGCTTCAGCGCGATGCCCTGGTCGAGCAGCTGGCTCATGTGCACCAGGCGCTCGTCGATCTCGGGCGCGCTGGTGCGCGTCATGCGGCGGATGCGCGCGACGTCGAGCTTGGCCGCCGTCAGCAGTGCACCGAGTTCGTCGTGCAGCTCGCGGGCCAGGTGGGCTCGCTCGTCCTCGCGCACGGTCTGCAGGTGGTGGGCCAGCTCGGTCAGCTCGGCGGTGCGGCGGGCCACCTCGCGGTCCAGCCGGTCGCGTTCCTGGGCCAGCTCCTGGGCATGGCCGCGGCGGGCGGCATGCAGGGCTTCGTTGCGGCGCAGGAAGATGGCCAGGCCGAACAGGCTGAGCAGGGTCAGGCCATGCACGCCGATGCGGCCGTAGTTCAGCGAGCGCACGACGGCGTCGCGCTCGGTGGCGATCTGGGCGAGCTCGTGCTGGTCGAGCTGGCCGACGGCATCGCGCACGGCCTGCATCTTCTCGCGGCCGATGTCGGACTCGACCAGGCCATGCCAGGCGGTGTCCTGGCCTTCCCGGTAGAGCTTGACGACGAGCTGGATCTCGGAGAGCTTCTCGCTGGCGCGGCCGCTGGCGTCGGCCACCAGGGCCTCCCATTCGGAACTCGCATACTGGCCCCGCAGCTGGGACAGCACCGCGGGCAGTTCCTTCTCGGCCAGCTTGATGGGGGCGAGGTAGTCGTCGCGACCGGTCAGCAGATAGCCGCGCTGGGCGGTCTCGGCGTCGGTCAGCAGCTCGCGCAGGCGCAGGCCGTCGTTGCGGGCTTGGTGGCGGGCCTGGGATTGGTTGAGCGCCTCGTCGGCGCCCCAGAAGGCGGCCTCGCTGACGCCCATGACGGCGGCCGCGGCGAGCGCGGCAAAGCCGACGGCCAGGCCGCGGTTGCGGCTGGCACCTTCCAGCCAGGGATCGAGATGACGCAGCACCGTCAGCCGTTCAACTGGCTGCGGCTGCAGGGCGCGCTGCTGGGACATGTTCGGCCAGTTCAGCGCAATAGCTGATGAGGTCGTCGAGCTCGCGGCTCTTGTCGAACACCCGCTCCGCGCCGAGGCTGGCGCAGCGGCGGCGCATTTCCTCGGTGGCGTAATTGGTCAGCACGACGCGCCGGGCCCGCAAACCGAGTTGCTGGGCGGCTTGCAGCACGCCCAGCCCGGTGCCGGATCGAAGGAAGACGTCGACGATGAAGAGGTCGGCATTGGCATCGGGGTCCCGGCTCATCCAGCGCACCGCGCCGGCCTCGTCGGCCACCGATCCCACCACCTCCACCTGCGCCAGCTCTTCGAGCGTCGCAATCAGGTTCTCAAGGATCACCGGACTGTCTTCGACGATGAAGGCTTTGAGTGCTGGCATGGCCCGACGGCGGCGCGAGGGTAGATGAGGTGGGAGTATGGACTGCTTCCGCGTCGGGCCGGCAGTGCCGGCAGCGCATCGCGCTGTAGGACTTCTCCTAGGGGAAGTCCCTGATCAGCCCATTACTGCGGGTGGCGCACGGCGATGTCGTTGCGCACGGCGACGACACCCGAGGTCTCACGCGCCAGCTTTTCAGCCATCGCCTTTTCCTCGTGCGACTTGGCGAAGCCGGACAGCTGCACCGTGCCCTTCAGCGTCTCGACGCTGATGGCCATCGCGCTGACGGTCGGGTCGGCGGCGAACTTGCCCTTGACGCGGGTGGTCAGCGCGGCATCGTCGACATAGGCGCCGACGGTTTCCTGGTTGCGGGTGACGGCGCAGCCGCTGGTGGCGGCCAGGGTGGCCACGAGGGCGGAAGCGACGGCGAGGGTGATGACGGACTTGTTCAGCATTGCGTTCTCCTTGGATGGCGGCTTCACGGAACCGCTGGGATGACTATCGCGGCGCGCCGACAGCGGCGGCATAGTCCCGAAGCGCGGCGCCCTGTCGGACTCGGCCGGCGCCGATGTAGGACTGCGACTCTCGCGGCGCGCGCAGCGGACTGCTACGCTGGCGCCACTCTCAACACCGCGTCCATCATGATCCGTATCGGCATCGTCGACGACCACGCCATCGTGCGTACCGGCCTGCGCCAGTTCCTCTCCGACCACGTCGACCTGCGCGTCACGGGTGAAGGCGCCAGCGGCCATGACGCGCTGGAGATGGCGCGCGGCGGCGAGGTCGATGTGCTGCTGCTGGACATCTCCATGCCCGACCAGAGCGGTGTGGATGCGCTGGCGGCCATCAAGGCCCGCTTCCCCGAGCTGCCCGTGCTCATCCTGAGCGGCTTCCCGGAGGCGCACTATGCGACGACGCTGCTGCGCCAGGGGGCCAGCGGCTATCTGAACAAGGAATGCGATCCGGACGAGATCGCGAATGCCATCCGCCTGGTGGCGCGCGGCCGGCGCTACATCAGCCCGGCGGTGGCCGAGCAGCTGGCGGACAGCGTGGTGGGGGGCGGCAGCGGCGGCGCCGCGCCCGACAAGCCCCTTCACGAGGCGCTGTCGGAGCGCGAGTTCCAAGTCTTCCTGCGCCTGGCCCAGGGCGAGACCGTGGGCCACATCGCCGAGGCGCTCTTCCTCAGCGTCAAGACGGTCAGCACCTACCGCACGCGCGTGCTCGAGAAGCTCAAGCTGCAGACCAACAGCGACCTGACCTATTACGCGCTGAAGAACGGGCTGATCCAGTAAAGACATGGCCGGCGCGCGCTTGGGCGCGGGCCGGCACATGGCATCAGCGGCCCCATGTGGCGGGCTTGAACCGCCGTGGGGCTCGATGTTCAGTGAGTCTCGACAGCGTCGGTGTGCGCGTCGTCGCCCAGCGTCCAGGGCAGGGCCGATTCATAGCCCAGTACCGGATCGGCGGCCGATGAGGTGGCCGGCGACCACCAGCGCGTCAGCGTGGACCACAGCGGGCGGTGGGGATTGGCCTCGGCCAGCGGGTTGTGCGTCAGAGGGGCGTCGATGCTCATGGGCGTCTCCTGATGTGGGCCATAGCATGGCCGCGCAGCGTCGTCGCCTGTATCGGCCAGCAGCGCTGTGCCCTGTCGGAGCGCTCTGACAGGGCTTGCCCTCACCCACAATGCAGGCATGTTCCTGTCTCGCCTGCTCACCCTTGCCTGGCTGGCCGTGGCGATGCCACTGGCCTGCGGCTGCGAGCTGCGCGTGCGCTGGAACCCCGACCCGCCCTACACGATGCGCGACGCGGCCGGCCGCATCGTCGGCCTGCAGGCCGAACTGACCGAGCAGACCCTGCAGCGCATGGGCTGCAAGGCGGTCTGGGTCGAGCTGCCCTGGGCGCGCGCGCTGGTCGAGCTGCAGGCCGGCCGCCTGGACGTGCTGCCGGGCGCGCTGCGCCGGCCCGAGCGCGAGGCCTATGCGCACTGGGCCGAACAGCATGTGCTGGTGGCCAACCGGCTGTTCGTGCGGGCCGGCCGCGAGACCGACTTCGGCAGCGCCACGCGCCTGCAGGAGGCCTGGCGGCCGGGGTTCAAGCTGGGCGTGCAGATCGGCGTCGTCTATGGCCCCGACTACGCGGAGCTGCTGGGCAACCCGGCCTTTCGCGCCGCCTTGACCCAGGCCGCAGCGCGCCGCAACCTGTGGCAGATGCTGGACATCGGCCGCGTCGACGGCGTGCTGGCCAGCGAGGCGACGGCGAGTTGGGAGCTGCGCGAACTGGGGCTGGCGGGCCGCATCGTGTCCACGGCCGTTGCGCTGTCCCACGAGCCAGCCCAGATCATGTTCAGCAAGCGTTCGGTCGACGCCGCCCTGGTGCAGCGCTACCGCGAAGCCGGCGAGGCGCTGGAGAAGGACGGCACCCAGGCGCGCATCGTGCGCCGCTACCTAGGCGACTAGGGCGGCGTCCAGGATCCGCGCCGCCTGCGGCAGGGCGTGCGTGCCGACCATGCGGCCATCGCCGCCGAAGCGGGTCGCGATGAAGGCGTCGGCCATGGCCGGCGAGGACTGCTCGCGCATCAGCAGGCCTTGCGCGCACAGCACCAGGCCCTGGGCGACGCGGCGGGCCTGGGCCTCCAGCGCGGCGGGGTCGCCGGCCAGCAGGCGGCGCAGGGCCTGCGCTTCGGCCTGCACCGGCGCATCGGGGCTGGCGGCGAATTCGTCGAGCAGGGCCAGGGCCACGTCGGGCTCGCGGGCAATGGCGCGCAGCACGTCCAGGGCCATCACATTGCCCGAGCCTTCCCAGATGGAGTTGACCGGCGCCTCGCGGTACAGCCGTGCCAGCACGCCGTCTTCCACATAGCCATTGCCGCCCAGCAGCTCCATGGCCTCGCCCGTGCATTCGATGGCGCGCTTGCAGACCCAGAGCTTGGCGGCCGGCGTCATCAGCCGCTGCCAGGCTGGTTCGTTGTTCTCGAAGCCGCGCGCCAGGCGCAGCATCAGCCGCATCGCGGCCTCGCTCTCCAAGGCCAGGTCGGCCAGCACGGTCTGCATCAGCGGCTGCTCGGCCAGGTGGCGGCCGAAGGCGCTGCGCTCGCGGGCGTTGTGCAGGGCCTGGACAAATCCGGCGCGCAGCAGCGCGGCGCTGCCGATGACGCAGTTCAGCCGCGTGTAGCCGGCCATCTCGATCAGCGTCGGGATGCCGCGGCCTTCGTCGCCGAGCCGCCTCGCCCAGGCACCGTGGAACTCGACCTCGCTGCTGGCATTGCTGCGATTGCCGAGCTTGTCCTTGAGCCGCATCACCTGGACGGCGTTGCGGGCGCCGTCGGGCGTGTAGCGCGGCAGCCAGAAGCAGGTCGGCCCGGCTTCGGTGCGGGCCAGCACCAGGTGGGCGTCGCTGGTCGGCGCCGAGAAGAACCATTTGTGGCCGGTGATGGCATAGCTGCCATCGGCCTGCTCGAGGGCTTCAGTCGTCACGCGGCGCAGGTCGGAGCCGCCCTGCTTCTCCGTCATGCCCATGCCGACCCAGATTGCCGGCTTCTCTTGCAGCGGCCGGTCCAGCGGGTCGTGCTCGCGGCTGAAGAACTTGTCACGCAGCGGCGCGAACAGCTCGGGCTGCCTGGCCAGCACGGGAATGGCGGCCTGCGTCATGGTCGCCGGGCAGAGGGACCCGGCCTCGACCTGGCCGTGCAGATAGCAGCCGGCCGCGAAGCGCGCCCAGCGGCCGGGCGTGTCGGTGGCGAAGACGTCGGCCACCAGGCCCTGGCGGCGGTACATCGCCAGCAGCTGGTGCCAGGCGGGATGGAAGTCCACCAGGTCGACACGGCGGCCGCGGGCGTCGAGCTGGCGCAGCTGGGGGCCGTTGCGGTTGGCATCGCGCGCCAGCTGGGCGGTCTCGGCGCTGCCGAGCTCGGCGCCATAGCGGGTCAGCGGCTCGATCGCCTGGGGCGCCGCTTCATGAAGGGCGGCCAGCAGGGCGGGGTCGCTGCTGAGCAGGTTGTGGCCGACCCATTCGTCGACGAGGTTGTCGCTCATCAATCTTGAACCCCGGGCTCGGCCATCAACTGGCCCTTGCCGGCGCGCTTGGACTCGTAAAGCGCCGTCTCGGCGCGGCGCTGCAGGTCGGGCAGGCCGCGGTCGCCGGGGCGCAGCTTGGCCCAGCCGGCGCTGAAGGACAGCGGCATGCCCAGCTCGGCCGGCGCGCGCTCGGCCAGGGCCTTGCGCAGGCGCGCGTCCAGGGCCTGCGGGCCTTCGGGCAAGCAGCGCGCCATCAGCACGCCGAACTGCTCGTCGGCCAGGCGCCCGGCCAGGTCGCCCAGGCGGCCCTGGGCCTGCACGCAGCTGGCGAACAGGGCCAGGGCGCGGTCGGCGAAATCCAGGTCGCGCTCGGCCTGCAGCGTGGCGAAGCCATCCAGCTCCAGCACCACCAGGGCCAGGGGCTCCTCGTAGCGCCGCGCCATGGAGATCAGGTCGATGGAGCGCTGGGTGAAGGCGCTCGCGTCGATGAGGCCGGTCAGGCCGTCGGTCTGGGCCAGGCGGGCCAGCTCGGCCTCGGTCTGGCCGCGCCAGGCCAGCAGCAGCATGGGCAGGCTCAGCAGCAGGGCGAGCTGGCCGGCCAGGGCCAGCAGCAGGTCGGGCCAGGGTGCCGCCGTGTCACCCAGCAGGGTGACCGCGGCGCGGGCCAGCATGGCCGCCAGCAGCGGCAACACGGCGGCCAGGCCCAGCGTCCGCCAGCGCCGGCTGTTCAGGCCCTGCAGCACGGTCGCGCGCTGGGGCAGGGTCAGGGCCACGCCCAGCCAGGCGAGCTGGGCACCGAGCACGATGTCGGCCAGGGTCTGGGCGAGGTCGTGGTCGCCCGCCAGCAGCGCATGGCCGAGGCCGAGCGCTAAAGGCGCCGCGGTCATCAGCCAGCGTCCCGGCCGCGGCGTCAGCCACAGGCCCAGGGCCCACCACAGAGCGGACAGGCCGAGGCTGATGATGGCCAGGCCGATGCTGTGCAGGGCCGGCACCGCCATGCGCTCGCCATGGGTCGGGCTCACCATGGCCAGGCCGAGGGCCAGCGCCGCCATGCCGACCTGGGCCCAGCGCCCGCCGGCATTCGCGCCATGCCAGCCGATCAGCGTGATCAGCACCAACGCAGCGGCCAGCGCCTGCATGGGCATCAGGGCGAACAGAGCTGCCGTGAAACTCATTTCTTCACCGGAATCGGGGTTTCGCGCGCCACCGGAACCGCGGTCACGCTGTTCTGGGGCGAGCCGTCGATGAGGCGGTCGGAATAGGTCAGGTAGACCAGGGTGTTGCGCTTGGCGTCGACCATGCGGACGATGCGCAGCCGCTTGAAAACCAGGGAGATGCGTTCGTTGAAGACTTCTTCCTGCGCCGGCAGGGGCTGGCCGATCGTGATCGGTCCGACCTGGCGGCAGGCGATGGAGGCCTCGGCCTTGTCTTCGGCCAGGCCGATGGCGCCCTTGATGCCGCCGGTCTTGGCGCGCGACACATAGCAGGTCACGCCCTGCACCTTGGGATCGTCGTGGGCATCGACGACGACCTTGTGGTCGGGCCCGATGAGCTTGAATGCAGTGTCGACCGAACCGATGGGTTCGGCCCCGGCGAGGGTGCTGGCGAGCAGCAGCAGGGCGGCGGCGAGCTTCATGCGGGCCAGTCTAGCGAACGACGGCGAGGGCCGCCGGCAAGACCCGGACCGTGAGGTCGGTTGCCGAGGGCAGGGGCTCGCCGTCCACGGCCAGCGGCAGCGGCGCGGGGCTGCCCAGGCGCAGCGTCTGGAAGGCCGACAGCGCGATGCGCGGGTGGCGCAGGTGCTGGCCGGCCAGCAGCAGCGGCATCATGGCCAGGGCACCCAGGCGGCCGAAGGCGCCTACGCGCAGCAGCTGCAGCTCGCCGTCGTCCACGCGCGCACCCGGCGCGGCGGGCATGCCGCTGCCATAGCTCGGCGTGTTCAGGCTGGAAGCGAACAGCATCGGCCCGTCGTGCAGCAGCCGGCCGTCGGCCTCGATGCGCAGCAGATGCGGGCGCAAGCGGCCGATCTCGCTCAGCGTGGCCCACAGATAGCGCGGCTGGCCGCGCAGCCAGTGGGGCGCGGTCTGGGCGCGGATGGCGATGGCCGCATCGAAGCCGACCGCCAGGCTGGACATGAAGAACTGGGCGCCGCTCTCCGGCGTCGTGACCTCGCCCAGGTCCATGGCCGAGGCCGGCGCGCGCTGGGCATGGGCCAGGGCTTCGCGCCAGCCCATGCGGGCCAGGCCCAGCGCCCGCGCCAGGTCGTTGCCGGTGCCGCCGGGCAGGAGGGCCAGCTGCAGCTTGCGCGCCACCAGGGCGGGCAGCAGCTGGTGCACCGTGCCATCGCCGCCGGCGACGATGACGCGGCTGCCCTCGGGCAGGGCCAGCAGGCGCTGGCGCGCGGCGGCCACGTTCTCGGGCAGCACCAGGGGCACCTGGGGCAGGGCCTCGCGCAGCGGCGCGGCGAGGGCGGCGCAGCGACCATTGGCGGCGTGCGGGTTCAGCAGGCACAGGGATGGGGTCAGGAAAGGGGCGCTCACTCCGGCATTGAAGCCGTGGCCGCCAGGCCACGCCATCGGCGCAGACCCTGGCGACGGCCGCGGGCGCTCTGCCTACACTGGGCCAAACCCTGGGAAGGGAGGCGCCTCGCATGACGCTGGATGTACCGACGCTGGTGCTGATGCTCGTCGTCGGCTTCGGCCTGCTCACGCTGCTGCTGGAGCTGGCCGGGCGGGGCGGCCTGCAGCGCGGCGAGTTGAAGCGCCTCGGCGGTGCGGCCAAGGCCCTGTGCGGCGGCTTCCTGTGCTTCGCGCTGCAGCCCTGGCTGCCCGGCTGGCTGGTGCTGCTGGGCGGCAACCTGCTGCTGATGGCCGGCCTGGCCCGGTTCGCGTCGGCGGTGTCCTGGCATCTGCTCAACCGCGGCCTGAGGGTCTGGCAGCACTGGCTGCTGGTCGCCGCCGCGCTGACCGTGCCCTTCATCCTCAACGTCAGCACGCCGGTGCGCGCCGGCGCCATGTCGGCCGCCATGGCCGTGCTGCTGCTGCCAGCCACCGTGACGGCCCTGCGCCAGGGCTGGCGTGGCGAGCTTTCCTTCCGTGTCGTGGCGGTGATGCTGTTGCTGGCCAATGCCGCCTTGCTGCTGCGCGCGGCCTTCGCCGCCTGGTGGCTGGGGGGCGGCAGCCTGCCGGCCGGCACGCCGGCCTTCTGGAGCAGCGCCATCTTCATGCTCGCCTTCATGGCCGTGCTGGCGGCCGGCTTCGGCTTCGTGCTGGCGGGCTTCGAGCGCATGGCCGCGCAGATGCGCGAGCTGGCCAGTGTCGACGGCCTGACCGGCGCCGTGAATCACAACACGACGGTGTCCCTGCTGGCGCATTCGCTGGAGCGCGGCCGGCGCGAGAACCAGCCGGTGGGCTTCGTCATGCTGGACCTGGACCACTTCAAGCGCGTCAACGACCGCTACGGCCATGTCGTCGGCGACAACGTGCTGCGCGCCGTGGCGGCCTGTGCGCGGGCGCGGCTGCGCAGCTCCGACGTGCTGGGCCGCCTGGGTGGCGAGGAGTTCGGCCTGGTGCTGCCGGCCACCGGCGTGGCCGGCGCGAAGCATCTGGCCGAGCAGGTGCGACTGGCCGTGGAGGCGCTCGAGCTCAAGGGCGATGGCGGCCAGCCGCTGCGCGTGACGCTGTCGGCCGGCGTGGCCGAGGCCTCGCGCAGCGACACGCCCGAGACGCTGATGCACCTGGCCGACAAGGCCCTCTACCAGGCCAAGCAGAAGGGCCGCAACCGCGTCGTCGTCGCGGACGACTGGATGAGGAACTCGACGCTGCAGTCGGTGGTGGGCTAGAGGGCGCAGGCGCCGGCAGGCGTGGGCACGGCGATCTGCTTGCCGCTGAAGCGCGGTGCCTCGGGTCGGCTCAGGTCGAAGTGGCTGAGCTGGTCGCTGCGCTGGTTGCACACATACATATGGGCGCCAGCGATGCAGGCGCTGCGCGGGTAGTTGCCGCGCACCCAGTGGTGATCCAGCAGCCGCGGCTTGCGGGCTTCGGCGAGCGACAGCACGGCGATGCTGTCGTGCAGGCGGTTCAGCGCATAGAGATGCCGGCCGCCGGGCGCGACGAGGAGGTCGGAGGCGTAGTTGGTACCGGCGAAGCCGGACGGCAGTACCGAGATCTCGTCCAGCAGGCGCGGGCCGTCGGCCGTCAGCTCGACCGTGGTCAGCGTCGACGATTCCTCCTGCAGCACATAGACCAGTTGGGCGTCGCGCGGGTGGAAGGCAAAGTGGCGCGGCCCCGAGCCGGGGCTCAGCGCCAGCTCCTGCGCCGGCGCGGCCGGCGCGGCGGCGGTCAGCGGCCAGACGAGCAGGCGGTCGCGGCCGAGGTCGGTGCCGAGCAGCCAGCGGCCGTCGGGGCTGGCCTGGATCATGTGGGCATGCGGGGCGTCATGGCCGCTGTTGGCCTGGCTGCCGGGCGGCGCCTTGGCCGCCTTCTGCGGGCCGGGGCGGCAGTCGCCGCTGCAACTGGGCCAGCTGTCGGCGGCGCCGAGGCGGCCGTCGGATTGCAGCGCCAGGGCGGCAAAGCGGGCGTCGCCGTAGTGGGCCACCCAGGCACGGCCATGGCTCAGTGACAGCTGGCAGGGCGAGCGGCCGCCGCTGGGCAGGCGCTGCAGCAGCTCCAGCTTGCCAGCGCCGTCCTGCGTGTAGACGGCAACATGATCGGCACCTTCCTCGGCGGCATAGACACGGCGGCCGTCGGTGGCCAGCCAGCTCGGGCTGCCGGCGTTGGGCGTGACGGCGAGCGGCTTCAGGCCGCCGTCGGCACCAATGGCAAAGCTGTAGAGGCCCTGGCCCGCCGGCGCATAGGTGCCGACATGCAGGAAGCGGGACGAAGGGGCGGCGAGGGCGGGCATCAGCGGCAGGGCGGTCAGGGTGAGCAGGTGTCGGCGGTTCATGTCAGAGGCGCAGCCGCAGACCGGCGCGCAGTGAGAGCCTGAGCAGCAGCAGCACCCAGGCGAGGAAGAGGAGGCCGCGCGCGAGGCCGGCGGCGCCTGTGCTCAGCGCGGCCGGCCAGCTCCATGGCACGAGCGTGGTCAGCGCGGCCAGCACATAGGGAATCAGATAGGCCAGCAGCGGATGGCGGGCCGCGTCGCCGAGCACGATCATGGCGGCGCGGCCTGGCGCGGCGTCCGCGATGGGACGCAGCACGAGGTAGAGCAGCAGCGAGGCGCCGGCGCAGGCCAGGCCCCAGCTCGGCGTGGCGAGGATCTTGGACAGCGGCCAGTGCGGCCTCACCGCGAAGCCGGCGGCCAGCAGCAGGAAGGCCAGCAGCAGGGCCCAGGTGGTCGCCTTGGGCAGCGGACGAGGCCCGTGCAACAGCAACGCCGAAGCCATGCCCGCCAGCACCAGCAGGGTGTGGGTCGCGTGGCCACCCCCGCCGACCTGCGGCGCCGCGAGCGCGAACCAGGCCACGCAGACCGGCAGCGCCGCAAGAGCCAGCGCGAGGCGGGCCTGCGGCGGCGCGGCGATGAAGAGCAGGGCCGACAAGCCATAGGCCCAGCCGATGAGGCCGAGGATGCCCCACCAGTGCAGGCCCATGCCGCCGGGATAGACGACGGCCAGCACCACCAGCAGGACGCCACCCGCCGCCCGCCACGGCCAGGCCAGCAGCGGCCCGCCGGACACGCTGCCCCAGGCGAGGAAGACGCCCACCAGGGCTGCCAGCAGCCAGGCCGAGCCGTTGAAGCCCGCCGGCGCCATCTCGGCGTTGACCATGAAGAGGCCCGTCACGATCAGGGCGAGCGCACGCTCGGCCGCATGGCGCAGCGCTCCGGCACGGCCCTCCTTGTCCAGCCTCGCCTGCAGCGCGAAGGGCAGGGACATGCCGACGATGAAGAGAAAGGCCGGGAAGACCATGTCGACGAAGCTCATCGCATCGGCATTGGCCGGCATGTGCTTCATCCAGGCGGGCAGGCCGCTCACGCCGGCCCACTGGTTGACGAGGATCATCACCGCGACGGTCAGGCCGCGCAGCAGATCGATGCCGGGCCAGCGGGGGGCGGAGACGCTTGAAGTCATGGGCGCGGATTGCACAACAAAAAAGGGCGGCCCGGGCAGGGGCCGCCCAAAAGCAGAGGCAGGAGACTGCCACCACGAGGAACGACAGGCCGGCCCGCAGGGGGCCGGCCCGGTGGGTGCTGCTCAGTAGTTGTAGCGCAGCACGGCCTGGTAGCGCTTGCCGGTGCGGTAGATGCCGCGGGTCAGCAACTCGGTCTTGGCGACGCCGGCAACGTCCGCGTAGTTGCGGTACTCGCTGTCCAGCAGGTTCATCGCATCCAGGCCCAGGCTGAGGTGGTTGGTCAGCTTCACGTTGGCGCTGGCTGCCAGATCCTTGCTGCCATCGGTGATCAGGAAGTTGCCGCGGTCGGCCTGCGTGTAGTACTTGGAGCGGTAGGTGTACGTCAGGCGGGTGCTGAAGCGGTCGCTTTCATAGAACGGGCTGAGGCTGTACTGGTGCTTGGAGTTGAACGGCAGGTGCGAGCCGGCCGTGCTCGTCGTGGCGTCCGAGAAGGTGTAGGTGGTCAGCGCACCGAAGCCCCAGGCGATGTTGGCCTGGAAGGCCAGGCTCACGCCCTTGATGGTGGCGCTGCCGGCGTTGTTGGGGCGCGCCACGGCGTAGACCGCGTTGGCCCTCAGATTCTGGTTGTAGTGCACCTCCGGCTGCGTGGTGGTGAGCACGTAGTCGTCGATCTTCTTGTTGAAGATGGTGCCGGCCAGGATGGCGTTCTTGGCGAAGTACCACTCGGCCGAGAAGTCCAGGTTGGTGGACCTGTAGGGCTTGAGGTTGGGGTTGCCGCCGCCGCCGGAGAGGGTCTGGTCGCCGATCCACAGGTAGCTGGACATGTCGCCGTAGTTCGGGCGCGACATGACCTTGGCCGCCGACGCGCGCAGCACCAGGTTGCTGCCCAGTTCGTAGGCCACGTTCAGGTTGGGCAGGATGTTGGTGTAGTTCTTCGTCACCGTGGTCAGCACGTACTTGTCTGCCGGGCAGGCCTGGCCCGTGGACACCGTGCAGGCCCAGCCGCTGCTGTTGGAGGTGGTTTCCACGAAGCGCACGCCGAAGTTGCCACGCAGCGAGTTCAGCGCGTAGTCGGCCTGCACGTAGGCGGCATCGACGGCTTCCTTGACCGCCCAGGTGTTGGCGACAAAGGAGGGGTCGCTGAACGTGGTGGGTTGCGGCATGGTCTGCCAGGGCGCCAGCCACTTGCCGCTGAGGATGTAGCCGGCCAGGGCCTCGCCGTCGATGGTGTAGCGCCGGTTCAGGTCGCCGACGTTGCCGAAGCCGCTGAGGTAGTTGTCCGGCAGCTGCTTGGGCGAAAACTGGCTGGCCTTGGCATCGCCATAGCCGGCGACGGCGGCCAGCGTCACGCCCGCCATCGTCTGCGTGGTGTTGTGCGTGCGGGTCTTGGCGCCGAAGCGCACCTGGTAGATGGGGCCGTCGAACTTCAGGCCACCGTCCACCTGGATGAACTCCTCCTTGTCCACGGTGGGCTTGTTGACCATGTTGCCGCCCCAGCCGGTGTTCCAGGTGTCCTTCGTGGTGGGGTCGGAGCCCCAGCCGCCGTCGATCTGGAAGGCGTTCGGGTCCTTGAGCGGGTTGGGTCCGGTGATGGTCAGCGCGGGCGTGCCGCTCGTGAGGTCGTAGCTGTAGCTGGAGCGGGCCAGGAACTCGCCGAACACCTGCAGCTTGGTGCCGCCGGTGGCCTTGGAGAAGCCGGCGTGGAAGGAGGCGAACCAGCGATCGTCCTTGTAGCTGCCCTTGAGGTCGTAGGACTTGGTGTCCACCGTGGCCTTGCGGTCGATCAGGTCATACACCAGCAGCGCGTTCTTGAACGAGCCCTTGGTGATGACGCCGCCGTCCACGGTCAGGTCGGTCATCGTGCCGAGGCTGTTCCAGCCATTGCCCTGGAAGGCGAACATCGAGTGGCTGCGGTTGTCGTAGCCGGCCTTCACCTTGAGGGCGTTGAACTCGAAGTCGAGCTTGTCGCTGGCGCGGGCCTGCAGAGCCAGCGACAGCGTGTCGCGCTCGCGCTTTTGCTGGAAGTAGTGCGCGCTGGTGGCGTTGGGGCCGACGGCATTCGGGTTGGCGGTCAGCGTCGTGGCACAGCTGCCGACGCAGTTCCCGTTGCCGATGGAGCCGCCATTGCCGCCGCCGGCGATGTAGTTGCTGCCCTTGACCGTGCCGTAGGACTCCACGCCGTCACGGCGGATGCCTTCTTCCGAGCGCTGGGCCGAGAAGATGAGGCCGAAGTTCTTGGCCTCGTTGCGCCAGCCGACCAGGCCCGACAAGGTGGGCTCGCCCTTGCCGATGCGGTCGTTGTAGAGGTAGCCGACCGAGCCGGCCAGCGTGAGCGCCTTCTGCTCCAGCGGCTTGCGGGTGGAGATGTTCACCGTGCCGCCGATGGAGCCTTCGTCGAGCCAGGCTTCGGGCGACTTGTAGACCTCGACCTTGTTGATCAGCTGCGGTGCCAGCAGCGAGTAGTTGAAGGTGCGACCCGGCTGGTCAGCAATGAACCAGTCGGCCGAGGCAATCGTCTGGCCATTGATCAGCGTGCGGTTGAGGGCCGGGTCGGTGCCCAGGATGGAGACCTTCTCGCCCTGGCCGAAGGCCTTGTCGATGGTGACGCCGGGGATGGTGGTCAGCGCCTCGGCGACGTTGGTGGCGGGCAGCTTGCCCACGTCTTCAGCGGTGATGACGTCGACGATGGCGTCGGCATTGCGCTTGGTCTGCAGGGATTTCTCCATGCTGGCGCGGATGCCGGTGACGACGACGGCCTCCAGGCTCTCCGTCTTCTTCGGGGCCTCCTGCGCCAGCGCGGGCAGGGCACAGGACAGCAGCACGGCGGCTGCGATGGCGGACTGTCGGTGCAGTGTCTTCTTATCTCGCATGTTCTCTCTCCGGGTGAATCAGCACCCCAGCGGGTGCAGTAGGGGGACGCCAAACAGCTGGCTGGCGTGTCTGTAGAACTGGGCGCGGCGCTCGTTCTTGCGCTTCGCATCGGGGTCGGCGGGCTTGTCGCACTCCAGCGGGCCGTTGATGGCGCGCGTCGTCGCGCCGAAGCCGGCGCCGCCGCGCACGGCCGCGTGGGAGGGCTGGGATGACTCGCCGGGCTGCGTCATCCAGTACCAGAGGGCGGTGCGCCAGGCGACGGTGGAGTCGCGCGCGACGCGGTCGGGGTCGCTCCACAGGTCGATACCCATGAAGTCGCCGGCGGCCTTGTACTGGTAGTTCCAGCTCAGCTGGATGGGACCGCGGCCGTAGTACTGCTGGCCCGGCGCGCAGGACAGGCGGGCGTCGTCGCGGCAGTACTTGCCCCAGTTCTCGCGCTTGTATTCACGCTGGGCGCGCAGCTGGTCGGACTCGTGCGCGATCTGGCCCAGGAAGGCGGCCATCTCCTGGCGCTTCTCGGTCTCGCTGCCCCAGTCAGCGAAGCCCGGCGTCTGGCGCACGGCCTCGGCAAAACCTTCGTAGCTGTAGAAGGCGATGCGCTCGGGAAACAGCTCGTCGAACTGCGCGCGGCTGGGCAGGAAGGGCGAGCCGGCCACGGCGCTCAGCGGCAGCAGCAGGGTCAGGCGGGTGAGTACACGAATCATGTGACGGGACGTATCAGCTTGGGGCGGACTGTCTGCCGGCATGCCTATGCGCTGCTTCAATGGCTTGTTAAGGCCGTCTTAACGCGAGCGGCGGCAGAATTCGGGCCATGCGCATCTGCCTCCTCGAAGACGATCTGGAACTGGGCCGCTCCCTGCAGGCCCTGCTGCAGAACGCCGACCACGAGGTGATGTGGCTGCGCCGCATCGCGGATGCGCGGCTGTGGATCGCCGAGGGCGGCTTCGATGCCGTCGTCATGGACCTGGGCCTGCCCGACGGCGACGGCATGGAGCTGCTGCGCACGCTGCGCCGCAACCACCGCAAACTGCCCCTCATCGTCATCACCGCGCGCGACGCCATCGAGGACCGCCTGGACGGCCTGGACGGCGGCGCCGACGACTACCTCGTCAAGCCCTTTGCAGGCTCGGAGCTGCTGGCGCGGCTGCGCGCCGTCGCGCGCCGCAGCCTGTCCGATGGCGAGGAGGTCCAGCAGGCCGAATGGCAGCTGCGCGACCTCATCCTCGACGAGCCGCGCATGGAAGTGCGCCGCGGCCAGGAGCGCGTGCCGCTGTCGCGCACCGAGTTCAGCCTGCTGCTGACGCTGATCAAGCTGCCCGATCGCGTCGTCACGCGCCGCCAGCTGGAAAGCCGCTCGCCCAGCCAGATGGACGGCCGCAGCCTGGACGTGCACATCTCCAACCTGCGCCGCAAGATCGGCGAGGGCTATATCCGCACCGTCCGCGGCGTCGGTTATCTCGTCGAGCGCGAGGCGTGACGATAGAGGCGCCACAGCGCTCGCTGTTCCGGCGCAGCCTGGCGGCCGTGTTCGCCGTGCTCTTCCTGTGCTGGCTCTTCCTGGTCGCGCGCGAGCTCATCGACATCCGCGTTCTGCAGGTCAGGAACGGCCAGGCCGAGAACATGCTGTGGGCCGAGCTGGCGCTGGAGCGCGCGCGCGACACCCATGCCGACAGCGCGCGGCTGGACCAGGCCCTGCTGGCCCTGGACGGCATGCTGGATCGCGAATGGCGGCTCAAGGGCCACCGCACGCCCTTCCGACTGCTGCAGGTGCTCAAGCGCGACGTCGTGCTGGCCGAGCTCAAGCCCGACCTGACCGGCCGCGACCGCGTGCTGCCCGTCGAATCGGTGCCGGGCCAGGACGAGCGCTGGCTCTACACCGAGGTGCGCGACGACGCCCGCGAGCTCGCCGTGCGGCGCTGGCAGGAGAGGCCGGGCGACTGGCATTTCAGCCTCGCCGGCCTGAGCTATTACGCGCGGCCGCTGCTCTACGGCCTGCCGCTGCTGGCCCTGCCGTTGTGGCTGCTGTTCCGCCTCGGCTTCGCGCCGCTCAAGCGCATCGGCGCGCAGATCTCGGCCCGCTCGGCCCAGGACCTGACGCCCCTGCCGGCCACGCGCTATGTGGAGCTGGCGCCGCTGGTCAATGCCGTCAACTCGCTGATGTCGCGGCTGCAGCAGCGCCTGGACCGCGAGCATGAATTCCTGGCCGACGCCGCCCACGAGCTGAAGACGCCGCTGGCCGTCATCCAGCTCAGCGCCGAAGGCCTGGATCAGGCCGACATGCGCGCCCGCGACGAGGCCAGGGAGCGGCTGCGACTGGGCGTGCAGCGCGCCACCCATACCGTGCACCAGCTGCTGGCCCTGGCCCGCTCGGGCGCGGACAGTCTGGACCTCAGCAAGGGCCGCCACGATCTCGTCGACCTGGTGCGCGAGCGCATCGCGCTGGCCAGCGGCCTGGCGGTGAAGCGGCGCATCGAGCTGGAGCTGGTGGCGCCGGAGCAGCTGTCCGTGTGGCTGAACCGCGAGTCCCTGTGCAGCCTGGTCGACAACCTCGTCGACAACGCCATCAAGTACTCGCCCATGGGCGGCCACGTCAGCGTGGCTCTGGTGGAGGCTGACGACGCCCTCGAGCTGACCGTCAGCGACCAGGGCCCCGGCATCCCGGCCGAGCTGCGCGAGCGCGTCTTCGAGCGCTTCGTGCGCCTGGCGGTCGATCAGGACTGCCACGGCAGCGGCCTGGGCCTGACCATCGTCGAGCGCGCGGCGGCCCAGCATGGCGCCACCGTCGAACTGCTGGACGGCCCGCAAGGCCAGGGCCTGACGGTGAAGGTCAGATTCCCGCGGACCGAGGCTTGAGGGCCGCCGCTGGGTGATGCTGGAAGCCGGCTTGGCTCCGACTAACATAACGCGATGACACGCGGCATCAAATGGCTCGCCTGGTTGGCGCTCGCGGTGGGCATCGCACTGATGGCCATCGCCGTCCGGCAGCTGTCCGTCTCCGGCGGAGAACTGCCCTCAGGCCTCTCCTGCCGAGCCCTGTGCGGGCTCTCCCTCATCGCAGCCGAGCTGCTGGGAGCTGAGGCCGGGCCACGCGTGCTTGCGGCGCTGTGGCTCGCGCTGGGCACAGGCAGCGCGGCGATAGGGGTCCAGCTCATCAGGAAGGGCTGATCAGAGGCGCGGACCGCGTCACAGATGGCAGGGATGCGATGAACTTGAAAATGAAGGAAGGTGGCCGCGCGCTTTGCCCCGCGGTGGTCGTTGCGCTGCTGGGCGCGTTAGCCGCGCCGACGCAGGCCGCGACTGCATGCCGGCCCGGTGTGTATGGCGCGGACCCTGATGCTTTCGTGGTGTTGGGTGTGGTCGTGCCGGCGCCTGGATCCGGCCAGCGCTATCTGTTCAGGGACGGACGCAGAGGCAGCACGACTGCTGCGGGATCGCCCGTCTTCTGCGATGCTGACGTGGCGACCATCACGCTGCCAAGCGGCGAGGTTCGCCAATGGCCGCGCAGCGCCACCCGCGAGACCGACACCAGCTTCGTCAGCGCGGCCACCCGGCTCGCCGGGCGCCTGGTCGAACCGACGGGCGATGTTGACCGCAATCGCCCCCTGGTCGTGATGGTGCACGGCTCCGAGAAGACCGCGGCGATCGGCAGCGTCTATGCCTACATGCTGGCCGCGCAGGGCATCTCCGTCTTCGTCTACGACAAGCGCGGGACCGGCGCGTCCGCGGGCGACTACACCCAGAACTTCGAGCTGCTCGCCGACGATGCGGCGTCGGCCCTGCACGAGGCGCGCCGCCTGGCCGCCGGCCGCTTCGGGCGCGCCGGCTTCTTCGGTGGCAGCCAGGGCGGCTGGGTCGCACCGCTGGCGAGCACGCGGTCTCCCGCTGAATTCGTGGCCGTGGGTTTCGGGCTGGTCGTCTCTCCGGTGCAGGAAGACCGCGAGCAGCTCCTCGACGAGGCCCGCCAGATGAAGCTGGCCGCCGCGGAGGTGGCCAAGGTGGAACGGCTGTCGCGGGCCACGGCCACGCTCGTGCGTTCGCATTTCACGCAGGGCTACGAGGCCTTGGCCAAGGTCCGGCGCGACATCGGCGCCGCGTCCTGGGCCGCAACCATCCAGGGCGAATACAGCGGCGACATGCTGCGCATGAGCGACGCCGATCTGCGCAGGGTAGGCCGGGCGCGCTTCGACAACCTGGAACTCATCTGGGACCACGACGCCACGGCGGTACTGAGGCGGATGAAGGTGCCGCTGCTCTGGGTTCTGGCTCAGGAGGATCGCGAGGCGCCCGTTGAAACCACCCGCGCCATCCTGCTGAAGCAGATCGCCGCGGGCCGCCCGTTCGAAGCCTATGTCTTTCCCGACACCGATCACGGCATGGTGGAGTTCAGCGTGAATGCGGACGGCTCGCGCACGGCGACACGCATTACCGACGGCTATCTGAAGCTGGTGGCGGACTGGATCAAGGGCCATGTGCAAGGCAGCTATGGCCGCGCCTCGGCGCTTCGTCCAGAAAAGCAGGCGCGCTGACCGGAGGCGGATGCCGTCGCCTTGTGGATGGCGACGGTACCGCTCATGAAAAACCCCGGCGCGGGGCCGGGGTTGGGAGTGCCCTGTCGCGCCGTTGCCGGCGAAGGGACTGCAACAGCAGCGGGGCTGCCGTTGCCTGCGATGCAGCTCAGTGGTCGCGACGGCGGCGGAAGGCCACGAAGCCGACGATGCCCAGGCCAGCGCCCAGCAGCGCATAGCTTTGCGGCTCGGGCACCGGCTGCGCCACGGCGATGGCCGAGATCGAATAGGCCGACAGCGCCGCGTTGGACAGGCCGAAGACCTTGAAGTGGTAGCTGCCGGCAGCCAGCACATCGAAATGGCTGGTCGACACGGAGGAGAAGCCATGGCCCACCACCAGCGCGTCGTCGGACGTGCCCACCAGCGCGTCGAGACCGGCGGTGTAGATGCCGTAGAACGCCGGGTTGATGTTGCCGAGGAAGGTGGTCACGTTGCTTTCCACCGTCGAGGCCGACGAGATGGTGAACGTGAAGTTGTCGTTGATGACGGCACCGAACGAGGTTGCGACGCCACCGCTGCTGGTGATCGTCGCATCCAGTGCGCCGAGGTCGTTGGTGGTTGCCTGAGCCGCCATGGCAGCGAGCGAAAGCGCGCTGCCCAGGGCGAGAGATTTCAAATTCACGATGTCTTCCTAGAGAAATGAACGACAGCGGGAACTAATGCACATTTCATGCCATCAGCGAAAACCCTTGTCCAGCAAGCGTTTGCAGTGGCAGGCGGGCTGCGGCGCGCCGGCTTTGTAAGGCAGTTCGACATCCCAAATCTTAGGGGGTGGGCCGCCCGTCCGCTTGCTGTTCAGCTCGCCCTTCTCGGCCTGAGGGCCGAGCGCTTCAATGCCCCTCGGGCGGCCAGGGAAGCTCGACGACGTGACGCAGCCGCCTCAGAAAGCCTGCGTCCAGGTTCCGCCGCCCGCCGGAGGCGAGGACGACGATTCCACTGAAGGTCTCGATCTTCCGAATCAGATAGCCGACCTCCAGGTTGGCATGGCGATCGTGGCTGTCCTTCACATCCGTGCGCTTGCCGAACAAGGCATCGGCCTCGTCGAAAAACAGCACCGCACCGCTCGCCGCAGCCGTCGAGAAAACGCGTTCCAGGTTCTTCTCGGTCTCGCCGATGAACCGGCTCACCAACTGACCGAGGTCGACGCGCATGAGACTGCGTCCCATCGTGCGGGCCAGGGCTTCGGCAGCCTTCATCCTGTTGGCGCCGGGAGGAACCGTCAGGATCACCGTGGCTGCGCGCTCCGAGGCGACGCTGCGCAGTTGCGCGACGCTGTCGGCCGGCAAAGCGATATCGTCCAAGCGCGTTGCGATCCTGTTGACCTTGGGCATGGTGCCTCCCCGGTGAGGAGTGCCATTCTCGCCCTGTCGGCCTGAAGGAACAGGATCCGTCGTTGGTGAAGCAGGATGCCGCGGGATCTTCAAGCCGGCCGCAGGGTGCCGAACGTCTCGGGTGAGGCCCGCAATCTGGCGGCTGCCCAGATGAACATGGCCGGGTGAAACTCGTGCTTGCGCATGCGCTGCTGCAGCCGAAGCATCAAGGCCTGGTTGTCCTGAGCACCCTCCCAATGCACCAGCTTCATCAGCGCCGCCGTGGGCACCAGCGGGTTGTGGGGGTCGTCCTGCTGACGCGCGATCGCCAGCATGCCTTGCGGCGTTTGGCATGCCGTCAGCAAAGGCCCCAACGCGTCATCGAGGATGAAGCGGTAGTCGTCCAGCAAGCGCTCCAGGGTGGCGCGATCCTGAACGAGAACCGTGATGTCCGATTTGTGCTGGGGCTTCGCCCAGTTCCAGCGCTCGTGCGGTGGCAGCACCAGTGGGAAGCCGCTGCCTTCCATCTTCGCCAAGGCGGCCGGCAGCCAAGGGGTCAACTGGCAGCGGATGGAGAACCCTGAGCCGCTGCCCGTGGTTGTCGAGCCCCACAGAAACGACTGAGCCGACCAGCACTGCAGCCCCCCTTCCGTGACCCGGATGAATTCCGTGCAGCCACTGTCGATGCTGTTCTCGACGAAGCCCTGGGCGACGAACCAGGGCCCGAGGCGCCTGAGCAGTCGGGCCTGCAGCCAGACGCTGTCGAACCCGCCGTCGAAGGGCCCCTGCCTGGCCAGCAGCGCGTCCTGGAATGCCGGATCCTGCCGACGCTGGGCGATCCAGGCGCGGCTCTTCGGGTTGGGCTCAGCCGCCTGCACATCCATCTCCGCAGCGAGCCAAGGGCCGGCTGGGCGAAGGGGATGCGGCACCAATGCGGCCGGGTGGATGGGCTCCGGGCCTTCGTGAGTCAGGCGGCCCTTCAGCGGGTGGTAGCAGACGCCTTCCTGGTCGTCGAAAACCACCAGCCCCAAAGCCAGTGCCTCGCGCACCAGCAAGGGCTGCAAGTCGCTGATGAATATCGACGGAATGCCCAGGCTGAACACCTGACCGTCCTCCGGCCCGCCGTCGTCCAGCCCATCGAATCCCTGGCCGGCGAATGCGGGGTCCTCGCGAAGCGCGCGACGAAGCGCGTCGCGCAGATGCGCGAAGACAGCCGGCTCGGGCCCGGCGGCATCGCACAGCTGATCATTCAGCGCGGCGGCGGCCTTCAGGGTGTCTGGAAAGGGACGCTCCCAGCACTGGACGACGTAACTCATCGGACGCAGCCAGCCGAAGCGCGCTGCGAGGTGCGCAGGGGTGCTGATGAAGGTCTTGGAGGCATGGCTGATCCGTTGATGGGATGGGTGGATTTTTGCTGCGGACCTGGGGACGAGCACCGATCCCTGCGGCGCCAGCGGTCAAGCGATGCGTCACAGGGCTACCCGCAGCAGACGCGTTTCCCACCTGACACTCGGCGCATGCCGGGGATCGGACTGCAGGGCGAATTGGACAGGCAGCACGCCGCCCCGCCGTTCGTTGCTCAGGTGGTCGGTCCGCCCGTTGGCCGGGCCCGCTGCGCCAGCAGGCGCTTGCGAACCGCATGGATGTTGTTGCGCAGCGCGTAAAGCTCTTCGGCATAGGACAGCGGCACCGCAATGCCGTGTGTGACGCGGTCCAGCTCGTCCAGCTCGTCGAGCAAGGCGTCGCGCTCGCCTGTGCCGGTTTCCAGCTTTGCTTCCACCTCGCGCAGCCGCGCATACCAGCGGAACACGCGCGAGCGCACGCGGAAGGTGTAGATCGGCGGCACGACGCGCGACAGCGGCAGCATCAGCACCAGCAGGCCGCCGACGACCAGCCACATGCGCTCCAGCAGATTGCCGGCCCAGAAGGGCAGGTAGCGCGCCCAGGCCGGCGGCGTGCCGTTGATCGCGCGGTCGCCTTCGGCGCTGACCGGCAGCTCGCTGGTACGGGTGTTGGGAAAGTCGCGCGCGCCATTGAACCAGCCCGCCCCGCTGTGCTGGCCCAGGGCCGCCTGTGCGAACAGCTGGCGCAGCGCAGGGTGGGTCTGCTCGCGCGCCAGCAGAGAGGTGGTCGTAGCCAGCAGCGGTACGTCGTGAGGCGGCAGATCGGCCGCCAGGTCCACCACACCGCGCGGCAGACTCACGGTGGACAGGAAGGGCAGGTGGCGCGAATAGGCCTCGTTCTGCTCGAAGGCCATCAGCGCCATGGCCGGGTCGCGCAGCAGCGCGCGGATCAGGCCGGCCTGCGGCGCCGAGATCAGCACCGTGGCGTCCAGGCTGCCCTGGCGCAGGGCCGCGCCGGCGGCGTCGGGTGCCAGATTGGACAGCTGCAGATCGGTCGGCTTCAGCTGGTTCAGCGCCAGCAGCTTCTCAACAATCTGCGGCACACCGCTGCCGTCCTGATCCACATTGACCCGCAGGCCGCGCAGCTGGTCCAGGCGCTGCAGTTCGCCGCCGGGTTGGCGGCGCGCGATGCCGAGATCGCGGCGATAGAAGATCCAGATCGGCTCGTAGAAAAGGCTGCCCAGCGAGACGATGCCGGCCTCGGTGTCGGCCACCGGATCGGCCATGCCGCCGCGTACGAAGCCCACATCGGCCGTGCCGGCGCGCAGATGGGCCAGATCGTCCTGCGCGCCTTCGCTGGCAATCAGCTCCACCTGGACACGCTCGCGCGCCAGTGCCTTCGCATAGCCCTCACCGAAGCCGGCATAGGCACTTCCAGCCGGGCCGGTGGCCAGCCTCACCTGGCGCGGCGGCTGCGGATCCAGCCACCAGTAAGCCGCCACCAGCAGGCCTCCGCCGAGCAGAAGCAGAGGGCCCATCGAGACCATCATGTCGCGCAGCGTCTGCAGCAGCAGGCGCAGGCTGCGGGTGGCATGCCATTGCTGAATCGGGGTCACTGCTTGCCGTCCTGAGCGGGCATGGTCGTGATGCCGAGGCATTGCATGGGCTGGGTCTTTGCAGATGGGGGAGCGGCCCATCGTATTCGAGGCGTGCGGGCCAGACTGTTGCCTCCGCTTTCGCGGCGACGCCGCCGGTCAAGGACCGGCGGCTCACCGGGCCGCCAGGCAAAATCCAGACGATCGGGGCGAGCCTGGCGTCAGGCCTGCCGGGAAGCCCGCCTTGAAAAATGGAGCAGCATCAATGGCACTGACGAAGAAGGGCGAGTTCTGGTACGGAACGACGTCCGGCGACACCCAAGCCGAGCTGCGCAGCTACAGCGTTGCGAATCGCCATGAGGCCACCCGGTTTGCCGCGTCCAAATGCGATTGCGGGTGCCGGACCTTCGCGCTGCAGACCGATGAAGAAGCCGGCGTGGCGATCCGCACTTGCACCGACTGCGGCCAGGAACACCTGATGGGCGACAGCGCGGACTACGCAGAAGAAGCCGCGCCCGAGGTGCACGAGTGCGTGTGCGAGAACGAGGTGTTCGAGCTGATGTCCGGCGTCTCCGTGTACGAGGGCACACATGACGTGCGCTGGTACTACATCGCTTGCCGCTGCGTGGAATGCAATCTGGTCGGCGTCTTCGCAGACTGGAAGTGTGAAGCGGGTGATGCGGCGGCCTTCCTCGCCAAGGTATGAGCGCAACCCCGCAGACATCAGGCTCGAAGGCGCTGGGTCACGCAAGGCTCGGAGGCAGGGCTCAAGTTTCAAGCCCTGGATCAAGCAATACCTGACCCTCTTGCGCTGGAGCGCCAAACCTCGGCACATCGACGGCGCCATGCCCGCACTTGCCGCGCGAGCGGCCGGCTACCCTGTTCTTTGGCAGCCAAGCACGCGACCGCCACGCGCCCGCGCTTCACCGGCCTCCAGCGCCAATTCCCCATTGACCCACACGGCCTGTATCCCGGTGGCCGGCAGGCAGGGAGCGCCGTAGTCGGCGCGGTCGGCCAGGCGGTCGGCATCGAAGAGCGCGAGGTCGGCCGCGAAGCCTTCGCGCAGCAGGCCACGGTCCTTCAGGCCGAAGCGCTGCGCCGTCAACCCCGTCATCTTGTGCACGGCCTGCTCCAGCGTCAGCAGCCCGCGCTCGCGGCCGTAGTGGGCCCACACGCGCGGGAAGGCGCCCCACAGCCGCGGATGCGGGAAGCGGTCGTGCGGCAGGCCGTCGGAGCCGATCATGGCCAGCGGGTGGGTCAGGATGCGGTCGACGTCCTCCTCGTCCATCTGGAAATAGCAGGCCCCACCCGGCTGCAGGCGCGCGACGGCTTCGGGTTCGCTGACAGACCAGTCGCGCGCAATGTCGGCCAGCCAGCGCCCGGCCAGTTCGGGATGAGCCTCGCTCCAGGTCAGGCGGATGGGCGTCAGGCCGTCGGCCAGGTCTTCGCGCAGCACGGTGGAGCCGGCCAGATAGGGGTAGACGTCCAGTCCCAGGGCCTGGCGTTCGGCGAGGCGCTCGATCAGCGCCAGGGTCTGCAGGCTGCGGCCCCACTGCGCGCGGCCGGCGCATTTGTGGTGGGAGATGACGAGGGGCAGGCCGGCCGCGTGCGCGCAGTCGGCGGCTTCGTTGATGGCGTCCAGCACGCCGGCCATCTCGTTGCGCAGATGCACGGAATAGACGCCGCCGTGGCGGGCCGCGACGCGGGCCAGGGCCAGCAGCTCGGTGGCGTCAGCGGCGGCGGCGGGGGCATAGAAGGTACCGGACGACAGGCCGGCGGCGCCTTGCGACATGGCCTGGCCGAGCAGCGCGCACATCGCCTCGCGCTCCGCCCCGGTGGCCGGGCGATTCAGGTCGGGCATGCAGCGCAGCCGCAGCGCGGTGTGGCCGATCAAGCCGACAGCATTCACGGCCGGACGGGCCGCATCGACGGCAGCGCGCCAGTCCGCAAATGACGCATGCCGGAACTGCTCGCGCGCCAGCAGATTCATCGGCGGCGGCGGCTCATCCGTCACCAGCGGCGCCAGTGAGATGCCGCAATTGCCGGTGACGACGGTGGTCACGCCCTGGGTCAGCTTCGGCAACATCGCCGGCGACGTGATCAGCGCCGCATCGTCATGGCTGTGCGCGTCGATGAAGCCGGGCGCGAGCACGAGACCGCGGCAATCACGGCGTGGGCCGTCGAACGCCAGCGCCGTGCCGAGTGCGGCAATGCGGCCTCCTTCGATCAGCAGGTCGCCCCGCCACCCCGGCGCGCCGCTGCCGTCGACGATCAGTGCCCCCTGCAGCAGCATCAGGCGAAGTGCGTCGTGATCGCGTCCACCACGCGGTCGTCCTCGTCGACGACGGCCATCCAGGCCCATTTGTCAAAGGTCGTGCAGGGGTGGGAGGGCCCCAGGGCCACGCGTTCACCGACGGCCGGGCCGTCAGTCTCGGCCGGGTCCCAGCGCAGATAGGCATGCTGGTCGTTCAGTCCCGTGACCTGCCAGCCCGAAGGCGGCTTCACGCGTTCACCGCCCTGCAGATGCCAGGCCGGCACCGGCCAGCCTTGGTCGAAGGACAGATCGCGCCGGCCCGCGTTCAGCATCGCCAGCCCCGGCTCGGGGCAGGACAGCACCTGCGTCCACACCTCCAGCGCCGGCTGCAGGCTGGGCTCGCCCAGCGGCGTGCCCATGCGCTCGTCCATGGCCTTCATGTAGCGGCCGTAATGGGCGTGGTCGTGGCAGACATAGCAGCCCGAACGCAGCAGGCCGATGCGCTCGGGCCGGCTGGCCAGCAAGGGGGCCACGAGATCGAACAGCGCCGAACCGCCGCCGCTGAGCCACAAGGGCTGAACCTCGATGAGGCCTTCCGATTCGATGTCGGCCAGCAGGGTCTCGATGCGGACCTGCCATTGCTGCATCAGCGCCCGGTCGGGTTCGGTCTCGCCGACGACCTGCAGGCCCTCGTAGAAACCGATGCCGCGCAGCCGCAGTGCCGGATGGGTCTTGAGCGCTCGCGCCAGTGCCAGTGCCGGCCCGTGCTCGCGCAGGCCGCAGCGCGAGGTGCCGAGCTCGAGCAGCACATCCAGCGGGGCTTCGCCCGCGCTCAGCGTGGCCCAGTGCGTGGCGATCAGGTCGAGCTGGGCCTGGGAGTCGACGAAGAAGGCCAGCTCCACGCCGGCGTATCGCCGCCTCAGCTCGAGCAGCGCGGCCAGGTCGGCCGCGCCGACGACCTGGTTGGCGATCAGCGCCCGCCGCGCGCCGGCGGCCAGGCCCAGGCGCAGCTGGTGCACATTGGCGAAGGTCAGGCCCCAGGCGCCGGCGTCGAGCTGGCGGCGGAAGAGCTCGGGGCTCATCGTTGTCTTGCCATGCGGCGCCAGCTGCACGCCGCGCGCCGCCGCGAAACCCTGCATCCAGGCGATGTTGTGGGCGAGGGCCGCCTGGCGCACGACGGCCAGCGGCGTGGGCAGCTCGTCCAGGCGCCAGCCGCGCCCGGCCACGTCGGCGAGCGGCAGCGGCGATTGCCCTGCCGGAAAGCCTTTCAGCCAGGGGCCCAGCCAGCCCGCGCGAGGTGTGTCTTGGTTGTCCATGGCGCCATCATCGCGCCGCTGTCTGAAGGGCGTCTAAAGGAGGCCCTTGCGCGGCCCGGCCGCGGCCACCAGACTGCCGCGCCATGACTGCTTTGACCTTCCTCGGCGCCGAGCCCACGGCCAGCGACCGCCAGCCCCGCCCCCTGTCGCCGGCCGTGCGTGCCGGCGATTTCGTCTATGTGTCCGGCCAGGTGCCGGTCGATGCCAGCGGCCAGATCGTCGCGGGCGGCGTCGAGGCCCAGACGCGCCAGGTGTTTGCCAACCTGGAGGCGGCGCTGGCCCTGGCCGGCGCGACGCTGGCCGATGTCTGCAAGACGACGGTGTGGCTGGAGGACGCGCGCGACTTCGGCGCCTTCAACCGCGTCTACATGGGCTATTTCCCCGGCGGCAAGCCGGCGCGCTCGACGGTCGAGTCGCGGCTGATGATTCCGGCCAAGGTGGAGATCGACGTGGTGGCTTACCGGCCTGTGGGTTGAGCCCTCAGCGCGGCGGCAGCGTCGCCATCAGCTCGTCCACCCAGCCCATGAAGGCGCGCAGCCGCGGGCTGACATGGCGCGTCGGCGGATAGGCCAGATACATCGGCATGGGCTCGACCCGCCAGTCCTCGAACAGCCGCAGCAACTCGCCGCGCGCCGCATGCGGCTCGGCCATGTAGACGGGCAGCCAGAGCACGCCCATGCCGGCAAGGCCGGCAGCGAGATAGGCATTGCCGTCGTCGGCCGAGACGACATGGCGGCCGCGCACCTCCAGCGCTTCTTCGCCGCGCCGCATGGCCACCGTCGCCACCCTGGCCGTGCTGGAGCGCAGGAAGCCGACGATGCGCTGGTGCGTGCCTTCAAGTTCCAGCGGATGCGAAGGCGTACCCGCGCGCTCCAGATAGGCGGGCGCGGCATAGACGCCCAGCGCCAGCTCGCCCACGCGCCGCGCGATCAGCGACGGCACCGTGACCTCGCCGCCGCGCAGCACGCAGTCGACGTTGTCGCCGATGACGTCCACCACGCGGTCGCTGACGCCCATGTCGAGCTGGATGTCCGGGTAGCGGCGATGGAAGCCGGGCAGGGCCGGCATCAGAACCAGTCGGGCGAAGGGGCTGGGTACGTCCACGCGCAGGCGGCCGCTCGGCGCGCCTGGGTCGCCTGCCAGGTCGGTGTCGGCCTCTTCCAGGTCTGACAGCACGCGAACGACGCGCTCGTAGTAGGCAGCGCCCTCGGGTGTCACCGTCACCTGGCGCGTCGTGCGGTGCAGCAGCTTCACCTGCAGCCGCGCCTCCAACTGCTGCACCAGCTGGGTCACGGTTGTCTTGCTCATGTGCAGCGTCAGCGCGGCCTTGGTGAAGCTGCCGGCCTCCACCACGCGGACAAAGGCCTGCAGCGCGTCGAATCTATCCATCAGAGTTCCTGTTGTTTGGGCGGGCCAAACAGTCTTTGTGCGCCTTGCCTGTTGATCGCGAGACGCGGCATTCCTAGAGTTTCGACTCCCGCATCCATGCGCAGTTCAAGAGCTCACCATGCCCTCACCCAACGTCGTCTTTCCCGCCGGCCGCCAGGCCCTGTACGAAAAGCACCGCTATTCGCCCGCGGTGCGAGCCAACGGCTTGCTGTTCGTCTCCGGCCAGGTCGGCAGTCGCGAGGACGGCTCGCCCGAGCCTGACTTCGAGGCCCAGGTCAGGTTGGCGTTTGCCAACCTCCAGGCCATCCTGCTCGCGGCCGGCTGCGGCCTCGATGACCTCGTCGATGTGACGACCCTCCACACCGATCCCGAGGGGCAGTTCGAAACCGTGCTGAAGGTCAAGGACGAGATCTTCCCGCAGGCACCCTACCCGAACTGGACGGCGGTCGGCGTCAACTGGCTCGCCGGCTTCGACTTCGAGATCAAGGTGATCGCGAAGCTGCCGGCACAGCCGTCTTGAGACAACCTTCAGATTTGCTTGAGGTGCGCCGTAGCCGACCCGGCAGAAGATGGCTGCATGCCCGCTGCCGCGTTCGCCGATGTCCTGCTGCCCCAGCCTCAAGCCCTGACCCTGCTGCCCGGCGCCGGTCCGGCCTTGCCCGCCGACGATGCCCAGGGCATGGCCGGCCTGCAGCAAAGGCGCCCGCCGCCGCGGCTGCCGCAGCTTGGCGATGACGAGTCCTTCCGCCTGCGGCTGACCGCTACGGCCACCAGCCTGCAGGCCGCGACGCCGGCCGGCTGGCAGCATGGCCTGCACTGCCTGAGCCAGCTCTGGCATGCGGCGCGCGAGGCCGGGCTGGCCACGCTGCCGGCGCTGCAGGTTGCCGATGCGCCGCGCCATCCCTGGCGCGGCCTGCTGGTGGACGTGGCGCGCCGGCCGCTGCCCTTCGAGGCCCTGCTGCGCCTGCTCGACGGCATGGCCGCGGCCCGCCTCAATGTGCTGCACTGGCATCTGACGGACGACCAGGCCTGGCGGCTGGAGTCGCGCCGCTATCCACGCCTGCAGCAGCTCGCCAGCGGCGGCTTCTTCTACACGCTGGAGCAGGCGCGCCAGCTGGTCGACGCGGCCGCCGAGCGTGGCATCCGCGTGGTGCCCGAGCTGGACCTGCCCGGGCATTGCTGGGCCCTGGGCCTGGCCTACCCGGAACTGCTGTGCGCGCCGGCGCCGGCCGGGCCGCAGCCGGGTTTCGGCGTCTTTGGCGCCGCGGTCGATCCCGACAGCGGTGCCCTGTATGAATTCCTTGACGGGCTGCTGGGCGAATGGGCCGAGGTCTTCCCGGACCGCTTCGTCCACCTCGGCGGCGACGAGCTGGCGCCGGCCGCCTGGACGCAACTGGCCGAGGAGCGCGGCAGCAGCCTGGCCGAACTGCAGACGGCCTACCTCGCCCGCGTCGGCGCCGTGCTGCGCCGCCATGGCCGCCAGCTGGTCGCCTGGGACGAGATGGGCCAATCCACGGCATTGCCGCCGGGCAGCCTGCTGCAATGCTGGCGCGGCGAGGAAGCGCTGCGCTTTGCACCACCCGGACTGACGGGCCGGCTGCGCAGCGCGGGCTTCTATCTCGACCAGATCCACCCGGCCGCCTACCACTGGCGCCGGCCGCTGCGGCCGCCCCTGCGGCCCGGCCCGCCACCGGCCGAGGCCCGCGGCTGGTCGCTGCGTACCCATGCCGGCAACTGGGCGGTCGAGGGCCGGCTGTGGCTGTGGGGCGATGAGGCCCGCTTGCATCTGCGCAGCAGCGGCACGCTGGACGAATGGCTGGCACCGCGCCGCCTTGGCGGCCTGCGCCTGCAGGTGGACAGCGATCTCGGTGAACTGGAGTTCTGGGGGCCGGAAGGCGAGGGGGGCTCAGGCTGGCTGCGTCTCGGCGCGCTGCGCCAACCCTGCGAATGGACGCCGCTGGACGAGGCGGCCGGCTGGCCCGCCGACGCCGCGCCGCGGCCGACGCCCGTGCTGGGCGGCGAGGCGGCACTGTGGGCGGAGCTGGTCGAGGAGCCGCAGCTGGCGTTGCGCTGCTGGCCGCGCGCCCTGGCCGTCGCCGAGCGGCTGTGGAGCGATCCGGCCGACGACAAGGCCTTGGGCCGGCGCCTGGCGGCCACGCGGCGCTGGCTGGTCGCCAGCGGGCGCATCGACGCCGACCCCGCCGCGCCGCTGTTCGCGGCCCTGTGCCCCGATCCGGCCGGGCAGGCCGCGCTGCGCGCCCTGGCCCTGTGGCTGGAGCCGGGGTCGGGCTATGCGCGCCAGCATGCCAAGAAGCGCGCCGGCCGCTACCACCAGGGCGAGGCCCTGGACCGGCTGGCCGATGCCCTGCCCGCCGAAAGTCCGCTGATGGCCGAGCTGGGCGACGCGGCCCCGGCCTGGCTCGCCGCGCTGACGCAAGCGCGCGCACAGCTGCCCGCCTGGCGCGGTTTGGCCGTCGTGTCGCCGGCCTTGCTTGACGCTCTGGCCGCACTCTTCGAGCTGGGCCTGGCGCTGTGGGCCTGCCGCAAACCCGCGGCGGCGCAGACTTGCCTGCACAGCGCCGCGGCCCTCGTCGACGAGATGCTGCCGGCCCTGGTGCAGCCCCTGCAGCGCCGCCTGGACGCGCTGTCATGAGGGCGCTGGCCTTGCTGCTGCTGGCCGGCGCGTCCCAGGCCGCCGACCTTGAGCTGCTGCATGCCTGGACCTCGGGCAGCGAAGCCGCCATGGTCAATGAACTGGCCGCGGCGGCCAGGCGTGGCGGTGTCGACCTGAAGACGACGGCCGTGGCCGGCTCCTCCAATGCCAACACGCTGTTGAAGGCGCGCTTCCTGTCCGGCCATCCGCCCACGCTGGCCCAGACCGACAAGCCGCTGCGTATCTGGGCCGAGGCCGTGCCGCTGGCCGACCTGGGTGCCGACGTCGACGCGCAGTTCGCCGCCGCGCTGCCGCACGCCGTGGCCGTCGAGCTGCGCGACGCCCGCCACAAGCCCGCCGCCGTGCCGCTGAATGTGCACCGCCTCAACACGCTGTGGAGCAACCAGCGCCTGCTGCGTGCCCATGGGCTGGCCGTGCCGCAGGACTGGGATGCCTTCCACAAGACCGCCGTGCAGCTGCGCGCCCACGGCCTGCTGCCGCTGGCCATCGGCAGCTCGGCGGGGCAGAAATTGAGCCTCTTCGTCGCCGTGGTGCTGGGCCGCGCCGGGCGCGACTTCTTCGAGCGCGCCGTCGTGCAGGCCGACCCGGCCCTGCTGGCGGGTGAGCGCATGCGCGAGCTGCTGGTGGAGTTCCGCTCGCTGAAGGCCTATACCGACGCCGGCCAGGTCAGCCGCGACTGGGCCGGCGCCACCGCCCTGCTGCTGCAGGGCAAGGCCGTGTTCCAGTTCACCGGCGACTGGGCCAATGGCGAATTCCAGAAGGCCGGCTGGCAGCCCGGCGCCGACTATGACTGCACGGCCGCGCCCGGCAATGGCGGCCTGCATTACTTCGAGTTCGACCGGCTCGTCTTCTTCGCCCAGCCCGCGCGCCTCGGGACCCAGCAGCGCCTGGCCGGCCTGCTGCTGCAGCCCGAGACCTCGGCCAGGCTGGCACGGCTCAAGGGGGGCATTCCGGTGCGGCGCGATGCCGACCTGAGCGGATTCAACACCTGCGCCCAACGCTCGGCAGCCGACTTCCGCGCCGGCGAGGCGCGCGGCGAGCTGGTGCTGGCCCTGAGTGCCCGCCTGGGCGAGAGCGCCTACGGCGGCCTGCGCGATGTGCTGTCGGCCTACTGGGCCAGCGAGCGCATGACGGCCCAGCAGGCGCAGACGCGGCTGGCGCAGGCGCTGCGGCAGGTGGACTGATGTCTGAACGCCGCACCGCACTCGCCTGCCTGGTCCCGCTGCTGCTCGTGGGCGCCGTGTTCTTCTACGGCTTCCTGCTGTGGACGGGCTGGCTGTCGCTGACGCGCTCCAACCTGCTGCCCAGCAGCGACTTCATCGGCCTGAAGCAGTACGAGCGCCTGCTGCTGGACCCGCGCTGGCAGGCCGCGCTGTGGAATCTGCTGCGCTTCGGCCTGGGCTTTGTCGTGCTGCCCCTTGTCATCGGCCTGGGCCTGGCCCTGCTGCTGGACCAGAAGCTGCGCGGCGAGGGCGCGCTGCGCTGGGTCTGGCTGCACCCGATGGCCCTGTCCATGGTCGTCACCGGCAGCGCCTGGCGCTGGCTGATGGATCCCGAGCAGGGCCTGGCCGAGGGCGTGCGGGCCCTGGGCTGGACGAGCTTCCGCTGGGACTGGCTGGCCCAGGAGGACATGGCCGTCTACGCGCTGGTGGTGGCGGCCATCTGGCAGATCACGGGCTTCGTCATGGCCATCTTCCTGGCCGGCCTGCGTGGCATCGACGAGTCCATGCTGCAGGCCGCGCGGCTGGACGGCGCGACGGGCTGGCGACTGCTGCGGCGCGTCATCCTGCCGCAGCTCGGACCCAGCTTGGCGTCGGCCCTGCTGGTGCTGCTGCCGGCGGCCATCAAGACCTTCGACCTCGTCGTCGTGCTGACCGAGGGCGGCCCGGGCCAGGCCAGCGAGCTGCCGGCCTTCTACATGTTCCAGATGGCCTTCGAGCGCAGCCGCCTGGGCCTGGGCGCGGCCAGCGCCATGGTGCTGGTGATGATGGTGCTGTCCATCGCGCTGCCCTATGCCGTTGTGCGGTCCCGGCGCAAGGTGGCGGCATGAAGCGGCTCGCCCTCTATTTCCTGGCCGCAGGCGCGGCGCTGGTCATCGCGCTGCCGCTGCTGCTGATGCTGATGAACAGCTTCAAGGGCCTGGCCGAGGCCCAGCAGGGCTTTCTCGCCCTGCCGCGCGATCCGGGCCTGGCCGCCTGGCGGCTGGCCTGGGAGAAGCTGTCGGGCAGCTTCGGCATCAGCCTGATGTTGGCCGTGCCGGCCGTGTTGCTGTCGGCCCTGCTGGCGGCGCTGAACGGCTTCGTGCTGTGCAAATACCGCTTCCGCGGTGAGCGCTGGGTGGGCCTGCTGCTGGTGCTGGCCTTCTTCTTGCCGATCAAGGTCTATCTGCTGCCGCTGGCCATCACCATGGCCCGCCTCGGCCTGGACCGGTCGCTGGGCCTGCTGATCGCCATCCACGTCATCTACAGCCTGCCGCTGGCCCTGTTCTTCCGCAACCACTTCCTGGCCTTCCCGGACGAGCTGCTGCAGGCCGCGCGGCTGGACGGCGCGGGCTTCTGGCGGCTGCTGTGGCGCGTCGTGCTGCCGCTGTCCAAGCCCATCTTCGTCGTCGTGCTCATCCTGCAGTTCACGACGATCTGGAACGAGTATCTGTTCGGCCTGGTGTTCGGCCCGGAGGAGGCGCGGCCCATCACGGCGGCGCTGGCCCAGCTCAGTGCCCAGACCGAGACCGGCGCCCGCGCCTATCCGCTGGAGATGGCCGCGGCCCTGCTGGCGGCAGCGCCGACGCTGGCGGTCTACCTGCTCGCTGGACGGCATTTCACACGCGGCCTGGTGGCCGGCGCAGTCAAGGGTTAGCAATGACGGAAGAAGAGAGCGGCCTGCGCATCACCGGGCTCACGCGCCGTGTCGGGCAGCACACCATCCTGGACGACATCACGCTGGAGCTGGATGCCGGCGAGATGCTGATCCTGGTCGGCCCCTCGGGCTGCGGCAAGTCGTCGCTGCTGGGCGTGGTGGCCGGGCTGCAGCCGCATTGCAGCGGCGAGATCCAGCTGGACGGCCGGCGCATCGAAGGCTTGAGCCCGCGCGAGCGCGATATCGCGATGGTGTTCCAGAACTATGCGCTGTATCCGCACATGAGCGTGGCGGAGAACATCGGCTTCGGTCTGGAGATGCAGGGCTGGCCGCGCGCCAGGCGCGAGGCGCGCGTGCTGGAGGTGGCGCGCATGCTGCAGCTGCAGGCGCTGCTGGCGCGCCGCCCGGCGCAGCTCTCGGGCGGCCAGCGCCAGCGCGTGGCCATGGGGCGGGCGCTGGCCCGCCAGCCGCGCCTCTTCCTGTTCGACGAGCCCCTGTCCAATCTGGACGCCCAGCTGCGCGCCGAGATGCGCAGCGAGATCAAGCTGCTGCACCAGCGCGTCGGCCGCAGCGCCGTCTATGTGACGCATGACCAGACCGAGGCCATGACGCTGGGCCAGCGCATCGCGGTGCTGAAGGCCGGTCGCCTGCAGCAGGTCGGCACGCCGCAGCAGGTCTACCAGCAGCCGGCCAATCTCTTCGTCGCGCAATTCCTGTCCAGCCCCGCCATGAACCTGCTGCCCGCGCGGCTGGAGCCCGAGGGCGAGTTCACGCTGACGCTGCAGGGTGCCGGCGCGATGAGCTGGCGCCCGGCCACCTTGCCCGTGCCGCGCGAGCGCCTGCTGGGCCGGCCCCTGCTGCTGGGCTGGCGCGCCGAGTCGCTTCGCGTGGAGGAGGGCGGGCCGGCGCTGGCGCTGCAGGCACCGGTGCTGCTGGTCGAGCCCACCGGCGTGGACAGCCTGGTGCAGCTGCAACTCGGCGAGCACCGGCTGCACTGGCGCTGTGCCGGCTGGCCGACGCTGCAGGCGGGCGATGCTGTGACGCTGCGCCTGCCGGAAGCGGCGCTGCTGATCTTTGATGCGGAGACCGGGGAGCGCCTCTAGCAGCTCTCGTACTTCCAGTTGCGCGATTTGCCTTCGGCAAGCCACTCCACGGCTTGCGCGATGCGCTTCGCGCGCGTGTCCTCGCGCTTGGCCTCCAGCACCCATTCCAGATAGTCGCGCTGCTTGCCGGGCGGGAAGGCGTCGTAATGCTGCTTCGCCGCCTTGACCTTGGCGAGGGCCGCGGCGAAGTCGTCCGGCATTTCCAACTGAGGCCGCGGCGCGCGGTTGGGCTTCTGCGCGCGCGCTGCGCCGGAAAGCAGCAGCGCGGCATTGGCCTTGATCTGCTTGCGCATCTCCGCCCGTGAGGGCAGGTCGGCATCGCTTTCGATGCGGCCGAAGTCGCCCATCGCGCCGCCCTTGCCCTCGCTCGCGCCCTCACGTTCCCAGAACCCGAAGGCGCAATGCGCCTTGAAGGCCGACATGCCGCACAGCAGCTTGCCGTCCAGCGTGAAGTGGGGGCGGCTCCACTTGATGGTCTCGACGACATCGGGGCAGGCCGCGTGCACGTCCTCGCGCAGCCTCGTCAGCAGGGGCAGGGCGAACGCGGGCACGGTGGCCAGGTAGGCGTCGATGCGCGGGTCGAGGGTGGGCATGCGGCCAGTCTAGACTTCCGGCCCCTGACCCTTCTCTCCGGACTGACCCTTGCGCGCCCCGCTGTTGTTCCTCCTGTTCGCCGCGGCCTCGACGCTGGCCCAGGCCCAGGCCCCCGCCCTGACGCTGGAGCAGCTGCCCCGCCCGACCATGCCGCCCGGCGAGCGCGGCCCTGTGGTGCCGGCCCAGGTGGAGCGCTGGCGCCAGGAGGCCAAGGCGCTGGAATACGGCGACGGCGTCAAGCGCGACGAGGTGGCCGCCGCCAAGCTCTATTGCCGGGCCGCCCGCTATGGCGATGCCGAGGCCCAGTACAGCCTGGGCTGGATGCTGACCAACTCACGCGGCATCCAGCGCAACGACGCCGAGGCCGCCCATCTGTTCGCCGCCGCCGCCGAGCAGGGCATGGAGCAGGCCCAGAACATGCTGGACCGCATGGGCGGCACGCCGCTCGGTGATCCGCCGCCCTGCCTGCGCCCGCCCGAGACCGACCCGCCGGTGGCGGTGGCGCCGCCGCCCGTGCGCGGTGCCAAGCCGCCATCGCCCGTCTCGCTGTGGGCCACGCTGCCCCTGCCCCAGCAGGCGCCGCCGGCCATCGTCAACTACGTGAAGCTGCTGGCACCCGAGTACCAGCTGGCGCCGGCCCTGGTGCTGGCCGTCATGGCGACGGAGTCCAACTTCGATCCACTGGCCGAGTCGCCCAAGCGGGCCCAGGGGCTGATGCAGCTGCTGCCCGAGACGGCGGCACGCTTCGGCATCACGCGGCTGCGTGATCCATCGCAGAACATCCGCGGCGGCATGGCCTATCTGCGCTGGCTGCTGGCTTATTTCGAGGGCGATGTGATGCTGGCCGTGGCGGCCTACAACGCCGGCGAGAGGGCCGTGGACCGCTACCTCGGCGTGCCGCCCTATGCCGAGACGCGGCTGTATGTGCGCAAGATCATGGCGGCCACCGGCGGCCAGCGCCTGCATCCCTTTGACGCCAAGGTGGTGGCAACCTCGCCCATGCTGCTGCGCGTGAAGGCGCAGATGCAGAGCATCCAGGCGCGCTGAACTTTCGGCAGGGGTGGAGCGGCTGAGCAGAATGCGCCGCATGCTCAAGACTGTTGCCTCGGCCTCATTGGCCACCCTGTGCCTGTGCCTGCCCATGGCGGCGGCGCGTGCCGAGGCCAGCCCCGAGCGCCATGCCCAGGCCCTGCTCGATGCGCTGCGCGAAGTCAGCGGTGTGCCGGGCATGGGCGCCGCCGTCTGGCAGGGCGGCAAGCTGCGCTGGCAGGGCAGCAGCGGCCTGCGTGACGTGGAGAAGAAGCTGCCCGTGCAGGCCGACACGCGCTTCCGGCTGGCCAGCGTTTCCAAGGCCTTCGCCGCGGTGGCCGCGGCCCAGCTCAAGGCCCAGGGCAAGCTCGATGTGGACAAACCCGTCGGCGCGCTGCTGCCGGAGCTGGAGCCGGCCCTGGCGGCGCTGACGCCGCGCCTGCTGGCCGCCCATCTGAGCGGCATGCCGCACTACGAGGCGCCGCGCGACCTGATGCGGGGCGGCAGCCACTACGCCACCGCGCGCGCTGCGCTGGACCATCTGAAGGGCCGCACGCTGAAATCGGCGCCGGGCAGCCGCTATCTCTATTCGTCCTGGGGCTACGCGCTGCTGAGCGCGGCCGCGGAGGCCGCCGGGGGCAAGCCCTATCCCGAGCTGCTGGCCATCCAGGTGGCGCCCGGCCTGGCCATCGGCCCCGACGAGACGGGCAGCTCGCCGCTGATGTCCAAGGCCTATGACTTCGGCTGGACGGGCCTGGGCGAGGCCTCGGCCCACGACTACAGCTACAGCTGGGGTGGAGCCGGCCTGGCGGGCAGCGCGCCGGCCCTGGCCGAATGGGGCGGCCGGCTGCTGCAGGGGCGGGTGGTCGACGCGGCCACGCGCGACTGGATGTGGCAGCCGGTGCTCGACAACGCCGGCCAGCCTGTCGGCGAGCGCAACTTCAAGATGGGCTTCGGCTGGCGCCTGGAGACCGACGCCGAGGGGCAGCCCACCGTGCACCACGCCGGCGTGACGGCGGGCGCGCGCAGCGTGCTGCTGCTGTGGCCGCAAGGAGCCGACGCCGGCACCAGCGTCAGCCTGCTGTCCAACGCGCTGTGGACCTCGTCCATCGAGCGCAGCGCCGAGTTGCTGAGCGCGCCGCTGCGTCGGCCGGTGCCGGGCCTGCAGCCCCAGGCCTGTCCGCTCAAGGCCAGCCGCTTCGAGGGCGAACTGGACGGCGCCGCCGTGCAGGGCCGCGCCAGCTTCCGCCGCGACGCCGACGGGCTGTGCCGCGGCGAACTGGGCCTGCCGGCCGCGCTGGCCAAGACCGTCAACCCCGGCCCGCAGCCGGCGGCCGAGCGCCTGCTCGTCGTCGGCCTGCAGGGCGACATGGCGCGGGCCGCCCTGGTCACCCCCATCGGCCTGGCCGACTGGCGGGCCCAGGCCGACGGCAGCGTGCGCGTCGAGGGCCTGGCGGGGCGCAAGCTGGTGCTCAGGCTCAAGGAATAGCCGGTCTGGCGTGAGAAAAATCATGGCGCGGCCCGGCCGCGCCGCGGCGCAGGGCGCGCCTGCAGGCATCGTGCCGGCTGAGCACCCACCCGCCGCCGATGGAGCCCCTACACGCCGACACGCTGCTGCGCGTCTTCCAGCTCGTCACCACGATGCTGGCCCTGGCCACGCTCGGCGGCGCCTGGCATCTGAAGCACGAACGCGCGCTGTGGTGCTGGGCCGGCGCCTTTGCCGCCGCCGCGCTGACCCAGGCGCTGCGCGCCACCTTCATCTCCGTGGGCGCGCCGCGCACGCTGTGGGTGGTGGGCCATTGGGGCAGCCTGCTGGCCACGCTGATGGTGCTGCTGGGCCTGCGCGTCTATCTGGGCTTGCCGCTGCGCTGCCGCTGGCCGGTGCTGTTCACGGGCCTGACGTGCATCGCCTCCCTCGCGCTGACGGCGTGGACGGGGCAGTTCTGGCCTTCCCTGACGCTGACCCTGCTGGCCTCGGCCGTGCTGACCATGCCCGCCGCCCACGCAGCCCTGCAGGCCTGGCGCGGGCAGCGTGGCTTTCCCATGGGGCTGCTGGCCGGCGACCTCATCGTCTGCGCCGTCATCGAGGTGGCGCGGGGCCTGGCGGTGTCGCCGCTGATCTCGCAGTCGCGGGCCGAACTGCTGATGTACAACTCGATAGGCCTGCTGGCCGTCATCGCCCTGTTCATCGGCCAGGCCCTGGCCATGCTGCTGCTGCTGCAGGACCGGGCGCTGCGCCAGATCGAGCGCCTCATCGAGATCGACGTGCTGACCGGCCTGCTGAACCGGCGCGGCTTCGACGAGCGCCTGCGCCGCCTGCTCAGGCGCAGCGGGCCGCGGCCGCCGCTGCTGGCCGTGCTGGACGTGGACCATTTCAAGCGCATCAACGACAGCCATGGCCATGCGATCGGCGACGCCGTGCTCAGCGGCGTCGGCGCGCGCCTGCATGACACGCTGAGGCCCATGGACCTGGCCGTGCGCCTGGGCGGCGAGGAGTTCGCCGTCATCTGGCTCAACCCGGAAGCCGGCGGCGAGCTGCGCCTGGGCGAGCGCCTGCGCGAGGCCATCGGCAGCCAGCCCTTCGAGACGGCGGCCGGGCCGCTGCCGGTGACGGTCAGCGTCGGCGTGGCCCATGCCCTCGGCGCCGACGAAGCACCCGAGGCGCTGTTCAGCCGTGCCGACGCCGCCCTCTACGAAGCCAAGCGGGGCGGGCGCGACCGGGTCGTGCTGGCCCGCTGACCCCGGATTGGGGGAGTTCAGGGGCTGGCGTCTAGTTGGCGGGCCGGCTTCGCAAGGGGGCTGCTGCACAATCCGGCCAGCCAGAAAAGCAGGGGGAAAAGTTGGAGCGAGACGGCATCAATTGGCTGGGCATCGGCCTGCGGGCGGCTGCCCTGGTCGTCACCATTTCGCTGCTGACCTGGTGCAGCATGGCGCGCCAGAGCACGCAGGACGTCGCCGGCCTCGGCCCGGAACTGCGCGAGATGATGCTGGTGGGCGGCCTGGCCGACGCCAGCGGCATGATCGACCTGGACAAGACGGCCAAGCGCGTCGGCGCCGTCGGCATGAACCGCCTGCTCTATGACAACGCCGCCACCGGCAGCCTGCCGGCGCTGCGCTGGATGGTCAAGCATGGCGCCGAGCCCCGCAATGTCGGCGCCATGGACAAGGGCACGCTGCTGCAGCAGGCCGCCGCCAAGCCGACGCTGGACCGCATGAAGCTCTTCATCGAGGAGTTCAAGCTCGACCCCAAGCAGGAGACGCCCAACCGCGTCGGCATCATGCATCTGGCCGCGCGCAATGGCGTCGATGCCCAGACCATGATCTTCCTGACCAGCCGCGGGCTCAACATCAACGCCGCCGACGCCGGTGGCCGCCTGCCCATCCACTACGCGGCCCTCAAGTCCATCGGCCCGCTGGTGTCGGCCGGTGCCGACATCAATGCGCTGGACGGCCAGGAACGCACGGCCCTGCACTGGGCCGTCGAGGAAGGGCGGCACGATGCAGTGGCGGAGCTGATCCGTCTGCAGGCCTCGGTCTTCGCCCAGGACCGCCAGGGCAACACGCCGCTGCACCTGGCCGCGGTCGGCAACTCCGAAGCCATCGTCGACACCCTGCTGGCCGCCGGCTCCCTGAGAGCGACGCGCAATGCCGACGGGCTGACGGCCCGCGAATACTTCGAGAAGTTCCGCTACAAGCGCCGTTACGGCAGCGAGCGGGAGCAGAAGCTGTGACCCTGGCCCGCACGGGCTGGGCCGCCCTGGCCCTGCTCGCGCTGGTGGGCGCGGCCCGGGCCGACGGCAGCGGCGTCTACAAATGCCGCAAGCCCGATGGCACCGTCGCCTTCAGCGACCGGCCCTGCCCGGAGGCCGAGTCCACGCAGATCGCCCGCAGCGGGCCCAAGGCGCCGGAGGCCAGCCAGTTCATGAGCCCGCGCTGCCTGCGCCTGCGCGAGCAGCTCAACCAGGCCGGCAACGACGGCAGCATCGACGAGGCCACGCGCCAGCAGCTGGACTACCGCTACCAGCGCGACTGCTATGCCGAGGAGCAGGAGGCCAATGACAAGGTCAGCCAGCTGCTGGAGGACGCGCGCTCGCGCTCGATGCAGGAACGCCGCGCCCTGGCCCAGGCCAAGGCCAGGCAGGAGCGCGAGTTCGCCCAGTGCGTGGAACTGCGCAACAACCTGCGCGCCCGCCGCCTGCGCGAGGCCGAGATGACGGCTGGTGAGCGGGCCGACCTGGAGCGGCTGTCGGCCGCCTTCGACCAGCGCTGCCGCGGGCTGTAGGCGCGCCAGCCTATTTCGAGAAGCTGCGCAGCGGCCCGAACTGGGCGCCCGCTTCGCGGAAGACCGTCGTCGGGGCGCCCGTGGCATCGCGGTGCAGCAGGGTCTCCAGGTCGGCGGCTTCGACATAGAACCAGCCGCCGTTGGCATCACTGGCCCAGTATTTGGCCGTGGCCGTCGGTGCCGGGCCCGCGCCGCCGACGTTGGGCAGCCAGCCCGCGCCCACCGTGAAGGGGCCGCTGCCCGAATACTCGTGCTGGGCGGGCAGGGGATCCGTGCTCAGCGTGCTGGAGCTGTGGCCCGACACCGGGTTGAAGCGGCCCGAGACCGCGGCTGGACCGCCAGCGGTATGCGCCTGCAGCGCCACGGGCACCAGGCCGGAGGAGGTCAGTGTCGTGCCCAGCAGCCAGGGCGTGGGCGCCGGCCGCTCCAGCGGCCCGACCGGGACGGCGGCCTCGCGCCGCAAGGCATAGGGCGGCGTGGCGGTGAGGGCGAACATGCGGCCACCCAGGATGCCGACCACGGTGGTCGTGTAGCGCAGAGGTTGCGCCGCGGCCGTGCTGAACTTCAGCGACCAGGGTGTGGATGCGGGCTTGCCGCCGGCCGGATCGTCTGCCGTGACCGTGCCGGCGAATTCGCAGTCGCTGTTGCCGGGCAGCTTGTCGTAGTCGGTGCGGATGACGAATTCCTCCTTCGACGCCGCCGGGTCATGGACCAGCGAACTGGTGCTGGAGGCGATGACGTCGGCGCCGCAGGTCAGCGTGTAGCCGCTGGTCGGATTCGCATAGCCATGGACCCAAAGGGTCACGGACACCGTGCCGCTGTCCGGGTTGACGCCGATGCTGGACTTCTGGGGTGACGAGGTGACGATCACCATCTGTGGCGGAATGGGCGGGGAGCCGCTGCTGGCGGGCCCGCCGCCACCACAGCCGGACAAGGTCGCCGTCAGCAGGCACAGGCCCGCGAATGTCGCTCGATTCATTTCTTCTCCCTGGGCAGGCCGGCCGATGCCGTTCACTGCAACGTTAGGGAAATGAATGTAGCGCCGCGGCCTTGCTGTTGCGATCCCTGTTGCAACGATTTGCAGCGCCGAGGGCGCCGCTGCGCAATTCCGCTTACATGCTGCGGCGGTACTGGCCGCCGACCTCGAACAGCGCGCCGGTGATCTGGCCCAGCGAGCAGACCCGCACGGCCTCCATCAGCACGTCGAAGACGTTCTTGTTCTCGATGACGGCCTGCTGAAGCCGCGCCAGCATGGCCGGCGACTCGGCCGCATGGCGGTCCTGGAACTCGGCCAGGCGGGTCAGCTGCGACTGCTTCTCCTCGTCCGTCGAGCGCGCCAGCTCGATGTGCTCCGGCACCGCCTCGCCCTTGGGGTTGCGAAAGGTGTTGACGCCGATGATGGGGTATTCGCCGGTGTGCTTCAGCATCTCGTAGTGCATCGACTCTTCCTGGATGCGGCCACGCTGGTAGCCGGTCTCCATGGCGCCGAGCACGCCGCCGCGCTCGCTGATGCGCTCGAACTCGCGCAGCACGGCCTCTTCGACCAGTTCGGTCAGCTCGTCGATGATGAAGGCGCCCTGCGACGGGTTCTCGTTCTTGGCCAGGCCCCACTCGCGGTTGATGACGAGCTGGATGGCCATGGCGCGGCGCACGCTTTCGTCGGTCGGCGTCGTGATGGCCTCGTCGTAGGCGTTGGTGTGCAGCGAGTTGCAGTTGTCGTAGACGGCGATCAGCGCCTGCAGCGTGGTGCGGATGTCGTTGAAGGCGATCTCCTGGGCATGCAGGCTGCGGCCCGACGTCTGCACGTGGTACTTCAGCTTCTGCGAGCGCTCGTTGGCACCGTAGCGGTCGCGCATGGCCACGGCCCAGATGCGGCGGGCGACGCGGCCCAGCACCGTGTATTCCGGGTCCATGCCGTTGCTGAAGAAGAACGACAGATTCGGCGCGAAGTCGTCGATGTGCATGCCGCGCGCCAGGTAGGCCTCGACAAACGTGAAGCCGTTCGACAGCGTCAGTGCCAGCTGCGAGATCGGGTTCGCGCCGGCCTCGGCGATGTGATAGCCCGAGATCGACACCGAGTAGAAGTTGCGCACGTTGTGGTGCACGAAGTACTCGGCGATGTCGCCCATGACCTTCAGCGAGAACTCGGTCGAGAAGATGCAGGTGTTCTGGCCCTGGTCTTCCTTCAGGATGTCGGCCTGCACGGTGCCGCGCACATTGGCCAGCACCCAGTCCTTGATCTTGGCGGCTTCATCGGCCGTCGGCTCGCGGCCGTTGTCGGCCTTGAACTTGGCGAGGTTCTGGTCGACGGCCGTGTTCATGAACATGGCCAGGATGGACGGCGCCGGGCCGTTGATGGTCATCGACACCGAGGTGGTCGGGCTGCACAGGTCGAAGCCGTCGTAGAGCACCTTCATGTCGTCCAGCGTCGCGATGCTGACGCCGGAGTTGCCGACCTTGCCGTAGATGTCGGGCCGCGGCGCCGGGTCGGCGCCGTAGAGCGTCACCGAATCGAAGGCCGTGGACAGGCGCTTGGCGGGCATGCCCTCCGACACCAGCTTGAAGCGGCGGTTGGTGCGGAAGGCGTCGCCCTCGCCGGCGAACATGCGGGTCGGGTCCTCGCCCTCGCGCTTGAAGGCAAACACGCCGGCCGCGTAGGGGAAGCTGCCGGGCACGTTCTCCAGCATCAGCCACTTCAGCAGCTCGCCGTGGCACTCGTAGCCGGGCAGCACGACCTTGCGGATCTTGGTGCCCGACAGGCTTTGCGTGACGAGGGCGGTGCGGATCTCCTTGTCGCGGATCTTCACGACGTACTCGTCGCCGGCATAGGCCTTGACCATGTCGGGCCACTGCTGCAGCAGCTGGCGGGCATCGCCGTCGAGCTTGGCCTTGCGCTGCTCAGCCAGGTCGCCCAGCGCGGTGCGGGCGCCGTTCTTGTCGGGGTTGGCGGCCTCCAGCATGGCGCGGCTGGCTTCCAGCTGCTGGATCTCGCGAGCCAGCGTGGCCTGCCGGCGGGCGCGGGCCTTGTAGCTGCGCACCGTGTCGCTGATGTCGGCCAGGTAGCGCACGCGGGCAGCCGGCACGATGGGGGTCTGGTGGGTGCTGTGGCGGGTGTCGACGCGCGGCAGGCGGCCTTCGCTGAACTTCAGGCCCAGGTCGGCCAGACGCACCTTCAGCGCCTGGTAGAGCGCCGTCACGCCGTCGTCGTTGAAGCGGCTGGCCATGGTGCCGAACACCGGCATGGTGTCCGGCATCACCGTGAAGGCTTCGCGGTTGCGCTGCACCTGCTTGCTCACATCGCGCAGCGCGTCCAGCGAACCCTTGCGGTCGAACTTGTTGATGGCGACGAACTCGGCGAAGTCCAGCATGTCGATCTTCTCGAGCTGGCTGGCGGCGCCGAATTCGGGCGTCATCACATACATGGGCACATTGACCAGCGGCACGATGGCCGCGTCGCCCTGGCCGATGCCCGAGGTTTCGACGATGACGAGGTCAAAGCCGGCGACCTTGGCTGCGGCGATGACGTCGGGCAGGGCGGGGGAGATCTCGCTGCCGAAGTCGCGCGTGGCCAGCGAACGCATGAAGACGCGCGCACCCTGGCCCCAGGGCGAGATGGCGTTCATGCGAATGCGGTCGCCCAGCAGGGCGCCGCCGCTCTTGCGGCGCGAGGGGTCGATGGAGATGAGGGCCACGCGCAGGGCGTCGCCCTGGTCCAGGCGCAGGCGGCGGATCAGCTCATCGGTCAGGCTGGACTTGCCGGCGCCGCCGGTGCCGGTGATGCCGAGGACCGGGGTCTTGATGTTCTTGGCCTGGTCGCGCAGCTCGTCGACGACGGAAGCGTCGGCCTTGCCGTTCTCCAGCGCGGTCAGCAACTGGGCCAGGGAGCGCCAGGCGGATTCGGAATGACCCGTGATGGCCGACAGCTGCTGGGGGGCGTAGACGCTGAAGTCCTGGTCGGCCTTCATCACCATCTCGCCGATCATCCCTTGCAGGCCCATGCGCTGGCCGTCCTCGGGGCTGAAGATGCGCACGCCATGCTCGGCCAGCTCGCGGATCTCGGCCGGCACGATGACGCCGCCGCCGCCGCCGAAGACCTGGATGTGCTCGCCGCCGCGTTCCTTCAGCAGCTGCACCATGTACTTGAAGTACTCGACATGGCCGCCCTGGTAGGAGGAGATGGCGATGCCCTGGGCATCCTCCTGCAGCGCCGCGGTGACGACTTCGTCCACCGAACGGTTGTGCCCGAGGTGGATGACCTCGGCGCCCATGCCTTGCAGGATGCGCCGCATGATGTTGATGGCGGCGTCATGCCCGTCGAAGAGGCTTGCGGCAGTGACGAAACGGACCTTGTGGGTCGGGCGGTACTCGGCCAGCGCTTTGTAGTCGCTAGAGAGGTCGGTCATGGCTGTCTCCTTGATCGGGCCGGATTCTAGGTCGTCGGTTGACGTTAACGTCAATTGGGCGCAAAGGTATGGTTCGCCGCCATGACGGACTCCGCACCCGAACTCGACAAATTCGACCGCCAGATCCTGGCCCGCCTGCAGGACGAGCCGCGCCAGCCGGCCGAGGGCATCGCCACCGCCATCGGCCTGTCGGCCACCGCCGTGCAGCGGCGCATCCGGCGCTTGCGCGAGGCGGGCGTCATCCAAGGTGAGCGCCTGCTTCTGAATGCGGCGGCGCTGGGCTTTGGCCTTTCGGTCTGGGTGGAGGTGGAGTTGCGCGAGGCCAGCCGCAAGTCCGTCATCGACGGCTTCAAGCGCCGCATGGTCGAAGAGGCGCGGGTGCAGCAATGCTTCTATGTGGCGGGCGACAGCGATTTCCTGCTGCTGATCCGCTGCCGCGATGTGGCCGAGTTCGAGGCGCTGACGCGCGAGCTGTTCTTCGACGACGCCAATATCCGCAAATTCCGTTCGGTCTTCGTGCTGGACGACTGCAAGCCCGACGCTGGTTTGCCGCTGGGCGACTGAAATCGCCGCGGCGCGGCGTTGGCGCGCCCCGCAACGCCGCCGGGCGACAGCGCTCGAAATCGACGATGCCGTCTTTCATTGCATGGAAGACAGACGATGGCCTTCGAGAGCGGCAGCGAGCCCTGCGAATTCGAGATCCTGGATGCGCGCTTTGACGACTGCATCCGCCGCAGCGCCCGCCTGGAGCGCCTGGCGACCGGCTGCCGCTGGACCGAGGGGCCGGTCTACATCCCGGCCCAGCGCCGCCTGCTGTGGAGCGACATCCCCAACGAGCGCATGCTGAGCTGGTGCGAGGTCTCGGGCCAGGTCGCCGAGTTCCGCAAGCCTTCCGGCTACACCAACGGCCACACGCTGGACCGCCAGGGGCGCCTCATCAGTTGCGAGCAGGGCGGCCGGCGCGTCGTGCGCACCGAGCATGACGGCTCGATCACCGTGCTGGCCTCGCATTTCGGCGGCAAGCGGCTCAACAGCCCCAACGACGTGGTCGTGAAGTCGGACGGCAGCCTCTGGTTCACCGACCCGCCCTACGGCATCCTGGACGACTACGAAGGCGTGCGTTCACCGCAGGAGCAGGCGGGCTGCTGCGTCTACCGCCTGGACCCCGAACGGGGCGAATTGCGTGTCGTCGTCGGCGACATGGTCCACCCCAACGGCCTGGCGTTCTCGCCGGACGAGCACTGGCTCTACGTCGCCGACACCGGCGTGGAGCGGGGCACGATGCGCCGCTTTGCCGTCGATGCCGATGGCTCGCTCAGCGGCGGCGACGTCTTCCTCAGCTGCGACACCGGTTTCTACGACGGCTTTCGTTGCGACACCGAGGGCCGCATCTGGACCAGCGCCGGCCGCGCCCTCCATTGCCATGCCCACGACGGCACGCTGATCGGCCGCATCGCCATGCCGGAGCGGGTGTCCAACCTCGTCTTCGGCGGCCCCAAGCGCAACCGCCTCTTCATCTGCGCGACGAGTTCGGTCTATTCGGTGCTGCTGGCGGTGAATGGCGTCCAACCCTGCTGAAGGCCCCGATCGGCCCGGGCACCGAAAGGGGGCATGATCCGCCCCCATCTCAATTGCCGCCCTCCGACCGTGACCACGCCAGCCACCAACACGCCGCTCGGGACCGAGCTGACAGCCCGCGGCATCGTCCTCGGCATCCTCATCACCCTGGTCTTCACGGCCGCCAATGTCTACTTCGGCCTCAAGGCCGGCCTGACCTTCGCGACGTCGATTCCGGCGGCCGTCATCGCCATGGCCCTGCTGCGCCGCGCCGCGGGCAACTCCATCGGCGAGACCAATATCGTGCAGACCATCGCCTCGTCGGCGGGCACGCTGTCCTCCATCATCTTCGTGCTGCCCGGCCTGGTCATGATCGGCTGGTGGACGGGCTTCCCCTACTGGATGTCGATGACGCTGTGCGCCCTCGGCGGCGTGCTCGGCGTCATGTATTCCATCCCGCTGCGCCGGGCCCTGGTGACCAACTCGCCCCTGCCCTATCCCGAAGGCGTGGCCTGCGCCGAGGTGCTCAAGGTCGGCCATGCCGCCGACAGCGGCGAAGCCAACCGCAAGGGCCTGGCGGCCATCGTGGCCGGCACCGTCGTGTCGGCCGGCTTCAGCATCGTCATCGCGACCCAGCTCTTCGCGGCCAACCTGGCCCACTACTTCCGCCTGCCCGGCGGCGAGAAGGGCGGCAATGGGCCGGCAACCGGCTTCGACCTGAACTTCAGCTTCGCCCTGCTGGCCGTCGGCCATCTCGTCGGCCTGTGGGTGGGCGTGGCCATCCTGGTAGGCGCCTGCATCGCCTGGCTGGGCGGCGTGCCCCTGCTCACCTCCGGCGTCGAGGGCGCCGCCGAGGGCGTGGCCCTGTTCGCCTGGAGCAAGAAGGTGCGCTTCATCGGCGCCGGCTGCATCGCCGTCGCCGCCATCTGGACGCTTGTCAAGCTGGCCAAGCCCGTCGTCGCCGGCCTGCACTCGGCCGCCATGTCGGCGCGCGTGCGCAAGGCCGGCAAGGCCGACACCCTGCCGCGCAACGAGCGTGACATCCCCATCGGCACCGTCGGCCTCATCACCCTCGCCTGCATGCTGCCCATCGGCTTCATGCTGTCCAGCTTCGCGACCTCCGCCGGCCTGGGCGACCAGATCGGCCTGCTCGTCGTCGGCGGTGTCGTCTACATCGTGCTGATGAGCTTCTTCGTCGCCGCCGTCTGCGGCTATATGGCCGGCCTGATCGGCTCGTCCAACAGCCCGCTGTCGGGCGTCGGCATCCTCGTCGTCATCGGCGTGTCGCTGCTGCTGGCCCTCATCGTGAAGCCGCTGCTGCCGGCCTCCACCGGCCAGGCCCTGGTGGCCTTCGCACTGTTCGTGACGGCCGTCGTGTTCGCCGTCGCCACCATCTCCAACGACAACCTGCAGGACCTGAAGACCGGCCAGCTGGTCGACGCCACGCCCTGGCGCCAGCAGGCCGCGCTCATCATCGGCGTCGTCGCCGGCGCCCTGGTCATCCCGCCGGTGCTGGACCTGCTGAACCAGGCCTATGGCTTTGCCGGCGCGCCCGGCGCCGACGCCAAGAAGGCCCTGGCCGCACCGCAGGCCGCGCTGATCTCGGCCCTGGCCAAGGGCGTCATCCAGGGCGACCTGAACTGGAACCTGATCGGCATCGGCGCCTTGATCGGCCTGGCCTGCATCGTCGTCGACGAGATCATGAAGCGCGCCTCGGGTGGCAAGGCCCATCTGGCGCCGCTGGCCGTCGGCCTGGGCATCTACCTGCCAATGAACAGCACGCTGATGATCGTCATCGGCGCCGTCGCCGGCTGGTGGTTCGACAAGCGCGCTTCCTACAACCGCGACCCGGAAGCCACCAAGCAGCTCGGCGTGCTGCTGGCCTCCGGCCTCATCGTCGGCGAGAGCCTGCTCGGCGTGCTGCTCGCGGCCATCGTCGTGTTCTCGGGCAACGGCGCGCCGTTGGCCCTGGTGGGCGAGAACTTCGCGACTGCGGGCCAGGTGCTGGGGCTGCTGGCCTTTGCCGGCATCGGCATCGGGCTGTACCGCTGGCTGCTGAAGCGCTGATGCACCTGCTCTGGCATCAGCCGAAATGGCGCCAGAGCATCCAGCCCAGCCAGAGCGCCAGGATGACGGCCTGCCAGACCGAGAACTGACCGCTGGCGGAGGAAAAGGCGGCCTGGCTGGGATCGGGCATGGCCAGGGCGGCCTGCACGGCTTCCGGCCCGCCCAGCCATTGCTCGACATGGGCCATCGGCGTGACCATGAACAGCCAGTGCGGAAAGCGCCGGACGAGGATACGCAGCATCAGCTGCTCGTCCCTCAGCAGCGTGCGGGAGGGCGGCGTGGCGTCGCGCAGCCGGCGCACGAGGTTGAGCTGGCGATGCACCACGTCGTCGGGCTGGCTGCGGAAGAACTCCCGCTCGATGAGGGCCTCCTGCAGTCGTTCGCCGCTGCCGCCCAGCGAGAGCAGGTGGCGACGATCCTCCGTCCAGTTGAAGGCGTCGGCGGCGGCATCGAACAGGAATTCGTGACCCGGCTGCCAGCCGCGGGTCAGCAGCATCGCCACCTGCTGCTCGAAGCGCGCGCCGGCCTCCAGGCTCAGCAGCGATTCGCGCGTCTGCTTCAGCAGCGTAGCCGCCTCCTGCGGATTCGCCAGGCCGGCCGTCATGCCGCGCGCGAAGTCGTCGAAGGACGTTTCGGTCGGGGTGGTGCTGTTGACCGGCTCGGCTCGGTCGCCTGCCGGCGCAGCTTCCGGGACGGGTGCAGGTTCGCCCTGGGCCGCAGGAACAGCCTGGCGTGTGGCCTGCAGCGCCAGCTCATAGGCCGCGCGCAGGGCCTGGAAGGCCTCGATCTCGGTGGCCTGGTCGATCAGCTTGAGCTGCCGGGCATAGGCCTGCTTGACGGCGCGGGCATCGGCATCCGCATCCAGTCCCAGCTTGGAAAACGCGTCGTCAACCAGTGTCAAAAAGGCCTCCCCGCCACATGTCTTGTGGCGGGGATGCTAAAGCCCGGGCGGTGTCGCTGCGCCCGGACGATCCCGCTGGTGCGGGCAGGCTCAGTCGTTCGAACTGCCGTAGCCGAACAGGTGCAGCAGGCTGGTGAACAGATTGAAGATGGACACGAACAGGCTGACGGTGGCCAGCACATAGTTGGTCTCGCCGCCGTTCACGATCTGCTGCGTCTCGTACAGGATCAGGCCGGCCGACAGCAGGGCCACGACGGCCGAGACCGTCAGCGCCAGGGCGGGGATCTGGAAGAAGATCGCGGCCAAGCCGGCCAGCACGGCAACGATCATGCCCGCGAACAGAAAGCCGCCCATCCAGGACAGGTCGCGCTTGGTCGTCGTCGCATAGGCCGACAGGGCCAGGAAGACGGCGCCCGTCGCGCCCAGGGCCAGCATGACGGCCTGGCCGCCCGCGGGCAGGGCCAGGGTGCGGGTCAGCAAGGGGCCGAGGGTCCAGCCCATGAAGCCGGTCAGCGCGAACACGAGGCCGACGGCGGCGCCGCGGTTTTTCAGCTTGTGGATGCCGAACAGCAGGCCGAAATAGACGACCAGCGTCAGGATGAGGCCGGGCGCGGGCAGGCTGAAGGCGACGGCGGCGCCTGCGACGGCGGCGCTGAACAGCAGCGTCATCGACAGCAGCGCATAGGTATTGCGCAGCACGCGATGGGTGGTGCCGCGGTCAAGGGCGGTGCCGTAGGGCACGGCAATGGCGGTGGGGCGGGTTTGCATGGCAGAACCTCCGTTGGAAAAACGGCCCTAGCGTAGGCAGGCGATGGGGCAAATAAAAGCAGAGAATCACGAACAGTTGCTTCGACATAACTTGCTGATTCACCATGAGCCTGAAATACAGCTACCGCCACCTCTACTATTTCTGGGCCGTCGCCAAGGAGGGCGGGCTGACCCGCGCCGCCGAGAAGCTGGGGCTGTCGGTGCAGACCGTGTCGACCCAGGTGCGGGAGCTGGAACAGAACCTGGGCGCCGCCCTGCTCAAGCCGGCCGGCCGGGGCCTGACGCTGACCGAGGCGGGGCGGGCGGCGCTGGATGTGGCCGACCAGATCTTTTCGCTGGGCGAGACCCTGTCCGAGCGGGTGCGCGAGGCCGTCGACGTGCCGACGGTGCGCCTGGCCGTCGGCATCTCGGACGGCCTGCCCAAGCTGGTGGCCCAGCGCCTGCTCGCCCCCGTGCTGGACACGCCGCAGCTGCGCCTGCTCTGCCACGAGGACGAGTTCGATGACCTGCTGGGCGACTTGGCCCTGCATCGCCTGGATGTCGTGCTGGCCGACCGGCCGGCGCCGCCCAACCCGAACCTGCGCGTCTACAGCCATTCGCTGGGCACGTCGCCGGTGGCCTGGTATGCCCACCCGCGCTGGGCTGCAGCCGCGGCGCGCGACTTCCCGGCCTCCCTGGCCGACGTGCCCCTGCTGCTGCCCACCTCGCACGCCGCCCTGCGCCCGCGCCTGGACCAGTGGCTCACCGAGCAGGGCCTGCGCGTGCGCGTGGCCGGTGAGTTCGAGGACAGTGCTCTGCTGGCCACCTTCGGCAGCGAGGGCCTGGGCGTCTTCCCCGCCGCGACGGCGGTGGACGATGCGCTGACCGGTCGCTATGGCGTCGTCAACGTCGGCCTGGCGGAGGGCCTGGCCGAGCAGTTCTATGCCGTCGGCACGGACAAGAAGATCAGCCACCCGCTGGTGCGGCGGCTGCTGCCGCAACCCCTCTGAGTCAGGTGCGCTTGCTACAGTTGACGTTTACGTCAATCAAGAGGGCTCGGCGGCCTTGAAGCCGGGCCGACAGGAGACTCCCCATGAATCTGCCCGGCCTCAATTTCCAACTCGGCGAAGACATCGACGCGCTGCGCGACGCGGTACGCGCCTTTGCCGACGAAGAGATCGCGCCCCGCGCGGCCGAGATCGACCGCAGCGACTGCTTTCCCATGGACCTGTGGCGCAAGATGGGCGAGCTGGGCGTGCTCGGCATCACCGTGCCCGAGGAGTACGGCGGCGCCAACATGGGCTATCTGGCCCATATGGTGGCCATGGAGGAGATCAGCCGCGGCAGCGCCTCGGTGGGCCTCTCCTACGGCGCGCACAGCAACCTTTGCGTGAACCAGATCAAGCGCAACGGCAACGACGCCCAGCGCAAGAAATACCTGCCCAAGCTCATCAGCGGCGAGCATGTCGGCGCCCTGGCCATGAGCGAGCCGGGCGCCGGCTCCGACGTCATCAGCATGAAGCTCAAGGCTCAGGACAAGGGCGGCTACTACCTGCTGAACGGCAGCAAGATGTGGATCACCAACGGCCCCGATGCCGACACCCTCGTGGTCTATGCCAAGACCGAGCCCGAGCTGGGCGCGCGCGGCGTCACGGCCTTCCTCATCGAGAAGGGCATGAAGGGCTTCAGCATCGCGCAGAAGCTCGACAAGCTCGGCATGCGCGGCTCGCACACCGGCGAGCTGGTGTTCCAGGACGTCGAGGTGCCGGCCGAGAACGTGCTGGGCGCGCTGAACGGCGGCGCCAGGGTGCTGATGTCGGGCCTGGACTACGAGCGCGCCGTGCTGACCGGCGGTCCGCTGGGCATCATGCAGAGCGTGATGGACAACATCGTCCCCTACATCCACGACCGCAAGCAGTTCGGCCAGAGCATCGGCGAGTTCCAGCTCATCCAGGGCAAGGTGGCGGACATGTACACCGTGCTGCAGGCTGCACGCAGCTTCGCCTACACGGTGGCCAAGAACCTCGACATGCTGGGCGCCGAGCATGTGCGCCAGGTGCGCAAGGACTGCGCCTCCGTCATCCTGTGGACGGCCGAGAAGGCCACCTGGATGGCCGGCGAGGGCATCCAGATCTTCGGCGGCAACGGCTATATCAACGAGTACCCGCTGGGCCGCCTGTGGCGTGACGCGAAGCTCTACGAAATCGGCGCGGGCACCTCCGAGATCCGCCGCATGCTGATCGGCCGGGAGCTGTTCGCGGAGACCATGTGAAGTGACGGCCCTGCACGTCAACGCGCCGCTGCTGCGTGCGGCGCCGGGGTTGTTCGACCACCCCGAGGTCTGGCTGAAGATGGATGCGCTGCAGCCCAGCGGCAGCTTCAAGCTGCGCGGCGTGGGGCGGCTGGTGCGGCAATCGGCGGTGGACGGCGCCCAGGCCATCGTCTGCGCCTCGGGCGGCAACGCCGGCTTCGCGGCCACGCATGCGGCCGTGTCCCTCGGCCTGCCGGTCACTGTCGTGCTGCCCAGCACCAGCAGCGCGGCCGTGGCCGAGCGCCTGGCCGAACGCGGCGCCGAGGTGCTGCGCCATGGCGCGGTCTGGGACGAGGCGCATGAATTCGCGCTGAAGCTCGCCGCCGAGCGCGGCGCGGCCTATGTGCATCCCTTCGACCATCCGCTGCTGTGGGCCGGCCATTCGACGCTGATCGATGAAGTCGTCGACGCGGGCCTGCAGTTCGACGCCGTCATCACGGCCGTCGGCGGCGGCGGGCTGTTCTGCGGCATCGTCGAAGGCCTGCGCCGCCATGGGCTCAACGAGGTGCCGGTCATCGCCGTCGAGACGCAGGGCGCCGCCAGCCTGAAGGCCAGCCTGGACGCCGGCGAGCTGGTCAGCCTGGCCGCCATCACCTCCATCGCCACCTCGCTGGGTTCGCGCCGCGTGGCGGCCCGGGCCTTCGAGTTGGCCCGCTCGCATCCGACGCTGGCCGTGCAGGTCAGCGATGCCGAAGCCACGCTGGCCTGCCTGCGCTTCGCCGATGCCCACCGCGTGCTCGTCGAGCCCGCCTGCGGGGCCGCATTGGCGGCCGTGGATCGCCATGCCGGCGGTTTCAAGCGGGTTCTCGTCGAGGTCTGCGGCGGCATGGGTGTGTCGCTGGAACTGCTCCGTTCCTGGGCCGCGCCCGCGACAATGAACCCATGACGACGATGAACGACAACAACCACGAACTGCAGGACCTGCTCAACAACAACAAGCGCTGGGCCGCAGAAACCGAAGCGCGCGAGCCGGGCTTCTTCTCGCGCCTGCTGAAGCAGCAGACGCCGCAATACCTGTGGATTGGCTGCGCCGACAGCCGCGTGCCGGCCAACGAGCTGGTCGACCTGCTGCCGGGCGAGCTTTTCGTGCACCGCAACGTCGCCAACGTCGTCGTGCACTCCGACCTGAACTGCCTGTCCGTCATGCAGTTCGCCGTCGACCACCTGAAGGTGCGCCACATCATCATCGTCGGCCACAGCAACTGCGGCGGCGTGCGCGCGGCGCTGTACGACATGCGCGTGGGCCTGGTGGAGAACTGGATCCGCCATGTGCAGGACGTGCGCCATATGCACAGCGAGTGGCTGAACGGCGTGCCGGAGCCGCAGCGCGTCGATGCGCTGTGCGAGCTCAACGTGCTGGAGCAGGCGCGCAACGCCTGCCACACCACCGTCGTGCAGGACGCCTGGGAACGCGGCCAGGAGGTCGTCGTGCACGGTTGGGTCTATGGCCTGCACAACGGCCTGCTGGAAGACCTGGCGCTGACGGCCGGCGCCGCCGCCGACGTGGACCCGGCCTACCGCCGCGCGCTGGCCAACGTCAAGGCACGCTACGCCACAGTGGGCTGACTAGAGTCGGGGCATGTTCCCGACTCAGCTGACTGACTCTCGTGCTTTCGGCATCGCCCAGACCCTGCTGGGCGGGTTCGACCGCCACTACAAGCTCTTTCGCGCCACTTCCGCCGAGGCCAAGGCGCGCTTCGAGCGCGGCGACTGGGCCGGCCAGCAGCGCGCCCAGGCCCTGCGCATCGAGTTCTACGACACCCGCGTGGCCGAGGCGAGCGAGTTGCTCGAGGCGCGTTTCGCGGCGTCCACCCTGCCCATGGAAGTCTGGCAGCAGGTCAAGCTGCACTACATCGGCCTGCTGATCAACCACCATCAGCCCGAGCTGGCCGAGACCTTCTTCAACTCGGTGTGCACGCGCATCCTGCACCACGCCTATTTCCACAACGACTTCATCTTCATGCGCCCGGCCGTCTCGACCGAGTACATCGAGAACGACGAGCCGGCCGCGCTGCCGACCTACCGCGCCTACTACCCGGCGCCTGACAAGCTGCACGAGACCCTGCAGCGCGTCATCACCAACTTCCAGCTGAACGGCGAGTTCGCCGACCTGCAGCGCGACGTCGGCCGCGTGCTGGACGCCGTGCTGCAGCGCCTGGGCGACTTCCGCCGCCGCGCCAATTTCCAGCTGCAGGTGCTGTCCAGCCTGTTCTACCGCAACAAGGGCGCCTACGTCGTCGGCAAGATCATCAACGGCTTCACCGAGACGCCCTTCGCCCTGCCCATCCTGCGCCGTGAAGGCGATGGCCGCTTCTTCATCGATGCGGCCCTGTTCGGCGAAGACGACCTGCTCGCCCTGTTCAGCTTTGCCCGCGCCTACTTCCTCGTCGACATGGAGGTGCCCAGCGCCTTCGTCGCCTTCCTGCGCTCGCTGATGCCGCGCAAGCCGCGCTCCGAGATCTATTCGGCCCTGGGCCTGCAGAAGCAGGGCAAGAACCTCTTCTACCGCGACTTCCTCTATCACCTGCGCCATTCCTCGGACCGCTTCCGCATCGCCCCCGGCATCAAGGGCATGGTCATGCTGGTCTTCGACCTGCCGAGCTGGCCCTTCGTCTTCAAGGTCATCAAGGACTTCTACCCGCCGCAGAAAGACACGACGCGCGAACTCATCCAGAGCAAATACCTGCTCGTGAAGAGCCACGACCGCGTCGGCCGCATGGCGGATACGCTGGAGTACACGCGCGTGGCCTTCCCGCGCCACCGCTTCGAGGAAGAGCTCATCGCCGAGCTCAGGCATTTCTGCCCCAGCCTGCTGGAGGAGAGCGGCGACGACCTCGTGCTCAAGCATGTCTATATCGAGCGGCGCATGGTGCCCCTCAACATCTATCTGCAGGACGCGACGCCCGAGCAGGTCGAGCGCGTCGTCGTCGAGTACGGCAATGCCATCAAGGACCTGGTGGCCGCCAACATCTTCCCGGGCGACATGCTTTGGAAGAACTTCGGCGTGACCCGCCATGGCAAGGTGGTGTTCTACGACTACGACGAGATCGAGTACCTGAGCGACTGCAACTTCCGCCGCGTGCCGGCGCCGCGCAACGAGGAGGAGGAGATGTCAGGCGAGGTCTGGTACCGCGTCGCGCCGCGCGACGTCTTCCCCGAGACCTTCGCGCCCTTCCTGCTCGGCAACCCCAAGGTGCGCGAGGCCTTCATGCGCCATCACGCCGATCTGCTGGACGCCAGCTTCTGGCAGGGGCACAAGGAGCGCATCCTGGCGGGGCATGTGCATGATGTGTTTCCCTATGACCCGGCGCGGCGGTTTTCGGCAGGTTGATGGATGAAGGCGCTCGGCGATCGTTCACCGCTTCACAGGGCGATTGCAGTCGCGGTCATCTGCGGCCTGGCGGCGCTGGCCGCCATCGCCTGGCTGCTTGCCGGCGTGGGCATTTGCGAGGGCTTCATGGCCTCATACCGGCCGTGGGTGGGTGCATGTGAGGGAGGCAAGCTGGATCAGCCCTACGCCATCCCGTTCGTCGAACAGGCCCTCGAAGCCTTGTCGGCGGGAGGGGCGCTGCTGCTCTTGGGCGTGCTGGTTCTTGGGCTGTTGGCGGCCGCGGTGTTCAAGTCGCCCCGCTGGGGCGCAAAGCCGGACTGAGCCCGGGCTGGCGCGCGGCTCAGTCTGACAGACGCGAGCCCGGCCAGCCAGCAACATGGCGGCGTCTGCATCCAGCCTCTGGAGACCACCGCATGATCTTCGAAGCCATCCGCGAAAGCCACGACCTGCAACGCGACCTCTGCCGCAAGCTCACGGCCTCACGCGGCGACATGGCCGCGCGCCAACTGCTCTTCCTGCAACTCAAGGTCGAGCTGATGGCCCATGCCGCGGCCGAGGAGCGCTTCCTGTATGTGCCGCTGCTGATGGAAGACGGCGGCCTCGATTCGTCGCGCCATGCGCTGCACGAGCACCACCAGGTCGACGAGCTGCTCGAGGATCTGTCGGTGCGAAACAAGCAGCAGGACGGCTGGATCGCGACCGCCAAGACCCTCAGCTTCAAGGTGCGCCATCACCTGAAGGAAGAGGAGTCCAAGTTCTTCCACGTCGCCGGCCGGCTGCTGTCCGATGCCAAGAAGAAGCAGCTCGCGGCCAGGTACCGCCGCGAGATCGTGCGCATGCGCAAGCACTACGCGGACGAGTTCCAGACGGTGGCGGTGTCGGAGACGACGGGTCTGGTGAAGCCGGCCAAGCCTGCAGCGGACAAGCCGGCCACGCGCGGCAATGCGCGGGCCGGCGCCCAGTTGCGCGGCAAGAGCAAGCCCCAGCGTACACGCTGAGGCTTGCAGGGCGCGTCAAGGTGTGTAGGCCTTGAACTCCCCAAACGCCTTCAGCTGCTCGGCGATCTTGCTCGAATCGCCGACGACCACCCAGCTCTGCTCGTCCGGGTTGAAGTACTTCTTGCCCATGGCCTGCACCTCGGCCGCCGTGACCTTCTGGATGGCGGGCACGAACTTGCCGAGGAAGTCGGCCGGCAGGCCCACCAGCCAGTTGTTGGCGAGCTGGCGGCCCAGGGCGCCCTGCAGCTGTGTGCTGACGAGGTAGCTGCCGGCCATGAAGCGCTTGTTCATGGCCATCTCGGCCTCGGGCACGGGCTCGGCGCCGATGCGGCGGTACTCGTTGATGTACTCCGTCATCGAAGCCGCCGTCACCTCGTTGCGCACATCGGCGCCGCCGGTGATGGCGCCGCCCACGCGCCAGGACTGGCCGCCGGCGCGCGCGCCGTAGGTGTAGCCCTTCTCCTCGCGCAGGTTCTGGTTGATGCGGCTGGAGAAGCCGGTACCGAGGATGGTGCTGGTCAGGCGCAGGGCGACCTGCTCGTCGCCGCTGGCGGCCATGCCGGGGCGGCCCAGGCGCAGCGTGGCCTGCACGCTGCCGGGGCGCTCCAGCAGCAGGCGCTGCACGGGGCGGGCCGGGGCGGGCGCGGCGAGTTCCGGCGCGGCGTCGCCGCTGGCCTTCCAGTCGCCGAAAGCGTCCTTGGCGAGCTTCAACGCGGCGGCGGCATCGATGCGGCCGGTGATGACGAGCAGGGCGCGGTCGGGGCGGAAGCGCTTGGCGTGCTCGGCGCGCAGGCCCTCGGCCGTCAGCGCGTTGATGGCAGCTTCGGTCTCCTGGGTGCGGCCGTAGGCGTGGTCGCCATAGACGGCGCCGTCCAGGGCCTTGGCGGCGCGGAAGCCCGGCTGGGTGCTGCTGGCCTTCAGCCCCTGCAGTGCATTGGTCTTGGCGAGCTGCACCTCGCCCTCGGGGAAGGCGGGCTGGCGGGCCACCTCGGCCAGCAGCTGGGCCATGTCGCCGGCATGCGAGGCCAGGGCGTTGGCGAAGACGCTGACGCCGTCATTGCCGGCACCGGCCCCGATCGAGCCGCCCATGGCCTGGGCGGCCTCGGCGATCTGCTTGGAGCTGCGCTTGGCCGTCCCTTCGGACAGCAGGCCGGCCAGCAGCTTGGCGCGGCCGGGCGCATCGGCGGCGTCGGCACCAAAGCCGGCGCCGCGCACGGCCAGCACATAGTCGACACGCGGGATGCCGTTGCGCGGCACCACCCAGACCTGCAGGCCGTTGGCCAGCGTCTGCTGGGTGATCTTGGGCACGGCCAGAGGCTTGTCCTTGGCGAAGGGCGGCAGCTCGGCGGGCACGGGCACGGTGGCGGCCTGGGCCGCGCCGGCAAAGGCGAGAGCGGCCGCGATCAGGCCGAGGCGGAAGGCGGGAGTGGAGGTCTTCTTCATCGTCGTCAGCCTCGGCATCAGGGTTGGGACGCCGGCTTGGCGGCGGCGGGAGCGGCCAGCATGGCGGCGGGCTTGCGGTCGATGACCGAGCGGTTGGCGGGGGTCAGATAGGTGGCGGCCACGCGTTGCACGTCGGCCGACGTCACGCCCTCGATCCAGCCCGGCACCTTGTTGATGACGTGGGCATCGCCCCACAGCGCCTGCAGCTTGGCCAGGCGGTCGGCGCGCGACAGGTACATCTCGACGCCGTTGTACCAATCGGCCAGCAGGGCGGTCTTGAGGTTCTTCAGCGTCGCGGCGTCGACGCCGTCCTTGACGATGCGGGCCACTTCCTCGTCGATGCCGGCCAGCAGCGCGTCGGCATTGGTGGTCGGCTTGTAGAGGGCGAAGACGGTGAAGAGGCTGGGGCCGTCGTATTCCCACACGCCGGTCAGGCCGTAGAGGGAGTTCACGTTCAGCGCCAGCTCGCGGCCCTTGACCAGGCCCTGGTACAGGCGGGACGCATCGCCGCCGGCCAGCAGCTGGCCGAGCACGGCGAACGGGGCCTGGTCACGGCTAGCCCGGTCGGGCAGCTTCCAGGCCGAGGCGATGGCCGGCACCTGGGCCAGCTTGTCGGGCTGGGTCAGGCGGCGTTCCTTGGTGTTCAGGCCTTCGGTGAAGTCCGTCGGCTTGGGCGTGGCGCGGGCGGCGATCTTGCCGAAGTATTTCTCGGCCAGCGCAAAGCCCTGGGCCGGCGTCACGTCGCCGGCGATGGACAGCACCGCGTTGTTGGGACCGTAGAAGTCGCGGTGGAAGGCGCGCACGTCATCCAGGTTGGCGTTTTCCAGGTCGACGAAGCTGCCATAGCCGTCGTGCTTGTTCTCCCACTTGTCGAAGGCGAGGTCGGAGATGTCCAGCCACATGAAGCCGCCATAGGGCTGGTTCTGCACGTTGACGCGGATCTCCTCCTTCACGACGTCCTGCTGGTTCTTCAGCGTCGCTGGGTTGAAGTCCAGCGTCGTCATGCGGTCGGCCTCCAGCCACAGCATGGTCTCCAGCGCCGAGGAGGGCGCGGTCTCGATGTAGTTGGTGAAGTCGGGGCGGGTCGAGCCGTTGTTGTTGCCGCCGCCCGAGGTGATGACCTGGTCGAACACGCCCTTGGGCGCCTTGGGCGTGCCCTGGAACATCAGGTGCTCGAAGAGGTGGGCGAAGCCGGTGCGGTTCCTGGGCTCCAGCCGCATGCCCACCTTGTAGACGACGCTGATGCCCACCGTGGGGCTGCTCGCGTCGGGCGAGATGATGACGGTCAGGCCGTTGGCCAGCTTCTTGGTGTGGACGGGGATCTGCCAGCGGTCGGCGCCGTCCTTGGGGGCGGCCAGCGCGGGGCCGGCGGTCAGCACGAGGGCGGCGGCGCTGATGGCGCCGAGCACCGCGCGGCGAGTGGTCTTCAACATGGGGTCTCCTGGGCGACGAACGCCGCAGTGTCGGGCCAATGCGGCGGGGTGCCGCAGGCCATACCGGGAAACCCCTGGCTCTTCAGCCCTGCGTCGGCCGGAACACCCGCACGCGGTGGCCGTCGGGATCGGCCGTCACGGCCGTGAAGCCGAAGTCCAGGGCCGTGGCTGGCTGCAGCACCGGCCAGCCCGAAGCCTTCCAGGCCGCGACGGCGGCGTGGACCTCGTTGTCCGTTGCCACCGTGAGGCCGATCTCGGCACCGCCGCCGCGCTGGCCGCTGACGGGCTGCACGTCGTGAGCGGCCCAGAGGCCCAGCATGGTCTTGTCGTTGAGCATGAACATCGCGAAGTTGGGGCTCTGCTCCACCGGCTCTCGGCCCAGCAGCGAGCGATAGAAGAGCACGCTCTCGGCGGGGCTGTGCACATAGAGGATGAGGCAGTCGGGTTGCATGGCGGTCTCCTTGGGAACTGGGCGCCATGCTCGGCGCGCGGCATGACAGCGCGTGTCAGCAGCGGTGCGCGGTAGTTTTCACCTGGGTGATCCACGGCGGGGTGCGCTTTGCGTCCTTCAAGTCGAGCCGGCATGTCGCCGCGCTTCAACTTCACTGGAGACCACCATGGCATTGCCCGTCACCATCGCCCTGAAGAACATCAAGTGCAAGATCGAGACCGACGAGGTCGGCTCGGACGAGCCCTATGTCCTCGTCACCGCCGTCGACCTGGGCAACCCCCTGTTGCCCAATGCCGAGGTGACCCTCTACGGCCCCTGGAGCGACGTCGACGAGGGCGAGATGCGCAGCACCCAGCCGCTGATCCCCGGCGTCAATCCGAGCGACATGCCCTTCATCATCTGGCGCCGCAATGCCTGGGGCCCGTCGGGCCAGGCCAAGGCCATCGCCAACCCGGCCAATGCCGTCATCCTCGTGTCCATGATGGAACATGACGACGGCAAGCCGGGCACGGCGCGCGAGCTGGTCAAGGGGGCCGTCGTCAGCTCGCTGGCCGCCTCGGCCGGCATGACGCGGGCCCAGCGCGTCACCAAGCTGAAGGCCGACATCCACGGCGCCCTCGGCATCCCCACCGGCTTTCCCAACTTCGACGACCGCGTCGGCACGACCCACGAGTTCACGCTCAGCGCCAACCTGCTCGACGTGGCCGCCGGCCCCAAGAGCAAGACGCTGACCATCACGGGCGACGGCGGCAAGTACGAGGTCACCCTGGTGGTGACGAAAGGATGAACCCCTCGCCCAGCCTCGCATCGCTGCACGCGAGCGAGTCTGGCCGGTCCCCCGAGGGGACGGCGATGCTCGCGGCATGGAGCCGCAAGCCCATCGCCCAAGGCGGGCCGGCTAGGGAGCGGCCCGGCGCTCGGCCCGCAAAGGTCGCATGGGCTACTTGTTTACCGGCACCTGCGCCGCCGGGCAGGCGGTGTTCAGCGGATCGGGGCACTTGGGCTTCTTGGGACTGACCTGCGTGCCCGTGTTGCTGCCTATGGTGGCTGCACCGCCACCGCTGCCACCCGCCGTGGGTGCCGCGCCCGCGGGCTTGGCGCCGCCGACCACGGTCGGCGAACTGGCGGCCTTGCCGGGTGTGGCGCTCTTGGCGGGCGCCACCTCGGCGGCCTGGGCCGCCACCGCGGCGCACAGCAGCGCCGTCCAGACCATCAGGGTGTTGAGCTTCATCACGTCCTCCTTCAGAAATCCAGCAGGGCCAGGCCCGGCGGCGCCGGACTGGATGCGGGGGATTGCAGCGCCTGCAGCCGCGCGCGCACGGCGCTGGCGTCGGCGCGCTGGGCGAGTGCATCGGCATAGGCCTGGAGCGCGGCCGGGGCGTCTCGCCCGTGGCCCAGCGCGGCGAGGGCGCGCAGCCGCGCCCGGTCGGGGTGGGCAGGCGGCAGGCCCGCTTCGCCAACTGCCAAGGCCTCGTCGTAGGCCGCGCGGGCCGCTTCCGTGTGTCCGGCGGCCTGCTGCGCGAGGCCCAGCAGCGCCAGCGTCCAGCAGCGTTCGATGTCCTTGGCGTCCAGGTTCCGGCGCTGCGAGGCCAGGGCCTCGCGCAGCAGTTCGACGGCTTGCGTGATGCGGCCTTGCCGCAACTGGGCTTCGCCCAGCAAGGCCAGCGCACGGTCGGCGGCCGGTCCGCCGGCAGCCTGCAGCTCGGCCAGCAGCGGGCGCAGGCGGGCTTCGGCGCCGGCAGCATTGCCGCCGCGGAGCTGGTGGCGCGCCGCCACCAGCCCGACGAGGGCCGTCGCCTGCGCATCGCCGCCGCGGCGGGCCGCATCCCAGGCCGCCTCGCCGGCGAGCGCTGCTTCACGCGGCAAGCCGTGGTGGAACAGCGCGGAAGCCAGCCAGGCACGCGTGTAGACGGTGTTGAGATCGTCCGGACCCAGCACCTGCTGCAGCTCCTGAACGCTCGCCCGCAGCAGTTCCACGGCGGTGGCATGGCGGCCCAGCTCCAGCTCCAAGGTCGCCGCGGCCATGCGGGCCTGGGCCTGGATCAGGCGCCCGCCGTCCTGGCTGGCTTCGATGAGGGCTTGCGTCCAGCGCCGCGCGTCGGGCCAGCGCTGCTGGGTGCGGGCCAGGTCCGCCAGCGCGTCGGCCACGCGGCGGTAGCGCTCATGGCGGCTGCCGAAGCGCTCCCGCACGCCCTGTTCGGCGCCTTCCAGCATCACTTGCGCTTCCTCGAGGTGGCCGGCATCGCGGGCCATCTCCCCGAGGTGGACTCGGGCGGACAGGGCCACCGCATCGCGCGGGTCGGGTGCGGCAGTCACCAGCGCGGTCAGCAACTCGCGAGCGGCGTCCGGCTGGTCCAGGCGCCGGCGGGCGTTGGCCAGCTCGAAAGCCACCTCGCGGCCCGCGTCGCCCCGGCCCTGCAGCCTGCCGTGCGCGAGCGACAGGGCTTCGGCCGCCAGCGCCATGTCGCCCGACTGGTTCAGCAGCAGGCCCAGCGGCCGCGCCACCTCCGCCAGCAGCGCGGGGTCATCGCCCAGCCGCCGCTTGGCCTCGGCCCAGCTGCGCCGCAGGAGTTCGATCATCGGCACCGTCGCGCTGCCCGAGGTGTCGGGGCTCAGGCCGCTGAGCAGTTCGGTCAGCACGCTCTGCACGCGGCGCGTGCGCTCGGCCTCGCGCGTGGCCTCGCGCCATTGCCAGGCGGTGGCGGCCATGCCGGCGACGAGGCTGGCCAGCACGAGGCCGAGGGCCGCGAGCTGCAGCCGGTAGCGCCGCAGGAACCGGGACGCACGATAGGCCAGCGAGTCGGGCCGCGCCAGGATGGGCCGGTGCTCCAGGTGGCGCCGCACGTCGTCGGCCAGGGCCGCTGCACCGGCATAGCGCTCGTCCGGGCGCACTTTCAGCGCGCGGCCGACGATGAGGGCGAGGTCGCCGCGCAGCGCGGGCCCGGGCTCGCGCTGGCCGGTCAGCAGCAGGCACAGCAGGCGGCCCAGGGCGAAGACGTCGGTGGCCGTGCTGACGGGTTCGCCGCTCAGCTGCTCGGGCGCGGCGTACTCCGGCGTCAGTCCGGCGGGCAGCTGGGCGGTCAGCTCGGCCCCGGCGTCGTCGGCCAGCAGCTTGGCGACGCCGAAGTCCAGCAGCTTCACGTCGCCCTCGGCGGTCACGAGGATGTTGCCGGGCTTGAGGTCGCGGTGCACGACGAGGCGCGAATGCGCATGGGCCACCGCGTCGCAGACCTGCAGGAAGAGCTGCAGCCTCTCCCTGACGCCGAGGCCGCGCGCATCGCACCAGGGGTCGATGCGCTCGCCTTCGACCAGCTCCAGCACCAGGTAGCGCGTGCGCGCCGCGCCGAGCAGCACCTCGCCGACGTCCAGCAGGCGGGCGATGTGCGGATGGGTCAGCCGCGCCAGCAACTCGCCTTCGCGGCGAAAACGCGCCTGGTTCGCTTCGCCGCGCCAGGGGCTGTGCAGCAGCTTGATGGCGGCCTCGCCCTGGTGGGCGCCGTCGCTGCGCCGTGCCCGCCAGACCTCGCCCATGCCGCCGCTGCCCAGCGGTGCCGCGAGGGTCCACGCGCCCAGCACCTGGCCGGCCAGTTCGGGGCTGCCGGGCAGGGTGGCGGGCTGATCCAGAAAGCCGCCAGCCTCGGCCGCGCGGTCGGCGTTGATGAGAGCCTCGAGCCTTTCACGCTGTGCGGGCGGCAGCTCCGACATCAAGGCCTCGCGATCCGGCGGGCTCGCGTCCTGCCAGGCGTCGAAGGCGGCCAGCGCGCCGGCCCGTTCAGACGTGTTCATGCTTGCAGAGCGTCGAACAAGAAGGCGCGTGCCTTGCGCCAGTCGCGCTTGATGGTCGGCACCGACACCTCCAGCAGCGCGGCGATCTCCTCCAGCTCCAGGCCGCCGAAGAAGCGCATCTCCACCACCTGGTGGGCGCGGCCGTCGGCGCGCTCCAGCATCTGCATGACGTCGTCGAGCTTGAGCACATCGGGCGGGGCGAGCTGCTCCAGCGCCGTGGTGGACAAGGTCACCTGAGCGCCGCCGCCGCGCTTGTCGGCCTGGCGTTCGCGGACGTGGTCGATGATGACGCTGCGCATGACCTTGCTGGCGTGGGCGAAGAACTGGGCGCGGTGCAGGGCCGCCTCGCGACCGGCGCTCTTCAGCCAGACCTCGTGGATCAGGGCTGCCGGCTCGAGCGTCATCGGCGCATGGCCGGCGAGATGGCTGCGCGCCAGGCGCTTGAGTTCCGGGTAGAGCAGGGTGTAGAGGCGGTCGCGGGCGTCGGCGTCGCCGCTGGCCAAGGCTGTCAGCAGCTGGGTGATCTCGGTCATGGCCGGATGCTGGGCCGCCCAGGGGCCGGGCGGTATCCCCAGCTTGGCGCGCGACAATGCCGGCCTTGCCTTCTTGCACCCAGAAATCCATGTCCGAAGCCACCCGCCCCGAACTGCCCGACCACCTCAGCGTCGACCCGCGCAGCCCCCATTACGTCGCCGCCGTCTTCGAGCATGACATCGGCATCCGCTTCAACGGCAAGGAACGCCAGGACGTCGAGGAATACTGCATCAGCGAGGGCTGGATCAAGGTGCCTGCCGGCAAGACGCTGGACCGCAAGGGCCGGCCGCTGTGCATCAAGCTCAAGGGCCAGGTCGAGGCCTTCTACCGCTGAAATCCACCATGCGCGCAGGCCCGTTCCTGGCTGCGCTGCTGCTGGCGGTTGCCGGCGTGGCGGGCGCGCAGGAATGCCCGCAGCCCTTGCGCGTGGCCTTCAACGACACGCCTTTCCCGCCCGCATTGAACGGTGCTGGCCCGGCGTTCGCGGAGCCTCCCGGCTGGGCCGTGCAGGCGGTGCGCGAAGTCGCCCAGCGCCTGGGCTGTCCGCTGCAGTTGCTGCGCCTGCCGGGCCGGCGCATCGGGCTCGAACTGGAAAACAACCGGCTGGAGTTCGGCCTGTTCTTCGCCGCCACGCCCGCGCTGCAGCAGCGCATGCGTTTTCCCATGGACGCCGCCGGCCAGCCGGACGCCTCGGTGGCGCCGCTGCTGGGCCACGTCGGCTTCTACGCGCTGGCGGGCAGCCCGGCCCTGCGGGCCTGGGATGGCCAGACACTGGCGCCCGGCTGGCAGGTCGGCGTCGTGGCCAGTTCCAGCGCCGAGGCCCTGGCCCGCACACGCGGCTGGCCGGCCGCGGCGGCCAGTTCCTTCGACAACAGCGTGCGGGCCTTGCGGGCGCGGCGCTTCGAGCTGCTGCTGACGGCGCGCGAATCCCTGCCTCCCGAACAGCTGCACGGCGAGGATGCGCTGGTGGAACTGTCGCCGCCGGTGCTGATCCAGCCCTATCACGCGGCCGCCAGCCGGGCGCAGTTCGGCCGCCATGCCGAGTTCACCGCGACCTTCTGGCACGAGCTCTGCATCAGCTCGCGCCGCCTATGGCCGCAAGCGCGCGGCCAGGACTGCGGCGCGAAATTGCCTTCGCCCTAACGCAACGACGCCAGCACCAGCAGCGCGGCCGTCCACAAGGCCGCCCAGCCGGGGTGACGGCCGCGGTTGCTCCACAGCACCAGCGTGCCGCCCGCCGCCAGCGCCGCTGCCGCACCTTGCTCGAGAGCACCGCCCGACGCCGCTCGCGGCCCGGGTTGCGAAAGCCACAGCAGCAGCGCCGCCAGCGCCCAGCCCAGCACGGTCACCAGGTGCCAGTTGGCCCACAGGATGCGCGTCTGAAAGCCGCGCAACACCGGCTGGCCGCCGCTGGGCACCACGCCGTGGCGGCGCAGCGTGCGAAAGATCATCCATTCGCCGCCCACCGAATGGGCCAAACCGGTCAACGCGATGACGGCTGCGGCCGCAACGAGGTAGCCGTTCATGCAGGTCTCCGTGAAGTCAGCAGCAGCCGCAGCGGTGTTGCGGGTCGCAGTGTCACCGCCATGCGGGGGACGGGCGCGTCGCCGGCGGGACTGAGCTCGAAGCGCTGCAGCAGCAGGGCCGCGATCAGCGTCATCTCCAGCACCGCGAAATGCTGGCCCAGGCAGACGCGCGGGCCCAGGCCGAAGGGGATGTAGGCCCCGCGCGGGATCTCGTGGGACGCCTGTCCTGCCGATGAAGGCAGGAAGCGCTCGGGCTTGAAGGCCAGCGGCTCGTCGGGCCACCAGCGCGGGTCGCGGTGCAGCAGCCAGGGCGTCACGCGCACCAGGGTGCGCGCGGGCAGGCGCACGTCGCCCAGGGTGATGTCGCGCGTCAGCCGCCGCGTCATGACGGCCGCGACCGGTGGGTACAGGCGCATGGCCTCCTTCAGCGTGGCGGACAGCAGGGGCAGGGCGGTCGCGTCCTCGGCCGCGGGCATGCGGCCGGCCAGCACCGCATCGACCTCCTCGCGCACCCGCGCCTGCACTTCCGGATGGGCGGCCAGCAGCCAGCTCCACCACAGCAGGGCCGTCGCGCTGGTCTCGTGGCCGGCCTGGAAGCTCACCATGCACTGGTCGTACACCTCCTGCTCGGACAGAGCCTCGCCGCTGCTCTCGTCGCGCAGGGCCATCAGCATGCCGAGCAGGTCGTTGCGCCCTTCACTCGAAGCCGGGCCCGACGCCCGCCGTGCCGCGATGCGCTCGCCCAGCAGCCCGTGGATCAGCCGGGACGCGCGCCGCTTGGCGGCCTTGCCGGGCAGGGGCAGCCAGTCGGGCAGGGTGAAGGGCCAGAACATCTCGGCCAGGGCCGTCTCGCTGAGCACCTGCACGGCCTGCGCGGCGGCGGCCGTGTCCCGGCCTATGGGGGTGCTGAACAGGGTGCGCGAGATGACGTCCATGGTCAGGTGGCTGAAGAGTTCGTCCATCGCGACCTCGCCCTCGCGCACCGCGTCCAGGCCCGCCGCGGCGGCCTCGGTCATCAGCGCCGCGTAGCCGGCCACGCGGCGCGGCGTGAAGGCCTGCATCAGCATGCGGCGCTGACGCTGCCAGGTCGCGCCTTCGGTGACGAGGACGGACTGGCCCATCAACTCGGCGAAGACCTCGGGCCCGCGCGCCCAGCGCACCAGCGCATCGGCATGGTCCACCATGATGGCGCGCAGCAGCTCGGGGTCGAAGACATCGACTCCACGCTCGCCGAGGATGCTCTGCGCCACCAGGTCGCCCAGGGAGCGCTGGGCGGAGATGACGGCGAGATAGTCGCGCCGCATGGCCATCAGCACGGGGAAGCCCCACCAGCGCGTCGGGTGGCTCGGGAGATCGTTCCAGGTCAGTGTTGTCATGGCCTGCATGCTGCTCCGCGGCGATCCTGATGGTCTTGAACGAATGCGACACTGACCGGATGAAGCCCCCACGCTCGCTTTGCTCACGGCCCCCCGAGGGGGCGCGTCAGCGGCTTCGGACGGCCGGGCGCCGCTGACATGGAAGACGCAGCGACCCGCCTCTGGCTGCCGCCGCTGGCCCTGGCCGGCTGCGTGCGTGGCGTCATGATGCGTGACACCCGTGGCCGCGCCCTCGATGCGGTGCAGCGCGAGAACTACTTTCCCGCGTCGCCGCTGGTGACCCTGTTCTGGTGGGCCGAAGGCAGCAGCGAGTGGCTGGCCACCCCCGGCTTCTCGACACCGCCGCCCGAGCGCCGCCATGCGCCCCTGCTTTTCGGCGGGCCGTTCACGCTGCCCACGCACACGCGCAACCCCGGCGAGATGAGCGCCTTCAAGCTGCTGCTGCTGTCGGATGCCTTCATCGCGCTGACCGGCGTCGCGCTGGACCGCTACGTCAACCAGGTCGTCGACGCGCGCGACGTGCTGCCCGCCGACTGGCTGGCCTGGGGCGAGGCCATGTCGAACGCCGCCGATGACGACGGGCGGCTGCAACTGCTCGAAGCCTTCCTGCTGCCGCGCTGGCAGGCCCTGGGCACGCAGCACCCCGGCCATCGCTACGCGGCCTGGACCGAGGCGCTGGCCGTGCGTGCGGCCACCAGCGCGGCCGGCCGCAGCCTGCGCCAGCTGGAGCGTCGCATCAAGGCCTGGGCCGGGCTGCCGATGCGCGAGCTGCGCGCCGTGTCGCGGGCCGAGAACACCTTCTACGCGGTGGCCGCCGCAGAAGCCGGTGCTCAGTCCGGCGCGGGCGTGAACTGGGCCGACATCGCCGCCGACAACGACTATGCCGACCAGAGCCATCTCTGCCGCGAGACGCGCCGCCTGACCGGCTTCAGCCCCGAGGACCTGCGCCGCCGCATCCAGGCGGAAGAAGCTTTCTGGGCCTATCGGCTGTGGCGCTGAGCTGCTTCTAAACTCGCGCGATGTTGCGTGCGCTGATCCCGATGCTGGCCTGCCTGCTGTGCTGGGCCGCCACATCGGCCCGCGCCGCCCCCTGCCCGCAGCCGCTGCGCATCGGCTTCAGCGACGCGGCCTCGCCGCCCGGCCTGTTGGGCTCGGGGCCTGGCTTCCCCGAGCCGCCCGGCTGGGAGGTCGTCGCCGTGCGCGAGGCGGTGAAGCGCCTGGGCTGCCAGGCCGAGTTGGTGCGCCTGCCCAACCGCCGCCTGTCGGCCTCGCTGGCCCAGGGCCAGGTCGACCTCGCGCTGCTGTTCGGCATCACGCCGGAGCGGCTGCGCAGCTTGCGGTTCCCGCTCGACGCCCAGGGGCGGCCGGACCTGGCCTGGGCGCCGGTTTTCGGCCACCTCGCGCTGTTCGGCCGCGTGGGCGAGCCGGTCGATGCCGGCTGGGACGGGCAGCGCCTGCCGCCGGCGCTGCGCGTGGGCGTGCTGACGGGCTCGGTGCAGGACAGCATCGCCCGCGATCGCGGCTGGACGACCGAGCCCATCGGCGTGCTGGATGGCGGGCCGGCCATGCTGCAGGCGCGCCGCTTCGACCTGCTGCTGAGCACGCGCGAGGTGCTGACGCCCGAGCAGCGGGCCGACCTTGTCGAATGGACGCCGGGCGTGGCCAAGCTGCCCTATTTCGCGCCGGCCTCGCCGGCCTTCGCCCAGCGCCACCCGGAATGGTCGCGCGCCTTCTGGCGCCAGCTCTGCCAGGCCGTGCGGCGCCTGGAGCCCGAGATCCGGCCGGCCGAATGCGGCACGGTGCCGGCCACGGCCTGGCGCTAGGGCTTACCCCTGCAGCCCGCCGTCGTGCGCCTGCCCCATTTCATGCCAGGCACAGCAGACGGCGCGCGTCGTCGGAGAGGTTGTCCAGCCAGCGGCTGTCCACGCCCTTGAGCGGCGCGGCGGCCTGCGCCTTGTCGCGCGTGGTGCTGCAGGCGCGGGCGGCGCTGTCCAGCCGCTGGGCGAGGTCAGGCTTGGACTTGGGTCGGGTTTTTGCGGGGCCAAAAAAGTTGAGCAGCTCCATGTTGACTGCCTCCATCCGCAACTGAACCGCCTGCGGGCCGGCGACGAGGTCGATGTTGAAGACTGTGCTCCGGTACCCGAGGTGGCTGATCTCGAACTGGTAGCGGCCTGGGGGCAGCGACAGCATGAACGCCGGGCTGGTCGGCGCATTCACGACGGTCGAGCGCGTGTTCAGCGAGAACACCAGCACGCGCGTCTCCATCGGCTGCAGGCGCCGCGGGCCGTCCAGGAAGACCCAGACGTTGGCCGCAGCGGCCGGCGCGGCCTTGGCGGGCTCTGTGGATGTCGGCTGTGCGTGCGCGGTGGCGATCCAACTGAAGCCAGTCCGGGTGGTGGCCGACGCTGCGCGTGAAGGCGCTGCCGCTGGCGACGCCGTGGCGGACGGCAACGCGGTGGACGGCGTCGGCGGCACGGTGAGGCCCAGCGCCGCCAGTACGCCCAGGCCCAGCACGAAAGCCTCGCGCTGCTCCTTCGGACGGTACGCAAACACCATCAGCGCCGCCACGAAGCAGAAGATCATCAAGGCCATCATGCTGGCGCTCGTGGTCGTAATGCTGTCTGCGTCCACCATCGCGCGTAGCGCGATGCCCGTCTTGCGCATGGCCGAGGCGTCACCGTTGCGGACCCCGTCGAAAAAGGTGGTCGCCGCCGCGGCGCCGACGCCGGCGACGTAGAAGCCCCAGCGCATAGGGGCGTCGTTCCTGGGCATGGCTGTGTCCTCCTTGGCGGGTGATATTAGGAAGCGCCCGTTGGGCCTACATCCACACTCTTGAGGGGTCGCGCCTGCATAACCACCGCCTCTTGCCCGATGTCCGGTCTGTGGACTGCAGCCATGTGCCGGCGGAGGCGGCACGACGCTGAGATCGCCGGACTCTGGGCAAACCCGGGCACAGGCCTGCGGCCGGCTTCCTAAACTCGGCGCCATGTCGCGCTGGCGTTCCGCCCTCTGTGCCGCTGCCCTGGCCGGAGGCGCGACCCTGGCCGCCGCGCAGGCCTGCCCCGAGTCCGTCCGCCTGGGCTTCAGCGACCGCGCGGCGCCGCCCAGCCTGATGGGCAACGGTCCGCAGTTCGCCGATCCGCCCGGAGCGGCCGTCGTGGCGGTGCGCGACGCGGCGCGCCGTCTGGGCTGCCCGGTGGAACTGGTGCGGCTGCCGGCCCGCCGGCTCAGTGCGGCGCTGGCCCAGGGGGAAGTGCACTTCGCGCTGGCCTACGGGGTCACGCCGGAGCGGCTGAGGGCCTATGTCTTTCCGCTGGACGCGCAGGGCCGGCCGGACATGGCCTGGGCGCTGGCCTTCGGTCATCTGACCCTGTTCAGCCGCGCCGGCAGCACGCCCGACCCCGGCTGGGACGGCATGCAGCTGCCGCTGCGCTGGCGCGTCGGCGCCCTGGGCGGCTCCATCCAGGAGGCCATGGCCAGGGAGAGGGGCTGGGTGGTCGAACCCATAGGCGCCTTCGACAGCGAGGTGGCCATGCTGCAGGCCCAGCGCTTCGATGTGCTGCTGACCGTGCGCGAGGCCCTCACAGCCGAGCAGCGCGCCGAACTCGTCGAGTGGACGCCGGTGGCGGCCATGGAGCCCTATTTCGCACCGGCCACGCCGGCCTTCGCCCAGCGCCATGCGGCCTGGACGCGCAGCTTCTGGGCCGAACTCTGCCACGCCATGCGGCGCCACAGCCCCGAAAACCGATCCATCGACTGCGGCGTCGTGCCTTCGGCGCCGCGGCGCTAAGGCCTTGTCCCGGCGAATGACCCAGGCATTCGGCGGTGATTGACGTGCACGTCAATTGATGGCGTCAAAATGGCGCATCTGAGTTCGCAACGGAGTACATCGCCATGTCCGACCCCATCGTCATCGTTTCCGCCGCCCGCACGCCCATCGGCGGCCTGCTGGGTGATTTCGCCGGCCTCGCCGGCTGGGAGCTGGGCGCCATCGCCATCAAGGCGGCCGTCGAGCGCGCCGGCGTGCCGGGCGATGCCGTCGACGAGGTGCTGATGGGCAACTGCCTGATGGCCGGCCAGGGCCAGGCGCCCGCCCGCCAGGCCGTGCGCAAGGCCGGCCTGCCGGACTCGGCCGGCGCCGTGACCATGAGCAAGATGTGCGGCTCCGGCATGCGCACCATGATGTTCGCCCACGACATGCTGGCGGCCGGCTCGGCCGAGGTCATGGTGGCCGGCGGCATGGAGAGCATGACCAATGCGCCCCATCTGATGTTCGCCCGCAAGGGCATCAAGTACGGCGCCAGCGCCGTCTACGACCACATGGCCCTGGACGGCCTGGAAGACGCCTACGAGCGCGGCAAGGCCATGGGTGTGTTCGCCGAGCAGTGCGTGGCCAAGTACAGCTTCAGCCGCGAGGCCATGGACCAGTACGCCATCACCTCCACCCAGCGCGCCAAGGCCGCCAACGAGAGCGGCGCCTTCGACTGGGAAATGGCACCGGTGACCTTGTCCGGCCCCAAGGGCGACACCGTCATCAAGTTCGACGAGCAGCCCTTCAAGGCCAAGCTCGACAAGATCCCGTCGCTGAAGCCCGCCTTCAAGAAGGACGGCGCCATCACGGCCGCCACCTCGTCCAGCATCTCCGACGGCGCCGCCGCCCTGGTGCTGATGCGCGAGAGCACCGCCAAGGCCCGCGGCCTGCAGCCCATCGCCCGCATCGTCAGCCATGCCGTGCACGCCCAGGCGCCGGAATGGTTCAGCACGGCTCCCGCTGGCGCCATCCAGAAGGCCCTGGCCAAGGCCGGCTGGCAGGCTGGGCAGGTCGACCTGTGGGAAGTCAATGAAGCCTTTGCCGCCGTCACCATGGCGGCCATGGCCGAGTTCAAGCTGCCGCACGACATCGTCAACGTGAATGGCGGCGCCGTGGCCCTGGGCCATCCCATCGGCGCCAGCGGCGCGCGCATCGTCGTCACGCTGCTGGGCGCACTGAAGGCCCGTGGCCTCAAGCGCGGCATGGCGGCGTTGTGCATTGGCGGCGGTGAAGCCACCGCACTGGCCGTCGAGATGCTCTGATTCGATGACAAGGGGCCGGCGCCAACTCCTCACAGCCTTGGCGCTGGGTGGTGTTGCCGCCGAAGCTTGGCCGCTGGCCTGCATGCGTTCGCCTTCAGAGCCGCCCTGGCCGGAGACGCTGCTGGCGCAGGCGTCGGCAGTCTTCGTGGGCAAGGTGGGGGACGTCGAAGGCGATCCACAGGACCGTCTGGCCTTTGCCATTGGTCGCGTGACGGTGGAACGCGAGTTCAAGGGAGAAGCGGGCGGGCAGGTGCGGCTGGTGCTGCCGGAATCCATTGAGCCGGGCCAGCGCCTGCTGGTCTTCGCACATGCGCTGTCGCTGGAAGAGCGTAACCGGTTGATGGTGAGACGGCTCGATCAGCAGCGCTATCGCCAGGTTGCATGCGATGTGCTCACCGAAGGCCGCTGCTCCGAGGGAGTACCGTGGCCTGACATCGACTTTCCGTCACTCAGCGCAGTTGAGTTGCGGGCTTGCCACAACCGGCAGGCGTTGAAGCTGGTGCCCGGGTCGAGGGACGCGCTGGAGCAGGAGGAACCCTTGCTCAGGCGACTTGAAGCTGCGCTGCAACGCCGGCCGCGCCGCTAGATACTCCGCCCCGTGCGTCATTTCATCCTCCTCTTCGTCGCCGCCCTCGTCGCCTACGGCCTGTGGCAGCTGAGCGGCCGCCCCAGCCTCAACCGCTGGGCGCGCCACGGCGTGCGCCTGGCGGCGATCGCAGCCGTGCTGCTGGCCGCCCTCGTCGTCGCCTACCACTCCAACGCGCTGAAAGTCCTATGACCCTCAGACCCCTGTTGCTGACCCTCGCCGCGCTGCTGGCCGGCTGCACCCAGATCGACACCGGCAACGTCGGCGTCGAGCGCACCCTCGGCAAGGTCAGCACCGAGGCGCTGCCGCCCGGCATCTACATGACGCTGTTCAAGACGGTGGACGAGTTCACGGCCAAGGAGATCAGCTTCCAGCTGGCCGACATGACGCCCAAGAGCCGCGACAACCTGACCATGAAGGACGTGGATATCGACGTCTACTTCAAGGTCATGCCGGCCGCCATTCCGGGGCTGTTCACCAAGTACCAGGGCGATGTCGTGCGCCACGCCGACGTCGTGCGCGACGGCAGCAAGGACCTCGTCATCGCCTACAGCCGCGTGTCGCGCGAGGCCCGCGAGGCGGTCTACAAGGCCATCGCCGAGATGGACGCCACGACCATGCACACCAAGCGGGCCGAGCTGTCCGAGCGCGTGCGCGCCGGCCTGCAGGCCGAGCTGGACGGCACCGACAAGGGCGCCTTCGTCGTGACGGCCGTCAATGTGCGCAATCTGCTGACCGACCCGGCCATCGAGGCCGCCATCCGCCAGCGCGCCGAGACCGACCAGGCCATCGAGCGCAAGCGCAAGGAGGTCGAGCTTGCCAAGGCCGAGGCTGAACGCCTCATCGTCGAGGCCGAGGGCCAGGCGCGCGCCAACCAGATCATCAGCGCGTCGCTGACGCCGGCGCTGAAGGAAATCAAGCTTGCCGAGCTGCAGCGCGACGCGGCCCTGGCCATCGCCAACAAGGCCGGCAACACCGTGCTGCTGGGTGGGGGCGGGCAGCCGCTGGTGAGCGTCGGCAAGTAGCGCCTTGCCGGGAGCCTCCGCCGTGGAGATGCTCTGAATGACAGTTCGCCGCCGGCGCCGCAGTTGCCTGCTGTTGCTGGCCCTGGGTGCCGGTGCTGTCGATGCCGCCTGGGCGATCAAGTGTCCGCCGCTATACCCGCCGCACAAGGACGCTCCGGTCGCCGAGGTGCAGGCCTACAGCAGCGCAGCCTCCGCCGTTTTCGTCGGCCGGCTGGTTGAAATCAGCGACGGGAATCATGAGGATCTGACCGGATCTGCGATCGGGCGGCTGGAGGTGGCGCGCTGGTTCAAGGGCGGTGGAGCGCCTGAAGTGCGCGTGTTGCTGCCGCTGGGCTTCAAGCCCGGCTCACGGTTGCTCGTCTTTGCGCGGATCAACTCGCCAGCCGATCGGCTCCGCCAGACCCAGGATCGTCGCCGCTTCCACCCCTGGCCTGGTGCCGTCGCTACCCAGGTGCCGGATGCCGACCTGCCGAGCCTGAGCGCGGCAGGCGTATGTGAAGAATGGATCTTTCCACTGAACGAGGCCTCGATGGACCACCATTCGGGCCTCATGAATGCAGAGTCGAAGGCCTGGGTTGTCGCCCGGGCCAACGATATGCTGAAGGTTCTCGAGGACATGCCGCCGCGCAAGCCCTCGAAAGCCCCGCCTCGTTGACGTAGGTGACACTAGGCAGCGCACGCCCCGCCATCTGAGGCCTTCCATGCTCGGCACCCACGACCTCCTGCTGTTCTCAGCCACTGTCTTCGTCCTCAACGCAACCCCCGGCGTCGACATGGCCTACACGGTGGCCAGCACGCTGCGCGGCGGCTGGCGCCAGGGCGTGGCGGCCGCCGTCGGCATCATGGGCGGCTGCGTGCTGCACACGCTGGCCGCGGCCTTCGGCCTGGCGGCGCTACTGGCGACATCGGCCGAGGCCTTCACGGTCGTCAAGCTGGTGGGGGCGGCCTATCTGCTCTATGTCGCCTGGGGCATGGCCAAGGCGGGCCTGAAGCCGGCGTCGGCCGCGGCCGAGGTCAGCGCGCCGCCCTCGCTGTGGCGCACGGTGCGCCAGGGCTTCTTCACGAATGCGCTGAATCCCAAGGTGGCGCTGTTCTTCCTCGCGCTGCTGCCGCAGTTCATCGACGCCGCCGCGCCGGACAAGACCCTGGCCTTCCTCTTCCTCGGCGCCTGGTTCATCGTCCAGGGCCTGCTCTTCCTGCTGGCCCTCATCGTGCTGGTGGCGCCGCTGCGCCGCAGCCAGCCGCGGCCCTGGGTGGGGCGCAGCCTCAACCTCGGCGGCGCCGGCCTCTTCACCGTGCTGGCCGCGAAACTCGCATTGACCAAACCATGAACGTTCTGATCATCGGCGCTTCGCGCGGCCTGGGCCTGGAGTTTGTCCGCCAGTACCGCGCCGCCGGCGCCCGCATCACCGCCACGGCCCGCGACGAAGCCGCGTTGGAGCGCCTGCACGCCCATGGTGCGCGCGCACTGAAGCTGGACGTGGCCGACGCCGCCAGCGTGTCCGGCCTGGCCTGGCTCGTCGATGGCGAAAGCTTCGACGTCGTGGTCATCAATGCCGGGGTCTTCGGTTCCCGCACCGAGGGCCTGGAGACGCCCACCGAGGCCGACTTCGATGCGGTCATGCACACCAATGTGCTGGGGCCGATGCGGCTGCTGCCGCAGATCGCCGAAGCCCTGGCGCCGGCAGCGCGTGTCGCCATCATCTCCTCGCGCATGGGCTCCATCGCGCTGCGCACCAATGCGGCGAGCTGGCTCTACCGCGCCTCCAAGGCGGCCGTGAACTCGGTGATGAAGGACGCCGCGCTGACGCTGGCAGGCAAGGCCACCGTCGTGAGCTTCCACCCCGGCTGGGTGCGCACCGACATGGGGGGCGCGGGTGCCGACATCGACGCCACGACCAGCATCGCCGGCATGCGCACCGTGCTGGCGACCCTGAAGCCGGCGGATACGGGCAGTTTCTTCAACTACGACGGGCAGCGCCTGGACTGGTGAGTCCCCTTAATCGGCGGCGCGGCCTGTCCCTGGTCTGCGCTAAGGTCTCGGTCCATGGACACGACCTTTGCCGAAGCCGAGACCGCCGCCCTGATCCGCGTGGGCGAAACCTGCGAGCGCCAGATCCGCTTCACGCGCGAGGACATCGCCGCCTTTGCCCGCCTGACCGGCGACACCAATCCCCTGCACCATGACGTGCAGGCGGCCCAGCGGGCCCGCCACGGCGAGATCATCGCCAGCGGCCAGCAGACGACGGCCATGATGATCGGCCTGGTGGCCAGCCACTTCTCGCGCAGCGATGACGATGGCGAAGCCCGCGAGCTGCTGTGCCTGAACTTCAATTTCGCCTTCAAGGCGCCGGTATTCGCCGAGCAGGATCTGATCGTGCACTGGCGCGTGGCCAGCGTGGAATGGAATGCGACGCTGGGTGGGTGGCTGGCGCAGCTGGACGGGCGGGCGACGGTACGCCATGCCCATCCCTGCGTCGTCGGGCGCGGCACCCTGCTGGTCAAGTCAGCCAGCGCCTGACCTCCTCGGCCAGCGTCGCCACGTCGATGGGCTTGCCGATGTGGGCGGCGCAGCCGGCGGCTAGCGCGCGGGCCTTTTCGGTCGGCATGGCCTCGGCGCTCATGGCCAGCACGGGCACATCGCGCAGGGCCGGGTCGGCCTTGAGGCGGCGCGTGGCCTCGTAGCCGTCCAGCACGGGCATGCGCAGGTCCATCAGGATGATGGCGGGCCGGTTCGCGGCTGCCGCTTCCAGGGCCAGCTGGCCATTGCCCACCCACTCGACCTCGAAGCCCGCACCTTCCAGCACATAGCGGGCGAGATAGGCGTTGGCTGCGTTGTCTTCCACCAGCAGCACGCGGGGGCGCGTCATGGCAGGGGTTCCAGGTCGATGATGAAGCGGGAGCCGCCGCCCTCGGCGGCCTCGTGGCGGATGCGGCCCTGCATCCGGCCCAGCAGCTGTGCGCTCAGATACAGACCCAGGCCGCTGCCCTCCTGGGCATGGGCGACGCCTCCCTCGAGCCGGCGGAAGGGCTGGAAGAGCAGGGCGCGGTGCTCCTGCGGGACGCCGGGCCCGTGGTCCCTCACCGCGATGACGAGGCCACCGCCCTGCTGCCGGGCGTGGATCTCGACTTCGCCTTTCTCGCTGAACTTGATCGCGTTGCCGACCAGGTTGAGCAGCACCTGCAGCAGCTTGCGGCGATCGCCGCGCCAGGGCAGGGGTGCCGGCATGTCCAGCTTCAGCGCCAGGGCGCGTGCCTCGGCCAACGGGCGCAGCTGTCCGGCCACCTCGGCGGCCAGCGCGGCGATGTCCAGGGCTTCGATGCTGAGGTCCAGGCGGCCGGACTCGATGCGCGACAGGTCCAGCAGGTCGTTGATGAGGGCGAGCAGGTGGCGGCCCGAGCTGGCGACGAAGCTGAGCTGGCGCTGCTGCTCGGCGCTGACCGGGCCGCTGCGGCCGGCGTGGATCAGGTCGGTGAAGCCGATGATGGCGTTCAATGGCGTGCGCAGCTCATGGCTCATGCGGGCGAGGAACTCGGACTTCAGCCGGTCCGACTCCTGCAGCCGCAGATGCTCCGCCGCGGCCCGCTGGGCGGCCTTGCGCTCGGTGATGTCGTGCAGCAAGCCGACGAACAGCGGCTCGCCGTCGAGCTCGAAACGCGAGAAGCGCACCTCCACCGGCAGTTCGCGGCCGTCGGCGTGCAGGGCCAGGGTCTCGACGCCGCGCCAGTCCAGGCGCTTCTCTCCGGTCGCCATGTGGCGGGCCAGCCCCGTGGCGTGCGCCTCGCGCAAGCCCTGCGGCTGCAGCGTCGCCAGCGGCTGGCCGGCCAGGCTGCCTGGCGCATGGCCCAGCAGGGCATGGATGGCCGGGTTGGCGAAGCGGATGCGGCTGCCGCCGTCGATGATGACGGCGCCGTCGATGCTGGTCTCCCACAGCGACCGGAACAGCGCCTCGCTGCGCTGCAGGGCCTGGGCGGCGGCCTGGTCTTCGCGGGCGCGGCGCATCACCAGGCCGGCGGCGGCCAGGCCGAAGAGCAGGACGCTGACGATGACCAGCACGCTGACGCCCGCCGTCGTGAGGCGCGAGGCCAGGCCCAGGCTGGCCGAGAAGCGCTGCTCCAGCGGCGTCAGGCGTGCGTCCAGCGCCAGCACGCGATGCTGCAGCGCCGCGCGTTCCGCGGCCGGCAGGGTGCGTGCCTGGCGGGCCAGCGCCTGCAGCTCGGCGATCAACTCGTCGGCCTCGCGCCAGATGGCCACCGAGTCCCGCATATAGGGCAGGCCGCGGCAGCAGCGGTAGAGGCGGACCATGCCGGCCACATCGTCGGCGTGATTGCGCCCGTCGATGAAGCCCTGTCTCGCTTCGTCGTCATGCGCGCTGCCGCGGTCCATGGCCTCGCGGGCGCGCCGGTCGTTCAGCGGGATGGCGATCTCTCGCTCGAAGACCTGGTACTGCGCCTCGTCGCCGGTCTGCAGATAGAGCACCAGGGCCAGGGCGGCGCTCTTCTGCGCCCGCGACCACTGGCTCTCGCCGGCCACATAGGCCCGCGCCGCGGACAGGGCGGTCACGGCGAACACGCCCAGCGCGGCCAGCAGCACCGCCATGCCCAGCAACAGCCAAGCCACTCGCCGTGCAGCCAGTGGCAGCACGACAGCTGGAGTGGAAGCGGAAGCGAAGCTCACCAAGGCCGAGTATGCCCAGCCGGCGCCCGCCCGTGAAATGCATTCTGAGGACGGCCGCCGCGGCTGGTGCCTAATTCGTCGACTTGGCGGTATTCCCCGCCACTTCAAAACTGCCCACCAGCACCTGCTGGCCACTGCCGGACAGGCGCAGCACGACACGCTCATCCTTCTGCCCCGGCGTGCCGAAGCCGGTGGACAGCCACAGCATCAGCGTCGTGTAGGGCGAGACCAGCTGCTGGCGGTGGCCGAAGAACTGGGCGCGCACCTCGTAGCGGCCCGGCTTGGCGCGGCGCAGCGAGAACTCCTCGGGGCCGTAGCCGCCGGTGAAGTCGCGCGACATCGCGCCGCCCTGGCGTGTCAGGCGGTTGCCGTAATAGGCCCGCTCGCCATCGGGATCGGTGACCCAGAGATCGATGTCGGTATTGTCGGCATCCCAGGTCAGCACGGTGCGCAGGTCCAGCGGCAGGTTGCCGCGCAGGCGTGCATCGACGCGCGACAAGTCCAGCTTCGGCGTGCGCGCGGCGAGGGCGTTGAGCTCGCTCAGCGCGATCAGGTCGATGTCGGAGAAGCGCCCGTCCCAGGCCCGGCTGGCCACATCCCACAGCAGGTCGACGGCGCGCTGGGGCTGGGTGGGCGCGAGGGCCAGGGCGAGGTCACGCGAGGACTGCGGCTCGTCCGGCGCCAGTTCACGCACGCGCTCCAGCAGCGGCACGGCCAGGGCCGTCTCGTTGGCCTGCAGCAGGCGGTAGGCCAGGATGCGCAGGATGTGGCGGTTCTCCAGTTCCATCTCGGCGAGGTTGGACAGCACGCGCAGCGCCAGTTCGCGCTGGCCCTTGGCGAAGAAGATCTCGGCCGCGTCGATGAAGAAGGCCGTGCTGGACGGATAGGCGGGCCGCTCATCCAGATAGAAGGCATAGCGCTCGGCGTCGCTCGCCTCGCGCAGGCGGCGCACATAGCTGGCGTTGGGCTCCCAGGCGCGCAGCGCGATGCTGGCGACGGGGGCGTTGGCCTGGCCGCCACTGGCTTCCTCGCGCATCACGCGAGCGTCGGCCATCTGCGCGGATTGCAGGGCGGGGGCCGCCGCGCGCGCCAGGGCCGGAGCCGGGGCCGCCGGCGCGGGAGCGGCGGGCAGCGCACTGATGGGCCGAGCCACCTCGGCGGCCATCTTGGGTGCCGGAGCGGGCGAGGCCTGCAGCTGGCGCCTGGGCTCCTGCGGCAGGGGTGGCGTGCCGGCCTGAGCCGCCACGGCCGGCACGGGCTCGGGCGGGCGCTGCGGGAACTCCCGGGACCACCAGGCCTGGCGCTCGGCAAAGCGCTTCACCAGGCCCTCGAGATGCCGCTCCCGGTCGGCCTGGCGCGTGGCGTCACGCTGGCCCAGGCTGCGCTGATAGGCCGCGCGCATGGCGGCGGTGGGCGGCACGATCTCGTAGCGCACATAGTCGGCCAGCTCGTCCAGCACGATCAGCGAAGTCTCGTCGCTGAGGAGGCGGAACTGCTCCCCCAGGCGGCGGATCTGCGCGCGGTGGCGCTGCGCGTCGGCCGAGAGTTCGGCAACGCGCAGCTCTGCCCAGCGCCGCGCCGCCAGCGGCAGCGTGGCTTCGTCGGACGGTGCCACCTCGGTCGGCGCCTTCAGGTCCAGCCGGCGCTGGCTGCGCCGTCCCTGGGCGTCGACCAGGGTGACGAGCATCTGGGCCGTGACCGTGCCCTGGCGCGCGGCGATCGCGAAGCGACCGTTCTCCGGATAGAGGGATTCGGCGACGATGTCCTCGAGGCCTTCGACACCTTCGCCGCGGATGTCGACGATGCGCAGGCCTGGCCGCGTCAGGGCGGCCAGGGCCGCCGCCGTGTCCATGCGGTTCAGGTCCAGCAGGCGTGCACCGCTGGTCTCGGCCAGGCGGCGCAGCCGTGGCAGGTCGGCCCGGTTGGCGGCGCTCACGGCGAACACCGGGCCGGCGGGCGGCTTGCTGCCCAGGGCCGGCCAGGTGGCGAGACCGTCGCTGAACAGCAGGCTCATCGTGTGGGTTCCAGGTGCTGCCGCGGACAGGCCGGCGAGCCAGGCCGCGGGGCTGCTGGCGCCGTCATAGGGCAGTTGCTGCAGGGTGCGGCGCAGGGCCTGCCAGTCGCCGCCGCGAACCTCGAAGACGCGCACGGCCTCGGCGGCGTCGCGCGCCACCGTCAGGTGCACGCACAGGTCGCGGGCGGCGGCGAAGAGGGCGTCCAGCAGCGCGAACTCGCGGGCGTGGTCGCGCTCGGCGCCGGAGCCCGAGGCGTCCCAGACCAGGTTGAGCTCGCGCGGCAGACGGGCCGGGCCGCGCGGGCCCTCGGCGGCGGCGAGCTCGGCATAGGCGTAGACCGCGCCGGCATGCTCGTTCACGACGACGCTGTCGCCGCCGCTGCCGGCCCAGCTCAGGGCCAGGGCCTCGCGGGGCTGCCAGTCGCGGCGCTGCAGCTGCAGCGAGGTCTGGTCGCCGCGCGTGAAGGCCTCCGCGCCGGCCAGGGCGCCGCTGGCCTGGGCCGAGGCGCCGCCGCGCAGGTCGAAGCGCCCTTCGAACTGGCCGATGGGCTGGCCGAAGTTCAGCGGCAGCCGGTAGTGCAGCCGGCCCTGCGGGTTGGGCTGCAGGGTCTCGGCCAGCTGCAGCGTGACGCGTCGCTCGCCGTTGGGCGGCACGGGGTAGATGCGCAGCTTGAAGTTGTTGCCGGCGGTGCGTTCCAGCAGGGCCGGGTCGACGCGGCGGCGCGTGATGTCGTCGAACACCTGGCGGCCCTTGTCCTTGGGCACCGGCACGGCGGCGATCATCTCGCCGCGGATGTCCAGCGCGAAGCCGACGACGCTCTGGCCGGCGTCCAGCGGGAACTCCAGCGTCGCCTCGAGCTGGCGTGGGTTGGGGTTGTGCACGACCAGCTCGATGCGCGTCTGCGCCTGGGTGCCGGCCAGCGTGGCCTGCACCTGCATGCGCTGCAGCGTCAGCGGCACAGCGGCGTCGGGCACGACGAAGCGCGGCATGGGCGGCGCGATCGGCGGCGGGGGCTTGGGTGTCTGGACCGGCGGGCTGAGCGCGAAGGCGGCCGAGGCCGCCAGCGTCAACAGCGCGAGCAGTGAGCGAAGCGTTCTGGCAGAGGGCATGGAGGAACTCCGTGGTCGGGTGGCTCCTGCTTCTACGGTGGCGGCGGGCAAACGGGGTGAACGGGTTCGCAAACGCGCAAGTCGACAATAGCGCCATCCCCAACGTTGTCGGAAAGCGCCACCCATGCTCCTCCCCGAAGACCACCTCGCCGTACAGGACGCCATCCGCGCCTTCGTGCAGGCCGAGATCGCCCCCCACGCCGCGGCCTGGGACAAGAACCACCACTTTCCGGCCGAGCAGCTGAAGGGCCTGGCCGCCCTGGGCTGCTACGGCGTGGCCGTGCCCACCGAATGGGACGGCGCGGGCCTGGACTACCTGGCCCTGGCCGTCATCCTGGAAGAGATCGGCGCGGGCGATGGCGGCACCAGCACCGTCGTCAGCGTCAACAACTGCCCGGTCTGTTCCATCCTGATGGCCTTTGCCAACGACGAGCAGAAGGAGCGCTTCCTGAAGCCGCTGGCGCGCGGCGACATGCTGGGCGCCTTCTGCCTGACCGAGCCCCATGTCGGCTCCGAGGCCGGCGGCCTGCGCACGACGGCCCAGCGTGTCAATGACAGCGATGGCGACCACTATGTGCTCAACGGCGTCAAGCAGTTCATCACCAGCGGCAAGCATGGCGATGTCGCGATCGTCATGGCCGTGACCGACAAGGCGGCCGGCAAGAAGGGCATCAGCGCCTTCGTCGTGCCGACCAGCACGCCCGGCTACACGGTGGCGCGCATCGAGGAGAAGATGGGCCAGCACAGCAGCGACACGGCCCAGATCCTGTTCGAGAACTGCCGCGTGCCGGCCGCCAACCGCCTCGGCGATGAAGGCCAGGGGCTGAAGATCGCGCTGTCGGGCCTGGAGGGCGGGCGCATCGGCATCGCCTCGCAGAGCGTTGGCATGGCGCGCGCGGCGTTTGAAGCGGCGCTGCGCTACAGCAAGGACCGCGTCACCTTCGGCCAGCCCATCTTCAACCACCAGGCGGTGCAGTTCAAGCTGGCCGAGATGGCCATGCAGATCGAGGCCGCGCGCCAGCTGATCTGGCATGCCGCCAGCCTGAAGGATGCCGGCCGGCCCTGCCTGAAGGAGGCAGCCATGGCCAAGCTCTTCGCCAGCGAGATGGCCGAGAAGGTCTGCTCGGATGCCATCCAGATCCATGGCGGCTATGGCTATCTCAGCGACTTCCCGGTCGAGCGCATCTACCGCGACGTGCGCGTGACGCAGATCTACGAAGGCACGAGCGAAGTGCAGAAGATCCTGATCGGACGCGCCCTGGCCTGAGGCCGGCGCGGCCTGATCAGGTCAGGCGCGCGAACAGATGCCGGGCGATGACCTGGCTGGCGTTTTCAGGCGCGCGCGAATGCTGGCAGGCGGGGCGCGCCTTGATGGCGCGCGTCATCAGCGTGACGGGGGCCGCAAAGCCTTCGCAGGCCAGGCCCTGGGTCTTGGTGCGGAAGCCGCAGTGCCGCCAGAAGGCGAGGGCGCGGGTGTTGGACTCCACCACCGTGATGTACCAGTTCGCGATGTCTTCCCAGCGCCGCGCCTGCTTGCTCAGCCGCTCGACGATCTCGCAGCCGATATGACGCTGCTGGAACTGCTGGGGCACCAGCAGCAGCATCAGGGCCGCGCAGTCGCGCGTGGGCGCGTGCAGGCCGACCTGGACCAAGCCTATGGGCTGGTCATGCTCGAAGGCGGCGAAGGTGAGGCGGTGTTCGGGGGCGCACTCGGCAGGGAAACGCTGCCACAGCGGCTCGGCCGTCTCGGCACTCGGCAGGCGGCCATAGTTCTCCAGCTCGTAGCCGGGATTGGACAAAAACAGATCCGACGCGATGCGACGGTCGGCATCGGAGTCGAGGTTGAGACGGCGGAGAAACATCAGGGCAAAAGGCGTACCTGGAAACTTTGAAATCATCGCCGTTGCAAGTCAACAGAAGGCTTCGACGAGGTAGCGGAACGTAACGCCTGTTGCTGTTTTCGCATCTCCCTAACTGTGACGCTGATCGATTTTTTTGGTAGGCCGCACCGTGGCAGTGCGCTCCAAATATTGGTCCGCCAATTCACGAAATTTGGAATGGTGTTTTGATCTTGTTTGCGTTGCATCACCGCTTCGCACCGCCGCGGAAGGACTGCAGGAATCTGCTGTCCTTGCAGGAATCCGCCAATCGCTGAGCGCGGACCGCATCGCGGCGGGTCGCGCTGCCTAGCATCGCGCCGCCTGGCCCTAACGGCCTGGCCCGCCGGCGCCTGCGTTGCAGCCGGCGGCCCTCCGTCCGCCGTTGCTAGGAGCCGTGCCATGCCGCACCTGAATGCCCGTCCATTCCCACTCAATCGCCTCGCCCTGGTCGCCGCACTGGCGGCGGCGCCCGCCCTGGCGCAGGCCGACGCGCTGCTGCTGCGCCTGCGCCAGGCCGGCCCCAGCCAGGTCGAACTGCTGCACGCCGAGCGCGGCGGTTTCGCGGCCCAGCCCGCGCAGGCCGACGCCGAGGCCCTGGCCGGCGACCTGGTGCTGGTAGGCCGCGATGCCCAGGGCCGCGAGCTGTTCCGCCGCGCGGTGAGAAGCGCCGCCACGCTGCATGCAGAAACTTTCGATCCGCGCACCGGCCGTGTTGTCGAGGCGCGCGCCCTGGCGCGCCAGGGCGGCGTGGTGGAGCTGCGGGTGCCGGACGCCGCAGCGCTGGCCAGCGTGGACGTGCTGGAGCGCCAGCCCACGCACGCCCAGGCGCTGCGCGAAGGCCGCGCGATGAGCGCCGCAGTTGATGCGCAGACGCCGATGCTGCGCCTCACGCGGGCCGATATCGATGCCGCCACGACCGGCCGCGTGCGCGCCGCCGCCGCGCCCAGCGGTTCGGCCTGGCTGTGGCAGAGCGGCGCCACCGGCGCGCGCATGGACATCGTGCTGATCGGTGACGGCTACACCGCCGCCGAGCTGGGCAAGTGGCAGGCGGATGCCGCCAAGGTCGCCAACGGCCTGCTGGCCGACCCGCTGTTCGCCGCGCACAAGCAGCAGTTCAATCTGCGCCGCGTCGACGTCGCCAGCCCGCAGTCCGGCGTCACCGAGAACGGCGTCACGCGCAACACCGCGCTGGGCACGGTGGTCGGCTGCTACGGCATGGCGCGGCTGGTGTGCGCCAATGAAACGACGGTGATGTCCACCGTCGGCCAGGTGGCGCCGGCCGACGGCCGCGACATCGTCATCGTCGTGGCCAACACCCAGACCTATGGCGGCGCCAGCTTCGGCGTGATGGGCACCATGACCATGCATCCCCAGGCCATCGAGATCGCGCTGCACGAGATCGGCCACAGCGCCTTCCAGCTTGCCGACGAGTACGACTACGGCAGCTGCGGCACGAGCAGCGAGCCCAGCGCCGTCAATGTCACGATGGCCTCCTCGCGCAACAGCGTGAAATGGCGCGACCTCATCGCCGCCAGTACCGCCGTGCCCACCCAGCCGGGCAGCTATGCCAATGGCACGGTGGGCCTGTTCCAGGGCGCCAACTACTGCACCAGCGGCGTCTACCGGCCCACCGAGAACTCGCGCATGCGCCAGCTCGGCCAGCCCTGGCACGCCGTCAACGAGCGCCGTGCCGCGGCGGTGTTCAACAGCTATGCGCCGGGCGGTGGAGACCCGGGCACGGGCGCGCAGGTCACCGGTTCGCTGAGCGGCAGCGGCGCCATCAGCTACCAGCCTGGCGGCAACTATGTGAGCAGCGCCCAGGGGGGCAGCTTCAAGATGTCGCTCGCCGGCCCGGCGGGGAGCAACTTCGATCTGCTGCTCTACCGCTGGGTCAACAACGCCTGGACCCAGGTGGCGCGCAGCAATCAGACCGGCAGCAACGACAGCCTGAGCTACACGGGACCCGCCGGCTATTACATCGCCGGTGTCTACAGCGTTTCGGGCGCGGGCTCGTTCACGCTGACCTACAACTTCCCGAAATAGAGCCTCTCGTCCAAGGAGCACCTTGACCGGTCCCCCGAGGGGACGGCGATGCTTGCCGGTTCGACCGACAAGCACATCGCCCAAGGCGGGCCGGCTAGGCGAACTGGAGTCGGACGGAAGGCCATGGGCCTCTGGCCCATGGCAGGCCCGGCGCTCGGCCCGCGAATTCCCGGGTACTACGGACTCAACGTGGCTCAGATTGCGTGGCCCGCCACGCACCCGGCGGCTGCCCGACGTGCTGGGCGAACACGCGCGACAGGTGGCTGGCGCTGCGAAACCCGCAGGCCGCCGCGATGGCGGCCACGGGCTCGCGGCCCTCGCGCAGCAGCTTCTGGGCGCGCTGCAGCCGCTGCTGGGTGACGAAGCGGTGCGGCGAGACGCCCACGCTGCGCTGGAACTCGCGGGCGAAGTGGGACTCGCTCATGCAGCACAGGGCGGCCAGGTCGGCGTTGGCGATGGCGTCGTGCAGCCGCTCGGCGATGAAGGCCTTGAGCCGCACGAGCCGTGCATGCCCCAGCCCACCATGGCCGGCCGGCGGGCTGGCGGCATGGCTGTAGGCCTCCAGCAGATAGGCCAGCAGCGTCTGCACGATACCGTCGCAGAAACGCGGCGCCAGCGGGCCGGCCAGCCGTTCGGCCTCGGCCAGCTTCCAGGCCAGCTCCACGACCATGCGGTCCGCGGCGAAGCCGGTACTGGCCAGCGTGCGCGGCACGCCGCCGTGCTCGGTGGCCAGCGCTTCGACGGTGGCCTCGGGGATGAAGATGTTGACGATGTCGCAGCCTGACAGACGCCGCCAGTCCTGGCGGGCGCCCGGCGCGCAGATGCGAAAGCGGTTGGCCGCGATCAGCCCGCCCCAGACGGCCCGGCCCGCCACCCAGATCTGCGATTCCAGCGGCTCCAGCATGACGGCGATGCGGTAGCGGCCCGGGTGGGGATGCACTGTCTTCAGCGCCATGTCCGGCTCGCGGGCCGACCAGCGCACCACGCCGGCGTCGGAGCCCGGCAGCGGCCCCAGGCACAGCTGGGGCCGCCCCGGGATGCCGCTGGCGCGGCACCAGTGCTGCAGGTCGTCGTCGGGCGGGCTGGCCTGGGGCAGGGGCGGCATGGGGCGACACGCTAGCGCCTCGGCCGTGGCGCCGGCAATCCACCGCCGTCCCCGGATTCATGTGCAGGTTTGCCCCGGCGGCAGGCCTGGCCGTTCACGCCGCCGGCTGTCGATTGGCGCGGCGCCCTCGCCATCCATCGCAGCCCGCTCGGCACGCCGGGGCGCCCGTCCTAGCATGCGGCCAGCTTGATGGGAGGGCGGCATGAACGAGGTACTGGTGGCGAGCGGCCTGCGCAAGGCCTATGGCGACAGGACGGCGGTGCACGAGGTCAGCCTCGCGCTGCGGCCGGGCGAGGTGCTGGGCCTGCTCGGGCCCAACGGCGCCGGCAAATCGACGACGGTGGGCATGATCTGCGGCCTGACGGTGCCCGATGCGGGCGCCGTGACCCTGTCCGGCGGCGTCAGCCTGGCCTCGGACGAGGCCGGCTACAAGCGCCGCATCGGCCTGGTGCCGCAGGACATCGCGCTCTACGAGGAGCTGCCGGCGCGCATGAACGTCGAGCTCTTCGGCGCTCTCTACGGGATGGCGCCCGAGCTGCTGAAGCGGCGCAGCGACGAGGTGCTGGCCATGGTCGGGCTGAGCGACCGCGCCAAGGACAAGCCGTCGACCTTTTCCGGCGGCATGAAGCGGCGCCTCAACATCGCCTGTGCGCTGATCCACGACCCCGAGATCCTCCTGCTCGACGAGCCCACTGCCGGCGTCGACCCGCAGAGCCGCAATGCCATCTTCGACAACCTCGAGATGCTCAAGCGCGCCGGCAAGGCGCTGATCTACACGACCCACTACATGGAAGAGGCCGAGCGCCTGGCCGACCGCATCGTCGTCATCGACCATGGCCGCGTCGTCGCCAGCGGCACCCAGGCCCAGCTGTTCGCACTGCTGCCGGCCTCGCAGCTGCTGCAGGTCGAGATCGATGGCGAGCCGGACGACATGGCGCTGCAAGGCCTGGCCGGCGTCACGCGCACGGGCCAGCGCCTGGACATCAGCGTCGGCGACCTCGGCCGCGACACCGGCCCGATGCTGGCCGCGCTGGCCCAGCGCGGCATCAAGGTGCGCGGCCTGGCGTCGGCGCGCGTCACCCTCGAAGACGTCTTCCTGCAACTCACCGGCCGCGCCCTGCGCGACTGAAGGGACCGACATGCAAGCCCTGCTCGCCCTCGTCCGTGCAGAGATCAAGCTGCACTTCTCCAACCGCCGCGCCGTGCTGATGAGCATCGTCGCGCCCATCCTCATCGCCGCCTTCTTCGGCAGCCTGTTCGGCAGCGGCAGCAAGATGGCCGGCATCCCTGTCGGTGTCGTCGACCAGGACCACAGCCCGCTGTCGCAGCGCGTCGTCGCAGCCCTGCAGGCCGAGTCGTCGCTGAAGACGACGGTGGGCGAGGAGGCCGAACTGCTGGCCCAGGTGCGCGCCGGCAAGCTGCGCGCCGTCGCCATCCTGCCGGCGGGCCTGGGCCAGCAGGCCGGGCAGGCCCTGTTCGGCGCCGGCCGCAAGCCCGAGATCGCCCTGCATTTCGATCCCTCCCAGGCCAGCGCCCTGGCCGTCGTGCGGGGCCTGCTCGCCCAGACCGTCATGCAGGAGGTCAGCCGCGAAGGCTTCAGCCCGGCCGCGATGGGTGACATGCAGAAGCAGGTCAGCGGGGCGCCCGGCATGCCGGCCGAACAGCGCGCCGCCCTGGTGAAGATGTTCGACGCCATCAGCCAGGTGCAGCGCAGTGAAGCGGGGGCTGCCGCCGCCTCGGCGCCGCAGGCGGGCGGCCTGTCCATGCCCTACACGACACGCGAGGTCGAGGCCGTGCAGTCCAGCGCCAACGAGGCGCCGGTGGCCTACAACAGCTATGCCCACTCCTTTGCCGGCATGGGCGTGCAGTTCATCCTGATGAGCGGCGTCGACCTGGCGGTGGGACTGCTGCTGATGCGCCGCCTGGGGCTGTGGAAGCGGCTGCGCGCGGCCCCGCTGTCGCGCGCCCAGCTGCTGGGCAGCCGCATCCTGGCCAGCACGCTGATCTCGCTGGTGGTCTTCGCGGTGATCTATGTCGTCGCCATCGCGGCCTTCGGCGTGCGCGTGCTGGGCAGCCCGGCCGGCTTTGCGCTGGTGCTGGTCTGCTTCTCGCTGCTGACGGCCAGCTTCGGCCTGCTCGTCGCGGCCCTGGGCCGCGCGCCCGAGGCCACGCGCGGCCTGGCCATCCTGGCGACGCTCTTGATGGTCATGCTTGGCGGCGCCTGGGTGCCGGCCTTCATCTTCCCGGAATGGCTCCAGACGGTGTCGCTGGCCGTGCCGACCCGCTGGGCCGTCGATGCGCTGGACGCCATGACCTGGCGCGGCCAGCCCTTTGCCGAGGCCCTGCTGCCCAGCGGCGTGATGCTGGCCTTCAGCGCGGCGTTCGCGCTGATCGCGGTGTGGCGGTTTCGCTGGGAGGAGTGAGGGCGTTCAGGCGAGCGGCCGGGTGGTGATCAAGGCGGCGGAGTCGGCATCGTGCAGCGCAACCCACGTCAGGAGGCCCTCATCCTCGACGCCAGCACCCAGCGTCTCTTCATACCGGCATGCGGCATAGCCGGCCGCCGCGCTTTCGTAGCGTTCCACCCAGGCGGCGCGGGTCGACATGCGCTCCGGCCGGATGGGCCAGACACCTGGCCTGGGTTTCAGGTGGTCCTTGATGCCGGCACGCCAAGGCTTGGCCGAGAGACGGGCGCGGAAGCAGTGCTGTTGCAGGCACATCCGCGCGTAGACCGGGTCCACGTCAACGGCATGGAAAAAGGCTCGCGTCGCTTCGGAGGTCGGCGACAAACGGGCGTGCGTCGCGATCAGGCGCAAGCCCGCGGGCGTGCGATACACCCTCAGGCGCCAATCGGGGTGATGGGCAAGGAAGTCGGCAACGAGGCGACGTGCACGCGCCGCCGGCGGCTCCAGCTGGTCTGCCAGCCAATGCAAAGCCCGATCCAGCAGCAGCTTGCCGAAGATCGCGACAACAAGAATCCCGAAGATCGCCATCCAGCCGAGGTCCGTCAACAGCAGCAGCCCGGCGATCACGGGGATCGCCGCGCGGCTGGCCCACTGGAGTCGCCAATCCAGCTTGGAGCCGTGGTCCACATCGGCGATCAGCATGTCCGGCACGTTGAGGCAGCGCGCCCCATAGGCGTTGCGCGTGATGACCGCCTCGCCGTGGCGGCTCAACACTTCTTCCCGGATGGGGATGCCTTCCGCGCCGTTGTAGGCCAGCTTTTTTTCGCGGTGCTGGACGGCCTGTCCACTGGCGGCAAGTTGAGCGGCCTCGGCGACGCGCAGTTCGGCCTGCGTCTGCGCGTCGGCCTGGCATTCGTCTGACCAGCCAAAGCGGCGCAGCGTCATGCGACGGCCTTTCACCGTCAAAGAGGTATGTGCCTCAGCCCAATAGCTGGGAACGATCATCCGGCTCTCCCTGTTCTCGTCGCGACTCCTGTCGTGATCGGCGAAAGGGTAGCAACAGGATGAGGGCAGGCTGCGGCTGAGTCAGCCCTTTACCGGCTCGCTGCGGCTGGCGCGCCAGCAGGCGATCAGTTCCCGGGCCAGGCCGGGCAGTTCACCCCGGCCCACGCGCTTGGCGAAGCCGAAGCGCTCGCCGGCGTAGATGCGGTCATAGGCCATGCGCGACACATGGGCCGGCCAGCCCTGGGCGGCCATCAGCGCCGAGAAGCGCTCCAGCAGCTGCAGTTCGGCCTGCACGGGCCGGTCCTCGGGAGTCCAGTACTCATCCAGGACCACGCGCGTCGAACCCTCGGCCAGGCCGATGCGGCGCGGGCCGAAGCTGGGCAGGGGGATGGGACGGCGGTGGCGGTGCGACATGGCCGTGAAGATAGGCCGGGCAGCGTTCCGATGCCTGCCGAAAAACACCGCTTCCGGGGCCTGGCATCGCGGGAACTCGCCAATATGTGGCTTGGGTCACGCTCAGCGGATGGCCGTGATCCAGCGCTCGAAGCGCGGCGCCAGCCGCCAGCCGTCCTCGCCCAGCCAGTCCGCCGCCACGACGACATGGTGGGCCCGCCCGATCAGCTTCTCGCGCGGCACGGTGCCGATGAAGCGCGAGTCCTCGCTGTTGTTGCGGTTGTCGCCCAGCACGAAATACTCGCCCGCCGGCACGGTGATCTCGGCGAAATTACGCCTTGAGTTCAGGGCCGGCAGGAACTGCACGGCGTGGGGGCGGCCCTCGAGTTGTTCGGTGGCGCGCACCGCGTCGATGACCCAGCCCGGCGCGATGGCCTCGCCGCGCGACTGCCGGTTGTCATAGCCCAGCGCCCGGCCGTTGAGGATGAGGACGTCGTCGCGCATCTCGATGCGGTCGCCCGGCAGGCCGACGATGCGCTTGATGAGGCGGGTGCCGCCGGCCGGCGAGCTCAGCGTGACGACGTCGCCGCGCTGCGGCTCGCCCAGAGGCAGCAGCACGACGTCGGTCAAGGGCAGCTTGAGGTCGTAGGCGAGCCGGTTGATGAGGACGACATCGCCCTCCAGCAGCGTCGGCCGCATCGAGCCCGAAGGGATGGGATTCCAGTCGGCCACCGCGGTGCGGAAGAGGGCGAAGCTGAGCAGGAAGAGGATGAAGCCGCGGTTGTCGCGGAGGGTGCGTCGGATGTCCATGGCCGCCATGCTCGGGCTGCGCCACCCTCGCGTGCCGGGCAGGCGGGCGAATGGCGGCGCCGCTGGGGCGAGTGGCAGCGGGCGCGTGCGAATGGCGGGTACAAACCGGCATGACATTCGAATTCACGCCGCTGGCGGAGGCCGACCTGCCCATGCTGCACGGCTGGCTGGGCCGGCCTCACGTCGCCCACTGGTGGGGGCCGGCGGACCCGATCGACGAATTGCGCGAGGACTTCCTCGGCGACGGCACGACGCGGGCCTTCATCGCCCACCTGGACGGCGAGGCAGTCGGCTTTCTGCAGTGCTACGTCGTCCTCGGCTCGGGTGACGGCTGGTGGGAGGACGAGACCGACCCCGGCGCGCGCGGCATCGACCAGTTCCTGGCGCACGAGGGCCAGCTGAATCGCGGCGTGGGCCGGGCCATGGTCAGGGCCTTCGTCGACCGGATCTTCGAAGACCCGGCCGTGACCGTCGTACAGACCGACCCCTCGCCGGACAACCCGCGCGCCATCCGCTGCTATGCGGCCGCCGGGTTCGAGGCCGTGGCCGAGGTGGTCACACCCGACGGCCCGGCCCTGCTGATGCGCTGCCGTCGCCCCGCGCCGCGCTGAGAGCGGCGCCAGGGCGTGCGGGCCGCATGGACCCGATGGCGCACGCACCAGCGAGCTGTTCAGGCCGGGGGATCCTTGAAGCGCGTGCGCGACACGGCCATCATGATGCCGACACCGGCCACGATGAGGCAGGCGATGGCCACATAGGTGGCTGCCAGGCCGGCGGTGATCAAGGCCCAGGCGACGCCGCCGAGCAGCACGGCCAAGCCCAACATGTAGAGCGCGAAAGACATGGCAACTCCTGTCGTCGACGGGGCGGTCTGCCCCATCCCGTCAGGCCACTCTAGTGAGGCGCCGCGCCGCCGGCGGTCGGACGCCGTTGAGGCCGGTGGTAGGTGGCCTCCTACCGGCATTGCGCGCCTGCGCCGTCCCGGCCGCCGCACCACGCGCCCTATCGTGGCCCCATGACTGCTGATCTCAAGAGTTAGGAGGCACGCCATGCTGCTGTCCCACCGCTCCACCTCCGCCCAGGCCGTTGGCCTGCTGGTCTGGGTTGCCATCGTCTTTGTCGCGGCCGCGCTTGGCGCCATCGCGTCCAGCGAGGCGCCGACCTTCTACGGGCAGCTCGCCAAGCCGTCCTGGGCCCCGCCGGCGGCGGTCTTCGGGCCGGTCTGGTCCCTGCTCTATGTGCTGATGGCCGTGGCGGCCTGGCTGATCTGGCGCGAGCCGCAGACGCCGGCCCGGGACGGCGCCCTGGGCCTCTTCATCGTGCAGCTCGGCGCCAATGCACTGTGGTCCTGGCTGTTCTTCGCCTGGCACCACGGCGCCGTCGCGATGGGCGAGGTGCTGCTGCTGCTCGGCCTCGTCATCGCCACGGCCCTTGCCTTCGGGCGCATCCGCCCCGCGGCGGGCTGGCTGCTGCTGCCCTACGCGCTCTGGGTCGGCTTCGCCTCCGTGCTGACCTGGACGGTCTGGCAGGCCAACCCCGGCCTGCTCTAACGCAGGCTGGACGGCAGCTCGGCAAAGTCCGCGCTGCGCTCCAACGTGCTCAGCGCCGCCATCAGCTCGGCCGGCGGCGCGACCAGCCGGCGCGCCGCCAGGTCAAGCCAGCCGCCGGTGCTGTCGATGCGGGCGCAGAGGCGGTCGCCGGCGCCGAGGATGTCGTTGCGCATCAGGAAGCGCGAGCCGTCGGCCGCCAGACCGGCCAGCACCAGCGTCACGGTGAAGGGTTGCAGCAGACCGACCTCGCGGAAGTAGGCGATTTCGTCCTTGGCGATGACGGGCCCCAGGCGCCGCTCGGCGAACCCCTTCATCTCGAAGCCGCTTTCGGCGAAGAACAGCATGCGCACGTCCGCCGCCCGGTCGAGGAAGGCGGTGTTGCGCATATGGGCGTTGCTGTCCATGTCGCCCCAGCCGGCGAAGAAGGTCTTGCTGAACATGGCTCAGGCGTTCTTCAGGCCCAGGACTTCGATGGGCTCGATATTCAGCGGGAAGACGAAGAGCTCCTGACCTTTGCTCATCAGCGCCTGGGCGATGGGGCCGCTGAGGTGGCGCTGGCGGCCGGCCTCGTCGTGGAAGGCGTCGAAGACGCCGAAGGTCGTCGGCGACAGCTTCAGTGCGAACCAGATCGGTGTCGTCGCTTCCTCGTTGGCCATGCCCAGGGCGGTGTGCAGGAAGTCCTGGGCTTCGGCGGCCTTGCCGGGCAGGGTTTCGAGGCGGACGAACAGGGCGAGCTTGATCATGGGGAACTCCTTGAGAGTGGTTGGCGTCGTGGAATCGACGTTGCGCACTCTAGGCAGGCGCTGCCCATGGAGGTATCGTCGCGAACGACAACTTTGATATCATTCACGCCATCATGAAAATGGCCGTCCTGGCCCTTGGCGGCGTCTTCGATACCGGCTTGGCCGCCGTTCTCGACACCCTGGCCACCGCCAACGAGCTGGCTGCCGCCCAGGGCTGGCCGGCGCCGCCCTTCGACGTGCGCGTCGTCGGCCTGCGCCGCCGCGTGCAGACGGCGCTGGGCCTGCAGGTGCCGGTGCAGCCGGCGGACGATGGGGCGGCCGATTGGCTGGTGCTGCCCGCCATCGGCGCCAAGATGCCGCCGGCCCTCGTCGAGGCCCTGGCCACGCGCGAGGTGCGCGACGCCACCGCCCATCTGCGCGAGCGCCATGCCGCCGGCACGCGCATCGCGGCGGCCTGCATCGGCGGCTTCGTGCTGGCCGAGTCGGGCCTGCTGGACGGCCACGAGGCCACCGTCTCCTGGTGGCTGGGCCCGCTGTTCCGCGAGCGCTACCCGGCGGTGCGCCTGGACGAATCACGCATGCTGGTGGCCTCGGGCGACTTCATCACCACCGGGGCGGCAATAGCCCACATGGACCTGGCGCTGTCGCTGGTGCGCCAGGTCAGCCCGGAGCTGGCGGCCGTGACGGCCCGCTACCTCATCGTCGATCCGCGGCCCTCGCAGGCTCCCTATGTGATCCCCGACCATCTCGCCCACAGCGACCCGCTGGTAGCCCGCTTCGAGCGCTGGGCGCGCGAGCACCTGGCCGAGGGTTTTTCACTCGACGCCGCGGCGGCCGAGCTGGCGACCAGCCCGCGCACGCTGCAGCGCCGGCTGGAGGCCGTGCTCGGCAAGTCGCCGCTGGCCTATGTGCAGGACCTGCGCGTGCAGCGCGCCGTGCATCTGCTGCAGACCAGCCGCAGCGATGTCGAGGCTATCGCGGCCCAGGTGGGCTATGCGGATGCGGTGACGCTGAGGGCGTTGCTGAGGCGCAAGCTGGGGCGGGGGGTGAGGGAACTCAGGGGGCGGGGCTAGATGCGCCGGGGAACCCTTGCTTTGTTGGCATAGTCGCGGCCTCGACACGGGAGGAGGCGGGAGTACATCGATGCGAACTTTTGATCCGAACGCCCCGCAGGCCCATTTCGTTGCGATGGCGCTGATGGTCGGCTTCCTGATGGTGAGCCTGTTCTTGTGGCGGAGCCGCAATGCAGCCCTCAAGAGAAAGGCCTTCCCCGTTCTGGCGGGGCTGCTCGGCACACTCTTCCTGGCGGTGCCGTTGGTGGCTGGCTTTCCGATCACCTCCCTCTACACCTTCGTCCCGCTGATCGTCGGGGCGGTTTGGCTCAACATCCGCTCCTTCCGGTTCTGCGACGCCTGCGGTGCAACCAACCGAGGGGGCGCCTTCATCTCGAGGTCCAAGTTCTGCTCCGAGTGCGGCGCGGAGCTGAAGTGACGGATGGGCTCACCACGACGTCCTCCTGAAGAACACCATGCGATCCAAGCTATTCACCGCCATTGCGCTGCTGCTGGCCACCTTCACGGCCAGCGCCCAGGACGCCCCGCGCTCGCAGTTCGTCGTGGTCGGTGACGTCACCACCCTGCTGGTCGGTCAGGAGGGCTATTGCGGGTCGATGGAGCGGGTGGGCGCAGACGATCTCAGGAAGATGGCCGTCCCTTCGGGCGAGCGGACCTGGGTCAGGTATGTGAGCGGCGGGATCCTGACCGGCAAGTGCTCGCTGGACTTCTCCTTCGTGCCGCAACCGGGCCAGGCCTATATCGCCAGGTACGCCCTGCTGGGCAGGACCTGCCAGGTCGAGCTGTTCCGCATCCGACCGGGCCAGGACCCTGCGCGGGAGCCGCTGACGCCGGAAGGAACCCGTTCCTGCCTGTTGCAGTGAAGCCTGCGCCTGCAGGGGCGGATGGGTTAGAACCGCAGATCGCAGCAAAGACCCACCATGCCCATCTCCTCCCCCAGCGTCTACATCAAGGACACCGGCACCGCCAAGGGCCGCGGCGCCTATGCGGTGCGCGCGCACGCCAAGGGGGAGATCGTCGAAGCCTGCCCCGTGGTGCTCTTTACTGGTTCCTACGCCTCTGTGCCCGGCGAAGTCCGCAAGCTGCTCTTCAACTGGGGCGCGCTGGCCGGCACCGGGTCGACCCATTGCCTGGCCCTGGGCTATGGCAGCCTCTACAACCATGCCAACCCGGCCAATATGCGTTACGAGGCCGATGCGGATGCCCGGCTGCTGCGCTTCATCGCCATCCGCGATGTCGCTGCCGACGAGGAGCTGACGGTCAACTACAACGCCGTCGGTGGCGGCCACGAGTCCGACCAGAACACCTGGTTCACCGGCATGGGCGTCGAGGTCTGCAGCGGCTGACACCCGCTGGAAAAACTACCCGCGCCATGCACACCCCCGATGGCATCATCGCCGCCGCAGGAGTGCTCACAGGCCGCTGATGACCAAGACGACCGCGACGCTGATCACCATCATTGCCGGGTTGCTGGCGATCGCGCTGCCCATCCTGCTGGCATTGCATATCGCGAACCGACAGGGTGAAGAAGCCGAGCTGGGCCGCGTGCTGGGCTACGCCCGGGATGCCCTGCACCGTTCGGACAGCTCGGCCGACCAGATCTACCAGGGGATTGCCCGCCTGGCCGAGGCGGGCGCGCAGCCCTGCGGCCCGGCCGAACTCGCGTTGATGCGCAAGATCGATCTGGCCTCAAGCTACATCCAGGCCATCGGCCGCGTGTCCGGCGACCGCCTGATCTGCTCGTCGCAAGGCGCGGGCCCCGATGTTCAATTCGATCTCGGCAAGCCCGATGTTCAGACGTCGACGGGCTCGAGAGTGCGTCGCAACGTCGTCTTCCCCTTTGCGCAGGGGGTGCCCTTCACCGTCGTCGAGCGCGAAGGCTTCGCGGCCATCATCCACAAGGACCTGCCCATCGACGTGTCGACCCGGGAAGGCGACCTGTCGATCGCGACCATCACGCCCGACAACCGCCAGACGCGCAGTGCGCGCGGCACCATCCGCGTCGACTGGATCGACGCGCTGGAGGGACGCCAGGAGGCGAGCTTCATCGAGGGGCGGCAGGTGGTCGCCGTCGTGAAGTCCACGCGCTATGCGACGGTGGTGGTGGCCGCGCTGCCCGTCCACCACCTGGAGGCCCGTGCGCGCTCGACCGCCCTGGTGCTGGTGCCGGCCGGCCTCGCGGCAAGCGCACTGCTGGTCTGGGCCCTGCTGCGCGCCGTGCGCATGCAGCTGGCCCTGCCGGCCGTGCTGAAGGTAGCGCTGCGCCGCCAGGAGTTCTTCCTCGCCTACCAGCCCATCGTCGACCTGAAGACGGGGCGCTGGGTCGGCGCCGAGGCGCTGATCCGCTGGCGCCGGCCGAGCGGCGAGCTGGTCAGGCCTGACCTCTTCATTCCGGTCGCGGAGGAGAGCGGCCTCATCACGCGCGTGACGGCGGAGGTGCTGCGCCTCGCCGGACGCGATGCCGCCGGGCTGTTCAAGCGCCATCCGCATTTCCACCTCGGCATCAACCTGTCCGCGGCCGACCTGCAATCGCGCGACACGCTGGAGCTGCTGGGCGAGCTGGGGCGGCAGACCGGCGCGGCGGCCGGCAATCTGCTGGTCGAGGCCACCGAGCGCGGCTTCATGGACGCCGACGTCGCGCGGGAGATGGTCAGGCAGGTGCGCGCCGACGGCATCCGCGTCGCCATCGACGATTTCGGCACCGGCTACTCCAGCCTGTCCTATCTCGAGACCTTCGAACTGGACTATCTGAAGATCGACAAGTCTTTTGTCGACAAGATCGGCACCGAGGCGGCCACCAGCCAGGTCGCCCTGCACATCATCGAGATGGCCAAGGACCTGAAGCTGGAGATGATTGCCGAGGGCGTCGAGACCGAGGCGCAGGCCGCCTTCCTGCGCGACCACGGCGTGCAGTACGCCCAGGGCTGGCTGTTCAGCAAGCCGCTGGCGTTCGCCGACCTGCAGGCTGGGCTCGCGGCGCAGGTCGTTGAGCCGCTCGAAGTGCCGCCGGCTTAGCGCACCTTGAATTGGAGCGCTCCCATGGGCATGTTCTGGCAGTACTTCAGCATCGAGCCCAAGCGGTGGCATGCCTTGCTCGGCGGCGGCCCGGCGTTCGAGCTCGCCGAACAGAAGGAGTTGCTACTCCCATTGGAGAAGGCCGTGGCCGGGAAAAAATACTTGGCGGCGCGGTACACATGAGCTCAAGGCCTTTCCTTGATTGACGATCTGCGCGTTCTCATCGCCCGGCTTTCCCTTCCGGCGCGTCCTGCGCCACCCACCGCAACAGCGCATCCAGCACGCCCCGCCCGGCTTGGGCCTGTGGGTGATTGACGACCGCCACCAACACCCAGCGCTTGCCCGAGGGCGCGTCGACGATGCCGGCCAGGGCGACCACGTCGCGCAGCGAGCCCGTCTTCAGATGCGCCCGCCCTGCCGCCGCGCCAAAGCGACCGGGCTGGCGTGACAGCGTGCCGTCCAGCCCGGCCACCGGCAGCGAGGCGAGCAGTTCCGGCATCCACGCCTGCTGCCAGCCCCAGCGCAGCAGGGCCGCCAGTTGGGCCGGGCTGATGCGGGTCTCGCGCGCCAGGCCCGAGCCGTTGACGACGCGGCTGGGTGGCGTCGTGCCGACATGGGCCTCCAGCCAGACCTGCAGCCAGGTCGCCGCCGTATCGGGCGAGGGCGCCGGCACGCCGGCGGCGCGGGCGGTGCTGAGCAGGATCTGCTGGGCGATCAGATTGCTGCTGGCCTTGTTCATGTCACGCAGGGCTTCGCCCAGCGTCGGTCCTGGCCAGAATTGCGTCGGCGCGACGGTGGGCGGTGGCGCATCGATGACGACAGCCTCGCCGCGCCAGGCGATGCCGGCTTCGCGCAGCATCAGCGTCAGCAGCCGCCCCGGATAGGTGGCGGGATCGGGGTCGGCCAGCGTCCAGGTCTGCTCGCCGCAGGCTGCGGGAAAGCTGCCGGTGAAGCGCGGGCGCTGCCCCGCCGCCCATTGCAGCTTCAGCGCGCTGCGCCAGTCGCCGCAGGGGCCGGCGGTCGTGGGCACGAGGGCGGGCGGGTCCAGCGGCGGGTCGGCGGTGATGCGGGCCTGCGTGCCGTCGATGACGCGGATGGTGTAGCCCACCGCCTTGGCGTTCAGCAGCAGGGCCTCGGGCAGGGCGTTGCCGACGCGCCAGGGCTCGCCGTCGAAATCACCCGGCTCGGCCGTGCCCGGCGTGAAGGCGCCGCGGTCCAGGCGCAGCGGGCCGCGCAACTCGGTGACGCCCAGGCGCTTGAGCCCGATCCAGAGCTTCTCGGTGGACAGGCGCGGATCGCCGCTGCCCTGGAGAGTGAGGCCGCCGTCCTCGGTCAGCCAGACCGGCGTCTGCCATTGCCAGGCCGGGCCCAGGGTGTCCAGGGCGGCCATGCTGGTGACGAGCTTGGTCAGCGAGGCCGGGTTCTGGGCCAGATCGGCCTGCCAGGCCAGGCGGGGCCTGGCTTCATCCAGGGCCTGGACGACGACGCCCAGGGCCGTGGCCGGCAACTGGGCCTGGCGCAGCGCGACCTGGACCGACAGCGGCAGCGGTTCGGCCGCCTGCACCCCCAGGATCCACCCCGCCAGCACCCATCCCAACGCCCGTTTGCCCATGACCCGAAAGTTACACTGCCTTGATGCCCTCTCTCCTGGCTCTCGACAGCTCCACCGACACGATGGCCCTGGCCCTCGTGGCGCAGGGCCAGACCCGGGTTTTCGAGGCCCAGGGCGGTGCCCAGGCCTCGGCGCGCCTGCTGCCCGAGGTCAAGGCCCTGCTGGCCGGCGCGGGGGTGGCGATGGCCGACCTGGACGCCATCGCCTTCGGCCAGGGCCCCGGTGCCTTCACCGGCCTGCGCACCGCCTGCGCCGTCGCCCAGGGCCTGGCCTTCGGCCTGGACAAGCCGGTGCTGGCCGTCGACAGCCTGATGCTGGTGGCCGAGGACGCCCGCGGCCAGGGCGCCGGTGACGATATCTGGGTGGCCATGGATGCGCGCATCGGCGAGATCTATGCCGCGCACTACCGCTGGGCCGATGCCGGCTGGCAGGTCGTCGAGGCGCCGGCCCTCTACAAGCCCGAAGTCCTGGCTGCGCACTGGGGCGAACCCACCGCGGTCGCCGGCACGGCCTTGAACGAATATGCCGAGGCCCTGGGCACCCTGCCCCATGCCTGGCCGCAGGCGCGCTCGCGCGCCGTGGCCCTGGGCGCACTCGCGCTGGCGGCCTGGCAGCGCGGCGAGATGCGCGACGCGGCCGAGGCTTTGCCCGTCTATGTGCGCGACAAGGTTGCCCTGACCACGGCCGAGCGCGAGCAGAAGGCGGCGCCATGAACGCCGTCGTCCAGCCCAGCACGCCGCCCTTCGAGGCCGCGGCCATGCGTATCCCCGACCTGACCGAGATCATCGCGGTCGAGCGCCAGGCCTATCCGGTGCCGTGGACGCATGGCAATTTCGTCGACTCCCTGGCCGCCGCCTATCCGGCGGAAGTGCTGCGCGGGGCGCGCGCCGAGCTGCTCGGCTACTGGGTCGCCATGCCGGGCGTGGACGAGATGCACCTGCTCAACATCACCGTCGTGCCCGCCTGGCAGGGCCGCGGCCTGGCCGTGGCCATGCTGGACCGCCTGGTGGCCGACTGCCGCCGCCGCGGCCTGACCCAGCTGTGGCTGGAGGTGCGCGTCAGCAACGAGCGCGCCCGCGAGGTCTACCGCTGCTATGGCTTTGCCGAGGTCGGCAAGCGCCGCGCCTACTACCCGGTGCAGCAAGGGCCGCGCGAGGACGCCATCCTGATGAGCCTGGCGGTGCCGGCATGAGCTGGGACAGCCGCCAAAGGGCCATGCTGGCCGAGATGGGCTTCCGCGTGCCGGCGGCTGCCGCTGGGGCGGCCGAAGCGTTGGCGGTCGTCGAGGCCGAGCCCGAACCCATCACCGTCGCGGCGCCTCCGCCCGCCGTCATCCGTGTCGCCGCGCCCTCGGCCGCGCCCAGTCTGGCCGGCCTGGATCTGGCGTCGCTGCGCGAGGCCGTGCTGGCGGGCCAAGCCTGCGGCGGCTGCCAGCACCGCGTCCACCTGTTCGGCCGCGGCGCCGAATCACAGGTGGACTGGCTGGTCGTCACCGACCCGCCGGAGGAAGCCGACGAGGCGGCCGGCCAGTTGATCAGCGGCGATGCCGGCCGGCTGCTGGACCGCATGCTGAAAGCCGCCGGCCTGAGCCTGGGCGGCGAGGGCGCGAACGCCTTCGTGGCGCCGCTGGTGCCCGGCCGGGCGCCGCGTGGCCGCCAGCCGCTGCCGCCGGAGCTGGAGGCCGGCGAGGCCGTGCTCGCCGCCCAAGCCGAGCTGCTGCGCCCCCGCCTCGTGCTGGCCATGGGCCTGCAGGCGGCGCGCCGCCTCACCGGCCTGGCCGAGCCCCTGGGCAAGCTGCGCGGCCGCGTGCATGCCTGGCGCGACCTGCCCGTCGTGGTCACCTACCATCCGGCCTACCTGTTGCGTTCGCCGGCGGACAAGGCCGGCGCCTGGGACGACCTGTGTCTGGCCCGCAAGACCGCCAACTCATGAAGACCGGGGTCGAAGCCGCCCTGGAGAACGAGGCCGCGCGCTTCAAGCTGCTGGCCGACTATGTGCCGGCCTGGATCGCGCTGTACGACGCCAAGACCGAACGCTGCCTGTTCGCCAACCGCGGCTATGCCGAGGCCTTCGGCCTGACCGAGGAGAGCATCCTCGGCAAGACCTTCGGCGAGATCATCGGCCCCGAGGCGCTGAAGGTGATCCAGCCGGCCGTCGACCGCGTGCTGGCCGAGCGCATCGCCGTCAGCTATGAGCGCGAGCTGCCTGAGGCCGACGGCACGCCGCGCTGGATCGAGGTCCACCTCATCCCCCAGCTCGGCGAGGACGGCGTGCCGGTGGCCAGCTGCGTGATGATCAACGACATCACCAAGCACCGCCTGGCCGAGCGCCAGGTGCGCGAGTCCGAGGCGCGCCTGGACAAGTTCATGCGGGCCACGGTGGAGGGCATCCTCTTCCACAAGGACGGCATCACCACCGACGTGAACCCGCCCTGCTGCGAGCTGGTCGGCTACACCCTGCAGGAGATGGTGGGGCGGCATGTGCTGTCCTTCATCGCCGAGGACGAGCTGAACAAGGTCAAGGAGGTCATGCGCCTGGGCAAGGAGGTGCGCTACGAGACTGCCGTCTCGCACAAGGACGGCACGCGCATCCCGGTCGAGTTCATCGTGCGCACCATCGAGCGCGATGGCGAGAAGCTGCGCATGACCATCGTGCGCGACATCCGCGACCGCCTCGCCAGCGAGGCCCGCATCCAGCACCTGGCCCACCACGACGCGCTGACCGGCCTGCTCAACCGCGCCGCCTTCATGGACCGCATGGCCCTGCTGATGCGCCGCGCCGAGCGCAAGGGCGAGATCCTGGCCCTGCTCTTCATCGACCTGGACAACTTCAAGCGCGTCAACGACTCCCTGGGGCATCTCGAAGGCGACCAGGTGCTGACGACGGTGTCCGAGCGCCTGGTCGGCGCGCTGCGCGCCAGCGACCTCGTGGGTCGTTTCGGCGGCGACGAGTTCGTCGTGCTGCTCAGCGACCTGACCAGCCGCGACGACATCAAGGTGGTGCTGGACGCGCTGCTGTCCGTCGTCGAGGTGCCCGTCAAGGCCGACGGCCGCGCGCTGTCCGTCACGCCGTCCATCGGCGTGGCCGTCTATCCCGACGACGGCAAGCAGGCCGACGAGCTCATCCAGCATGCCGACACGGCCATGTACAGCGCCAAGGCCCGCGGCCGCGCCACCTACCAGTTCTTCGAGCCGGCCCTGGCCGCGACGGCCTATGCCGACCTGGTGCTGGAGGCCGAACTGGCCCAGGGCCTGACGCGCAACGAGTTCGAACTCTTCTTCCAGCCCCAGGTCGAGGCGACGACGGGCCAGCTGTCCGGCGCCGAGGCCCTGCTGCGCTGGCGCCATCCGCAGCGCGGCCTGCTGAGCCCCGACAGCTTCATCTTCGTCGCCGAACGCCACCGCCTGATGCTCAACCTCGGCGAATGGGTGCTGCGCGAGGCCGCCGTGACGGCGCGGCGCTGGCGCGAGAAAGGGTTGACCAGCGGCCACGGGCCGATGCGCATCGCCGTCAACCTGTCGCGCATCCAGTTCCACCTCGACGGCTTTGCCGACACCGTCAAGCGAGTGCTGGCCGATTCCGGCGCCCAGGGCCAGTGGCTGGAGCTGGAGCTGACCGAACGCATGCTCATCGACGACATCACCCATGCGCCGGCCACGCTCACCCAGCTGCGCGCCCTGGGCCTGACCGTGTCGGTCGACGATTTCGGCACCGGCTACACCTCGCTGGCCCACCTGACCGAGCTGCCGCTGGACAAGCTCAAGATCGACCAGGGCTTCGTCGCCCGCCTGCCCGACGACGTCGGCGCCCAGGCCATCACCAAGGCCATCGTGCAGATGGCCGTCGGCCTGGGGCTGACCGTCACCGCCGAGGGCGTGCGCAGCGCCGCCCAATGGCAGCTGCTGGCCGGCTGGGGCTGCCAGCAGTTCCAGGGCGAGCTGGTGGGCGCGCCGATGTCGGCGGCCGATTTCGAAGCCTGGGTGAAAGCCAGGTGAGCGCGATGAGCCTTGTGGACAAGGTCCACGCCGAGATCGCCGCCGCCGGCGGCTGGCTGCCCTTCGACCGCTTCATGGCCATGGCCCTGTACGAGCCCGGTCTCGGCTATTACGCCGGTGGCCGGCGCAAGTTCGGCCAGATGCCCAGCGAAGGCTCGGACTTCGTCACGGCGCCCGAGATGTCGCCGCTGTTCGGCCGCGCGCTGGCCCGCCAGCTGGCCCAGGCCATGATTGCTGCCGGCTGCCGCGACGTCGTCGAGTTCGGCGCCGGCTCGGGCGCGCTGGCGGCCCAGCTCATCGCCGAGCTGGATGCGCTGGACGCCGGGCTGGCGCGCTACCGCATCGTCGAGCTGTCGGCCGAGCTGCGTGAGCGCCAGCGCGAGCGTCTCGCGCACTGGGGCGACCGCGTCGACTGGCTGGATGCGCTGCCGGACGAGCTGGAGGCCGTCGTCATCGGCAACGAGGTGCTGGACGCGATGCCGGTCCAGCTCATCGCCTTCGACGGCCAGGCCTGGCGCGAGCGCGGCGTGGTCTCGAGTGGCAAAGGCTTCGCCTTCGAGGACCGCGACAGCATGCTGCGCCCGCCGCTGGAGACGGGTTTCGTGCCGGGCACAGTCACCGAGATCCACCCCCAGGGCGAGGCCTTCATCACGACGCTGGCCCGCACGCTCAAGCGTGGCGCCGCCTTCTTCATCGACTACGGTTTCCCCGAGGCCGAGTACTACCACCCGCAGCGCCGCGGCGGCACGCTGATGTGCCACCAAGGCCATCTGGCCGACCCTGACCCGCTGCTGGCCGTGGGCGACAAGGACATCACGGCCCACGTCAACTTCACCGGCGTGGCGCTGGCGGGCCAGGACGCCGGCCTGGTCGTGCTGGGCTATACCAGCCAAGCCAATTTCCTGCTCAACTGCGGCATCGCCGATCTGCTGGCCGGCACCTCCCTGGGTGAGCGGGCCATGGCCCACCGCCTGCTGGCCGAGCATGAGATGGGCGAGCTGTTCAAGGTGATCGGCTTCGCGCCGCTGCATGGCAGTTTTGATGCCCTGGGTTTTGAACGCGGAGACCGATCGCACAAGCTCTGAGGAGATGTGGATGAAGGCTTGGCCGTTGTTGTGGATGACGCTGCTGCTGTGCGCCCCGGCGCTGGCGCAGGACCTCAACGTCGGCCGCAGCCTCGCGGCCACCTGCGCCGGCTGCCACGGCACGAACGGCCGCCCGCGCGGCCAGGTCATGCCGCCGCTGGCCGGCATGAAGGCCGAGGCCATGCTGGATCTGCTGGCCGATTACCGCAGCGGCAGGCAGCCGGGCAGTGTCATGCCGCAGATCGTCAAGGGCTACACCGAGGAGCAACTGCGCCTCGTGGCCGCCTATTTCGCGAGCCAGGCCAAGCCATGATGGACCGTCGCCAGCTGATTGCAGCGGGGGGACTGGCCCTCGCGGGTTGCGCCACGCCGCCCGCACCGGCGGCCCGCGTCGTCGTCGTGGGCGGCGGCTTCGGCGGCGCGACCGCGGCGCGCTATCTGAAGCTCTGGGGCGGGCCGGCCGTCGACGTGACGCTGGTGGAGCGCAACGACGGCTTCATCTCTTGCCCCATGTCCAACCTCGTCATCGCCGGCGCGCGCGACCCGCTCAGCATCGCCCATGGCTACGCCAGCCTGGAGGCGCGCGGCGTGAAGCGGCTGCGCGCCGAGGTTGTCGGCATCGATCCGGTGGCCAGGACGATTCGCTTCGCTGACCGCAGCACGCTGGGCTGGGACCGTCTGGTACTGGCCCCCGGCATCGACTTCATGCTGGACGCCGTGCCCGGCCTCGGCGCCGCCCTCGACAGCGGCCGCGCCGTGCATGCCTGGCGGGCCGGCGCCCAGACCATGGCCCTGCGCCGCCAGCTCGAGGCCCTGCCCGAGGGCGGCGTCGTGCTGATGAGCATCCCCAAGGCACCCTACCGCTGTCCGCCCGGGCCCTATGAGCGGGCCTGCCTGATCGCCTCCTATCTGAGGCGCGCCAGGCCGCGCGCCAAGCTGCTGGTGCTGGACGCCAACCCCGAGGTGCAGAGCAAGAAGGCCCTGTTCGAGCGCGCCTTCACCCAGCACCATGCCGGCGTGCTGGAGTACCGGCCGAATGCCGAGCTCAGGGAGGTGCTGGCCGACGGCACGGCGCGCTTCGAGTTCGAGGATGTGAAGGCCGATGTGCTGAACCTGATTCCGCCGCAGCGCGCCGGAGCCCTGGCGCGCGACTTCGCCAATGTGAACGGCCGCTGGGTCGGCGTCGATTGGCTGAGCATGCAGGCCCAGGCGGCGCCGGGCGTGCATGTCGTCGGCGACGCGATCTTCTCGGCGCCGGGCATGCCCAAGTCGGGCCACCTGGCCAACCAGCAGGCCAAGCTGGCCGCCGCCGCCGTGCTGCAACTGCTCAGGGGCGAGGCGCCCCACCCGGCGCCGGTCGTCATGAACACCTGCTACAGCTTCGTCACGCCGGGCGAGGCCATGCATGTGGCCTCCGTCCACCAGTACGACGCGGCGGACAAGACCATGAAGGCCGTGCCCGGCGCCGGTGGCGTGTCGCCGGCCGCGAGCGCGGCCGAAGCCGCCATCGCGCTGGCCTGGGCCGAGAACATCTGGGCCGACAGCCTAGGGCAGTAGGCCGCCCAGGCTGGCCAGCGTCGGCGCGCCGGCGCCACGCCAAGCGGCGAGGGCCGCCCAGGCCTTGCGCGTGGCGGCATCGTCGTCCCGGCCGGCGCGGTGGCGGGCCTCCAGCCACTGGCTGACGCTGTCCAGCGGATGGCCGGCGGCCAGGCCGGCGGGCCGGGCGGCGCGGGCCCGAGCAGGGCGGCGATGCCCGTGTGCGTCAGCAGGCCGAGGGCCGCGCGCTCGCGCATGAAGCGCCTGGCGACGGCGGGCGTGGCGCTGTCGCCATGCAGCAGCTTGATGGCGGCGCGGGCCTGGTAGAGGCCGTCGTCGCGTTCGGCTTCCCAGACTTCGCCCAGGCCGCCGCTGCCGATGCGCCGCCACAGCACCCAGGCGCCCAGCCTGAGGCCGGCCAGGGCCGCGGTGTCGGCCGCTTCGGCCTGCATGGCTGGCGGCGTGGGCCTACCAGCTGCCGGTGTTGGGCATGGAGGCCCAGGGCTCGGCGGGTGCAAGCGAAGGGCCGGCCTGCAGCAGCTCGACGGAGATGCCGTCCGGCGAGCGCACAAAGGCCATGCGGCCGTCGCGCGGCGGGCGGTTGATGGTCACGCCATGGTCGGCCAGCTTCTGGCAGGCGGCGTAGATGTCGGGCACGGCATAGGCGAGATGGCCGAAGTTGCGGCCGCCGGCGTAGCCGCTTTCATCCCAGTTGTGGGTCAGCTCGACCTGGGCTTGGTCATCCCCCGGCGCGGCCAGGAAGATCAGCGTGAAGCGGCCGGCTTCGTGCTCGGAGCGGCGCAGCTCGCGCAGGCCGAGGGCGTCGCAGTAGAACTTCAGCGAGGCGTCGAGGTCGCTGACGCGGACCATGGTGTGGAGGTATTTCATGGGGCCGGGCGGGTTGGAAATGCGCCCATTCTCTTTGCATCACGGCGGATCGGCGTAGCGCTCGGCAATGGCCTGGAATTCGGCCTCGCAGGCGATGAAGGCGTCCACGACGTCGGGGTCGAAGTGGCTGGCCCGGCCGGCCAGCAGGATGTCGCGCGATTTCGCGTGGCTGAAGGCCGGCTTGTAGACGCGCCTGCTGATGAGGGCGTCGTAGACATCGGCCAGGGCCATCAGCCTCGCCGAGACCGGGATGGCATCGCCCGCCAGGCCCTGGGGGTAGCCCGAGCCGTCCCACTTCTCCTGGTGCGACAGCGTGATCTCCTTGGAGAAGCGCAGGAAGGGCATGTCGCGGCCCAGCGAGGCCTCGGCGCGCTGGATGGCCTCAAAGCCCAGCGTCGTGTGCGTCTTCATGACCTCGAACTCGTCAGCGTCCAGCTTGCCGGGCTTCAGCAGGATGCGGTCCGGGATGCCGACCTTGCCGATGTCGTGCATGGGCGCCGACTTGTAGAGCAGCTCGATGTTCTGCGGCGTCAGCAGGGCGGCGAAGCGGGGGTGGGCGCGCAGCTGCCCGGCCAGGCAGCGCACATAGTGCTGGGTGCGGCGCAGGTGGTTGCCCGTCTCGTTGTCGCGCGTCTCGCCCAGCGAGGCCATGGCCAGCACGATGACGTCCTGCAGGGCCTCGATCTCCTGCGTGCGCCGCTGCACCTCGGCCGCCAGGTAGTCGCTGCGGTCGCGCAGGAAGTCGGCGGCGGCCTTCAGCGTCAGGTGGGTGCGGATGCGCGCCATCACGATGGGCGGGCTGATGGGCTTGGTGATGTAGTCCACCGCACCCAGCTCCAGGCCCAGCCTCTCGTCGTCCACCTCCGCCTTGGCGGTGAGGAAGATGACGGGGATGTCGCGCGTGCGGGGCTCGGCCTTCAGGCCGCGGCAGACCTCGTAGCCATCCATGCCGGGCATGGTGATGTCCAGCAGGATCAGGTCGGGCCGGTGCTCGCCGCTGGCCAGGCGCAGGGCGCGTTCGCCCGAGTTGGCGACGATGACGCGGTAGCGGTCGCTCAGCAGGCCGACCATCAGGTCCAGGTTCTCCGGCGTGTCGTCGACGACCAGGACGACCGGAAGGGCTGGATGGGGAGTGCCGCTCATGCCGTCCTCCGTGTCAGGCTGGGATGTCGTGTTGCCGCAGGCATCGCTCGAGCACCTCCAGGGCCGCGTCGTGGTCGAACACCCGCACCGCTTCGGCGAAGGCCTTGTGGTCGGCGCCCATGGCCGCCTGCAGCAGCGCCGCGTGCCGGGCCGTGGCCTCGCGCACTTCCGGGAAGCCCTCCTGCAGCTGCCGCCTGAGCGCCAGGCTTACTTCGCGCCACTCGGCCAGGTCGCAGGCAGCGGCCGGGGCGGCAGCCACCGCGGGCAGGCAGCGGCGCAGATGGGCGAGCAGCTCGTCCAGGCGGGCCGTGGTTTCCAGCACCCGCTCGGACACTTCCGCGGGCGTACCTTGAAGCCCCTGCTCGAGGCGCCCGGCGCTGGCCTGCAGCGCGACCGCGCCGAGGTTGCCGGCCGTGCCCTTCAGCGTGTGGGCCAGGCGCAGCGCATCCGCCGCGCGGCCCTCGGCCAGGGCGGCCGCGAGCTGCTCGGCAAAGCGTCCCTGGCCGGCCAGGAACTGCTGCAGCACCGACACATAGAGGGCCGGCTTGTAGCCGCTGCGGCGCAGGCCGGTGTTGACGTCCAGGCCCGGGGCCTGGCGCAGCGCCTCGAGGGCGGCCTGCAGCGCGGCGGCGTCCTCGACGGCGCTCGCCATGGCACCGGACCGCGGGCGCGCTGCGACGGCTTCGGCCGGGCGCACCCAGGCCGCCACCAGCTCATAGAGGCGGTCGGGCTCGATGGGCTTGTTCAGGAAGGCGTTCATGCCGGCCTCGAGGCAGAGGCTGCGGTCGGCCTGCATGACGTTGGCCGTCATCGCGATGACGGGCAGCTCCGCCAGCTCGGGGCGGGCGCGGATGGCGCGCGCCGCCGTGGGGCCGTCCATCACGGGCATGTTCATGTCCATCAGCACGAGGTCGTAGGCTTGGTCGTGCAAGGCCTGCAGGGCCTGTTCGCCATCGACGCTGTCGTCGACGACGAGGCCGGCGTCGTGCAGCAGCTCGCCGACGATCTGGCGGTTGATGGCGTTGTCGTCCACCACCAGCACGCGCCTGCCGCGCAGCGGGCGCAGGGCCAGCAGGGCCGGCGATGGGGCGTCGGCCTGGGCGTCGTCGGCGGCCGGCGGCAGGCCGGCGACCAGGACGCGCATCAGCCGGTCCAGCAGTGTCGAGGGGTTGATGGGCTTGACCAGCACATCGTCGAACTGGCCCGGCGCGGCCAGACGCAGCGCCTCGTCGCGGTCGAAGGCCGTGATCAGCAGCTGGCGCGGCGTTGCCGCCAGCGCCAGGGCATGCAGGCGGTGGCTGGTCGCGAGGCCGTCCAGGCCCGGCATATGCCAGTCGATCAGCAGCGCGTCGAAGGGCTCGCCGGCGCTGTCGGCCTGGGCGACGGCCTCGATCGCGCTGGCGCCGTCGCCGCGCGCCTCGGCGCGGATGCCGAAGCCTTCCAGAGCGTCCACGAGCACGGTACGGGCGCTGTCGTTGTCGTCGACGACGAGGACGCGCCGGCCGCGCAGGTCGCGCGGACTGGCCGCCGGCGCGAGCTCGTGGCCCAGGCCCATGCGCGCCGTGAACCAGAAGGTCGACCCCACGCCGACGGCGCTGTGCACGCCGACCTCGCCGTCCATCAGGCCGGCCAGGCGCTTGGCGATGGCCAGGCCCAGGCCGGTGCCGCCGAACTGGCGGCTGGTGGAGCTGTCGGCCTGCTGGAAGCTCTGGAACAGCAGGGCGATCTGGGCCTCGTCCAGGCCGATGCCGGTGTCGCTGACCTCGAAGCGCAGCCTGACGTCGTCGGTGCCGGTGTCCAGCTTGCGCACCCGCACGACGACTTCGCCGCGGGCCGTGAACTTGACGGCGTTGCTGCCGTAGTTGATGAGGATCTGGCCCAGGCGCACGGGGTCGCCGACCAGGTGGTTGGGCACGCCGCGCGCGACGTCGAAGATCAGCTCCAGGCCCTTGGCGCTCGCCTTCTCGGAGATGACGGTGGCGAAGTCGTCCAGCACCGACGCGAGGCTGAAATCGATGCTCTCCAGCTCCAGCTTGTCGGCCTCGATCTTCGAGAAGTCGAGGATGTCGTTGATGATGTGCAGCAGGTGCTGGGACGACTGCCTGATCTTGCGCAGATAGTCCAGGCGCTGGCTCTCGCGCGCCGTGTTCAGGGCCAGGTGGGTCATGCCGATGATGGCGTTCATCGGCGTGCGGATCTCGTGGCTGACCGTGGCAAGAAAGGCCGACTTGTGGGCGCTGGCGGCCTCCAGCACGGCGGTGCGCTCGCGCACGCGCTGCTCGGTCAGGGCCTCGTTGAGGCGGCGGTTCTCGAAGCGCATGCGCACCGACTCGATCTGGGTGCGGGCGAACACATGGGCGTAGGCCATCATGAAGGCCAGCATCAGCAGCACGGCCAGCCCCATGACCAGGCCGATGGGGGCGGGATCGAGGGCGGCGCGCACGACCAGGGGCAGGGCGCAGGGCAGCAGGTTGGCGTAGGTCGCCAGCGTCAGCGGCGCCATGCTCGGCGCGACGCTGAGCATCATGCCCATCTGCAGCACCAGCAGCACCAGCAGGCGCAGCGGGTCGGCGTCGAAGAACAGCAGCCCCGACAGGCCCCAGACCGTGCCGACGGCGAAGTTGTAGGCCAGCAGCAGCCGCCACCAGCGGTCCAGGCGCCCGGCGGCCTGCCAGCGCAGGCGCAGCGGCGCGATCAGGTAGTAGGCGAGCAGCACCGCCACCAGCAGCCCCGCCCAGGCGAGGGTCAGGGGCCAGTCCAGCGGGCCGCGCAGGCTCAGACCGGTGATGAACAGGGGCACGGCCAGCACGCCGGACGCGACGCCGCTGCGCATGCTGCGCGCGACGGCGCCGAGGTGGACTTCCGCCGCCTCGTCCTCAGCGATGCCGGTATACGGCAACCCCTGCGTCATTCGGGCCTCCCTGGCCGTCGTTTTCATCGACGGGCCTCATCGGGCCCGCTGCAGATGAATCAGGATGTTACGGCTATCACTCGGCGTTTGGGTGCGGCAGGCGTGGCTCGAAAACCCGAGGGCTGCGTCAGGCGCCGACCGGGGCGGCCTCGGCGTGGGCCTTCATCGCCTGCAGGCCGGCTTCGATCATGCCGGCGACGGCGGGCGCCAGCGCGTGGGGCAGCAGGTCGGCGATCCAGACGACGCGGCAGCGCGCGCCGCCCTCGTCAAAGATCTGGGTCGAGGCGTTGTGGTGGGTCAGCCGCCCGCCGACGGCCGACCAGGCGATGCGGCGGGCCTGGTCGTCGATGTCGAGGATGAGCTCGCGCGCGCTCATGCCGTTGCCGAAGCGCAGCTGGCGCGCCTCGTCACCGCCCATCGCGCATTCGGTGACGAAGCCGGGCGCGAGGCGGGTGTGCAGGGCGCCGGCATCGCGCATCGCGTCCCAGAGGGCGGCGGCGGGGGTGTCGACGAGGATTTCGCGGTGGATCGAGGCCATGGCCATCTCCTGTAGTGGTGGCCCATGGTGTCCGCCCCGCCGCTGGCCTGCCCGCCGGAACCGGACATCTCCAACCGTCGCCAGGGTGTCAGTTCTTGCGTCAGTAGTCGAGCCACTCCATGGGGGCGACGAGGCCGGTGCCGCGGATGCGCTCCAGCGTGCCGGCGATGACGTCGATGTTGTTGTCGAAGCTGCCATGGCTGGCGGCAATCTGGTCGCCGGCCTTGGTCGTGCGGACCTTGGGCGAGGTGACGAGGTGCAGCAGCTCGCCGGCGGGCCAGAGCTTGAGCCAGGCGGCGACGTCGGCGTTCGGCGCCCCGTCCCACTGGTCGTCGCTCCAGAGCGGGTCGGCCGCGCACAGGGCGCGCTCCATGCCGAGCAGGGGCTGCTTGCGCACGTCGTCGAGCGCGCGCGAAACCAGGTAGAGCAGGGACTTGCCGTAGATATCGCGGTCGGCGCTGGGCAGGCCGTCTGCACGTTCGTTGGCGTCGGTCAGCACATGCAGGCGCAGGCGCTCCAGCGACAGCACGCCGGCCTGATGGGCCGCCCCGTAGTGCCGCACCGCGAAGCCGCTGGAACAGGCCGCGGCATAGAGCTCGCAGCTGGCGGCTTGCACGGGGGCGGCGCCGCCCAGGCGGCCCAGCAGATGGCCGAGCAGGATCGAGCCGGCCGAGTGGCCGATGAGATGGATCTCCAGCGTCCGGCCGCCCTGGGCCAGCGCATCGCGCAGCTCGCGCAGCAGGCGGGCTGAGAGGTCCAGCACATGGTCGGCCGTCGCGCCGCCGGCGGCGTTCTCGCGCATCTCGCTCCAGATGCCGCGCGCGAACTGGCGGCCGACGGCCTCGATGGCGCGGTCCTTGGCCTCGGCCGCCGCGTCGCGCATGCGGTCCAGCCAGGCATCGCTGCGGTCGGCCGATTCGACGACGCGATGCTTCAGATCCTCCAGCATGTCCTTCAGCGTCTCGCCGGGGCCGGTCTTCCAGGTGAAGAACAGCGGGTAGATGCCGTTGGCGAGGAAGTAGGGCGCCAGCACGCGGATGCGCTGCAGGGAGCCGCTCTCGTTGTTCAGGCCGCCATGGGCATAGAGGGCGAGCTTGACGGTCTTGTCCTTGCGCGCCTTGAACCAGGCCATGGGGCGCTCGACGACGATCTCGCGCGCCAGACCCTCGCGGTCGTGGCGGGCGCGGGTGAAGTCGGTGGCCATCAGCTGGCCGTCGTTGCCGGACACCAGGGTGTGGGTGTAGGCCTCGTCGGTGCGCAGCGGCTGGTAGGGCTTGTGGGCGAAGACGTGGTTGACGGGCCAGGGGTCGTCGCGCGGGTTGTCCTCGACGCGCAGCGTCGCGGCGACGTCGGCCAGGCCACGGCCCGCCATGGCGCGAAAGCCTCCCGCCACGGCGACGGGCTTGGCTTTGGTGGCGGCCTTGGCCGGCAGGGCCGGGCGGGCCTTCACGTCCGACAGGTCCTGGGGCACGCCCAGGGCCACGGCCCAGGCGTCGGTGCCATGGGTGATCCAGTCCTCGTAGCTCAGCACGGCGAAACCGCTGGCGCCCCAGCCCGTGCCCCAGCTGTTCTGCACGACGAAGCCACGCTCGTTGAAGCCGACCAGCGCAAAGGCGTGGTTGCCGATCTTGGACGTGCGGCCCTCGATGCGGGACAGCTTGTCGTGGCTGGAAGGCGCGGCGGTCACGTCGAGGTTGTTCCAGCCGTCGTGCACATCGGCCGACACATAGATGGCGCCGATCTCGTAGATGGCGGCCTGCATGTCGACGATGCTCTTCTTGTTGACGCGGTAATAGACACCCAGCGGCCGCGTCGTCGCGTCATCGTCCCAGCCGGCTGATGGGCGCTGAAAGACGCCGTTGCCGTCCTTGTCGATGGGAAAGGGCCAGAGCTTGGACGTGCACACGCCGTGCTTGTGCCAGCCCTTCAGCGCGCCGCGGCAGGACGAGCCTTCATAGTCCTGGCCAGGCCATTCGTCGTAGAGCCGGGCCAGCTCGTAGAACATGCGCGGGCTGACCTGCTCCGGCAGGCGGGCGCGCGGCGTGTCGAGGTGGCGCAGCCAGTAGAGATAGTTGGTCACGCAGGCCAGGCCGAAGCCGGTGCAGGCGCCTTCCTGGCCCTGGTTGAGGATGCGCCCAGCCTTCACATAGGCGGGCAGCAGGCGCTTCAGGTCGGCGTCCAGCGGCCAGCGGGCGGGCAGGGAACGCAGCGGCGAGCGATAGACGAGGTCGCGCAGGTCCAGGCGGTCGGGACGGGCGTCGAGCTTGGGGGTGGCGACGGTGGTGGTCTTTTTGGTCTTGGTGGCCATGGGTGTCTCCTCGAGAGGAGGGCGATCATGGCTGCGGGTCATCTCGGCCACAAGCCCACATGCGAGACTGGTCCCCATGTTTAAGGTCTGCATCGTCGGCCTGGGGGCCATCGGCGGCTGGATGGCCGCCTATCTGCAACGCGTCGAAGGACTGAGTGTCAGCGCGCTGGCGCGCGGCGAGACCTTGGCCGCGGTGCGCGAGCGGGGCCTGCGGCTGGACAGCACCGAGGACAGCTGGACCGTGCCGCTGCGAGTCAGTGGGGATGCGGCCGAGCTGGGCCCGCAGGACCTCGTCATCCTGGCCGTCAAGGGCCCGGCCATCGCCAGCGTGGCGGCCCAGGTCGCTCAGCTTTGCGGGCCGGATACGCGGGTGCTGACGGCGTTGAATGGCCTGCCCTGGTGGTTCACCGCCGGACTGGCCGTGCCGGGCCTGACCTTGAAGTGCGTGGACCCCGAGGGCTATATCTCGTTGCTGATCCCGCCGGAGCGTGTCATCGGCTGCGTCGTCCATGCCAGCTGCTTTGCCGAGGGGCCGGGGCATATCCGCCATGTGATGGGCAATGGCTTGCTGATCGGCGAGGCCGTGGGCGGCACGAGCGCCGCCGTCGATGCCTTGGCGACGCTGCTCGGCAATGCCGGCTTCGAGGCCAAGGCGGCGGAAAGCATCCAGCGCGACGCCTGGTACAAGCTCTGGGGCAATATGACGACCAACCCGGTCTCGGCGCTGACGCGCGCGACGACCGACCGCATCCTGGCCGACGACCTGGTGCGCGAGTTCACGACGGCCATCATGTTGGAAGCGGCGGAGGTCGGCGAGCGCATGGGCTGCCCGATCTCGCAGACACCCCAGGACCGCCACGCCATCACGCGCTCGCTGGGCGCCTTCAAGACCTCGATGCTGCAGGACATCGAGGCAGGCCGGGCCATCGAGGTCAACGCCCTGCTCGAGGCGCCGCGTGAGCTGGCTCAGCAACTCGGGGTGGCGACGCCGATGCTGGATGCCCTGCTGGGGCTGACGCGATTGATGGACAGCTGCCGGTCTAGCGCTTGATGCGGGCCCAGCGCTCGTGGTCGCGCCAGCGGCCGCCGATCTTCAGGTACCTGGGCGAATAGCCTTCGAGCACGAAGCCGCAGCGCTTCGCCAGCGCGATCGATGCGAGGTTGCCGGGCTGGATGTTGGCCTCGACCCGGTGCAGGCCCAGGTCCGCGAACGCATGCTTCACCACCGCGTTCAAGCCCTGTGTCATCAGTCCGCGGCCCTCGAAACCGGCGAAGGCGTAATAGCCCAGGTAGCCGCTGCGCAAGGCGCCCATGACGATGTTGGTCAGGTTGACGGCGCCCGCCAAGGCGCCGCCCACTTCCACGACAAAGCCGTGATGGGCTGTCGCGTCGAAGCGCGCCAGATAGCGGGCAAAGGCCGCCGCATCGCAGGGCGGCTGCACCCAAGGGCGGTGCAGTTTGCGGCTGGCGCGAGCCGCAGCGATGAAGGCGGCTTCATCCGCCGCCGTGACGGGGCGGATCACCGCCAGTTCAGCGGCCAAGAGGCGCAATGCCCAGCCAGGCCGCATGCGCCCAGAAGGCGAAGAAGGCCCACAGCGCAAAGCCGGCAATGACGGTGGCGACGGTGCCGGCCACGGTGCCGGGCGCAGCGGCCGGCGCAGGGCGGCGGCGTGCCGCGCGGAAGACCAGGATGGACCAGACCAGGAAACTGCCGAACAGCATCACATCGGCCAGCGTGTTGTTGGCGATCAGGTGGGCCAGGGCCCAGACCTTGACCGACAGCGTCATGGGGTGCTGCAGCTTGGCCTTGAAATGGTTGCGCGGCACATAGGCCGCGGCCATCAGGATCATGGCGATCAGCACCAGGGCCGCGGCCGCGTGGTTCATGCCGGGGATGGGCGCCCACAGCACGACGGGTGTCTGCCGCGCCTGCGAGTAGCCCCACAGGATCAGCCCGAAGCCAACGATGGAGACCCCCGTGTACAGGCCTTTCCAGGCCTTTTCGCCGAGGCGGGCCATCTGCGCCTCGCGCCATTGCGGCATCAGCGCGCGGGTCAGGTGGATGCCGATGAAGAGGAAGAGGCCGAGGGCGAGCCAGGTCATTGAAGGTCTCCGGTTCAGGTTTGTCTGTCGACGCGCAGCGCCAGCACCACCGAGCTGTTGGTGCGAAGCACGCCGTCGATCTCGCCGATCTCGTCGAGCAGGGCGTCGAGCCGGGCCGTAGTGTCGGCGCGCAAAAGCGCCATGTAGTCGAACTCACCACTGACGGAGGCGAGCTGGCGCAGCTCGGGCAGTTCTGATAGGCGCTTGACGACCTCGCGCCCGGCCTTGGGGCTGACGGTGATGCCGACAAAGGCCTGCACGCTGCGCCCCGCTTCGTCGCCGCCCAGCCGCGCCGTGTAGCCCACGATGCGGCCGCTGGCCTCCAGCCGCGCCAGCCGCGCGACAACGGTGGTGCGCGCCACGCCCAGCTTGCGCGCCAGCGTCGCCGTGCTCTCCCGCGCATTGGCCTGCAGCAGCAGGATCAGCCGGCGGTCGAGGTCGTCGGCCGAGGTGATCGGGTTTACCCTTGATTCATCCATATCGACGAATCATCGCGACGAATCGTCGAATCCGCAATTGATTTCGTCGGACTGGTGCTTTCTTTCGTCATCGCCCCTGCCTAGAGTGCCGGGCAAGACAACACACCTCCACGGAGCACCCCATGAAGATCGCCCTGCTTGGCGCCGGACACATCGGCCAGACCATCGCCCGCCTGCTGCACGCCACCGGCGACTATCAAGTGACGGTGCTGGACAAGAACGCCGGCTATCTGAAGGTGCTGGCCGCCGAGGGCATCGCCACGGCCGAAGTCGACAGCGACAACCGCGCCGCCCTGGCCGCCCAGCTGCGTGGCAAGGACGCCGTCGTCAACGCGCTGCCCTACCACCTGGCCATCACCGCGGCCGAGCTGGCGCTGGAGTGCGGCTGCCACTACTTCGACCTGACCGAGGACGTGGCCGCCACCAAGGCCATCATGAAGATGGCCCAGGGCGCCAAGACCGCCTTCATGCCGCAGTGCGGCCTGGCCCCCGGCTTCATCGGCATCGTGGCCCACCACCTGGCCAGCGGCTTCGACTCGGTGCGCGACGTGCAGATGCGCGTCGGCGCCCTGCCGGCCTTCCCGACCAATGCACTGAAGTACAACCTGACCTGGTCGGTCGACGGCCTCATCAACGAGTACTGCCACCCCTGCGAAGCCGTCCATGAGGGCGAGACCATCTCGGCGCTGCCGCTGGAAGGCCTGGAGCACTTCAGCCTGGACGGCACCGAATACGAGGCCTTCAACACCTCCGGCGGCCTGGGCACGCTGTGCGAGACCTGGGCTGGCAAGGTGCGAAACCTCGACTACAAGACCGTGCGCTACCCCGGCCACCGCGACCTGATGCAGTTCCTGCTGGGCGACCTGGGCCTGAAGGGCGACCAGAACCTGCTGAAGGACATCATGCGCAAGAGCATGCCCGCCACGATGCAGGACGTGGTGCTGGTGTTCGTGACCGTCTCCGGCCAGAAGAACGGCGTGCTGCTGCAGGAAGTCTTCGCCCGCAAGATCTTCGCCACGCGTGACGGCGCCCAGCCGCTGAGCGCCATCCAGATCACGACGGCCGCCGGCATCTGCGCCGCCGTCGACCTGTTCCGCGAAGGCAAGCTGCCGCAGAAGGGCTTCGTGCGCCAGGAAGAGGTCAAGCTGCCCGACTTCCTTGCCAACCGCTTCGGCTCGGCGTATCAACAATCCCGTCAAGTCGAGTCCATCTCCTGATCGGGACAATGCGGACCATGAAGCAACAAACCCTTTCCGTCCTCGACGCCCTCGGCGTCCACCTGCCGGCCTCCGGCGACCTGACCGTGCGCTCGCCCATCGACGGCGGCGTTCTGGCCCAGCTCCCGACCGCCAGCCGCGAAGACATGCAAGCCGCCATCGGCCGCGCCGCCGAGGCCTTCAAGGCCTGGCGCGTCGTGCCGGCGCCCAAGCGCGGCGAGCTGATCCGCCTGTTTGGTGAAGAGCTGCGCGCCCACAAGGCCCAGCTGGCCCAGCTGGTTTCGATCGAAGCCGGCAAGGTCACGAGCGAAGGCCTGGGCGAAGTCCAGGAAATGATCGACATCTGCGAATTCGCCGTCGGTCTGTCGCGCCAGCTGCATGGCCTGACCATCGCCAGCGAGCGCCCCGGCCATCGCATGATGGAACAGTGGCTGCCCCTGGGCGTCGTCGGCATCATCTCGGCCTTCAACTTCCCCGTGGCCGTCTGGGCCTGGAACTCCGCCCTGGCCCTGGTGGCCGGCGACACCTGCGTGTGGAAACCGTCCGAGAAGACGCCGCTGACCGCCCTGGCCACGCAGGCCCTGTTCGAGCGCGCGCTGAAGGCCTATCGCGCCGCCGGCAACGCCGCGCCTGACGGCCTGTCCGAGCTGATCATCGGCCGCGCCGACGTGGGCGAAGCCATGGTGGACGACGTTCGCGTCGCCCTCGTCTCGGCCACGGGTTCGACCCGCATGGGCCGCGCCGTCGGCCCGCGCGTGGCGGCACGCTTCGGCCGCTCGCTGCTGGAGCTCGGTGGCAACAACGCCATCATCGTGACGCCCAGCGCCGACCTGGAACTGGCCGTGCGCGGCATCCTGTTCGGCGCCTACGGCACGGCCGGCCAGCGCTGCACGACGACGCGCCGCGTCATCGCCCACGAGAGCATCCATGACGCCCTCGTCGAGCGCCTCGACCGCGCCCGCGCCCAGCTGCCCATCGGTTCGCCGGTGGAGCAGGGCACGCTGATCGGCCCGCTGATCGACGCGCAGTCCTTCGACGCGATGCAGTTCGCGCTGAATGCCGCTCGCGAGCAGGGTGGCCAGGTCAGCGGCGGCGAGCGCGCCCTCACGGATCGCTTCCCCGAGGCCTATTACGCCGTGCCGGCCCTGGTGCGCATGCCTTCGCAAACCGAAGTGGTGTGCCACGAGACCTTTGCGCCCATCCTGTACACGCTGAAGTACAAGACGCTGGAAGAAGCCATCGAGCTGCAGAACGGCGTGCCGCAAGGCCTGTCGAGCGCCATCTTCACGACCGACATCCGCGAGGCCGAGCGCTTCATGAGCGCGTCGGGCAGCGACTGCGGCATTGCCAACGTCAACATCGGCACGTCCGGCGCGGAGATCGGCGGCGCCTTCGGTGGCGAGAAGGAAACCGGCGGTGGCCGCGAGAGCGGCTCGGATGCGTGGAAGGCCTATATGCGCCGCACCACCAACACCGTGAACTATTCGAGCGAGCTGCCTCTTGCTCAGGGAGTGAAGTTCGACATCTGAGTCGACTTCATCGGGGAGGGCAAAAAACTGGGCTATAGTCCGGCCTCCCTGAAAGCCCAGGTGGCGGAATTGGTAGACGCACTAGTTTCAGGTACTAGCGGGTAACTCCGTGGAGGTTCGAGTCCTCTCCTGGGCACCAAACAAAAGCAAAAGGCCAGCACGAAAGTGCTGGCCTTTTGCTTTTGGTGCTCAGGAGAGGACTCGAAGGGCACGTGACCGGGGACCGAGGACAAGCCCTGCGGCTTGTCCGACGCCTCGGTGAAGGCTTGGCGCCTGCAAGCGCCGAGCCGTCTGCCGGGGTCGCCGGAGGTGACCGAGTCCCCGCTGAATGGCCCTCGATGGGCCGTTCAGCGTGTCGTGGCGGAAAACCAGCGCTCTTCAAATTCCCGCGCCGGCACGCCCTTCCCAAACCACCACCCCTGCCCCCAATCACACCCCATGTCGCGGAGCATGTGAGCCTGCGCCTCCGTCTCCACCCCCTCCGCCACCACCTCCATCCCCAGCTCATGCGCCATCGTCACGATGGCCCGGCACAGGGCCAGCGCCTTGCCGCCGCCTTCGAGTCCGGCGACGAAGCTGCGATCGATCTTCACGGTGTCGATCTCGTGGTGCTGCAGATAGCTGAGTGACGAATAGCCTGTCCCGAAGTCGTCCAGCGAGATTGCCAGCCCCGCCTCGCGCAAGGCCCGCAACCGCTCGGCCACCGCCTCGTCCCTTTCCAGCAGCAGCCCCTCGGTGATCTCCACCGCCAGCGCGTCGCCGCTCAGCCCCAGGCCGCGCAGATGCAGCACCCAGTCCGGCTGCACGCGATGGCTGCGTTCGCTGAGGAACTGCACCGGCGACTTGTTGATGCTGATCTGGAAGCCCTCATGCCCCGCGGTGCGCCAGGCCGCGGCCTGGGCGGCCGCCTCGCGGAACACCCAGTCGCCGATGTCGACGATGAGGCCGCTGGTCTCGGCCAGCGGGATGAACTGCGCCGGGCTGACATCGCCCAGGGTCGGGTGCTTCCAGCGCAGCAGGGCCTCGGCCTTGCGCGGCGCCGCGCTCGGATCGCGCAGCGACAGGATGGGCTGGTAGACCAGGCTGAACTGCCCCAACGCCAGCGCTTCGCGCAACTCGCCGGCCAGTTTGGCGCGTCGCTGTGCCGCCTCGTGCAGGGCCGGCGTGAACAGGCTCATGCGGTTGCGGCCGGCGCCCTTGGCTTCGTACAGCGCCTGGTCGGCGTGCTTGAACAGGGCCTCGATCTCGACGCCGTCGCGCGGCGCCAGGCTGACGCCGATGCTGGCCGAGACATAGACGCGCTCGCCGCTGACGTCGAAGGTCGCCGACAGCGCCTCCAGCAAATCATGGCCGACGCGCGCTGCGGCGGCCGCCGCATCCCCTGAGGCCAGCAGCACGGTGAACTCGTCGCCGCCCATGCGCGCGACGACGCCGCCCGCCGGCATGCAGTCCTGCAGCCGGCCGGCCACCTGCACGAGCAGGGCGTCGCCGACGTCGTGGCCGAGCGAGTCGTTGATCTCCTTGAAATGGTCCAGGTCGACGAACATGACGGCCAGCTCCTCGCCCCGCATGGCGCGCAGGGCCAGCGCGCGCTCGATGCGCTCGCGCAGGGAGCGGCGGTTGGGCAGGCCGGTCAGCGTGTCGACGCGGGCCTGCTGCCAGAACAGGGCCTCCTGGCGCTTGCGGTCGGTGATGTCGGTGTGCGTGCCCACCATGCGCAGTGGCCGCCCCTCGGCATCGCGCTCGATGACCATGCCGCGGCTGAGGATCCACTTCCAGGTGCCGTCCTTGGCCAGCACGCGGTGTTCATTGCGGTAGACGGCGGTGCGGCCAGCGAAATGGTCATCGCGGTCCTTGTCCATCTGCGCGAGGTCGTCGGGATGGGTGCGCGCGTCGAAGGCCTCGGGCGTTGCGTCGACATCGCCGGGCTCGAAGCCGTACAGGCGCAGATAGCGTTCGGAGAAGTATTCGATGCCGGCCTGCACATGCCAGTCCCAGACGCCGTCGCCGCTGCATTCCAGGGCCAGCTTCCAGACTTCATCGGCCTCGCGCAGCCTGGCCTCGGCCGAGCGCCTCGCGCCGATGTCGGTATGCGTGCCCAGCCACAGCGGCGAATCCGGCAGGCGCTGGGCCTGGGCCAGCACCCATTGGTGGCCGATGCGGTACTCCATGTCGAAGCGGCCGCTGCGCTGCGCCTCGGCCCAGCGTTCGGCGAAGGCGGTGCGGTCGTCGGCGTGCAGCCAGTTCGCCAGCAGCGTGGGCAGGGCGGGGCGGTTCAGCGCCTCGGCCAGGCGCGCGTTCATCCACAGCAGACGGCCTTGCGCATCGGCCTTCCAGACCTGTTGGGGCAAGGCGTCGAGCAAGGAGGCAAAGTGCACGGGCGGAGGCATCGGCGATGGATACGGGACTCTGCCGAGACTGTATGCCCCTCGCGATAGGCCACAATCGCGCCCGCCCGAGCCGTTCGGGCGCGTTTTTGGACGAGACCCCCCGCATGAACAAGACCGATCTGATCGAACACCTGGCCGCCAAGCACGAGCTGAGCAAGGCCGAAGCCGGCCGCGTCCTCGAGACCCTGCTGGACGCCATCGTCACCACCGTCAAAAAGGGTGGTGCCGTGTCGATCCCGGGCTTCGGCTCCTTCAAGCAGCACGCCCGTGCCGCCCGCAACGGCGTGAACCCCAGCACCGGCGCGAAGATCAAGATTGCTGCCGCCAAGCTGCCGAAGTTCACCGCCGGCGCTGGCTTCAAGGCCGCCGTCGACCCCAAGGCCGCTGCCAAGAAGGCTGCTGCCAAGCCCGCCGCCAAGCCGGCCGCCAAGGCCAAGAAGAAGTAATTCTTCGTGGCGATGAGCTCGCGCGGTACCAGCCCCACCATCGTCGACGTTGCCCGCGAGGCGGGCGTGTCGATCAAGACGGTATCGCGCGTGCTCAACCATGAGCCCGGCGTGCATGAAAGCACCCGGGATCAGGTGCTCAAGGTGGTGGAGGCCCTGCGCTACCGGCCCAAGCAGTCGGCACGCAGCCTCGCAGGTGGACGGTCCTTCCTGATCGGCCTGCTCTATTACGACCCCAGCGCGATCTTCGTCGGCAGCGTGCAGCAAGGCGCGACGCTGCGATGCCGCGAGCTGGGTTATCACCTCGTTGTCGAGTCACTTCACAACGATGCGCCCGATCTGCGCCAGCAGATCGACCGCATGGTGCTGGCACTGCGGCCGGACGGCATGATCCTGACGCCGCCGCTGTGCGACAACCCCGAGGTGCTCGCCGCCCTGCGCGAGAGCGGTACGCCCTGTGTGCTGATGTCGCCCGAGCGTGACCTGCGTGGCGTGCCTTCGGTGCGCATGGACGATGTGCATGCGGCCGAGGAGATCACCAATCTGCTGCTCAGCCTGGGCCACCAGCGCATCGCCTTCATCAAGGGGCCGGCCGACCAGTCGGCCAGCGGCCTGCGCTACCAGGGCTTCGTCAATGCGCTGCGCGCGCATGGCCTGGAGCCCGACCCCGAGCTGATCCAGCCCGGCGCCTTCACTTTTGAAAGCGGCCGCGACGCCGCCCACCAGCTGCTGAGCCGCCGCCAGCGCCCGACCGCCGTCTTCGCCAGCAATGACGACATGGCCCTGGGCGTGCTCGCCGCCGCCCAGCGCCTGGGCCTGGCCGTGCCTAACGAACTGTCGGTGGCCGGCTTCGATGATTCGCCGACGGCCGCCCTGGTCTGGCCGCCGCTGACCACCGTGCGCCAGCCGGTCGCCGAGATGGCGCGCACGGCGGTGGAAATGCTGGTCACGGGCCAGCGCGCCGAAGCCCCGGCCGATGAGGCCGATCTGCACAAGGTGCTGCCGCACGAGCTCGTCGTGCGCGACTCCACGCGCGCCCGCTGAGGCGGCGCGCCACGCTTTCATTCCCGTGGCGCTGAAGCGCCGCCAGCCCGCGGCCGTTATCGCTATCAAAGCTAATTGACAGCGTTGTCATCAATCGGGCAAGATGCCGGACGATTTCGCGGCGCCCCGCCTTCGACCCGCCCTTCCTGCCCCAGCCATGAGCCTTCCCAACCTCGACCGCATCGACCCCGCCGCCCTCGCCCAATCCTTCCCGCCCGGCTTTCTCTGGGGAGTCGCCACCAGCGCCGCGCAGATCGAGGGCGCCGCCTTCGAGGACGGCAAGGGCGCGTCCATCTGGGACCATTTCTGCCGCCAGCCCGGCCGCATCAAGGACGCCTCCAACATCGACGTCGCCTGCGACCACTACCACCGCTTCCGCGATGACGTCGCGCTGATGAAGGGCCTGGGCCTGGATTGCTATCGCTTCAGCTTCGCCTGGCCGCGCGTGCAGCCGCTGGGGCAGGGCGCCTGGAATGAGGCCGGCTTTGCCTTCTACGACCGTCTCATCGACGCCCTGCTCGAAGCCGGCATCCAGCCTCACGCCACCCTCTACCACTGGGACCTGCCCCAGGCCCTGGACGAGAGCATCGGCGGCTGGCTGTCCCGCGAGGTCGTGGGCCGCTTTGCGGACTATGGGGCCGAGGTCGCGCGCCGCTTCGGCGACCGCCTGGCCAGCATCGCGACGCACAACGAGCCCTGGTGCACGGCCACCTTGGGCTATGAGACGGCGCAGTTCGCGCCCGGCCATACCAGCCGCGCCGAGAGCCTGCAGGTGGCCCACCACCTGATGCTGTCCCATGGCGACGCGATTGCCGCCATGCGCGCCGTCACCAAGACCAAGCTCGGCATCGTCCTCAACCACACGCCGTCCTTCCCGGCCACGCCCAACGAGGCCGACCGCCGCGCCGCACGCATCGACGACGGGCTCAACGTGCGCTGGTATATGGACCCCATCTTCCGCGGCGCCTATCCGGCCGATGCGCTGGAGTTCGTTGGCGCCGATGCGCCCCAGGTCGAGGCCGGCGACCTGGACCGCATCCACCAGCCGCTGGACTTCCTGGGCATCAACTTCTACACGCGCAGCCTCTTCGGCGCCGACGGCAAGACCGTGCCGGGCCCCGGCAAGCGCGGCTTCACCGACATGGGCTGGGAGATCGTGCCCGAGGTCTTCGCCCAGCATCTGGTGCGTCTGGCCCGCGAGTACAACCCGCCGCCGATGTACATCACCGAGAACGGCATGGCGAACGCCGATCGCGTCATCGACGGCCGGGTGCCGGACACCGAACGCATCGCCTACCTGTCCGCCCATCTGCAGGCCCTGTCCATGGCCATGCACCTGGGCGCCGACGTGCGCGGCTATTTCTATTGGAGCCTGCTCGACAACTTCGAGTGGAACTCCGGCTACGACAAGCGTTTCGGCCTTGTCCATGTCGACTACGAAACCCAGCAGCGCCTGCTCAAGGACAGCGCCCACTGGTATCGGGACTTCATCGCCCGCCATCACCAGCACCGCTGAGGGCTTCGGCGCCTCTCGCGCAAGCCCTCGGGTATGCATTCCTCCGCGTTTGCCCCGACTAAGCGGCGGGAAATCGGTCACGTTCAGGCGCTAAGCTCCGAGTTGCGCCTCGCCTGGGTTTTTTCCCGGGCAGGAACAGGCGCATTCGACCGATTTGACGTATAGCAGGAGGCCGGCTCGGGGACTCTGGCGTTTTTGCCGGAGCTTGAGCCGAGTCGAGGGTGCCCGGCGCACGGGTTTTGAGCGAATGCAGGATAGAACCAGCGATCCACTGATCGATGTCAGCCAGTTGACGGTCGGGATGTTCATTCATCTGGATCTCGGCTGGATGTCGCATCCCTTCCCGCTGTCGAGCTTCAAGATCGCGTCCAGTGATCAGTTGCTGATCCTGCGCCGCCTGGGCCTGACCCAGGTGCGCTGGAGCCCTGCCAAGAGCGACCTGTCGCTGCAGTCCTCCGAAGAGGTGTCGGCCGCAGATGCCGACGGCGCCGCTCCTGCCGTCGACCCCTCCGCGCCTGCGCAACCCAGCCCCGAAGACCTCGCCCGCGAGGCCCATCGCCGCGCGCTGGCGGCCCAGCAGGAGGCCCTGCGCCTGTGCGAGGAACAGTACGGCGAGGCCGCCGACGGCTTCCGCGTCGTCATGGAGCAGGTCCAGTCCGACCCGCACGCCGCCCGTGCCCAGGCCGAGGCCCTGACCGCCGCCCTGCTCGACAAGATGCTGGTCGAGGGTGATCTGAATATGCGGCTGCTCAACGAAGCCGCCGGTGACCGCAGCACGGCGCATGCGCTGAACGTCTGCATCATTGCCCTGCTGCTCGGCCGCGCTTTCGGCCTCGGCCGCGACGAGATGATGGACCTCGGCGTCGGCTCCCTGCTGCACGACGTCGGCAAGCTCGAGGTCGCCGCCCGCCTGCGCCACCGCGACGAGAGCTTCACGGCCGCCGAGACCCAGGCCTACCAGCAGCACGTCGTCAAGGGCGTGGCCATCGCCCAGACCATGGGCCTGGCGCCCGGCCCCCTGCTCATCGTCGCCCAGCACCATGAGCACGCCGACGGCAGCGGTTTTCCGCAGCGCATCAACATGGACCGCATGAGCACCGGCGCGCGCATCGTCGCCCTGGTGAATCGCTTCGACGGCCTGTGCAACCCGCTGATCACCTCCAAGGCCATGACGCCCCACGAGGCGCTGTCGCTGATGTTCGCCCAGGGCCGCAACCGCTTCGACGCGACCATGCTGAACGCCTTCATCCGCATGATGGGCGTCTACCCGCCGGGCTCCACCGTGCAACTCACCGACGACCGCTACGCCCTCGTCGTGTCCGTCAACTCGGCACGGCCGCTGAAGCCCCGCGTCATGGTCCATGACGTCAAGGTGCCGAAGGAAGAGGCGTTGATCCTCAACCTGGAAGAGATGCCCGATCTCGGCATCCGCCGCAGTCTCAAGCCCCAGTTCCTGCCGCGCGCCTCGCTGGACTACCTCAGCCCGCGCGCCCGCATCGCCTATTTCTTCGACGCCGCCAGCACCGGGCCAGGGGAGCTCAGCACGTGACTGCCGGTCGCGAGGCGACTCCTGCCTTGCCCCGCGTTCCGGAGGCGCCGTCCGTGATCGGCGCACTGCTGGAAGGCCTTCCCGAGCCCGCCTGGCTGGTGGACGGAGAAAGCCTGACGGTCAGCGTCGTCAACCGCGCCGCCCTGCGCCTGCTCGGCCTGAAGCCGGAGCGCGCCCTCGGCCAGCCGCCCGCCGCGCTGTGCGGTTCGCTGGAAGACGAAGCCTTCTGGCAGGGCGCGGCTCGCGACCCCTTCGCCCGCATCCGCTCCGACACCGTGCTGACGCACAGCGACGGCCAGCCGCGCTGGGTCAGCCGCAGCATCAGCCCCATCCATACGCCCGAAGGCGGCCGCTACTGGCTGGTGCTTCTGCATGACCAGACCCGCCGCCGCCGCGCCGAGGCCGAGCGCGAGACCCTGCTGGCCGAGCTGCGTGCCACGCTCGAATCCACCGCCGACGGCATCCTCGTCGTCGACCTGGGCGGCCGCGTGCGCAGCTTCAACCGCCGCTTTGCCAAGCTCTGGGGCCTGCCCGGCGGCCTGCTGCATGAACCCGGCGACGCCGGCCTGTGGCTGAGCCTGCAGCGCGTCATGCGCGACGGCGAGCAATACCGGCTGCGCATCGAGGCCCTGCTGGACGCGCCGCTGATGCGCTCCAGCGACATGCTGCGCCTGGCCGACGGCCGCGTGTTGGAGCAGGTCTCGCTGCCGCAGATGAGCCGCGGCGAGCCCATTGGCCGCGTGTTTTCCTTCCGTGACCTCAGCGAGAAGCTGGCGGCCCACCAGCGCATCGAGGAGCTCGGCCGCTCCGACGCGCTGACCGGCGCGCCCAACCGCCGCGCCCTGGCCGATCGCATCGTGCAGCAGATGGCCGCCGTCAACACCGGTGAGCCGCCGCCGGCCTTCGCGCTGCTGCACCTGGACCTGGACCGCTTCAAGCAGATCAACGACACCCTGGGCCACAGCTATGGCGACCGCGTGCTGCGCGAGGTCGTCGAGCGCCTGCGTGGCGCCGTCGGCGCCAGCGACACCCTGGCCCGCCTGGGGGGCGACGAGTTCGCCCTGCTGATCGACGGCGCCCAGATGTTCGAGGCCGAGGCCGCCGCCCGCCATGTGCAGGAGCTGCTGGCCCAGCCCTTCAGCTTCGACACCCTGAGCTTCACCGTCACGGCCAGCTGCGGCATCGCCCTGCACCCGGGCGACGGCGGCTCGCCCGACGAGCTGATGGCCAGCGCCGAGCGCGCCATGCACTGGGTCAAGGAGAGCGGCCGCGCGGGTTTTCGCTTCCATGTGCCGCGCAAGGAAGTCGACCTGCTGTCGCGCATGCGCCTGGATCACGACATGCGCCAGGCCCTGGCTGAGGGGCGCTTCCGCCTGCATTACCAGCCCCAGGTGGAACTGGGCAGCGACCGCGTCATCGGCGCCGAGGCCCTGATCCGCTGGCGCGACCCGCAGCGCGGCGACATCTCGCCCGCCGAGTTCATCCCGCTGGCTGAGGAGAGCGGCTTCGTCGTCGCCATCGGCGAATGGGTGCTGCGTGAAGCCGTCGGCCAAGCCGCCTACTGGTTGAGCCGCGGCCTGCGCATGCCGGTGGCCGTCAACGTGTCGGCCCTGCAGTTCCAGCAGGCGCATTTCGTCGAGACCGTGGCCGAGGCGTTGCGCGAAGCCACGCTGCCGGCCAGCCTGCTCGAACTGGAGCTGACCGAGGGCGTGCTGCTGGGCGACGCGGACGAGGCGCTGAAGCGCATGCGCGCCCTGGCCGCCCTGGGCGTCACGCTGTCCATCGACGACTTCGGCACCGGCTACTCCTCCCTGGGCTATCTGAAGCGCTTCCCCATCCAGCGCCTGAAGATCGACCGCAGCTTCGTGCAAGGCCTTCCCAACGACCCCAGCGACGTCGGCATAGCGAACGCCATCGTGCAGATGGGTCGGGCCCTGGGCCTGCAGGTCATCGCCGAGGGCGTCGAGACCGAAGCCCAGCGCGACTTCCTGGCCCAGGCCGGCTGCCATGAGTTCCAGGGCTATCTGTTTGCCAAGCCGCTGCGGCCCGAGGAATTCGAGCAGCGCGTGCGGCCACGCCGCCACGTCGTCGACTCGCCGGTCTCCGGTTGGCTGGGCCTCGCGAGCGGCTGAATCCCGCGCGGCGCACAATGCCGCCATGCTCTACCGCTTCAAATCCAAGGCTGGTGCCGACGTCATCATGATGGCCGACTCGGCCGATGCCGTGCTGCGCCTGATGGGGCGTGCGCCCGCCCCTCAAGGCATCCTCGAAACCGCCGTCCTGCCAGCCCTGATCCAGGCCCTGGAAGCTGGCGTGGCCGCTGATGAAGCGCAATTCCAGCGCGCCATAGACGACGCCAAGGCCGCCGGCGAGGCCGTGCCGCGCCGCCAGGGCGTGTCCCTGCGCCAGCGTGCCTGGCCGCTGCTCGAGCTGATGCAGCGCAGCGTGAAGGAAAAAGCTGACGTCGTCTGGGGCGTCTAGTGCTGGAAGAAGCCACCCGCGTCATCCTGATCCGCCACGGCGAAACCGCCTGGAATCGCGCGACTCGCATCCAGGGGCATACCGACATCCCCTTGAGCACGCTGGGCCAGGCGCAGGCCGAGAGGCTGGCCGAGGCGCTGGCCGACGAGGCGCTGGCGGCCATCTATTCCAGCGACCTCAGCCGCGCTCGCGAGACCGCCGAGGCCGTCGCCCGCGTGCAGGGCGTCGGGGTTCACTTCGACGTGGCCTTGCGCGAGCGCGCCTTCGGCCGCTTCGAGGGCCTGAGCTGGGCGGAGATTGATCAGGGTTATCCCGATGATGCCGCCCGCTGGCGGCGCCGCGAGCCCGACTTCCCTGTCGGTGGTGGCGAGAGCCTGACGGTCTTCAGCGCGCGCTGCCTGGCCGCCGCGCGCCGCGCCGCCGCTGCCCATCCGGGCCAGAGCATCGCGCTGGTCGCCCACGGCGGCGTGCTGGACTGCCTCTACCGGGCCGCCACCCAGGTCGCCCTGGACGCCCCGCGCAGTTGGCAACTGGGCAATGCCACCATCAACCGGCTGCTCGCGACGCCCGAGGGTTTCACCCTGGTCGGCTGGAACGATGACCGGCATCTGGCCGGCCTGAGCGCCGACGACATCGCCGCCTGAAACCGCCCGGCGGGCTTTTCAAGGTCCCTAGGCCCACTGTTGCATCCACGCGTCGCTCCATTCGGGCGCGGCAAAAGCCGCTCCTATACTGGCCGCCACTTGTCCTTCTAGGCAGGGCTGCAGGCCCCGCCCAACCTTTCTGCAAAGGCAAACGATGAAGAAGATTGCACTCGTCGCCGCTCTGGCCGCTACCGCCGCCGCTCCGGCTTTCGCTCAAAGCGTGACCCTGTGGGGCCGCCTGAACACCACGGTCGAAAGCCAGAAGTTCGGCTCCCAAGACCGCAAGATCGTTGTGCAAAACAACTCTTCGCGTCTGGGCTTCAAGGGCAGCGAAGACCTCGGCGGTGGCCTGAAGGCTTCCTTCTCGCTGGAACACGGCGTGAACAGCGACACCGGCGCCGCTACCGGCGGCACCACCTTCTGGAACCGCGCTTCGTGGGTTCAGCTGGAAGGCCAGTTCGGCGGCATCCGCCTCGGCAAGTGGTTCCCGGGCTCGTACTTCGCCACCGCTGACTACGTCAGCAACCACAACCACGACACGGGCACCTCGTCCGACTCGCTGTACGCGACCCAGTTCTACACGAACAACAAGGTCTCCTACTTCACGCCGACCGTGGCCGGCTTCTCCGCCGAGCTGTCGGTGGCCGCTGGTGAGAACACCACGACCCGCGCTCAAGACGTCGCCGTCAACTACGACATGGGCCCCGCCCACTTCGGTTTCGGCTACGAGAAGAAGGGTTCCTTCAACCAGTTCGCCGTCCGCGGCCTGTATGAGTTCGGCCCCGTGGTCATCGGTGGCTACGTCCAGCGCGCTGAGAACGTGTTCGGCGGCGTCCAGAAGAACTGGAACGTCTGGCGCGCTTCCGGCATGTACGTCATGGGCCAGTCCGAGTTCCACCTGAACTTCGGCAAGGCTGACAACATCAACGTCAACGACGGTGCCAAGCAGCTGACGGTTGGCTACAACTACAACCTGAGCAAGCGCACCAAGGTCTACGGCTTCTGGACCAAGACCGACAACCAATCCGCCGGCAACTACTTCACCGGCGTTGCTGGTCAAGACTTCAGCTCGCTGGCTGCTGGTGTCCGCCACAACTTCTGATCCTTCGGGACCAGATGCAAGAAAGCGCCCCGCGGGGCGCTTTTTTCATGGGCGTCTCGAAAGACGCCGCGCTCTCACTCTCCGAACAGGTCGGGCGAGGCCTTGCCGCCGGGCGGCGTCAGGCCGAGATGGCGATAGGCCGCCAGCGTCGCGACACGGCCACGGGGCGTGCGCTGCAGGAAGCCCTGCTGGATCAGATAGGGCTCGATGACGTCCTCGATGGTGCCAGCCTCCTCGCCGATGGCGGCCGCCACGTTCTCCAGGCCGACCGGGCCGCCGTCGAAGCGGTGGACCACCGCCTCCAGCAGCTTGCGGTCCATCAGGTCGAAGCCCTGCGGGTCGACATCCAGCATGGCCAGGGCCTTGTCGGCGATGCCGGCGACGATGCGGCCATCGGCCTTGACCTCGGCGTAGTCGCGCACGCGGCGCAGCAGGCGGTTGGCGATGCGCGGCGTGCCGCGCGAGCGGCGGGCGATCTCCAATGCGCCGTCGGCGTCGATGGGCGCGCCGAGCAGGCCGGCCGAGCGCGTCACGATGCGCTGCAGCTCCGTCGGGGTGTAGAACTCCAGCCGCGCGACGATGCCGAAGCGGTCGCGCAGCGGGTTGGTCAGCATGCCGGCGCGCGTCGTCGCACCGACCAGCGTGAAGGGCTGCAGGTCCAGCTTGATGGAGCGCGCCGCCGGGCCCTCGCCGATCATGATGTCGATCTGGTAGTCCTCCAGCGCCGGGTAGAGGATTTCCTCGACGACGGGGCTCAAGCGATGGATCTCGTCGATGAAGAGGACGTCGTTCTTCTCGAGATTGGTCAGGATGGCGGCCAGGTCCTTGGGCTTCTCCAGCACCGGGCCGGAGGTCTGGCGCAGGTTGACGCCCAGTTCGGCCGCGATGATGTGCGAAAGCGTCGTCTTGCCGAGGCCCGGTGGGCCGAACAGCAGCACATGGTCCAGGGCTTCGCGGCGCTTGCGGGCCGCGCCGATGAAGATCTCCAGCTGCTCTCTCGCCTTGGCCTGGCCGACGTACTCATCAAGATGCTTGGGACGCAGGGCGCGCTCCAGCGCCTCCTCGCGGCTGGATTCGGGCGCGGCGCTGACGACGCGGGGCGCCGGGGCGAAGTCGTCGCCGAATTTGTCGGTTTGGATGCTCATGTCAGCTTCTTCAGCGCCAGCTTGATGCCGTCACTGACGCCAACATCGGGCGGCAGCACCTTCAGCGCGGCGGCGGCATCCTTTTCGCTGTAACCCAGGGCGACCAGGGCCTGCAGGATGTCCGCCTGGGCGTCGTTGGCGACGGCAGCCGGCAGCGCCAAGTCGGCACCGAGCTTGCCCTTGAGTTCCAGCAGCAGGCGCTCGGCCGTTTTCTTGCCGATGCCCGGTACCTTGGTCAGCCGGCCGGCATCCTGTCGCGACACGGCCTGGGCGAGTTCCGACACCGACAGGCCGGACAGCAGCCCCAGCGCCATCTTCGGACCGACGCCGCTGATCTTGATGAGCTGGCGGAAGGTCGCGCGCTCCTCGTGCGTGAGGAAGCCGAAGAGCTGGTGGGCGTCTTCGCGGATGGTCAGGTGGGTGAGCAGCACGGCGCGCTCGCCGAGCTGTCCCAGGTTGAAGAACGTGCTCATGGGCACATCAACCTCATAGCCGACGCCGGCCACGTCGATCACCACCTGCGGCGGTGTTTTCTCGGCAATGACGCCGCTGAGTCTTCCGATCATGGCCCGATTATCTGGGCCGCTCTAAGTCTGTTGGGGACGGAGCTGCGCGCTGCGCGCACAGGGCCATCCCCAAGCCATTAGTTTCGACCGAACAAACCCAGGCGCTGGGCTTCCAGCGCCGCCTCGGCGCGCGAGCTCACATTGAGCTTGCGGTAGATCTGCTTCACATAGTCGGCGATGGTGTGGCGCGACAGGCCCAGCTGTACGCCGATCTCCGGCAGCGTGAAGCCCTTGGCCACGCGCAGCAGCACTTCGGTCTCGCGGTCGGTCAGCGACACCTCGTGCAGCAGGGCCTGCGAGCTCGGCTTGGCCTGGGCGGCGAAATAGGCGATGACCTTGCGTGCGATGGACGGCGACAGCGGCGGTTCGCCCTGGCTCATGCGCTGCAGCTGTTCGACCAGCAGCTCGCGCGACTGCTCCTTCAGCAGATAGCCGAAGGCGCCGGCCTGCAGGGCGGGGAAGAGGTGTTCGTCGTCGTCGTGGATGGTGACGATGACCGACTGCACTTCGGGCTGCTTCTCGCGCAGCGCCGCGATGACCTCGACGCCGGAGCCGTCGGGCAGGCCCAGGTCGAGCAGGGCCAGCGTGAAGCGCTGGCCGTTGACCAGGGCCAGGGCGTCCTGGACGCGCGAGCACTCGGTAATCTGGGCGTTGGCGAACACCTGCTTGACCAGGGCCTTGAGCCAGGCGCGGATCTCCGGGATGTCTTCGAGCAGCAGGATGTGGTTCATGGGGAGCCTCGGAAATCTAGAGCGAAATCACAGCGGGATGGTCAGACGGATCACAGTACCCCAGCCAGGGCCGGATTCAACCAGGCATTGGCCATGCATCTGCTTGGCGCGTGACTTCATGCTCGCCATGCCGTGGCCTCTGTCCAACCTTCCGTCCAGTTCGGAGGGAATGCCCTGGCCGTTGTCCTGGATGGTCAGGATGAAATCACCCTCCTGGACGGCACTGGAGATGGTCGCATGGGTGGCGCCGCTGTGCTTGATGATGTTGGAGACGGACTCGCGCAGGATGCGGGTCGTCTGCACATAGGAGCGGGCCTGGAAGGTGTGCTCGATCTCGTCCGCAGGCGATTTCCATTCCGCCAGGATGTTCGCCTGGCCCAGCCGCATCACGACCTCCGCCCGCCAGTCGCCCAGCGCGTCGATGAGGTGCACCGGCTTGCCGGTCAGGCCGCGCACTGACAGCCGCATCTCCTCCAGCGCCTCGCGGGCCAGCGTGGAGATGCGGTCGGACTCGCTGGTGTGCACGATGGTCAGCAGCTTGGCGCCGAGGTCGTCGTGCAGGTCGGCTGCGATGCGCTTGCGCTCGCGCTCCGTCACCTGCTCGAGCTTCTGCTCGGCGAGCTGGCTGTGGCTGCGCTCGACCTCGGCGATGCGCTCGTTCATGCGCTGCTCGATCGCGGCGATGCGCTTCTCGGCGTCCACCCGCGCATGGGCCACGCTGTTCACCAGCTGCAGTCCCAGCCCCAGCATCAGCATCGGCAGCATCAGGTTCAGCCATGGTGCGGCGGTCGCCCACAGGGCATCGCTGGTGGCGGCCAGCAGCCGCTCGGCGACCAGTGCCGCCATGGTGGGCAGCAGCAGGGCGGCCATCAGCATGAACTCGCGCGACTGGGCCTCGTCGGCGCCGGCCTTCAGCCGCTCGCGGCGCAGCCACAGCGCCCAGCCCATGGCGGCCACCAGTTCCAGGCTCAGCACGGCCTGCCAGATGGAGCCGAGGATGCCGATCTGGCCGCCCGTCAGCAGCAGGCTGGCCGGCACGATCAGGCACTGGATCAGCAGGGCATGGTCGATCCAGCTGCGCTTCCAGTTCATCTGCCGCAGCAGGTATTGCACGCCGCACAGCACCAGCAGGGTCAGCAGCAGCGGCCTCAGTCCCGCGGCGCCGGGCGCGGCGGCGGCGCGCAGCACGACCCAGCTCAGCATCATGCCGATGAGGAAGCTGGCGGGGCGCTCACGGTGGTGCAGGCTGGAGACCAGGCCGACGACGGTGGCCATCAGGGCCAGCATGGCGGCCACCCAGCCGCGCACCGTGGCCGTCCAGTCCGGCCCCGCGAGTGCCTGGGCCTGGACGGCGGCCGGGCAGAGCAGGGTGGCGGACAGCAGCAGAAAAAGGGGCAGGCGCCGAGCCCTGGAGGCCCTCGGCGCGATCGGTGACGTCATGGGCCGGCATTGTGCGTGAGCGCCTGCCAGCCACGGGGCGGGAATGCACCAGAGAGGCGCCTCTTTGCACGCGGGCGGCGACAATCCGCGGCCACTTCCTTCCAGTCATCGTGATCCTGCGCTTTTCCTTCGAACCGGTCGACAACACGCGCCTGGCCCGCGTCTGCGGCAGCCTGGACGCTCATCTGCGCGAAATCGAGGCGGCCTTCGGCGTGAAGATCGCGCGCCGCGATGGCGAGTTCCGCGTCAACGGCGCCAAGGCGGCGGCCGAGCGCGTGCAGGGCCTGTTGGAGGGCCTGTACGAGCGCGCCAGGCGGCCGCTGTCGGCGGAGACCCTGCAGCTGGCCCTGGTCGAAGCCAAGGCGCCGGTGGCCCAGGCCGCGCCGCAACCGGGCGAGGACGGTCCGCTGGTGCTGCGCACCCGTCGCGCCGACCTGTCGGCCCGCACGCCGCGCCAGCACCAGTATCTGCAGCAGATCCTGTCGCACGACATCACCCTCGGCCTCGGCCCGGCCGGCACCGGCAAGACCTTCCTGGCCGTCGCCTGCGCGGTGGACGCGCTGGAGCGCTCGACGGTGCAGCGCATCATCCTGACCCGCCCGGCCGTCGAGGCCGGCGAGCGCCTGGGCTTCCTGCCCGGCGACCTGACGCAGAAGGTCGATCCCTATCTGCGCCCGTTGTACGACGCCCTCTACGACCTGCTGGGCTTCGACCGCGTCACCAAGGCCTTCGAGAAGGGCCAGCTGGAGGTGGCGCCGCTGGCCTTCATGCGCGGCCGCACCCTCAACCACGCCTTCGTCATCCTCGACGAGGCCCAGAACACGACGCCCGAGCAGATGAAGATGTTCCTGACCCGCATCGGCTTCGGCAGCCGCTGCGTCGTCACCGGCGACACCAGCCAGATCGACCTGCCGCGCGGCGTGCAGTCCGGCCTCATCGATGCCGAGCATGTGCTGGCCAAGGTCAAGGGCATCGCGATGACGCGCTTCACCAGCGCCGACGTCGTGCGCCACCCGCTGGTGGCGCGCATCGTCGAGGCCTATGAGGCGCGTGCCAAACGTGAGGCGCGTGAAGCATGAGCCAACCTGAACTGAGGTGAGGCGCGTGAAGCATGAGCCAACCTGAACTGAGCCTGTCCCTGCAATTCGCCGACCCGCGCCACCGGGCGGTGCTGCCCCGCCACAAGGTGCAGCGCTTCATCCGTGCCGCGCTGGAGCTGCCCGGCGAGATTGCCGTGCGCATCGTCGATGCCGAGGAGGGGCGCACCCTGAACCGTGACTTCCGCGGCAAGGACTACGCGACCAATGTGCTGACCTTCGACTACGCCCACGAGCCCGTCGTCGGCGCCGACCTCGTCATCTGCGCCGAGATCGTGGAGAAGGAGGCGGCCGAGATGGGCATCGCGCTGCTCGACCATTACGCCCACATGCTGGTGCACGGCACCCTGCACGCCCAGGGCTATGACCACGAGGAAGACGACGAGGCCGAGGCCATGGAGGCGCGCGAGGCCGAGATCCTGGCGGCGCTGGGGTTCAGCAACCCCTACGCGCGCTGAGCCTCACCGTCCTAGGGGGCTGCCGCAGTGGACAGCCCCGGGGGCCGGCGAGTATGTTTGTGCTTTCGGTCGCCATCGCCGGGAGCCTCTCATGCTGAAGCTGTTCCGCCACGCTGCTGCCGCAGCCAGCCTCGTCGCAGCGAGCGCGTCGCATGCCGTGGTCATCTCCGGGGTGGACATTCCGCTGGGCGAGATCTTCGCGGCCACCCAGACCTACCAGAACGTGCCGCTGGGACTCGGCGACACCCTGAGCGGCTACGGCAAGATCGACTCCATCAACTCCCTTGCCGTGTCCAGCCTGTGCTCCGGCTGCGAGCTGACCTATGTCTTCGGCGGCTACACGGTGGCATCCATCAGCTCCAGCGAGGTCCGCTTCAGCGGGGGCTGGCTCAAGGTCTATGCGGGCTTCGGCGCCGACAACGACTTCACGACGCTGAATGCCGGCGGCTCGGCCGGCGACCTGGCCGAGGCGAGCAACGGCACCCTGCTGCTGGCGCTGAAGGGCCATGCGGTCGATGCCAGCGGCAACACCTTCATCGCGACCGGCGTCGGCATCGGCACCACCAGCCCGACGGGTTTCAGCACCGGCCTGATGGATGTCGACACGGCGGCCGGTGGCACGGCCAATGCCTACTTCAACACCAATGGCATTGCCGCGACCTTCGGCGGCGGCGCGGCCGATGTTCAGCAGGGCTCTTCGTTCACGGCGCTGCAGCCTCTCTACCCGTCCGAATGCCCGGGCGGTGGTGCCTGCCTGCGCGGCAGCTCCAATGTCATCGCCACCACGGCGGTTCCTGAGCCCGAGACCTATGCCCTGCTGCTCGCCGGCCTGGGCGTCATCCTGACGGTGGCACGCCGCCGCCTGCGCTAACGGCTGCTGCTCAGATAGCGCTTGCGGCGGAACAGGGCCCACAGCCCCAGCGCCAAGGCCAGGATCAACAGCGCGGCCTCCCAGAAACCGTTGGGATTCTTGATCAGCGGCATCCACTCGAAGTTCATGCCGAAGATGCCGGTGATGAGGTTCAGCGGCAGGAAGATGGCCGTCAGCACCGTCAGCGTGCGCATGATGCTGTTGGTGCGGTGGCCCAAGGCGCTGAAATGCATCTGCACCGCCGATTCGGCCGAAGACTCGAGCCGGCGCACATGGGTCAGCACCCGCTCCACGTGCTCGAGCACATCGCGTGACCTGACCCGCAGCAGCTCCCGCTCGCGCGTGACCTGGGCGTCGCCGTCGGCCGGCCATTCGTCCAGCGCATCGATCCACTCCTGGATGGCTGCGCGCTGGTCCTCGCAGGTGTCCTCCAGGCGGTGCAGGGCGTCGCGGCTTTCCAGCAGCAGTGGCCAGTCGTCGAACTCGCTGCTCTGGTCCAGCAGCACGCGCTGCAGCGTGCCGAGCTGGCGGGTCAGCAGGCGGCGCAGTTCCAGATAGCTGTCCACCATGTGGTTGACCATGCGCAGCATCAGGTCGGCCGGGCTGGCCGGCAGGCGGGCGCTGCCGCGCGTGGGGGCCTTCTCGCGGCCTTCGATGAGGCGGTCCAGCTTCTGGGCGAAGAACTCGCGTACCTGGCAGTCGGTCGGATGCACGGTGACCAGCACGCGGTCGAAGACGGCGAAGCCGACGGGGCTGGTGTCGATGGCGCGCAGCGCGCGCTGGGCCGAGGCCAGCGTGCCGTGCTCGTCATCGACGAACAGGTCCTGGCTGCCCGGCGCCGCGGCCAGGCGGCGGAACACCAGCATGTCGTACCAGGACGTGTAGTCGAAGTGCGAGGGCAGCTGGTTGTTGATCAGGTCGGAGACATGCAGGTCGACGATATTGCCGCAGCCCCAGCGCGCCAGCGCCTGCTGGGCGGTGGCCTCGCCGACCTCGAACTCGCGCCGGCCGTAGCCCAGCCACAGGAAGCCGCGTTCCGGCAGGCTGTCGGGCAGGGCGGACAGCTCCTGGAAGCTGTCCGGCAGGATGTGGAAGACCCGCACGGGTTCAGCCCTTCTTCAGCAGCCGGGCGGCGTCCAGCGCGAAGTAGCTCAGCACGCCGTCGGCGCCCGCGCGCTTGAAGGCCAGCAGCGACTCCATCATGACGGCGTCGTGGTCCAGCCAGCCGTTGGCCGCGGCGGCCTTGACCATGGCGTACTCGCCGCTGACCTGGTAGGCGAAGGTCGGCACGCGGAACTCGTCCTTCACGCGGCGCACGATGTCCAGGTAAGGCATGCCGGGCTTGACCATGACCATGTCGGCCCCCTCGGCCAGGTCCAGGGCCACTTCGCGCAGGGCTTCGTCGCTGTTGCCGGGGTCCATCTGGTAGGTCTTCTTGTCCGCCTTGCCGAGGTTGGCAGCCGAGCCCACGGCGTCGCGGAAGGGGCCGTAGAAGCTGCTGGCGTATTTGGCGCTGTAGGCCATGATGCGCGTGTGAATGTGGCCAGCGGCCTCCAGCGCCTGGCGGATGGCGCCGATGCGGCCGTCCATCATGTCGCTGGGCGCGACGATGTCGACGCCAGCGTCGGCCTGCACCCGGGCCTGCCGTGCCAGGATCTCCACCGTCGCGTCATTGATGATGTAGCCGGTCTCGTCGATGACGCCGTCCTGGCCATGGCTGGTGAAGGGGTCCAGGGCCACATCGGTCAGCAGGCCGAGCTGCGGGAAATGTTTTTTTACCTCGCGCACGGCGCGCGGCACGAGGCCGTTCGGGTTCAGCGCTTCGGCACCGTCGGGCGTCTTCAGCGAGGCATCGATGACGGGGAACAGGGCCATGACCGGCACGCCGAGTTCGACGCATTGCTCGGCCGTGCGCAGCAGGTGATCCAGGCTCTGGCGCGACACGCCGGGCATGGAGGCGACGGCGTCCAGGCGGTTCTCGCCTTCATGGATGAAGACCGGCAGGATGAGGTCGCTGGCGCTCAGCGAATGCTCGCGCACGAGAGCCCGAGTGAAGGCGTCGCGACGCAGGCGACGCGGGCGTGCCGCGGGGAAGGCGGAGGAGGGAAAAACGGAGCGGGCCAAGTCAAATCCTCAGGCTGCGGGGGGTGCGGCCCGGCGCGTGATGGTTGACACATCCGGACGTCATTTATTCCTGACGTCGCCGCTCAAGCGCGCTAAACTGGTTCGCGAATGATAGCCGCAAGGTGGTCGTTCCCTGCTTTTCCTCCCTGAGCAGGAGCCTTAGCGTGATGACAGCGATAAGGCTTTCTCGGCCCCGGTCTTGAACCGGGGCTTTTTTTTGTCGTCACAGGGCATGCGTCTCGCGGTGCGATGCCCTGAAGCCGATGGAGCCCTGCGGGCTCACGCTGCATTCGGCGTCGGCGACGAGGGGCTGCCCATAATGACGGCATGCTCTGGGTCAAAGCCTTCCATATCGTCTTCGTTGCCGCCTGGTTTGCCGGTCTGTTCTATCTGCCGCGCATCTTCGTGAACCTGGCCATGGTGGCGGCCGACAGCCATGCCGAACGCGAGCGCCTGCTGCTGATGGCGCACAAGCTGCACCGCTTCAGCAGCATCCTGATGGGTGTGGCCCTGCTGCTGGGCGTCTGGGTGCTGGTCGGCTGGGGCGTGAGCCGCTTCGCCGGCAGCTACTGGCTGCACGCCAAGATGCTGCTGGTCGTCGGCGCCATCGGCTACCACCACATGAACCGGCGCCTGCTGCGCAGCTTCGAGGAGCTGTCCAACAAGCGCAGCCACCGCTGGTTCCGGGTCTACAACGAGACCGCCGTGCTGCTGTTCGCCGCCATCGTCGTGCTGGTGACGGTCAAGCCTTTCTGACGAGGCCGGCCGTGCGTCGCCGTCAAAGCTCCGCGACCTGGCTGCTGCTGGCCCATATGGGCCTGGTCGTCTACGCCAGCCTCTACCCTTTCTGGCCCTGGCGCTGGCCGCCGGGCATGGGCCTGCCCTGGCTGTTCAGCCTGCCGTGGCCGCCGCGCTTCTGGGCCTTCGATGTCGAAGCCAACCTGATCGGCTACATCCCGCTGGGCCTGCTCGGCTTCGCGGCGGCGATGCGCTCGGGCTGGGGGCTGCGCGGCGGGCTGCTGCTCGGCCTGCTGCCCGGGCCGCTGCTGTCGTTCGCGATGGAGACGCTGCAGTTCTTCGTGCCCGGACGGGTGCCCTCGCTGTCGGACTGGGCGCTCAACTCCGTCGGCAGCACGCTGGGCGCGGCGCTGTGCCTGGTGCTCAGCGCCCTCGGCGGCCTGGAGCGCTGGGAAGACGTGCGCGATCACTGGTTCGGCGCCAGCAGCGCGCCGGCCCTGGCCCTGCTCGCGCTGTGGCCCCTGGCCCTGCTGTATCCGACGCCCCTGCCCTTCGGCCTCGGCCAGTGGCTGCCCTGGTGGCGGGAGATGCTGCTGGACGCCCTGGCCGGCACGCCCTGGGCGCTGAACTGGGGCGACTCCGTCACCATCGAGCACGAACTGCCGCCGGGCCTGGAGGCGCTGGCCATCGGCCTGGGCCTGCTGGCGCCGGTGCTGCTGATGATCACCGTCGCCCGCCCGGGCCTGCGCCGCCTGGCGCTGGCCGGCGGCGCCGTGCTGCTCGGGCTGCTGGGCACCGCGACGTCGACGGCCATGGCCTTCGGGCCCGACCATGCCTGGGCCTGGCTCAGCGACGCGACCCGGCCCGGCGTGGGCCTGGGCGTCGTGCTGGGCCTGCTGGCCTGCCTGCTGCCGTCGCGCGTGGCCGCCGCCCTCGGCCTCTTCGTGCTGTGCGCCCTCATCGGCCTGATCAGCATCGCGCCCAGCGACCCCTATCTGACGCTGAACATGCAGGCCTGGGAGCATGGCCGCTTCGTCAACCTCTATGGGCTGACGCGCTGGGTGGCGTGGACGTGGCCTTTCGTTGCACTCATCTGGCTCGCGGCGCGCCTGGTGCAAAAACCCCAGTGAGACAATCGCCGGCGATGAGTTACTACGAGCGCCACGTCTTCTTCTGCCTGAACCAGCGCACCAACGGCGAGGCCAGCTGCGCCGACCATGACGCGCAAGGCGGCTTCGACCACTGCAAGTCCCGCGTCAAGCAGCTTGGCCTGGCCGGCAAGGGCGGCGTGCGGGTCAACAAGGCGGGTTGCCTGGACCGCTGCGCCGGCGGGCCAGTCGCTGTCGTCTATCCGGAAGCCGTCTGGTATTCCTGGGTCGACCAGAGCGACATCGACGAGATCGTCGAAAGCCATCTGCGCGACGGCAAGGTCGTCGAGCGCCTGGTGCTGCCGGACTCCGTCGGCCGATGAATTCCCAGACCGAGAAGCGCCTCGTGCCCGGTCCGGCCGGCCAGATCGAGGTCGCCGTCGACCTGCCGCCTGGTTCCGATTCAGGCGCCGCGCCGGTCGGCACGGCCCTGATCTGCCATCCCAACCCGACCCAGGGCGGGACCATGGACAACAAGGTCGTCCAGACCCTGGCACGTGCCTTCATCCAGCTCGGCTGGCGCGCCGTGCGCTTCAACTTCCGCGGCATCGGCCAATCCGAAGGCGGCTGGGACGAAGGCCGTGGCGAGGTCGATGACGCCCTCGCCGTGCTGGACGCCGTGCTGCCGCCCGGCGAGGCCCTGATCCTGTCCGGCTTCTCCTTCGGCGGCTATGTCGCCTCGCGCGCCGCCCAGCGCCTGGCCACGCCGGCCCGCCGCCTCGTGCTGGTGGGCCCCGCGACCAGCCGCTTCGATACCGCCGCCGTGCCGGCCGACACCGTGGTCATCCACGGCGAGGTCGACGACGTTGTGCCCCTCGCCGCCGTGCTCGACTGGGCGCGGCCGCAAAGCCTGCCCGTCACCGTCGTGCCCGGTGTCGGCCACTTCTTCCACGGGCAGCTGCCGCTGCTCAAGTCCCTCGTGGTGCGGGCCTTTGATCCCACAAAGATCTGAGCTCCGCGCCTGACGCCATCCGATGAAACGACTGCTTGCTTCCTTCCTCACCGCCGTCCTGGCGGCATCCAGCCTGACCGCTCATGCCCAGGCGCCCCAGCCCCCCGAGCTCGCCGCGCGCAACTACGTCCTGATCGACCTGACGACGCACAAGACCCTGGCCGAGCGCGACGCCGACACCGCCCAGGATCCGGCTTCCCTCACCAAGTTGATGACGGCCTACGTCGTCTTCAGCGCGCTGAAGGAGAAGAAGCTGACGCTGGAGCAGACCCTGACCGTCTCCAAGCGCGCCTGGGACGAGCGCAAGGGCGACCCTTCGCTGATGTTCATCGACACGACGATGACGCCCAAGGTCGACGAGCTGCTGCGCGGCCTCATCATCCAGAGCGGCAATGACGCCGCCGTGGCCCTGGCCGAAGGCGCGGCCGGCTCGGTCGAGAACTTCGTGCAGCTGATGAACCGCCAGGCCCAGGCCTGGGGCCTGAAAAACACCGAGTTCAGGAACGTGACCGGCATGTCCGAGCCCGGCCACAAGGCCAGCGCCCGCGACATCGCGACGGTGGCCGCCCACATCATCACGGACTTCCCCGAGTACTACGCCTACTACTCGCAGCGCGACTACACCTTCAACAAGATCCGCCAGGACAACCGCAACCTGCTGCTGCGCCGCGACCCGACGGTGGACGGCATGAAGACCGGCTACACCGAGGCCGCCGGCTACTGCCTGGTGTCCAGCGCCAACCGCGACTTCCCCAACGGCAAGCGCCGCCTGCTGTCCGTCGTCATGGGCACCTCGTCCAAGGAAGCCCGCGCCAGCGAAAGCCAGAAGCTGCTGAACTGGGGCTACACGGCCTTCGACGCGGTCAAGATCTTCGACGCCGGCAAGGCCATCGCCACGGTGCCGGTCTGGAAGGGCGAGGCCAAGGAAGCCAAGCTCGGCGCCGCCGACGCCATCTTCGTCGCCGTGCCGCGCGGCGACGGCAGCAAGCTGCAGACGCAAGTCGAGCGCACCGATCCACTGGTCGCGCCGCTGGCCAAGGGCCAGCGCGTCGGTACTCTGCGCGTGACGACGACGGCCGGCGCGCCGGTGGCCGAGGTGCCGCTGATCGTGCAGGAAGCCGTGCCCGGCGCCGGCCTGATCGGCCGCGCCTGGGACTCGCTGCGTCTGTGGATCAAGTGAGGTCGCCATGAACACGCCGCCCGACATCCCGCCCGAGCAGTCGCTGATCGAATACCCGTCGCAGTTCCCCATCAAGGTCATGGGCGCCCATGTCGAGGGCTTCGTCGACGCCATCGCCCATGTCGCCCGCCAGTTCGACCCGGCCTTCGACGCGTCCACCATCGAGCAGCGCCCGAGCAAGGGCGGCAACTACCTCGGCCTGACCATCACGATCACGGCCACCAGCCGCGAGCAGCTCGACGAGATCTACCGCACCCTGACCACGCACCCCATGGTCAAGGTCGTGCTCTGATCAGGTCGACGCCTCGGCGGCCTGCAAGGCCTTGAGCTTGGCCTTGGCGGCGTCGTCGCCGTTCCTGGCGGCCACGTCGTACCAATAGCGCGCGAGCCGTGCATCGGCCTCCACGCCGGAGCCGGTCTCGAACATCGACGCGACGATGTACTGGGCGCCGACGTCGCCGGCCTTGGCGGCCTCCAGATACCAGCGGTGCGCCTGGGCCATGTCCTGGCCGCGGCCGCGGCCGAGGAAGTAGCAGGTGGCGGTCGCCAGCGCGCCGTCGCCATTGCCCTGTTCGGCGGCGCGCTCGAACCAACCGCAGGCGGCCTTGGGGTCGGGCTTGCCGTGGCGGCCCTGCTCGATCATCTCGCCCAGCGCGTTCTCGGCCAGGGCCAGTTTTTGAGCCGCCGCGCGCTGCAGCAGCTGCCAGGCCTTGGCGTCGCTGGCGCCGGGCACTTCCTTGCGCAGATTCATCATGGCGAGATTGAACTGGCCCAGGGCCTCGCCGCGTTTGGCGGAATCCGCAAAGCCCTTGGCCGCGGCTTTCAGGTTGCCCTCGTCATAGGCGGTCAGCGCGTCGGACAAGGTGGCGGCGTGCACCAGCGAGGCGGCAAGCAGCAGGGTGGCAATCAGTGGAGTCTTCATCGGGTCGAGTCGGCTCGGGCAAGCGAAGGCTTACAGCGCCTGCCTATGATGCCCGCATGATCGTCAAGACTCTCGGGCGGGTCGAATACCTGCCCACGCTGGAGGCCATGCGTGCCTTCACGGCGGCGCGCGACGCGGACACGCCCGACGAGCTCTGGCTGTGTGAGCATCCGCCCACTTTCACGCAAGGTATCGCCGGCAAACCGGAGCATCTGCTGCTGCCCGGCGATATCCCTGTCGTGCCGACCGAACGCGGCGGTCAGGTGACGTATCACGGCCCCGGCCAGATCACCGCCTATCCGCTGATCGACCTGCGGCGCCAGGGCATCTTCGTCAAGGAATACGTGTTCCGGCTGGAGACGGCCCTGATCCAGACCCTGGACAGCTATGGCGTGACCGGCCTGCGCGTCGGCGGCGCGCCGGGCATCTATGTGCGCCCGGCCGACCCTGGCAGCCATGCGGCGCTCACCGGACCGATGCAGGGGTTCGCGGGCTTGGCCAAGGTGGCGGCTCTGGGTATCAAGGTCAGCCGCCACTGCACCTATCACGGCCTCGCGCTGAACGTGAACATGGACCTGGAACCCTTTCTTCGCATCAACCCGTGCGGATACGAAGGGCTGGAAACCACGTCTCTCGATAAACTCGGGGTTTTCACCGACTGGCCGACCGCGGCCGGCCGGCTCGCCGAGCGACTCTCGGCTCAATTCGAAGTCAAGACGCCCTGACCATGTCCGACACGACGACCTACGACCCGACGATCAAGCAAAAGGCCGAGGCCAAGACCTCGCGCATCCCGATCAAGATCGTGCCGGCCGAGGTGCTGAAGAAGCCCGACTGGATCCGCGTCAAGGCCGGCTCGCCGAGCACCCGCTTCTACGAGATCAAGCAGATCCTGCGCGAGCACAAGCTGCACACCGTCTGCGAGGAGGCCAGCTGCCCCAATATCGGCGAATGCTTCGGCAAGGGCACGGCCACCTTCATGATCATGGGTGACAAGTGCACCCGCCGCTGCCCCTTCTGCGACGTCGGCCATGGCCGGCCCGACCCGCTGGACGTCGACGAGCCACTGAACCTGGCCAAGACGATTGCGGCCCTGAAGCTCAAGTACGTCGTCATCACCAGCGTCGACCGCGACGACCTGAAGGACGGTGGCGCGGCCCACTTCGCCGAGTGCATTACCAAGACGCGCGAGCTGTCGCCGATGACGCAGATCGAAGTGCTGGTGCCCGACTTCCGCGGCCGCGCCGACCGCGCGCTGAACATCCTGAAGGCCGCGCCGCCGGACGTGATGAACCACAACCTCGAGACCGCGCCGCGCCTGTACAAGGAAGCGCGCCCGGGCTCGGACTACGAGTTCAGCCTGAATCTGCTGAAGCGCTTCAAGGAAGAAGTGCCGGGCGTGCCGACCAAGAGCGGCATCATGGTCGGCCTGGGCGAGACGGACGACGAGATCCGCCAGGTCATGCGTGACATGCGCGCGCACAACATCGACATGATCACCATCGGCCAGTACCTGGCCCCGTCCGGCCACCACCTGCCGGTGCGCCGCTATGTGACGCCGGACGCCTTCAAGCAGTTCGAGAAGGAAGCCTACGAACTGGGCTTCACGCACGCGGCCGTCGGCGCCATGGTGCGCTCCAGCTACCACGCGGACCAGCAGGCCCACGGCGTGCTGAATCCGACGGCGGCCTGATCAGCCGAGGACGGCGGGCCGCGAGGGGCGCGGCTGTGGCGCCATCGGTGGCGCCTGGGGCGCGTCGTTCAACCGCAGGAACTTGAAGCCCGACAGCGTCGGCTTGTTCTGGCCGGCCTGGCGCGCATCGCGCTCGGCCATGCGGGCGATGAAGGCCTGCAAGGTCTCTTCCCTCACCCGCGGCTCCGCTGAATGCAGCAGGCGGCGCGAGCCGTCGGCGCCGGTGACGATGAGCCCGACGTGCGAGGCGTAGTGGTTGCCGTTGCGGCCCGAGATGACGTTGACGAAGTCGCCGTCCTGCAGCTCGGCCTCGATGGCGGCCACGTCCTGCTTGGCGATGTAGACGTCGTCGAAGGGCTGCACCGCGATGTCGCGCTGGATCTTGAACTGCTTGAGCAGGAAGGCCTGGCGGTCGATGCGCTGGTGATAGGGCAGCGTCGGCGCGCCCAGCGTGCGGGTCACGTCGGTCACCAGCCAGCTGTTGGCGACATTCCAGTCCGCTTCGGTGTAGTGGTTGCGCGTGGCCGTGCCGATGACGCCGTCGCGGTAGCGGATGCGTTGCAACACCCAGAAGAACTCCTCCCACGACGCGCTCAGCGCCATCGCGTAGGTGTGCTCGGCGAACACGACGCAGTCGCTCTTGGCCAGGCTGAACAGCGGCTGGGTGTCGTAGGTCTCGTAGGGGAACTCGCCCAGCAGGAAGAGCTCATAGGGCTGGCCGATGTTCTTGCGTGCAATGGCGGCGATGCGCTTGCGCAGATCAGGCTGGTCCAGCTGCTGCCAGGCCAGGTAGGGGCCGACCTCGGCGGGCTGCATCTGGTACAGCGGCTTGTTCAGCAGGCGGGTGAGCTGTGGCGCGTCCAGCCCGGCGCGGCGGGCGGCGTCCAGCTGAGCGGTCGTCGGCAGGACTTGTGGCGCCGCTGGCGCCGGCGGTTGATGGGCGCATGCGGCCAGCAGCAGTGCGGCGGCCAGGGCGGTCAGGGTCTGGATTCGCATCGCGCCAGTGTCGGCGTCCGGCAGTCGTCGCGCCCATGAGAGCTTGTGCAGCTCCCATAACGTGCTCAGGTCTCGGCCAGCAGCTTCTCGATGAGGCCGTGCAGGGCGGCGAAATCGGGTTCGCCGACATAGCGCTTGACGATCTCGCCGCGCTTGTTGATGAGGAAAGTCGTCGGCGTCATCTGCACCGGGCCGAAGGCCTGGGCGACGCTGCCGGTGTTGTCGATGGCCACGCCGAAGGGCAGCTTGCGCGTCTCGGCGAACTTGGACACGAAGGCCGGCGGGTCGTAGCTCATGGCCACGGCCACGGTGTCCAGGCCGCGGGCCTTGAATTTGTCGTGGGTGGCGACGATCTGCGGCATCTCCTTCACGCAGGTCGCGCAGCTGGTGGCCCAGAAGTTCACCAGCATGACCTTGCCGTTCCAGTCCCGCGAGCTGGCCTTCTGGCCGTTCAGCAGCACGTAGTCGACGGCGGGGGCCTGTTCGCGGGCACAGCCCGTCAAGGCGGCGACGCAAACCAGGGCAGCAGCAAGGGCTCGGCGGGACAGCATGGCGCGGATTCTAGAGAAGCCGCTAAATCCTCTTGGCCAGCTCGAACATCAGCAGCGAGGGCAGGGCGTCGGGCAGGTGGCGGCGCGAGATGCGCGCCACGCCGTCGCCGGTGGCGGTGGACAGCTGGGTGCGGTGCTCGCCGTCGAACATCTCGACGAAGGCGAAGTCCGGCGCATCGCGCATGACGCCGGCGATGAGCTGCAGCAGGGGCTCGCTCATCTGGGCCGCGTCGAACAGCATGGCGTGGGGCAGGCCTTCGCGGCAGAACTGCTCGGCCTCGGCCACGCTGCCGACGACATCGACCAGCATGCCCATGTGGCGCACGGCGGCCTGGGCCTCGGTGCGCATGTCGCGGTGGGCCGACACGATCAGCAGCTGGCAGCCCGCCAGCGGCCGAGAATTGCCGCCCATGCGTTCGGCCTCGGCCTCCAGCTTGGCATGGGTGCTGTCCGGCGGCGGCGCCTCCTCGGGTGCCAGCTGGTTGAATTCCAGCGTCAACAGGGTGATGCCGGCCTCCTGCTCGCGCAGCGGCAGCACGCCCAGGGTGATGGCGGTCTGCTCCAGCAGGCGCCAGGCCAGGGAGTCCAGGCCGGGCGTGGGGGCGCTCGGGTCGGCCTCATCGCCGAGCAGCTCCAGTGAGCGGTGGGCGAAACGGCAGCTCAGGCGTGCCTTGACCGGCCAGGGCGTCAGATCCAGGCGCAGGTCGACCGAGGAGTGCGTGTTGGCCAGCGCCCAGTCCATCAGCGCGTTGATCAGGCCGAAGAGCAGGGCGCCGTCGGCCCAGATCTCCACCGGCTTCAGCGACTGGCGCACCTGCACGCCGCGGGCTTGCGTCTCGCGGCTGCGCTGCGCCAGCACGCTGCGCAGCATCTGGGTCAGGTGCTGACGTTCGCGGTTCAGGCGCAGGCGGCCGGAGGCTAGGCGGGACAGCTGTTGGCCCAACATGCCGGCCGTGCGGGCGTCGTCCACGCTGCGGCGCAGCAGGCGCAGGCCGCGACGGTCGATCTGGCCGGTGCTGGCGAGGTTCTGGATCTGCTCGAGCGCGGCGCTCAGCGGCCCGGCGATCTCGGCACCGAGCTGCTGGACGATGTCCGCCCACTGGACCGGCGTCGGCTCAGGAGTGACATCGTTGGCGGCATTGACTGGCGCTGATGAAGGCGGTGTGGACATGACCCGGTGACTGCGGACCCGAGGCGGATGGTTCTAGGTGGTTGGCCCACCTCGGTGCGTGAGCGCATGCTGCGGACGGCGCAGGGGTATCTCCATCCCTCACCCAGGGGGAAACCCTGGGTTTGGGGGTGGGTTAGCCCTCACGCAATGACACCGCTGTTACGCCAGCTTGTGATTTCTTCCACGGAACAGCCGGCTTCTCGCAGCAACTCGTCGCTGTGTTGGCCCAACAGCGGCGGCGCATGCCGGTACTGCACGGGCGTGCCGGACAGCTTCATGGGGCTGGCGATGAGGCGCAGTTCGGGGGTCAGCGGGTGGGGCATGGGAACCACGGCGCCGCGAGCTTGCGCCTGCGGGTCGGAGAGCGCCTCCCCAATAGAGTTGATCGAGCCACAAGGCACCTTGGCGGCCTCCAGGGCGGCCAGCCAGTCGTTGCGAGGCCGTTGGCGGACGGCTGCTTCCAGCTGGGGCACCAGCAGGGCGCGGTTGCGCACCCGCTCCGAGTTGGTGGCGAAGCGCGGGTCGGTCGCCCAGTCGGGCCGGCCGGCGATGTCGCAGAACTTGGCGAACTGGCGGTCGTTGCCGACGGCCAGGATCAGATGGCCGTCGCTGGCCTCGAACACCTGGTAGGGCACGATGTTCTGGTGCGCATTGCCCATGCGACCGGGCGCCTTGCCGCTGCAGAGGTAGTTGCTGCCCAGGTTGGCCAGCATGGCGAGCTGGGTGTCCAGCAGGGCCATGTCGATGAGCTGGCCCTGGCCGGTGGCGTCGCGGTGACGCAGCGCGGCCAGGATGGCGACGGTGGCATACATGCCGGTGAAGAGGTCGGACACGGCGACGCCCACCTTCTGCGGGCCGCCGCCGGGCAGGTCGTCGCGCTCGCCGGTCACACTCATCAGCCCGCCCATGCCCTGCACGGCGTAGTCGTAGCCGGCGCGCTCGGCATAGGGGCCGGTCTGGCCGAAGCCGGTGATGGAGCAGATGACGAGGCCGGGATGCTCGGCCAGCAGGCTTTGCGCGTCCAGGCCGTAGCGGGCCAGGTCGCCGACCTTGAAGTTCTCGACCAGCACGTCGACCTGGGCCGCCAGCTTGCGCACGATGGCCTGGCCTTCCGGCTTGGACAGGTCCACGGCGAGGGAGCGCTTGTTGCGGTTGGCGCCGAGGAAATAGGCGGCCTCGGTGGTGTCCTGGCCGTCGGCGTCCTTCAGATAGGGCGGGCCCCAGGCGCGGGTGTCGTCGCCGCTGCCGGGTCTTTCGATCTTGATGACGTCGGCGCCGAGGTCGGCCAGGGTCTGGGTGCACCAGGGGCCGGCCAGCACGCGGGAGAGGTCCAGCACGCGAACGCCTGCCAGGGCTTGGAGAGAGGGCATTTCTTGCATTGCGGAATTGTCCTCGGGCCGCTGTCGATAATTCAGGCATGCCCTCCCGCAAGACCGCCGGATTTGCCCTAATGCTCGCCCTGCTGGCGGCCTGCCAGCCAGCGCTGAACTGGCGCGAGGCCCGGCCAGCCGGATCGGGAGCGGTTGCCCTCTTTCCCTGCAAGCCCGAGGTCGATCAGCGCCAGGACAAGGGCCTGGCCCAGTGCGAGGCAGCGGGCAAGCGGTTTGCGCTGTCCTGGGCCGATCTGCCGGATCCCACCCAACTCAGTCCGGCCCTGAAGGCCATGCCTCAGGCGCTGGCGACCAAGCTGGGCCAGCCCCTGCCGCCGGGCCAGGCCCTGCAAGTGCCGGGCATGACGCCTTTGCCCGAAGCCGCCGAATACCGGCTGGCGACCGCGGCCGGCGTCTCGCGAGTTGCCGTCTTCGCCCATGGCGGGCGTGTCTATCAGGCGCTGATGACGGCCGCAGAAGACGACAAGGCTGCTTGGGAGAACTTCCGTTCCGGGCTGGCCATCGAGGCCGCCCGCTAACATCCCGGCATGCCCAACCTGCTCGTGATTGCCCATGCGCCGCTGGCCTCCGCGCTTCGGCAGGTGGCCGAGCACACCTTTCCCGATTGCGCCCCGACGTTGACCGTGCTGGACGTCGACACCAGCATGTGTGCCGAGGACGTCGAGACGGCGGCCCGCGCGCTGATGGCCCCGGCCGGTCCGTCCGAATGGCTGGTGCTGACCGACGTCTTTGGCGCCACACCCAGCAATGGCGCCCAGCGCCTGGCGGGCGAGCAGGTGCAGGTGCTGACCGGCGTCAGCGTGCCCATGCTGTGGCGCACCCTCTGCTATGCCAGTCAGAAGCCTTTGACCGAGCTGGCACGGCGCGCCATGCAGGGCGCCAACACCGGCATCGTCGCCACGCCTCCCTTGTCCCCCGACGAATGATCAAGTCCACCCTCACCATCAGCAACAAACTGGGTCTTCACGCGCGCGCCTCGGCCAAGCTGACCAAGCTGGCCGGCAGCTTCAAGTGCGAGGTCTATATGAGCCGCAACGGCCGCCGCGTGAACGCCAAGAGCATCATGGGGGTCATGATGCTGGCCGCCGGCATCGGTGCGACCGTCGAGCTGGAGACCGACGGCGACGACGAACAGGCCGCCCAGGACCAGATCACAGCCCTCGTCAACGACAAGTTCGGCGAAGGCCAGTGAGCTGATCAGCCGCCGGTCAGGCGGCGAAAGCGCGCCGGCAGGTCGGCGGTGCGCAGCAGCAATGGCAGGTCGGCAGTGTTGAAGTCGGGGTCCCAGGCGGGCTCGCCCATCAGCCTCGCGCCGCAGCGCAGATAGCCGCGGATCAGGGCGGGCGGCTCCACCTGCAGGTCCTGGCGCAGGTGAGCAATGGGCAGCGGCAGGCGGGGCCGCACCTGGCAGTCAATGGGCGCGAAGTGGTCTGCCGCGATCTGCTTCCACAGACTGGCCGCGAAATGCCCGCCATCGCGCATGCTGACGCTGGCGCAGCCGATGACGGTGTCCAATCCGTTGCGCGCCATGAATTCGGCCAGCGCGCCCCAGAGCGCAATGATGGCGCCACCGCTGCGATGGTCGGCGTGCACGCAGGAGCGGCCGATCTCGGCGATGCGCGAGCGCATGCCGCGCAGGCGTGTCAGGTCGAACTCGGTATCGCTGTAGAAGCCACCGGCGCGCTTCGCCGCGGATGGCGTCAGCACCCGGTAGGTGCCGACGACCGGGCCAGGCTCCCCGTCTTCGCCTTCGGTGCGCACCAGCAGGTGTTCGCAATGGGCGTCGAAGAGGTCGATGTCCAGGCCGGCCGGCGCGCCCTTGGGGCTGGGCAGGCGGGCGCCCATCTCGATGGCGAAGACCTGATAGCGCAGGGCCTGGGCTTCTCGCACCTCGGCTTCGCTGCTGGCCCAGCTCACGCTGAACCGGGGAGAGGGGGTACGCGCCAGGCGCGGCAGGACGGGGGCATGCGACAGCGCATGCGTGACGATCAGACTGCGGTTCATGCCGGCATGCTGGGCCGGCGGTTTGACGCCGCGGTGAAGCCTCTATGAAAAAACCATGACGCGAGGGGCTTGCGGCTCAGGCTACATTGGGGATTGATCTGCGGAGGGTGCTGATGAGTTTCCAGGTGTTCGGCATTGCGGTCTCACGCGGCGTGGCGATTGGCCGGGCCGTGCTGATTGCTTCCAGCCGCGTCGACGTTGCCCACTATTTCGTGGCGCCCAATGAAGTCCAGCCGGAAATCGCGCGCCTGCTGCGTGCCCGGGATGCCGTCGTGCTGGAACTGGAGACGCTGAAGGCCGAGCTGCCCGACGACGCGCCGCACGAACTCGCCGCCCTGCTGGACGTGCACCTGATGCTGCTGCACGACGAGGCCCTGACCGGCAGCGCCAGCCAGTGGATCGTCGACCGCCACTACAACGCCGAATGGGCGCTCTCCGCCCAGCTCGAAGTGCTGGCGCGCCAGTTCGACGAGATGGAGGACGACTATCTGCGCGAACGCAAGGCCGACCTGGAGCAGGTCGTCGAGCGGGTGCTGCGGGCGCTGGCGGAAGAGCAGGGGGATACGCCCACGCCCGTCACGCCGCGAGATTTCGCCGGCGAGGATCCGCTGCTGCTGGTAGCCGCGGACATCGCTCCGGCCGACATGATCCAGTTCAAGCGCAGCGTCTTCCGGGGGTTCATCACCGATATCGGCGGCAAGACCTCTCACACGGCCATCGTCGCGCGCAGCATGGACATTCCGGCGGTGGTCGGCACGCGCGAGGCTTCACGCCTCATCAGGCAGGACGACTGGGTCATCATCGATGGCGACGCCGGCACCGTCATCGTCAACCCTTCGCCCATCGTGCTGGAGGAGTACCGCTTCCGCCAGCGCCAGAGCGAGCTCGAACGCGCGCGCCTCGGCCGGTTGCGGCATACGCCGGCGGTCACGCTGGACGGCGAGCACATTGAATTGCACGCCAACATCGAGATGCCGGCCGATGCGGAGGCCGCAGTGGAGTCAGGCGCCACGGGGGTCGGCCTGTTCCGCAGCGAGTTCCTGTTCATGAACCGCGACGGCGAACTGCCCAGCGAGGACGAGCAGTTCGCCGCCTACAAGGCGGCCGTGGTGGCCATGAAGGGCATGCCGGTCACCATCCGCACGGTAGACGTCGGCGCCGACAAGCCGTTGGACCGCCTGACCGTCAATGAGCTGCGCCACGAGCATGTGTTGAACCCGGCCATGGGCTTGCGGGCCATCCGCTGGAGCCTGGCCGAGCCCAGCATGTTCCGCCAGCAACTGCGTGCCATATATAGAGCGAGCGCGTTCGGCAAGGTCAGGCTGCTGATCCCCATGGTGGCCCACCTGTCCGAGGTGAAGCAGATCGTCGAGACGGTGCGCAAAGTGCAGCAGCAGCTCACCGATGCCGGCCATGCCTACACGCGCGTCGAGCTGGGCGTGATGATCGAGATTCCTGCGGCGGCCGTGATGCTGCCGCTGTTGCTGCGGCATGTGGACTTCGTCTCCATCGGCACCAACGACCTTATCCAGTACACCCTGGCCATCGACCGGGCCGATGAGGCGGTCGCGCATCTCTACGACCCCTGGCACCCGGCCGTGCTGCAGTTGATCAGCCAGTCCATCGCGCAGGCGCGCGCGGCGGGCAAGGGCGTCAGCGTCTGTGGCGAGATGGCAGGCGATCCCGTTTTCACCGAATTGCTGTTGGCGATGGGGCTGCGCAGCTTCTCCATGCACCCGTCCCAGATCCCGGCAGTCAAGCAGCGCATCTTGCGCGCCGACGCACAGCGCCTGGCGCTGGCCCTGCCGAACATCCTGGACAGCGAGGATCCGCAGGCGACCGCCGAGAAGGAATTGATCGGACAACGCAGCGCTGCGGTGCACTGATCGCAAGGGCCGCTCCTCGTGGTCGGGTAGCTGCAGGGAACAAGCCGGGCGGCAAGCTTCCCTATACAGAGCAGTAGGGATTCGCTGCAGGGCGGAGGCTCTTGTCTGAATGAATTCGCTGAAAGTCTTGCGATCCCCCAAAAACCTGTGCTACAGTCGTGGGCTTCGCTGATCACAACGCAGCGCTTGTCGGGAACGGCAGCTAGCGGTGGAGTG